>JAFECE010000003.1 GCA_018242295.1 Pseudomonadota bacterium
CGCAACATCGCCGAGGTGACGACGGCGGTCGCCCGCGGCGACCTTTCGCGCAAGATCACCGTCGACGTCAAAGGCGAAATTCTCGAGCTGAAAAACACCATCAACACGATGGTCGATCAGCTCAACGCGTTCGCCTCGGAAGTGACACGCGTTGCGCGCGAGGTCGGTACCGAGGGCCGTCTCGGCGGACAGGCGGCCGTTCCGGGCGTCGCCGGTACGTGGAAGGATTTGACCGACACCGTGAACGTCATGGCGGCGAACCTGACGGAACAGGTTCGCGGCATCGTGAAGGTTGTGACGGCGGTCGCCAACGGCGACCTGAAGCCCAAGCTGACCGTGAAGTCGAAGGGCGAAGTCGCGGCGCTTGCCGAAACGATCAACGACATGACGGATACACTCGCGCTCTTCGCAGATCAGGTGACGACGGTTGCGCGCGAGGTCGGCGTCGAAGGCCGCCTCGGCGGTCAGGCGAATGTGCCCGGCGCGGCCGGCACGTGGAAAGATCTCACCGGCAACGTCAACCTGCTCGCCGCGAACCTCACCACTCAGGTGCGCGCGATCGCCGAGGTTACGACGGCAGTGACGAAGGGCGACCTGACGCGCTCGATTCAGGTGGAAGCGCGCGGCGAAGTCGCCGAGCTCAAAGACTACATCAATACGATGATCGGCAACCTGCGCCTCACGACGCAGCTCAACACCGAACAGGACTGGCTCAAGACGAACCTCGCGCGCTTCACCAGCATGCTGCAGGGCCAGCGCGACGTCGTCACCGTGGGCAGAAAACTTCTGTCGGAACTCGTGCCGCTGATCAATGCGCATCAGGGCGTCATCTATCAGTACGATGCGACGGGAAGTGAACTCAAGATTCTCGCGAAGTACGCGGACGACGTCGACGTTCGCTATCCGGAAAGGCTGGAACTTGGTTCGAGCCTCATCGGACAATGCGCGATCGAAAAGAAAAGACGCGTTCTGACCGACATCCCGGAACCGGCGGGGAGCATCGACGCCGTCGTCTTCCGGGCCCCTCCCCGCAGCGTCATCGTGCATCCGATCACGTTCGAAGATCAGATCAAGGCCGTCATCTCACTCAGCTCGCTCCAGAATTTCGAACCGGCGCAGCTGACGTTCCTGGAACAGCTCTCGGTCAGCATCGGCGTCGTCTTGAACAGTATCGAGGCAACGATGCAAACCGAAAGCCTGCTGATGCAGTCGCAGCAGCTTGCGGCCGAGCTGCAAGATCAGCAAAAGGCGATGCAGAAGACGAACGAGGAGCTGGCGCAGAAGGCGCAGCAGCTTGCGGAACGCAACTTCGAAGTGGAGCGCAAGAACGAGGAAATCGATCAGGCCCGCCGCGCCGTCGAAGAGAAGGCCGCCGAGTTGGCGTTGACGTCACGCTACAAGTCCGAATTCCTCGCGAACATGTCTCACGAGCTGCGGACGCCGCTCAACAGCATTCTCATCCTTGGGCAGCAGTTGACCGACAATCCGGACGGCAATCTCTCCGACAGACAGGTGGAGTTCGCACGCACGATCCACGGCGCCGGTACCGATCTTCTCAATTTGATCAGCGACATTCTCGATCTTTCGAAGATCGAGTCCGGAACGGTGTCCGTCGATGCCGAAGAGATTGCGTTCAATGGCTTGATCGAGGCGGTGGCACGACCGTTCCGCCACGAGGCCGAGCGGCGCGCGCTCGGCTTCCAAGTCACGTTTAATGCCGATCTCGGGAAAACAATCTTCACCGACTCTAAGCGCCTGCAGCAGGTGCTGAAGAACCTGCTTTCGAACGCCTTCAAATTCACGCGCGAAGGGCATGTCCGGCTCACGGTCAAACCAGCAACCGCCAAGTGGAGCAGCGATCATCCCATCCTCTCGACAGCGCAGACCGTGGTGGCGTTCGAGGTGGCGGATTCGGGGATCGGCATTCCGGCCGACAAGCAAAAGCTCATCTTCGAAGCGTTTCAGCAGGCCGACGCCAGCACGAGCCGAAAATACGGCGGCACCGGGCTCGGTCTCGCGATCAGCCGCGAACTCGCCCACCTTCTTGGCGGCGAAATCCAGCTAAGAAGCGAGCCCGGCACCGGCAGCGTGTTCACACTCTACCTGCCGCTTCGATATGCCTCTTTGGCGAGCGACGTTCGCACAAAGCCCGAAGCTTCGCCCTCTGTGCCGACGCCATTGTCTCTCGCCGGTCCGTTGCCGGCGCCGATCGAAGACGATCGCGACAACATCGCGGCGGGCGACCAGGTGCTTCTCATCGTCGAGGACGATATCAACTTCGCGCGGATCCTGCTCGATGCCGCGCACGATACCGGCTTCAAGGGCATCATCTGCCAACGCGGCGTCGAGGCGATGACACTTGCGACCGACTACAATCCGACGGCCATTTCACTTGATATCCATTTGCCGGACGTGCTCGGCTGGTCGGTACTCAGTCAGCTCAAGCACAATCCGCTGACGCGACATATTCCCGTGCAAGTGCTGACGCTCGATGACGATCGTCATCATGGCTTGGCGCGCGGCGCCTACTCGTTCCTGACTAAGCCGCTGCAGACCGATCAGCTAAAATCGGCGTTACGCAAGATCGGCACGTTCTCGACATCGACAACCAAGAAGCTTCTCATCATTGAAGACGATCCGGCGGAACTTCTGAGCGTCTCGGCGCTTCTCGAGGACCACGATCTCTCGATTTTGTCTGCATCAAGCGGGCAATCGGCAATCGAAATTCTAAATCGCGAAGACGTCGATTGTGTCGTGCTCGATCTGAAATTGCCCGATATGTCGGGCTTCGAGATCCTTGAGCATATGAGCCGCCAGGAGACGATGCGCGATATCCCCGTCATTGTGTTCACGGGACGGGAGTTATCGAGCGAGGAGAACTTGCAGATCCGTCAATACGCTCGTACCGTCGTCGTGAAGGGTGTGGAATCCCCGGAACGGCTTCTGGACGAGACTGCGCTGTTCCTGCACCGCGTCGTGACCGAACTTCCAGCCGAGAAGCAGGAGCTTTTGTCACGGCTGCACGATACGGACGACTATCTCATCGGCCGCAAGGTGCTTCTTGTTGATGACGACGCGCGAAACATCTTTGCATTGAGCAGCCTGCTCGAGCGTCGCGGAATGGAAGTCCTGACGGCGAACACCGGGCTGGAAGCCATCGAAACCTTGAGCTCGACCGATGTTTCAATCGTCTTGATGGATATCATGATGCCGGAAATGGACGGTTATCAGACTATGCAGAAAATTCGGAGCAGCGAGAAGAACCAGCGGCTGCCGATCATCGCGCTGACTGCAAAGGCGATGAAGGGCGACCGTGAGAAATGCCTTGAAGCCGGCGCATCCGATTACCTCGCGAAGCCTGTCGATACCGAGCAGCTGATTTCGGCGCTGCGCATGTGGCTGCACCGGTAACGGAGACGACATGGTAGGCGAAGCCGTTTCGATAGATCCCATCAATATTCTTCTGGTCGATGATCAGCCTGGAAAGCTGCTCACGTACGAGGCCATTCTCGATGGACTCGACGCGACGCTCATCAAGGCGACGACCGCCGAGGAAGCGCTCACCGCGCTCCTCAAGAACGACATTGCCGTCATCCTGATGGACGTCTGCATGCCCGACCTCGACGGATTCGAGCTTGCGGCGATGATCAGAGATCATCCGCGACACGAGAAGACTGCGGTCATCTTCATCTCGGCGGTGCGGCTTGAAACCGATGACCTTCTGAAGGGTTACCGGACGGGTGCGGTGGATTATGTGTCCGTCCCGGTCGTGCCGGAAATTCTGAAAGCGAAGGTTCAGATCTTCGTTGAGCTTTACAGAAAAAGCCGGCAGCTCGACACGCTCAATGCCGAGCTCGAGGCACGCGTGCAACAGCGCGCGCAGCAGCTCGAAGAATCGCATGCGCGACTACAGGAGAGCGAAGAACGCCTTCGTCTCGCGAGCGAGGCCGCGAAGCTCGCGACGTTCGAATTCGATCAGAAATCGCAAACGCTTCAGTGGTCAGCCAACATCTCCGACGTGCTTCACAGCAAGCTTCCGCTGCATCAAACCTTCGAGTCGTTCATGGCGTTCGTGCATGAAGACGATCGCGAAATGGTGCGCAGCTACGTTCGTACGGCAAATTATGCCGAAACGACGGCAGAATTGGAGTTTCGCGTAACGGGCGCGCGCGGCGTTGCATGGATCCTCGCCCGTGCCCGCGCCTTTAACACCAGCGATGCCGAGACGCCGCGCGTTCTTGGCAACCTGCTCGACATCACCGATCGCAAGTCGGCCGAAAGCCATCAGCAGCTGCTCATGGCCGAACTCGATCATCGCGTGAAAAACATTCTCGCCAACGTCGCGGCGATCGCGCGGCTCTCCAGTTCGAATGCCGTTTCCGTCGCCGCGTTCGCTGCGGCGCTCGATGGGCGTATTCACGCGATGTCGGCGGCCCACGATCTTTTGCGGCAAAGCAGCTGGACCGGCGTCGATCTTCACGAACTCGTTCAGGGGGCACTTGCGCCTTTCCGTTCCCGCTCGGACAACGACATCGTCGTCGAAGGCGACCGTGTACGCCTGACGTCGAAGTTCGGCCAGTCAATGGCGCTCGTTCTGCATGAGCTCGTCACGAACGCCGTCAAACACGGGGCGCTGTCGAAGCCGGGCGGCCGGGTGTCCGTCGAATGGGCGCGGATCGTGACGCCGGACGGCGATAAAATCAGGTTCTCGTGGCGGGAAAGCGGGGGACCTATTTGCACCAAGCCCGAGCGCAACGGATTTGGACTGGCCGTCATTCGCAGTGCCGCATCCGAGTGCGGCGGGGTCGCGGAAATGAATTTTGCGCCGGAAGGTTTTCAATTCAATTTCCTCGGAGATCTGTCGTCGCGCGCACATATGGTTGGCACGCGGCACATTGCGATCGTGCCGAAACTGCGCGTGCCTTTGCTCCCCGCCAACTTGGCGGTTCCCGGTCCCTGGCGCATCCTGCTCGTGGAAGATGAGGCGCTGATCGCCATGCAGTTGCAGCTCGACCTCGAGGCCGATGGGCACAAGGTCGTCGGCCCATTCGGTCAGCTTTCCGAGGGTCTCAAGGCTGCCACGGATTCAAACTTCGACATCGCGCTCATCGATATCAATCTCGGTGCGGACAACAGTGCGCCGATCGCCGAGATTCTCGACCGGCGCCGGATCCCGTTCGCGTTCACGACGGGCTACAACGATCTGGTGTTCTTGCCGCCGCGGCTCAGGGATTATCCGCACCTGACGAAACCTTACAATCCTGCTGACGTGAAGGATCTCGTCACGCTCCTGGGCCATGGTGCTGAGCAGCGCCGTTCCGCAGAAAGCGCGTCCAACCAAGTCGCGTAAAGTTTTCAGGTTTAGTGGGCTTGCGTCAGCGTCGCGGAGGCCGCTGCGAAATCATCGATCGCACTATGGATAACGGCGCGTTTCTTGAGTTCGCCGCTCAAAAGCAAGACATCGAGTTCAGATTTCGGGATTGCGCCTTCGGTGGGCAGTCCGGCAAGAGGATCTTCCGACGCTCGCCCGAAGATCAAGCGCCATTCCTTAATGCGCTCTTGAAATGCCCTTTTGTTGGCCCGATCTCCTACGAAGCCATCTCCGTCACGGAGCATACTGTTGTAGCAATCGATGCGGACGCCTTGGAGCAGACTCATTCCATGATGCAAATCACCGAGCTTCAAAGTCGTCTGGAATTCGCCCGGCGCGCCGTACATGGGTCCTCGCATTCCGCGCTGCAGGCAACCAACGCGCTTGCTTAAGAGTTGTTCCCGTTTGCAAATCACTCCCTAGGGGGACCCGATGACCCTGACGACCTTCCAACCGTATCGCTCATCGCTCGACGTCGCGGCAATCGGCAACGGACGCGTTGCTGCGCTCATCGATCAAGGCGCACGGATCGTGTGGTGGTGCTTTCCGCGACTGGATGGCGATCCGATCTTTTGCCGTTTGCTCGCGGGCGACGAGGACAAGGGCTTTTGCGATGTCGTGCTCGAGGGCCAAGTCTCGGCGCAATCCTACTACATACGCAACACCTGCATTCTGGAAACGATCCTGATCGCCGACAACGGCGCCAGCGTGAAGGTGACGGATTTCTGCCCGCGCTTCTGGCGTTACGACCGATCCTTCCATCCGACGCAACTCATTCGGCGGATCGAACCGCTAAGAGGATTGCCGCGCATCTCGGTGCGCGTCCGGCCGACGTATAATTATGGGCAGCCTGCGTGCAGCGCGTCGCACGGATCAAACCACATCCGGTATCTCTGCGGCACCACAGCCGTTCGCCTCACGACAGATCTTCCCGTGTCCTACATCGCGCACGAGACGTCGTTCTCGCTAACGCACCCGGCGACACTCGTCATCGGTTCGGATGAGCCAATCGAAAGCTCGATCGATTCGATGTCGAGAGAGTTCCTCGAACGCACGCGCGATTTCTGGGTGACATGGGTCAGGGGTCTGGCCGTCAGCTACGAATGGCAGCCCGAAATCATACGCGCCGCGATTTCCCTCAAGCTCTGCACCTTCGAGGAGACAGGCGCCATCACGGCCGCTTTGACGACATCGATCCCAGAAGCGCCAAACACTCCGAGGACATGGGATTACCGGTTCTGCTGGCTGCGTGACGCTTACTTCGTTATCCGCGCTCTCAATCGATTGGGCGCCACGCAATCCATGGAGAACTATCTCGATTACATCACGACCGTCGTCTCCGACACGCAAACCCCATTGAAACCCGTCTACGGGATCGTTCACAACGATACTGCCGCGGAACGGATCGCGCCGCACTTGCAGGGCTATCTCGGCATGGGTCCCGTGCGCGTCGGCAATCTCGCGTCCGACCAGCTGCAGCATGACGCCTATGGCAGCGTGATCCTCGGCGTCGCTCAGATGTTCATCGATCAGCGATTGCCGCGGATGGGCGACGTCAGCCTATTCCGCGAACTCGAATTTCTCGGAGAGCATGCGCGCCGTCTCTATCTGGAACCTGACGCGGGCATTTGGGAGTATCGCGGGCGTTTGCGCATTCATACGCACTCGGCGCTGCTCTGCTGGGTGGCATGCGATCGCCTTGCGCGCATTGCACAGCTTCTCGGCTTGCCTGACCGTGTGGTCCACTGGAAAGAATCCGCCGACAAGATCCGCGCGGAAATTCTCACCCGAGCCTGGAGCGACAAGCGCGGCTCATTCACTGGAGCATTCGATCACGACGAACTCGATGCCAGCGTGCTGTTATTAGGTGATCTGGGGTTCCTACCACCCACCGATCCGCGGTTCGTCAAGACGACCAATGCCATCGGCCGCGAACTCATGCGCAACGGCTTGATGTTGCGCTATGCGGCGGAAGACGATTTCGGCCTGCCGGAATCGGCATTTCTCGCCTGTCAGTTCTGGTACATCGACGCACTCGCGTCCGTGGATCGAAAGGATGAGGCGCGCGAACTCTTCGACGAGCTACTGAAGAAACGCAACGCATTCGGGCTTTTGAGCGAGGACCTCAATCCTGCAACCGGCCAGTTGTGGGGTAACCTTCCGCAGACCTACTCGATGGCCGGGATGATCAATTCCGCGATGACACTCTCGCGGACGTGGGAAGATGCCTGGTGCGGAGCGCCGGCAAAACACGACACCACTCCCAAAGGTCAGGAGCCGGCCGAGCATGATCTCACTGCCGCGGGCCTGATCAGTCCGCGCCGGCCGCTGAACGTCAACTGAGTGAGGGGGCGCGACCGCGTGTCCGCCGTGTCGTCGCCTGCTTCAACACGGCGACGATGCGGCAACGAACGCCGTGCTCGTTGAATTCACGCTCCACCTGGGCGCTCGGAAAGCCGCTATCGATCAGCGTCGTTCCGAGTCCGCGTCTTTCGGGAGCCTGGACGCGCGGGCCGCCGCGCTCGTCCCAGACGAGTTCGAAAGACGATTCATCGTCGTCGATCCGGCTCAGCGTCCATTTTACGCTGACCGTTCCGCGCTCGGCCGACCAGGCACCGTATTTTATGGCGTTCGTACCAAGCTCGTGAAGCGTCAACGCGAGCGCGCTCGCAACGTCGCCGGGAATGACTGTGTCGTGCCCGGCCATCTCGAACCGGTGCGCGCCAGGAGGCACAAGAGGTTTCAACGTTTCAACGATCAGCTCCTTCAGCGATGCGCCGAGGAAGCTGCGCGTTGCGATCAGGTCCATCGCGTTCCCCATCGCCGAGAGGCGGCCGGACAGCGACTGCGCGAAACTGTCCACGTCACGGCTAAACCGCGCCGACTGGCTGACGAGGCCGGCTATGACGGCAAAAGTGTTCTTCAGGCGATGGCGAAGTTCGATGTTGAGCTGCTCCAGCTGCAGCTCGCCGAGCGCGCTATCCTGAAATAATGCCTCGTTGCGCGCGCGCTCGTTCACCAGCCCCTCGACTTTGCGATTGAGGAGATGGACGACGGCAATGATGAGACAAGACAGGATCGTGAAACTTCCGAGGGCCACAATCGCCGGAGGATCGATGCTCCAACCGGAAACAGGAAGAAAGTAGTACCAGCTGAACAGTAATGAGGCAGCGGCGACCATCAACGCCGGCCCGGTTCCTGCGACGAGCGACGCCACGAGAACAGCCAGAAAAAAGGTCAAGAATGGCATGCTGTCCTGCAGCCAACGCGTCAGACCCATTCGCGCCAACGCAGCGCTGGCAAAAATTGCCATCGCTACCGGATAGGCTATGAGTGGCCGGCGCCTGAGGCGCGGAAACACACGTTCGATCAGATTATCGACGAGTTGAACCATTCGCCCCACGAACGGCCCCGCGCCCATCCAGCATGCGGCAGCCAGCATTCCGGCGGCGCTGTAGAGCCGTCGCCGTCCCCCATTTGCATTCCCGGAAAGCTATCATGAAATGCGGGCTCACGCGAGCACCCGCGGCGGACTGTTGCAAAGAATGCTTGCCACCAATGGATCGACGCGCCTCGCAATCACCGCGGAACAGGGCGAGAACACCGCGGCGGGTCGCAGAGAGGGAACCTACAGCAATACCGGGGGGTTTATGAAAAAGCGCAGTGCCGCTCGGGGGCAGGCTCTATTCTTGGCTCTCGAGTCGGTTGGAAGGAGGTCGCGTGGCCAGACTTGTCATGGTGTCGAACCGTGTCATCGACTTCAATGTGGCCCAGCAGGCAGGTGGCGTCACAGTTGCGATTTACAACACCCTCGCCCGGCAAAACGGATTTTGGTTCGGCTGGGATGGACAAATCGATAATTCCGATTCACCCCAATTAAAGGTCGCGAGCGTCAACGGCCACACCACCGTGACGGAACCGCTGACGACGGACGACTACAACGAATACTATCTCGGCTATTCGAACTCGGTCTTGTGGCCCGTGTTTCATAATCGGCTCGATCTTGCGCAGTTCGAGGCCGGTTATTATTCCCGCTATATGGCGGTGAACGAGAGATTTTCCCGTCATCTCGCTCCGCTCATCGAACCTGACGACGTCATTTGGGTGCACGACTATCATCTAGTACCGATGGCGCTCGAGTTGCGCAGGCTCGGCATCGAGAACCCGATCGGCTATTTCCTCCATATCCCGGTCGGCCCCGCGCAGGCTCTGCTCGCCATTCCGGAATACAAGGAGATCGCCAAGGCTCTCAGCGCCTACGATCTCATCGGCCTGCAGACCCAGTCAGACGTGAGGAATTTGATCGACTTCTTCCAGCAAAGCGTATTCGGCAGGCTTCTGCCGTCGGGCCGCATTCGCGTTTTCGAGGCGGAGCTCGACATCGGCTGCTTCCCCGTCGGCATCGATCCCGCCGACTTCGCCTTCGGCCCCAATGAAGCGGAAGCATTGAAGGCGCCCGAGACCTCGGAGACGAACCGGATCATCGGCATCGACCGGCTGGACTACACCAAGGGTCTGCCGCAGAAATTCAAATCCTACGGGAGATTCCTTGAAGAATATCCGGAATACCGTCGGCGCATCGTGCTATCGCAGTTCGCGCCGCCGACGCGCGAAAGCGTCGAAGCGTATGCCGACATCAAGGCCGAACTCGAATCTCTCGCGGGTTCGATCAACGGCCGGTTTGGCGAACTCGACTGGGTGCCGATCAACTACATTCACAGAACCATTCCTCGTGCAGAGCTTCGCGACGTCTATCGCTCATCGCGGATCGGATGGGTTACGCCGCTATTGGACGGCATGAATCTCGTCGCGAAGGAGTACATCGCCTGTCAGAATCCGGCCGACCCGGGGGTTCTTATCCTGTCGAAGTTCGCGGGCGCCGCGGAGCAGCTCGCCGATGCGGTTCTCGTCAATCCTTACGACCTCAGCGACCTCGTGCACGGCTTGCAGATTGCGCTTGAAATGCCGCTCGACGAACGGCGCGCGCGTCACGCGCGCCTTTTCGATATCGTGCGGAAAAGCGACTCAAATGACTGGAGCCGCAGCTATTTTTCGGCCCTGATCAAGGCCGGACAGCGGCGCCTCGGGCGAGCGCTAAAGTCGTCTTCTGAAATGGGGAAAGCTCTGGAGCGATTGCAGAGCACCGCCAAGAAGAACAATCCGCCTAGCCGCTTCGCGGCCAATGTGGTGACATAATGGGTGTCATCATAGAAAGAATAACCATTCCCAGCGGGGATGATGCCATGTCCAATCCGAATATCCTCTGCGTGGACATCGGAGGCACGCTGGTCAAGGCTGCGACCGTCAACGCCTCAGGCGTGTTGATTTCGGATTTCATCACAACGCAAACGCCGAAGCCGAGCACGCCGGATGCGCTGGTCGATCTCATCAGCGACGTCGTTAAGACGCTGCCGACATTCGGGCGCGTTTCCGTGGGCTTTCCGGGCGTCGTCGGACGCGATCACATCAAGACGGCGCCCAACCTCGGCACCCATCACTGGAACGAATTCGATCTCGAAGCCGCCTTGCAGCACACGTTCGGCGTTCCCGTCCGCGTGCTGAACGATGCGATCGTCTATGGCTTGGGCATCGCAAAGGGGCCCGGTCGCGAATGCGTTTTGACATTCGGAACGGGCATGGGTTGTGCCCTTTTCTGCAACGGCTCCGCCTTCTTCGGGCTTGAACTCGGCCAGCACTACGCGAACGACGATCTGAACTACGACCAGTACATCGGTCACGCCGCCTACCTGGCACTCGGTGACGACGCGTGGAACGAACGTGCGAAGTACGTGCTCGCCAAAGTTCAGGGTTTGACAAACGTCGATCATCTCTTCATCGGCGGCGGGAATTCGCGGCGGATCAACTTCGCTCTCCCGCCATGGGCGAGCGTCGTTCCGCCGGCAAGCGGCATTGCCGGTGGCGCGCGTCTTTGGCGATCCGAGATGGATCAGTGGTTCAGGCAGGCGAGCGATCTTGTCGGGGCACCCACGGAGTCGAGATGAACGTCCTCACCATTGGCGGCGCAATGGTTGATACGATCGTCACGATTGCGAGCGACAAGATCGAACAGGTCAAGATGCGCAACGCCGAGAGCTCGTTCCTTCTTCTCGAGGAAGGGCACAAGACGGAGGCGGAGGAAATCGCATCGAGCTGCGGGGGCGGCGCGGTCAACGCAGCCGTCACGGCTGCCCGCCTCGGTCTTCAAACGTCGATCATCGCCAAGATCGGCCGCGACGCGAAGGGGGAAATCATACTCAACCTCTTGCGCGCCGAAGGCATCGACGTTTCGTGGATCGCCGTTGACACGAGCGAGCCGACGGGATCATCGGTTATCATCTCGTCGCACGAACGAAATGCGGCCGTTTTCACGTATCGCGGGGCGAATACGAAAGTCGAAGCTGACGATCTGCCGCCCGAGGCTTTTGCGGGGCGCGATCTCGTTTACGTTGCCAATCTCAGCAATGAATCGGCCAAATATTATCCGCTCGTCGTGGAACGGGCGAAAGCGGCGGGCGCGCTGCTCGCGGTGAACCCCGGCATCAGGCAACTGACGGCTCGCTTCGACGACTTTTGGCACAATCTCAAACACATCGATATTCTCTGCGTAAACCGCGCAGAGGCGCAGACGCTAATGCCGCATCTCCTACAGTCTTTCGGAGAAGGGGGCGCGCCTTTGGTTCCCAAGGACGACGCGCCTGTTCCGCCTCTCGCGAAGCGCGGGCTCCGCAGCGGCGGCTACGAGATGTCGCTCGCAAAGTTTCTCGGCGCGCTAATCGAACTTGGTGTCGGCGTCATCGTGTTAACGGATGGAGCTAATGGCGCGTTCATCGCGCGCGGACGGGAACTTCATTATCGCACGGCGCAGCATGTCGTCGCAGCGGCAACGACGGGCGCCGGAGACGCGTTCTCGGCAACGTTCGCATGCTATCTTACGGATACGAAAGATCCGGCACGCGCGCTGAGCGCGGCGGCGATCAATGCTGCCAGCGTGGTAAAGTTCATCGATACCCAGACCGGCCTTCTCGACAGGCCGGCGTTGGAGCGAGAAATCGAACGGGCAAGCGCGGCACACCTATTCAGCTTCTCCATCTGAGCAGGGGTCAGTGGTTTTGACACAGCAATTAAAGAAAAGCACCGCTACGGACGACATCGCATTGACGACGCATAAACGTGCCGTCGTCGCGCGCGAGACCGTAGAGCGGCTCATTGAGCGCGACGAGCCGGTTGCGCTTTTCCTCGATATCGACGGCACGCTTCTCGACGTCGCGCTGACACCATCGACGGTGCACGTGCCGCCGAACCTTGCAGAACTGCTGGATATGCTCGCGGGACGCTTGCACGGCGCGCTGGCGATCGTCACCGGACGGTCCTTGGAGGAAGCCGATCGGCTGCTCCATCCGGCAAAATTCATCGCCGGCGGCGTACATGGCGGGGAAATGCGATTTTCCGACAATGGAAAAATCGAAACACTCACGCCGAAATTCAGTTCGGTGCTCACAGCCGATATCAAGAAGATTGCCGAGGATCTGCCCGGCATCATCTATGAGGACAAGGGCAGCGGGATCGCGCTTCATTACCGACTGGCGCCGAAGCTTCAGTCATCCTTGATGATGATGATCGAAGCGCTCGTGCCGAAATATCCCAATCAATTCTCGATCTGCGAAGGCCGAAAAGTCGTCGAGGTTTTGCCGGTCGGCTTCTCGAAGGGACGCGCGCTCAGGACGCTCGCCGCCTTGCCGAAGTTTACAGGCCGCATTCCGATCATGATCGGAGACGACATCTCCGACGTCGATGCGTTCCGGGCAGCCGAGGCGCTTGGCGGTTACGGCTTGAAAGTCGCCGGCGAGAATTTTTCGGAGGCGGAAGCGGCGTTTCAGGGACCAGCCGAAGTGCTCGACTGGCTGCGAAAAGTTTCCGAAACCGGCGCGCGGTAAGCGCGAAGCCTCAGGCGGCTTCGGCTTGTGCCGAGGTTTCTCCCCGCGGGCGGCTCGGTTCGTTCAGCACCATCAGAAGCGGGGTCAGCCCCTCGGAATCGACGAGCTTGAAGATCTCTATGTCGCTCCGCGCCTTTTCGCTCCAGCCAGCAATCTGCAACGCGCGCTCGGCTTTCGAGAAAAGCCCGTGATTGCGGACCGCTCGCTTATCGACATATTGCTTTAATTCTTCGCCCGTCAGCCCCTGCTCTTCCGCCCATTTCTTGCGGATGGCCGTCAGGTCGGTATCGCTTCCCTGCGATTCCTCTTTCTTCAATTTCTGCAATTCGTTTTCCTGAAGGAGCCACCACTTCCCGCCCTTCGGCCAGCGCACGAGATCGAGATCGCTCAGCACGCCTGCCATTTGATTGACGGCCATGCCCTTCGCGGCTTCATCGTTATTGTTGGGATCGCAACTGTAGAGGTTCGGGATAACAAGGTACGAGGCCTTGTTGTGATGGATGAAGTGGCGGCGAACCCATTCGAGATCGGCACCGGGCACTCGATTGATTGCCGTATTGATCGCATCGCGGATTTGACGGGTGAGCGTGCCGGAGGGACGAACAGACGGTGGCTCGCGCGGCGGATTGACGATTGCCAGCGCGAGAAGGCCCATGTCGATGCCGATCGTCGCCAGAAGCGCGATGACATCCCGTCCCGTTATCGGCTCGCCTTCCTCGGTGTGCCCGGCGGTGATGACTTTGCCACCCGAAACCAGATAGCGAAACGCGCTCGCCGTGTAGGCGCCGATATTGCTCCAAAGATTTTTGACAGCGTTCGCAACGCCAGCAGGGCCTTCGTTGAAAACGGCTGCGCGCAGTTTCAACTCGGCGGGTTGATCGGCCTGCGCTGCGGCATCGCGCAACCGCTCGCCAAGCGTCGGATCGTAGCACGACGATCCGGATTTGCCCGGCGGCTGCGAGACTGAATCGGCGAGCGCACGCATTTCGGAAGCGGTCGATTGGCCGAGCTGGTTGCTGCGCGCCGCGATGTTCCGCGCAAGGCCGCGAATTTCAGATGCCTTGTTCTCGAAGTTGCGCTGACGTTCCTCGATCGTCGCGCCACCGAGCACATCTGCCGCCTGACGGAGCGACTGGACATCGGCCTGCACCGGCTCCAGCCAGGACCTCGTCATACCATCGCGCAGCGCGCTGACGGCATCGCGCACGCTTCGGCGCGCATTGTAGAGCGGGCCCTTGCCGGCACCGGAGGCGACGCCGCAGCTGCCGCCGCTCGTTTCTTCGCGCGACATTTGGCTGTCAGACCACGCGACGACGCTGTCGAGCTGACCGCGCACCGCGTCGAGCCGTGCCGCAACCGCGGCGCTGGCGTCGCGGGCGTCCTCCTGCAGTCCGGCAAGCCCTGTCTTCGTTGCTTCCTCGCCGGAGATCAAGCTCCACCAGAAGCCGTAGCCGAAGCCAATCGACCAGATGGCGAGAAATGCGTAGAGCACACCGGTAATGAGCCGCTGGCCCAATGGTCGCTTGGCACCGAACGTCTCGCGGAGCGTGAGCCACAGCAGAAACGTCAGCGCGATGACAACAGCGGCGACGAGCACGTCGTTGGAGATCGATAGGCCTCCGGCTGGTGCGGCGGGCGTCGAGGATACGCCGACGATGAAGTCGCGCATGCCGTGCCATGTCGCGTAGCCGGAAATGATCAGCAGCATGAACGAGGCGACGCCGATCAGCGTGTTGCGGCCAAGGATGTAGTCGATCGTTTTACTGATCAGGCTTGGTTGGGTCGAATTCGGCTGGGCTGCATCCGGCATACTCAATCCCCACGCTAACTCCCACGCCTTGAGATAGCCGAATTGGCGGGGATGATCCGTGACCCGAGAGCAACACTCGGCGTATTCACAGGGGCAGGCTTGGTCGTGGCAGGCGCGCCGGCGTCACGTCCCTGTCACAACTCGCGGGCCGACGGCCGAGACCGTCCGCATAGGTTGCGTGCGAGTTGAGATCAGACCGCTTCTGCCATCGAGGATTTGTTTTCGAGATATTTGGCGAATTGCAGCTTAAACAGACGATTGTAAGCGCCGCCGCTCGCGATCAACTGATCATGCGTTCCGCTTTCGATCACGCGCCCCGCCTCGATCACATGGATGAGGTCGGCATGCAGAATGGTCGACAGGCGATGGGCGATGACGAGCGTCGTCTTCCCCTTGGTCAGGTTGCGCAGCTCACGCTGAATGGCATCCTCGGTTTCGCTATCCAGCGCTGACGTCGGTTCGTCGAGAAGGATAATCGGAGCGCTCTTGAGGTAAGCGCGCGCGAGAGCGATGCGCTGCCGCTGACCGCCGGACACCTGGGTACCAAGCTCGCCGACCTGGCTGTCGTATCCTCGCGGCAAGGACATTATGAATTCGTGAGCGCTTGCCGATTTCGCCGCCTCGATGCACTTTTCATCGGATGCGTTGTCGAGGCCGGCCCTGATGTTGTCGATGATCGAGCCTTCGAAGAGAAACGAATCCTGGCCGACGACCGAAATGTTGTGGCGGAGCGATACAAGCGAGACATCGGCAATCTTCTGACCGTCGATCGTGATGACACCAGAGTCGGGTTCGCGAAGCCTTTGCAGCAGAGCGAACACGGTTGATTTTCCTCCCCCGGAATGGCCGACGAGCGCCGTCACCTTGCCGGCCGGAACAGAGAAGCTCATGCCGTTGATCACGGGCTTGTTCGGCAGATACCGGAACGAAACGTCGCTGAGCACGATCTCGCCGCTCGTGACCTGAAGCTCGGGCTTGCCGGGCGGCTCGCTTTCGCGCGCGGGGGTATCCATCAATTCGTACATCATGCGAACGCCGACAGACGCGGTAGCCAACTGAAGCTGAACGCGCGAAATCCGGCGCGCAGGATCGGCGCACATCAGCAGCGCAGTGATAAATGCAAAGAACTGGCCGGGACTTTCGCCGTGATAGAGGTTGCGCCAGCCCGCATAAAAAACGACAGCGGCGACGGCACAACCGCCGATCGTTTCCATCAGCGGATTCACGCCGGCGCCAATCGCGAGCATCTTGTTCGATATCCGCTGAACGGCTTCGATCGCGTCGAACATGCGCTGGCGCATCTTATTTTCGAGCTGGAACGATTTTACGACCTGCGCACCCTGGCTCACTTCGCGCGTAATTTGGATAATTCCAGCCAAAGAATGGACTTCGCTTCGCGTAGCCTTCTTGATGCGCTCGACCATTTTGCGCGACGACAACGCGGCAACGGGGCCGCCGACGAGAGCAATCGCCGACAGGATCGGATCCAGCACAATCATCGTTCCAACGAGGCCGATGATCGTGAAGAGATCCCGCCCGAGGTTCAGCGACACCATATTCAGCATGTCCCTGACGGCGTTGGCGTTATACGACATCCTGGTGACGAGGTCGCTCGACGTGTGTTGCTGGAAGAAAGCCATATCGACTTTCAACATATGATCGAACATGCGCTTTTGCGTCTGGGCGACAAGCCGATTGCCGATGTTGCCGAGAACGACCTCGGAGAAGTAGGCGGCAAACCCCTTGGCGACGAATATCGCAACAATGCCGACCGTGATTCCGACGAGAGCGGCGCGATCCTGATGGACAAAAATCGTATCGATCACATACTTCAGCACGTAGGCGCTGAGCGACGTCATGCCGGCAACCAGCAACATGCAAACGACCACGAGCGCGTATTGCGGCGCATATTCGCGGCCGTTTTCCCTCAGCAGCCGCTTCAGAAGATCAATGGTCGTCGGCATCCGCTTCTCTATGTCGCCCGTAATAGGAATCCGCGTGTTTTTCGCCGGCCGGAGGCTACGTTGATTGGCCATGCCGCCAAAGTCAACGGACGCTCATACACATCGTACACAGATACCCTCGTCACCGTGCCAATGGCTTTGTCGTAAGGCCCGGACCGCTTGTCGTATAGTGGCAATTCTGCCGCCAAAGACTGCGGCGTTTACTCAGGCTTCAACTTCGAAATTTTCAGAACCGCCAGCGGTTTCCGGCGCCTCGGGCGGCCGCCGGCTCGAATTTCTGTCGCGCCACATATGAAAAATCTTCAGCAGCCGGTAGTCGGCCTGGATCCATGAATACCGCAGGCCGTTCAGGCCTCCCGTGATATGTCGTCGGCCGATATAATATTTGAAGAAGTTTACGGGGAACTCGAGCGCCATTCGCGCCACGAGCGCCGACGGCGACGAGTTTGCGTGCTTGGCGGAGAGCTGCATCCTTTCGCCGAGTTTTCGCTTCAGGTCCTCATAGCTGCGGAACATATAGTGGTAAGCGGGCGCGCGAAGTATGCCGACGGCGTGACCGTCAGTCACCACTGTGTCGTGGACCTTGGAATTGCGAAACCTGACGACGCGGCGATCGTATAAGCGCACGTAGTGGTGATCGCGCGCCCACGGTCTTGGCCGTTTGGTATTCGGATAAACGAGTTCCAGCGGCATGCTGTAAGCAACGCGCGACGGCATTCGCTGCGCAAAGAGCGCAATGATTTCTCTTCGCAGCGATGGCGTGATGACTTCATCCGCATCGAGGTTCAGCACCCAATCGTTGCGGCACTGGTCTTCCGCAAATCGCTTTTGCCCGCCGAAGCCCAGCCATCGCTGAGTGATCACGCGGCAGCCTTCAGATGCGGCGACGCGGACGGTATCGTCGGTGCTTTGGCTATCGACGACGACAACTTCATCGACCCACGGCCGCACGGAACGAATGGTGCGGGCGATGCGATCGGCTTCATTCTTGGCGATGATGAAACAGGAGATCGGCAATTTATCCATAAAAAATGCCTTTCAAAATCGACGTTAACATCACTTCAGACATAACGCATGCCGTCCGCATTTTGCCGAAATCAGCCGGGCAAATCGTTCGCCAGCCTTTTCGACACACTGCATCGTCATCGAATACTTCGCGTTTGATTTGTGCTCGGCCTAACGACTGAGAACATTCGGACTAACTCGAAACCTTTAAAGAGTGACGCGCTGGTGAAGCTTGAAATGAAGCCGCACATGGACCGCATACACCGGGCATTGCTCAATTGACAGTCCGAGACTCTATTATAATTTCTCGAGTTGCCACGGCGCCACCGGAGTGCGGGCGTTAGGAATGGCGCAAAAAAATTTGAGCATTTCACCATTTGCGAACACGCCGCCTCACCTTAATTGCCAAACGCGGCCTATCTTTTGTCCAAGGGTTCAGCGCGCCTTATTCGGAGTTGACGCCAGAGCGTTTCAGCGCGCCCATCGTATTGGGCGGAGCTCAGAGTGCGTATGGGACCGATTGCCAAGGAAGCCTGTTGATCGCGTCAGCCGTTGGCCAGGCGAATCCGCAGTCCCACGCTGCGGCAATTCTCTCATCACTGCCGCAACAGCTTCAGCGCGTGGAACGCTTTTGAAAAAGAATGGTCGGAGCGAGAGGATTTGAACCTCCGACCCCCGGTCCCCCAGTTCGGTAAAACCAGATTTTCCACGATTCCGGTTGTCTTCTCATGTCTTTATAAAATATGTTTTATTTCAGCTTGCTATCCATTTTTTCTAAGACGCGACATGTCAAGTTGCCGGAAATCGGACGAACCGGGACACCGCGGGGACACGGAATTGAAACTTCTACCCCTGCGTCGTAGCGTTGCGCATGCCGAAATCGCTAGCAATGTTCTTGCAGTGAAGTCGCGTCTCAAAGGGGAGCCCGCAGTTTACCAGATTGCGGGCGTACCTGGATTGCATTTGGCTGTGCTCGGCGAAGGACGGGGCTTGTGGCGCATTCGATATCGTCCGCGGCGCGTGCTGAAAGGCGTTGGTATACCCTCGGGGACGCTCGGACTATCGAACTTGGCGACGCAATTCGGAAGGCCAAGGATCTGCTAGCCGCGCTGCAGCTCGACGGCATCGACCCAAACGCAGAAGCTTATCGGCGGGCAGCCGCGCAACTCACGTTTGAAGATGCCTTCAAAGAATGGCTGGACCACCACAGCCGTGAAATCAGCCTCTACCTCCGCCCACGAATTCTTCAGCTGAAACGCCGAACGACAGCCGTGCTCGGGAAGTCCTGACAGACGTCGCAATCGTGGCGGCGCTTATTACAACGTCGATTGCAGCTTATTGAGCGGGAGCGTCTGGACCTTGCGCTTCACCGATCCAACTTACCGTTGGATCTTCAAGACTTCGACGCACCAAAGGATCTAGGAATTCGGGATCTAATTGTTTGGAGCACGTTTTAGGTCCCGTATCGGAAATGCCAGAAGCGACGGCCTCGCCTTCGGAATAACTTCTTTGCAAATGAATATATTTCTTGATCTAGCTGGGTCACAGCGCTGATCGCCGCGATTGTTTTTCGCGGCAACGCGGATCGTTTTGTGCCAACGCTTGCGTTCTCATGTGGAATTTGGAGTGATGGCCCAAACCCGAGGTTTCGAGAAATCTCGACGGCATCAGCATCGAACGTATCAGTGAATCCGACAAAGTCGAATCTCTCTAGGTTCCTTTTTGCTAGGTCAAGCATCTGGGCCTCGCTATAGTCCATGACTGTTGGACCCAGTTTGGCAGCATCTTTCGGGTAGACCCAACCGTGCGCAAGCTGCCAAGCCTGATTATTCCAGATCATGCTATGGCAATGAAATCGTGGAATATCAGATTCAGAAAATTGGCTGCCAAATTCCACAAACTGGTCAATGCTCATTTTGTTGGCTATTTCGTAAATAGGGTACTCCTCGGGGGCGCGGCTTCGGCAAAATGAATAAAGAGATACTATCCTGTCTATTGGGTCTCTAAGAAAAGTGAACGAATATCGCTCAGGCAAGAACTGGGCCGCAAACGCGAAGCCGAAATGACCGGAAATAAACGCTTTGTCTTTGTAAGCATGCAGCGGTTCAGCGAGCCAATCTCCGTGGCTGATCACGTCGTCGCTTCCGTACTGCTCTCGCGCTATAGCAACAATCGAAGTGCCAGCTGTCTTTTGCGTATGCAGAAATAGCGCTTTTCGCAATGCCAAGCCTTCGATCTCCAAATGATCTGCGGATGCCAAGGGAGAAGGCCTAGGCCGATCAGCTAGTACCGGAAAATATACCAAAGATTCGAAGAACCGAAAGAAACAGAATTCCATTCGGCCACGAAATCCGCGGAGTTCGTTCGGGAGGCAGTCGAAGAACAGCACCATGTTGAGCCGAGCAAGCTTCTCCATTTCGCGAAGAGCCGATGGGCATACCAATTCAACGACAGATGGCCCCAACACACAATTAGAAGAGACACCAAGAAGATGAGAAGTGTTGGCGACGTCGCTGAATGCAGCTGCTGCAAAAGAACCTTGAACGGGCACTTCATCGGAGCTGCTCTCACCGCAGCCACCGTCAAAGAAGGCACTATAGTATGGGTTGCAAGATAGCGTTGCGCCACGAGCATGCGCTGCGAAGGTCCCAGAGGTCCGAGAGCGATCGTTTTCCCCGTCGAATGATCACCATGGAATGGAGAACTTCGATCGAGTCAATTATTCCCGGTTCGGTCGCGCATAGTGCAGTAAGTTCAAAAATGAGATTGGTGAGCGGCGTCTTGCCGGCGGGCGGAAGCGTAATTTTATACGATCAACTCTTCAACCCCATCAGCCAAAGTAGGGAGTTGCCCAAAGCTTCGCCGGCCAATGGGCCCAGCCCCAATCTATGCCCATTTCGAAAATCTTGGGATTTGCGGGAAAGCGCCAAGGATGCTTCCTTCGCTATGACGTCTCGAGCCTTGAGCAGCCTAGGACCGTCTTCGCTTTGACTGGGGCGCTCATGGTATTCTTTAGGGTCGATCGTCACGTGTAAAGGAATGCCATTTATAATGAGATGATTGGGGTCTTTCCATTCCAAGTGAGCGCGATACCTGAATATGTTCGAGAAATACGGACTTATATTTCAGAACATATTTGAAGGTTCCTTTGATCCGACGCAGACCTCTTTCTCAATTCATCTTCAACTAGCGACACAGAGTGATCACAAAAAATAGACTCCGCCGCATAAGAATTCGGGGGCTCCGTATTCTGGGCAGGCCAACCGGCAAATGAAACAAGAGCTCTGACCATTCGGTCATTAACGCCGTCTGCTTCGAAGACTGCTTTGGCCATGGCGCAGCCAACCGGACTTATGACCGATTCGAGAAATCATCTAATATTGTGAGGCTTCTTTCGCCCGATCATGGTAGAGGTTTTTGAGCGCCAATCCCACCCATGCTCTCGCAAATTAAGGTCGAAGTGTGGCGCCCTGCTTGGCATGTCGAGCGGGCCGCAAGGTCCGCTTCACGTTGCGCCACCTGCGGCTTATCCAAGATTTCTGCGGCAGCTTATACAATATCGCGGTATTCTCATTAGATTGTTGGGGCGGAGGCCCTTTATGCGTCCAGCCAGTCAACGATGATCCTTCTTTCGCCCGGATGGTTGCTTCTAGGTAGCGGCGACCAAACTTTCTATCCGGTTCAAGATGGCATCCTTCCGCCCATTCGTTCCATGCGTTGATGAATACAAATCTTTCTTGTCCGGGGAATTCTTGGGCCGTCTTAAATATCGCTTCAGAGAGCCAAAATTCGTAATTTTCGGGAGAACCATTCAGCACTAGCGTTGCGCGATCTCCCCGACGTGCCGTGTTATCCCATGAGGGGAATACTCCCCGAAAACCACTTGAGTCGGGGCTGTATCGACGATCCAAATATTTCTTCGCAACGTCGGCATAATCCGCGCAGTAGCCGTGAAACGGAGCAAAAAAGCCCATTTTTTGAGCCATGTTGGGCAGGTTCATGTTGTGCGGTGGAAATTCTACTGCGCTATCAAAGCCAAATTTCTTGTGATCCCAATTCGAGTGGGTCAGCGCGCAGGCTGTGTGAATTTGAGGCATGCCTTGGCTGGCACAATACTCACGCCAAATCCTCAGCGTCTCCTGGCAGTCCGGAAGATGCTGTGGGTTATAAACCAGAATGAGTGGAGCCCCATCAATTCTAATGTAGCGGGGATCCCTCAGATACTTGATGAGGTCCTCGATAAATCTACGATCGGCATCGGGACCATAGCTCTGCTCGATCAAGATTTCCTGTTCGGCGCCATCCCATCTTCGCGTCCAATTCTCATTTGCCCAGCATAAGCAAAAAGGCATATCACTTTCAGGATCTGCCAACATATCATCGAGCGGCTTTTCGAGGAGGCGCTTCCCACCGAACCAATAGTAGTAGTAGCAAAACCCATCGATGCCGTACTGCTTTGCCAGTAGAATCTGATCTCTTCTGGTCTCGCGCAATCGCAGATCATAAAATCCGAGGTCTGTGGGCAAATGTGGCTGGTAGTGCCCTGGGAAAAGCGGCCTTGCCTTTGTAGCATTGGTCCACTCGGTGAAGCCTTTTCCCCACCAAAGATCATTTTCTGGTATCGGGTGAAACTGAGTTAGATAGAACGCGAGCAGTTTAACCGATGATCGATCGGGCACGCTATTTTCCCCATCAGTTTAAGAATTGGCGACTATCTGAATTTTTTCCAATGTGGACGTCGTGTCCTCGCCTTCTGGAGAAGGTACAAATTTCATCGTTTCCGTCCAATACTCGACTGTCTTGTCGCTGGGCGCCGGCACATCTGCATCCATGAGACGCAAATTCAATTTCGCCCGCTCTTGAGGTACGGCACGACTCACGACCTGATAAACATGGGAAAAGCGATTGTTCTGCAAAGCCTGTCTTAAATTATCCGGCAATCGCCGCCACCGCGGAGCGAACTCCGTCATCTCCGGGGTTCTTACGACAAATTCGGACTGTTCTATCGATAGCCCCTCCGAGTTATAGAGGTTCTGGATATTCTTTATTCCAAAGAAGCGAATATGGGTGCGATCCAAAAGCCCCCAAGGCCTATATTCGAAGTCCTCGTCGAATAGGCATCCAGCGATTGCAGCATGGCCGACATGAGGGATGGATAGGACTATCGACCCCGTGTCGTTGAGAAGCGACTTCATGCCTCTGAGAACGCTCCACGGATCGTAAACATGTTCGAGAACGTCAGCCGCAATGACAACATCGAAGCAGCCTTCCTTTGACTTAAGTACATCACTCCAAGAACTGTTATTCAGATCCAAGGGATATACTTTGCGTGCGAAGGGGGTGAGTCTTTGAAGAGCTGATTGGTCGATCTCAACCGCCACCACGTCACAGCCAAGCGTTCCGGAAAGATGTTTAGTGATTGAGCCGGGACCCGCTCCGACTTCGAGGACCTTTTTGCCGTTGCCCACCATCCTGATTACCCGAGCGGGCGCAACGTCGCTGTCAAGATCAATGTCATATTCATAGGTATGTCGAGGACTAGCCGTCATGTGGACTAATGGCTCGCAATTCGAAAAATTTGGCCGACCGTCAGACGTTCTGAAACTAAGCGTCGTCCTTGCGTCGGCGCCGGGAAAACTCGTTGGCTGCGTTGAAAGCCCCGACTACAAACACCTTCTCCCCCGAGAAGGCGCATCCTTGAGAGGACATGTACCGGAGTTGCTTCTTAGCGGCTCGCTCGTGGCTGTCAAGGTCGCTGCAGGACAATGAGGCTACGCATCCGTGGACAACTTGCGGATCCGCAAAGGCCCAACTAATCGCTGAAGTTCAATGTCACAAAGTTAGGAGTGCGGAGCTTACAGCAAGCCTCCGACATGCTTTGTGAGTTGAACCTGGTGCCAACAACGATGGTTATCGCATCGGGGGATTTGGGAACGGCAGCCAACGATCGAGGCCCGCCATGTCACCCAGACCCGCTCAGCGGCGCTTCTCTGCATATGCGAGCCGCCTTGCAATTAATCCGCAAATTTCGGGCGACAAAAAAAGATATCCCCGCTCACCGAAGTGAGTGCGACTATTCACTGTTTTCATCGAGGGAAAATTTATGCCGACGAACCCGTTGGGGGTCATTGCATGGCGGCGGAGCGGGGCGCACGGGTCGGATTGGATTGCATTTCCTTCCCGACCCCTCACCTACGCGCAGAGGAGTGTACCCGGCTCGCCGTCACCAGATAAGCTTGAACCTCGGCAATCGATAGCTGCTAATCACCGAATTCCGACCTATCGTGTGGAGATGGTGATATATGGTTAGCAGAGGGGGTCTCTGCGGAGTCAACTTCAATGACTGCTTCAAATTATTCGATCCTTGCAGCATCGATTTTTTTAATTGTTGCTGTTCTACAATTGGCCCGCGCGATATTCCGTACTATTTAAATGTTGGCACCATATCGATTCCAGTGTGGGCCAGTTGGATCGCATTTGCGGTTGCAGGCCTGTTAGCCTGGCTCGGGTTTACAGCCCCACCCAGCTGAGTGGGAGCACTCGATCAAGTACAGCGCGCGTTACATGCTCGGGCAACGGCTTGCTCATAGCCGCGAGAACCTGCGAGTCGCAAAACACCGGCAAGTCCCTTCAATCGGGACACAGATGGGAAACGAGCGATTTTTAGGGTGAGTTGCGAATTCTGTAAGTCGTTAAAAAAAATGGTCGGAGCGAGAGGATTTGAACCTCCGACCCCCAGTCCCCCAGACTGGTGCGCTAACCAGGCTGCGCTACGCTCCGATTTGGAAATCTCGATGGCATCGGCCTGAACTTCACGTCAGGGAGGCCACCCGGCCGATTTGGCCGGTCGATCTTGGCGTTGGGTACCCGGAACGCTCCCCCCCGTCAAGGACGATGTACCCGCCGGCCGCGCATCGGGGTTTTTCGGGCTCAGACCGAAGGTTCCGGATCCGCGAAGCCCCAGCGCACCCAATGTCTTAACGACGGTATTCCGGCAATCGCTTCAGGATATCGATGATCGGATTATCGACCCAGGCATGGGTTACGAGATCCCGGTGCCGGCCGTCGCCTCCCGGAACGACCGCGACGCCGCCCGTGGCCAGCCGGGTGTTTATCTGCGGACTGACGTCGACGTCGTGCGCGGCAAGGATGTCCTCGAACTGCGCGTTCTGATTGCGGGTGGAGCCAAGGTAGGCGCTGACTAAGAACGCCGATGGATCCGCCTCGATCCAATGGGCGAACTTATCGAGGTCGCCGTAAAGCGAGTCCAAGAGCACCACACCACGGACACGCTTCTTCAATCCGCCGCGCTCGATCGCGGACGCAGCCGCGACGTATCCGCCGCTGTAGGCGACGATGATGACCGGCATGCTCGCAAACGTGCGGAGCGATTTGCGATCGCCGTGGAGGCGCGCGAGCTGCTGTCCGGCCTCGCCGATGAATCGTCCGAAGACACCAGGCTGCCAGAATTTGCCGGCGCTCGAATCTGCGGCATCGAAGGCAAGCTGAGGCGCGACGAGAACGACATTCGCATTCGATGCCGAGATCTGGTCCGGAACCTTCTGGCGCGCGAGAACGTCGCGCTCAAGCGTTGCGCCGTGGCCGTGAAAGAAAACCATCATCAACGCCGGGCGGCGGATATCGAAGCCCTTCGGAATGTGCAGAAGCACCCGATTGTCGTTGTAGGTCTGATCTTCCCAATAGACGCGGCCGGAGCCGGTGCGATGCCCCTTGCGGCCGTTTTCATCGACGTTGAGAAACGGCGCGTTCGTGCCCGGCATGGTCCCATGATAGGGAAAGGGCGCCGTATCGAAGGGGACGAGAGTCGTCTTTGCGGTCTTGGTTGGGCCGCTTCTCGATTGGACCTGCGTTTTGGAAGGCGCGACAGGATGCTTGGCCGTCTTGCTTGCCGCGCCAGACTCCGAAGCATTCAACGTCCATGCGAGGCTTGCGCCGAGAGCTTGCGCAAGAAATCTTCGTCGCCCGCAATCTATTCTCGGCGGCGCCATGCGCTACGACGCTCCGTCATCGTTCATTAGAGTTGCGTTTACCCTCAAACAGAATAGTCAGCCATGATTCGGCTATAAATCGATGCGTGGCTCTAAAGTCCAAAGTTGTCCAATTCGTGAGATTTGCCGGCGACACTAAAGTGATGACGTTATGACCCACTGCGGCCATGACGTGAACCGAACCCTCCGTGCAACGCTCTAGATGTATTTTAGCAACGGGCTTTTAACATGTTCCGTCGGCAGTTGTTGCCCCGCACCCGAGTCAATAGTGTCCCACGAATCGGTCACGGTTAAGCTCAATCAATGACAACTGCCGCCAGCATGCCCGCCCCGTCCTCGATCGCTCCGCGGATCGATGTCCGGACAGTTTCGACGGTAACCGCGACCGCTCTCGCCGTCGCCGACATGATCGGCATCGGCGTTTTCACCAGCCTCGGCTTTCAAGTCGCGAGCATTCCCTCGGTATTTCCGGTGCTGTTGCTCTGGATCATCGGTGGTGTTGCGGCGCTCTGCGGCGCCCTCGCCTATGCGGAATTGGCCGCCGCGTTTCCACGCTCAGGCGGCGAATACAATTTTCTCTCGCGCATCTATCATCCGGCCGTCGGATTTCTGGCGGGATGGATATCCGCGACACTCGGCTTCTCGGCACCGATCGCGCTCGCGGCAATGGCATTCGGTGTCTACTTCAAAGCGATCATTCCAGACATCTCGCCCCTGTTTCTCGGGCTGGCCGTTGTCTGGATCGTGACGGCCGTCCATCTTAGCGGCATCAAGCACTCGAGCAAGTTCCAGAACATCTCCACGATCGTCAAAGGCGCCCTCATCCTTGCGCTCATCATCGCGGGGCTTGCCTACGGGACGCCGCAGCCGATTTCGTTCGCGCCGTCGGCAGCCGACATGGACTACGTCGCGAGCGCACCTTTCGCGGTGAGCCTCGTATTCGTGATGTACGCCTATTCCGGCTGGAACGCCGCGACCTACATCGCAGGCGAAATTCGCGAGCCCTCCGTCAGCCTGCCGCGCTCGATCGTGGCGGCGACGTTGATCGTCATTATCAGCTATGTCGCGCTCAATGCCGTGTTTCTTTACACGACACCGATCTCGGCGATGGCCGGCCAGCTCGACGTTGCCCTCGTCGCCGGCAAGCACATTTTCGGCGAGTTCGGCGGGAGGATCGTCGGCGGCCTGATCTGTATCGGCCTCATTTCTTCGATCAGCGCCATGACCTGGATCGGGCCGCGCGTCACCATGGCGATGGGGAAAGATCACGCGATGCTCCGTGCACTGTCGCGCACGACGAGTGATGGCGTTCCGAAAACGGCAATTCTATTGCAGCTCGGTATCGTCAGCCTGCTGCTCATGACGCAGAGCTTCGAGGCTGTTCTCGACACGATCCAATTCAGCCTCACGCTGTGCTCTTTCCTGGCAGTGCTCGGCGTCATCGTGCTGCGCTGGACGTCGCCCGACCTGCCGCGGCCCTACCGGACTTGGGGCTATCCGGTCACACCACTGATCTTCCTCGGCGTGACCGCTTTCATGATGTACTACCTTGTTGTCGAGCGTCCTCTCCAGTCGCTGGCCGGTCTTGCCATCATGCTGACGGGATTGGCGGTTTATGCCTTTGCCCAGCAGCGTTCGCTGAGTGATGTAAGACCTTAATAGGATCAAACATGGCTAGAATGCGGGTCACCGTTGCGATCGCCGTAGTGGCTGTTGCATTCTCAATTCTTGGCGCATCGGCGCGAGCCGAGCCGAGCGCCAGCATCAACGATACGGCTCGCTTCATTGCAGGGTTGCAGCCGTCGGCGGGATCGCCGCTCAACGCGTATACGAATGACGGATACTGGAAACAGTACGCGCGCGGCTTGGACGAATCCTGGGATAACCTCGAAAAGCGCCAGCTGTCGAAGATCCGGAGCATGGTCTCGCGTGATTTCAATACGCGGCAATCGGTGCTGTTCTATCTTTTCAGCGGCCCTGACTTTCTCTACGCGGACGCTTTCTTCCCGTCTGCCGATACCTACGTGATGGCGGGTCTGGAGCCTCCGGGTGCCATTCCGGATCTGCGCACGTTCTCTCGCGGCGAGATTGCAAGCTCGCTTCGCGACCTTCGCTCGTCGCTGAGCTCGGTGCTGAGCTACAGCTTCTTCCAGACGAAGTTCATGAGGGTCGATTTCAGCCGCGCGAAGCTCAACGGCACGCTGCCGGTGCTGATGACGTTCCTGGCGCGCTCGGGCAAGACGATCTACGACATCTCGCTGTTCGATCTTCAGAACGACGGCACGCTGCATCCGGTCGAGGAGAAGATTGCCAATCCGACCGGCAAGGGCGCGAAGATCATTTTCTCCGACCCGGAAGTCGGCAAGAAGCGCACGCTCTATTACTTCAGCACGGACCTGTCGGACAGCGGCATCAAGACGAGCGGCTTCCTGACGTTTTGCGATCAGCTCGGGCACGGCGACAGCTTCATCAAGAGCGCGTCGTATCTGATGCACTCGGATAACTTCTCGACCGTTCGCGACTTCCTGCTTTCGCACAGCGTATCGCTGCTTGAGGACGACTCCGGAATTCCGGTGCGCTTCTTCGCACAGGGCTGGCAGCTCCATCCGTATGGACGGTATGTCGGTCCGATCGGTCTTTTCGGCGGGCAATATCAGACGAAGCTCAAAGAAGTTTTTGCGAAGGAGCGCGCGAAGCCGATCGATTTCAGCCTCGGCTATCGCTGGCGGCCCATGGAGTCGAACATCCTGCTTGCCGTCAAAGATCCGTCAGCGACTGCTTTCGAGGTGGCGCCTGCGACCAGCGGAAAGAAGAGCGGCGTCGAGACGTCCGATGCCAAGCCCAGGGTCGAAGCGAAGGCGGATGTTCCTTCGCGGCCACGCTACCGTCGCCATAAGCAGCAGACGGTCAGCAATCCGTATCAGATCTTCGGCTATTCGCCCTGATCCCGGGCATTATCTTCCGGCGCCTATGATCATCGCGGGATAAACCCCGCGAGGTCATCCGCCGGAAACGGAAGCACTTCCAGCCTTTTCGGGAGGCGTTCGGCGGCGATTGCCGCGACGAAATCGTCGCCGACGTCGAGATTTCTGACCTCGAGTCCGTATCCAGTATCGTGCGGTCGGCTTCTGCCTTTGCCGCCGACGACGCCCTGCTCCGTCAGCAGCCGGCCGATGCCGATGCCCAGCGCCTTGGCGGCAGCTTCGAGACGCACCCATGCCGTCATAACGTCGGCATCATGTATTGCTGACAGCTGCCGATCGGCGCCGAAGTGTTCAGCGGAGGCGATGATCCGCTGCCGTCTGTCGCCGGACATCTTGAGGCTACGTTGCTTTCTTTCGAGGTCGACACCGACCGGCGTGGTCTTCGAGACGGCAATGAGCGCGGCTCCGCCGGTGTGCGAGACGTTGAACCACGGAGTTCCCGCGGCGAGCCTTGGGCGACCGCCCGGTTCGATCTCGAAGTCGGCCCGGCGGGTGCCGGGACCGCCCGCGCGTTCGAGGACGATGCGGGTTGCGATGCGCGCGTTACGCCAGAGCCGCCGTCCTTCGCTATCGCCGGACATGGATGCGACGCGGGCGTTATCCGATGTTGAGAGCCGGGGCGTTACCTTCTCTTCGGCATCCAGAAGCGATGCCGATCTGACGAGATCGACGAAGAAGACTTCGAAGTCGCCCAGGGTAGCGGCCGCGCCTTGTTCCTTATGACCGGCCTGCACGCGACTTCTTCAAATCATCGGGACCGTCGGCGGTATTGAGCGGCTGACCAAGAAGGATCGCGCGCGCGATCTCGAGCTCGCGGATTGCGGTCAAGATCTGAACCTTCGCCGGCACGGGCGTTTCCTCCCGGCTCTTGGCCGGCGGCTCGGTGGCCGTCGTCTTGGCGACGGGCTTGCGGCCGCGTTTCCGGCTTGCGGGTTCGGCGGGCATTGCTGCCTGCACCGCGGCGGCGCGGTGGGCTGCCGCCTTCACCTGCTCGACGCCGTGCTCGCGGAGAATTTTTTGGACACCTCGGATCGTGTAGCCTTCGGCATGAAGCAGGGCGCGGATGCCGCGCAGAAGCTCCATATCCTCCGGCCGATAATAACGGCGGCCGCCGCCCCGTTTCATCGGGCGGATTTGCGGGAATCTTCCTTCCCAAAAGCGCAGGACATGTTTCGGGATTTGCAGCTCGTCAGCCACTTCTCCGATCGTGCGAAATGCCTCCGCCGACTTGTTCATGGGATCACCGCCCTCGCGCGTGCCAGACCTTTGGCGATTGAACTCTCAGTCCGATCGCGATGCAATCGGAACTCAGCGCTTCGCGTGACCTTTGTTGATACGATCCTTCATGATGTTCGACGGGCGAAACACCAGAACGCGCCGCGGCGTGATGGGAACTTCCTCGCCGGTCTTTGGATTGCGTCCGACCCTTTCGCCTTTCTGGCGAATACCGAACGAGCCAAAGGACGAGAGCTTGACCGCGTCGCCCTCTGCTAGGCTCCCGGAAATCTCATCCAGCACGCGCTCGACGAGATCCTGGCTCTCGTTGCGCGGCAACCCGACTTTCTCAACGACGGCTTCCGCAAGATCAGCTCGCGTCAACGTCTTGCCCACCATCTCGTTCTCCCAGCCGAACAATCTGTTTCCACCCGCGATGGTAGCGGCGGTTGGTCGCGGGGTCAACGGGAGGAGCAATCAAGCGACTGAAAAGGCACGACTTTCTACGCTGCAGCGCACCAATTTCTACCAGCGGGCGAGGACGGCGCCCCAGGTGAAGCCGCCACCCATGGCCTCCATCAGGATCAGGCTGCCTTCCTTGACCCGATGGGCCTCGAATGCGTCATTGAGAGCCAACGGGATCGATGCCGCCGAGGTATTGCCGTGGCGGTCGAGCGTCATCACGATCTTCTCGGGCGCGACGCCCAGTTTTTTGGCGATCCCATCAAGGATGCGCTTGTTGGCCTGATGGGGAATGAACAGGTCGATCTCGTCCGGAGCATATCCCGTTTCGACCAGCGTCTCTTCGATGACGCCGGAAATCTTCTGAACGGCATGCCGGAAGACCTCGCGGCCATTCATGCGGAGGTGACCGACGGTCTTCGTCGATCCGGGGCCGCCGTCGACGTAGAGGAGATCCTCGAAGCGACCGTCCGAGCGAATTTTCGTGGCGAGGATTCCCCGGTCGTCGCGCGCCCCGTGCTGCGTCTGCGCTTCGAGCACCACGGCGCCGGCGCCATCGCCGAACAGAACGCAGGTCGAGCGGTCCGACCAATCGAGAATGCGCGAGAAGGTTTCGGCGCCGATAACGAGGGCGCGCTTCGACTGGCCGAGCTTCAGGAAGTTGTCGGCGACGGTCATCGCGTAGACGAAACCCGAGCAGACGGCCTGGACATCGAAGGCGGCGCCCTTGGTCACGCCAAGCATCGACTGGATCCTCACCGCGGTCGCCGGGAAGGTTCGATCAGGGGTCGCGGTCGCGCAGACGATAAGATCGATATCGATCGGATCTATGCCTGCGCGGACCAGGGCTTGCTTTGCGGCAGCGGCGCCGAGATCTGACGTCAGCTCGTTCTCATCGGCGATGTGGCGGCTGACGATGCCGGATCGCTCCCGGATCCAGGCGTCACTCGTATCGACGATTTTCGCGAGGTCGTTGTTGGTCACGGCGCGTTTGGGAAGATGCGCGCCGACGCCGCGGATGACGGAGCGGAGGACTGCCAATTTTATGCCTTTCCGAGCGGACCACCGGCCACGCCCTGCGACTGCGAACTGCCGCCGGCTGCCGAAAGCCTATGATGAAAACTATCGATATCCGCCGTCAGACGCGCGATCAGTCCGGAATCGGCCATCTCATATGCAAGATCGACGGCGCTCGCAAAGCCGAAGGCGTCAGTGCCGCCGTGGCTCTTCACGGCAATGCCGTTGAGGCCGAGAAATGTACCACCGTTGACGCGGCGCGGATCCATCTTGTCTTTCAACACGCGAAATCCGCCCTGCGCGAGAAAGGCGCCGATCTTGCTCAGCATGGAACTCGTCATTGCGGCGCGGAGGTAGGCGCTGATCTGCTTGGCCGTGCCCTCGGCGGTTTTCAATGCGATGTTGCCGGCGAAGCCTTCGACAACAAGAACATCGACCGCGCCGCGGCCGATCTGATCGCCTTCGACGAAACCCTTGTATTCGAGCGGCAGGGCATCGACCGACTTCAGCAGCGCGTGCGCCGCCCTGACGTCCTCGTTGCCCTTCATTTCCTCGGTGCCGACGTTCAGCAGACCGACGGATGGTTTTTCGATGTGGAACACGGCGCGCGCCATTGCGGCGCCCATCAACGAATAATCGGCGAGCTGGCCCGAGGTCGCGCCGATGTTGGCGCCGACGTCGAGGACAATGCATTCCGATTTGATGGTCGGCCAGATGGCTGCGATGGCTGGGCGTTCGATGCCGGCGATGGGCCTGAGTACAAGTTTCGCGATGGCCATCAGGGCGCCAGTGTTTCCGGCCGAAACCGCTGCGTCCGCCTCGCCTAATTTCACGGCTTCGAGCGGCAGCCACATGCTGGAGCCCTTGCCACGCCGCAGGGCCTGGCTCGGCTTCTCGTCCATGGCGATGACGTGATCGGTGTGGACGACACGCGCCTTCGCCCGAAGCGCCGTGTGCTGTGCAAGAGCAGCTTCGATACGCGCTTGGTTGCCGTATAAAATGAAACTCAACGCAGGCTGGCGCTCGAGCGACAATGCCGCCCCGGGGACCACAACCTCCGGACCGTGATCGCCACCCATTGCGTCGAGTGCAATAGTCTTTGGGCTCGCCATTTCTTGTCGATTGCCGTTGAAGTCGTATTGGCACAGAGGATTAGTGCCAGACCCGGCGTGGGTCTATCTGTCCCCGAAATTCGGCGAGACCATATCCTTTTAGGGCCCGCCCACAAGGCGAAAACGCGCCTCGTGACAGAAGCACTCACATCTTCCGGTTTTCGCTTGACTTTTTCCCCACATAGGGGCGCCACGCCGTGTGTCAGATTGTGCCGGCCGCCGGGATTAGCGGTCGGGCTTGAGCTTGGATAAAGCCGCAAAGGGGCTCGATTTTTCGGGGCCCCCCGCCTTGGGGTCCTGCCAATCGAACTCGGCGTCGGGGCGGCGCGGATAGGGATCGAGGGACGCGGACAATGTCTCGTAGACGATGCGCCCAACCGGGATGACGCCATGCTCGAGCAGCTCGACGTCGGCGATACCGAGAATGGTTGCTTCCTCCCCGTCATCCGGAGCGTCAATCTTGGGGAAGAATTCGACTTCATAGTCGGCGTTTACGTTGCCAGCGACGGGCTCCAGCGACACGACGCACGCCTGCTCGACGACGGCTGCGAGTGTTCCGCGCAGCCGGTATCCATCTCCGGCAATCGCGTTGATCCGATAATTTGTGGAAAGGCTATCGACCTTCAGAATATCGAGGGCTTGCGCAAGGGCCTGGCATTCGGCGGGCGCCGCTTTGCGGTCGCGCTGCAATCCGCCCGCTGGAATTTCGGCCGATTTTTCGATCCAATTCAGTTGGTCAGTCACGTCGTTGAAACCTTACGTTTTGCTGTGGCGGACGCGAGCAGCCGGCTCGCAAGGCCATCGTTTACGAATACATCGAATGCATGGTCCGACAGAGCCGTTGATGCGGCCTGCATATAGACCGCAAGGGCGGCCGCGTCGTCTTCCCGCTCGGCCGAGCCGCCGTAAACATGGCCGTGAAGGGCTTTGGTCAGCTCAGGCCATCCGCGGTCGGGCGAACCTGCCTCGGCCAGGGCGCGGCGGTAGCTCGCGGCGCGCTCGTAAAAGGCTGCTGCTGCTCGCTTAACCTTCTTCGGCACGGTTAGATCCCCTACCCCCATCTCGCGCATGCAATCGTCCATATCGATGACGAATGCCTCGATCGTCCGGCGTACCAGCCCTTCTGCGGCGGTTCCTTTACCGCGCAGGACTTCGAGCGCCAGGAAAAGGTGAAGGGCGACCAGCTCGAATCGGCCCTCGGGTGTGTCCGGGACGTCGAGGCTTTCGTAAAAAGCCGGTTGCCGCGCTGCGGTCACGACACTGCCATAAAGCTCTTCTGCTTTGCGGCTGGTATCGGCTCGCTGCGTCAGCCATCGCAACATCATCGGTTTCCTCGGTTAGCGGCATGGGCAGAGCAAATGTCTGGGGATCATGCCGGGCGGCCATGGGGGCGTACAGTTGCCGGCTTCTGACGTCCAATCTAAACACACATCGGCGATAGGGCGAAGAGATTCGCGCCAATGAAAGTTCAAATGAGACAGTACGGCCAAAGAAGTCGGCATCTAACTGCGATATTCCGCTCCGGGTTGTTTGCGTCGGCTGTCGTTGCGTCAACCATTATGCTTGGGGCATGCGGCGGGGCGACGATCACCAAGCACGGCCAGCAGTTCCGGGCGACCGATCTTCAGGCCGTACAGCCCGGAATGAGCCAGGATCAAGTGCGCACGGCTCTCGGCACTCCGGCAACCACGGCCGTGGTTGGTGATGGCCGCGCCTTTTATTACATCTCCAGCACCGACAGCCAGAAATCGTTCTTCCTTCCGACCGAGACCGATCGGCAAGTGGTGGCGGTCTATTTCAATCAGGGTGGCACTGTCGACAATATCGCGAACTACGGCCTCAAGGACGGAAAGATTTTCGATTTCGTCAGCCGGAAAACGCCTGCCCCTGGCGGCAAGGATGAGGGCATCCTGAAGGCGCTCTTCCGCAATCTCGGCAAGCAACAACTCTTCGGCAGCGGCTGAGCAGCTGTTTCCCTTAGCCTCGGCCGCCGTTCGGGACGCATACCACCATCACCGCGGCGGCGCGCTTGAAACGCCGCCGGGAAAGACGCAGATTCAACGGCAGTGCCGGCGCCTCGTTCCGTGGCTGGCCTTCAACGAAATCGCGCCGGGGTATCGCATGGCCGAAAACATCGAAGTTGGGTTCATGGTTTTTCTGGCGGACGGCAAGGACGGCATCGGTGCCGTCCGCGAAGTCACGCCAACCTCAGTCGTCATTTACGTGGAGAACGCCGGTGAGTTCGTCTTGCCGCGATCGGCGGTCAAGGATGTGCACTCGGAAAAGGTGCTGCTGAGACCCGAGCTTCTCGACAAGCGCCTGCTCAAGGCAATCGGGCACGAGCACGACAGCGAGGATCCGAACCTGGTGGGGTAATCCCGCCGTCGCCGTCCTTCGGCCGATGAGATCAGTCGCAACAGAAAAGGCCCCGGAGATCGCTCCGGGGCCTTCGACGTTTTGGGCTCAGTTGCCGATCACCAGTGGGCGAGCACTGCGAGCAGCAGTAGCGCCACGATGTTGGTGATCTTGATCGCAGGATTGACGGCGGGACCTGCAGTATCCTTGTAGGGATCGCCGACGGTGTCGCCGGTCACGGATGCCTTATGGGCCTCCGAACCTTTGACATGCTTGACGCCGTCCTTGTCGACGAAGCCGTCCTCGAAGCTCTTCTTGGCGTTGTCCCAGGCGCCGCCACCCGACGTCATCGAGATTGCGACGAAGATGCCGGTGACGATCACGCCCAACAGCATCGCTCCGACGGCGGAGAATGCCGCGCCTTTGCCTGCGATGGCGTTGACGACGATGAACAGCACGATCGGCGAAAGAACCGGCAGCAGCGACGGCACGATCATTTCCTTGATCGCCGCACGCGTCAGCAGGTCGACGGCACGTGCGTAGTCCGGCTTGGACGTGCCCTTCATGATGCCCGGATTAGCCTTGAACTGACGGCGCACCTCTTCGACGATCGAGCCGGCCGCCCGGCCGACAGCCGTCATGGCGAGGCCGCCGAACAGGAACGGGATGAGACCGCCGAGCAGAAGGCCCGCCACGACGTAGGGATTGTCGAGGCCGAAGTTCACCTGCACGTCCTTGAAGAACTGGTAGCCCGTCGCGCCGGGAGCGTTGCCCTCGGCGATGAAGTGGTGCAAGTCGTAATTGTAGGCGGCGAAGAGCACGAGGGCGCCGAGACCTGCGGAGCCGATCGCGTAGCCTTTCGTGACGGCCTTCGTCGTGTTGCCAACGGCGTCGAGCGCGTCGGTCGAACGGCGCACTTCCTTCGGCAGGCCGGCCATCTCGGCGATGCCGCCGGCGTTGTCCGTCACCGGACCGAAGGCATCGAGCGCAACGATCATGCCGGCGAGGCCGAGCATCGTCGTTGTTGCGATCGCCGTGCCGAAAAGGCCGCCGAGCTTGTAGGTCGCAATGATGGCGGCGACGATGGCAATCGTCGGGAGCGCGCAGGCCTCGAGCGAGACCGCGAGACCCTGGATCACGTTCGTGCCGTGTCCCGTAACGGACGCCTGGCTGATCGATCTCACCGGGCGATAGCCGATACCGGTGTAGTATTCGGTGATCCAGACGATAAGGCCGGTCAGCGCCAAGCCGACGAGGCCGCAGAGGAACAGGTTCCAACCGGAGATCGTCTGCCCGGCTGCGGTGCCGACGTCTCCGAAGCCGCCGAGTACGTATTCAGTGGCGACGTAGAGGCCGAGTATCGACAGAACAGCCGATGCGATCACGCCGCGATAGAGCGCGCCCATGATCGAACCGTTCGTGCCGAGCTTCACGAAATATGTGCCGACGATCGAGGTCACGATGCACGCCGCGCAGATGGCGAGCGGATAGAGCATCAGGGCACCGAGGTTCGGCTGACCGGCAAAGAAGATGGCGGCCAAAACCATCGTCGCGACGACGGTCACGGCATAGGTTTCGAAGAGGTCCGCCGCCATGCCCGCGCAGTCGCCGACGTTATCACCGACGTTGTCGGCGATGGTTGCGGGGTTGCGCGGATCATCCTCAGGGATGCCCGCTTCGACCTTGCCGACGAGATCGCCGCCGACGTCCGCACCTTTCGTGAAGATGCCGCCGCCGAGACGGGCGAAGATCGAGATGAGCGAGGCGCCGAAGCCCAGCGCGACAAGCGCGTCGACGACATCCCGGCTACCGGCTTCCTTGCCGAGGCCCAACGTCAGAACAGCGTAGTAGGCGGAGACGCCGAGCAGCGCCAAGCCCGCAACCAGAAGGCCAGTGATCGCACCGGCCTTGAAGGCGATGTCGAGGCCCTTGGCGAGCGAGACGGTTGCTGCCTGGGCGGTACGAAGGTTGGCGCGAACCGAGACGTTCATGCCGATGAAGCCGGCGAGGCCTGAGAGAACTGCGCCGATCAAAAATCCGACGGCCTGAAGAGGCCCGAGAAGCAGCCATGCCAAAATGAAGATGACGACGCCGACGATGCCGATCGTGCGATACTGTCTATTGAGATATGCCTGTGCGCCTTCGCGGACGGCTGCCGCGATTTCCTGCATCCGGGCATTGCCCTGGTCGGCACTCAGCACGGATTTGGCTGTCACGAATGCATAGAGGATCGATAACGCCCCACAGGCGATGATCCCCCAAAGTATATTGCTCATTGAGTGGTCCCTTTTGGCACGCTTCTTATCGAGGCCCGTTTGATTGGGCCCGCATTCCAGGTGCTTTCAGGCGCTGCCGAAACAGCTATCCCGCCCCCGGCATTTTTTTCGGTCTCTCAATTATTGCGTCGTCGGCCGAGAGCCGCGGCGGACCATGCCAAAAGTGTCGCAGTGTTGCAACTCGGACGAGCGGCGCGTACCCGCAAAAAAGCGGTCCGGGCGGATGTTCACGCGCGGACCGCTTGAAAGTCACTCGTTTGAATTTAGGCCGATTCTAATGACGGTGGTGGCCGCCATGGCCACGATGTCCTCCGTGGCCCCAGCCGTGGTGCCGGCCGCCCCAGCCGCGATGGCCGTACCATCCACGGTGGCCCCAGCGGTGATGGCGCCAGTGACGGTGCCTGTAGCCGCCATAGTACCCGTAATACGGGCCGCCGTAATAGTAGTCGTCGTCATCATAGTAGTAGCGATGGCGAGGATAGTAGCCGTAGTAGTACGGCCACCCAAAACCGAAATAGATACCGCGGCCCCAGCGGCGATGATGGCGCCAGTCCCATCCGCGATGGCCCCACCCACGATGCCAACGGGCCTTCGTGACGAGGCCCGGTGACTTCTCGACCTGCACTTGCATAGCGGTTAAGCCAGCGGCCGCATTGGCGGATGCTGGGGCCGCTCCCGCTAACAGAAGTCCGGCGAGCACGGACAACGACATTACAAGCTTTCGCATTGCTCTCTCCCAGATGGGTCATTCTCCCCCGGACGTCTTCTCCGGACGTAGACCCAGCGCATTTCGAACGCAGAACGTGCCTGTGCGGTTTCGCATGTATCACTGTACCTTCTTCGCACCAGTGAAATTGCGAGCACCTGTGCTTTCGATGCACGATGCGGCAGATAACTTGTATGGCGGATACGTATCCGGATGGCTGGCAGCCACTGGCCGCCATGCTAGTTAGTTCAGGTCTGACTTCGACAATCACCGGAGACCAGCGTGACCATTGATGACAGCTTCCGGAGTGCGTCGGGACAAGAACTTATTGGAAAAATTGCCGACGCCTACGACATCGACGAGCAAAGCGCGCAACGCGCCGTTCAATCACTCGCGGACGAACTGCAGGCGCGCATTCAGCGCTCCATGCTATCGCGCGGCGGCGTGGCCGATGTGGTTTCTCTCGTTACGGCTCCAGGCGCGACCCGGATACCGGAAGACAGTGCCGGCTTCGCCTCGCCGGAGCTTGTCGCGAACGGTGATCAGATCCTCAATGTGCTGATCGGCAACAAGCATGTGAGCCGCGGAATCGCTCAGCGAACGGCATCGAGCTCTGGTGTCGATGCTTCGACCCTCCAAAAGCTTCTGCCTGTGGTCGCGACCTTGGTGATCAGCGAACTGCAAAGGCAATCAGGTCCCGCAATTGCGAAGGTCGCGAGCACCATTCCGGGGTTTTCGGGCGCAGGCGGAAGCCCGTTGCCCATGCCGGGCGACACGTTTCCGCCTATCGGGGGAAACACCTACTCGAAGCCGGATGACCGGCCGCCGTTCGCGGGGAGTGGGCCGGATAAAACGCCCGGATCATCGCGTCCGATCGATGGCGGTAGTCCTCTTCCGGTTCCGGGCGACGACATTCCGGGTCTTGGGCGGCGTGGCCGCTATCCAGGTCCCGAGTCCGAGCCTGACGACGATAATCCTTACAGCCGGCTTCCCGATATCGTTCGGCGCGGCGGTCAGCAGGTTCCGGGGCCCGATGGCGGCTCCCTCGAAAGCGTCATCCGTTCGATCCTCGGGAACCTCCTCGGTTCGAACAGCGGCATCATCGGCACGATGATCAAGCTGTTCCTTCTTCGCTGGATCGTTTCGATCGCGCGGCGCGTGCTCGCGCAAACACTTGGCCGGGGCTGACGGCGCGATCCTCGTTCGGAAAACAAGAAAAAAGGCCGGCTCGAAAGCGCGGCCTTTCTGTATCCCGAAGATCATAAGACTCTAGCGGCAGGGTCGGGCGCTGATATCGCAGCTCCACGAACCGCCAGGGCCGGCTTGAGAGCACTTCACGCTCTTGCTCGATGCACGGCCCCAGTGTGCCCAGTCCGAGCCATATTCGAAATCGGTGAAATCGGCCCAAGATTTAATGCCGACAGCAAGTGCGGCCTTCTTCGACGACTGACCAGCGCTCGAGCCATAGTGGTAATGGTCGACGAAGCAGGTGCGGCCGCCTTCGCGCCGCTGGTCGTGAATTGCAGCAACGCCCGTATCGTCAGCGAACGCAGGGGCGGCGCAGGCAAAAAGTGCGGCCACGGCGAGCGCCGGCCTCATCCATCCGAAGCGAATCATTTTTTTCCCGTCTCCGAAGACAATCGGGGGCAGATCCCCCATCGCGTATTTCGCAGATTCAGCGATGCTCTCGATAGCTTTTCAAGCGGACGGGAATGGAATTTCTACGCGAGAGGTAATCGGGGCACAGGTTGTTGCCGAAGCGCAAATTCTTTACTCGCGCTTCGGCAATTTCGAATCTGGACGTCGAGTTTACTTGACGGCGACGACCGAGATCTCGACGAGCATCCTCGGATCGATGACCTTGGCTTCGACGCAGGCGCGTGCCGGTGCGCCCTTGCCGTCCAGCCATGCGCTCCAGGCTTTGTTCATGCCGTCGCGGTGGCGGATGTCGTTCAGCCAGACGGTCGCCTGCAGAACTTTCGTCTTGTCGGTGCCGGCGAGCGCCAACAGTCGGTCGATCTCGGTCAGAACTTCGGCCGTCTGGCCTTCGACGTCCTTGGAAAGATCCGTCGGGATGACGCCTGCCGTAAACACGAAGCCGTTGGCCTCTGTGACCTTCGAATAGACGGGTGAAGTTTCGTAGCGGGTGACGGTCACTTGAGGTCTCCATTTCCGGTTTTTATCCGGCCGCCTCATAGCAGGTGACCGGCCCCGCCTGAAGCCTCAAAGAAGCGGTGGGTCCTCGTGCCGCTCACCGTCGACGATCAGGCCTTTGAGGGCCGTCGTGCCGTCGGCGGCAACCGCGACGATTGCCTTGACCTCGTGCGACCTGACCTTGTCCTCCAAGGCGCGGCCCGTGCCTTCGGGAACGAAGTAGTTTTCGATGCCGTAGCGGGCGATTACGCGGGTTACTGCGGCGTTCCCGTCCTGCCAGAGCGACTGCACGCGTCCCTTGATCACGGCCTCTCCGGGCGCGACTTTGGATGGGTACTGGCTGCTGACATGCGTCTCGGTCCACTTGCCGTCCGAGCCTGAGGCGAGCGTGACGTAAACCGGTCCGCCGACCGAAAAGCCGGTGAAGTCGGGGTCCGTTTCCGTGGTCGACTTCGTGAGCGTGCTGATGTCGTAGCCGAGCGTTACGTAGTCGCCGCGAAAGATGTCGCGCGGATCGAGCGGCTTGACGGCCAGCGCGATTTCCTGCCCGGACTTCAGCAGGCGATCACGGGCGAAGACCATGTCGAAGAGCGCCGCCGATTGGACGATCGCCACGACCGCGAGCAGCGGCCAGACCAATTTAGATTTGCCGATCATGCCGGACGTCCTGTGCCTGCGCTCTGCCTGGCCAAGCGCAATGCCACGTACGCAAGGAATGAAACAATGATCGCCGCAACCAGGAAGAACAGCGATGTTCCGAGAATGGAACCGACCGTGACGCCATAAAGCGTGAGAATCTCGGCTGAGAAGCCGATGTAGCCGATCCAAAGCGCGCCTCGGTTCCCAGTCGACAAGGCGTAGGCGATAGCGGCGAGGATCAGTGCGAGCGCTACCACGGCCAGGGCGATAAGATCGCCGAGCGGCGGCACTACCAGGAATTGCCGCGCGAAAAGTCCGGCGAAGGCCACGGCAAGTGCGTACGCAAAGAGCGGCGCTGCGATGTGATCGAGCTTTGCATCGAGATCTGGTTGCAGCTTTTCCATCGCGACGGCGGCTACGGCTGCGAGAGCGCCGATTACGGCAACGAGGCCATGCTGGTATCCGCCGCTCAGCTGATAGCCGAGCGAAATCACGAACATCGACAATGCGAGCGCGGAGAGATGAAGGCCGGGACGCCAGCATTGCCAAATGAAGGCGGCCGTGACGAGCGCCCAACCGATAAGGAATGCCCAATGGACGCCGTTCTTCTCCGACGTTTCGAAGAACGACCAGACGCAGACGAGAACCATCGCCAGGGCAAGCGCCGGATTGGATCGCAGCATTACCCCTGCGAAGAGCGTCCCGATCCACCACATCAGAACGCCGTCCGACGGGTTGCCGCCGATGTTGTACATCTGGCTGATCAGCATGATGCTGGCGCCGAACATTCCGGCTGAGAACAGTATCGCGGCATCAGCGAGCAGAGGGTAGCCGCGCGCCACCAGCCACCCGGCCGTGCCGTAGCCCGCCCAGATGGTGGCGAGTAGCAGCAGGAGGCGCCCTAGCCGTGGCATGTCCTCCCAGTGCGCGGCGACGAACGAAATCGCGGCGAACCCGAAGAGGACACTGGCGAGAATTCCGAGCGCCGGAGCCAGCCCCACTTCACGCCCACTGCTCTCGACGTCGGCCAGGATCGCTGTACGGCCCTCGCCGCTCACCCATCCATTGGATTGCCAACGCTCGAGGTCGCGCTTCAGACGGTTTTTATAGGGGGACCACATTTCTGGCATCACCGGCGGAATCGCTGCTTCATGCGCCTCATGATGGACCACGGGGGCACGGCGTTGGCTAGACCGCGGCAGCCCGGTTATGCCGCCGCTTTCTCCCGAATCTCGCGATTTATCCTAATTTCGGCGGTAACCACATTTGTCACAGCAAACGGAGCGCCCCCGTTCTTGACGCGCACCCGCTTCTCAAGCACTCTAGTTGCGAATGATTGTCATTTGCAAAAGGTAACCTTATGGATGCCCGAACGGGAACGGTAGCCCCTTCTGCCGGAGCAGCCGACGGAAGCTGGCGGAAACCCGTTGCGGAACGCTCGCTTGGCGAAGTCTTCCGGACCATTCGGGTTCAGGACCATACGAGTTACTGGCGGCGTCTCGCTGCGTTTTTCGGCCCCGGCTACCTCGTCGCGGTCGGCTATATGGATCCCGGCAATTGGGCGACGTCGATCGCCGGCGGATCGAAATTCGGTTACGCGCTGCTGTTCGTCGCGCTCCTCTCGAACGTCATGGCGATCATTCTGCAATCGCTCTGCGCACGTCTCGCCATCGGCTCGGGACGCGATCTGGCGCAGGCGTGCCGGGACGGATATCCCAAATGGGCCGCCTTCCCGCTCTGGCTACTGGCCGAAATTGCGATCATCGCGACCGACGTGGCGGAAGTCATCGGCACGGCCATCGGCCTCAATCTCCTGTTCGGGGTTCCGCTCGAGATCGGCGTTCTGCTGACAGCTCTCGACGTCTTCGTCGTGCTGCTTTTGCAGCGGCTCGGCTTCCGGTACCTCGAAGCCTTCATCATCGCCATGCTCGGCGTCATTGCCGTCTGCTTTTCCGTTCAGATCGCGCTTGCCGATCCGGAATGGGGCGCCGTCATTCGCGGCTTCGCGCCGACGACGGACATCGTACGTAATCCCGATATGCTCTATTTGGCGCTCGGCATCATTGGCGCGACCGTGATGCCGCACAATCTCTACCTGCATTCGGCAATCGTGCAGACGCGCGCTTTCGGGACTTCGACGAAAGAGAAGCGAGAGGCTTTGAAATTCGCGACGATCGACTCGACGATCGCCTTGTGCTTTGCGCTGCTGATCAATGCTTCGATCCTGATCCTCGCGGCCGCCACGTTCTATAAATCGGGCAACACGGAGGTGGTCGAACTCGGACAAGCGCAGTCTCTGCTGCATCCGCTGCTTGGATCGGCGATTGCGCCGACGCTTTTCGGCATCGCGCTTCTGTGCTGCGGCATGAACTCGACCGTTACGGCGACGCTCGCCGGCCAGACGGTCATGGAAGGCTTTTTGCACATCAGGCTGCCAGCCTGGCAGCGGCGGCTTATTACACGCTCCGTCGCGCTCCTGCCGGCGGCTGGCGTCACCCTCCTCTTCGGTGAGGCGGAAACGGCGAAGCTGCTGATCCTTTCGCAAGTCGTACTGAGCTTGCAGCTTCCCTTCGCGATCGTGCCGCTCGTGCAGTTCACGGCGAGCCGCAAAAAGCTTGGCGATCTCGTCTCGCCGCGCTGGTTGACGGTAGCGGCGGGCATTATCGCGGTGACGATCATCGCGCTCAACGCGAAGCTGACGTGGGATTACTTCACGGGTTAACTGCGCGCCCGTAACACAACTCGTTGCAAGCCCCTGCCGCCCCGCTTAAATAGCAACCGATAGGCCGCTGAACGCGTGCGCATCGCCGATCGCAGCGGGCCAATTCGCTTCAAATTCTCACCGGAACTTCGTTCCCAGGCTGTGGAGCCGCCGTGCATACGCTCAAGACATCCGCCGTACACGTCATTGGCGCCGGGCTCGCGGGCTCGGAGGCGGCACACCAGATCGCGGCAACTGGCACGCCCGTCGTGCTGCACGAGATGCGGCCGGTTCGCTCCACGGAAGCTCACAAGACGGATGGCTTCGCGGAGCTCGTTTGCTCCAACTCATTCCGCTCGGACGATTGGGAGAACAACGCCGTCGGCTTGCTGCATGAAGAACTTCGCCGCGCGGGTTCCCTCATCATGGCGGCTGCGGATAAGCACAAGCTGCCGGCGGGCGGCGCGCTCGCAGTCGATCGCGACGCGTTCTCGGCGGAAGTGACGGCGCGGATATCGGCAAATCCGCTGATCACGATCGTGCGTGGCGAACTCGACGGCCTGCCTCCCGCAGACTGGGCGAACGTGATCGTTGCGACGGGACCGCTGACGTCACCCGCGTTGAGCGCGGCGCTCGCGACGGTGACGGGCGAAGACTCGCTCGCGTTCTTCGATGCGATTGCGCCGGTCATTCATCGCGATTCCATCGACACGTCGATCGCGTGGTTCCAATCGCGTTACGACAAGGCGGGACCAGCGGGCACCGGCGCCGATTATCTCAATTGCCCGATGTCGAAAGATGAATACGAGGCGTTCGTCGATGCGCTGCTCGCGGGCGAGAAGACGTTGTTCAAGGAATGGGAAGCGTCCACGCCCTATTTCGACGGCTGCTTGCCGGTCGAGGTCATGGCGGAGCGCGGCCGCGAGACGCTCCGGTACGGGCCGATGAAGCCGGTCGGGCTCGACGATCCGCGCACCGGGCGCTGGCCACATGCGGTGGTTCAGCTACGGCAGGACAATGCGCTCGGCACGCTCTGGAACATGGTTGGCTTCCAAACGAAACTGAAGCACGCCGAACAGGTGCACGTCTTCCGTATGATCCCGGGTCTGCAAAACGCGGAATTCGCGCGGCTCGGCGGCCTGCATCGCAATACGTATCTCAATTCGCCGAAGCTCTTGGATCGTTCGCTGCGGCTCAAGGCGATGCCGCGCGTGCGCTTTGCGGGGCAGATCACCGGCGTCGAGGGGTACATCGAGAGCGCAGCGATCGGCTTGCTTGCCGGGCGCTTTGCGGCGGCAGATGCGACGGGTGCCGCGTCAGTTGCGCCGCCCGCGACGACGGCGCTCGGCGCCCTCCTCAACCACATCACCGGCGGACATATCGTCAGCGAAGATAATGAGCGCGGCGCTGCGCGCTCATTCCAGCCGATGAACATCAACTACGGTTTGCTTCCTGATCTCGACGTCAACCCGACGCACGACCAAAGAGGTCAGCGGCTCAAGGGGCCGGAGCGGGGGCGAGAAAAAAAGCGTGCGATGTCGCGCCGTGCGCTTGCCGATCTCGCGAACTGGCTCGGCGACGCAGTACCGGCAAAACGATCCGCCTGAGGATCTTATTGTGTACCAGTCGTGCCGCCTGAAGCCGGCGCAAACGGTTTCGGCGCGGACTGATCGTCAGCCGGCGGCGTTGCCGACGCGGGTTCAGATACCGTCGGCTGTGTGCTGCGATTGAGCGGACGGATCTCGATGGGCGTACCCGCTGGCGCGGGCGGCGGTGGAGACGATGCCGGAACGACAGCCGTCTCCGTTGGGGGCCGTCCAACGACGGCTTCCGAAGGCGTTTGGTCTTCCGGGCCGGACGTGACGCCCACGGTCGGACCGCCGGAAGGCGCGTCCGCGTCATCGGGGTCCGCTGGCCCCGTGGCAGGCAGGGCGTTGAGCGGGCCCGAGGGCTTCGCCGGCAATGCGCTCGTCGCGCCGTTGCCTATGGCGGGCTGCTTGGCCAACACCGAATTGATGTCGGGAATTTGCGCGTTGGGCTCGGCGACGGCGGGCGGCGGCACGTCGTCAGGGGACGGCACGGTGTAGCCTGCCGGGTCGGCATCCGGCCCGGCACCGTATTTCGCCAGCACGCCGCGCGCTTTGTCGACGACGGCGTCGGCGATTGCGGCTTGGCCTTCGGCGGTCGGATGGAAGGCACCCGAGTACGTCGATGCCAGGATGAGCTGGAACGGCGCGAAAGGCTCGATGCGCAGAACCTTCGTCAGCAAACCGGCGGCGACGTGGAAATTGCCCGTCATGAACGCATCGTTCGGAGTCCGGAACCAGCGCTGACGTGCGGCGTAGGGCTGATAATCAGCCGGGTTATAGGGCGTCCATGCGCCGTCGATCTTGCGCGGAAGCCTAAGGTCGTCGACCTCGCTCACGCCTTCGACGCTCAAGCCCGCGCATATGCCGCGGCCGATGAAGGCGCGCCGATGCGTTTCAACGAATGTCCAGCCGAACTCGAAAGCGTTGTCGCGCATGAGCCGATGCAGCTTGTCGGCAAACCAGGTGCCGAGCTTCAATTTGGTGCGGTCCAACTGGAAGTCGGGCACGACTTCCATGCCGGAGTTGCCGCTGCCGCACATCTGGCTGCCGTCACCTTCGAGGGCGAGGCCCGGATAGGCGACGAGCAAAATGCGGTCGCTCTCCTGCCACGGCACATAGAGGATGCTGTGAATGGCGCGATTGAGCGACTTATAGCGCGCGCCCAACGTACTGAGCTCCGCGGACGCTTCCGCCTCACCGTGGACTTGGCCGAGCCAGCCGCCAAGCTCGCGCAGCAGGGATTCGTTGGAGAGGACAGCATTCGCCAAGAGCCGCGAGAAGCCGATGTCGTTGCCGCCGATGGAGAGCAAGACGAGATCAATTTTGCGCGCGTCATCCTGCGGGCATTTGCGGAGGATGATGTTCTGCAGCTCGGGAATAGTCCCGTTCATGTGATAGGCTTCGGGCAGATCGAGAGTCTGCGTCTGGTTGTTTCCACACTGCGCTTCGGCGACCGCCGATATCTGAGAAAGGCGCGGCGGGTTCGGCACCCATTCGTTGCCCTTGTAGCGCAGAAAGAGTCCGTCCGTGATTTCGGCGCCCGCACACGATACGCCGACGAACGTCACGGCGCGGTGCGGATCTTCGATGGCGAGTTGCAACGCTGTCCGGAGCTGCTCGGAATAGAGCGAGCGATGGCAGGCCTGATCAAGCCAGAGCGCATTCTCCTTGATGAAGGCCTTATCGCCGAGATCGCGCCAAGGGCCGATGCGCGAGGGATATCCGGTCAGTCCGCTATAAAATCCGACGGTGCTGTAGTCGGACGAGCGCTCGCGCGAAAAGCGGACGGCGCGATCGGGATTACCTTCGCCGGAAGCAAAGCTATCTCCCATGCCGGCAATCAGAATGTCGCGAACCTTGATCAGCTGCTTCGCAATTTCGCGGCCGCCGATTTCAACGGTGACCATCATGCCGCCAGGGTACGGAACGACGAAACGCGCCGGTTCGTTGCACGGCTGGGTGATGGCGTCGCCGCGAGGATTCTTGGCGTCGCCGCGCGGCGCCGTCAGCCATCGGCACGAGAGCGTGGACGCATCGTCTACGCCCGTCACCTGAACGATGACGGCGTGGTTCGACGGATTGATGTAATCGTCATAAGCATCGCATTTGAAGCGATTGTTGTTCCAGCACGTCTTGCGGAACATCGATGCGGCCCAGCCATCGCGATCGCCGCTTTGCAGTGCATGCTCGCTAGACAAAACCGGCGTGGCGCGTTCCGTCGGGCCTAAGGCGCGATAGGTGGCGCGGTGGGCTTCCGTATCGTGGGGGTCAGTGAAGAAGCGGAACGGGTTTTCAAGCCGCCAGGTGATGACGGGCGAGCCGGCTTCGGCGCGATCCGGTGCAAGGACGCTTCCAGCCGTCCACAAAAGCGAAAAGACCAGCCCTGCTGCGAGTGCCCGCAGCCCACGTCTTGAGAAGAACCCCATCTGCCCTCTTCGCTTGGCCGTCAGACGCGACCTGACCAATGCGCGCGTGCAATACGCCACAATCGAGCGATAGGCGCGATTTCCAAGATGTCGCGCGCCGGCTCGTGTCGAGGGTTCTGCAAAGCGCGAAAATAGGGCTCCACGAGGGCAAGCGGCAATAAAGCCGTTGTAGTGGCTTTGGGTTTGCCCTTGAGCAGGCGGCGGACTTCGGCGAGCGCTTTGCGTCCTTCGCTTACGAGCCATGCCGTTTGTGGACGCCAATCTTGCGGCTCATCGGGTCCGAAAGGGTTTGGAGAGCGCACCATCGGCAGCAGCGCCCGGCCGCGCATCAGAGCATATGGCAGATCGAGGCCGATGCGGGCGAAGCCCGAAGCCCGGGACGCTGCGCCGATCAGCGGCTCATCAAGAGCAACGCAGAGGATCGCCGCCGCAAATATGAACGGCGTGCCGTCGATGAGGCGAATGGATTTAGCGAGGGCGGCATCGTCCGCCGGGGCCTCGCCGTAAAGAGCGTCGGCATGCGCCGCGAGATAATCCTCGATAAGCCCAAGGGACAACGCGCGGCGGCGGATGACCTCAGCAAAGGCATCGAGCACGGGATTGCCGGAGCGTCCACTTTCCCCCCGACTCAGAAAAGAGTCTCGCCACCACGCAACGCGGATTTCGCCGAGAGCGGCTTCGCTGACGAGACGCGATATGCGTTCGATCTCGCCGGTAAATGCCGCGAGTGCAATGAGATCTTCGCGTGCCTCCCGGGGTGCGAAGAGCGCGGCGTAGAAACGATCAGGCGCGTGAGTTCGCGCGGCGAGGCGCACCGCATCGAAGTCGATCGCTCGCGTATCGGAGTTGCTCACACGTCACTCGCGAATTGGAGGCGCTACTTTGGACGGCGGCTGGAGCGTTTCCGCTTTTCTTTGAAAAGCGAAAGCGCTCTAGCCTTTTGTTTTGACGCAATTCCGGACGCAAAACCGTTGCACACTTTTGCTGGAATTGCTCTACGGAACTGCGATCAGCGCCGCTGCGATCGTTCGCTTCTCTGCGATGAGGATGTTGTACGTGCGGGCCGCGGCTCCTGTAGACATCGGCTCGAGGCCAACGCCGGCTTTCGCGAATGCGGAATAGACCTCTGACGACGGCCAAAGCTGCTTCTCGCCCGTACCGAGCAGAACCGTGATCGGAGGCTCGAGGCGGCTCAGAATGAAGTCGATGTCTTTATCGTCGAGCGCTTCGGCGCTCGTCGCGGTCCAGGCATAGACGCCGCTCGGCACGCAGATGATCGAGCCGCGATGGCTCATCTCCGCGAAACGGAAGCCGCCATTGCCGTAGGCCGTGATCGCCGTTTCATAAGGGTAGCGGGCGACCTCGGGCGTCATAACGGCGGCGTTCCTCGTTCGCGCCGCCTATCAGGCCTTGGCGCGGCTCGTCTTGGTCGCGGCGACCGCTTTCGCAGCAGCGTCGCTCCAGTCGCGCTTGACGCCGAGGTAGCCCAACAGCGGGGCAGCGATGAAGATCGACGAGTACGTCCCGATCACGACGCCCAAAAGCATTGCGAGGTTGAAGCTGCGAATGACTTCACCGCCGAAGATGTAGAGCGAGACCAGCACCGCGATCGCAGTGATACCGGTCAGGATGGTGCGCGACAGCGTCTCGTTGATCGACAAGTTCAGGAGTTGGTTCAGCTCCATTTTCTTGAACTTGCGGAGGTTCTCACGAATTCGGTCCGACACGACGACGGTGTCGTTCACGGAGTATCCGAGAATGGTCAGAAGCGCGGCGACAGTCGAGAGATCAAATTCGAGCCGGAATAGCGAGAAGATACCAGCGGTCAAGAGGACGTCGTGCGACAACGCCACGACAGCGCCGAGGGCGAACTGCCATTCGAAGCGGAACCAGACGTAGGCGACGATCGCCAAGATACCGGCTGCGACGGCGATGAAGCCAGTCATACGCAATTCGCTCGACACGGCCGGGCCGACCACTTCGACACGACGCTGGACAAAGTCGGCGCTCGTTGCGTCAATCACCTTCTGTACGGCGGGCTGTTGAGCGGTTTCCCCGCCTGGCTGCTCCTCGAGTCGCACGAGCACGTCGTTTGGCGTGCCGAACTCCTGAATCTGCACGTTGCCGAGGCCTAGAGCGTTGAGCTTCTCACGCAGCGACGAGATGTCGGCATTTCCGCTCTTCGTCTGCAATTCGATCAGCGATCCGCCCTTGAAGTCGACGCCGTAGTTCAGGCCGAGCGTCGCGCACAGCGCTATGGATATAGCCATCGCAACGATCGATGCGATGAGCGCCGGCCCCTTGAACTTCATGAAGGGCAAGTTCAGGTCGTGCGGGAAGAAGTCGAAGCCCTTGAAGACCGGTATAAGTTTCATCAACACGGAAGTGGTCTCCTAGACCGGCACGGTTTGGATGCGGCCCTTCGGCTGAGCCTTGAGCCAGAACGAGATGAGCAGCCTGACGACAGTCACGGACGCGAAGATCGACGTCAGAATGCCGATGGTCAGCGTCACAGCGAAGCCGCGGATCGGACCCGAACCCAGCCAGAACATGATGAGCGCGCAAGCCAGCGTCGTCAGCTGACTGTCGGCGATCGTCACGAAGGCGCGCTGGAATCCTGCATCGATGCCGGCGATTGCCGTTTTGCCCGCCCGCAATTCTTCACGAATACGCTCGTAGATCAGAACGTTGGCGTCGACGGCCATGGCGACGCCCAAGACCAAGCCCGCGATGCCCGGTAGCGTCAACGTCGAGCCGATGAGCGTCATCAGGGCGAGCGTCAAGATCAAGTGCACGAGCAGACCGACGCACGCGAAGATGCCAAATGTCCCGTAGGCAAGGACCGTCAAAAGGATGACCGCGATACCGCCGATGATACCGGCGCGCTTGCCGTCGGCGATCGAGTCGGCGCCGAGCGACGGACCGACGGTTCGCTCTTCGACAATCGTCAACTTCGCAGGCAGCGAGCCGGAGCGGAGCTGAACGGCGAGGCGGTTCGAGCTTTCTACGTTGAAGCTGCCGGAAATCTGGCCGGAACCACCGAGGATCGGCTCGCGGATAACCGGCGCCGATAGCACCTTGTTGTCGAGCACGATCGCAAATGGCTTGCCGACATTATCCTTCGTGAAATTGCCGAACTTGCGTGCGCCGCTTTGATTGAAGCGGAAGTTGATGACCGCCTCATTGGTGCGGTTGTCGAAGCCCGGCTGGGCATCGGCGAGATCGTCGCCCTGAACGACAGGCTGCTCACGCAGCAGATATTCCGCGGGACCTTCGCTTCTGTCACCGGGGTAGATCTTGTAGCCGGGCGGAATACTCGTCTGCTTGGCTTCCTCGGCGGTGAGCGAGGGGTGGACTTCATGGAAGGTCAGCTTGGCGGTTTCGCCGATGAGCGCCTTCAGGTCCTTAGTATCTTTGAGGCCCGGGAACTGGATCAGGATGCGGTCCGTGCCCTGCCGTACGATCGTCGATTCCGAGGTGCCGAGATTATTGACGCGGCGGTTGATCGTTTCAATCGAGGCCGCAGCGGCGTTGGAGATACGGGCACGGAGGCCCGGCTCCGTCGGCTTTACGATGATGGTGCCATCGTCACTGCCGGCCGTGACGGAGATATCGTAACCGCCGGTGCCGAGCACGGCGCTGCCGATCGATTGCCTCGCCTTGTCCAATTGCTTGATCGCCGCGTCCCGTTCTTCGGGCTTGGCGAGCTTGACGACGAGCTGCGTGCCTTGGATGCCGATGCCGGTGAAGCCGATTTTTGCATCACGGAGAAGCTTGCGCGATTCATCGCGCAGGTTGTTCATCCAATCCTTCTTGATCTCGTCTTGATCCATCGCGAGCAGAAGATGCGCGCCGCCCTGAAGGTCGAGACCCAAAGGCAGCTGCTTCCTCGGCATGAAGGACGGCCACGATGCAACCGTGTCCTTCGCGAAGAAATTCGGCATCGCGACTGCGAAGCCCGCGAGACAGGTCAAAATGATCAGAATGATTTTCGTGCGTGTGAATTGCAGCATCGGAACAGGGTCTCAGACATTAGGAGATGCGCGGATCAGAACTTGCGCATCTGGCGCAGCTACGTTCTCGCACGATGAAGACGTTCAATCACGTTGCGTCTTTGACAGGTTCGCCCTTCGTACGGACTTCCAGAAGGGTGCCCTTGACGATGCGGACCTTCAAATTGTCGGCGAGTTCGACTTCGATTTCGTCGCTCGTGTCGGAAGCCTTGGTAACCTTGCCGACCATGCCCCCGGAGGTGACGACGGTGTCGCCGCGACGGACGGCGTTCAACCGCTCGCGAAGCTGCTTCGCGCGCTGCGACTGCGGACGGATCAGGAGGAAGTAGAAGATCGCCAGCATCGCCAGCATCGGGATCAGAAGGCCGCCCAGTGGGTCCAACGGGCTAGCTGCGGCGGTCTGCGCGAATGCGGAAGTCGTAAACATTGGAAAGAATGGTCCTCCGGATGCGGTTGAAATAAGCACTACCGCCCCGGATCCCAATGGGCCGGAGGGATGAGCCCCCTCAAATTCGGGCGGACTATAGTGGTCCGAAACCCTTTTGCAACCTCGCATAGGTCCATGAAAGGCCGTTGGCACTGGATCGAGCAACGATTAAACACGCTTTTTCCGGCGGATAGCGCGCCGGGCCTTCAGCCTCCTGGAAATCCTTAATGACAGACGCAGATGCCAATCGCCCGCTCTTGGAACGGATCGCCGACGCTCTCGAGCGTTTAAGCCCCGCCCCGCGCCGAACCGCCAATTTCACCGACGCCGACGCGTTCGTGTGGCAAGCCGATACGGCGAGCTTCGAGCCGGTTCCGGAGGTTAGCCGGGTGCCGTTGAAGCTTCTCAAGGGCATCGACCGAACTGCGGGCATTCTGCTCGACAACACGCGGCGCTTCGCGGCCGGCCTTCCGGCCAACAACGCGCTCCTTTGGGGTGCACGCGGGATGGGCAAATCGAGCCTCGTCAAAGCGGCGCACGCCGATGCCTTAAGCCTCAGCGGCGGACTGAAGCTCATCGAGATCCACCGCGAGGATATCGGATCACTGCCGAAGTGCCTGGCCATCCTCAAGGCTACGCCCTTCCGCTTCATCGTCTTCAGTGACGATCTTTCGTTCGATCATGACGACACGAGCTACAAATCGCTGAAGGCCGTGCTCGACGGCGGTATCGAGGGCCGTCCCAAGAACGTGATCTTCTACGCGACATCCAACCGCCGTCACCTCATGCCGCGCGACATGATCGACAACGAGCGGGCGACGGCGATCAACCCCGGAGAAGCGACCGAAGAGAAAGTGTCGCTCTCGGACCGCTTCGGGCTCTGGCTCGGCTTTCACAACGCGAGCCAGGACGACTATCTCGCGATGGTCCAAGCCTATGTCGAGCACTTCGGCATCAAGGTCGACCCGAACGAATTACAGCGCGACGCTCTCGAATGGGCGACGACGCGCGGCGCACGGTCGGGCCGCGTCGCGTGGCAATACGTGCAGGATCTGGCGGGCCGCACGGGAACTTCGACGGACAAAGTCTGAGCGCTTTCGTCATCCTCGGCCGAGCGCGCCATCGGCGCGTCGAAGGTCGGGGATCCAGCGCAAGACTCGCTGAAAGCGCGTCATAATTTGCGTCTTCGACGACTCTCACGCTGGATCCCCGAACGCGCATCGCTCTGCTCACGCGTTCGAGGATGACGAAGCGCCAGAAAAAATAAAAAGAGAGCCGGATCGATCGATCCGGCCCCCAGTCTTCCCTCAGTGCCAGCGCGTTGCCCCGCGCTAGAGGTCAGCGTCAAAGCTTTTCGAGATACGGCATCGGATCGACCGGCTTCGAGCCTTGACGCAATTCGAAGTGGACTTGCGGCTGATCAACGGAGCCGGTTTTGCCGGCCTTGGCGATGACCTGTCCGCGCTTGACCTTGTCGCCGCGCTTCACGAGCAATTCGTCATTGTGCGCGTAGGCGGTGACCCAGCCGTTGTCGTGGCGAAGCAGCACGAGGTTGCCATAACCTTTGAGTTCGCTGCCCGCGTAGGCGACGACGCCCGACTCCGCGGCGTGTACCTCGGTTCCGAGCGGCACCTGGAGATTGATGCCGTCGTTGTGCGTTCCGTCGGGACGGCCGCCAAAGCCTGCAACGATCTTGCCGCTTGTCGGCCACCGCAGCTTGCCGGTGTTGGCCGCAGAGTCAGCGACCGAAGCCGGGACCGAAACGGCGACTTTGTCCTCGGGCGCCGCGGGTTTAGCGGCCGGGGGCGCCTTTTCGGCGACCGGTGCTGGCGGCGCGGGCGGAACGTCAGGAGACGCGTCGGTCGCCTTGTTCTCGGACAGCGCTGCGACGCGCTTCTCGCCATTGATGACGGTCGGCTGCATCGTGGTGGCATCGCCATAGCGCGCAGGCGGGCTCGGCACGATCGGCGGCACCTCGGCGGTCGCCGACGGGGCGGCGGCCGGCGCGGGCGTCGAAGGCGGCGACGCGGCGGCAAGCGGTGGCGCGGACGGCAGCGGCGTGGGTGTTACCGCGGCGACGCGTACTGGGGTATCGTGCGCGGCTTCGCCCGGAATCTTCAGAACCATGCCGGGCTTCACGCGATGCGGATCGCTGATGCCGTTCACCTGCTGAAGCTCGGCGAACTTCACCTTGTTCGACCGCGCGATGCCATAGAGGGAGTCGCCGGGACGCACGGTGTAAGTTGCGTTGTAGCGCGCGGCGATTTCAGGCGCGGCAGGAGAGAGCGGCGCGGGCAACGGCGTTGCTGCCTCGACGGCCTTTGCCGCGGCGACGCTGCTGCGATCGGACGAGCCGCCGGCGGCCGGAAGATAGAGCTTCTGCCCTGGCTTCAGGTTCGGGTTGCTCAAGCCGTTCAGCGACGTCAATTCAGTGAGCGAAACCTGATGACGACGTGACAGCCCGTAGAGCGTATCGCCGGGCTGAACCTCGATCATTTCACCCTTGGCGAGCGGCGCCGCCTGCGGAGAGGTAGCCGCATTGCGGGCCTGGGTCTCCTCGCGCGGTGCGCGGGCAAAAGGCTTTGCCGAGCGATAGGGCTGAGAGGTGACAGGCTGCGATGTGGCTGCCGGTGATGTGACAGGCGGCTGCTGCGCATAGGGCGCGCCATGATCGCCCGTTGCGTCGGGCAGAGCAGCGACCTGAACGGACGAAGCGCCGGCACCATAGGGTCCGCGCGGCGACGAACCGCCGAGAGATTGGTTATCGCTTAATGAACTCGTGTGCACCGGCTCAGGCGGAACCGGGACACTGGCCGTGCTTGGATCATCATTAAAATTGAATGACGTGCTATCGAAGCGCGTGACGTCCGCGCTGCAACCCGCGAGGGTAAGGCTTGCAATTATTAGAGAAACGGCACTCGCGGACTTGAGGCCCAAGCGCCCGCACTGGCCTACGCCAAAACAACTCATCATGGTACGCACCTCTACTCGCACCATCCATTAACCTTTAACCGGTTAACGGGGAGTAAACGTCCCCGTGCGATTTAAATTTGATGCCCCGAGTTGCACTGCTTGCGGTGAGAGCCGCGTGCCCTGCCCCACAGAAAAGCGGCCCATCAGAAACGACTGTGACTTTCGACGGTGCGTTGCACACCGCCTGAGTTTTATCGGAATAGCTGAGGATTGCGCTCTATTCGCGGAGGGATTTCGTCATTCTGACGACTTTCGCGGTGTTGTAGCGGCGGCAAAATCCGATCACTTCAGCCGGCTGCTCAACGATTTCAACGCGCCGTGATTGGTCAGATCGATGCTCAGTGGAGTGACGGAAATTTTGTTTTGCGCAATGGCCGCAAGATCGGTCCCGGAAACGAGCGTTGATTTCCGCCGTTCAAATCCGAACCAGAAATACGGCGTACCCCACGGATCGGAGCGGCTATCGATATCGAGCAGCGCCTGATCGCGAACGCCCTGCGTGGTGACGGCGACGCCTTTGATTTCATCCGGATTTGCGTCCGGGAAATTGATGTTGATGAGCGACTTCGGCGCCCATTTCTCTTGCAACAGCTTCTTTATCAACGATGGCGCGTGCGCGAGCGGCGTATCCCAAAGCGCTCGCCGCGAGCCTTCTTCGTAGCCCATCATCAACGACAGCGCGATCGAAGGAATGCCGAGGATCGCGCCTTCCATCGCCGCCGCGACCGTGCCCGAATAGGTGATGTCCTCGGCGAGGTTCGACCCGTGGTTTACGCCCGACAGGATCAGATCAGGCGGCTGATCCTTCAGAACATGACGCACGGCCATGATCACGCAATCGGTCGGAGTGCCCGCAATGGCATGGGTGCGATCATCGAGCGAGCGCAAACGAAGCGGGGTGTGCAGCGTCATCGAATGCGACGTGCCCGATTGGTTCGTTTCCGGCGCGACCGTCCAAACATCGGGTGAAATGCCGAGCGCGATGGCTTTCAGGATTTCCAATCCGCGCGCATTTATGCCGTCATCGTTGGTGATCAGAATTCTCATGGGAGGACGTTACGCTTTCTGTATTTGCGCTAAGCCGCCCATATAGGGACGAAGTGCATCGGGAATGACGACGCTGCCGTCGGCCTGTTGATAGTTTTCGAGAACGGCGATCAGCGTGCGTCCGACGGCGAGGCCCGAGCCGTTCAGCGTGTGGACATAGACCGGCTTGCCACCGTCCTTCGGGCGGAAGCGCGCATCCATTCGCCGGGCCTGGAAATCGCCGCACACCGAGCACGAGGAAATCTCGCGATACGTGTTCTGGCCGGGCAGCCAGACCTCGATGTCGTAGGTCTTCTGCGAAGCAAAGCCCATGTCGCCCGTGCACAGAAGCATCGTGCGGAACGGCAGGCCCAAACGCTTCAAGACTTCTTCGGCGCACGACGTCATACGCTCGTGCTCTTCGAGCGCTTTCTCCGGCGTAACAACGGAGACAAGTTCGACCTTCGAGAACTGATGCTGGCGGATCATGCCGCGCGTGTCGCGTCCGGCGGCGCCCGCTTCGGAGCGGAAGCACGGTGTCCACGCGGTCATGCGCGTCGGCAACTGCGCTTCATCGAGGATCTGCTCGCGCACGAGATTCGTCAGTGGGATCTCGGCCGTTGGGATGAGCCAGAAATCGTTTGTCGTCTTGAAAAGATCCTCGGCGAACTTCGGCAGGTTGCCGGTGCCGTAGGCCGCCTGATCTTTGACGAGCAGCGGCGGGTTGACTTCAGTGTAGCCGAACTCGCCCGTATGCAAATCAAGCATGAAGCTGCCGATGGCGCGCTCCAATCGTGCGATGGCGCCCTTCGTCACGACAAAGCGCGCACCCGAAATTTTCTGCGCCGCCTCGAAGTCCATCAGGCCCAGCGCTTCGCCGATCTCGAAATGCTGCTTGGGTGTGAAGTCGAACGTGCCGGGCGTGCCGACCTTGCGAACTTCGACGTTGCCCGTTTCATCCGTTCCAAACGGCACCTCCTCACGGGGCGTATTCGGAATGACGGAAAGCGCATCGCGAATTTCGGCGTCGAGCTGGCGCTCGTCCTCCTCGCCCTTGGCGATGGACTGCTTGAGCTCGGCGACTTCGGTCATCAGACGCGAAGCGGTGGCTTCGTCTTTCGCTGCCTTCGCTTTGCCGATTTCCTTGGACGCCGCGTTCCGCTGCGACTGCGCTTCCTGCAGCGACGTCAGCAGAGCGCGGCGCTTTTCATCGAGCGCGATAAGGCTGGCTGATTGCGGCTCAAGCCCGCGGCGGCGCAGACCCTCGTCGAAGGTCTCGGCGTTGTCTCTGATCCACTTGATATCGAACACGGGGCGGCCTCTTCGCGAGCGGAGCTATCCGGCCGTCGTATACGATGCTTTTCGCCCGGTCCAGGGTCGCAAAGAACGAGGATGACGCCCGGATCAGCGGACGCCATCCCCGAAAGGCCTTAGTGGCAGTCCCAGACGCCGTGCCACGTGTAAGCGTGTCCTTCGCACTGATCATACGTACCCCTGTTATCCGAGGTGGCATAGGCCAACGTGGCGGTGCCAGAAGCCAGCACGAAAGACGCGAGAATAACTTTCAAAAATGTACTCATCAAAAATCTCCCAAAGATAAAATTTAATCCCAAAATGGGGCGCGCTCGCCTGTGCATCGCCCACACACGGAGGTAAGTTTGATGATTGAGGAGCGTTCCTGCGACATTTATCGACTGGGCCTATTTCCGCACGTGCGGAAATGAATAGCAGCTATTCGCCAGTCTTTGCCTTAGCCTGCTGTCTCTCGACGAAGCGTACAGCAAGGATCGATATTTCATAAAGTCCGATCGTTGGAAGCGCCATGATGCACATGCTCAGGGCATCGGGCGGAGTCAGCAGCGCGGCGGCGACGAAGATTGCGACAATGGCGTAACGGCGTCCCTTCGCCAGAGCTTCCGACGTCACGAATCCTACGCGCGCAAGAAGGGTCAAAACGACCGGCAGCTGAAAAACGATGCCGAAGCCGAAGATCAGCGTCATGATTAGCGACAGGTATTCGGACACCTTCGGCAGCAGCTCGATCTCGGGCACGCCCTCGCCTGACATGTGCGTCAGGCCGATTGAGAAGCGGATCAGCACCGGCATCGCGACGAAGTAGACCATCATCGCGCCGACGACGAACAGCACGGGCGTGGCGATCAGATACGGCAGGAAGGCGCGGCGCTCGTTCTTGTAGAGGCCGGGCGCGACGAACTTATAGATCTGCGTCGCGGCGACGGGGAACGACAGGAAGGCCGCGCCAAACATGGCGAGCTTCACCTGCGTCATGATCTGTTCAAGGAAGTGCGTCGCGATCAGCTTTACGTGGTCACTTCCGGACGCCCACATGTAGGGCCAGACCAGCACGTTGTAGATGTGGCCGGCGACCGCGAAGCACAGGAAGAACATGACGACGAAGGCACCGAGCGCCCAGATCAACCGCTGGCGCAGTTCGATCAGATGATCGAGCAAGGGCGCTTTGCTGGCGTCGATTTCCTCCTGGCCTTCGCGCAGGGGCTCGATGCCCGGGCCTGTCGCCGACGGCGGTAACCGCTCCTGCATCGCGCTAGGACTCCGTCCGCTCGGCGGTGGAAGATGATTTCTCGGGCAGTACTTGCGCTTCGGATGGCGACTGCGGCGGGGCCGGACGCGGCGGCTCAGCGGGCGTCAACAGCGGGGATTCGGCGGGTGCGGGCGGCGGAGACGACGATGCCGCCGGGGGCGTACTTGCGTTCGGATCTGAGTGCGTCGCCGCGCTGGCATCGTGGATCGACGCCTTCGCCTTCATGACTTCCGCGTTGATCGAGCTCTGCATCTGCTCGACTTCCTTGCGCATCGAGTCGAGCTCGGCTTCGCGCATGGCGGCATCGAACTGGCCTTTGAACTCGTTGGCATGGCGGCGCACGATACCGGCGTAGCGGCCGAGCGTCCGCATGAAGACCGGCAGTTCCTTCGGGCCGACGAAAATCAGCGTCACGATCCCGAGGATCAGAAGCTCGCTCCAGCTGATATCAAACATCGAGCAACCTTGTCGGGACCAGCCGCGAACTTATCAACGTGAAGGGATCATCCGACCTTCGTGCGGTCCGGATTCACGGCTTCGTTCTCGATCGTACGCGGCGCAGGCTTGACCACAGGATCCTCATCCTCGGCCATGCCCTTCTTGAAACTCTTGATGCCCTTGGCGACGTCGCCCATCAACTCCGAAATCTTGCCGCGGCCAAAAAGCAGCAGAGCAATGACGAGGAGGAGGAGAATATGTTGCGCGCTTAAACCCATTGAAAGACCTCTCGGCGGCAGCGTGGCGCTGGCCAGCAGCTGAACGCATCTTCGTATCTAAGACCTTATCGCAGAACCGCCAGGGCGGGGCAAGTTTTGCGGATGTGCGGGAAGATGCCCGACCGGCGAAATTCGTAAATCGTCAGGACGGTTTAGGCCCGCTTCGCTTGACGGCGGACGCTCGCCGCGGCCCAAATTAATGATAAGTAATATTTGCCCGTGGCGGGGCGACGAAGGCGGTTAGTCCTTGCCCTCTTCCTTCGCAGGCTCGTCCTTCGCGGACTCGCCCTCTTCGTCGTCCTCACTGCCCTCGTGGTCCAGGGGCAGTGCTCCCTGCTCTTCTTCTTCCTCCTCGTCGCCGTCGTCGGTCAGCGGAAGCTCATCCGGCATCAGCGCCGCGACATCCGTCGGCGACGGCACGGTGAAACCTGGCGGCAGGTTGGCGTCCAAAAGGCCCGCAGCCTTGAGATCGGCGAGACCCGGCAGGTCCTTGATGTTGTCGAGGCCAAAGTGGACGAGAAAATCTTCCGTCGTTCCATAGGTCAGCGGCCGGCCCGGCGCCCGGCGCCGTCCACGCGGGCGGATCCAGCCGGTTTCCATCAGCACGTCGAGCGTGCCGGGCGACGTCGATACGCCCCTGATCTCTTCGATCTCGGCGCGGGTGACGGGCTGATGATAGGCGATGATCGCCAGCGTTTCCTGCGCCGCCTTCGAGAGCTTCCGCTCTTCCTTCTGCTGACGTTCGAGCAGAAATGACAGATCGTCGGCGGTGCGGAACTGCCAGCGGCCCGCGACGCGCGAGAGAACGACGCCGCGATCTTTGTATTCGGCTTGCAGCGAGATCAGCAGGGAATGAACGTCATCGCCGGCATCGAGGCAGCGGGCCAGTGACTTGGCGTCGAGCGGCGCGGATGAAGCAAAAAGCATCGCTTCGAGGCGTCGCAGCTTCTCGCGGCTGGCGCTTTTCGACAGGTGATCGACAGCGGCATCAGGGTCGCTCAGCGCGGGCACCGGCCCACTGTCGTGCGCCGCTTCCGCGTCGTCGTTCCGAGCCGTTTCGGTTTTCTCGCGCGTATTATCCGACACTAGCGTCAGTCTCGGCGGAACCATGGCTTTTTTCTAGCCCCCATATCTTTCCGGCGCTGCTAGCCGATCTTTTCCCAAACCGCTCCCGCTTCGCGTTTGCGCATGTAGATCGGCGCGAACGGCTCATCCTGCCGAAGCTCGATCAGCCCTTCACGCGCCATCTCGAGGGTGGCGCCGAACGAACTTGCAAGTGCCGAGCGCTCTTCTTCGTTCCTCGGCAGATATTGCTCAAGGAAAAGGTCGAGCTGCGCCCAGTCGCCTTCGGTTGCGCCAACAAGCCTTTCGAGACGGGTCCGCGCCTCCTTGATCGACCAGACGCGACGCGCCTTGACGACGTGGACGACGCGAATGGTGCGCTTCCTCTGCTCGGCATAGGCTTTGAGAAGGTCGTAGACAGTCGCGGTGTAGGTCGTGTCGCGCGTAACCTTGATGCGCTCGGGCGCACCGCGCGCAAAGACATCCTGATCGAGGCGCCGCCGCGTCAGCAAGATCGCGGCCTTGTCGCGCATCGCCTCAAGCCGCATCAGACGGAAGGACAGTCGCTGCGCCAGCTCTTCGGCCGTCGCGGTGTCGGCGGTGTCCTTTTCCTTCGGCAGGAGAAGGCGCGATTTCAGGTATGCGAGCCAGGCCGCCATCACGAGGTAGTCGGCGGCGATTTCGAGCTTCAGGCGCTGCGCTTCGGCGATGAATTCCAGATACTGCTCGACGAGGGCGAGGATCGAGACCTTCGTCAGGTCGACCTTCTGGGTGCGGGCAAGAGCCAGCAGGAGGTCGAGCGGGCCTTCGAAACCTTCGATATCGACGACGAAGGCATCGTCTCCGGCCGGCATGTTCTCAAGGCCCGAAGCGTCCCAGCCGGAATCTCCGCTTTCGCCTTGCGTTGCCGTCTCGTCCATCGCGTCTCGATTATGTTCCAGTGCCGGGCGCCGCTCTCATTTTGAGGCGCGACCGCGACACTACACTGATTCAGACAACCGGAGTCTGCTGGCCCAGGAGGCCGGCGAGGAGTTGTAGCGCCTCCTCCCTATCGTAAGGTTCGATCCGGCCGATGCAAGAGCACGCGTCCTCAAATCTCTTGGCGGCTCGGCCCTGAAGCGGGGCCACGCCTTCCGCAGCTGCGCGCATTTCCGCAATATCGCCGTTACAGTGGAGCGGGAGGTCGGACCCTGCGGCAATGACGGCCTCGGCGCGGGCGCGCATCGGCCCGCTCAGGGCCTTCATGCTGAGATCGTCGCTCATCAGAAGGTTATCGAAGCCGATCTCGCCGCGGATGACCTCTCTCGTCAGGATTTCCGAGGTGCTGGCGGGATTGGCTGGATCGATCGCGGAATAGACGACATGTGCCGTCATCGCGGCCGGGATATTCGCGAGCGCCTTGAACGGCGCGAAGTCCGTTTGCGATAAGACTGAGCGCGGTGTGCCGACGACAGGCAACGAGAAATGGCTGTCGGCCGTCGCCCGGCCGTGACCCGGAATATGTTTAATCACCGGAACGACGCCGCCCGCGAGATACCCATCCGCGACCGCCCGAGCCAGCGCGACGACCTCGCCGACGGTCGAGCCATAGGCGCGGTCGCTGATGATCTCGTGCGACCCGTCGACGGGAAGGTCGGCCACCGGCGCGCAATTCATCGTTATGCCGAACGTCCGAAGCTCTTCTCCTGTCAGCCGTGCCACGGCGAAGGCGGCACGCTTCGCTGCTTCCGGATCGCGCGCATAGAGCTGAGCATAGGCGGCGGCGGGGGGAAGAGACCGCGCTATCGGCGGCCTCAGGCGCTGAACGCGGCCACCTTCCTGGTCAATCAGGACGAGAAAACTGCTGCGGCCGACGGCATCGTGAACGTCTTCGACAAGCCGTTTCAGCTGCTCGCGATCGGCGACGTTACGGCTGAACAGGATCAGTCCGGCCGGTTGAACGTCGCGATAAAAGCGGCGCTCGTCATCCGTCAGGGCGACGCCAGAAAGGCCAACAATCAGACTTGCGACCATCGCAGCTTGGCCCTCCGAGGCCGAATGTCCTGGCTATTAAACGCGACCGGCCGGTGCGGGTGCACCAGCCGGAGACATACCACGTATGCTTTCGGGATCAGTAAGAGGTGACCCAGCAATCTTTGTAGCCTTGCGCCTTCAGCTGCGAACAAACATTGCTCGCCTCTTCCCGTGATCCGGGCGGCCCGACGACGAGGCGGTCATAGGCACCCTTCGCCAGGGTGGCGGACGCGACGTCCGGCGTTTTGCCCGCCAGCGCGCTGCCGTACTTCTGCTGCATATCGGCAAAGGTTTTCAGGGCGTCGATGCGGCTCGTGTCAGATCGGGGGATCGAGGCCAAGACGGCAACGAACCCGGACCCTCCTCCCGACGACGACTGGACGACCGGCGGTGCATCCGCAGTCGCATCCGTTTCAACTGTTGGCTGGGCGCGCGCGACCTTCTTCAGCTTCTTGACCGGTGCCGCTGGGGCATCGGCGGCCGCGTCATCCGCGCTGCCAGTGCTGCCGGTCGTATTGACCGAATTGATCGTCGCGACCTTGACGGGCTTCACCTTCTTCGCAGTCGGCGCAGCCGGTGCCGCCTCTGCGTTCAAGGGCGTGGGGCGCACGGGCGGTCCGCTCGCGGCCGGTGCGGGTGCCGCCATGCCTTGATGCTGGCCGAAGTCGACCAGCGACGTGCCGGGAACGCCGCTAAAGCCCTGCTGAGGTCCGCGATCCGGCTCAGACGCGGGCGGCGGAGACTGAATGGTGCCGTCGCGGCCGACAACGAGGGTCGAAACCTTCCGCGCGCCGCCGTTATTATCGTCTGTCGCGGACGCGTTCGCCGTGGTGTCGGAGCTGCCCGACGAGGAGTCCTGGGAATTGTTCGCCCCTTCCGCCGAAGCTTGCGATGTGCCGTCGCCAAGACGGCCCATGATCTTCGTATCGGAATAGGGAAACTGCTTGCCGCCCGCATCGGCCGGCTTCGTCTTCGAAGGGAACTCCGCGCTCTTGATGACCGGCGGGTCGCCCTGCGGATTGCCTCCGCCGGTGATCTTCTTATAGCCGTAGGCCATGCCGCCACCGATCACGATGGCGCCGATCAGTGCCGCCACGATCATCAGCGGGCGGCGGCCGCGCGGCGCTTCTTCCTCGTCCTCGTATTCGACGTCTTCCTCGCCATAGACGGGCTCAAGCTCGCCGCCTTCGGCCTGACCGAAGCCGAGATGAGCATCGCCGCGATTCTGCTGGTAGGGGTCATGAGCGAAGTTGTCGTGAGGACCGGCCCAATCGGCCGCGCTCAGCTCGTTCTCCTGGTACTGCTGCTGGCCGAACGTTTGCGCCGGATGCGCAGCCTGCCGGGCGGGCTGCGGCGCGAAAGCCGGTTGGCCGAAGCCGCCGTTATCGAAGCCATGCGGATCGTGACCCTGGACCGGCCATTGCGCCTGCTGCTGGTTTCCGTAGGCCTGAGTCGGCTGCGACGTCTGCTGGGGGGCGAAGCTTGGCCGAGACGGCGGCACGTAGGGTTCAAACTGCGGCGCGTAAGGGTCTGCCTGTCCCGCAGCGGCGTTCTGCTGGTAGCCGCCATAGTTCCCGCGATTCGGCGCTTGCGACGGCTGAAGCTCGCTCCACTGGCCATAGCCCGGCTGCTGCTCGGGAGCTTGGCCGCCGAAACCCGGTTGTGGAAAGCTCGGATAGCCCGAAGCCGGCTGCTGGGGCTGCTGATGGCCGGGCCAGCCGCTGCCATTATCGGCGGGCTGCTGCGGACGGCCGGTTTGCGCCTGTGGATTGACCCAGGGCGGCTGAGTGCTGCTCGTCTGCGTATTGGGGCGGGCAGCCAGCCTACCGGCATTCGGCCCGGGAAATGCGTTCTGCGAGGACATCGCGAAACCCCCTTAAAGTGGGGCGCAAAATCGTAGTTGCGCCTAATCGTCGATTCGAGACTTTAGCGCATCGCTTCGGGCGCCTCGACGCCGAGGATTTGAAGCCCCGATTTTATCACCGTCTTTGTCGCGAAAATCAGCCCCAACCTTGCCGACGTCGCAACCCCGTCATTTGGCTGAATAAATCGTAAATGTGGCGAATCGTTGCCTCGTGTCCATTGGGTGTGGAGAGCGCTGGCGAGATCGTAAAGATAGAAGGCAACCCGATGCGGCTCGTGGGCCGCTGCCGCGCCCTCGACCAACCGCGGGAAACCTGCAAGACGTCGGATCAGATCCAGTTCGCCCTGATCGGTCAGGAGCGAAAGGTCAGCCTTCTCCAACGCCTCTACGGACGCGTCCAAGCCAGGAACCTGCTCGATCGCGTTTCGCAGCACGCTCGCGGCCCTAGCATGCGCGTATTGCACGTAGAAGACAGGGTTGTCCTTCGATTGCTCCGTCACTTTCGCGAAGTCGAAGTCTAGCGTCTCCTGATTTTTCCGGTAGAGCATCATGAAACGGACGGGGTCGCGGCCGACTTCATCGACGACATCGCGCAGGGTGACGAAGGTGCCTGCCCGTTTCGACATCTTGTAGGGCTCGCCGGCTTTGAAGAGCCTGACGAGTTGTACGACCTTCACGTCGAGATCGGCCGCGCCATCCGATAGCGCGGCGACGGCGGCCTTCATCCGCGGGATGTAGCCGACATGATCGGCGCCGAAGACGTTGATCAAGTGGCGGAAGCCACGTTGCAGCTTGTCGTAGTGGTAGGCAACGTCGCCCGCGAAGTAGGTGTAGCTGCCGTCGGATTTCTGCAGCGCGCGGTCTTCGTCGTCGCCGTAGGCCGTCGATTTGAAAAGCGTCTGGACGCGGTCTTCCCACTCCCCGTCGTCGTGGCCCTTGGGCTTTTCGAGCGTGCCCTCGTAGATCAGACCCTTCTGCCGCAGAACTTCGATCGCGGCCTTGACCTGATCGCGGCCGTTCGACGTCAGCGACGCTTCCGAGAAGAAGATGTCGTGGCGGATGTTGAGGGCGGCGAGATCGTCCTTGATCATCTCCATCATCTTGGAAATGGCAAATGAACGGACGATCGGCAGCCAGCGCTCTTCCGGCATGTCGAGGAGCGACGGGCCGTGCTCGGCGGCGAGCGCTTCGCCGACGGGTTTCAGGTATTCACCGGGGTAAAGCCCTTCGGGGATGGCGCCGATGTTCTCACCCAGCGCCTCTCGGTAACGGAGGAATGCGGAACGTGCGAGCACGTTCACCTGGCCGCCAGCGTCGTTGATGTAGTATTCGCGCGTCACATCGTAACCCGCGAAGACGAGCAGGTTCGCGAGTGCATCTCCGAAGACAGCGCCGCGGCAATGGCCGACGTGCATCGGCCCCGTTGGATTTGCGGAAACGTATTCGACGTTGAGTTTCTCGCCGTGGCCCGTTCCGCCGGCGCCGTAGGTCGATCCCTCTTTCAAGATCGTGCGGACCAGCGCCTGCCAGACGTCGTTCTTGAAGGTGATGTTCAAGAAGCCGGGACCGGCAACATCGATCTTGGCGATACCCGGCGCAGCTTCGAGCTTGGCCTTCAGAGCTTCCGCGATATCGCGAGGCTTCATCTTCGCGGGCTTGGCGAGCACCATCGCGGCGTTGACGGCCACATCGCCGTGGCTCGGGTCGCGCGGCGGCTCAGCGTCGAAGGCCGGAAGGGCGAGGTCCGCGGGTAGGACGCCCTCGGACTGAAGCTCCGTCAGCGCAGTTTGGACGCGGGCTACGACATCGGCAAAAACGTTCATAAAGATCAGAGGCCTTCGGTCTGGCGGGCGGGCGGCCCGCGGGGCGTTGAAACTCGAGCTTCGCGCCTATCCCAGTTCCGGGGTGGCGTCAAACAGGCGGCGATGCTCTGCCAGGGCGTAACGATCGGTCTGCCCCGCCAGGAAGTCGCAAGCGACGCGGGCCCGGTGCCGGTCATCGAGCCCCCGCAGCGCTTCGCGCCATCCGGCAGGCAGGGTCGCCGCTTGGGAATTGTATTTCCGGAATAGGTCGCGGACGACGTTTTCCGCCTTCTCCATGACGTCGAGCACGCGCCGGTGGTGGTAAACGGCCGCGAACAGGAAGTTCTTCAGGTGCGCGAGATCGAGGGTCATCGTGTCCGAGAAGGCGATCACGGCCTGCCCGGCAGCGCGGATGTCATCGGGTGATCGAGGAGCCGATGCCGCGAGGCGGCGGCGGCTTTCAGCGACCACGTCGCTAACCATCGCCGTGATCATGCGGCGGGTCACTTCGTAAATGGCCCGGCTGTTTTCGGCGCCTCTCGCGACCGTCCTCACATCGTTTGCAATCGGGCCGGCTAACGGGATGCCATCGAGCTTTTCGAAGGTGATCAGTCCGGCGCGGAGCCCATCATCGACGTCATGCGAGAGGTAGGCGATGTCGTCGGCGAGGCTCGCGACTTGCGCTTCGGCGGACGGCCATTGGTCGAGCTTTAAAGGGCACCACGCTTCAATGTGGCGCGTGACTTTGGCGACGGGGGAGCCCGCGCGGACAGGGCCGTTGTGCTTTGCCAGCCCTTCGAGCGTTTCCCAGGTCAGGTTCAGTCCGTCGAACGCCAGGTACTTGCGCTCGAGGGTCGTCACGACGCGAAGCGATTGAGCATTGTGGTCGAAGCCGCCGTAGGGGCGCATCTCCGTATCGATCGCCCGTTCGCCCGCATGGCCAAACGGCGAATGCCCGAGATCGTGCGCGAGCGCGATCGTCTCCGCCAGATCCTCGTCGAGGCGAAGCTGGCGCGCGACGGTGCGGGCTATCTGCGCCACTTCCAGCGAATGCGTCAGCCGCGTTCGAAAGTGATCGCCCTCGTGTGGCAGGAAGACCTGCGTTTTGTAGGTCAGGCGGCGGAAGGCGGTTGAATGGAGAATTCGGTCACGGTCGCGCTGGAATGGGCTGCGGGTCCCGCATTGCGATTCGGGGTGATAGCGGCCGCGGGAGGCAATGGCGTTCGCGGCATAGAGGGCCGGCAAGCGTTCTCCGGGCTTCAGATTCTGCCCGTAATCCGGGTTCTCGGCGGCCGGTTTGAGACTCGCTACCATCGTTCAATGCGCTTAGGATTTGACTTCGTCTGGCGCTTTCCTATCTGTTGCGTACCGCCACCGCTAGTAGGCTATGGCCGGTTAACTGCTTGCAACCGATCGATGCCCGATGACCATTACCGTCACAGAACGCGCCGCGACGCGAATTGCCGAGATCACCGCGACCGAGACGGAAGCGCCCATTTTGCGCGTTTCGGTCGAGGGCGGCGGTTGTTCCGGCTTCCAATATAAGTTCGATCTCGTCGGCAACCATGCCGATGACGACCTTGTCATCGAGCGAAACGGCGCGGTCGTCGTGATCGACCCGGTTTCGGCGCAGTACATGGAAGGCGCACAGATCGATTTCGTCGACGACCTGATCGGCGCCGCTTTCAAGATCACCAATCCCGTGGCGACGGCTTCCTGCGGCTGCGGCACCAGTTTCTCGATCTGAGCTATCCGGATTTGATTTGTCGCCGGTTGGATGGCACATCTGACCGGCGGTTTGCTGTGCTGTCCCGGCGCGAACCGGTGTTCAATTCGCTTCGGAACGCTTCCTCGCCATGATCATCGCGACCTGGAATATCAACGGCGTCAAAGCGCGGCTCGAATCGGCGCTCGGTTATCTGCGCCAGCATTCGCCCGACGTCGTCTGCCTGCAGGAGATCAAGTCCGTCGACGAGGGCTTTCCGACCGCGGCTTTTCAAGACCTTGGCTACAACGTCGCAACCAACGGGCAGAAGGGCTTCAACGGCGTCGCGCTGCTTTCGAAAACGCCACTCGATGACGTGACGCGGGGATTGCCCGGTGACGACGCCGATCAGCATGCGCGCTGGATCGAAGCGTCCGTCGCGCTCGGCGATCGCATGGTTCGCGTCGTCTCGCTTTATCTGCCGAACGGCAATCCGATCGGAACCGAGAAGTTCGCCTACAAGCTCGCCTGGATGAAGCGGATGCAGGCGCGCGCCGCGGCGCTGCTCGCAGATGAAATGCCCTTGATCCTTGCTGGCGACTTCAACGTCATTCCCGAAAACGAGGATGCGAAACGCCCGCAGGCTTGGGTCAACGACGCGCTGTTTCAGCCGGAAAGCCGCGCTGCCTGGCGGACACTTGTCAATCTCGGCTTCACCGATGCGACGCGCGCGTGCCATCCGGGGCCGGGCGTCTACACGTTCTGGGATTATCAAGCCGGCGCATTTCAGAAGGACGATGGCATCCGCATCGATCACATGCTGCTATCGAGCCAGGCCGCTGATCTTTTGCGTTCGTCCGGCATCGATCGCGATACGCGGGCGCAGGAGAAGCCCTCCGACCACGTGCCGGTGTGGATCAAGCTGGCGGCGTGACGCGTTCGACAGAGTGGCAATCCGTTCGGCAGCTTAACTCGTGAAGACGGCTGCCAAACGGCGAAGAATTTCAGCGGGCCGTGGCGCCGCCCGGTGTCAGTCCAAGCATCGGCGACGATGACGACAAGGCGGGCGCGGACTGCGCCGCCGCCGGACGCAGCGTCGTCGCTCCCGCAGGAATGACGGAGGTCCGCTGCGGTGAAACCGATGGCCCTGAAGTGATCACTTGCGGTACAGATATCGGCATCGCGACACCCATCGGACGCACCAGCTCGCCATTGGCGCAGGTTCTCACCGGTTCGGCCGCCAAATCGTCGAGCCCGTCCTTACCGTCGCGCACTGCGGGCCGGCGGCCGTAGAGGTTATGCCATTCGGCGACGCGTCCCGTCGCCTGCTGACGAACGCCCTCACCCGCATTGCAGAAGATGTTCTGATAGATATCCTCGATCCACACACGCTCGCTCGGCGGCGCGTTGGCCACCGCGACGTCGATGAGATTGAGTGCTGCTGCAGGATTCTTTTCGACGAACTTTCCGCGCCACATCAGATCAGCGAGGAAGGCTTGCGCGCCGGGATGACCGGCTTGCGAAAGCCGCGACAGCCAATGCCGGCCGTTCGCAATCTTGCTCGACGGATCTTCGAAGCCCGCGACGGTGATGTCCGGGCCTTCGCCGCGCAGAAACACCTTAGCGAGTTCGAACTGCGCGTCTTCATCGTTGAACGTGAGTGCGGCGCGCTGCAAAGCGCGGTTTGCCTGCTCGACGTCCGGCTTCACGCCCGCGCCCGCAACGCCATTTCGCAAATACATGGAAACGGCCGTCAATGATTTGGCGGCGATGGGAGCGAGCGAATCGTCGTCGGGATCGACGTCTTGCAGCTCGTCTGCAAGCGACTTGTACAGGCTGAAAGCTTTACCGTGATCGGTATAGGCGCCTTCGTTATCGCCATAGATGCGCGCCATGTAGAAACGCGCGATCTGAGGCTTCGAGGGTTCGAGCGCCTCGAAGGCGGGCAACGCCAGCTCGTAGTAGCCGCCGTTGAACGCCGAGATTCCTTGCTTCATGGCATCGTCCGGCGTGCGGAAGACAACGTCTTCCGCCATCGCCGAGCCGAGCATCAGAAGAGACGCAACGCTTCCCGCAAGTGCAAGCCTAAATGTCCGCATAGCAGTGAACTTCCGCCTTTCCTCCCGCATGGGTTACGGCGCCGTACCTCGCCGGTCCCACTTGGTCCGCAAATTTTCGCAGCGCGCCCGATTGATACATGTTGGGCGGTGCCTTCCAATTCTTGCGCCGTTTCGCCAGCTCTTCCTCACTGACCTCGAGGTCGAGCGTGCCCTTCTCGGTATCGATCACGATGACGTCGCCATTCTCGACGAGCGCAATCGGGCCACCGACGGCTGCTTCCGGACCGACGTGGCCGATGCAGAGACCGCGCGTGCCGCCGGAGAAGCGGCCATCCGTTATGAGGGCAACCTTGTCACCAGCGCCCTGGCCATAGAGTGCCGCCGTCGTCGACAGCATCTCGCGCATGCCCGGGCCGCCCTTCGGCCCTTCGTAACGGATGATGATCACGTCGCCATCCTTGTACTTCCGATCCTCGACCGCCTGGAACGCATCTTCCTCGCAGTCGAAGCACAAGGCCGTACCGCGGAACTTCAGCGTTTTGAGACCTGCGACTTTCACAATCGCGCCGTCGGGTGCGAGCGAGCCCTTGAGACCCACGACGCCGCCCGTTGGCGTGATGGGATTGGAAACCGGAAATACGACTTTCTGATCGCGGTTGAATTGGACGCTCTCGAGATTTTGAGCGAGTGTCTTGCCGGTCACGGTCAGGCAATCGCCGTGCAAAATCCCGCCTTCGAGCAGAGCTTTCAGGATCTGCGGAACGCCACCGATGTCGTAGACGTCCTTGGCGACGTACTTTCCGCCCGGCTTCAAGTCGGCGATGTAAGGCGTGCGCTTGAAGATCTCGGCCACGTCGAACAGATCGAAATCGATGCCGACTTCGTTCGCCATGGCAGGAAGATGCAGCGCACCGTTGGTCGAGCCACCGGTCGCGGCGACAACGATGGCCGCGTTCTCGAAGGCTTTGCGCGTGCAGATATCGCGCGGGCGAATGCCGTCGGCGATGAGACGCATGACGGCCTTGCCGCTTTCAAGCGCCAGCGCATCGCGGCTTTCATAGGGCGCGGGTGCGCCTGCCGAACCCGGGAGAGCCAAACCGATCGCTTCCGATACGCAGGCCATGGTGTTCGCCGTGAACTGGCCACCGCACGAGCCGGCCGACGGACACGCGACGCACTCGAGTTCATGCAGGTCGGCGTCCGACATCTTGCCCGCAGAATGCATGCCGACGCCTTCGAAAACGTCGACGACGGTCACGTCGCGATTCTTGAAGTGTCCCGGCAAAATCGATCCGCCGTAGATGAAGACGCTCGGTACGTTGAGGCGGAGCATCGCCATCATCATGCCGGGGAGGCTCTTGTCGCAGCCCGCGACGCCGACGAGAGCGTCATAGGAGTGGCCGCGCATCGTCAGCTCGATGGAATCGGCGATGACCTCGCGGGAGACGAGGCTCGACTTCATGCCTTGATGGCCCATAGCGATGCCATCGGTGACGGTAATGGTGCAGAACTCACGCGGCGTGCCGCCGGCCTCGGTGACGCCCGTTTTCACAGACTGGGCCTGACGCATCAGCGAAATATTGCAGGGGGCGGCTTCGTTCCAGCACGATGCGACGCCGACGAACGGACGGTGGATGTCCTCTTCCTTCAGCCCCATCGCATAGTAGTAGGACCGGTGCGGGGCCCGCGACGGCCCTTCCGTTACGTGGCGGCTCGGCAACTTCGATTTATCGAACGTCTTGGCGTCCATTTATTCCTCTTTGGGCATCCTCGCCCTATCCACACATCCGACTTTGGATGCGGCAGGGATGCCAGTCGCGGAGGCTCAGCGAAAGTGCTCTGCCTGTTAAAAAGTGACGCTGCATTAACAGCGGTGCCGTCAGCAGGTGCGCGGTCATTGTGGCTCGAAAGTGGCGTTGCGTTTTCGAAGAGTTGCTAAACCGCCACATCAGCCATGCAAGTCGCCAAATATCGTTAACGGTCCCGGGCGCTGCTGTAAAATCTGCTCTGGGCCTTTGCGTCGACGACGGCCGCTGGACTGCCATTTGGGCGGAGATTTCGACGCCGCAAGGGCCCGAGTTTGTCGTGCGCGAGACATTTCTTTACGGCCATGCACGATTAGTGTTGATCGATCGGCCCCAACCTTCGCGGAAGTGGTTCCATGTCATCAGGCGCCGAGCCTCAACCGAGTGCCACGAGTTATTGCCGCTTCATTGCCCGCCGGGGTTCGCCACCGCTCGACGGCGCGGCGTCGCTCGGCGTGACGGGAGTCGAGGTTGACCTTGGCACCGGCCAAGGGCGCCATATCTGGACTTACGGCGCGCTGCGCTCCGCAGAACCAATTCGGCCGAACGCGATCGACGTTCTGCTGACATCGAAAGACGAGCCTGGTGCGTCGCTCTTCGTGCAGGGAGCGCGTTTCGCAGCGGACCTCAGGGAGCGGGCGCCACAGCTTTCCACGCGCGCCGCCTGGCTTCGCGAAAAACGAATGTGGTTCGTCCTCCTCGCTATTCTCGCGGCACTGTTATTCTTGGGCTACCTGTCCGGCTTCAGCCCGGCGAAATCGATCGCCAAGGCGCTGCCCGACAGCTGGCGTGAGCGTCTCGGCAAGACGACGCGCGAGTCTATGACCGAAGGCCACAAAGAGTGCATCGACCCGGCCGGTCTTGCCGCCCTGAAGCGGTTGACAGACCGGCTGTCGAAAGGCGCACCAGCGAACGTTTCGTTCAGCGTCCATGTCTATGACTGGTCCTTGATGAATGCTTTTGCCGTGCCGGGCGGGCAGATCGTCCTGACCAAGGGCCTGCTCGACAAATCGCAAAGTCCGGACGAGACCGCAGGCGTTCTCGCGCATGAAATGGGGCACGGGATCGAAATGCATCCCGAGGCCGCGATCATCCGGGGCATCGGCCTCGGCGCGACGCTCGAAGTCATGCTTGGCGGTACGACGGGCGGCGGCCTCGCCAACGTCGGGCTCATGCTGGCGCAGCTTGGCTATTCGCGCGACGCCGAACGGGAGGCCGACAAGCACGCCTTGGAGCTGCTTAAGGCGGCAGACATCTCTCCGAAAGGTCTCGGCAATTTCTTTACGCGCGTAATTAAGATGGAGGCCGACGAGGGCGACAAGGGCCCGGGCGCCTTCAGCTGGTTCCGCACGCATCCACCGGCTGCCGAACGCGCACGACTGGTCGGCCAGCAGCACGATTATCCCGCAAGCCCGGCGCTCAATGCCGACGACTGGCAGAGCTTGAAATCCATATGCAATAAGACGCGCGCCGCGGACGAAGCGACGTAGCCGCGGCCTCGAAAGCGCTGACCGTGGGCAACCGCTTCCCTAGCCCGAAGTTCGTCAGAATCGGCCCGTAAAGGGAGAATGACGGCGCCGACGTGCGCTAGCCTCGGGACTTTGCATGAAGCTGGTTTTTTTCGTCGTCGGATTTGTTGCTTTCGCTGCATCAATCTACATCGGGTCGCCATTCGCGACGGCCTGGAGCATTCGCGAGGCTGTTCGCAACGGCAATGCCGACTATCTCTCGACCGCCATCGAGTGGCCGACCGTCCGCGAAACGCTGAAGCCATCTATTGCGCGAATTGCGCTCAGCCTTCCCGATCCCGAGAGCGATCCGGCCGCCAGCACCGGGCTTTGGACGCGCTTCAAAACCTACCTCGGACAGAGCGCCGTCGACGGTCTTGTCGACAAATACGTGACGCCCGAGGGGCTTCCGCAGCTCTTCACGCTCAGGGCCAAGTATCGCGATCTGGTCGCGAGCGAGGACGAGTCGAAGACATTGCCAATCATGGATCGTATCGCTCGCGCATGGGCTCGCGTGAAGCGGGCGGAATTCACGAGCGCGACGAGCTTCGAGATCGACATGGAAGACAAGTACGATCCGACACGAGTCTATCTCGGCAAGCTCGAGCTGCGTCCTGCCGGATGGAAGCTGACAGAGCTCCGGATCAAATTCCTGGCGACGGCGAAGAACGCGGTGCAGCAGTTCACCGCGATGGAGTAGGCGCGGCGCGACGACGGTCGTTCTGGGTCCCGGCTCTGCATGCCTATCCCGAAACGTCATCCCCGCGCAGGCGGGGATCTGTCCAAGCGTCCGTTCATCGCAATTATCCGGCCTGGATGGATCCCGGCCTTCGCCGGGATGACGGAATTCGTGGGCTCTGCCGTCACTCAGCACGCGATATTGTCATCCCGGGCGAGCGACCTTGCGAGACCCGGGACCCATCGTGGTCGAGGTCCTGGGTCCCGGCTCTCCGCTGCGCTCCGGCCGGGATGACAAGCGGCAGGCGGGCGCGCTGGTCGTCCCATCTACCGTCATGCCGACGAAGGTCGGCAACCAGACAAACTTCAACGAGAAGGTAGAGACGTTTCGCTCCGCGCGGACCTCACGCGCGAACGCGCTGCACTTTGACTGGATCCCGGCCTTCGCCGGGATGACGGTGGCAGGACATCCCCTCTCCCTATTTCTTCAATGGGGAGAGGGTTAGGGTGAGGGGCGGGATCGCGAAGGACGAATGTGCCGCCCCTCACCCCGGCCCTCTCCCCGCGAGCGGGGAGAGGGGGGAATTTCTTTGTTATCCTCGGCCGAGCGCAGCGAAGCTGCGTCGATGGCCGGGGATCCAGCGTTAGACTCGTCGAAGACGCAATATCGTGCCTTCGGCACTTCTTACGCTGGATCCCCGAACGGCCTCGCGAGCTCGTCCGTTCGAGGATGACGTTGGTAGTGGATCGCGGCTTTGCCGTTGGCCTTCGGCAACGATGACAAGTGAGGCAAGTTAGGCCGCGTCGCTCAACCGCTTCAGCGCCGCCGAGAAGCGGTTGATCTCGGCTTCCAGTTCGGCTTTCCGCTCCTTCGCTTCCTCGATCGCTTCCTCTTTGGCGCGCTCGATGAACTGCGGGTTGGAAAGTTTGGCGTCCATCTTCTTCAGGTCGCCTTCGGCGCCTTCGATGGCCTTGGCGAGGCGGCGCTTCTCGGCCGCCATGTCGATGATGCCGGCGAGCGGCAACGCGGCCGTGGTTTCGCCCGCAACGATCAGTGCTGCGCCCTTCGGGGCCGTATCATCGAAGTCGATCTCGTCGATGCGCGCGAGGCGCCGCAATGTTTCGTCGTTGCGGCGGACGCGTTCGCGGATCTCGTCGTCAGCGCCGACGATGACGAGCGGAATTTTCGCGCCGGCGGGCACACTCATTTCCGTCCGCACCGAGCGGATTTCGGAGATGAGGTTCACCAGCCAATTCACTTCCTCGACGGCGTCCGTTTCGACGAGCCCATCGAGATTGGGCCACTGGCTGAGGGCGAGAATAGTGTCGCGCTTGACGCCGTATTCGACCATGTGCGTCCAAAGCTCTTCGGTGATGAAGGGCATGAACGGATGCAGCATCTTCAGGATCTGATCGAGCGTCCAGGCCGTCACGGCGCGCGTTTCGGCTTTGGCGGCCTCTTCGTCGCCCGCGAGCACCGGCTTGATCAACTCCAGATACCAGTCGCAGAACTGGCCCCAGACGAAGTCATAAATCGCGGCAGCGGCTTCGTTGAACTTGTAGGCTTCAAGCGCGGCGGTGACGGCCTTTGCCGTCAGCTCGGTTTGGCCGACGATCCATTTGTTGAACGTCAGCGACGCGGACTTAGGATTGAAATCACGCTGGCGCACGCATTCGTTCATTTCCGAGAAGCGCGAGGCATTCCAGAGCTTCGTTGCGAAGTTGCGATAGCCTTCGACCCGTGATTTCGCGAGCTTGATGTCGCGTCCCTGCGCGGCCATGGCCGCGAGCGTGAAGCGTAACGCGTCGGCGCCGAACTCGTCGATCAGGACGAGCGGGTCCATGACGTTGCCCTTGGACTTCGACATCTTCTGCCCCTTCTCGTCGCGGACGAGGGCATGGATGTAGACGTCCTTGAAGGGCACCTCCTCCATGAAGTGGATGCCCATCATCATCATGCGGGCGACCCAGAAGAAGATGATGTCAAAGCCGGTGACGAGAACGCTCGTCGGGTAATAGCGCTCAAGCTCGGGCGTTTCGTCGGGCCAGCCGAGCGTCGAGAACGGCCAGAGCGCCGAGGAGAACCACGTGTCGAGGACGTCTTCGTCGCGGGTGAGTGGAAAGTCCTGGCCGTAGTGTGCATTGGCCAGAGCCTTGGCTTCTTCTTCGTCGGCCGCAACGAAGTACTTGCCGTCCGGTCCGTACCACGCGGGGATCTGATGGCCCCACCAGAGCTGGCGCGAGATGCACCAGGGCTGAATGTTGCGCATCCATTCGTAATAGGTCTTCTCCCAGTTCTTCGGGACGAAGTTGGTCTTGCCGCCTTCGACAGCGGCGATGGCGGGCTTCGCAAGCTCTTCGGCGTTGACGTACCACTGGTCCGTCAGCCACGGCTCGATGACGACGCCCGAGCGATCGCCGTGCGGCACGGTGTGACCCGTCGGCTCGATCTTTTCGAGCAGGCCCAGCGCGTCGATGTCGGAGACGACCTTCTTGCGCGCGTCGAAGCGATCGAGTCCGCGATAGGCTTCTGGCGCCTCGTCGTTGATCTTGCCGTACGCGTCGAGGATGTTGATCTGCGGAAGGTTGTGCCGCTTACCGACCTCGAAGTCGTTGAAGTCATGCGCCGGCGTGATCTTCACAGCGCCCGTTCCCTTCTCGGGATCGGAATATTCATCGGCAACGATTGGGATCTCGCGGCCGACGAGCGGCAGCTTCACCTTGGCGCCGGCCTTGATCAGCGCTGCATAGCGTTCGTCGTCAGGGTGCACGGCAACGCCGGTATCGCCAAGCATCGTCTCGGGCCGCGTCGTCGCGACGACGATGTAATCCTTGTCGTAGCCCGGCACCTTCGCGCTGAGCGGATAGCGGAAGTGATACATGTGCCCGCTCGGGTCTTTCGCGAGCACCTTCGCCAGCGCCGCCGCATCGAATGGTTCACCGCTCTCTTTGGACCACGAGAACTTGCCGCGCGCCTCGACCTGCACGACCTCGAGATCGGAGATCGCGGTCTGGAACTTCGGGTCCCAGTTGACGAGGCGCTTGTCCTTGTAGATCAGCCCTTCGTTGTAGAGCTGCACGAAGACCTTCACGACGGCCTTCGACAGGCCCTCGTCCATCGTGAAGCGCTCGCGCGTCCAGTCGCAGGAGGCGCCGAGGCGCTTCAACTGCGTGACGATGGTGCCGCCCGACTCTTCCTTCCACGTCCAAACGCGCTTCAGGAATTCCTCGCGGCCGAGTTCGCGGCGCGACGGTTGTTTGTCAGCGGCGAGCTGACGCTCGACGACCATCTGGGTCGCGATGCCCGCGTGATCCGTTCCCGGCTGCCAGAGCACGTCGCGGCCGCGCATACGCTCGAAGCGGACGAGAATGTCCTGCAGCGTATTGTTCAGGGCGTGCCCCATGTGGAGCGAGCCCGTGACGTTGGGCGGCGGGATGACGATCGAATAGGCGGCGTTCTTGCCACCCGATGCACTCCGTCCGGCTTTGAAGGCGTTGGCCTTCTCCCATTCGGAATTGATACGCGGCTCGATTTCGGCCGGTCGAAAAGTCTTTTCAAGCATTGGAGGGAGCGTCGCTTATCAGCTATCGGGCCGAGGTTTTGGACCCCGGTGGTACGGCCGACCTTCGCCGGCTGTCAACCGTCGCTCCCCAATGGCCGGATCTTGTCCGGTTGTAGTTGGTCCTCGCGTCAACGACGCGAAGGCACGTTCGGCGGGGTGTTCCCGGCCTCGTTCAAGAGCGCCCGCTCGACGATTTTGGGCATATTCTCAGTTAGCCACTGTCTCAGGATGGGCCGCAAAAGCTGGGCGGCCACGTCGTCTACGCCGTCGGACGGCGCTGCGGATGCGTGAACTTCCGGCAGCCGGGGCGGTTGCGGAGGCTCGGCAACAGGCTTCGGTGCGGCTTCGACCCGCGGCTCTTCGACTGGCCGCGACATGGCGCTCATGCGATTCAAGCGGGTGTCAAAGAACGTCGGCATGTTGCGCTTCATGCTGTCGTTGTCGTGGGTGATCTTCTCGACCGCTGCCTCGTCTTCTTCCTTGGCCGGATGGAGAGTGACCGGCGGCGGCTCGATCATGCGGCCGTGGGCCGGCTCGAACGGAATTACCGTGCGGGAGCGATCGCGCTCATGTTGTCCACTTGATGCCAATGCTTCACTCAGCCTCCCAAGTAAATTGGGCCGCTCGGAGGTATTCGGTGCCGCTGTCTTGAAAATCGCAGGCAGCTCGAACTCCGCGGCTTCATCTGCAATCGCGCTTCGCCCGCGCAGTGTCGTGATGCGGACTTCGCGCTTCTCACTTTCGAACATCGGAGATCGATCGGCGATGCTGGTCCGGATCGATGCCAGAATGTCTTCGACGTCGTGCTTCGCACCATTCATCATTGTCATGACGCTTCCTCTTCTGCGTACGAACTCCAAATTCGCAGAACCGCGTCGGCAGCCCCGTTGATGCCCCTCCGGTTCGTCGCTGCTGGACAGATGAGATTTTTTGAAATGCGCCCCATCAACCCAGTGACGTAGCGGGCGTCCCGATCATTTACGCAGTGATCGAAGCGTCCCCCCGCTCAAGAAAAACCTAAGGCGAGGTCGCGGCAACCGTGTGGCGAAAGCCACTCGCAAGAAAAAATTTATTGTAGCGCCAGGAGGTGTGGATAAGCACCGGCACATCTCCATTTTCATGGAGATGGTTTTCCGGCGCCGATCAATGGACTATTCGCGGGGGCTCTTTTGGCCTGGCAGCAGCCGCTCAGTCATTTCGCGGCGAAGCGCGCGCTCGAGAATTTTTGGCATATTTTCGGCGAGCCAAGTTTTGAGCAGTGGCCGCAACAGATCCGCGACCGCGTCTTCCATCGGACGATCGCCACTCAGCTCGGTCGAAAGCGGGGGGAAATTCCCGGCCTCCAGAGCGGAGTCGTTCGCCTCGCTACGAAGTGCCGGTGCAGCCGATGGCATGGGATTGGCGCGGACGAACTCGGGCGATGGCGCGGGCTCCGGCGCACGAACGGGCTCACGAACGGGTTCCGGCACGCGCGGCGGCTCGGGCGCAAGCTCGGCAGTCGGGAGCGGCTTATCCTGGTGACTGAGCCCGAAAACCGGACGGAACGCGTTCGAGAGCGGTTCGAGCTGGCGCGACGGTCCGAGAGTGGCGGACACGCTCGGCACGGCAAACGTCTGACGCGGCTTCGGCGGCGGCACCGAAGCCGGAGGCTCCGGGTGGCCAAAGACCAGGTTTTTGGCGGTTTCGATTAGATGACCGGCGTGCGAGCCGTTGACCGCGCCGTTCATGGGCGTTTCTTTGTCGCCCGAATGGGGTGGCCACGCGGGGCTCCGCGGTTGTTCGAATGGCGTCGCCAGTGACTGCGGCACTGGCGACGTTTCGATCGGCCGCGCGGGTTCCAACTTCGGCTCGGACTTCGTCTCAATCTTGGGCTCGAGCTTCGGCTCAAGCTTCGGCTCAAGCTTCGGTTCAGACTTGGGCTCGGCCTTGGTTTCGAATTTCAGCTCGGGAATGAGCTCAAGCTTGGGTTCGGGTGCGGGCTCGGACGTGGGCGCCGCCGTCTTAGCGAAAGGAGACGGGCCGAGATCGAAGGCAAATGGATCGGCGGCGTCGGCCGGCTCGCTGCGATCTGCCGGCGCCTTCACTGGCTTTTCGGACGATTTTTCCTTGGCGACGATGGCATCTGCGGCCGGTGCGTTGCGACCTTCGCGCAGGGCGTTCAGATCGTCACTCAACAGCTCGGTCAGTTGAGCCTCGATTCGAGCCGCATCGGATTCGATAACGGGCAGGACTTCGACCGGCTCGGCATCGAGGACGACGCCCTGCTCGACGGGTTCTGCCTTTTTGGCGACGGTCTCGATCGAAATCGTCTCGATCGTTATCGTTTCAATCGACACGCTGTCTCGCGCCGCAGATCCGTTGTGTGGCTTCGCTACCGACTCGACCTCATGGAAGTCATTTTTCTCGATGGGCGTGAATGAACGTTGCTCGGCCTTGATAGCAGCAGCGCCAGTGTCACGCCTTGCATCGGTGGAGCGTGATGGACTTGAGGGCGTGTGGACCGGCTTGATCTCCGGCTCGGGATCCATCGGCTGCGACGACTTCAGGAAAGCCTCGCGCGACATAAATCCACGCTGCGGCATGGGCGACGGCGATGGCGCGGCCGCTGGTCGGGCCGCCGGAGAAAACGGGGCCCCCGCTCGCGGAGTCGTCGGGGATGACGGCGAAGAAGACGGCGATCTCAGACCCGATGAATCCTCCGCGATGATCTTGCGGATCGAGGCGAGGATTTCTTCCATGCTCGGCTCGGCTGTGGATTCAAGTCTCGACATACCCTACCTTTTTCGCAATTAGGCCGTCTTCGCTGACAGCATAGCGAACTCACCGCACCCAACCCGCTCTTGCCCACTCTTGGACTCACCAAGGTCCTTCCGAGATCCAGCATGGTGTCAGGTTGCGGGAAATCCGCAACGATCTCACGAGCAGTTATCCCCGGAGAGCGGCGCTCTCAAGGCGGCGGCACACATTGAAATCTAAATCTTTCGGGCAAAAAATCCAGCCCTGGCAAAGTATAAGTTCGGCGCCGATCACTTCATCGGCGCCACGTCCACATGCTCGGTGCGGCCGTCGTCGTGGGTGATGTCCAGTCCAAACCACTTGTTGCGGACTTCGAGGTAATGAACTTCCGGATTATAAACCGCCGTAGCGGCGCCGACTTCGGAGACACTTAGACGGCCGACGGCGGCAACGACGGTGTAGGACGCGACGAGAATGTTCCGCTTCGTTGTCTCCAGGTTCACCTGCGACTGAAGCAATTCCTGCTGTGCGTTCAACACGTCAAGAACGGTGCGCTGGCCCACCCGTTCCTCTTCCCTGACCCCGTTGAGAGCCGTGGTGTTGGCAACGATCGAAGCCTTGTCCGAGTCCTGCTGGGCCTTGAAGCCTTGCAATTGCGACCAGGCTTGCACAACCTGCGACTGCGAGGCCGCGCGCGACACTTCGATTTGCTGAAGCGCCGCAATATGATTGTGCTTGGCCTGCCGCACGCGGGCGTAGACTTCGCCGCCGGCCGGATAGATCGGGACGTTCACACGGCCGACGATGGACGCCGAAGTCGCTTCGTCGATACCCTGCGAGGGGTCGAACTGATCCGTATAATTTGCTTCAAGTTGCGCCTGTGGGAGCAGCTCGCCACGGATCTGGTCAACCGTGAAGCGCTGCGCCTGCTCGAGATACAGCGACTGTACGACCTGCGGATTTTCCTTCGTGCCGATCGCGATGGCCTCATCGAGCGAGCGCGGGACGAGCTTGGTGTTCGGATTGGCTTCCACAAGTCCCGCCGGCGGGTGGCCGACGACCTGTTCGAAAATGGCGCGGCTCGACTTCAGGTTGGCTTTGGCCTGATCGAGGCTCGATTGACCGAGCGCGCGGCGTGCTTCGGACTGCGCAACGTCGGTTCTGGTTACTTCGCCGACGCTAAAACGATCCCGCTGCGCCTTCAACTCGGCGTCGAGGAACTTCAGGTTGTTCTCGTTGAGCTTCACGATCGCCTGATCGCGGGTCACGTCACCGAACGCGGTCACGGCGTCGAGCAGAACCTGCTGCTCGGTCTGCCTCAGCGTCTCGCGCCCGGCGCGGTCGTTGGCTTCGGCTGCGTTGACGGCGTTGGTGACACGAAAGCCCGTGAAGAGGGGCTGGACCATGTCGATGGCATAGCCTCGCGGAGAGATGTTGGCGTTGGTGTTGCCATTCAGCGGCGAGACCGTGGTGTTGTGCTCACGGCCGGCGTTGGCCGAGAAGTTGATGTCGGGCCGGTACCCGGCATTCGCTCGTGAAATATCCTCGTCGCGCGCTCTCTGCGTCGCGCGGGCGGAATCGAGCGTCGGGCTGTACTGATAGGTGGCCGTCAGTGAATCGAGCAACGTCTCCGCGTGCACTGTCGCGGTCATGGCGATGCCGATCGTGAAAGCCAACATGGCTTTCGAAGCGTAACGCCCGACCGAGGTCGCGTCGTTGCGTACTACTTTGACTTTGCTTTTAGCCAATTGAATTCACCTGATACCACTCACAGCCCCTACTGAAGAGAGTGGTCCCCCAATCATCCCGTCTAGCCGATTCGAACTGCATCGACTAAGCGGTTTCAGCCCCATGAAGTCCGACGGATAACTTATGGCGCTATTCACGCCACGCCAGTGGTCTCCGCTAATTTCCTCGAAAGAGTTGCTTTTTTCGCGCTTCCCCCGTGGCTTCCCCTTAACTCTTTACCTAATGAATCCCGTCGATATACGCCCAAACACCCCTATCTGTGACCCGTTTGCAGCACGATGCGAAGAACTAGAAGACGAACGCTGGACGAGCCTCTGCAAAACCGGAAACCAGGGGCGCGGCGGCCTGAAATGCGTCGCGCCTCGCGAACAGTCCCGCCCGCTTATGCAGGACAACGGCCCGGCCGATCTTGTCATTTAGCGAGATCGAGACCAAGCGGCCGTTTTCGCGTATCTGATCCTCGATGGCGCGGGGCACCATCTCGATGCCGCCTTCGATCAGTACGACGTCGTAGGGCGCGGCAGCTGCCCAACCCGATGCGGCTGCACCGGTGACAGCCGTGACATTGCCGATTGCGAGCGAAGTGTAAGCTTCCTTGGCGGCCTTCGCCGTCTCGTGGTCGGCGAAGAGCGACACGACCTTATTCGCCATCTGCGCCACAAGGGCCGCGGCGTAGCCCGTCTCGCTGATCACGAGCACATTGTCGCCGGCATCGAACTCCGCAAGCTGGATGAGCTTCGCCAGCACCCGCGGCGGCAAGGTTTCCCGACCCGGCGCAATCGTCAACAGCTCGTCGCTATAAGCAAGGCTCGCAAGCCTGTCAGGAAGAAATTTCTCGCGCGGAATCGCCGTCATGGCCGCCGTGATGCGCCGGTCGGTCACGTCGCTCGGACGGATCTGGCTTTCGACCATATTCCTGCGCTGCAATGCGACGTTCGCCATCGCTCGTCTCCCCGCCCGCGAGATTCCTTCATCGAGAATATCTCTATAGACGACGCGTCACCCGAGCGCGACGGGAACGCCGTCGCATGTGGAAATTTCGTTCGCGGCCGTAACGGCTTGTAAGGAGAGACTGGTCTATGTTAGATGCCCGTTCGGTCGGCGGGTTTCCCGTCTTGGTTCAGCGGAAGCATTTCCGAAACTTTCGGATTCCGCTTCAAACCGGATAGAGACAGCCGCTCGAACGCAGAGAGGCCACGTGGCGGAGTGGTTACGTAGCGGACTGCAAATCCGCGTACCCCGGTTCAATTCCGGGCGTGGCCTCCATCAATCTTCGTAGAAAATTCGTTCGCTTCGACGGTGGAGACGCGCTCTTTCCGCCCAGGCCACGACTTGTAGAAGCGGCGTTCGAAACCGCCGGTTTTGACACTGCCCGCGGTACGTCATTCAGACGGGCTCTGAATGGGGCGTCGCTTCCCAACGGCGTGGCCCCCTTCAATCCCGCCGCGTGGTCCTTCGCGCCGTCCGCAGGACGCTTCCCGCCAAAACCAACACCATGGAGAGAAGCAGGAACGCGCCTGCCCACCATGCCGGAACTTCAAGTCCGAGGGTCAGAAAGGCAGTCGCCGCAACAACGGCAAGAATGGCGATGGCCATGAACTCATCGTCGAGAAAAAGGCCGATCAGGCTGTTGAGGATTTCTCGTATCGCCGTCATTGAGGCATCCTTGCGCCTGTCCGCCGGAGCAACGCCGAAAGCGTGAAGGCGGTGATCGAGAACACGCCGACGAATTCGAGGATCACGAGGTCTTCTCCGGGCCACGCGATACCCAGTCCTTCTCCAGTCCAGAATACGCCGAATGCCGATAGCATAATGCCGACCGCGAATTTCAGCGCATTTTCGGGCACGCGCGATAGCGGCCTGTGAAGGGCAAGCCCGATCAACAGAACGAGAGCGCATGCCGCGAGTGCGCCGATGCTTGCGGGCCAGATCATGTCTCGCACCGAGCCGATCGCGATGACGATGAACACGACCTCGAGACCTTCGAGCAAGACGGCCTTGAACGACGTCAGGCCCGCAATCCAGTCGAGGCGCGATTTTTGGCGTTCGGCTTCTTCGCGAATGTTTGCCGTTTCCTTCGTGAAGGCGAGTGTCTCGTCGTGGAGCGCAATGATGCCGGCTGCGCGCAAGATAGCTTTCCTCAGCCATCGCATGCCGAAGAGCAAAAGCAGCACTCCGATGACGAATTGCAGAGCGTGAATGGGAAAGAGGCTGAGAAGCGGTCCGAGCGCGACAACAATAAGCGCGAGCGCCGCCATGCCGATCACGGAGCCAAGGATTGCAGGGCGCCATCCCCGGAACGTGCTGGCCGCAAGGACAATCGTGAAGGCTTCGACTGCCTCGACCAAGGAGGCCAGAAACGCCGTGGCGATCGCTGGCCATACAATCGAGAAACTGCTCATTCCAACGAATTCCAATATCTCGGGCCGCAGACTGTCGCGGCACGCGCACATCTCTCACGTAATGCCAGCGACGCTATCATGAATCCGGCCGGCGCGTATGGGCCCACGCAATCGCTAGCGCGGCCGGTTTCGGCCCTTGCGCGTCCAGCCAAAGAAGGCTACCAACCACCCCCGTCGGAGGACACTGAACCCGCGCGTGCCACTCCGATTTCGCGCCGGGTCTTCGCCTTCGACATGCGTGCTTCCACTTGTCGCCGCCAAATGACGTTGGAAGCGCCAAACAAAATGGCCCAAAGGTCTCGCCAGTGCGGATACGTTCTGCTATGCGGGGCGCTTTCCGGCATTCCGCGGTAGCTCAGTGGTAGAGCGTCCGACTGTTAATCGGATGGTCGTAGGTTCGAATCCTACCCGCGGAGCCACTCCACTTTTCTAATCGATCCTTCGTCATCACGGAGGCAGCGCTTTCCGCTTCCGCCCATTCATGATGATTTCAATTCGGCTGCCCGCTCGACAAGATGCGCGCGCGAGGGTCCCGGCTCGAACGGGTCGGCGAAGTACTGAGTTTCGTTCGCCACCTGTCCGTCGCGGAATTCCATGATGCTCACCGTGTAAGATGGTCTGCCGTCATAGGTGAGTATGAATTCGGTGACCCAGAGATCGCCGCTGCCGACAATTCGCTGAACCGTGAATTTCTTCTTGTTAGGCTGGAGGCATCGGCTCTCTTGAATATTATGCCGGCCTCGGATCCGCTCGCCCGATTGGGGATAATCGAGCACAGCATCCTCGCGGTAGATTTCATGCTCGACTTCAAAGTCGTTCGCGTCGGAAGCAACCCAATGGCGCTCCAGCGCCGCGCGCACGGTTCGATCATCCATCTCGACCTCCACTGTCACGCTTCGCGGCCATTGTAGGCATCATCCCACGCGTTCTTCCGAGGGGCTCTCGCAGAGGCTCAAGTTGTATGCGGTGTTGACGAGCGCGACGTGGCTGAACGCTTGCGGGAAATTTCCCATCTGGCGTCGCGTGTGAGGGTCATATTCCTCCGCGAGAAGGCCGACATCGTTTCGAAGCGCAAGCAACCGCTCGAACATCTTGTTCGCCTCCTCGACGCGGCCCTGCAGGATCAAATTATCGACGAACCAGAAGCTACAGGCAAGGAACGCGCCTTCGCCGGGCGGCAAGCCATCGTCCGTTTTGCCGGTGTCGTAGCGGAAGACGAGGTCATCGACGAGGAGACGCCGCTCGATCGCGCGAACCGTGCCCACAATCCGCGGATCGGAGGGAGGCAGAAAACCGACGAGCGGAAGCAGTAGAAGGCTCGCATCAAGGACCTTCGATCCGTAGGCCTGCACGAAACTTCCCAACTCGTTGTCGAAACCATTGCGACAGACGTCGTCGTGGATCGCATCGCGAACCTTGCGCCAGCGCTCAAGCGGACGTGCAACGCCAAGCCGCTCAACCCACTTCACCGCCCGGTCAAATGCAACCCAGGCCATCACCTTGGAATGCGTGAAGCATTGGCGAGGCCCGCGCACCTCCCAGATGCCCTCGTCCGGTTCGCGCCAGATCTTTTCCAAATGACCAAGAAAAGCCGATCCTATTGCTGACCAGCGATGGACAGGCGGCATGCCGTGTTCGTAGGCCTGGAACATCGCATCAGCGATTTCACCAAAGATATCGAGCTGAAGCTGCGATGCGGCGGCGTTGCCAATCCGGACGGGGCGGGCACCCTCGAATCCCGAGAGCCACTCTACCTCCCATTCGGCCAGCCGCCGCTCGCCACCAAGCCCATACATGATCTGGAGTTGATCTGGCCGGCCGGCGACCGCTCGCAACAGCCAATCACGCCACTCCCGAGCCTCTGCATAATAACCGGCGCGTCCCAGCGCACGCAGCGTGAATGCGGCATCTCTGAGCCAGCAATAGCGATAGTCCCAGTTACGCACGCCGCCGGCCTCTTCGGGCAGCGACGTGGTAGCCGCCGCGACGATGCCACCGGTCGGTGCGTACGTGAGCCCCTTCAGCACGGTCAGCGATCGCCTGACGGCTTCGCTCCAACAGCCCTCGGAGGTGCAGCGGTTAGACCACCTGTGCCAGTACGCTTTGGTTTCTTGCAACGCGCGTTCGGGATCCACTCCTTGCGGCGGCTCCAAGTGCGACGGACCATAGCTCAAAACGAACGGCACAACCTCGTCTGCCGCGACCGTGAACTCGCCAACCGTCGTGAAGTTTCGTCCCCGCAACGGGATCGGCGTCCGGAGCATCGCCATCTCGGGTCCCGCGATCGCGCGCAGACCTTTGCTGTCGAGACGCTCTACCCACGGCACGATCGAGCCGTAATCGAAACGCAGGATGAATTCGGTGTGCAGGTCGACTTTGCCGCGCACACCACGAACCAGGCGGACAAGATCAGCGCTGCCGTCGCGCGGCGGCATAAAGTCCACGAGTTCGACGATGCCTGTCGCGGTCTCAAAGACCGTCACGAGAATGAGCGAGGTATCGATGTAATGGCGCGTGGTCCGAAGCGGTGTGTCTTTGGGGGCTATGATCCAGCGCCCATTGTCCGGATCACCAAGCAGAGCCGCAAAGCAGGCGCTCGAGTCGAACCGGGGCCAGCACAGCCAATCGACCGAGCCGTCGCGCCCGACGAGCGCGGCCGTCTTGCAATCGCCGACGAGCGCATAATTCTCGATCCTCCGATCAGGCTTGGCCACACCGCTCACCCGTGATGTTTCCCGACACTTCGATGCTCATCCGCTCCACCGCGCTTCGCTTTCCCTTCAGCACCTCGAAGGCGGTTTCCTTACCTTCTCGCCAGAAGCGGATATCAAAACGCGAACGGCCTAACCGCAGATCCTTCAATGTCACGTCGGGCAGCCAGTCCGGCAACGCTGGGTCGACGTACAATTTTCCGCGTGGCGCATCCTGCTGCAGTCCGAGCATTGCCTGCAGCAGCATGAACGGCGTCCCCGCGGCCCATGCTTGAGGCACATTGGCGCCGAGATACTGTACGGGGAAACTCGTGCCGTTGCGCTGCAATCCGGCATAGAGCTCAGGCAGGCGGTTCAGAAGAAAATGACCAGCCGCGCCGCTGATATCCCTTGCCACCATCGCCGCCTCAGCCGCGAAACCGTAACGGCGCATCCCCAATGCGATCAGCGAATTGTCGTGCGGCCATACGGCTCCGGTCTGATAATCATAGGGATTGAACGAGACATGATCCGCCGAGAGCGTGCGGATGCCCCAGCCGCTCCACATATCTTTCCGCATGAGGCGCTTTACGACGGCTCCGGCGCGTTCCGGCGCGACAATCCCGGACCATAGGCACTGTCCGACGTTGGACGCGACCGTCATGACCTTTTTCTTGGCGCCGTCCAAGGCGTAGGCGTAGAAGCCGGCGCTCTCGTCCCAGAATGCGTCGTTGAACTTTTCGTATAGCTCTGCCGCCTTCTTGCGCAACGCGTTGGCACGCCGCTTGTTGCCGAGTTCATCGTAGATCTCGGCCGTGCGCAGCCAGGCGTCATAGACGTAGCCCTGCAATTCGCACAGCGCCTTCGGCCCGGCCACGAGCGTGCCATCGGGATACATCACCGCGTCGCCGGAATCCTTCCATCCCATGTTTTCATAGCCGGCCTTCGAGCGCGTCTGGTATTCCTGGAAACCGTCGCCATCGCGGTCGCCGTACTTGTCTATCCACGACAGGCAGGCCTCGACGTTGGGCAATTGCCGCTCGATCAGCGCGCGGTTTCCGGTGGCTCGCCACGTCGCGTGCAGCGCCACCAAGTACAAGGGAGTCGCGTCCGCTGTGCCGTAATAGGGCGTGTGCGGGATCAGCTTAAAATGCGCGAGCTCGCCGTAGCGCAGCTCGTGGAGAATCTTGCCCGGCTCGGCATCGCGGTAATCGTCGCGTTCCGTCGCCTGATATCGGCCCAATACTTCGAGCGTTCCCGCGGCGACTTCGGGATATACGATTAGCATCTGCAATGAACCGATCAACGTATCACGGCCGAACAAGGCGACGAACCAAGGCAAGCCGGCCGCCGGAACGAACACCATGCGATCGGTGCCCTTCAAGGGGAGCCGAAGAGCTGCCATGTCGATAACGCCTTGATTATAGCAGCGATAGAACTCCTCATTGCTGGTGGTGATTTTCAAAACGGCTCGCTGCCAATCGTTTAACTTTTTGGCGTGCGACGTCGTCTCACTGGCATCGGCGCATGATCCCGGGGCGCGGATGTGGCTATCACCATCGATAAGCTCGTAGCTCAAACAACGATGCCAGCTCTCGCCAGCCGTCAGCGCGATATCGAAGCTTAGCCGTCCGTTCGAGTTGGCCGCCGGCGTGTTGTTTCCCTTGCCCGTCCGGACGATCAATTCACGGCAGAAATTCTTATTGCGATAGGCAAGCCGAAGCACCTGGCGCTTCGGCGTCCATGAGGTGGTGATGTGGCCGCGCCGCACGATTTGATCGGCCTTGACCTCAAAGATGTCGGCAAAATCCGACCGGATCGCGATTTCCAAATTGAAGCGCACAGGCCTCAAGCCGTTGTTGGTGATATCGATGTCCTCGTGCATGCCGCCCTCGACATGGCGGCCGATCTTCATCCCGAGGGTGCGCGCTGGAATTGGGCCGTCCACACTCACGAAGGCTTGGTTCGTGAGGACGATGTGGGCGGCGTGAGAGGAGACGGCGCCGCCATTCAAGAGGTCCCAAGGCTCGCCGTTCGTATAGATCGCCCAAGCGCTGATGACCCTGGTGTCGCGAAAATACATTCCATGATTGCCGGGCGAGTTCACTTGTCCATCAGGAGCGGTGACTAGGACCGTCTGTCCTTGATGGATCGCGATCTGGGCTGGCCCGACCTGAACCTTAAACGTCATTCGCGAGGCCCTTTCAGGTATCAATATATGCAGGACAGCCAATCACCGCAGGAACGTGCCCAGATGGATTTTTGAAAAATGATGTACCCACGGTTTAAATCGAAAAAATCGAAAATGCGGCATCTCCGGTTTCGGTCGGACGTGGAACCAATTCAGGGCGGCTCTGTTTGCATTTGAAGAAGTTAACCGGCCTCGGAAGCGTGGAGTTTCCCTAAAGCCGACGCGCCTTTTCTGGTGCCGGTGATCGAGGCCACCGGACCGATCTTTGGGAATGCCGCGGGACCGCTTCTCGGCGATGCGGAGAAGCCGGTAGGCCGAGTCGCAAGGCTGCCGCGGTTGCGAGAACACGGAATGCCGTCATGAGCCGTGGCGTCACTAAGACAGGGAACTATCCGCCGGGCAATCAACCCATCGACGAACTATGCATCAATACGATCCGCACGCTGTCCATGGACGCGGTACAGCAGGCCCAGTCCGGCCATCCCGGCACGCCTATGGCGTTGGCTCCGGTCATCTACACGTTGTGGCAGCGTTTTCTCCGCTATGATCCCGACGAGCCGGCCTGGCCGAATAGAGACCGCTTTGTGCTGTCCAACGGGCACGCTTCGATGCTGCTCTATTCGATGTTGCATCTTGCCGGCGTAAGGGACGATCAGAACTCTCGCGAACTCGCGGTCACTCTCGAAGACATCAAGCGCTTCCGGCAGCTCGACAGTCCTTGTCCAGGGCACCCTGAATATCATCGCACCGCTGGCGTCGAGGCGACGACTGGCCCCCTCGGTCAAGGCTGCGGAATGAGCGTCGGAATGGCCATCGCCGAGCGCTGGCTGGCCAAGCACTTCAACAAGCCGGACCTCAAGATATTCAACTACGACATTTATACTTTCTGCGGTGACGGCGACTTGATGGAAGGCGTCGCGAGCGAAGCCGCCTCGCTCGCGGGCCACCTGATGCTCGGCAACCTCTGCTGGATTTACGACAGCAACCGCATCACGATCGAAGGCCACACAGACCTCGCGTTCAGCGACGATGTTGCCGCGCGCTTCCTTGCTTACGGCTGGAACGTGCTGCATGTCGGCGATGCCAACGACTGCGAGCGGATCGCAGAGGCGATCGAGACCTTCCGGAATACGCACGACGTACCGACGCTGATCATCGTCGATAGCCATATCGGCTACGGCGCGCCGCATAAGCACGATACCAGCGCCGCGCACGGCGAACCGCTTGGGGCCGAAGAAGTCCGCCTGGCGAAACGCAGCTATGGCTGGCCGGAAGAGTCCCAGTTTTTCATTCCCGAGGGAGTGCGTGAGCACTTCAGCGCCAACATCGGCCGGCGCGGGCGGGAACTCCGGACGGCGTGGACTGAACTCATAAAGACGTATCGGTCCAAATATCCTGACGCCAGCGGCGACATTGAACGATTACAGACAGGTCAACTTAAGGGCGGATGGGACGCCGATCTGCCGAGCTTTGCCGCCGATCCGAAAGGGCTCGCGTCGCGCGATTCCTCAGCCAAGGTACTGAATGCCATCGCAGCGCATGTTCCATCGCTTATCGGCGGCTCCGCTGATCTTGCGCCATCGACGAAGACGCGTCTGACGTTCGAGGCGGCGGGAGATTTCGAGGCTGGCAAATACGGCGGCCGCAATCTGCATTTCGGAGTACGCGAACATGCCATGGGCACCATTCTGAATGGGCTCGCGTTATCCAAGCTCCGCGCCTACGGCTCGAGTTTTTTGACCTTTTCCGACTACGCGAAACCCGCCATTCGGCTCAGCGCACTGATGGAGGTTCCTGTCATCTATATCTTCACGCACGACTCGATCGGCCTCGGTGAGGATGGACCGACGCATCAGCCGATCGAGCAACTGGTGGCGCTGCGCAGTGTACCCGACCTCATTACGCTCCGGCCCGCCGACGCCAATGAGGTCGCCGAAGCTTGGCGTGTCATCGTCGGATCGCTGCATGGGCCGGTCTGCCTGGCATTGACCCGGCAGCCTGTCCCGACATTCGATCGCAAGCGTTACGCTTCCGCGGCAGGCGTTGCGCGCGGCGCCTACATCATGGCCGATGCCGACCGCGGCAAACCTCAAGTGATCCTGATCGGAACCGGCAGCGAAGTTGCGCTTTGCGTGGAAGCTTACGAAACGCTGAAACAGGAAGGCGTTGCGGCGCGTCTCGTCAGCATGCCGTCGTGGGAATTGTTCGAACAACAGGATCAAGCGTACCGCGACAGCGTGCTGCCGCCCGCCGTGAAAGCGCGCGTTTCGGTCGAGGCGGGCGCGGTCATCGGCTGGGATCGCTATGTGGGGCCGACCGGCGCCAGGATCGGTATGCACAGCTTCGGCGCGTCGGCGCCAATCAAGGATGCCATGAGGGCGTTCGGCTTTACGCCGAAGAACGTATTGGCCGTGGCGAAGCAACAGCTCGGCTTGGCCAAGGAGAAAGCGGCATGAACGCGCTGAAGCAGCTCGAACTCTACGGCCAGTCGCTCTGGCTCGACTATATGAAGCGCAGCCTTATCGAAAGCGACGAGCTTGGCACACTCATCGAGCGCGATGGATTGAAGGGCGTCACATCGAACCCATCGATTTTCGAGAAGGCCATTGGTGAGACCGATGAGTACGCGGAAGCCCTGAAGGCGTTTCAGGCCCGGGCCGATCACAGCATCTCCGCGATCTACGAGCATCTGGCGATCGCCGATATCCGCGCCGCAGCCGATGTCCTGCGTCCGGTCTACGACAAAACACAGAATCGCGACGGCTATGTCAGCCTCGAATGCTCGCCTTATCTCGCCAACGACACCGAGGCCACGGTGGCGGAGGCGATGCGGCTATGGGCGGCCGTCGATCGTCCCAACTTGATGGTGAAGGTACCGGCGACGCCCGCCGGCATACCTGCCATCCGGCGGCTGATCGGCCGCGGACTGAACATCAACATCACATTGCTGTTTTCCGTCAGCGTCTATGAGCAGGTCGTCGAAGCCTATATCTCCGGCCTCGAAGATCTGAAAAAGGCGGGAGGCGACGTTTCAAAGACCGGCAGTGTCGCGAGCTTCTTCGTCAGCCGCATCGATACTGCGGTCGACAAGCGGCTCGATAAGCTCGATGACCGGCAGGCTGCGGAAAATCTGCGCGGCAAGACGGCGATCGCCAATGCGAAGCTCGCTTACGTTCGATACAAGGCGCTGTTTTCAGGTTCGCGCTGGAACGATCTCGCTGCTTCGGGTGCAAGGACGCAGCGACTCCTCTGGGCTTCGACGAGCACAAAAAATCCGGCCTACAAAGACACGATTTATGTCGACAGTCTCATCGGCCGGGAGACGGTCGACACCGTTCCACCCGCGACGATGGACGCATATCGCGATCACGGGAATCCAACACCCGATGCCATCGAACAGGATGTGGCAGGCGCGCGCGCGGTGCTTGCCGCGCTTGCCGAGCACAGCGTCTCGTTGTCGGAGGTCACAGACGAACTGGTGAAGGACGGAGTTCAGCAGTTTGCGGATGCATTCGACAAGCTCTTTGCAGCCATCGCGCGACGGCGCCGCACAGTGATTGAAGACCATTGCAACGGTCTGCAAATTGCTCCCGGCATGCCGGCGATGAAGGCGGCCTATGATAGTGAACTCGAGACTTGGCGCAGGGAAGGTCTCATTCGGCGACTTTGGGCCAGCGACAAATCGCTTTGGACCGGAACGAATGAAAACAAGTGGACGGGCTGGCTGCACGCTGTCGAGCAGGAAATCGGCAACGCCGGCCAATTGCGGCGCTTCGCAGATGACGTGAAAGAACGCCGCTTTACCGATGTGGTTCTGCTCGGCATGGGCGGCTCGAGCCTCGGCCCGGAAGTATTGAGCGAGACATTCGGGCACCAGTCCGGCTGGCCGCGCTTCCATATGCTGGACAGCACCGATCCCGCGCAGATCAAGGCCATCGAAGGCTCCGTTGAACTCGGCCAGACGCTGTTCATCGTCTCATCCAAGTCCGGCAGCACGCTGGAGCCGAACCTTTTCATGGACTACTTCCTCGATCGCGTCGCCACCGCTGTAGGGACCAAGAAAAAGGCGGCCCGGAATTTTGTTGCTGTCACGGACCCGGGTTCGTCGCTGGAAGCGCGCGCAAAGAAACTCGGTTTCGCTCATATCTTTCACGGCGTGCCCTCGATCGGTGGCCGCTATTCCGTACTTTCGAACTTCGGATTGGTGCCGGCCGCCGCCATGGGTCTCGACGTCAAGCGGATTCTCGAAACGACGTTGCCCATGGAGCGCGCTTGCGGCGCCGATGTTCCTCCTTCCGAAAATCCCGGTGTGAAGCTCGGCATCGCCTTGGGCCTTGCGGCAAAGCAATTCGGCCGCAACAAGGTGACGATCATTGCCTCGCCGGAAATCGCCGATCTCGGTGCGTGGCTGGAACAGCTTCTCGCCGAAAGCACAGGCAAGGACGGTCGCGGACTCATTCCGCTGGCGGACGAGCCGCCGACCACTCCTGAGCATTATGGTAACGACCGTTTCTTCGCCTATCTCGAATTGGACGGGCGCGCAGCGTCGTCACAGCAGCAGGCCGTGGATGCGCTCGAAAAAGCCGGGCATCCGATTGCTAAAATCCGCGTCAAGGACCTCTGGCACATCGGCCAAGAGTTCTTCCGGTGGGAAATAGCAACCGCAGTGGCCGGCGAGATTATCGGTATCAATCCATTCGATCAGCCGGACGTCGAGGCGAGCAAGGTCAAGACGAGCGCGCTGACCGATGCATACGAAAGATCGCACAGGCTGCCCGATGAAGAGCCGATCTTTCGCGAAGATGGTATCGCGCTCTACGCCGATCCGCGCAATGCCGCCGAGCTCGGCCGGCACAACACGCTGGCCGGATATCTCAGGAGCCATTTCGGACGCGTGGAGGCCGGCGACTATGTGGCTTTGCTCCCCTACATCTGGCGCGACGAGGCGCACATCAGAGCCATGACGGCAATGCGTTCGCGCATCCGCGACCGTACCCACGCCGCCACCTGCCTCGGCTTCGGCCCCCGCTTCCAGCATTCCACCGGCCAAGCCTACAAGGGCGGTCCGAACTCCGGAGTTTTTCTCCAACTTACCGCCGACGACCCAATCGATATCGATGTGCCCGGCCATTCGTACAGCTTCGGCGTCGTGAAGGCGGCGCAGGCGCGTGGCGATCTCGATGTGCTGGTCGAACGGGGGCGGCGTGCGCTGCGCGTTCACGTCAAGGACGTCGATGCTGGTCTTGCGGAATTTGCTCGCGCCGTCGACGAGGCGCTCGGGAACGAGCTTTGAGGATGACTTAAATGCAGATCGGGATAATCGGCTTGGGTCGCATGGGTGGCAACATCTCTCGCCGACTGATGAAGGCGGGACACCACTGCGTCGTGTTCGACGCCGACGCCAGGCCGCGCGATGTGCTGGCCAAGGAAGGTGCGACGGCAGTCGGGTCTCTCGAGGAGATGATGAAGGCGCTCGCGGAGCGGCCGCGCGCCGTCTGGGTCATGCTGCCTGCGGGCCGGATAACCGAGGAGACGGTGGCGCGCCTCGGCGGCCTTTTGGCGCCTGATGACATCATCATCGATGGCGGCAATTCGTTCTACAAGGACGACATCAGGCGCGCGAAGGCACTGGCCGAAAAGCGTATCCGCTACATAGATTGCGGCACCTCCGGCGGCGTCTGGGGTCTCGAGCGCGGCTATTGCATGATGATCGGCGGTCCGCAGGAGGCTGTCGCTCACCTCGATCCGATCTTTGCGGCGCTCGCGCCTGGATTAGGCAACATCCCGCGCACTCCGGGCCGGGAAAAAGCGGATCCTCGCGCGGAGCATGGGTATATTCACACGGGCCCGAATGGCAGCGGGCACTTCGTCAAGATGGTGCATAACGGCATCGAATACGGATTGATGCAGGCCTACGCCGAGGGCTTCGACATTCTTCACAACAAAGATTCGAATGACTTGCCGGACGACGAGCGCTTCGTCTTCAACATGCCGGACATCGCAGAGGTCTGGCGGCGCGGCAGCGTCATTACATCCTGGTTGCTCGATCTCAGCGCCGTCGCCCTGGCGAAGGACCCGCAGCTGAAGCATTTCTCGGGCTTCGTTCAAGATTCCGGCGAGGGCCGCTGGACCGTCGAAGCCGCGATTGAAGAAGCCGTTCCCGCGGAAGTTCTCTCGACAGCCCTTTACGCGCGTTTCCGGTCGCGGGGGCAGCACACGTTCGGAGAGAAGATGCTTTCGGCGATGCGCCTGGGCTTCGGTGGCCACATCGAAGGCAGCGAGCCGCTTGATCCCGAACCGAAGACAATGGAATCGCGAGGGCGGGCCGCATCGTAAAACGCAACGGATTAGCTCGATGTCGTTAAAGGCTCCGATCCGAAGACACCAAGCCGCGCAGCTCATTCAATGTCCGCCGGCACGGCAGCCCGAGCCGGCCGATCCGTGCGCCATGGTCATCTTTGGCGCCTACGGCGACCTCACGAAACGGCTGGTCATTCCCGCGCTCTATAATCTCTCGCGTACGAGAGTGCTGCCGGAGAATTTCGCGCTCATCGGCGTGGCGCGGACGCCAGGAACGTCCGAAAGTTGGCGCAATCACCTTTACGATACGCTGAAGAGCTATGTCAGAAATCCGGTGACCGAGTTCGAAGTCGATCATATCGACGACGCGGCCTGGAAGCGGCTTGCGAACAAGCTGACGTATGTCCAGGGCGATCTGACCAAGCCCGAAGTGTATCAGACGCTTTGCGGTGCGCTTGCTGATGCGGAAAAGGTGCATGGCACCGAAGGCAACGCCATTTTCTATCTCGCGGTTGCCGATCGCCTGTTCGGCACGGTGATCGATTACCTCGGCGACGCCAAGCTCACGCAGCGGACCGAGGACAAAAATGGAAAGACGAAGTTTTGGCGCCGCGTCGTCGTCGAGAAACCGTTCGGCCACAGCCTCGACTCGGCTCGCAAATTGAATGCGCAGATCCTACGCACGCTGAACGAAGACCAAATTTTCCGCATCGACCACTTTCTGGGAAAGGACACCGTCCAGAGCATCATGGCGTTTCGCTTCGGCAACGGGCTGTTCGAACCGATCTGGAATCGCGACCGTATCGATCACGTACAGATCACTGCAGCAGAGACGGTTGGCGTCGAGCAGCGCGGGTCGTTCTACGAGGTCACCGGGGCGCTGCGCGACATGGTCCCCAATCATGTTTTCTCGCTGCTTTCGATGGTCGCCATGGAGCCTCCGACGGGTTTTGATGCCCAGGCAATCCGCACAAAAAAAGCCGACGTGCTTGCGGCCATGGCGCCGGTGTCTGCGACATGCGCCGTGCGCGGCCAATACGGAGCCGGCAAGGTGAAAGGCAAAAAGGTCGTGGCCTACCGGCAGGAGCCCAATGTCGCGACGGTTTCGAACGTCGAAACCTATATCGCCATGAAACTCGAGATCGATAACTGGCGTTGGGCCGGGGTGCCGTTTTACGTGCGTACGGGAAAGCACATGTCGCGACGGGATACGGAAATCGCGATCTGCTTCAAGCAAGCGCCCTACACGGCGTTTCAATATACGCCCGTCGAATGCTTGCGGCCTAACTGGCTGGTGCTGCGCATTGCGCCGGACGAAGGCATTTCCCTGCAATTCGAGGTCAAACGGCCCGGACCTGTCGTCAACCTCGCTGCCGTCAAGATGGACTTTCACTACAGCGACTGGTTCGCGAAGGAACCGAATGTCGGCTACGAAACGCTGCTCTATGACGTGATGATCGGCGATCCGACGCTCTTCATGCGCGCCGACATGGTGGAGCACGGCTGGCGCATCGTGCAGCCGGTCCTTGACGCCTGGGCTGCAGAGAAGGCCGATTTTCCGAACTACGAGTCCGGCAGCGACGGTCCGGAGGCGGCCAACGACTTGCTGCGCCATGATGGCGGCCGGGTGTGGCGGCCGATCAATCCTACCGGGTGCAACAAGCCATGAGCTGTCACCGGACGATCCAACTTCTGCTGGCCGACGTCGACGGCACACTCGTTACTCACGACAAAGTGCTGACGAACGCGGCGAAGGCAGCCGTCAGCGAACTGCACGATGCCGGCATCGGATTTGCGATCACGAGCGGCAGGCCGCCGCGCGGCATGTCGATGTTGATCGCTCCGTTGGCACTTGGGACTCCTATCGCCGGCTTCAACGGCGGCATCTTCGTCAATCCGGACCTTTCAGTGATCGAAAGTCATCTGCTCGATCCCAAGACGGCGAAGCAAGCCGTCGCCATTCTTCTCGACCAGGGACTCGACGCGTGGGTCTATACCGAAGACGAATGGCTGATCCGCGATCCGAATGCGCCGCATGTGGCGCGCGAGACGTGGACGGTGAAGTTCGACGCAACGGTCGTCGCATCGTTCACCGACGCACACTTTGCTCACACCGCGAAAGTCGTCGGCGTGTCGGACGATGTGGACCGCGTCGCCGCGTGCGAGAAGGTGGCGCAGCGCACTCTTGGCGAGGCGGCGAGCGCCGCACGTTCCCAACCTTATTATCTCGACGTGACCCATCCCGAGGCCAACAAGGGAACCGTGGTGGCGACGCTCTCCAAGCTCCTCGACGTCTCGCCCGACCAGATCGTCACTATCGGCGACATGCCAAACGACGTTCTCATGTTCGCCAAGAGCGGATTTTCCATCGCGATGGGCAATTCCAGCGACGAGGTGAAGGCGCAGGCGAGTGCCGTTGCCGACAGCAACGAGAACGAGGGCTTCGCGAAAGCCGTGCAAAAATTTGTTTTGGCTCCGGCCAATACGCGAAGTTCGTGACCGGGCATCCCAGGCTTCGGAATAGGACAGAAGGAGACGTCCTTGACCAATCCGTTCGTGGCGAACCTCGAAATTCTCGCCGATGCGGACGCGTTGGCGCTGAGGGCTGCCAACTGGCTGCTTGAATTGGCTACTGAAAAACACGGCGATTTTGCCGTTGATCTGTCCGGCGGCTCGACGCCAAGACGACTCTATGAATGTCTCGCGGGGCCACCTTTTCGCGATGCGTTTCCGTGGTGGCGAACGCATTGGTTCTGGGGGGACGAGCGATTTGTGCCTCCGGATCATGCGCTCAGCAATTATCGCATGGTGCGGGAAGCTTTGCTTTCGCGGGTGCCGATACCTGATGCCAACATCCATCCGATACCGACCAGCAGCAGCCCCGAGGCGGCCGCCTATGATTATGAGCGCCTACTCAAATCTGTTTACGGCGCGGAGCGGCTCGACCCGGCTCGGCCACTCTTCGACGCGACTTTTCTGGGTGTGGGTCTGGATGGGCATTTTGCGTCATTGTTTCCTGGCACCGCCGCGCTCGCTGAGCGGAACCATTGGGTTGTCGCCGTCGTGGGAGCCAAGGCGGAAGCGCGGATTACCCTCACCTATCCAGCCCTTGAGAGCAGCCGGAACATCGCCTTTCTGATCGAAGGAGAAGAGAAGCGTGCGATCCTGAATCGGCTTTGTGGGGGCGACAACAGTCTGCCTGCCGCGCATCTCAAACCGGCTGGCACGCTGCGGGTCTTCACGGATGAGGCGGCCATTGAGCCCGTGGTTCAGTGATGAACGAGGCAAGACCCAATCAGACAACGAGCCGAACCGGCTTATGCACGTTGGCAATCGACGTCGGCGGCACCGGACTCAAGGCATCGGTTCTCGATGATGCAGGACGAATGCTCGTGAAGCGGGTGCGGGTCGATACGCCCGATCCTTGCCATCCCGGAATTCTATTGAACACGCTTGCCGATCTGACGGCTGGGCTTCCTCCCAGCGAACGAATTTCCATGGGCTTTCCCGGCGTCATCCGCCGCGGCCGCGTTGTTACGGCACCGCACTTCGACATCGAAAAGTGGCGCGATTATCCGCTGGAGGCGGTCTTAGCACAGCGCTTCCGGAAGCCCGCTCGCCTCCTCAATGACGCGGAGGTACAAGGACTTGGAATTGTAGCGGGGAGCGGGCTTGAAGTCGTGCTCACGCTCGGCACCGGTATCGGGAGCGCGGTGTTCACCAATGGCGCGCTCGCGCCTCACCTCGAGCTCGCGCATCATCCAATTCACAAGGATGAGACCTATAACGGCTACATCGGCGCTGAAGCCCGCCGCACGCATGGACACAAAAAGTGGAATCGCCGCGTGCTGAATACGATCAAGATCGTCTATTCTCTGCTGCACTACGACATGCTGTATCTCGGCGGAGGCAATGCCGCCGACGTCGGCACCGATGATTTGCCGGACAATGTCCGCATCGCCTCCAATGATGCCGGGATCACGGGCGGGATCCGCCTCTGGGACGAGAAAGTCTGGCAAGACGTCCGCAATAACTGAACGTATGGCCATATGCGTCACGGACTCATCCGGCCGATTTCCTTCCTCTCGTCCCTCCCCTACGCAGCGCTCGATGCTCGACGTCATGGTGGCGCGAACGAGCCACAGTCCCCTAACAAGCGGCTTTGGATCGGTTCATTTGCCCGGGATTGGGGTTGTACTGACATTGCCCAGATGCTGTATCCAGAGCGCTCTGTCCTCGGAACGGCGCCAAGCGTCGCCGGGGCTATCATCGATCGGGAGGGGAGCTATGAAAAAATTGCTTTCGCTCATCGCGTTAAGCTGCGCGATGGCCATTCTATTCGGCGCCAATGCTCCGCGGGCGCGGGCCGCGGTGCTTACGAGCAATGTTTTGACGTTGAAGGCCGAGCAGTCCGAGACCGTTCAGCAAGCGCGCTATCGCTGCTGGTGGCGTCACGGTTACCGCCACTGCGGCTTCCGGCGCCACAGCTGGCGTCACGGCTACTGGCGTCACCGCCACGGCTACTGGCGTCATAGGCATCACGGCTATTACGGCTACAACTTGCGCGAACGGGGCTGGCGATATCGGGCCTGGCGCGAGGAGCACGACGTGCCGACCGACGATAAGTCCGACTATCAGAAGTGGCGTGATCGCTACTACGCAGAGCACGGCTATTATCCGTATCGCCGTCACTACTATTATAATTCCTACTCGACCTACACTCAGCCGACCTATCGCCGCCGCCACGCGCCTGGAGACGGCTACTGCATCGGCCTGTGCTGGTGGTAACGATGCGACGAGACGAATAGGAACGACGAGCGCCGGGCCATGTCCCGGCGCTTTCTTTTTGCAGCGTCAAATGACCTTCTTCCGCGCCGGGTGAAATGCGGAGATTGTGCGACCGGGTGCGGTCACGAATGTCACGCCCAGAGTGCAAAATGCGCTGTAAAATCGGCATTTGGTGCACGAAATCCGGGTGTGTCGCTCAGGCTCTTGACGTCGGCGCGTGAGCGCCCTCCAATGGTGCGACGCAAAGTTGCAGTCGCGTGGGGAACTTTTAATGAATTTCGTGAGGGGAGATTTTCTGTCCCAATCGATGGGCAGATCGGCCCGGCTTGTAAATACCCAAACGATTCTGATCGCCGTGCTGATGACGCTGACCATCCTTGCGTGCTGGCCGGCAAAAGCTGACGATCGACAGTTCGGCTCTTTCGGGCCTGAAGGTCCGCGCATGCGCGAGCAGCTGTGGATTTTGCCGAGCGGCGAAGAAGGACGCGTGCTGCGCGCGACGGTTTTCCGCCCGGAGGCCGACCCTTCGGAACCCAACAAGAAATATCCGCTCGTCGTCATCAATCACGGAACGGACGAAGCAACGCGCCTCGCCGTCTCCATGCCTGTCTACTATTGGCTGTCGCGCTGGTTCGTCGAGCGCGGTTACGCGGTCGTACTGCCGCAGCGCCGCGGCCATGGCGCGACCGGCGGCCCGCTCTCGGAAGCGGTCGGCACATGCGACCATCCCAATCATTTCCTGTCCGGCAATATCGCCGCCGACGACATCGCGGCGACGGTCAATTACATGAGTGAACAATCGTTCGTCGCTCCGAAGGAAACGATCGTCGCCGGCGTCTCGACCGGCGGATGGGCATCGCTGGCGCTTGCTGCGCGTAATCTTCCGCAGGTGCAGGCCATCGTGAATTTTGCGGGCGGGCGCGGCGGTCACGCTTACGGCCGCTCGAATGCCATTTGCGGCAGACCGGATCTCGTTTCGGCGGCTCAGGCATACGGCAGCAAGGCGCACGTGCCGACGATCTGGTTTTACTCCGAGAACGACAGCTATTTCGGACCGGCCCTTGCAGAGGATCTGGCGCAAGCCTGGAATCGTGCGGGGGGGCATGCGGAAGAGCATATTCTTCAAGCCTATGGCAGCGACGGCCACACCATTGCCGACGATCGCCAAGGCTGGGATATCTGGGGTCCAAGCCTCGACGCCTTCCTGACGAAAGTCCGCGGCGATCAGGTCGAGGTGGCCACGAAAGGCGCAAAGCCAGCTCCGCCGATCGAAACGTCTGCAATCGCGACCACTGGCGCGACCCGCTAACAGCGGCTCAGACGTTGCCCGAGTTTCGCTGCAGAGCGGCACTCGGACTTCTTTGTGCGACACCATCGACAAGACCTAGCGTCAGCCTTAGCGTCAGCGTAAGTTCGTAAACGCGGAGGCCGACGCGATGGCGCGCGGCCCCGGTAAGTTGCCAAGAAGTTGAGCCAGTGCCTCGAAAGTTTTCAAGTCCGGTAAAGCCTGACCATGGCCGTTAGACCCAGAAGCACTGTTGCATCGGCTCTGGCGGTTGCAATGAGAGACTTCGGGATCGGGTCTCAAACGGTTTTGAAGATCGGGTTCCTCGCTCCGCTCGAGGGGCCGCTCAAAGCCTGGGCGGTTCCGGGCATCAATGGCAGCCTCATTTGGGTCGAGCGCATTAACGCCGCCGGCGGCCTGAAAGTCGGCAACCGAAAATACATGCTCGAACTGATCCCGTTCGACACCGGCTATCAGCCGGAACGGTCACTGCAAGGGGCACGGAAGCTGATCCTCGAGGACGGCGTCAAGATCATCCTGATGATCGGCGGCAATGACCTCATGGGAGACATCAGACGGCTCATCAATAAGCACCGCATGCTCGTCACAACGCTATTGCCGAGCGACCTTTCGCCGGACGTGCCAACAATCGTTGCGCCGAGCGAGGTCCATCCAATCTACAATGTGACAGGCGTCGACTGGCTGAAGCGGACGCAGCCCGGGCTCAAGACGGCGGCGTTGTGCGCGCAGCGCGATCTTCACGGCCTGCCGTCGATCGCGACCTATAGAGCGGCCTTCGAAGCGGCCGGCATCGAGCTGGTCGCTGAGCACTTATTCGAACCGGAAACCACTGATTTCGGGCCGATCGTCGAAGAGATGATGGCAAAGAAGCCGGACATCCTCTGTTGGGATACGGCTTACGAGCCCTTTGTCCATGCGCTTACGATCGAAGCATTCAAGCGCGGATTCCGCGGTCGCCTTCTGTCCTGCACATGCGACAACTATCCGGAGCTTATCCGGCGGACGAGCCTCGAATTCATGGAAGGGTTCGTCTTTCAATTTCCGGACTTCGACGATCCTCGCCTCAACGACGGCCACGTGAACTTTGAAGAGCCTGGCAAATTCTACGAGGAATTTTGCCGTCGCTTTCCAGGAACGTGGAGCGCGGTGTCGTGGGAATACGCTTCGACGCTGGAATTGTGGAAATCAGCTGTGCAGCGGGCGCGCACGTTCGAGCCGTTCTCCGTCCTCGCTGCGATGAAGGTCGGCGGCATCGGTCAGCACGCATTCGGTGAAGCCATATGGTGGGGCAGGGATCTGTTCGGGATCGATAACGCGCTCGTCGGGGATTGGCCTGTCGTCGCGATCATCAACGGCAAGGCGCGGATCCAGGAGTACGGCTCAGTCGCGGACTGGTGGTCGAAGCATCGGTCGATCCTGGTCAAGCACATGCGGGAAATGAACTTGATGTGGGACCAGCGCGAACACCTGGCGGCTTCCGCCGAGATGCTCGACCGGATGACGGCTCACGATTCGTAGATCATGTCTTCGTGGGCGTTGGCGACGTAGATCTTGATGATCTCGACGGCGGTTTCGACGTTTCGCCGCTCGATGGCGTCGTAAAGCGATCGGAGCATGAGCTGAATGCTCTTGATCTTCGCAGGCGTCAGCGCCTGCTGGCGGGCCGCGGCCCACTGCGGATGGCGGCGCACCTCGTTCAGGATGGCGTACATCGTGGTGATCAGCGAGTTGTGCGTGCCACGGGCGATGGTCATCATGAATTCTTGTTCGTATACCGCGAACGTGCCGGCTTCCGTGACGATCGCTTCTAGCCGAATGAGCTGGCTTTGAAGATCGGCGATATCTCGCGACGACATGTAGATCGTTGCGAGGCGCGTCATCTCGGGCGCCAGAATCGAACTCGCGATATTCATCGCAAACGGTGAGGCCGTCTCGGCGAGTTGGTCGACATCGAGGAACGAGGATGTCCGTCCGTTGCTACCCTCGTGAGGCGAACGTTTTCTTTGATATGAAACGAAGGTTCCGCTTCCCGGACGACGCGCGACGATGCCGTATGTCGCCAAGAATTCGAGTGCCTGGCGAATCGTTGCACGGCTATCGCCAAAGGCATCGGCCAAATCCCGCTCAGCCGGAATTCGAGTTCCGAATGGATATTCTCCCGAAGCAAAACGGGCAAAAAGACTCGTCGCGATCTCCTTCACGCGCGGCGTGACGAGCGGATGCCGCGTCAAGTCGTCGATCCAAGGCGGTGCTTCGAGTTCGTGGCTTTCAGACATGTTTCAGCTCAGGCTCATGTGAGGTTCGTACACTGGGAATGGGTTTCGGCGGCTTTCTGCCGATGCTCGATCGCGAGAAATGCCGAAAGTCCAAGCAAGGCGGTGAGCGCGACGGCGGCTTCCAAAATCGCGCGATCTGACGAGAGACCGTTGGGGAGCGCGGGAGGACTGTGAGCGAATTCGGCGCTCTTTCGGCCGTAAGGGGAGAAGGTCGCGGCGTCGTTCAGCGATGCACCGGTCATCGTGAGCAGGCAGACCTCGGCTGAGGCCGGACCCAGGATTTCGCTCAGGATCGATGCCAGCTCGCTCGTCCGATGGGCGACCAATCCGGACGTCAGATTGGCCGGATCGACAAAGAGATGGTTGAAGCGCGTGATCGCGCGCGCGACTTCGGCGAGGTGGCGATATCGCTGCCGGCGCGCTTCCATCAGCGCATGCGGAACCTTTGCTGCGAGTCGAAAGTGAAATGAACTCGTGCCCGTCAATGGCACGTCGAGCGTCGCGACGCTCTCGATCGCTTGCCGCCAATGCTCCTCGGCTTCGCGAAAAGCAACGTCCGCTTCGCTGCTGTTCTCAAGGATCAGATGCGCGATGCCGGCGTTCGAACGGCTTGCAGCGATGACCGGCGCGGGAGACGTCGCGCCCTCGAGCCTTGCCTCCGCCCGAAGCCACGAGCGCGCGGCGGTAATAATCTCTGAACGCCCCAATGCCGCTAAAGCACTGACGGTTTGTTGCGTCCAATTTTCGATTTGGTCCACAGGCACGCGCATAATTTCAGTTTCGGAGGAGATTTACCGATCTCCCTAATAACAAACAGAATTCGCTTTTCCCCGACAGAATGCAACCGAATTCGACCAATATTATCCAAAGTAGGTTCGCAACTGCGATATAATGTCTAACCGCCCTAAATACCGATAGAATCTGGTTTTTGTGCCTGCGAAACGGTCAAAACTGTTTCCTTTTGGTGATTTTTTTGGCTTGCAGGTAATTCGAGGTTCCATAACATGGCCTCGTCGGATCAATTGCGGTAATTTCTGGTTTAAATTGGTTTACGTCGCAAAATCATCGACTTGCGTCTCGTTAACGCCGCTACCGACGGGGGACGTGTTCTTTTGGGCCATGCGATTGCGACGCTCGCTGGGCCAACTCGGGGATCAATCACTGCACAAATTAATCAATAAACAGGCTTCGTCGGAGCGATCATGGCTACAGAAACTGGAACGCTAACTGCGGGCGGCGAGCTAAGCGCTCCGTCCGGTCAACTCGTACGAGCCATCGACTGGAGGGGAGCATTTTGGGTCGCGAGTGGCGTCCCTGCTCTCGTCTTGTTTTCGATCGGCGGAATCGCGGGCGTTGCGGGAAAGGTTGCCTTTCTCGTCTGGTTCGCATCGATGATCATGGGCTTCATCCAGTCCTTCACTTACGCGGAAATTGCCGGTCTCTTTCCCAATAAATCCGGCGGCGCGTCGGTCTACGGCGCGGCGGCGTGGGTCAGATATTCGAAGCTGATCGCGCCGTTATCCGTTTGGTGCAATTGGTTCGCCTGGTCACCGGTGCTCTCGCTCGGATGTTCGATCGCGGCGGCTTACATCCTCAATTCACTCGCACCGATCCCGCCCGCGGACGCACCGCAGGTCGCGGCATGGATCAGCGCGCACGCCAACTCGATCCCGCTGGATTCGCCTCGCATCGCCGAGTGGCTTGCAGCCAACCACGGCAAAGCGGCGGCCGATGCCGTGGCAGCTCTGCTTTCGTCGGATGCCGTCGCCGCGCTGACGCCGGAAGCTCGTAACTGGTCCCTCTTCCACGGAACGCTCGGACCGGTGTCGTTCTCGTTCAACGCCGCGTTCTTCATCGGCGCGGTGCTAATGCTGATCACGTTCGCCATTCAGCACCGGGGCATTCTCGGTACCGCGAGCGTGCAGAAATATATCGGCCTCGCGGTGATCATACCGATGCTCATCGTTGGTGTTGTTCCCATCATCACGGGCCAAATCAACTGGTCCAACTTCACGCCTATCGAACCGCTGAAGGCTGCCTACGCACCAGAGATGGGCCATTGGGACATCGCCGGCTGGACGCTCATTCTCGGCGCCATGTTCATCGCCGCGTGGTCCACGTACGGCTTTGAAACGGCGGTTTGCTACACAAGCGAGTTCCGCGATCCGGGCCGGGATACCTTCAAGGCGATATTCTACTCGGGTCTGCTTTGCCTCGTGCTCTTCACGCTCGTGCCCTTCACCTTCCAAGGGGTTCTGGGTCTTGAAGGCATGCTCGAGCCGTCAATCGTCGATGGCTCTGGCGTCGCTGCGGCCATGGCCAACATGGTCGGCCACGGCGGAATGCTCACGAGCCTGCTCGTCATGCTGATGATCCTGGCGCTCATGCTCTGCCTGATGACCGCGATGGCCGGATCGTCGCGCACGCTCTACCAGGGGTCGCGCGACGGCTGGCTGCCGCGCTACCTCAGCCACGTCAATGAACATGGCGCACCGACGCGCGCGATGTGGACCGATCTCGTGATCAACCTTGCGGTCCTCGCGATCGCCTGTGCGGACGCCACGAGCTTCTTCTTCATCCTCGCGGTTTCCAACTGCGGCTACATCATCTTTAACTTCCTGAACCTCAATTCGGGTTGGATCCACCGCGTGGACAACGCAGACGTTCATCGTCCATGGCGCGCACCGACGTTCGTGCTCGCTCTCGGCGCGCTGTTCGCCTTCGTCAACGCCGTCTTCATGGGTGCCGGTGCGAAGGTCTGGAACCCCGTTGCCCTGTGGGCTGGGCTCTTCACCGCGTCGCTGATCATTCCGGTCTTCTGCTTCCGGCACTACGTGCAGGATAAGGGCGTTTTCCCCGCCCACATGCTGGAGGATCTGGGGCTCACTCAGGCCGACCTCAAGAAGCGGAAAGCCGGGGCGCTGCCTTATCTCGTCCTCGCGGCCGGCTTGGTCGTCGTCCTCGCGTCAAACTGGTTCTTCCAGCTACCTGCCTAAAGAAAATGTGGGCCGGGGCGGTTTCCTCTACCGCTCCGGTCTGCTCTGATCACTTTCCGCAGGCCCGACACGGCTTTGACGGGAACAGGGAGCTCTTGATGACACTAAGCACGATCAAAAGCCGGCCAATCTATCCGGGTCTCACCCCGGATCTCAATGCGCGCAGCAACATCATCGTCTCGGACAAGGCCGGGGCGGAGGCGGTCGCCGAGTTGCTTTCGCGCGCCGACAGCAACTTCGCAAAACGCACGACCATCATTCTCGCCGACACCCTTGCGGACAAGGATCGGCAAGCGATCGCTCGCGAACTCGCGCCAGTGACCATCGAATTTCACGCAACTCTCGCCGACGGCATCGCGCGCTTGCGGCAGCTGCTCGATGGAGCGCCGATGGGCTTGCGCCTTTATGCGGCGGGCTCCGAACCTCTCATCGGCCTCGTCGTGCAGGCCGGCGGCGATTTCTCGATCGATCATCTGTCGATCCGAACCGAACATCGCGGCACGCTGATGCGCCGCGTGCAATGCGTCCACTGCAAGACTTTCATCGAGAACGTCACGACTAACCCGGTGAAATGCACTCATTGCGGCATCACCTTGCTGGTGAGGGATCATTACTCGCGCCGCCTCGCCGCGTTCCAGGGCGTGTGCATCGACGCCGAAATTCCGGGCGACATTCCTCCGACGGAGGCCTTGTATCAATGAGCGGAAATATTCTCCGGCGCGTTCGCGTCGCCGAGGTCGAGCCGGTGGCAAATCGCATCAAGCGCTTTCGGTTCGTCGATATCGACAATGCTCCGCTCTCGGAATTTTCGGGCGGTTCGCACATATCGGTCGTCATGCACTCGGGCGACCGGCTGATGCGCAATCCCTACTCTCTCATGGGTTCGCCGACGGATACGTCGAGCTACCAGATCAGCGTCTTGAACGTCGACCCATCGCGCGGCGGCTCGCGGTTCATGCACGAGAACGTCAAGGTCGGTTCGGAACTCGAGATCGGGCAGCCGCTCAATCTCTTTCCTCCGGCCAAACTTGCAAAGAAGCATGTCTTCGTTGCAGGCGGCATCGGCATCACGCCCTTCATGGCGATGATGAACGAGCTTGATGGGCTCCATGCGGATTTCGAGCTTCACTACGGCGTTCGTTCGCTCGAAGACGGCGCCTACTGCAAATATCTGCAATCGCGTTACGGTTCGCGCGTCAACGTCTACCGCCAGGATCTGGGCCAGCTGATCCCACTTGAGACCGTTTTGAGCAGTCAGCGTCTCGGCACGCATATGTACGTCTGCGGGCCAAAGCCGATGATCGATTGGGCTTTGCAAGCGGCTCGGCTACTCGGCTGGCCGGACGAGAACGTGCACTCCGAACAGTTCAGTGCTCCGCCTCCGGGCAAGCCGTTCGTCGTCAAGCTCGCCCGTTCGGGCCGCGACATCGTCGTGAGCGGCCACCAGAGCATTCTCGAAGCGCTCGAAGAGAATGGCATCGACGCACCGTTTCTCTGCCGTGGCGGCGCGTGCGGCCAATGCCAGACTGAGGTTCTCGCCTGCGACGGCTTCATCGAGCACAACGATCATTACCTGACCGAGCCAGAGAAGGTCAGCGGCAAGAAGATCATGATCTGCATGTCTCGCATTCCAACCGGATCAATCACGCTCGATCTCTGATGCGCAATTTCAAAAATTCTTCCCGGGAGACCCTGGTATGGGACTGACATTCAAAGACGAGACTTTTCGAGACGATTTCACGTACACGAACAGTCCTCAAAACATCCGACGCTTTCCGTTTCCATTCATCGAGGATCAATACCGGTACTCGGTGAACATCGAGCCGCACACGCCCGGACCAAAAGGCTCGCCCTTCGAATTTCCGTTCGACATCGACGAGCACTACGTCTCCGAGATGCGCGATCGAGCTTTGGTTCTAGAGGCCGATCCGCTCAGATGTCAGGCGCTGCCGCACATGATGACGGCGCAGTGGGACATGCTCGAACTCGTCATGACGTCGCTCGCACGCGATTATCCCGAGCATTTCACGCTGCACCGCGACGGCTCCGCGTGGCATTGGATCAACCGGCCGCTCGGCATCGACCAGAAGTTCACGTTCCTCGATGCGAGCACGCTGCCCTTCGAGCCGATGGAATATATCGGACGTCAGGTGCAAGGCGATTTCTCGATCCAAGACCAGCGCGATAATCAGCTCTGGATGGATGCCGGCATCATCACTTCACAGGCCGACTGGTCGCTCGACTTCGACGTCGGCATGAACTTCTTCGAATGGCACGGCCCCGTGCCTCTGGCGCACGAAGCTGGCGTGTTCGAGCGCGCTCTTAAATTCCTTCTCAATCTGCAGATCGGCAAGCCGGTTCGCCGCTTGAATTGGACCATGACGATCAATCCGCGCCTCGATACGAGCCCGGAAAATTTTCACAAGTGGGGCCGAGACCGCATGACGGTCACGCCGGAGAACATCGGCAAGAAGCTGCATCTGCGCGTCGAGATGCAGGGGCTCTTCAGACTGCCGCGGTCGAACGCGATCCTGTTCTCCATTCGCGGCTATCTGATGAGCCTCGAGCAGATCGTGACGGTGCCGAAATGGGGCCGCCGCCTGCCGCGCGTTCTACGTTCGCTACCGCCTGAACTCGTCGAATACAAAAGCCTTGGCCGCTTCCGCGAAATGGCAATCGATTACCTTTCGAAATACGACGACGGCGCCCCAACCTCGCCTGGCGGAGGTCCGGACTAAGCAACCCTTTCGACGACAGACTCCACGCAGAACCTATCAAAAAACAAGCAAGAGGTAGTGCTCATGTCCCTAGCCGATTTGCCACGCCAGTCCATTCTCAATGATCGCCACCGGGCGAACGGCGGGGATCTCGACTCCGTGTCGTGGAACAACATGCCGCTTCCGCAAACGTATGCGACCGATCCCTATGTGGAAACCGAAGCTGTTCGTTGCCGCGCGGGCCTTTTCGACGTTTCTTCGCTGCAAATCTTGAACGTGTCGGGTCCCGACGCGACGAAGCTGCTCAATTACGTGCTGACGTCCGACATCTCCAAAGCCAAGCCGGGCGACTCACATATTTCCAATATCGTCAACGAAAACGGCGGCCTGATCGACGACGTTCTCATCTACGTGGACAGCCCGACCGAGTACCGGCTTTCGCATGGTGCGGGAAAGCTCGAAGAGGTGATCCGAGCGCACGCACCCAAGTACAACGTCAAGGTCGAGCGGGACGACGATGTCCACATTCTGGCCCTGCAGGGACCGCTTTCACTCCAGATCCTCGCACCACACACGCCGATGGATCTTGCCGGACTTGGCTACTTCAAGCATGGAACGTCGACGCTGTTCGGCACGCCCGTGCGCCTGTCTCGCGGCGGTTATTCGGCCGAGCTTGGATATGAAGTTTTCTGCGCGGCCAAGGATGCTCACAAGATGTGGGATTCCATCCTGGCTGCCGGCAAGGACAAAGGCCTTATTCCGGTTTCGTGGGCATGCCTCGACATCGTGCGTGTCGAAGGCGGCTTGCTGTTCTTCCCCTACGAGATGACGAACGAAGATACGACGCCTTGGGAAGTGAAGGCCGATTGGACGGTCGATCTCTCGAAGCCGGATTTCATCGGCAAGAAGGCGCTGGTTGAGAAAAAGGGCAAGGAGCGCACCCTCGTCGCGGGCCTCGAAGTCGACCATACGAAGGCGATCGCTCCCGGCTCCAAGATCACCGCCAATGGCAAGCAGGTCGGGGTCGTCACCAGCACGACGTACAGCGAGCATCTGATGAAATCGCTGGCAATGGCGCAAATCGAACCCGCTTACACAAAGCTCGGCACGGAACTCGTTGTTCATGACGACGGCGACTGGCCGGCGACTGTCGTACGGATGCCGTTCTACGACCCTCTCCGCCTCCGCACGCATCCGCGCGACAAAGCCTAACCCACCTACCTACGCGAACAAAGAATCCTAGCGAATAGAATTTCGGAAGGACACAACATGGCAGAACGAATAGCTATTATCGGCGCCGGTCCCAGCGGCATGGCGGTTTTGCGCGCGTTCGAAAGCGCAAGGCGCAAGGGAGCGGACATCCCCGAAATGGTCTGCTACGAGCGGCAGAAAGATTGCGGGGGTATCTGGAACTACACGTGGCGCACGGGCACAGACGAGTTCGGCGAGCCGGTCCACGCGAGCATGTATCGCTACCTTTGGTCGAATGGACCGAAGGAATGTCTGGAGTTCGCCGACTACTCGTTCGAAGAGCACTTCGGACGTCCGATCCCATCGTTCCCGCCGCGGGCCGTGCTGCACGACTACATCAAGGGCCGTATCGAACGCAGCGGCATCATGCACTACATCAAGCTCAGCACCACGGTTCGCAGCGTCACCTTCAACGAAGAGACGCAAAAGTTTACCGTCACGGTGAAAGATCTGGTCTCCGATACACTCTCGTCATCGGAATTCGACTACGTCTTCTGCGGAAGCGGCCATTTCTCGACGCCGAACATTCCGGAATTCCCGGGTCTCACTCACTTCCTTGGGCGCACGCTACACTCGCACGACTTCCGCTCCGCGGACGAGTTCGCGGGCAAGGACGTTCTGTGCGTCGGCGCCAGCTACTCGTCAGAAGACATCGGCATTCAGTGTTACAAGTACGGCGCCAAGTCCGTCACGTTCTCGTGGCGCACGAAGCCGATGGGATTCAAATGGCCCGCCCGCATGGACGAAGTTCCCTTGCTGGAGCGCGTCGAAGGCAAGACGGCCTATTTCAAGGACGGCTCGAAGAAAGACGTCGACGCGATCATTCTGTGTACGGGATATTTGCATCACCACCCGTTCATGGAAGACTCGCTGCGCCTCAAGTCACGCAACCGGTACTATCCGCCGAATCTCTACAAGGCCATTTTCTGGATCGACAATCCGAAGCTGATGTACATCGGCATGCCAGATCAGTTCTACACGTTCAACATGTTCGACGCGCAGGCGTGGTACGCGCGCGACGTCGTGCTTGGACGCATCAAGCTACCGCCGAAGTCGGATATGATGGACGATATGCATAAGTGGACCCAGATGGAAGAAGCCATCGCGGACGCTGAAGGCGCAATCGACTTCCAGACGGAATATGTCCGCGATCTAATCGCTCCAACCGACTACCCTCGCCTCGACGTCGACGCCGTCGCGAAGATGTTCAAGGACTGGGAACATCACAAGATGGAAGACATCCTGACCTATCGCGACCGCTCGCACAAATCAACGCTGACCGGCACGCAGGCACCAATCCATCACACGCCCTGGATGAAAGCCGCCGACGACTCGATGGAAGCGTTCCTCAACCAGCCGACGAAAATGGTCGCCGCCGAGTAGCCTGGCGGTACCACCAGCAGGCCAACAATGGACCGGTCGCGCGCGGCCGGTTCATCCCCCATTCCGATAAGAGGGCAAGATGAGCAGCGATGCAGTTCTCACGTCCCCTGCCCGGCCGAAACTTTTCGTTCCAGGACAATCGTCGCTGGAGCCGGGTGTCGAACGATATGTTTTGAAAGGCGGCGGCACCGCCGTTTTCGAACTCGACAAGGGAGACCGTGTCGAAATCAGTCCGCTCGAAGGCGGACAAGGCGTCGAGATCGCGGCGTTCGCGCCGGGCGGCAAGAGCGATCTCGGAGCGCTCGGTCTCAAAGGACGCGGCAAGCCGGCAGGCATTCAGCGTGCGCTCGAAGCGGATAGCGAAGATGCACAACGCGTTCGCTTCGGATTGTTCCGGCGCGGGCTCGATATCGGACACGTCAAGGCTGCGCACGTGCTCGGGCCGGATTGCGTTCCCGGCGACGTCGTCGCGTTGCAAGTGGAACGGCCGGTCCTCGCTGTCTTTGGTGCGCCGGCGGAGCCGATGGTCATCTGGGAGCAGACTCCCGCGACCGATATCTTGGTTTTCATTCAGCGCGCCAATCCCCGCCTCCTCAACGAAGCCAAGCTGCCGGACCCGATCGCCGAGCCGCGCCTTGATATTCGCATCAACATCGCGAGCGCCGAAAGCTTCGAGGTTTACGCAGGCGAATACATTCAGATCATCGACGTCGCGGGGCGCCAATGCTCCGACTTCCTGGCTTTCAACCGCAAGGAACTCGACAAGGGCAACGTGCTCGGCCTTGATTCCACCACGACGCGGTCGATGACCGGCATGGCCTATCCGAAGCCTGGCCTGTTCTCGAAATTCTTCGATCGCGACCGCAATCCGCTGGTCGAGGTCGTGCAGGACACCGTCGGCCGGCACGACACGTTCAACCTTGCGTGCACGACGCGCTACTACGAGGACATGGGCTATTTCGGCCATCCGAACTGCTCGGACAATTTCAACGAGGCGCTCAAGGGCTACCCGATCGGCAACTACAAGGGCTGGCCAGCCATCAACTTCTTCTTCAACACCAACGTCGACTGCCACAACAACATCTGGTCCGACGAACCGTGGTCACGTCCCGGCGACTACGTGATGATGCGTGCTTTGACGGACCTCGTCTGCGGCACCTCTGCCTGCCCAGCCGACATCGATGCGTCGAACGGCTGGAACCTCACCGAAATACACGTTCGGGTCTACCCGAAGGACACCCCGTTCAAGCGCTCGATCGGATTCAGAATGACACCGGATGCACCTCTCCAGCTGACAAGAGAATCGGGATTTCACCCGCGCACGTCAGCCCTCACCCGCAACTTTGGCGACTATCGCGGTTTCTGGGTTCCTCACTGCTACGCGAACGCAGGCGCTATCGAAGAATATTGGGCGTGCCGCGAGGGCGCCGTCATCATGGACTTGTCACCCCTTAGGAAGATGGAAGTGCTCGGGCCGGATTCCGAGCAGTTCCTGCAAGGGCTCATCACGCGCGACGTCCGCAAACTATCTGTCGGGCAAATCTATTATACGCCCATGTGCTACGAGCACGGTGGAATGGTGGACGATGGAACGCTCTTCCGGTTGGCCGAGAACAACTTCCGCTGGGTCGGCGGCGACGATGCGAGCCTGATCTGGCTCAAAGAGCAGCTCGCCAAGACGAACTACAAGGTGCACCTCAAGACTGCGACGTCAGAAATCAACAACGTCGCCGTTCAAGGTCCGAAGTCGCGGGAAATTCTGCAGCAGATCATCGAGACGCCGCCGGGCCGGCCGACGATGCAGGAACTCGGCATTTTCCGCTTCACGGTCGGACGCATCGGCGGCGTTGCGGGCATTCCGGTTCTCGTCTCGCGAACCGGTTATACGGGCGAACTCGGATACGAGGTGTTCTGCCATCCCAAGGACGCGCCTGCGGTTTGGGATAAGATCATGGAGGCTGGTGCGCCATTCAAAATTCAGCCGTTCGGATTCGATGCACTCGACATGGTTCGCATCGAAGCCGGCCTCGTCTTCGGCGGACATGATTTTGACTCGACGACCGATCCGCTCGAAGCGGGCATCAGCTTCACCGTTCCGACGAAAAAAGAAGAAGACTACATCGGCAAAGCGGCGATCGAGAACCGGCGGGCCAATCCGCTCCGAAAACTGGTCGGCCTCGAGATCCAGGGAAATGAGAAGCCCTCGCACGGAGATCCTGTCTTCGTCGGCCGGGCGAACGTCGGCGCGGTGACGAGCGCGATGCGTTCGCCTCTTCTCAAGAAGACGCTGGCGTTCGCACGCGTGGATGTCACCCATTCGGCGCTCGGAACGGCGCTCGAAATCGGGCGGCTCGACGGGATGCAGAAGCGCTTCAAGGCGACGGTCGTGCCGTTTCCGTTCTACGACCCGGAGAAAAAACGCGTCAAAATGTAAGACGCTGCATAGCTCTCATGCGAAAGTGACGGCCGCCAGCGATGGCGGCCGTTTCGCATCTTGCGTCCAATGCGTGCAAGGGAGTAAACGCGCCGAACCCCACGGAGGCGCGAAATGTTTCAGGCAATCCTGATTGAGAAAGACGGCGAGCGCGCAACACCTCGTCTTGCGAAGCTCGACAAAGTGGCGCTGCCTGACGGCGACGTAACGGTCCGCATCAGTCATTCGACACTCAACTACAAAGACGGCCTGGCGATTACCGGAAAAGGACCGATCATCCGTTCGTTCCCGATGGTGCCCGGTGTCGACTTCGCGGGCGTCGTCGAAGAGAGCAGCAACGCGCGCTTCAAAGCAGGTGACACGGTTCTGCTCAACGGATTCGGTGTCGGCGAGGGCCACTGGGGCGGCCTTTCCGAATATGCACGCGTCAAGGGCGACTGGCTTATTCTGCTTCCCGCGGGCCTCAGCCCTCAGCACGCGATGGCGCTCGGCACGGCTGGCTATACGGCGATGCTCTGTGTCATGGCGCTCGAACGCCAGGGCGTCACGCCGGACAAAGGCGAGATCATCGTGACGGGCGCCGGTGGCGGCGTCGGCGGCGTTGCCGTTCTCCTTCTTTCGCGTCTCGGTTTCGATGTTGCCGCTTCGACCGGCCGCGTCGAGGAATCCGAATATCTCAAAGGCCTGGGTGCTAAGACGATCATCGATCGCAAATCGCTGTCAGAGCCGGGTCGGCCTCTGCAATCGGCTCGCTGGGCTGGCGCCGTCGATAGCGTGGGCAGTCACACGCTTGCGAATGTTTGCGCGAGCATGAAGGACGACGGCGTCGTCACCGCATGCGGCCTTGCTCAAGGCTTGGACTTTCGCACGACAGTCGCCCCCTTCATTCTGCGCGGCGTTACACTCGTCGGCATCAACTCCGTCTACCGCTCCATTGCGGATCGCATGACGGCTTGGGAGCGTCTCGCCCGCGAGATCGACTTCGGCAAGCTCGATGGCATGACTCGCACCATTCCGTTGGAACAGGCGATCGAAGCCGCGGGCGATCTTCTCGCCGGAAAAGTGCGTGGCCGTCTCGTCGTCGAGACCACCGTCCGCTCGTAACGTCTTTTAGCAATCGCACCTCAAGGAATTACCGCCATGCCATTTCTCCGATTTGATCTCATCAAGGGACGTACCGACGCCGAAATTGCGACGCTACTCGACGCGGCGCATGACGCCATGCTCGCGGCGTTCAAGGTACCGGTTCGCGACCGCTATCAGATCGTTCACGAACACGAGCCGAGCCGCGTGCGGATCGAGGATACCGGCCTCGGCATCGAGCGCACCGAGAAGGTCGTTCTCATTCAGGTGACGAGCCGGCCGCGTTCGACCGAAGAGAAGCAGGAATTCTACCGTCTGCTGACGGAGGCGCTTTCCAGCCGTTGCGGCATCGCGCCGAGCGATGTGATGGTCAACTTCGTCATTAATACGGATGCCGATTGGTCGTTCGGAAACGGCGAAGCGCAGTTTCTGACGGGTAAGCTTTCATAATTGCAGAGGCTGCACCATGCATCTGGTTCAAGATCCGAATGCCGCCGCTGCGACGACGATCACGTTCGATCAGTTTCTCGCGGTCGATATCCGCGTCGGTACGATTGTTGCCGCCGAGCCTTATCCGGAAGCCAAAAAGCCGGCGCTGAAGCTCAAAATCGATTTCGGCAGCGGCATCGGCGTGAAGCAATCGAGCGCGCAAATCACGCGGCACTATGATTGCGCCTCGCTCGTCGGACGGCAGGTGGCGGCGGTCGTGAATTTTCCGCCGCGCCAGATCGGCAAATTCATGTCGGAAGTATTGACACTCGGGTTTCCCGATGAAAGCGGCGAGGTCGTGATGTTCAAGCCCGACATCAAGGTGCCGAACGGCGCACGCCTGTTCTGATCGGAGTTGAGCGCGCCGCCTCGGAAGGCTGCGCGCTCAAGTCTGCTATTTTTTCTGATTGCCGAGCGCCCAGACGTAGGCAGCGACGGCTTTCACATGAACATTCGACAATTCGACGCCGCCCTTCGGCGGCATGGCGCCGGGATGCTCCTTCGGCTCGGGCACGCCTGCCAAAATGGTTTTGGTGATGCCCTCGACGCTGCCGTCGCTCCATAACCATTTTCCCGACGTGAGATCGGCGCCGACCGGACTGCCCACGCCGCCCGCGCCATGGCATCCGGCGCATGTCGCGCCGCCGACGTCACCATCGAAGACTTTCTTTCCGAGCGCGACCTGATCGGCGGTCGAGCCCGGCGGCACCGGCAGCGCCACTGCAGTTCCGGCCTCCGGATGAATACCTTCCGGCGGCAAAGCCTGACCCGAGTTTGCAGCCTGCGTCTGAACTTCCGGTGCCGCATCTAGGGTCTTCGAGTTCGGATCGCCGGAATAGGTGACGCGCCAAACGCGGCCGTTGACGTCGTCCGAAATATAAAGAGCGCCGTCCGGACCGATAGCAAGTCCGGATGGCCGGTGCGCAGCGCCGCCGGGATTTTTCTCGGCGCCGGCGAAGCCGTCCGCAAAGACGATGTACTTGCCCGCGGGCTTACCATCGGCAAACGGTTGATAGACGACGTTGTAGCCGCCTTGCGGACCGGGCGCGCGATTCCACGAACCGTGAAATGCGATGAACATGCCGTTGCGATAGGGTTCCGGGAACGCCGAAGCTTTGTAAATCTTCATGTCGTTCGGCGCCCAATGCGCCGGGAACCACGCGACAGGTCCGAGCTTTTCAGCGCACTGCCCTACCTTCTTGCCGCCATCGCCGCCATATTCCGGAGCCAACACGAGCTTCTGCTGCTCGCCGTCGAAGTAGCAATACGGCCAGCCGTAATGGCCGCCCTTCTTCAACGCGACGACGACCTCAGCCGGCAGATCGAATCCCTGTTGGGCGGTGTAGAGTTCCGGCCAGTTTTCATGCAGCTGGTCGCGTCCGTGCTGCGTTACGTAAAGCTGGCCTGCGGAATCGAAATCGAAGCCCTCGCCGTTGCGGATGCCGGTTGCATAGCGCTCGGCGGGCGAGAATTTCTGGCCAAGCTTGTTGGCGTCGTATTTCCAGACCCCGGCCCGCATTTCCAGCTCGACGCACGGCTCGTGGCCTTTCGAGTGCGGCATGCGGTTCTTGATTTCGCAGTTGTTGGTCGCCGAACCCATGCTGACGAACAGATTGCCGTCGCCGTCGATGATGAAGGGATGCATGGGATGGTCGCCGTTGATCGGCATGCCGGAGAGAACTGTCTCGGCTTTGCCTTCGGGCGCGATCTCTCCATCCTTCAACGGATAGCGATCGATGCGATCGTTGATCTCCGCGTATACGTAATTGTTGTAGAGAGCGACGCCGGTGCCGCCTTTGCCGCCTTCCGCCTGCGTTTCGCCGAAGCGTTTGACGACGTCCGCGGTGCCGGATCCCTTCGTATCTTTCAGCGCAACGACGAAGCCGCCTGGCGGCAGATCGTTATTCTTATAATAGACGCCGCTCCACGTATTCACGAAGACGGTGCCATCCTTGCCGACGGCCATCTGGCGGGCGTGGCCGAGTTTGTCAGCGAAGACGGTGGCGCAGAAATCTTTCGGCAGACTGAGGCCGGCGTTGCCGCCGGGGCACGTTTCGGCGCTCGCCTCGGGCGTGTCGGCAAATTGCAAACCGAGAGTGAGCGCGAGCGCTACCGGCGCGGCAAAAACTGCAGCGCGCTTTGTTACGGCAGGTTGCATGGCTGAACTCCTGTAATTTGAAAAATCGAAGCCGCCCGGACGCCAAGTTCGAGCGGCATGGTTCAGTTGCCGAGCGTTACAGGCACGGCTTGGAAAGGCAGCTTCGGAGGGCCGTTCTCTTTCGGTGAGAAGAGGTGGGGAAGTTGACCTTCGCCGACCCAGACGGTGTTGCCGACTTTCGCGAGAGACGTCGGGCCGTTGAGGCCATCCCTCAACGTCTCGATAGTGACTTTATCGCCATCCACCGTCACGCGATCGAGTGTGCCGCTGCCTTCCGCCATAAGGAACGTATTGCCCGTAAGCCGGCGCAAGGCGTCGGGATATTTCAACAGCCGTGATGTCTCCAACTTCGTTACCGCGCCGGGCGTTCCGTCCTTCACATCGATGCGGAAGAACTCACCACCGCCGAAGGTGTTGACGTAGAGGTTGCCGTCCTCGCCCAATGCGATGCCGTCGAGACCCGCGCCGTTTTTCGGAACGAGAAGATCGTTCTCGACCCAAACTTCGAGCTCTTTGGCTCCGGGCTTAAGGCGCAAAATTTGCGGCGCGGCGGTGTTCGTCACGTACACCGTGCCGTCGGGACCGACGACCATGTCGTTGCAGATTGTGGCTTTGCCGGGAAATGCGGCGCTGAGTTTGCCTTCACCGGTTGCGAGGTCGAAGCCTTTCAAATGTGCGCCCGTGACATTCGACGGTCCGGGAACGCCCAGGCCTGAGGCGTCATTGGAGCAAACCCAAAGAGTTTTCGCAGGTTCATCGACGAGGACGCCGAACGTCGAGCGGGTATCGAATGCGCCGGGTTTGATCCAGGATTCGGCTTTCGCGGACCCGGGCTTCACGCGTGCCACGCCGCCGGAAGCCAGGCTGCTGACATAAATCGTTCCGTCGGACGCCGCCGACATACTCTCGGGATAGGCTCGGTCCCCGGGAATTTCTATCGGCTTCAAATCCTCAGCTGGGGCTTCAGTGGCAAACGTCACCACGCCCGCGAACAGAACGGCGGCCAAACGGCTCAACGGCTTCCAGTCAATCATGGGGGTTCCCTTGCTCCGCGTCCGGGCAATGCACGGCGCTTGCTTTTTCGAAGTTTGGATAGTCATCGCGAATGAGACATTCATGACATGCGATCGCAATTGCGTTTCGCAAGGCCACAACTGTTCAATGCGTCATTGGTTCGAGGAATTCGTGAACATCGGCAAGGATCGAAGCGGCCATCTTTGCCGCTTTGCTGTCGACACGTTTTTCAGAAGTTCCAATTTGACAGTTATAGTTGCAGCGCTATTTGGAATCCATCAGAGTTTAAAGAATTTTCCCATTGCAAATCGGGGCATGTCACGCCGGGAACATCGACATTAATTGAACATCCGATAAACAAGCCTACCAAGCGCAACTGTGCTATTCTTCGACTGCATAGCGCTTACAGAGTTGCATTGGGGACCATGCCATGCCGAAATCCTCTTGGAAGAAGCTTGCGATCGTCGCCCTGACAGCCACCGGCAGTATTGTCGCCGCGTATCTTCAGCCGGCGCGCGCTGCTTCGGGCGAACGCATCGGCGATGCCATCGTGATCACCAATATCGTCATGGCGGACTTCGCGGAGAAACAGCGCAAGCTCGCGCGCGGCGACGATGTTCATCAGGATGAAATCATCGAGGTCAACACGGACGCGCAAGGCGAATTCAAGCTCGACGACGACACGAAGCTGGCGCTTGGCCCCGGATCGCGCCTCGTGCTCGATAAATTCGTCTACGACAGCGACAAGAAGACCGGCTCGATCATTCTCAATATGGCGAAGGGCGCGTTTCGCTTCATCACCGGCGTCGCGGCGAAGCCGACATACGTCATCAACACGCCAAACGCATCGATAACGGTGCGTGGCACGATTTTCGATACCTACATCCTGCCCGACAAATCGGTGTGGGTGCTGCTTCACGAAGGCGCGCTCGAGGCGACCGGTAAGAAGAGCGTCTGCCGGGTTCTCGATCAGCCGGGACAGATGATACGCATCGACGGCGACGGTACGGTCTCGGGTCCTTACAATTGGTCGAAGCTACCCGATGGCAATTCGGTTGCTTTCGATACGGCGTTTCCGTTCGTCATCAATACGCCGTCGATCGACCCCAATCCGCTTTTGACGCGCGCGCAGATCATCGAGGCCTCATTTCCCGACGTCCCGGCGAAGCCGTGCATCAATTCGCATGCGCCGATAGAGACCAAGCCGCCGATCAAGACGCGCAAGGCCGAGACACCGCGCAAGACCGAGCCGAAGAAGCAAAAAGTCGTGACCCGAAAGCCGAAAGGGGATGGAGGATATGGTGACGATTGCCCCGGCTGCATGACCGGCATGGGCATTGTCATCGGCGGCGGTATGGGCGGGTTCGGCGGTCATCGCGGCGGCAGCGACGGCGGAAATTATGGTTCCCGCGGCCGCTGATTTCGATCGCAACGCTTCCGCGCCGCCTAGCCGTTCAGCGCTTCGGGCCGAATTATTTCGTCTGCGCGAGTGCGATAGTAGGCGATCATATCGGGTGGCGCGATGCGCGTGCAGGCGGCAAGCTCTTCCTCTGTTCGGGCGTTGTCGCCCGACCGCCGAGCTGCGAGATAGGCGGCATGCGCGCGGCTCACATTTCGAAATTCCTCGGACGCGGCATACGTTTCGTCACCGAGTAGCGCGAAGACGTTTTCGGCGCGATCTTTGCCGCGTGGCGTGACGGAGCCAAGTTCCAGGAACGCGAATTCGCTCGCCTGCGCAGCCGTTCGTTCGCCTGCGACGATGCGGGCGCCAAACGTCTTCGTCGCTTCCTCGAAGCGGGCGGCGACGTTCACCACATCGCCGAGAACCGAGTAGTCGAAGCGCTGCGGCGAACCGACGTTGCCAACGACGCATTCTCCGGTATTCAAGCCGATGCCCATGCGTACGGGCGAAAACGGCAAGCCCGCTGCGGCGGCTTCCGCTTGCAGGCTCGCATTAAGAGAGCCAAGGGCATCCAGCATGGCGAGCGCCGTGCGGCAGGCGTTGGCGGCATGTTTTGAATCGTGAACCGGCGCATTCCAAAACGCCATCACCGCGTCGCCCATGAACTTGTCGATCGTGCCGCCATGGCTAAGGATCACATCCGTCAACGGCGTGAAGAGGCGATTGACGAAGCGGATCAATTCATCCGCACGCATCCCTTCCGAAATTTTCGAGAAGCCGCGAACGTCGGCAAAGAGAAGTGTGACTTCGCGCGTTTCGCCGCCGAGCTGCAGCTTATCGCGATTTTTTACGAGTTCCTCGATCAGCGGCGCCGCCACGTAATGGCCGAAGGCCGAACGGATCTCGCCGCGCTGAATTTCAGATTTTACGAAGCTCGTGAGCGAAACACCGAAATAAAGAAGTGCCACGGAGAGCGCCGGATAGACGGGATCGAACAGCAATCCGCCGTGCACGTAAGCGTACCACGAGACCGCGAAAATGAGAGCGATCGATGCCAATCCGGCGATGGCGGCGCGCAGAGCACCCGATCGTTCGATCAGCCAAGCGACCAGTGTGCCGACGAGCAAAAGGAATGCAAGTTCAGCGCCGGTAGCATAGGCCGGGCGGACGAGGTGATCGCCCGAGAGCATCTGCTCTAGAGCTTGTGCATGAACTTCGACACCCGGAACAGCAGGCTCGAGCGGCGTTGCCCTGAGGTCGAGAAGGCCCGTCGCGGTTGCGCCAATAATCATGTGCCGGGATTTTATATCGCCGGCATTCACGGTGCCGTCGAGAATGCTCAACGCCGATATCGTGCGCCTCGGATCGCTCGGTGCGAACTTCAGCCACAACTCGCCTCGTCCGTCGGACGGAAGAACGGTGTTGCCGACGCGGACGCTCTCTATGCCCGTTTTTTGCCCGAGAGCTTCGACCCCGCTGCCGCCCGACGACTTGATGAATATCGTCGATTGTTTCGTGCCGATCCGAAGTGCTTCGAGCGCGAGAGAGGGATAGAGCGAACCGCCGATCGAAACGAGAAGCGGTATGCGCCGCACGACCTGATCGCTCGAAGGGAGCCAGTTGACGGCGCCGACGCCGCGGGCCGCTTTCGTGAGGCCCGGCAGATTTTCCACGCCGCCTGCGAAGGTGTGGACGAAGAGCAAAGGATCGTCGCCCGCATAGGAAACGGCTGCAGGATAAGGACTTATCTTGCCGGACCCGTCTGCGTTTCCGGCGACCCCCAAAACAACGGGCGCGGCTTCGATGGCGGCTGCCAGACGCGTGTCGTTGGACGGAAGCCGTCCCAAGTCCGCGAGTGCAGTGACCTGCCCGGCATCATCCGCCAGGGACCGCAGAAGCTCTTCCGGAGAAAGCCGGTCCGGCTCGGCGAAGACCATGTCGAACGTGATCGATGCGGCGCCGGCTGCGACGAGTTTAGACACGAGGGTGGCGAGTTTGGAGCGCGGCCATGGCCATTGGCCGATCCGCGCGAGGGAGGCTTCGTCGATCGCGACGATGCGCACAGGAAATGCCGGGTCGGCCTGGCGTGGCGATGCGCGGAGGTAGGAATCGAAAACCGAGAGCCTGAGGCGTGCCACCGGCTCGGGATCGGCGATGCGCAGCACGAGGCATGCCGTGAGCAGGGCAATGGAGATCAGAAATGCGAGCGGCAAGCGGCTTAAGCCAAGATCCATTGACCAGCATCCGTATGCCGATAGCGCGCGGCGTCAGAACGCGAATTCTGAGCCGGCAGCATCGGGTTGCCCGCAACTCTCGCATGCGGGAGATCGGCCACCGAGCTTTTTATGAACGGTGGAATTTGGCGGGATGAATTGAACGTTCATTTTTTGGGCTTGCTTGTGCCCTCTTTCTGCATAGTCTTAAAAGTATCACAAATCGGTAATCATCCGAAAAGACGAAGAAAAAGGACGGGGGTAATTTGGACAGCGTGACATCTGCCCTAGGGCGGCGGCTTGGCATCCGCTCCGGATTTGCCACGGCTTTTTTTGCTGCATTCGTCCTTGGTGCGCCGGAACCCGCCCGCGCGGAAATCGGCAGCGATGATCGGCATATCGATTCGCTCCCACCTCAATCCGATGTTCGCGAGATCGAAGACGGCGAGTTCCCATTCGAGCTGCGCAAAATCGCCGACAAGCTCGAAAGCCCGTGGGCGATGGCTTTCCTGCCCGATGGCCGAATTCTGGTCACCGAGCGGCCCGGACGCCTTCGCGTCATCGAGGGCGACATGCTCCTGCCGGCGGGTGTAACGGGGGTGCCGACGGTTCTTTCGGGCAGCCACTCAGGGCTTCTGGACGTGCTCGTCGATCCTGAATTCCCGAAGAATCACCGTTTGTTTCTCTCTTATATGCACGGGACTCCGGAAGCCGGAACGATACGGATTGCCAGCGCCGTCCTCGACGGCATGGACCTCGTCGACAAGCAGGTCATTTTCGAGAGCCGGCCAGCCGCGAGCGGGCTCGACCAGATCGGCGGACGCCTGGCGTTCGGGCCGGACAAGGCTCTCTATTTGACGATCGGCGACCGCTTCCAAAAGGAGCGCGCACAAGATCTGCTCGACGACGGCGGCAAGATCATTCGCATCAATGTCGACGGCTCGATTCCGGAAGACAATCCGTTCGTCGGACGCAGCGACGCGCTACCGGAAATCTACAGCTACGGGCATCGCAACCCGCAAGGATTGATCGGTAACGTCGGAGACGGCCAGCTCTGGTCGATCGAGCAGGGTCCGAAAGGCGGCGACGAGTTGAACCTCATTACTGGCGGCAGCAATTATGGATGGCCGCTCGTGACTTATGGAGTCAACTACGACGGGTCAGTCATTTCGGACAAGACATCGGCTCCCGGCATGGTCGACCCGGTCTATGTTTGGGTTCCATCGGTCGCTCCGGCCAGTCTTGTTTCCTACTATGGCAACGTCATGCCCGACGATTGGCGCGGGGACTTCCTGGTTGGAACCCTCGTCGGGGAATGCCTGATCCGGCTTCGAATGGACTCGGGCAAAGTCGTCAAGGAAGAACGCTATCTCCACCATAAGATTGGACGTATTCGCGACGTCGCGGTCGCTCCGGACGGGTATATCTATCTGTTGACGGACAGTTCCGAAGCCTCGATCTATCGGATCGAGCCGCTGACGGATCAAGTCGCCAAGGCCAGGTCAGATCAGTAGACGTTGGATTGGTGGACGGATGATCGCCGTTCGTCGCGACTACACTTGCGAACCTCGGACCGCATGATTGTCGTGCGGCCGAGGCGAAGTTTGCCCACTATTTGGCCTTGCCTAGCGATTGACCTTTTCCTGGCTTGCGACCAGAGTAGCCAAGGAAGGATTGGACGCCGTCACGCTTGAGTGACGAAAAGCGTCACGTCGCCCAAGATTTCCCAAAGGGAACAATTTCTTGGGGACCTCACATGTCATCCACCGAACCGAAAGTGGTCGATGAGGACGTAAAAGTTCTTCATTCGATGGGCTACGCGCAGGAACTTTCCCGGCGCATGCATACCTTTTCGAACTTCGCGATTTCGTTCTCCATCATCTGCATTCTCTCGGGCGGCATCAACTCGCTGGCCCAGGCGACGTCGGGCTCCGGCGGAATTGGCATCGGCATCGGCTGGCCGCTCGGCTGTCTGGTTTCCGGCGTTTTCGCCATCTGCATGGCTCAGATCAGCTCGGCCTATCCAACGGCCGGCGGCCTCTATCACTGGGGGTCCATCCTCGGCAACCGCTTCACGGGATGGCTGACTGCCTGGTTCAACCTTCTCGGCCTCATTACCGTCCTCGGCGCGATCAACGCCGGTACGTGGACATTCTTCGAAGGCGCCTTTCCGAACCTCGGCATCGAGAACAACCTGACGAACCAGACGATCTTCCTCGCCATCATCACCGGCGCCATGGCGCTGATCAACCACTACGGCATCGGCCTGACGATGAAGCTGACGGACTTCTCGGGCTATCTGATCTTTGGAACGTCGCTGGCGCTCGCGGCGGTCTGCCTGATTTTCGCGCCGAGCTGGGATGTCAGCCGCTTGTTCACATTTCACAACTATTCGGGCGATGCGGGCGGCGGCGTCTGGCCGTCGGTATCCGATAGCTGGGTCTTCCTGCTCGGCCTATTGCTGCCGATCTACACGATCACCGGCTACGACGCTTCCGCCCATACGTCGGAAGAAACCGTCAATGCCGCGCAATCCGTGCCGAAGGGCATGGTGAGCTCGGTGCTCTGGTCGGCCATCTTCGGCTACATCATGCTCTGCGCGTTCGTCCTGATGATCCCAAACATGGACGATGCTGCAAAACAGGGCTGGAACGTGTTTTTCTGGGCCCTCGACCAGCGCGTCCCGGGTGGTATCAAGGAAGCGCTCTACCTTGCGATCTTCGTCTCGCAGCTGCTTTGCGGTCTCGCGACCGTAACATCCGCTTCGCGCATGATCTTCGCGTTCGCGCGTGACGGAGGACTGCCCTTCTCCAAGTCTCTTGCGAAGGTTTCACCGAAGCACCGCACTCCCGTCACTGCTATCTGGACTGGAGCGATCCTGGCGTGGCTCTTCGTCTGGGGCGCATCGGTCGTTTCGATTGCGGGAACGTCGGCCTATACGATCGTCGTGTCATGCACTGTCATCTTCCTCTTCTTCTCGTTCATCATTCCGATCGTCCTCGGCTTCTTCGCTTACGGCACCTCGAAATGGCCGAAGATGGGTCCGTGGAACATCGGAAGGCCGGCCTACTCGCTGTTTGCGATTCTCTCGGTTCTTTCGATGATCCTGATCTTTGTCATCGGCGTGCAGCCGCCTAACGACTGGGCGCTCAACATCACGGTCGGCTTCGTGGTCCTAACGGCGCTGATCTGGTTCCTCCTGGAGCGCAATCGCTTCCAGGGGCCGCCAATCGGCGACATGATCGCGAAGCGTCAGGCCGAGATCAAAGCCGCCGAGGCAGCCGTCGGCGAAACGCACTGACGGGGCTAAGACCTCTTAGATGTCAAAAAATGGTACGGGCCGGATCAATCGATCCGGCCCGCATCTGTTACACATGCCCCCAAACGTCTCGACAGGAGTGTGACAATGGCAGACCGGCTTAAGGGTAAGATTGCGATCATCTCGGGCGGAGCGACGGGGATGGGGGGAGCGTCGTCCCTTCTCTTCGCAGCCGAGGGAGCAGCCGTCGGCGTCATCGACCGCAGGGAGGAAGAAGGACGAGCCGTTGTCGATCAGATCAACAAGGCCGGCGGCAAAGCGGTGTTCGCAGCCGCGGACGTCGCGGACCAGGGGCAAGTTAATGACGCAGTCGCGAAGGTGACGTCGGCCATCGGACAGGCCAACGTGCTCTTCAATCACGCCGGCACGATCATCATCAAGCCGTTCCTCGAGACGTCGCTCAAGGAGTGGGAATGGCTGATGGGCATCAACGTCACGAGCATGTATCTGATGACGCAAGCCGTGCTGCCGGGCATGCTGGAGATGGGCAGCGGATCGATCGTGTGTACCTCTTCGATCTCAGCCATTGCGGCGACGCCTTTGGAGACCGCGTATAATACGTCGAAGGGCGCCTGCCATATGTTCGCGCGGTCGATCGCCGTCGAGTACCGCGACAGGGGCATCCGCTGTAACGCGGTTTGCCCCGGCTTCGTAGCGACACCGCACGGTCTCAGGGAAGTGGCTGAACTGCAGAAGCTCGGAGTCGATGCCTCCGAAGCCGCGCTCGCAGTTCAGCAGGGCCGGTTGTGCGAACCGGAGGAGGTCGCCCGCGCGGCGCTCTTTTTGGCGAGCGACGAAGCGAGCTTCGTCAACGGCGCGCATCTCTTCGTCGACAACTGCTTTACGGCGGTTTGAGACACGGCTGCGCGCTCTCCCAACCGTCATGCCGGCGAAGGCCGGCACCCAGACAATTGGCATCACCTCGGTGGTGGAAAGTTGGCTGGATCCCGGCCTGCGCCGGGATGACGGAGTGAGAGGGGAAGAGCGAGTCTTCGACGACTCTTGTGCTGGATCCCCGGCCTTCGACGCGACGTCGTCGCGCTCGGCCGAGGATGACGATTTGGCTATCCGATCAGTTCGGGGCCGGGTTCGCCTTCGATCAGGAACTGGGATTCGTCCTTCAGGTTGACGCCAGTCAGGCCGCGCCGGAAGGCTTCACGCAGGAGCCACGCGGTTTTAAACGTTCCTTCATCGTAAGAAAGCCCGCGCTGGCGAATGTTCGAGATGCAGTTGCGGTCGGCGTCCTTTATGCCGACGCGCGGCGAAAACGTGAGATAGACGCCGAGGCTGTCGGGTGATGAAAGGCCCGGCCGCTCGCCGATCAGCACGAGTACGGCTTTGCCGCCGAGGATCTCACCTGCTTCGTCGCCCAGCGCGACGCGGGAATCATCGGCAAGCAGCACCGGCGATAGTTTCCAGCCTGCTTTCACGACATAGGGCATGAACGCCGACATATACGCGAGCGTATTGGCGGCCACGCCGAGCGACGACAGTCCGTCGCCGACGAGAATGACGAGATCGGGCTTTGCGGCTTCGATCTCGGATGCGCGCACGAGCGCCTCGCGCGAGGCATCGGACAACCGGCGGCCAAGGTCGGGACGGCGGAGATATTCAGAGCGATCGCCGGCGGCGCTCGCTATTCGCAACGTTGATAGGCCGAGCGCCGACAGACCCTTTTCGATCGGCGTCCAATCGATTGGCGTCGTCACCGCGTCGCGCGCCATGGCGTGCGAGAGAGCGAAATTCAAAACTTCGCGAGTCGGCATTGCGGCGCCCGAGCGGCCAAGGCCGATGCGCGCGTCGGTGAACCGTTTCAGATTTGCCCAAGGATCTTCTGTCATGGTGGTCATGCCGCCAGCGCCTGTGCGTGCGTTAGCAGCGGATTGCCCGAGGCGTGCGGCGCGAGGTGACCGGTGGTATCGGTCACGCCAATGCGGGCGAGCCACGCCTCGAACTCCGGCGCGCGCTTGAGGCCCAGCGCCTCGCGTACGTAGAGCGCATCGTGGAACGACGTCGACTGGTAATTCAGCATGATGTCGTCGGCGCCCGGGATGCCCATGATGAAGTTGACGCCCGCGGCGCCAAGCATCATCAGCAGGATGTCCATGTCATCCTGATCGGCTTCGGCGTGGTTCGTGTAGCAAATATCGCAACCCATCGGCAGGCCGAGCAGCTTGCCGCAGAAATGATCCTCGAGCCCGGCGCGGATGATCTCCTTGCCGTTGTAAAGATACTCGGGGCCAATAAAGCCGACAACGGTGTTGACGAGAAGCGGCTTGAACTGCCGGGCGACGGCATAGGCGCGGGCTTCGATCGTCTGCTGATCGCAACCGTGATGCGCGTCCGCCGACAGGGCCGAGCCCTGCCCCGTTTCGAAATACATGCAGTTGTCGCCGACAGTACCTCGCTTGATGCTTAGTGCGGCTTCGCGGCCTTCCTTCAGGTGTGCGAGCGTTACGCCGAAGGATGAATTCACGCCTTCCGTGCCGCCGATCGACTGAAATACGAGATCGACCGGCGCGCCCTTGGCGATGGCGTCGATCGTCGTCGTGACGTGGGTCAACACGCAGCTCTGCGTCGGAATTTCGAAACGGCGGATGATGTCGTCCATCATCAGCAAGAGATCGGTGATTGCCGTCAGATTATCGCTCGCAGGATTGATGCCGATGACCGCATCTCCGCAGCCGTACATCAAGCCGTCGACGATCGAGGCGGCAATGCCCTTCTTGTCGTCGGTCGGGTGATTGGGCTGCAGGCGCACGGCCATGTGGCCCGGAAGGCCGATCGTATTGCGGAACTTCGTGATGACGTGCGCTTTCTTGGCGCCAAGCACGAGGTCCTGATTGCGCATGATCTTCGAGACGGCGGCGACCATCTCCGGCGTCAGCCCGGGGCTAAGCGCGGACACTTTCTGCGGCGTCGCGCTTTCCGAAAGGAGCCAGTCGCGAAATTCGCCGACTGTCATATGTGCGACGGGCGCGAAGGCAACCGCATCATGCGTATCGATGATGAGGCGGGTAACGTCATCATCCTCGTATGGAATGATCGCCTCGTTGAGAAACTGCTTCAGGGGCACATCGGCGAGAGCCATCTTGGCGGCGACGTTCTCGGCCGCGGACGTTGCTGCCACGCCTGCCAGCACATCACCCGAACGATGCGGGGTAGCCTTGGCCAAAAGCTCCTTTAGGGACGAGAATGCGTAGGTCGTTCCGCCAGCATGCACCCTATACATGGCCCTCTCCGATCTCCCGTTCGCTGTCCTCAATAATGTCCTTTGACGCTTTCTGCGCAAGCTTCAAATCGAGCTCGCTCGACCACCATCCGCCTGTTTGCAGTGCACGTTAATGCGAAGCAGCTCCGGATTTTGGCTTGTGTGAGGATTGGTTAGGCCGGTGCCTCGCGAGATCGGCGACACCCGAGATGAAGGCGTTCATCGAATCGTCGAACGCGGCATCGGGGTCGAGCGTCTTTAGCGCGGGAATGAGCGCGCGGGTCGATTTGTATGTTTCGGCGTCAAGGGATTGGAGTTCCGTTTCTTCACTCTCGCCTATCGGACGCAGAAGGCCTTCGGCCTCGGCGAGCGCAAAGCCCAGAACGAACGCGTAAAATGCGAGCCCAAGTCCCGCGGCCTGGGTGTCGGCAAGTCCGGCCTGCCGCAATGCGCAATATACGATCTCGCTTGAGATGTGATCGGCGGGGCCGGTCGCGTTATAGCGAAAGTGAAGATGGAAAACGCGCGGGTGACGATGCGCGAGCATCCGATAGGCGTTGGCGACAGCCTTCAGGTCGTTTTGCCAGTTCGCGGTCGCTACCGGCATTTCGATTCCGCGCAAAGCGTGGTCGGCGATGGCGCGAAGCAGTTCTTCCTTCGAGCGGAAATGATGAAGGACGGTCATCGGATCGACGCCGACGATGGCCGCGAGTTTGCGGATCGAAAATCCCTGCTCGCCGGCGCTCGCGAAAAGGGTAAACGCGGCGTCGAGAAGTTCCGATTTCTCTACTCCCCGCCGCGCCCTAGATTTCAGCTCTGTCATTCCGACGGCCCTTGACTTCTACACTGTAGAGCTTACTCTGCAAGCCGTTGAAGACGCAAGTAACGCTATCGTTAGTGATCGAGTGCGCCGCGCCGAAAATGGTGCGACCGGCCAGGGAATAACGGGAATGGCGCCGTCGGATATCCGGCTCCCGGCTATTTTTTCGAATGGTGCATCGGCTTCCACCGGTTGCAACGAGATCGCGCGTCCCGGAAAGCGCGCTCCTCATCCGAAGCGCGAGCTTCTGAGGCTTTGCGCCCGCATCGGCTATACGCCGCACTAAGCGTCTTCCAGCATTTTCATCCGCGCCGGCCGGCATACCGGCCTTCATCTATTTCCGCTGGAGGGAAGACCCGTGTCCAACCGATTTCAGACCAAGCAGATCCAAGACCTCGACGCACAGCACCACCTGCACCCGTTCTCCGATCATCAGTCGCTGAGGGCGGCTCAGAACGTCCGCGTGATCGTCAAGGGCGAAGGCCCCTACGTGATTGACAGCGAAGGCAAGCGCATCCTCGATGGGATGGCCGGGCTTTGGACGACGAACATCGGCTACGGAAATAAAGAGCTGGCGCAGGCCGCTTACGACCAGATGGTCGAACTGCCGTTCTACAATACGTTCTTCAAGACGACGCATCCGCCGGTCGTCGCCCTTTCGCGCAAGCTCGCGGAACTGGCGCCGCCACACATCAATCAGGTCTTTTTCGGCTCGTCGGGATCGGAATCCAATGACACTGCGATCCGTCTCATCAGGCATTACTGGGTACTCAAGGGCGAACCGAAACGGCGCATCATTATCAGCCGCAAGAACGCCTATCACGGCTCGACCATCGCTGCGGGTTCCATGGGTGGGATGAGCCACGTCCATCAGCACAGCTATCCCGTTTACGAAGGGTTCCGGCATGTGATGGATCCCTACTGGTACGGGGACTCGTTCCCCGGCGAGACGCCGGAGGCATTCGGGCTTCGCGCGGCGCGCGCCATCGAGGAAGAAATTCTTCGCTGCGGGCCGGAGAATGTTGCAGCATTTGCGGGCGAGCCGGTTCAAGGCGCAGGCGGCGTTAAGATTGCGCCGTCGACCTATTGGCCCGAAGTTCAGCGCATCGTCGACAAGTACGGCATCCTGCTGCTCGCCGACGAAGTGATCACCGGCTTTGGCCGCCTCGGCACCTGGTTTGCGTCGGAATTCTATGGGCTCAAGCCGAACCTGATCACGTTCGCGAAGGCCGCGACGTCCGGGTACATCCCGCTTTCCGGCGTTCTCGTCGACGACAAGATCGTCGAAGCGCTGATGTCGAAGAACGACGACTTCAATCACGGTTACACGTTCTCGGGCCATCCCGTTGCGTGCGCCGTGGCGTTGAAGAACCTCGAAATCATGGAGCGAGACCGGCTCGTTCCGAAGGTGAAGGAGACGACGGGTCCGGCACTCGCCAAGCTTTTTGCGCGCTTCAAGGATCATCCGCTCGTCGGCGAAGTCCGCACCGTCGGCCTGCTTGGCGCGATCGAACTCGTCGCCGACAGGAAAACGCGCAAACGCTTCGACGATCCGGGCCGCGTCGGTCTCATCTGCCGCGATCATTTCTTCCGCGAAGGGTTCATCATGCGCGCGGTCTTCGACACCATGGTATGCGCGCCGCCGCTGATCTGGACGGAAGCACAATTCGAAGAAGCAGGCGCCGTGATCCAGAAGGCACTCGATCAGACGCTCTCAGACGTGCGTGGAGAACTTGCGGCATGAGCCGGCCAATTATCGTCATCCCCTGCTGCACGGATATGGTCGGAGGACTCCAGGCGGACGTCGTCGTGCGGAAATACGCCATCGCACTCGTCGAAGGCTCGGAGTGCCAGCCGCTCTTTGTTCCGGTCGGCAAGGGGCTTGCCGATATCGGCTCAGTTCTCGATGTCGCGTCCGGCATCCTTTTGACGGGCGCGATCTCAAACGTCGAGCCGGTGCACTACAGCGACGAAGAGCCGATCCTCCCGGACGCGATCGATCGCGACCGGGATGCGGTGACCTTGCCGCTCATTCCGGCTGCAATCGAGCGCAAGCTGCCGATCTTCGCGATTTGCCGAGGTTTCCAGGAGCTCAACGTGGCGCTCGGCGGCACACTGCATCAGGCTGTGCATGCGCTCGATGACTACGCCGATCACCGCGAGCCGCAGGTCAAAGATTTTGACGTGATGTTCGCTGCCCGCCATCCGGTCAAGCTTACGGGCGAACTCCGGACGTGGCTCGGGCAGGAGACGATCGTGGTCAATTCGCTGCACGGACAGGGCGTCAGGACGCTAGCCAAGCCGCTCGTCGCTGAAGCGTTCGCCGAAGACGGACTGATCGAAGCCGCGCGCGCGCCTTCGGGCCATCCGTTTTCGCTCGGCGTGCAATGGCACCCCGAGTGGCAGATCCATTCAAATCCCCAATCCCTGGCGCTGTTCCGCCGCTTCGGCGACGCTGCGAGAGGCAAGATCGCTAAAGGACAGGCCGCATGACGACGGACACTTTCATCACCATCGAAGAGGCGACGGCATTTCTCGACGCCAATCCAACCATTACCTGGATCGACATTGTCCTCTTTGACATGAACGGCATGGCGCGCGGCAAGCGCGTCCGGCGCGGCGATCTCGTCGGTGCCGCAAAGAACGGTCTGCTTCTTCCCGCATCGGTTTACGTGCTGGACCCGCGCGGCAATTCCATCGCCGAGACTGGCCGTCTTTGGGAGACGGGCGACCACGACATTCCGTTCCGCATTCTTGCCGGCACGCTGAAGCCCGTTCCGGCAGGCGCCGGTACGCATGCGCAAGCGGTGATGGTGCCGGTCGAATTCTGCGACATGTGCCCGCGCGGCGTGCTCGCAGCGCAGGTCGAGCGGTTCGCCGCTGCCGGACAGAAGCCCATCGTTGCCGTGGAGCTTGAATTCTACGTCACGCGCCGTTCGCCCGACGGTAACTTCACGCTGCAGACGCCGCCCGGTCTCTCCGCCGATCCCGAACGGCCGATGACGTTCCAGTTCGAGGAAATGGATACGCTCGGTCCGTTCATCGACGACGTTTACCGGATCGCGGAAGCTCAGGGCCTGCCCGTCGATGCCGTGATGCAGGAGTCGGGCCCGGGACAGTTCGAGATCAACTTGAAGCACAGCGACGCCATGACGGCGGCGCTCGATGGCCTCTTGCTCAAGCGCGCAGTCAAAGCTGCGGCTCGCGCTCACGATCTCGATGCGACTTTCATGGCCAAGCCGCATCACGACTGGACTGGCTCGGGGATGCACATTCACGTCAGCCTGGTCGACAGCCAAGGCCGGAACCTGTTTGCTGGCGATCCGATGGCGCCGATGTTCCGGCAGGCTATCGGCGGTCTTTGCCAGTCGATGCCGGACTTCATGGCAATCTGGGCGCAATCGGCCAATGCCTATCGCCGTTACGTGCCGGAATCCTACGTGCCGATGGCCGCTCATTGGGGTTTCAACAATCGTACAGTCGCGCTGCGCATCCCTCACGGTTCCGGCGCTGCGACGCGCATCGAGCATCGGGTATCGGGAGCGGATGCCAACCCGTTCCTCGTCGTCGCCGCGATTTTGGCGGGCATTCGCCACGGCCTAGCGAACGGTATTGATCCCGGCCCGCACGCCGAGGGCAACGCCGAGACGCAAGAGGGCGGAGCGCTGCCGACGGCCTGGGTCAACGCGCTCGAGAAATTCCGGACTTCGAATATCGTCCGGGAGGCCTTCGGCGCCCCCTTCCAGGACGTATATTATAGGTTGAAGCAGACCGAGCGGATCGCGTTCGAACGCATCGTCACCGCGCTCGATTACGAATGGTACGCTCAAGTTGCATAAGGCAAATCTGTCATGACATCGCTCGCACACTTCGAAGCCGTCGCACACTCGATGAGGATTCCGGGTGAGGCCGTTATCGACGGCAAGCTCGTTGCCAGCGTTTCGGGCGAAACGTTCGACAACGTCACGCCGCGGAATGGACGCATCCTCAATCGCGTCGCGCGCGGCGGTGCGGCCGACATCGATGCCGCCGTCAAAAGCGCACGCCGGACATTCGACGAAGGTTCGTGGCGAAAGCTTCATTATCGCGAAAAGAAGAAAAGGCTTCTCAAGCTCGCGGAACTGATCGAACGCGATATCGAGACCTTCGCCGTTCTCGAAAGCCTCGATGTCGGCAAGCCGATCTCGAATGCGCTTGGCGGCGATATTCCGAACGCCGTGCGGTCGCTCCGTTATTACGCCGAGGCGATCGATAAGATTTACGGCGAGGTCGGCCCCGAGGCGCCGGATCGATTCTCTTATGCAGTTTACGAGCCTCTTGGAGTTATTGGCGCAATCGTGCCGTGGAATTTTCCGCTGCACATGGCAATGTGGAAGGTGGCTCCGGCGCTGGCGATGGGAAATTCCGTCGTTCTGAAGCCAGCCGAGCAGTCGCCTTTAACCGCGTTGAAGCTCGGTGAGCTGGCGCTCGAGGCCGGGCTGCCGGCGGGTGCTCTCAACGTCGTGCCAGGGTTCGGGGCGGAAGCCGGGAAAGCACTCGCACTGCACAACGACGTCGACATGATCGCGTTTACCGGATCGGGCGCGGTTGGCAAGCTTCTCATGCAGTATTCGGGGCAGAGCAATCTGAAGCGCGTCAGCCTCGAACTCGGCGGCAAGTCTCCGCACATCATCTTTGCAGATTGCCCCGATCTTGACCGCGCCGTCACTGAAGCTGCGTGGGGCATATTCTATAATTCAGGGCAGGTATGCACTGCCGGGTCTCGTCTCCTCGTGCAGGAATCTATAGCGGATGATTTCCTCGATCGGCTCATAACGGTCGCTCGCAAGATCATTGCAGGCGATCCGCTTGAGCCAGCGACCACAACTGGCGCGATGGTAAATGAAGAGCAGATGAAGACCGCACTGCGCTACATCGAGACGGCCAAGCAGGAGGGCGACGCGCTTGCGCTCGGCGGCAACCGTACGCGTGTCAGCAGCGGCGGCTTCTACGTCGAGCCGACGGTGTTCGATCGGGTCAAACCCGAGAACACGCTGGCGCGCGAGGAAGTTTTTGGACCCGTGCTCGCCGTCGTCAGGTTCAAAGAGCCGGAAGATGCGATCCGGATCGCAAACGACTCCAACTACGGTCTCGCGGCCGGTCTTTGGACGAAGGACATTTCGCTTGCGCATCGCGCCGCTCGCGAGATCCGCGCCGGTCTCGTCTGGGTCAACGGCTGGGATAGCTGCGATATCACGATGCCATTCGGAGGCTTCAAGCAATCCGGCTTCGGCCGCGACCGCTCGCTTCACGCCCTTCACAAGTACGCCGACCTGAAGTCGGTCTCGATCACATTCTGAGGTTCCCGGAGACAACAATAATGAATATCAAACCCTCGACCCCATTTCCGACCTCCGCGCTGATCGATGGGCAGTGGGTTAACTCGCCGAAGACGTTCGCGGTGCTCGACCCGGCGACGGGCGAGAAGATTGCGGACGTGCCGGACCTGACGCCAGACGACACCAAGCGCGCCATCGATGCAGCCGCGAAGGCATTCCCAGCGTGGGCGGCGAAGCCCGCCAAGGAACGCGCGCAAATCCTCAGGCGCTGGTTCGATCTCATCATCGCCGAGACGGAAGCGTTGGCGCAGCTGATGACGACCGAGCAAGGCAAGCCCATCACCGAGGCGCGCGGCGAAGTCGTCTACGGCGCGTCCTTCATCGAATGGTTTGCGGAGGAAGGAAAACGCGCCTACGGCCATACGATCCCGACCACGGTCGCGTCGCGCCGCTACGTCACCATCAAGCAGCCGATCGGCGTTTGCGCGGCGATCACGCCCTGGAACTTCCCGATAGCGATGATCACGCGCAAAGTTGGTTGCGCGCTCGCCGCCGGGTGCACGATCGTCGTCAAGCCTTCGGAAGAGACGCCGCTTTCCGCGATCGCGCTCGCCAAGCTCGCCGTCGATGCGGGCGTTCCCGCGGGCGTATTCAACGTCATCACGACGCTCGACGGCCCCGGCTGTGGCAAGGTTCTCACTGCCGACGACCGCGTCCGCAAGCTGACGTTCACGGGTTCGACTGAGGTCGGCCGCATCCTCTATCGCCAGTCGGCCGATACGATCAAAAAGCTGACGCTCGAGCTTGGCGGCAACGCGCCGCTGATCGTTTTCGACGACGCCGATCTGGATCAGGCGGTGGCGGGCACGATGGCTTCGAAGTTTCGCAACGCGGGCCAGACGTGCGTTTGCGCCAACCGCATCCTCGTGCAGGTCGGCATCTTCGACAAGTTCGTCGCCGCCCTCAAGGCTGCCGCGAGTAAGCTCGTCGTTGCTCCGGGCCGGGATGCCAAATCCACCATCGGACCGCTGATCAACGGGGAAGCCATCGAGAAGGTGCAATCCCTCCTCTCGGACGCCGTTTCGCACGGCGCGAAGATCGAGATGGGTGGCAGCGCCTCCGATCAGGGCAAGCTCTTCTTCTCGCCAACCATTGTGACCGGTATTACGGATAAAATGGCGCTGGCGTCAGAAGAGATCTTCGGGCCGGTCGCTTCGATCTTCCGCTTCGAGACGGAAGCGGACGCGATCCGCATCGCCAACAACACGCCGTTCGGACTTGCGGCCTATCTGTTCAGCCAGAACCTGTCGCGGGCCTGGCGGGTGGCGGAAGCGCTTGAAGCCGGCATGGTCGGCGTCAACGAAGGCGTCTTCTCCAACGAGGTCGTGCCGTTCGGCGGCATCAAGCAGTCGGGTCTCGGCCGGGAGGGCGCGCAGGAAGGGCTCGACGAATATCTCGAGACGAAATTCATCTGCCTTGGCGGGATCAGCGCCTAGCAGTCAAGTATCGGCGGGCCAATTCGTTTATTGCTCCGCTAAGCCAGCAAGAACTTCAGCTCAATACGGAATACGAAGGATCGTCCATGGCTACATCAGCCGAACTCCAGGCCCGTCGTGTCGCTGCGGTCCCGCGCGGCGTCGGCAACGTGACGCAGATTTTCGCCAAGAAGGCAAAGAACGCAGAGATCTGGAGCGAGGACGGCAAGCGCTATATCGATTTTGGCGCGGGCATCGCGGTCGTCAACACCGGGCATCAGCATCCGCGCGTTGTCGCAGCGATCGAAGAGCAGCTCAAAGCCTTCAGCCACGTCTGCTTCCAGGTTACGCCCTATGAAAACTACGTCAGCCTCGCCGAGCGCCTAAACGCCATCGCACCGGTTTCGGGTCCGGCGAAGACGATGCTCATTTCGACGGGCGCCGAGGCGGTCGAAAACGCCGTCAAGGTTGCGCGGGCGTTCACCGGCCGTCCGGGCATCATTTCGTTCGCGGGCGGATTCCACGGCCGCACGCACATGGGCATGGCGCTGACCGGCAAGGTCGTTCCCTACAAGAAGGGCTACGGGCCGTTCCCGTCCGACGTCTACAATGTCGAATTCCCGAACCTCTATCATGGCGTCAGCACCGAACAGAGCCTCAAGAGCCTGAAGTCGCTCTTCAAGCATACGGCCGACCCGTCGAGCATCGCCGGCATCATCATCGAGCCGGTGCAGGGCGAAGGCGGCTTCAACATCGTGCCGAAAGACTTCATGGTCGCGCTCAGGAAGCTTTGCGACGATCACGGTATCCTGCTGATCGCGGATGAAATCCAGACAGGCTTTGCACGCACCGGCAAGCTCTTCGCGATGGAGCACTACGGCGTCAAAGCCGACGTCGTCACTATGGCGAAGGGCCTTGCAGGCGGTCTGCCGCTTTCCGCCATCGTTGGCCGCGCCGACGTCATGGACGCGTCGAATCCTGGCGGACTCGGTGGCACGTACGCGGGCAATCCCATCGCGTGCGCCTCTGCTCACGCCGTGCTCGACGTGATCGAATCTGAAAAGCTCTGCGATCGCGCCAACGCCATCGGCAACATCATCATCGATCGCTGCAAGGCGCTTCAGAACAACTCGAACCTCAATTGCATCGGCGATGTTCGCGGCCTCGGCGCCATGTGCGCGGTCGAACTCGTCAAGGACAAAGCGAGCGGCGAGCCGGCGTCCGAACTCACGGCAGCCCTGCTGAAAGCCGCCAACGAGCGCGGCCTGATCCTGCTATCCTGCGGCACCTACGGCAACGTTATCCGCTTTCTCGTGCCGCTGACCGCGAGCGACGAACTGGTTCGCGAAGGCATGGACGTTTTCGAGGCAGCCTTGACGGATGCCGTCGCGCGCGCGGCTTGACATTTGACCTTGGCGGCTCCCTTCGCGGGAAGCTCCGCCAAGATCGGCGAAGTAGAGGATAGAGAGACAATGAACGTCCAAATCAAACCGAACGATCTTGAAGCGTTCTGGATGCCGTTCACTGCGAACAAGCAGTTCAAGTCAAATCCGCGTCTCTTCGTCGGCGCCAAGGACATGCACTACGTCACCAACGACGGGCGGCGGGTCCTCGATGGCACATCGGGTCTCTGGTGCGTCAACGCCGGTCACTGCCGTCCGAAGATCGCGGACGCCATCAAGGCGCAAGTCGAGACGCTGGACTTCGCCGGCACATTCCAGATGGGCCATACGCGCGCATTTGAAGCCGCGACCCGCCTCGTCGATATCGCGCCAGAAGGCTTCGGCCACGTCTTCTTCACGAACTCGGGTTCGGAATCGGTCGAGACCGCGCTCAAGATGGCGATTGCCTATCACCGGGCGAAGGGCAACGGCGCGAAGGTCCGTCTGATCGGCCGCGAGCGCGGCTATCATGGCGTCAACTTCGGCGGCATGTCGGTCGGCGGCATCGGTCCGAACCGGAAGATGTTCGGCTCGCTCGTCGCCGGCGTTGATCATTTGCGCCACACGCACGATATCGCCCGCAACGCCTTTTCGCGCGGCGAGCCCGAGCACGGTGCGGAGCTTGCCGACGATCTTGAGCGTCTCGTCGCCTTGCACGATGCCTCGACCATCGCGGCGGTCATTGTCGAACCTGTCGCCTGCTCGACCGGCGTGCTCATCCCGCCGAAGGGTTACCTGAAGCGCCTCGAAGCCATCGCGCGCAAGTACGACATTCTGCTGATTGCGGATGAGGTGATCACGGCGTTTGGACGCCTGGGCGTGCCGTTCGGCTCCGATTACTTCGGCATCTCGCCCGACATCATCACGACGGCGAAGGGCGTGACCAACGGCACGGTCCCGATGGGAGCGGTATTCGTCAAATCGCACATCCACGACGCGTTCATGAACGGGCCCGAGTGGATGATCGATTTGTTCCACGGCTACACGTACTCGGGCCATCCGGTGGCTTGCGCGGCGGCCATCGGCACGCTCGACACCTATGCCGACGAAGGCTTGCTGACGCGCGTGGCCGAGCTTGCGCCGTATTGGGAAGAGCGCGTCCATGCGCTCAAGGGGCTGCCGCACGTTATCGACATCCGCAACATCGGACTGATCGGCGCCGTCGAATTCGCGCCCGATCCGGCGCAGCCCGGAAAGCGCGCCTTCGAGCGCTTCGTCAAGGCGTTCGAGGCGGGCCTTCTCGTCCGGCAGACGGGCGACATCATCGCGCTGTCGCCACCGCTCGTCATTTCAAAGAGCGAGATCGATCAGCTGTTCGACATCTTCACCAAGGTGCTGAAGTCGACGAACTAACTCGTCATCCTCGACCGAGCGCGGCGAAGCTGCGTCGAAGGTCGGGGATCCAGCGCAAGACTCGTCGAAGACGCAATAACGAGCCTGCGGCGCTTTTTACGCTGGATCCCCGAACGCCGTCGCTACGCTCCTGGCGTTCGAGGATGACGGATAAAAAGAAGCTTAAGGCGAGGTTCCTATTCAATGCACATGATCGAGAACGCCATCAACGGCCGCCGCGCCGCCGTCCATGCCGCGCGCACGATGCCCGTCTTCAATCCGGCGACGGGTGAGGAAGTCGCACGGCTTCCGCTGTCGAGCGTCGAGGATGTGAATGCGGCGGTCGCGGCAGCGAAGGCTGCGGCTCAGTCGTGGGGCGCGACACCGCCGATGAAGCGCGTGAGGCCGCTCTTCAAATTCAAGGAGCTTCTCGAAAAGAACTCGGACGAGATCGCGCACACGATTTCGCGCGAGCACGGCAAGACGCACGCGGACGCGCTCGGCGAGCTCGCGCGCGGCATCGATGTCGTCGATTTTGCCTGCGGAATTCCCCATCTTCTGAAGGGCGAATTCAGCCGCAACGTCGGACCGGATATCGACAGCTGGTCGGATCGTCAGCCACTCGGCGTCGTCGCGGGCATCACGCCTTTCAACTTTCCCGCGATGGTGCCGATGTGGATGTTCCCCGTCGCGATCGCATGCGGAAACACGTTCATCCTGAAGCCGTCGGAGCGCGATCCGTCCGCACCGATGCTGATCTGGGAATTGTTCCAGGAAGCGGGCCTGCCGCCCGGCGTTTTCAATATCGTTCACGGCGACAAGACGATCGTCGACGCGATCCTCGATCATCCGGATATTGCGGCCGTTTCGTTCGTCGGCTCGACGCCCGTCGCCCAGTACATTTACGGGCGCGGCTCAGCCAACGGAAAGCGCGTGCAAGCCTTGGGCGGCGCGAAGAACCACATGATCGTGATGCCAGACGCCGATATGGATCAGGCCGTCGATGCGCTCATGGGCGCGGGCTACGGTTCGGCCGGCGAGCGCTGCATGGCGATCTCGGTCGCGGTGCCTGTCGGCGATAAGACGGCTGACCGGCTCGTCGAAGCTCTTGCGCCCCGCGTCGCCAATCTGAAAGTCGGACCATCGACCGACGCAGAATCCGAAATGGGCCCGGTGGTGACAGCGGATGCGAAGCGCCGCATTACCTCCCTCATCGACAAGGGCGTGGCGGAAGGCGCCAAACTCGTCGTGGACGGCCGCGGCCTCACGCTTCAGGGGTACGAGAACGGCTTCTTCCTTGGCGGCACGCTATTCGACCGCGTCACGCGCGACATGTCGATCTACCGCGAGGAGATCTTCGGACCGGTGCTTTCGGTCGTTCGCGCGCAGAACTATGACGAGGCCGCCGACCTCATCAACACGCACGAATACGGCAACGGCACCGCGATCTTCACGCGCGACGGCGACACGGCCCGCGCCTTCGCCGATCGCATCGAAGTCGGCATGGTCGGCATCAACGTGCCCCTGCCGGTTCCGGTCGCCTATCATTCATTCGGCGGATGGAAGCGGTCGATGTTCGGAGATCACGCGATCTACGGGCCGGAAGGCGTGCACTTCTATACGCGCCTGAAAACGGTCACCGCGCGCTGGCCCGCGGGCATCCGCAAGGGCGCGGAGTTCAATTTCCCGAGCTTGAAATAACTGCGCGTCATCGAAGACGCATAAAATGCGGCGCCGGATATGCCTGATCCGGCGCCGCATTTTTCTTCGTACGCGAATAACTCCGTCCGATTAGGCATTGGTTCTCGCGGCCGCCGGAAGATACAGCTCTGAGAATCCGGGCCAGACTCTGAACGCGACTTCAGCGAAGATATGGGCAGACACGCTCGACGCCACGGCGATCGATGTAAGTGCCGGTGCGATAGCTGAACTCAGGGAAATCCCGCGCGCAGCGGTCCATGTCGACACGATCGGCGCGATGCTCGGCGACTGCCGACGCGATAAGTGCGCCACCGATAATGCCGCCGACCAACGCTCCCGGACCCCAACCCCAGCCGCCGCCATGCCAGCCAACGTTGGTCACGGGACCAGCGGCCTTCGAAATCGCCGCTCCGCCCGCGTTGAACGGTGCTGCATTTGCTTGTCCGGCCGCCACAAAAGTTGCCGTCATGGTCACGGCGACGAGCGACGATGCGATAAATTTTTTCAGTTTGATCATTGATGCGTTCCCACCGTAACGATGTTCCTGTCCCACCAAACGCAGCCCACGGAATGATCCGTCGCTATGCCGCGAAACGATCACAAGTCTTGCTGAATCATTGAGGAAACATGAGGTGAGTTCGCGACAATTCGAAGGCAGGCATTGGATCAATCGTCGCCGATAAACCGCTCGCGAGAACAAGTCCGGCATAGAAAAGCCGGCCGCTCCTGGGGGGAAGGAGCGACCGGCGGATGGCCACCGGTGAGGGTTCCGGCGGCACGGGGGTCTCGAATTCTATTCCGCAGCGAGACGAATTTTGCGACTGGTCTCTATGCTGTCGAAACCGAGAGACGCCGCAACAGCCTGATGCATGATGCGGCCGTCCTTGACATTCAATCCTGCTGCGAGATGGGGATCTCTATCAAACGCCGCAAGGCCTCTTTCCGCAAGTTTGATGACGAATGGCAGCGTTGCATTATTGAGGGCCTGCGCCGATGTAACGGGAACCGCGCCCGGCATGTTCGCAACGCAGTAGTGAATGACGCCGTCGACCTCGAACGTCGGATGGGCATGGGTCGTCGGCTTCGACGTTTCAAAGCAGCCGCCCTGATCGATCGACACGTCGACGAGAACGGCGCCCTTTTTCATCTCCTTCAACATCGCACGCGTGACGAGCTTCGGGGCACTCGCGCCCGCGATCAGCACGGCGCCGATCACGACATCGGCCGCGAGGACTTCGTTCTCGATCATCTCCATTGTCGAGGCGAGCGTGCGGACGCGGCCTTCGAACATTTCATCGAGCAGACGAAGACGCGGAAGAGAACGGTCGATGATGGAAACTTCGGCACCGAGGCCGGCGGCCATCCGCGCCGCATGCGTTCCAACGACACCGCCGCCGAGCACGACGACCTTCGCCGGCTTGACGCCCGGAACGCCACCCATCAGGACGCCACGTCCGCCCGTCGGACGACGGAGCGCGACGGCGGCAGCTTCAATCGAAAGACGGCCAGCGACCTCGCTCATCGGCGCCAGCAGCGGCAGTCCACCTGCGGGGTCCGTCACGGTCTCGTAGGCAATGGCCGAGGCACCCGACTCCATCAGGCCAATTGCCTGCGGCGCGTCCGGGGCAAGGTGCAAATAGGTGAATAGGATCTGGTCGGGCTTCAGGCGCTTCCACTCGACGGGCTGCGGCTCCTTAACCTTCACGATCATCTGGGCCAAAGCGAACACCTCGTCCGCCGTGGCGACGATCCGGGCGCCGGCTCTCTCATAGATGGCGTCGTCGACGAAAATGCCAGCGCCAGCGCCAGATTGGACGATGAGATCGTGGCCGCGTGCCGTCAGCTCACGGACGGAGCCCGGGACAAGACCCACGCGAAATTCATCGGGCTTGATTTCTGTTGGAACGCCGATCCGCATCGTTTCGACCCCTCGCCTGCTCCCCGCTTCTCTATGTTGTACGGTTGACACAAGAGACGCGCCGTTACCTAGCAATTCTGGTTGTCATAGAACCGAAATACAACGAAAATTGCTGCATATTGGCGAGAGGACGCAGAAAAATGGCGGAAATTGCCATAGACGCGCTGGATAAGGCGATTCTCACCGCCCTTCTCGCCGACGGCCGTCAGAGTCAGGTCGAGCTGGCGCAGCGCGTCCCCCTGTCGCCGACAGCCATCGCCCGCCGCATCCGGGCCCTCGAGCAATCGGGGGCGATCGCGGGATATGAGGCCAAAATCAATCGCAAGGCGCTTGGCCTCACGATGATGGTCGTCGTGCAGATAAGCCTAGAGAGCCAAAACGAAGATCTGCTAGCGGCTTTCGAACGGGCCGCGGCGGCGGCGCCGTCGATCGTGTCCTGCTACATGATGTCGGGCCAGGACGATTATCTGATTACGGTCTTCGCGCGCGATCTCGCGGATTTCGAGCGGATCCATAAAGAGGAGCTTTCGCGCCTTCCCGGCATCTCGCGACTACATTCGAGCTTCGTGCTCCGCGAGGTCACAAGCCGATCCCTGCCGGGATCGAGCTTGCTGCGATAGATCAGGGCGCGAGAGCCGCGGCGGCGGATGCGGGCGGCGCATCGTCGGCGTCGCGCTGATACGACGTCTGCATCGCGGCGCCGTCGCGACCATAGATATCGGGACGGAATTCGACCGAGCCGTTGGAAGGCTCAGCCCATGCCGTGATGTAGGTGAAGTACACCGGTATCGGGCGCGTCAGCTTCAGCTCCATCGGCTGGCCGGTGTTGAGCTGCTGGCGGACACGACCGGGCTGCTCCCAGCCGGGCTCGTAATGTGCGACCCAATCGGCGAGATCGAAGACATTCTTTACGCGAACGCATCCGGCGCTGAAGGCGCGGCTGCGCTGGTCAAACAGGTTCTTCATTGGCGTGTCGTGCATGTAGACGCCGTATTGGTTGGACATGTCTAAGCGCAGCAGGCCAAGAGCGTTCTTTTCGCCTGGGTCCTGTTTGAACTTGTAGTTGGTCGTCTGGGGCGACGACCAATCGATCGTATTGCGATCGAGTTCCGGCCCGTTGACGCCGTTGTAGACGCGGATGCCTTCCTCGGCGAGATAGCCCGGCTCTTTGCGAAGCCGCGGAATGAGATCGAGCGTCGCGACACTCTCCGGAACGCGCCAGAATGGGAAGAAGTTGAGAGCCTTGATCGTGGCTTTCACATCGGGCGTTTCGCGTCCGGGCCGCCCGACAATTACGCGATGGCGAAGCTGCACTTCGAACTTGTCGACGGCTTCGAGCTGAAACGCCGGAACGTTGACCAGCACGTAGCGCTCTTCGACGCCGATCATCAGACCGCGAAGACGGTCGAAGTTCAGCTTGAGCTGCGCGAGACGCTGCTCGGCAGTGATGTTCAGAACCGGATAGACGGACTGCTCGATGCGTCCCGTCTCACGGATGCCGTTGCGCTTTTGAAAATGCTTCACGCCATCGGTCAGTTCGGAGTCGAACGACTCGGAGTCGTAATAGGACCCTTTCGCAGGCATGTCGCCGCTGATCCTGAGGCGCTTCCGCAATATGGGTACGCGCGGATCGTCGTCGCCTTCGCGCAACATGCGGCCCTGCGGAACCACGGGCCAGCCACCGCTATCGACGATTTTCTGATAGCGCTCGATTGCCGCCGCCATGGCGTTGACCATGACATCACTGCGCCATGGCGTTGCGTCCGGCCGCAGATCGTCAAGCGAATCGGCTTTCGGAGGCGGCGCATCGGCTGCGCCTCGTCCGTAGCTCGGTCCCTGCAGCTGATCCCAGATGCTGATCTGGGCGTGGCCCGGCGTCGCGAATTGCGGAAGAATTTGAAGGATCGAAGCAAGCAGCACCAGCGCGGCTGTTCGCAGAACCGAAGCTCCCGACCGTGACGTCAAAATCAAATCCCTCATCCCGCTTGTCCGGCTTTCCGTAAAACGATGCGTACCAGTTATAAAAATTCCGCGCGGCACGCTTTTGAATTTCGACAGTGTTCATCTATATGGCAGCATACGTGCCTTTTCAGCCACTTAACTGCCATCACGCATATGGCCAAACAGTGACGATCTAGCAAAGCGAACCCGTCGCAGACAGACACCGAAATGCAGGTCTGTGTTGCGCTCTTGCCGCTCATCATCTGGTGCTCGAGGCTACGCGACTGTTCCGTCAAAGTGGTCGTAACCAAACCGCTTTACGTCCAGGGGCGATCCGTTTGCATCCCGTATTTCGAGCGGCCGCCCTGCTTCAAGGACGCCAATTTGCGCGACTGCGATTCCTGCCATCTCCGCGCCGCATGTGAAGGCTGCCACGGAGGCTGGCGACACTGCGACAATGAGTTCGTAGTCGTCCCCTCCTGCGAGGACGAGCCGGGCGATACCGGCATCATGGGCGAGCGCCGTTGCAACGGCGGGCGAAACCGGAACGGTATCCAGCTGGAGAGAAATTCCCGACGGTCCGGCGAGCCGGGCGAGATCTTTCACGAGGCCATCGGAAATGTCGAGCGCGGCCGAGGCGTGATCTCGAAGGGTTCGGGCGAGCGCCAGACGCGGTCGCGGACGGAGATAGCGGTCTAGCACGAATGCGCGTTCTTCGTTGCTCAGGACCTTATCGAAGGCCGACGGATCATTGCGGACGGCGAGCCCCAGCGCCGAGTCGCCGATGGTTCCCGTTACGAATACGTGGTCTCCACTCTGGGCGCCCTGACGGCGGACGAATTTGCCGGCGGGCACCGAGCCCAGCATTGTGATCCCAATCGAAAGCGGACCGGGCGTTCGATCCGTATCGCCACCCAAAAGACGGCAGCCGAAGCTGTCTTGTGCTTTTTGCAGGCCTTGCGAAAATCTCACCATCCAGTCTCGGGCTGGCGCCTCGGGCAGAGCAAGCGTCAGAATATAGGCGAGCGGCGTCGCGCCTTTCGCGGCCATGTCGGAAGCGTTGACGGCGAGCGCCTTCCAGGCGACGTCCTCCGGAGCGTCGTTCGGGAAAAAGTGCACGTCGGCAATGATGGGATCGCTGCTGACGACGAGATCGGTTCCGGCCTCAGGAGAAATCAGTCCCGCGTCATCGCGAAGTCCGAAGGCGCCTGGAACGCCGGCAGCGAGCGGCGCCAAATAGGTCTGGATGAGATCGGTTTCGCTTTCGATCCGGCCTGTTGGCCCGTCGGTGGCTTCTCGTCCGTCGGCGTGCGATGGCGGCATCTTTTCCAAGCCCAGCGCTCGCGCGCTTACATCTTCAGGATGGCGTTACCCGCCTTACGAATTCGTGGCCTCGAACCCGTCGCGCGATCTTGTCCAGCACGCCGTTCACGACCCGTGGCTCGTCTTCGGAGAAGAAGACGTGCGCGACGTTGACGTATTCGTTTATGGCGACGCGCGCCGGAACGTCATCACGGTCAAGAAGCTCGGCGACGCCGCCGCGCAGGATCGCGCGCAGAATGGAATCGACGCGCACGAGACTCCAGCCGGTCGCGAGCTGCTCGTCCACCATCGGATCGATCTCGCGCTGACGGCGCAGAACCGCCCGCAAAATGTCGGCGAAGAAAACCCGGTCCGCGATCGCCAGGACCTCGTCACGGTTATCGCCTTCAAAACGCTGTTCGATGAATTCGGCGATCACGTCATTGACGTCGGTGCCCGCCATGTCCATTTGATAAAGCGCCTGCACGGCCGCAATCCGCGCTGCCGTTCGCGGCGTAATTTCTGCCAGCTTTGACTTGCCTTTGGCGGTCATGCCGGCGTTCCCCAGAAAGCGCGCTTCGTCTCGATCAATCGCAAGCACGCACGGGCGGCGTCTCCGCCTTTCCCGGCAATACCACCTTCAGCTCGCACCAATGCCTGCTCGCGCGTTTCGACGGTGAGAATGGCATTGCCGACCGGAACGTTCTGGCGCACGGCCACATCCATCAGCCAATGGTTCGCATTGTTGCAGACGATATCATAGTGACCCGTATCTCCGCGAATAACGCAACCGAGAGCGACGGCACCATCGAACGCCGTTCGTCCGGCCTCCCGCGCCTCTGCCGCTGCGGACAGCACCTGCGGAATTTCGAGCGCGCCCGGAACGGCGATCCGCTCGTAGGTCGCGCCGCGCTTGGTGCACTCGGCAATCGCCCCTTCGATGAGCAGATCGGCGATGTCGTTATAGAAGCGCGCTTCGATGAGAAGGATGTGCGCGCGAATGGGAGCCGCGCCATTGTCATCCCGCGGGGCTCCTGGGGCTTTCTGAACCATGTGTCGAGCTACTCGATTTTTCTTGTTCCGGTCACACGCAGCCCGAATGCTTCGAGGCCGACGTAGACGTGTTGCGGCGATGTCGTGAGAAGCACCATGTCCTTGACGCCAAGATCGGCGAGGATCTGCGAGCCGACGCCGATTTCGACCTGGCGGCGTTCCTTGCTCAGGTCCGCGAGAGCGCCGGGGGTGTTTCTCCGCGTCACCCAATCAGACACGGATTTGGGGCGCAAGTCACGAATGAGGACGATGACGCCGCGGCCCTCGGCTTCGATGGCACGCATTGACTGTTCGACCACGGAACCAGTCTCGCCGTGGCCATTGATGTCGAGCACGTCGTGCAGCACGTTGACGGCGTGGACGCGCACCAGGACGGGTCCGCCCTTCGCGACATTGCCTTTGACGAGCGCCAGATGCTCGCCGACCTCGACCGTGGTCTCGTAGACGTAGAGATCGAAGTTGCCCGCGCTCGTCGTCTCGACCGGCGTCTGCGCGACGCGCTTCACGATGCGATCGTTCTTGAAGCGATAGGCGATCAGATCCTCGATGGCGCCGATCTTGAGATTATGAATCTTGGCGAAGCGGGCAAGATCGGCCATGCGCGCCATCGTGCCGTCTTCGTTCATCACTTCGCAGATGACGGCGGCCGGCGAGAGACCTGCGAGCTTCGCGAGATCGATCGATGCTTCGGTATGTCCGGCTCGGACGAGGACGCCGCCATCACGTGCGATGAGCGGGAAAACGTGGCCCGGCGAGACGATGTCGGCCGCGCCCTTCGACGGATCGATGGCGGTCGCGATCGTGCGCGCCCTATCGAATGCCGAGATGCCGGTCGAGATGCCTTCGCGCGCTTCGATCGATTGCGTGAAGGCCGTGCGGTTACGCGAGCCGTTCGAGCGCACCATGAAATCAAGATTGAGATCCTTGGCGCGCGCCGCGGTCAACGCGAGGCAGATCAATCCGCGGCCATGCTTGGCCATGAAGTTGATGGCGTCGGGCGTCGCCATTTGCGCCGGGATGATGAGATCGCCTTCGTTTTCGCGATCCTCGGCATCGACGAGAATGACCATGCGGCCGTTCTGCATCTCCTCGACGATCTCCTCGATCGGCGAGAGCGCGCTACCGCTGTGAGTGGACTGCAAGTTCGTCGAGCCCGGCATCATGGGCGAAACTCCATCAGGCGCGCGACGTAACGCGCGAACACATCGACTTCCAGATTGACCAGATCGCCGGGGGTTTTCGCGCCCCACGTCGTCACCGTCAAGCTGTGCGGAATGAGATTGACGCCAAAACGGGCTTCCGCAACCTCGTTGACGGTGAGCGAGGTGCCGTCCAACGCCACGGACCCCTTGGGGGCTATATAGCGGGAAAGATGCTCGGGCGCCTCCAAAAGAAAGCGTTTGCTTTCCCCGTCGCTGGTAATGGCAATGATTTTGGCAATGCCGTCGACGTGACCGGAGACGATGTGGCCGCCGAGCTCGTCGCCGGCCCGCAACGACCGTTCCAAATTGACGCGCCGGCCGGGTTGCCACTTATCGAGCGTGCTTTTGGCCAACGTCTCGTTCGAAACGTCAACGGTAAATTCGGCGCCATCGGCAAGCGGCTTGATTGCCGTCGCCGTCAGACATACGCCGTCGCAGCAGATCGAAAGCCCGGTTTCTTCCGGCTTGAGCCTATAGGCCGTTTTCAAAGTAAAACCGCCCGGCGATCTGGCGATCACTTCGCCGACATCGGTAATCAACCCGGTAAACATCTGATCAGCGTCCTTCCTTGTCCGCTTGGCCTTGTCCGCTAGGCTTTGTCCGCTAGGCGGTGAAGCCGCCACATCGTATCGGTGCCGATTGTCCGCCGCTCAACGACTGTCGTGCCGAGGGGGCCGAGCCAGCGCGCGACTGCATTCTGCGCGTCAACGTCGGTGGGCTTCCCTGCCATGTAAAGAACGATCTCATCGGCGAGGGATGCTTTCGCAAAGGCACCCCAGATCGCGGGACCACCTTCGACGAGCAAACGCGTGATGCCGCGCGCGACGAGCGCTTCCATGATCGACGGCAGCCAAAGAGTGTTGGCAACAACACCGGCTTCGATGATGTCCGTGCCGCTTGCGGCGATCGCGCTTTTCTTACCCGCATCGCCGCCGTGGCCCGTCAGCAGCCAAACCGGAACCTTCGCGGCGCTTTGAAAGAGCTTGGCTTCGACCGGCAGATCGAGCGAGCGTGAAAGAACGATGCGCACCGGCGAGCGCTCGAAGAGGCCCGGCAGCCGGCACGTCAATTCCGGATCGTCGTCCCTGACGGTTGCGGCTCCGACAAGAATGGCGTCGAACTCGCTTCGCAACACCATGGCGTGAGCGCGCGATCTTTCGCCCGTCACCCAGACGGGTTGAGTGCCGGAACCCCGGGCAATATCGCCATTCGCATCGAGTGCGAGCTTCAGCGAGACGAACGGACGGCGCTCGGTGATGCGGACGACGTGGCCGCGCGTGATCCACCGCGCTTTGGCTGCGCCGACGCCGCGAACAACTTCGATGCCGGCGTCCCGTAACCGATCGAGACCGCGACCGGCGACGCGCGGATCGGGATCTTCGATGGCAACGACGGCGCGCTTCAATCCTGCAGCAACAATCGCGTCGGCGCAGGGGCCCGTCTGGCCGTAGTGCGAGCACGGCTCGAGCGTGACGTAAATGGTTGCGCCTCGCGCCCTGTCGCCCGCCGTTGCAATTGCGGTTGTCTCGGCGTGCGGGCGGCCACGATCCGCGGTTCTTGCACGTGCGATCAGCTCGCCCGTCTGTTCATTCGCGATGACGGCGCCGACGGATGGGTTCGGCCAGGTCGCGCCAAGCCCGCGCTCGGCCATACGCAGCGCGACTGCCATCATCTCGTCGTCGAACGCACAACCTCGGGAACTCGACATACCTGCTCAGTGCTTCTTCTGAATCGCGATCTCGTCGAGAGCGGGCGTTCCAAACCGTTCGGTCAGATCGAGCGGATCGTGGACATTGCTCGCGAGCTCACGGAGAACCGCGTGAAAATCCGCAGCATCGCGAAAATCGCGATACACGGACGCGAAGCGCACATACGCGACAGGATCGAGTTCGCGCAAGGCCGCCATGACGAGTTCACCAATTTCAGCAGACGTAATTTCCGTTTCGCCCGAGCTTTCGAGCTGGCGCACGAGGCCGGAGACGAGCCGGTCGATCCGCTCCTGCTCGAACGGACGCTTGCGCATCGCGACCGAAATGGATTTCAAAAGCTTGTCGCGGTCGAACAGGACCTTGCGGCCCGAACGCTTGAGGACGGTCAATTCGCGGAGCTGAACGCGCTCGAAAGTCGTGAAGCGGCCGCCGCAATCGGCGCAGATACGCCTCCGGCGGATCGCCGAATTTTCATCCGACGGCCGGCTGTCTTTAACCTGGCTATCCTCGCTTCCGCAAAATGGACAGCGCATCCTTCAGCTCCTCGCATTCCGCCGGTCCCGCTCCGGAGTAGCGGCGCCTTGTTTCCGCTCGAACAGACTTCTTCTTCACCACAAGCCAGATTCCGGCGGCGACACACATTGCCGAGATGCCCTTCACTGGGGTTTTCAACAATGTGAAAGAGATCTGTCGTAAACCTGATCTTAGCTCCCGAGGGAAGATTAGCGGAATTTACAGCGAGTTTGCCCGCGCTTCTCATGAAGCGGTGTCACATTGTCGGGGGCTGAGTTCGGTTGTCCGGGCGGGCGCCACAGGCGCGGCCCAAAAGAAAAGAGCGCCGGACGTATCCAGCGCTCTTATCAATTAAATTCGGCATTTAGATCAGGCGTAGATCGGGAAGCGCTGGCAGAGCGCCGTCGCCTTCGCCTTGACGGCGGCTTCGACCTCGGCGTTGCCCTCTTCGCCGTTCTTTGCCAGACCTTCGAGAACCTCGGTGATCAGGCGGCCGATTTCCTGGAACTCGGCGACGCCGAAACCACGCGTCGTGCCGGCGGGCGAACCCAAGCGGATGCCCGACGTCACCATCGGCTTCTCGGGGTCGAACGGGATGCCGTTCTTGTTGCAGGTGATGTGTGCACGGCCGAGCGACTTCTCGGCCTTGTTGCCGGTGATCTTCTTCGGACGGAGATCGACGAGCACCACGTGCGTGTCGGTGCCGCCGGAAACGAGCGCGAAGCCGTTCTGAACCAGCACTTCGCCCAGCGCCCTGGCGTTATCCATCACGTTCTTGATGTAGACCTTGAAGTCGGGACGCAGCGCTTCGCCGAAGGCAACGGCCTTTGCGGCGATGACATGCATCAGCGGGCCGCCCTGGATGCCAGGGAAGATCGCCGAGTTGACCTTCTTCGCGATGTCTTCGTCGTTGGTCAGGATCATGCCGCCGCGCGGACCGCGGAGCGTCTTGTGCGTCGTCGTGGTGACGACGTGCGCATGCGGGAACGGGCTCGGGATGAGACCGGCGGCGACGAGACCGGCGAAGTGCGCCATGTCGACGAGGAAGTGCGCGCCAACCTCATCCGCGATCGCGCGGAACGCAGCGAAATCGATCTTGCGCGGATAGGCCGAACCGCCGGCGATGATGATGCGCGGCTTGTGTTCGTGCGCGAGCTTCTTCACCTCGTCCATGTCGATGAGGTGCGTATCGGGCTTTACCATGTAGTGGACGGCGTTGAACCACTTACCCGACTGGTTGACGGTCGCGCCGTGGGTCAAGTGACCGCCGGCTGCGAGCGACAGGCCGAGGATGGTGTCGCCGGGCTTTGCGAGCGCATTGAACACGCCCTGGTTCGCCTGCGAGCCCGAGTTCGGCTGCACGTTGGCAAAGCCGCAGTTGAAAAGCTTCTTGGCGCGATCAATTGCGAGCTCTTCAGCGATGTCGACGTACTGGCAGCCGCCGTAGTAGCGCTTGCCCGGATAGCCTTCGGCATACTTGTTCGTGAGGACCGAGCCTGCAGCGTCGAGCACGGCCTGGGAGACGATGTTTTCCGAAGCGATCAGCTCGATTTCGTTCTGCTGACGCCCGAATTCCTTCTGGATGGCACTGAAGACCTCAGGATCGGTCTCGGACAGGTGCGCCTTGAAGAAGCGGGAGGTCTGCGAAGTTGCTGCGGCCGGTGCAGTCGACATGAGCTTTCCTCTATTTTGGGAAATGTTTTTGTAGCGCTGGCGGGTACTCTGGAGCAAGCCCGGCCGGACGCGGTTTCAAGCATAGTACGGGCTCTCGCGCCAGCGCTCAACTCCATCCGCACCCGCGTAATAAAGGCGCGGGTAACGGTTTTGCAGCGCACCTGAGGCGGTCGCGGCCGGCTTACTCCGCCGCTTCCGCGAGGCTTTCCATCAGCGCCAGGGGGCACTGAGACCAGAGGTCGGACAGCGCACCGACGAGATGTTCCATATCGGCGTCCGTGTGCTGAGGCGATGGCGTCAGCCGCAGGCGTTCGGTGCCACGCGGAACCGTCGGATAGTTGATCGGTTGCACATAGATACCGTAGCGGTCGAGCAGCACGTCCGTCAGCGCCTTGCAGCGAACCGGATCGGCCACCAACACGGGCACGATGTGGCTCGGCCCCGAGATGACCGGGAAGTCGGCGGCGACAAGACGGCGCTTCAGCGTGCGGGCACGCTCCTGGTGCATTTCGCGCTCGACATTGCTCGCTTTCAGATGCCGGATCGACGCGACTGCGCCGGCCGCGATCGCGGGCGCCAGCGACGTCGTGAAGATGAAGCCAGGGGCATAGGAACGGATGGCGTCGCAAAGCGTCCGCGACGCCGCGATGTAGCCGCCCATGACGCCAAAGCCTTTGGCGAGCGTGCCATTGATGATATCGACGCGATGCATTACGCCTTCGCGCTCGGCGACGCCGCCGCCGCGCGGGCCATAGAGCCCAACCGCGTGGACCTCATCGAGATACGTGAGCGCGTTGTACTTTTCCGCCAGATCGCAGATGGCGGCGATAGGGGCGATGTGGCCGTCCATCGAGTAGACGCTTTCGAAAGCGATGATCTTCGGCGTGTCGCGCGGCACTTTCTTCAGCCGCTCTTCGAGATCGGCGAGGTCGTTGTGGACGAAGATCTGCTTCGGTCCGCGGCCGTTGCGGATGCCGGCGATCATCGATGCGTGGTTCTTCTCGTCGGAAAAGATCACGCAGCCGGGAAAGAGTGTGGCAAGCGTCGAAAGGGCCGCCTCGTTGGCGACGAAGGCTGAGGTGAACAGAAGCGCCATCTCCTTGCCGTGGAGGTCGGCAAGCTCGCGTTCCAGCTCGACGTGGTAGTGAGTCGTGCCGGCGATGTTGCGCGTGCCGCCCGAACCGGCGCCGACGAGATCAATCGCCTCGTGCATTGCGGCGAGCACCTTCGGGTGCTGGCCCATGCCGAGATAATCGTTGGAGCACCAAACGGTTATCTGCTTTGCGTCTTCGCCTTTGACGACATCGGCTTTTGGAAACGCACCGCGGCGACGCTTCACATCAGCAAAAACCCGATAACGCCCCTCGCGCTTTACGGTATCGAGGGCTTCCGAGAGCATCTGCTCGTAATTCATCAGTCGATTTCCGCTCCCATAAGCACGGCGTTCATTATTTTGGTTCGTTTATGAACCCAGGGACGCCAAAGGACCAGTGCCGTTTCGTCGCGCTGGTGATGAAAATTTGGTCACACTCCGAAAGGACTTCGTCTGGCTCAACGCCCTATTCGGGCCGCCGGCCTTCCCTGCAGCAAGCAGCATTGGGACTTGCGCATACCAGCCCTACGTCGCCATTGGGGGAGTTAATAGGATGATGCGACCTCGCCGATACCATCCTTCTGGTAAATGTCACGCCGAAATTGGACAACGCCGTCCTCCGTCGCCCAGGCACTGATATAGACGAACAGCAATTGAACGGGCTTTTTGAGGCGGACGTCCATCCGCTGGCCCTGCTCCTTGATCTGGGCGATGCGGTCGGCGTTCCAGCCTTTCTGATCGGCAAGTAGCCAGGCGGCCAGATTCTCGATGTTGTGGACGCGGATGCAGCCCGAGCTCTCGGAGCGGAAGTTGCGGCCGAAAATCCGATCCGACGGCGTATCGTGCATGTAGACGGAATGGGCGCTGTCGAAATTGATCTTCAGGAACCCGAGCGGGTTCTCCTTGCCCGGCTGCTGGCTGTACGTGTAGGTGCCGGGCGTCACCTTCTCCCAGTTGATGCTTTGCGGGTCGACCTTCTTGCCGCCTGCATAGGCGTCGATGCCGAACTTAAGAAGGACGTTCTGGCCCTTCTTCTGCATCTCGCGTCCGCGCGGGATCAGGTCTTCCGAGATGACCGTCGGCGGCAATCGCCACATCGGGTTGAAATTCAAATCCGTGATCGGCGTCTTGAGAAGGGGCGTCGGACGTTCGGGCTTGCCGACGACGCCGGCGTAGCGAGCGACGATCGCGCCGTTCTCCACGGCCTCGATCTGGGCCGCCGGAATATTGACGATGACGTATCGCTTCGACGTCGTCGGGATGGCTTCCTGCAGGCGCGTCAGATTGATCTTCAATTGCTTCAGACGCACATCCGCCGGCACGTTGAGAGCAACGATCGTCCGCTTATCGGCGATGCCCGTCGGCGTCAGGCCGTTCGAGGCCTGGAACCGCTGCAGCGCCTTCTCGACGTCGTTGTCGAAGTAGCTCGAAGTTGTATTCGCGCTCCGGAGGTCGCCCGACGCAGCGAGGCGGGCGCGCAGCAGCGCGACCTCGGGACGGGTCGTTCCGAATTGCATGAGATCGTCGCGAAGCGTCTTCGGCGGCGGCTCGGGGATTTGGGGCCAGCCGCCCTTCCCCACGATCATCGTGTACTGGCGGACCGCCATTTTGGTCGCTTCGATGTTGGCCTTGGCGAGAGTCGCGTACCCTTTCGGCGGGTTGGCCTCCCATTCACGGACGAAATCCGGATCGGTGCGGTTGGTCGAATAGGAAGGGCCGTCATTGCCGGTCGAACCGAAATTGAACCAGCCGAAGCTCTGAGCCGACGCGTCGCCGCCGAGCCATCCGGCGGCCGATAATGCAACGAATCCAACGGTCAGGATGTTGGCCAGACGCCGGCGCGAACGGCCAACCGCTGCTCCAGACTTTAGATTCCCCCTGTCCACCGCCGTCCCCCGACGCTTGCGATTGCGAATTTCGTTGGGGCTAGACTATCTGAGTTTCGAGTATTTGACATGTGGTAGCTGCGGGTCCGGGCAACTTGGACACGGACAAAACAAAAATGGGACTTCTCTGCATCCAGCAAAGAAGTCCCCGTGCGCCGGCCTGGCGACCGCGCTTAGAGCAGGTTATTGGCGTCAGCCGTGATTAGAGCCGGTAGCGGATCTGATCCGACCAGAAACGCTCGAGGCGCACCAATGCCTTGTTCAGGCCCTTGACGTCCTCGTTGGAGACTTCGCCGACGGTCTGCACCGAGCCCAGCTGGCGGAGATAGAGCTTGCTGACGATGTCCCGCGCCTCAAGGCCCTTGTCGGTCAGGCTGACACGCACCGACCGGCGATCCGTATCGGACCGCTTGTAGTGGATGTAGCCCATATCGACGAGCTTCTTCAGATTATAGGACACGTTCGACCCGAGGTAGTAACCCCTCGTCTTGAGCTCGCCAGCCGTCAGCTCGCTCTCGCCGATGTTGTAGAGGAGCAAGGCCTGCACGCTATTGAGCTCGGCTCCGCCGCGACGGTCAAACTCGTCCTTGATGACGTCGAGGAGGAGACGGTGAAGACGCTCGATCAATCGGAGCGCCTGAAGATACTCACCGCGAAACCCTTCTTCTTGGGCCGGCGCGCGGTGACGCGCCATATCGTACGCTAAACTCATAACCCTGCCTCACAAATGTTGACGCCACCCGGTTGGCCCGGGTTTTGACAAATTGATAACTCGGAGGCCTGAATTTCGGCTAAATAGATATAGTAAAAGAATAGTAGGGGGGTGTCTTTGGAATAAATTTTTAACCAATACTCAGGCGAAAATTCCAGATTGGTAAATTTCTCCCTTACGGGGTGGAGAGAATTCAAAGCAACGCGGCCAGTAAATTCAAACGCGTGCTGCCTGCATTTCTGATCTCGTTGGCAATTCCAGTTCACCATCTGGCAATGGCGCAAAATATTCATCGACTGCGTTTGCAATACTCGCATCGTAGCGTTTGGGTTTCCACGACGGATCGCCATCCTTTTCAATAAGTAGCGCGCGAACCCCCTCGTGGAAGTCGTGGCCCTCCAGGCAGCGCACCGCTAAGCGATAATCTTCGATGAGGGTCTGCCTTGTATCGAACGACAGCGCCGACTGGATATGGCGGATCGTGATCTCCAGCGATATTGGCGAACACTTGCCCAAATCCGCCAGCGTTTTCCGCGCCCACTCCGATCCTTTTGCCTCGGCATTGGTCAGCGATCGCAAGATTCCTTCGAGTGTCGGTTCGGAAAAATGTTCGAGAATATGGCCTTTGTCTTTTTGCAAATCGCCGGGCTGTTGAAGCTCATGCAAACCATCGAGCATCGGATCGACCGGCTCGGCATCCTTCAATTTGTCGAGAATTCCCGAAAAATGCGTCGACGAAATGCAATGGGTAACGAGGCCGAGCCATTGCGCGTCGGCGCGGCCGATCGTGCGGCCGGTCAACCCCAGATAGATGCCAATCGGCCAGGGCATCTTCGCCAAGACGCGGCTAACGCCGACATCCGGGAAAAGTCCGATCTTCGTTTCGGGCATTGCCCACTTGAAGCCTTCGCCTGCGATCCGATGGGTATTGTACGCGGTCAGGCCCACGCCCGAGCCCATGCATAGCCCGTTGATGAACGACACGGTCGGCTTCGAAAAGCATTCGAGAAGCCAGTTCAGCGAATATTCGGTGCGGAGGTAGGTCTTGGCCGTCTCGATATCGCGCTTCGCGGCTGCCGACAGCGCCCGAACATCGCCGCCCGCGCAAAAGGCTCGCGGATGGTTCGAGAGCAGCGCCACGATATAGACGTCGGGATTGCGCGCAACGCGCGGGATGGCACTCGCCAGTATCCGGCACATCTCGTCATCGATGGCGTTGAGAGCGTTTGGCCGGTCGAGCGTGAACGTCTGCACCGCACCGAACTGGGCCGCAACGATCTTCAACGGCTGCTCGGCCGTCGCCGTTCTGAGATCAATGTTGTGTTCGTTCACAGCAAGCTCTGTAAGTATCGTCCAGACGATTTCGCCAACGATTCGAATGATTGTTGCGATGCTATGGCGTGTTTCGTCTGAACCCGCCATATTTTGCGGCTATAAGCTGCATCTTACCCTCTGCAAATATGCGCCGCATCGACATCGCATCCAAAGCCGAGGTTCGGTAGCACCTTGGCCTGCAAGAGGAATTCTGCAACTATTAACCCTGTGCCGGATGGGGTTGTTGCCGGCTTTTTAGAGCGCTCGCCAAGGATGTACAGACAGAAATGACGACGCCCACGCGCGCAGACGGCAACGGCTTCAGGTCGAGCTTGCGGCTCATCATCACTGCGGCCCTCGTGGTTGTGTCATTGCTTGCCGTAGGCACGGGTCGAGATGCTCAGGCGAAGCAAAAGGCAGTACATCCGGCGGCCGACGTCGCAACCGACGGCAAGGCCGATGCTGATGCGGGTTCTGCTCCTCAAACGGCGGCAGATCCCGCGAAGGCGGCGCTGCCTGCTTCGAAGGCCGATGCCGATTCGTCGCAAAACGCCGGTGCAAAGCCCGGAGAGCAAGCCAAGTCAGAGGCGGACTCCAAAGCTTCCGCGGCAACCGCGCCGAAGCCGCCCGCGTGGTCAGAGGCCGAGATCGCCGATGCCAAGGCGCATTGCGCCATCGTGTTGAAGCGCATTCACGCCGTTGCCTTGCCGCATGAACCGATCAAGGAAGGCGCGTGCGGCGCGCCAGCCCCCGTCGAACTCGTCAGCATCGGCGAGAAACCGCAGGTGGCGTTGTCGCCGCCGGCGATCGTGACGTGTGATCTCGCCGAAGCGCTCACCCAATGGTTCGAGAACGACGTGCAGCCGCTCGCGCGCAAGCATCTCAAATCGGAAATCGTCATGATCGAGACGATGAGTTCCTATTCGTGCCGTAACGCCTACGGCCGCAAGAAAACGAAGCTCAGCGAACACGGCTTGGCGAATGCGCTCGATATCGGCGGCTTCGTAACCGCAACAACGAAGACGGCCGAAGTGCTGGATGACTGGGGCAAGCCGCATAGGGAAATTCTAGCCGAAGCGGAGGCGGCAAAGCGTGCAGCAGATGAGGCCGCCGCCAAAACTGCGGGAACAGGCACCGCGGCCAATCCGGTGCAAGCCGCGTTGCCGCTGGCTGTGCCTTTGACGGCCGGGGCCGCCGCAGCCGAACTCGCCCGCTCGACAATCATCGAAGGTGTGCCGGCAGCGGGAGCGAAACTTGTGGCGACGTCGGAAACAGCCGTTCCGAACCGGCTCGGCGGGCCAGTGGTGAAGCCCGGCAAAAAGGGACCTCTCGCAGAAAAAGCGGCGCAGGTGGCGCTCGCTGCGCGCCCTGCTCCGGATGCAGAGGTGCAGGCGTTCTTGCACGAAGCGCACAAAGCCGCCTGCAGGATTTTCGGAACGACGCTTGGGCCGGAAGCGAACGCGGATCACCGCAACCATTTCCACGTCGACATGGCGGAGCGGAAGTTTACCAAAATCTGCGATTAGCCGCGAAAATCGGAATGGATTAGCACCGGCCTCGATGTCTTCGACGGCATTCCTGCCCTGCATCGCGCGGCTTGCGCCGGAGCGCGGCTCGTGTCCAATGTCGGGCGAATTTCGGCTGAACTTCAGGCGGCTCAGAAGCCGCCGTCTTGTGCCTAGGAACCTATGCTCATGTCTTCCCGTACGCGCACGCTCGCCCGCAGCATCGATAACGGGGGCGGTGGAAATCCCGAATTCCTTTCGGGCGGCTTTCCCGCAATTCGCATGCGCCGCAACCGCAAGACACCATGGTCTCGCCGGCTCGTCGCCGAAAACCAGCTGTCGGCGAGCGATTTGATCTGGCCGCTGTTCGTCGTCGATGGCACGGCCCAGCGCACGCCTGTCGCGTCGATGCCTGGCGTCGAACGATTTAGCGTCGACCTCATCGTGGAGGCCGCGAAACAAGCGGTCGATCTCGGCATTCCCGCGATCGCGCTCTTTCCGTTCACCGATCCGAAGAAGCGCAGCGAGGACGCACTCGAAGCGTTCAATGCGGACAATCTCGTCTGCCGGGCGACGCGCGCGATCAAGGCCGCGAAACTCGATCTCGGCGTCATTCTCGACGTCGCGCTCGATCCCTACACGAGCCATGGACACGACGGCTTGCTCGTCGGCGACGAAATCGCGAACGACGAGACGAACGTGGCGCTCGTCAAGCAGGCGCTCGTGCAGGCGGAAGCCGGCGCCGACGTTCTCGCGCCGTCCGATATGATGGACGGGCGCATCGGCGTCATTCGCAGCGCCCTCGAAACGGCGGGCTTCAAGAACACGCAGATCATGTCCTACGCGGCTAAGTACGCAAGCGCGTTCTACGGTCCGTTCCGGGATGCCGTCGGCTCGTCGGGGCTTTTGAAGGGCGACAAGCGCACCTATCAGATGGACCCGGCGAACAGCGAGGAAGCCCTGCGCGAGGTCGGCATCGATCTCGAAGAAGGCGCGGACATGGTGATGGTAAAGCCGGGCATGCCGTATCTCGACATCGTGCGCCGCGTCTCGGACACTTTCGGCGTGCCGACGTTTGCCTATCAGGTGTCCGGCGAGTACGCGATGCTCGCTGCGGCTTTTGAAAAAGGCTGGCTCGATCCGGACAAGACGATGCTCGAGAGCCTGCTCGCGTTCAAGCGCGCGGGTGCGGCGGGCGTGCTAACCTACTTCGCGCCGAAGGCGGCGCGGCTACTGGCCGAATAACCGTTTTCGTCATTCTCGAACGGACGAGCGGCGCGAGGCCGATCGGGAATCCAGCGTTAGACTCGCCGGAGGCGCGATATTGCGTCTTCGACGTTTTTGACGCTGGATCCCCGGACTTCGACGCGGCTTTGCCGCGCTCGTCCAAGGATGACGGCAACGGCAATCTAGCGGCGGACGCGGCGGCGGAAATCCTGATCGACGGCGGCGTCGCCGTTATCCTGCGAGCCGGTCTCCGGGGCAGCCTGATCCGGGGCATCTGCCGGCGCTTCGGTGACGGTGCGCGGAGTGCCTGCGGGCGGCTGTTCGGCGATGGTTCGGCTCGGTTTGTTGCATTCCGTCAGCCAGACGTCATACGTAGGGTGCTCGAGGCCGTAGATGCCGGGGCTTTCAGCAAACATCCAGCCCGTGAAGATCCGTTTTTCCGAACCATCGAGCTGCGTTTCGTCGATCTCGACGAATGTCGTCGTCTTGGGTTCTTCGGTCGGAGGACGAGAATAACAGGCGCGGGGCGTGATCTTTAAAGCGCCGAAGGTTGCCGTTTGGCCGATCGCCACCTCGAATTTCGAGATGTGGGCCGTCACCTTGTCGAGCGCGGAAAAGACCGCGACTTGGTTTTCGATACGATCGGCACGGGCGGGCGGCGACGCGACGGCCGTCACGGCGGCGAGCAAAAGCGGCAACAACACGGCGGCCGTTCCGCGCCGGAGTGGCCCTACGCTCGGCGCAAGTTTCGAAAGCAAGGGCGTTCTCAATTCAAAATCCAGTCGCGGGCATCAAGTGGGGGCATCAAGTTGGGGGCGCTTGCCCAGCGAGGCCCTCGCTTGAGCCTCAAAGCGGGCGATTTTTCGATGGGCGCGATCAGTGCGGCTTCCAGGCCTTATAATCGCTGCTCGATTTTGCGCGCTCGCCCTTGCCCAGGATAGAACCTTTCGGACGATATGCGCCGGGCGTACCGGTCAGGTTCATCTGATGCGGCTTCTCCCAGGGGCGCCGCTGATAGCGTTCCTCGGTCGGCAGCGTATCAACCGTATAATGGAGCCAGCCGTGCCATTCTGGCGGCACCTGGCTCGCCTCGGAGAGCTTCGGATAAATGACCCAGCGCGCCGGAACGCCAAGTGGGCCGACGCCTCTCTTCTGCACGAAATAGCGATTTCCAAACTGGTCCTGGCCGACGAGCTTGCCTTTGCGCCAGGTGAAGAATCTCGTGCCCCAGGTGTTGCCGCCCCACCAGCTGAAGATCTCGCTGAGTAAGCTCATGTCCTTAGGGTCCTTTTTCTCGCCGCCGCTGGCGTTGGACTTAGCTGCTCTGCAGTGCACATGTCCAGACTGTCGGGAGGCGATGCAGTGGCGCAACATCGAAGATGCGGAATCGCACTAAGCTCTTGGCCGTGGGCTGAGCAAAATGGCTCCATTCACCTTCGTCCACATGGCAAACGCGATTTTATCAAGGTGAAACATAAGGGTTTGGGCCGGATTTGCGGCAACCCGCTGGAAGTTGCTAACACCACTAGATGTAGTGCTCTGTTGCCTCTGCCACCCCAATATATATCCCAGAATGCGTGACGTGCGGCTCGAATCGTCCTAACTTTGTGACTGTGCGGCGAACGTGCGACGGTCCGAAGGGGGAATTGTGGATCACGCTATCGCCGAGTTGAGACCAATCAGTTTCAAGCGTCGTTTCCAGTCGCGTTCAGAGTAGCGCACGAGCACCTCGTCGCCATCAAACACCTTTGTGGTCGGCAAAACGCCGGCGGATAGCGGTCATCGACCGTCGTCGCTGGTGCGGGAGTTGTGCGCTCTGATCTCGGCCCGTGTGTGTGCGTCAGTTCTGCGTTGTCATCCCGCCAAACATCGGAAAGCAGGGTCCGGTGCGCGGCAATCATTCCATACGGCAAGCGGACGAAGATCCGTCTGCCGCGAAATCTCGGGGGCACCTACATATGAAGATTACACGGCGTTTCACTGAAGCCGGAAACTCGCCTTATGCCTCGATCCCGTTCCGGCGTGCGACCTCCGAAATCAAGAATCCCGACGGCTCTATCGTTTTCAAGCTCGCAGGCTTCGACGTTCCCGAGCACTTCAGCCAAGTCGCAGCCGACATTCTGGCGCAGAAGTATTTCCGCAAGGCGGGCGTGGCGCGCCGGCTCCGCCGTTGTGAAGAGACGCAGGTTCCCTCGTGGCTCTGGCGCTCGGCTCCCGACGAAGCCGCGCTCGCCGAACTTCCCGAGAATGAGCGCTTCGGCGGCGAGACCGACGCGCGGCAGGTGTTCGACCGGCTCGCCGGCACATGGACCTATTGGGGCTGGAAGGGCGGCTACTTCACGTCCGAAAGCGATGCGCACGCCTTCTTCGACGAGCTTCGCTATATGCTCGCGATGCAGATGGCAGCGCCGAACTCGCCGCAGTGGTTCAACACGGGCCTGCACTGGGCCTACGGCATCGACGGCCCCGGCCAGGGGCACATGTACGTCGATTATCAGACGGGCGAGCTAGTTCACTCGTCGTCTGCTTATGAACATCCGCAGCCGCACGCCTGCTTCATCCAGTCCGTTGCCGACGATCTCGTCAACGAAGGCGGCATCATGGACCTCTGGGTCCGCGAGGCGCGTCTCTTCAAGTACGGCTCCGGCACGGGCTCGAACTTCTCCTCGCTTCGCGGCGCCAATGAAAAGCTGTCGGGCGGCGGCCGCTCGTCGGGCCTGATGAGCTTCCTGAAGATCGGCGACCGTGCGGCGGGCGCGATCAAGTCGGGCGGCACGACACGCCGCGCGGCCAAGATGGTCGTCGTCGATGTCGATCATCCGGATATCGAGGAATACATCACCTGGAAAGTGCGCGAGGAGCAGAAGGTTGCGGCTCTCGTTACCGGCTCGAAGATCTGCCAGAAGCGGCTCAAGGCCGTCATGAAGGCTTGCGTCAACTGCGAAGCCGAGGGCGATGCTTGCTACGAGCCTACGAAAAACCCGAAGCTCAAGATTGCGATCCGCGAAGCCAAGCGCGACGGCGTTCCGCAGAACTACATTCTTCGCGTCGTCCAGTTCGCCAAGCAGGGTTATAAGGACATCGCGTTCGACACCTATGACACGGATTGGGACAGCGAAGCCTATCTGACGGTCGCTGGGCAGAACTCGAACAACTCGGTTCGCGTCACCGACGAGTTCCTCAATGCCGTTGTCGACGACAAGGACTGGAACCTTCGCGCCCGCCTCAACGACAAGATCACAAAAACTATCCGCGCCCAGGATCTCTGGGAGCAGATCGGTTTCGCGGCGTGGGCCTCGGCCGATCCCGGCATCCAGTTCCACACGACGATCAACGACTGGCATACGTGCCCGCAGTCAGGACCGATCCGCGCCTCGAACCCGTGCTCGGAATATATGTTCCTCGACGATACGGCGTGCAATCTCGCGTCGCTCAATCTCCTGCGCTTCCGCCGGGACGATAAATCGTTCGACATCGAAGCCTACGAGCATGGCTGCCGCCTGTGGACGATCGTGCTCGAGATTTCGGTGCTGATGGCGCAGTTCCCGTCGCGGCAGATCGCCGAGCTTAGCTATCGTTATCGGACCCTCGGTCTCGGCTTCGCGAACATCGGCGGCTTGCTGATGTCGGCGGGCATCCCCTACGACTCGGCCGAGGGCCGCGCAATCTGCGGCGCGATTTCCGCGATCATGACCGGTGTCGCCTACGCGACGAGCGCGGAAATGTCGGCGGAACTCGGACCGTTCCCGGGATACGAGCCGAACGCGCAGGACATGCTGCGCGTGATGCGCAACCATCGCCGTGCGGCGCACGGTGAATCGGAGTTCTACGAAAAACTTGCAACGGCGCCTGTTCCGCTCGACCACGCGTCGTTGTCGGACGGCCGCCTCGGCGAAGCTGCAAAGCGTGCCTGGGACAACGCCCTCGAACTCGGCCAGGAGCACGGGTATCGCAACGCGCAGGCAACCGTCGTCGCGCCGACCGGCACGATCGGCCTCGTGATGGACTGCGATACGACCGGCATCGAACCCGACTTCGCGCTCGTAAAGTTCAAGAAGCTCGCGGGCGGTGGCTACTTCAAGATCATCAACCAGTCGGTTCCGGAAGCGCTGCGCGCTCTCGGTTATCGCGAAAACCAGATCGCGGAAATCGAAGTCTACGCCGTCGGTCACGGGTCGCTTGCCCAAGCGCCTGCGATCAACACGCAGACGCTCAAATCCCGCGGTTTCACGGATGACGCGCTGGCCAAGATCGAGAAGGGTCTCGGCACGGCGTTCGACATCAAGTTCGTGTTCAACCGCTGGACGCTCGGCGACGACTTCATGACCGGCAAACTCGGCATTCCAGCCGACAAGCTCAATGATCCGTCATTCGATCTCTTCGCGCATCTTGGCTTCTCGAAGCGCGACGTCGACGCTGCAAACGAGCACGTCTGCGGAGCGATGACGCTCGAAGGTGCGCCGCATCTGAAGGCGGAGCACCTACCGGTGTTCGATTGCGCCAATCCATGCGGCAAGAAAGGCAAGCGCTACCTCTCCGTTGAGAGCCACATCCGCATGATGGCGGCGTCGCAGCCGTTCATCTCGGGCGCCATCTCGAAGACGATCAACATGCCGAACGACGCAACCGTCGACGATTGCAAGCAATCCTACATGCTGTCGTGGAAGCTGGCGCTCAAAGCCAACGCTCTCTATCGCGACGGCTCGAAGCTCTCGCAGCCGTTGAACAGCCAGATCCTGGGCGACGACGTGGAGGATGCCGAGGAGGCCGCCGACGCGCTGATGGCGCAGCCGATGGCGGCACGTACGGCGGCTGTTACGGAAAAGATCGTCGAGAAAATCGTCGAGCGCGTCATCTACGTCGAAAAGGAGAAGGCGCAGGGCCGCGATAAACTGCCGGGACGGCGCAAGGGCTATACGCAAAAAGCATCCGTCGGCGGGCATAAGGTCTATCTGCGCACCGGCGAATACGACGACGGCCGCGTCGGCGAGATCTTCATCGACATGCACAAGGAAGGCGCTGCCTTCCGCTCGCTGATGAACAACTTCGCCATCGCCATCTCGCTCGGCCTGCAGTACGGCGTTCCGCTGGAAGAATACGTGGAGGCCTTCACCTTCACGCGCTTCGAGCCGGCCGGCCTCGTGCAGGGCAACGAGACGATCAAGAACGCGACGTCGATCCTCGACTACATCTTCCGCGAATTGGCTGTGTCGTATCTCGGCCGTCACGACCTCGCGCACGTCGATCCGCGCGAGATCGTTGGCGAGACGGGTCTCGGCTCGAGCGACGATACGACGGATGAGCAGCTGGCGTTCGATCTGCCGGAAAGCGTGACGAAGATGGTGTCGAAGGGCCTCGTGCGCGGTGCGCCTGTCGTTCGCCTCGCCAGCCGGACGACAACGAACGTATCCGGGACCAAAGCATCATCGCTTGGCGCGGCTGCCGTTCAAAGCGAGAGCTACGATGTGACGTCGCGCTTCGTCGAGCAGACGCTGACGCACGGCGCCAACGCTCTCTCGGTTGCGAGCGAGGAGCTGCACGCGGCGGTTTCTTCAGGTCCGGTTCTGACGAAGTCGGAGATCTTCAAGCAGCGCGTCTCGGAAGCGAAATTGCGCGGTTATGAAGGCGTTTCGTGCAGCGAGTGCCACAACTTCACGATGGTGCGGAACGGCACCTGCCTGAAGTGCGACACGTGCGGAAGCACGAGCGGGTGCAGTTGAGTCGAGGTGTTAGAAGCGGGCGCTCGGTAAATTTGCCGGGCGCTCAATTTTAAGGTTTCTGACGATGGCATTCCCAAACCCTCGACCTTTTGAAAGCGAACCTCCATCGCAAGACTTTAGTTCTGCATTGAAGCTGCTTCAGCAGTCGCAACGGCAGGATTCTGAGATTGCGCTCCAGGCGCTTGAGCGATCAAAGCAATACGCTACGTTAGTGGTTTCCCTTGGCTACGCGGGAATTTTCGCTATTTGGAGCTTCTGTGTGGGATATCTTCCACACGGAGTTAGCTCCGCGACTGCCTTGTTAGTTGGCACGTCACTGGCACTATTTGTCGTTTTCGAAATCATGAAAATGTTTGCCATGCAAACAGTGGCAATGCGCCTGTTTAACTCCGTAAATCTTAAGCCCAACGTTCACGATCTGGATGGCTTGCTGCGCTTCGTCGATGAGCAAAAGCGTCGCCAAGAAACAGCGGCTGAAGAGAACTTCGATTTATCGAAAAAGCTCATTGCTATCTGGCCATACTTTTTCTTTCCAACCGTTTTTTTCGGTTTCGGAGGGATGTTTTTATTGTTCTATAATTTGGCGGCTCACCTGACCCAGGCCTTGCCGTTCTTTCCAGCATAAGAGTTTTACTTCGTCATCCTCGAACGCGTGAGCGCAGCGACCGCGTTCGGGGATCCAGCGTGAGACTCGTCGAAGACGACCGAATTCCTTCAAGGTGCCTCGCAAGGGGCGCCTTGTTTGTTTTTGCGCCTTCGGCGATTCTTGCGCTGGATCCCCGCGCGTCGTTCGCGATGCTCACTTGCGCGAGGATGACGAAGAGGTGGTATTCGTGCGTGTCGTGAGGCCAGCGGTCTATATTCTCGCAAGCAAGAGGAATGGCACGCTCTACATCGGCGTAACAGGCGATCTCGCTGCACGGGTCTCAGTTCACCAGCAGGATGTCGTCGATAGTTTCGCGCAGCGCTATGGCGTGCATCTTCTCGTACTCTACGAAGAATTCGACACGATGCTTGAAGCCATCGCACGCGAGAAGAAGCTGAAAAAGTTCTCGCGAGCCGCGAAGATTGCACTGATTGAATCAGAAAATCCCGATTGGCGAGATCGAACAGACGAGATCATGGCCTGGCGTGATTGATCAACGCGACGACCGTCGTCACGGATGCGTCCAAAATAAAAACCCGCCAAGGGCGCCTTCCGAACGCGAAACGGAAAGTGCCCTCGGCGGCTGATAACGCTATCCCGCCCCCCGGCCGGAACGCGATCAGGGGTCAGTGCTTGTCCTTGTCCTTCTTAGGCTTGTGCGAGTGAGCCTTGTGCGCTTTGGGCTTCTTCGGCTGCGCCTGCGCGACCTTGTGCTTTTTCACGCGGTGCGCATGCGCGGGATTTTTCTTCTTCTCGTCCTTATCGGCCTTGGCGAGGGTGGCAACTGAGCCATGCACATGCAGCTTCGGCGCCGATGTCGCGGCTTGCGCAGACACGCTCGCCCCCAGAGCGAATGCTCCGAGCAAAATCAATTTCGCGATCTTCATTCTTGGTCTCTCCCCGAGAGGTGCTCACAGCCTGGTCCTGAGCTGCTCTGCCACGCTACGGAGGGGTTCCCGAAAAGCGAACGAAGAATAATTCAAATGCTCCGAAGGTAATTTTCTTTGCACGCCCGAAGTGGCGACGTTTTCGCCGGACGGCGCGCCGGCTCGCAAGCGAAGCCGTCCGTATTATCTCTTCTTCTTCGGATCGGGAAATGCTTTGCACTCGCTACTGTTTGTTATATTATACAATACTAATTATCGACCTGTCTTGAGGTGCCGCGGGCCGGTCGATCTCAAATGGGGAGTTTAGCTATGCGCGCATTCACCTTTCACCAATTGTCGAGAAGGATGTCGTTCGTATTTGCTGCATCCGTGGGGACGTTGCTCATTTCGGCGATAGAGTCCGGCATTGCTGGGGCCCATCCCGCAAAGCGCGACGCGCCCGAGATATTCAAAACCGAGGCGCCGCGGGAAGTCCGGCGCTGCGAACTCGGCTCAAAGCAGGAGATTTGCTACTGGGCCAAAGTGGGCACTCAACCGGCGTCGCGCCACTGAGAGGCAGGAACTTTTCCCGCTACGAGCGCCGCATTAGATTGTCACTATACTGTAACGAAACGGGCGTTATTTCGCCCCGGAAATTCTAACGGGGGCGGAATAATCATGTCTGACGTGGCGTTGAACGGTGGATTGGCGGGGGCGGGCACACCAAGCAGCAAGCCCAATCTCGATCACGGTGCCAACACGATTACTGTTTTCATTTTCCTTGCGCTGCTGGCCGGTGGCCTGTTCTTCACCGCCTACAGCCTCTATCAGGACATCTCAGCCGCCGAGGTTCCGGTTACGACTTGGCTGCCGCTCTTGATGCTCGGCGTCGCCCTGCTGATCGCGCTCGGCTTCGAATTCGTCAACGGCTTCCACGATACGGCGAACGCGGTCGCGACCGTCATCTATACTCACTCGATGCCGGCCAACGTCGCCGTGCTCTGGTCCGGTTTCTTCAACTTCCTCGGCGTTCTGCTTTCGACGGGCGCCGTTGCCTTCGGCATCATCTCGCTGCTACCCGTCGAGCTCATCTTGCAGGTCGGCTCCAGCGCCGGCTTCGCGATGGTCTTCGCGCTGTTGATCGCCGCGATCATCTGGAACCTCGGAACGTGGTGGCTCGGGCTGCCGTCCTCGTCATCGCATACGCTGATCGGCTCGATCATCGGCGTCGGCGTCGCCAACTCGCTGCTGCATGGCGGCAACGGCACTTCGGGTGTCGACTGGGGCAAGGCTCAGGAAATCGGCACGTCGCTGCTGGTTTCGCCGTTGGTCGGCTTCTTCTTCGCTGCGCTGCTGCTTCTCATTCTGAAGTTCGTTCTCCGCAATCCCGCGCTCTACAAGGAGCCCGAAGGTAAGCAGCCGCCGCCGTGGTGGATCCGCGGCCTGCTGATCCTCACCTGCACGGGCGTTTCGTTCGCACACGGCTCGAACGACGGGCAGAAGGGCATGGGCCTCATCATGCTTATCCTGATCGGTACCGTGCCGATGGCCTACGCTCTGAACCGCACGCCGGGCCCGTCGCAGATCGTCGAATTCAAAGCGAACGCTGCGGCCGCCGCCACCGTGATCGAGAAGCAGGCGTCGGGCTACAACGTGCTCGGCAACCCGCGCCCGGCCGTCGAGGCCTACATCTCGGCGCGCACGATCAACGAGGGCACGTATCCGAGCCTTGCGGTTCTGGTGCGCGAGATCTCACAACAGGTCGACTCCTACGGCGCTCTCGACAAGGTTCCTGCGGCCGCCGTCTCGAACGTCCGTAACGACATGTACCTGGCGTCGGAAGCTCTCCGCTTCCTGCTCAAGGACAAGGCCAACAACCTGAAGGCTGACGAAGTCAAGTCGATCACCGCGTTCAAGGGCTCGCTCGACAAGGCAACGCGCTTCATTCCGCTCTGGGTGAAGGTCGCGGTCGCGATCGCGCTCGGACTCGGCACGATGATCGGCTGGAAACGCATCGTCGTGACGGTGGGCGAGAAGATCGGCAAGACGCATCTGACCTACGCGCAGGGCGCCTCCGCCGAACTCGTCGCGATGGCAACCATCGGCGCCGCCGATGCCTACGGCCTGCCGGTTTCGACCACCCACGTTTTGTCGTCGGGTGTCGCCGGAACGATGGCCGCCAACGGCTCGGGCTTGCAGTGGTCGACCGTCCGCAACCTGATCATGGCCTGGGTGCTGACGCTGCCGGTCTCGATCGTTCTCGCCGGATCGCTCTACTTCGTTTTCTCGAAAGTGTTCTGATCGGTCAAAGTTCAGAACTGATTTGGAAAGGCGCGCGCCCGTAGGCCGCGCCTTTTTTCATGGCTGCTGTTGCTCGGCGTGTGGTCGGCCGAATAATTTTCATGCTGACAGTTGACGCACAGCAGCGTTTGGGGACGTTATTCAGCGTAGCCTTGCCGTTGGAGGTTCCCTTGCCGCCGGAAGTCACCGTCCTCGCCTGGGCCCTGCTCTTCGTCATCGCCAGCGGCCTCGTTTTGCGGTTTTTTTCCTGGCTTGGCCGCCGCTCTCGAACCCAACGATCATCGTACGCCGCGCTGGAACGGGTGGAAGATGCGGTTGCTCCGAAAGCTGCCACGACGCCGCTTACAGTGGCAGCGCAGGCGCCGGCGCCTACCCGCCCGGCCGCCGATGCGCCGCATACGGCTCAGCCCGTAACCACGGCACTTGTGCCGAAGCCGGCGCCCGCCCGTGATTACGCTTCGCTGCGATCATCCGCCGAGTCTGCAACGACCAACGTCTCCCGAGCCGTTGCTGCTGCCTATAGGCAGATCGCCGAAACTGCAGAGGCGCCAAAGCCTTTAGTCCGTACGCCTCTGAAGCCGAGCATCGGGGCGACCCTCGCTCCTACGCCGCCACCGATGGTGCTGCAAAAGCCGAGCATTCCAGCGACGCTGCCGTCGCAGCTTGTCACAGCACCCGCGGAACCGATCGGGCTCTCGTCGACGCCATCCGATCAGGTGGCTCTCCTGGACGTGCCGATGCCTCTGACGCCGTCCCAATTCAGCAAAGATCCCGCACCGGAGCCTAAGGCGCCTGCCACTCACCGCGTTGAGCGAAAGAGCACTACGAAATCGATGGCGCTTCGTGCACGCAGGCTTGGCAAGGTCGCGCCGAGGCTCGATATCCGGCTGAAAGAGTCGCGCAGCCGCAAGGTCATCACGGTTCCGAAGGTCAGCCGAAAGCCCGCCGAGAAGGCGGTCACGAAGGAAATGAAGGTGCTCGTCCCGCGAAGCGCGCCGGAAAAAACACCGGTCCGGCGCATCATCCGAAAGGTCGATGCCGAGAATATTTTCACTTCGGCGCAGTCTCAAACTCGGGTTGTAGGGGTGCCACAGCGCCGCTTTCGCGTTCTCTCGGCGACAGAGTTGTGAATATCGCGGCGCCTTATGCTGATTGAGGGGCGCTCATCCGCGGCTCGATGGTGTGATTCAGCACCGGTCTCTCGCAATCGCGATTCCCTCGGATCGCCAAAAGATGCCCGGTTTTTCACGGTTTTTATCGCATTCGTGATAAGTCCGCCGGCACGGTCCACACCTTATCCTCATCGCTCCCCATTGTCCCTCGGCCGATTCGCGTGAAGCTGGTTAGTGCCTCACGAATCAGGGCATTTTCCGCCGAGATAAATCTTGAGGAATGCGGAGTTAGAGATGGCACACCAGATGCGGGCCCCGTTATCGGTCTACATGCTTGCCGATCATCTCGATGCCACGCTGGCGGCGGGCGAGGACCTGATGGCGCGCGGGAGCGACTGGCGGGCGCTGGCCGAGACGCCTTCCGATCCGAGCGACTTCATCGTGCGGCAGCGTGCGCTGGCGGAGGAGGTTCGCAGCCTCGAGCTCATGCTCGTCGCCCGCGTGTTGAAGGCCCGCACCCACGCAAGCTCGCTCGCCGAATGCGACGACCGCTTCCGCGCCATCGCGAAGCTCTTCGTTTCCGGCACCGCCATTCTGCTCGACGCGGTCGAGGAAAGCGGCGATGCGCGGAGCACGGATTTTGACACCGCCGACGGCATTGTCGCCTATGTGCGCAGCCGCGGCCTCATCGCGCCGGACGCACCGGCCGTACGCGTCGCTTCGGATCTGACAATCGATGACAACTTTCTTGTCGCGAAGCGCATTGCTCTCGGGCCGCTTCTCGACATGGCCGCAGCGTTCCTCGACGCTCTCGACGTTCAGTACGATCTTTTTGGCGGCGACGCGCCCACCACGACGAATGCGCGCGCCGCTGAGTTCGACGAGAGTGAGCGGGTACGGCTGAATTGAGCAAACGGGCCGCATTTTCCGGCTCAGCGCGAACTGGCGCTTGTTTCGAAAATCCGAACGCGGATGACGACTAGGCTACAGGCGCAAGGCCACCTTCAGCGTGGCTGCGGCTTCGGCGAGACGGTCTTCATCGGAGCAACGCAGCACCAGATCGGATGCGGGGCGGCCGTCGCGAAGCAGCGGATAGCTTCCCATCTGGACGTCGCGATAAAGCTGCTGATGGGCGGAAAAAACGTCGGCGATCTCGCTTTCGGGGCGATTGACCGGAATGGTCACAGATAGAAGCCTGGCGCCAGTCTTCAGGTCCGGCGTCACCCTGTGCAACATCGCCTCGGCAATCACTGGCACGCCGGCCATGACGAAGACGTTGCCGATGCGAAAGCCCGGCGCACCTGAGACCGGGTTTTCAATCAAGTCGGCGCCCGACGGCACCCGCGCCATGCGCAGGCGCGCGGGGGTCAGGCCCAGTCCCTTGGCCGCGTAGTAGTCGCCAAGAACTTTCTCGGCTCTCGCGTCAACGCCGATCGGCACGCCGAAGGCTTTGGCGATGGTGTCCGCGGTAATGTCGTCGTGGGTCGGGCCGATGCCGCCGGTCGTGAAGAGATAATCGTAGCGGTTTCTGAGGGCGTCGACGGCGGCGACGATAGCGTCCTCGTCGTCGGGCACGACGCGAACTTCGCGGAGCCTGATGCCGATATTGGTCAGATGCTCGGCAACCGCGCCGATATTCCGATCCTTCGTTCGTCCGGAAAGGATTTCGTCGCCGATGACGAGCAGAGCTGCCGTCACGATCCGTTCTTCAGCCAAGGTCCCGCTCACCGATGTCTGCATTGCCGTCTCGTCTTAGCATCTGAAGTCGCGGCACGAAAACACTTGCTCATCCGTATAGAGCGTCGGCCCTGATAGAATCAGGACCGACGCTCTATCTCTTTGTTTGATCGCATTTTCTTTACGCAAACCGGTGCCCACTTTGCTTGAAATTGCTCTCGTTGACCGATATGGCGTGGCAATGAAATTTCCACATCCCCTCGTTCCCGGCATTCTCGTTCAACGCTACAAGCGCTTCCTCGCGGACGTGACGACCGAAGACGGCGTCACGATCACGGCCAGCTGCCCCAACACAGGCTCAATGCTCGGGCTTACGACGCCCGGTTCGCGAGTGTGGCTGTCCGAAAGCGACAGCCCGACGCGCAAATATCGCCATACCTGGGAATTGATCGAGGCCGATCTCGGCCTGGGGCCGCATCTCGTCGGCATCAATTCTGGCCGTCCGAACGGCCTCGTGACGGAAGCCATTCAGCTGGGACTGATCCCGGAACTCGCAGGTTATGCGTCGCTGCGGCGCGAAGTGAAGTATGGCGTCAACAGCCGTATCGACGTTCTCCTATCGGGCGGCAAGGGCCCTCACGACTGTTATGTCGAGGTGAAAAACGTGCACCTGATGCGCAATGCTGGAGAGGCCGAATTCCCGGACAGCAAAACCGAACGGGGCGCCAAGCACTTACGCGAACTCGCCAGCATGGTGGAGGAGGGCCATCGCGCCGTCATGGTGTTCCTTGTGCAGCGCAGCGACGCCGAGAAATTCTCGGTCGCGGCCGACATCGACCCCGCTTATGCCGCAGCATTTCAGACTGCAGCAGCTTCCGGAGTCGAAATGCTCTGCTATAGGTGCCGCCTCAGCCCTTCGGAAATTGCGGTCGAAAAGCGGCTCAAAATAACAGATCTTACGTAAGAAAAGCCGGCCAACGGCTGAAACGAAAAAGAGAGAGGCTTCGTACTCTCCGGCAAGACGGCGTTAGGGCGCCGAAAAAGGAAACGAACCAAGGTGACGAGCCATGTTTTCACGGCGCGATTTTTCGAGGCTGGGCATCGCCCTGGCCGGGGGCTTCGCTACGCTCAAGTCCGCTTCGGGGTTTGCCGCTGAAGGGACTACCGAAAAGTTCGAGGTCACGAAGTCTGACGCTGAGTGGAAGAAGGAGCTGACGCCGGAGCAGTTCGACGTTCTGCGCAAGCAGGGAACGGAACGCGCCGGAAGTTCGCCCCTGGATCAGAACGATGCCGCCGGCACTTACCTCTGCGCAGGTTGCACGCTGGCGCTCTTTTCCTCGGACACGAAATTTCACAGCGGCACGGGCTGGCCGAGCTTTTGGAAGCCCCTCGACAACGCCGTCGCGACGACGACCGACAACAGCTATTTCATGACACGAACGGAAGTTCATTGCCGCCGCTGCGGCGGACATCTCGGTCACGTCTTCGATGATGGCCCGAAGCCGACTGGCCTCCGTTACTGCATGAATGGCGTCGCACTGAAATTCGAACCCAAGGCGGCGGGGTAAGAGGTCAAGACCCGAGGTTGTTCGTCATCCTCGGCGGAGCGCGGCAAGGCCGCGTCGAAGGCCGGGGATCCAGCGTCAGACTCGTCGAAGACGCAATATCGCGCCTTCGGCACTTCTTACGCTGGATCCCCGGACGGCCTCGCGATGCTCGTCCGTTCGAGGATGACGTTGGTACTCCGGATCCCGGCCTTCGCCGGGATGATGGTGCCTAGGGCTTCCCCCGGGCACTTCCGCCCGGGGGGCTTGGCGTTTTCCGTGTGCGGGGTATCCAGCACGAAGCCAGAATTGGCGGGCCTCACCTCTCCCAACCCTGCCAGCCTTCGTCCTGGGTGTTACCGACGCAGTGCGCCTTCGCGCCTTTGAAATAAGTCGTTAATTTCACAATACTCGGTATCGCGCTGAGGCGCGGCTCAGAGGCGGTGCCCTCCTGAGCATAAAACGGCCTTGGAAGTAGGCCTTTTTCGAAAGATTGACCGGATAGACTAGGTCACGGCGCCCGACAGTTCGTTATATGTCGCAGTATGGGCGCCGGTATATTCACGTCACACGCGATGGGGCAACGGATTCATCCGAACAGCGCGTTTCATGTCCGGGTGTTAGGACGAAAAGCCGATGTGTGCCGTGTCGTCACGGCGCCTGACGGGGTTCAAAGCGGAAAAGAACGGCGATGACGCTACTGCGGTGGGTTTCTACGATTGTGTTGGTGGGCGCTATCGCGGGCGGCGTTTACTATACGATGCACCAGCCGGTGTCCGAGAGCGCGAACGCCGGCCGCCGCGGTCCCGGCATGGGCGGGCCGGTGGCCGTCATTGCGAAGAACGCCGAGACGGCGGACGTGCCGGTCTATCTCGAAGGTGTCGGTTCGGTCAAAGCGCTCAATACCGCAACCGTGCGCGCCCAGGTCGACGGCCGCCTTCTGAGCGTCAATTTCAAGGAAGGCCAGGACGTCAAGAAGGGAGACCTGCTGGCAAAGATCGATCCCGTAACCTATCAGGCGCAGCTCGATCAGGCCGTTGCAAAGAAGGCTTTGGACGAGGCGCTGCTCGCCAACACCAAAAAGGATCTCGAGCGCTTCCAGAAGGTCGGCACGCTGGCCATCTCGCAGCAGCAGATTGACACGCAAGTCGCGCTTGTCGCGCAACAGACAGCGCAGATCAAAGCCGATGCCGCCGCGATCGAGAACGCGACCGCGATCCTCGGCTATACGACGATCGTCGCGCCGTTCGATGGACGAACCGGCATCCGGCTCGTCGATGAAGGCAACCTCGTTCATTCGGGAGACGCAGGCGGCATCGTCGTGATTACGCAGGTGCAGCCGATCTCGGTCATTTTCACGCTGCCGCAGCAGCAGCTGCCGACGCTGACGAAATCGATCTCGGAAGGCGCCCTTACCACTTATGCGCTGACGACGGACAGCCAGAGCGAACTCGACACCGGCACGCTGAAGGTGATCGACAATCAGGTCGATCAGCAGACCGGCACGATCCGCCTCAAGGCCGATTTTCCGAACGACAAGCGGCAGCTTTGGCCGGGGCAGTTCGTCAACGTGCGGCTGCTCGTCGATACGCTCAAGGGCGTGATCGTCGCTCCGGCGGAAGCTGTGCAGCGCGGCCCGGACGGCACATACGTCTACGTCATCGGCGCCAACAACACGGCTGAGATGCGTCAGGTGAAGATTTCGCGGCAGACTGAGAAATACGCCGTCATCGCCGATGGACTTGCGGCGGGCGAGAAGGTCGTCACGAGCGGTTTCGGCCGGCTGAAAGACGGCGCGACCGTATCGGTCAGCGACGGCAATGCGCCCCAGCCGAGCCCGCCCGCACTGTCTAAGAAGTCCGCCGACGGCAAGAAGGCCGCCAGCGCCGGCGACTCGGCAACCGTCGGTGTGCAAGCCGCGCAGGCGACGGCTCCGGCCGCAGCACCGGACGCCGCCCTCGTGACGGGCTCGACGGACAAAGACCCCAAGGCCTCCGGCAAACATCATCATTCACACCGGGATAACGGCGCATCGCCATGAGCGTTTCCCGGCCCTTTATCGAGCGGCCGATCGCGACATTCCTTCTCGCGGTCGCGACCATTCTCGGCGGTATCCTTGGCTACCTCTCGTTGCCGGTGTCGTCCTTGCCGCAGGTCGATTTTCCGACCGTCCAGGTGACGACCGAGCTTCCGGGTGCGAGCCCTGAGACGATGTCGACGCTGGTCACGGCGTCGCTCGAACGCCAATTCGGGCAGATCCAATCGCTGGCGTCGATGTCATCGACGAGTTCGTTTGGCCTCAGCCGCATCACGCTGCAATTCAATCTCGACCGCGATATCGACGCGGCGGCGCAGGACGTGCAGGCGGCCATCAACGCCGCCGGTTCGACGCTGCCGCGAAACCTGCCCTACCCGCCGACCTATTCGAAGGTCAATCCTGCCGACACGCCGATCGTCACGCTAGCGCTGACATCGGATACCCAATCGCTCCGCTCGCTGTCGGATCTCGCCGATACGCTGCTGGCGCAGCGGCTCGCTTCCGTGTCGGGCGTCGGTCACGTCGCCATCGAAGGCGGCATCAAGCCTGCCGTGCGCGTCGAAGCCGACGTCTCGCGTCTCGCGAGCTACGGCCTCAGCATGGCCGATCTCAGCACTGCCATCGCGAGCGCCAACGTCGCCGGTCCCAAAGGTTCGCTCGACGGCGAGAAGCAATCGTATACGATCGCCGCCAACGACCAGATCGATCAGGCGCACGTCTACGAAGACGTCATCATCGCCTATCGCAACAGCGCGCCGGTTCGTATCAAAGACGTAGCGCGCGTCTCGGAGGGCCTCGAGAACACGCGCGTCGGCGGCTGGTACAATGGCAAGCCCGCTGTCATCGTCGACGTGCAAAGGCAGCCCGGCGCAAACGTCCTCGATACCGTTAAGCGGATCAAGGCAGAGTTGCCGCGCGTCGAAAGCAGCATGCCGGCGGGCGTCAATCTGCAAGTCGTCAGCGATCGGACCGGCACGATCAAGGCATCCGTCAACGACGTGCAGTTCACGTTGGTTCTGAGCGTCGGGCTCGTCATCATGGTCGTGCTGCTGTTTCTCCGCTCCATGCGCGCGACGATCATTGCGGGTGTCGCATTGCCGGTGTCGCTGATCGCCACCTTCGGCGTCATGTATTTCTGTGGCTTCAGTCTCGACAATCTTTCCCTGATGGCATTGACCATCGGCACCGGCTTCGTCGTCGACGATGCGATCGTTATGATCGAGAACGTCGTGCGCCACATCGAAAAGGGCGAAAAGCCGATGAAAGCCGCGCTCGACGGTGCGCGCGAAATCGGCTTCACGGTCATATCGCTGACGCTGTCGCTGATCGCCGTCTTCATCCCGTTGCTGTTCATGACCGGCCTTGTCGGACGAATGTTCCGCGAATTCGCTATGACGTTGACGATTGCCGTCGTCGTCTCGGCCGTCGTGTCGCTAACGCTGACGCCGATGATGTGCTCCAGGCTTCTGCGCGGCGGCGGGCATGACGAAAAGGAAGGCATGATCGGCCGCTTCTTCGAGCGCGTGATCAGCGGCTACGGACGCTCTCTGGAATTCGTGTTCCGGCATCAGGGCGCAACGCTTCTGGTGGCGCTGCTGACCCTCGTCGTTACGGTTTGGCTCTATGTCATCATGCCGAAGGGCTTCCTGCCCGACCAGGATACAGGCGCCATCACCGCGGTCGTCGAAGGCGGCCCGCAAATCTCGTTTGCCGAGATGACGCGCCTGCAAAAGGACGTCGCGGCCATTGCCGCAGCCGACCCCGATGTTTCGGGCGTCGCCTCGATCGTCGGCATCGGACAGCTTAACGCCACGCAGAACGCCGGCAGCCTCAAGATCATGTTGAAGCCGCGCGACGAACGAAAATCGAATGTCGCGCAGGTGATCCAAAGGCTGAAGCACGCCGTCAGACCGACGGCAGGCGCGATCGTCTACTTCCAGCCCGTGCAGGACGTGCAGATCTCGACGCAGTCGAGCCGCGCCCGCTACCAGTACACGCTCGCGAGCACCGACGTCGACGAGGTGTCCGAATGGGCGAAGAAGATGGCTGCGGCGCTTCATGAGTCGCGCGTCTTTCGCAACGTCGCATCGGAAGAGGTCGACGGCGGCCTGATCGCGCGTGTCGACGTCGATCGCGTTACCGCCGGGCGGCTCGGCGTCACCATGCAGGCCGTCAACGATGCACTGAGCAACGCCTTCGGCCAGCGTCAGGTCTCGACGATCTACGAACAGGCGAACCAGTATCGCGTCGTTCTCGAAGCGGCGCCCGAATATCGCAGCGACCCGTCGCGACTGGACCGACTCTATGTGCCTTCGAGCACGACGGGTACGCAGGTTCTGCTGACCTCCGTGGCTTCGGTGAAGTATGACACCGCACCGCTCGCGATCAGCCATCAGGATCAGTTTCCAGCCATCACGATCAGCTTCAACCTCGCGCCCAATGCGTCGCTCAGCGATGCGCTTGCGGCGATTGACAATGCCAAGAAGTCCATTGACCTGCCCGCGTCGGTGACGGGCACGTTCTATGGCGACGCGGCCGAATTCTCGAAGTCGCTCGAGAACCAGCCCTGGCTGATCCTCGCCGCCATCGTGACGATCTACATCGTTCTTGGCGTTCTCTACGAAAGCCTCATCCATCCGTTCACGATTTTGACGACGCTGCCGTCGGCTGGCATTGGCGCGGCCTTGGCGCTGGAACTCACCGGCAACGACCTCTCGTTCGTCGCGCTCATCGGCATCATTCTGCTCATGGGCATCGTGAAGAAAAACGCGATCATGATGATCGACTTCGCGCTGGAGGCTGAGCGCGAGCGCGGACTGTCGCCGCGGGATTCGATCAAGGAGGCGGCGCTGCTTCGCTTCCGGCCGATCATGATGACTACGCTTGCGGCGCTTTTCGGCGCGCTGCCGCTGGCGCTCGAGAGCGGAACAGGTTCGGAGCTCAGGAACCCGCTCGGCATCACGATCGTCGGTGGTCTCTTGTTGAGCCAGTTGCTGACGCTCTACACGACGCCGGTCATCTATCTGGCGATGGAGCGCCTTCGCGCGCGCCTCAGCGGACGTCGGGTCGACACGGGCGAAATGCCGGCCGCGGAACCCGCAACGGCCGGATTGGCGGGGAGACCCGATAGCCTTTCGGAGGCAGCGGAGTAGGCGATGAACGTCTCACGCATCTTCATCGAGAGGCCTATCGGAACCGCGCTGCTCGCCGTCGGCTTGTTCCTCGCAGGCGCAGTCGCGTACGGTCTGCTTCCCGTTGCCAGCATGCCGGCTATCGACTTCCCGACCGTACGCATCATGGCGACGCGCCCCGGCGCCGATCCAGCCACCATGGCGTCGAGCGTCGCCTCGCCGCTCGAACGGCGGCTCGGCGAGATCGCCGGTGTCACGGAGATGACGTCGACGAACTCGCTCGGATCGACGTCGATTGCGATGCAGTTCGATCTCAATCGCAATATCGACGGTGCGGGTCGCGACGTGCAGGCAGCGCTGAACGCGGCGACTGCGGATCTTCCGGGCGACCTGCCGCAGGTTCCGACATTCCGCAAGGCCAATCCGTCCGCATCGCCCATTCTCATTCTGGCGTTGACGTCGAAGACGATGACGACCAGCGCTATCTACGACACCGCCGACACGGTCATCGGGCAACGCATTTCGCAGGTCCAGGGCGTGGCGGACGTGACGGTGAGCGGCGCCGACCAGCCGGCGACGCGCATCCAGGTCGATCCCACGCTCGTCGCTTCGATGGGCGTCAGCTTCGAAGACGTGAAGAACGCCGTCTCAAACGCCAACGATCTCGCACCGATCGGCTCGGTGGACGGCGCGACGCAGACGATCATCCTGCAATCCAACAAGCAGATGACTGAGCCCGACGAATACAAAGACATCGTCGTGAAGAACCTGCCGAACGGCGATATCGTCAAGGTCGGCGACGTTGCGAAGGTCATCAAGGCGACGCGGAACGCGCGTTCGTCGGCGCGTTTCGGCCACGATCCGGCGGTGCTGCTGATCATCACGAAGACGCCGGAGGCGAACGTCATCGATACGGTCGACCGCGTGAAGGCGCTGCTGCCGCAGCTCAAGGAATGGATCCCGGCGGGGATAGATATATCGATCCTGTCCGACCGGACGGCAACGATCCGCGCCTCGGTGCACGACATGCAGTTCACGCTCGGCCTGACGATCCTGCTCGTCATGTCCGTCGTGTTCGTTTTCCTCAGGCGTTCAACACCGACGATCGCGGCCGGAATTACGGTTCCGCTGTCGCTTGCCGGCACGTGCGCCGCGATGTGGGCGGCCGGATTTTCAATCAACAACCTGACGCTGATGGCGCTTGCCGTCGCCGTCGGGTTCGTCGTCGACGACGCGATTGTCATGATCGAGAACGTCTATCGCAGCATGGAAAAAGGCATGAAGCCCTACGCGGCGGCGCTCGCCGGATCGCAGCAGATCGGGTTCACGGTCATTTCGATATCGGTATCGCTGATCGCGGCATTCATTCCGGTGCTGTTCATGACCGGCATCGTCGGCCGGCTGCTGCACGAGTTTGCGTTGACTCTGACGTTCGCAATCGTCATCTCCGCGATCGTTTCGCTGACGGTGACGCCGATGATCTGCGCGCACTTTATCAAGGCCGGAGCCGAAGAGCACAGGAACCTCGCCGACCGTATTTTCGAAGGCGCGCTGGCGCTCGTCGTCAGGGCCTACGCCTTCACGCTGAGAATTGCTCTGCGCAATCAGCTCGTCATGCTCGCCACATTCGTCGCAACCATCGTCTTGACGATCCATTTCTACAGCGTGCTTCCGAAGGGCTATCTGCCGGAAGACGATACGGGCTTAATCATCGCCGCGACGGAAGCCAGCAGTGACGTATCATTCGCCGAGATGAGCAGGCTGCAGAGCCAGTCGCTCAATATCATCCTCGCCGATCCAGCGGTCGATAACGTCGGTTCCTCGATCGGCGCTGGCGGCCCCAATCCGACGCAGAACCAAGGCCGCCTGTTTATCAGCCTGAAGCCGATCGAAGAGCGCGGCGGCGTTTCGACGGCGGTTGTGATCGATCGGCTGCGCGCGCCGCTCGGAAGGATTGTTGGCCTCGCAACACGGCTGATGCCGTCGCGGGACATTCGCGCCGGAGCGCGCGCCGGCAAGGCGGACTATCAATATACGCTATGGTCGCTCAACGCCGACGATCTCTACGCGTCGATACCGAAGGTCATCGAGGCGGTGCGGGCCGTGCCGGGACTGGCAGACGTCACGTCCGACCGTGAGGCCGGCGGCCTCCAGCTCAACGTCAACATCAATCGCGATGTCGCGTCTCGGCTGCACGTGGCAATTGCCGATATCGACAATGCTCTCTCCAACGCCTTTGCGCAGACGCAGTTCTCGACGATTTACGGCGACCGCAACCAATACAAAGTCATTCTCGAAATCGATCCGAAGCTGCAGGGTCACCCTAAGGATCTTGCGCGCCTTTATGTGCCGACCATCGACCGCACGCAGCAGATCCCGCTGTCGAGCCTCGTTTCAACGAGCGAAAGCATCGCGCCGCTGGTGGTCAACCATCAGGGTCCCTTCCCGGCTGTGACGATCAACTACAATCTGCGGCCGGGCGTCAGCCTGGATACGAGCCTAAAGGGCATCGATGAGGCTCTCCAGCGCCTGCATCTGCCTGAGACGATCCACGGCGAACCCGCAGGTGACGCCAAGGCGTTCATCGAACAGGCGCGCATGCAGACGCTGCTGATCCTGGCGGCACTTGTCGCGATCTACATCGTGCTCGGCGTTCTCTACGAAAGCCTTGCGCATCCCCTGACGATCATCTCGACTCTGCCATCCGCGGGACTCGGTGCGCTGCTCGCGTTGCAGATGGCAAGCATGGACCTCTCGGTCATCGCGCTGATTGGCGTCATTCTGCTGATCGGCATCGTGAAGAAGAACGGCATTATGCTCGTCGATTTCGCCCTGCACGCGGAACGCGAGCGCGGACTCTCGCCGCATGACGCGATCTACGACGCCTGCCTGCAGCGCTTCCGTCCCATCCTGATGACGACGCTCGCGGCTCTTCTCGGCGCCATTCCGCTTGCCGTCGCGATTGGTCCGGGGTCGGAATTGCGCCGTCCGCTCGGCATCACGATCATCGGCGGGCTCGTCGTCTCGCAGGTGCTTACGCTCTACACGACGCCGGTGATTTACCTGCTGCTCGAGAAGCTCAAGGCAAGGTTTTCGCGGGACGGCGAGAAGAGTTCGTCGCCGGTTACTACAGCCGAAGGCGCCTAATCGAGAGCCCGAAATCTCCTGCAGGGTATTTGGAAAAGCGTTACCTCTCGGGAATTTTTCCCGTCATTTCATTAATGAATATGGAAAGACGTCGAGCAGCCACTAGCTCCACATTTCACGTTATCTTGGCACTGCTTTAGTTGCGGCTTAACATTGTGAACCGTATGCTGCTTCACCTTGCCATACCCGCCAGGTCTTTACCGCGATTCACCTATAATTTCTAAATTCTGGCTTAGGAACGCAATTGCTAAGCTTTTTCCTAGCTGAGTAAAGATTACCGTGTTCAATTCCGAACCCCGAGCGCAATATCTACGACCAGAATGACGATGATGAAATCAGGGGTAAGCATCACCGCGCGGGCACATTTTTGTGCCGAAAGCGATCCGATGCTTAGCGTCGAGACAATAATTGACGACTCCGGCCTGCACGAATTGATTGCGCAGTGGGATTCGCTTCATGAACGCATCTCGCCTCGCCTGCCGTTTACGACACATTTATGGGCTTCGATTTGGTGGCAGAACTACCGGCGCAATAATGTAAAGGCGAAAGACTTCCCCCGCCTTTTCTTATTGCGTAGCGAAAGTGGCGAGCTTGTCGCGGTTGCCCCGATGGTTGTGACTCAACGCCCGGGGTACGGTCCGTTCAGCGCAAAGGAACTTCAGTTTTTTGGCGCGGACTCGAACGTCACAGAATTTCGTGGGCCCCTCTGTCTGCCTGAGCACACTCCAGCGGTCGTCCACTCGATCTCTACATTTTTGGACAACGCAGATGGCGCCGACTGGGTGCAGTGGCGCGGGCTCAGATTGCAACATGCATCAACGAAATTGCCCACGGAAATACGTCAAACGCCTCACCTAGATACGACGGTTCATATTCTTCGTCTGCCATCGAGCTGGGAGCAGCTTCGAGCGAACTTATCCAGGAATATGAAGCAGGCCATTCGGAAGTGCTACAATTCGCTTGCGAGCGAAAGAATTGCGTTCCAGCTTCGCATAATTGACAAGCCGGAAGACGTCCCAGCAGCGCTTGATCGGCTTTTTACTCTTCATGCAGCGCGTGCGAGCGTGGCCGCTTCAATCAAACACCCCGATGTCTTTGCCTCGCCTGTCAGCCGTTCCTTCATGCTTCAGTATTGCACCGAACTCGCTCGACGCGGAGCGCTGCGAATTTTTCAGCTCGTCATAAACGACGAGGTCGTGGCGACCAGAATCGGCTTCAAATTCGGGGACGAATTATATCTCTATTACTCTGGTTACGATCCTAGATGGGGCCGCTACAGCGTGATGACGACGGTCGTCGTGGAAGCCATTAAATGGGCGATCGATCATAAATTTCGGATCGTGAATCTTTCTACCGGTGCCGATATTTCGAAGGCTCGCTGGGAGCCGGACGTCATCTCCTATTTCGGCGGGTTTTCGGTTCGCAAAGGTTATAGAAGCCGAGCTTTGTTTGATATGGTCTCCCGCTTCCGGGAACGATCGCTGCGGGCGATTGTTGCGGCCTTTCTGGTTGCTCCCCAGCTCCCGGATAAGCTGGGATTATTATTTGCCGCGTAATCGTCGAGCCCCCGCGCGCGTTGGAGCGTGCCTGTGGATCGATCAACTATCGGGCGCGTGCTTCTCGCCGACGCTGCATCAAGTCCTTCCGGAAACTGGCGCGGCTCTGCTCCGGCGCAACAGATGCCGCATCACGTTCGCGGTTTGCGAGCGAAGCGGCCAAGCTTCGCAAAGTGGGGAACTGAAACAGGCGCACAAGCGATACCTTCGTACCCATCCGCGCGCGGATCTTCTCAACCACACTGACCATCGTCAAGGAACTGGCGCCAAGGTCAAAGAAGTTGTCATCGAGCCCGACTTCGGCCAACCCCAGAGCGTCTTCGAAGATGCTCGCAAGCTCGCGTTCAATGTCGGTCGTTGGCGCAACAAAGACCGTCGCAGTCTCGTGACGCGCGCGATCGGGCGCCGGCAGAGCTTGCCGGTCGAGTTTGCCATTCGGCGTTAAGGGCAACGCGTCGAGCATGACAAAGGCCGAGGGCAGCATGTACTCCGGCAGGGTTTTGCGCAGATGCTGGCGCAAAGCCGACGCGAGAGAGTCTTCCCCAGTCCCACGGAGCACAGGGCAATTGGCATACTGAGACCAATCCGGCGCAGCGCCATCACCCGGCGTGGCAATCCCAATGGCATCCGTATCATTCGCGTGTGTCGCCCCTGGCGTGCGAGGACGATAGACTGCATCGAAGAATCCTCGTCCAGCGGCTGACCACTCGATGGCCACATCGCCATTTTCAGCGAGCGATCTCACGTCTTCGGGGTCGATCCCCTCCGGGTGCCGAGGGCCGTTGGTTGAGCGACCAGCGAGAAGACCGAGTTTCTCCGAAGGTGACAGCGCGTTGAGCTCGTCAAGCGCCGCGACTGCCGATGCTACCCGAGCATTTGGGATTGCGGTCACGCGGATGGGCGATTGTGCTGATCGCAAGATCTCGCCCAACGCCTCGAGCGTGCATGGTTGCGGCGCCTGCTTGGTCGTCGTGGCCGGAGAGGAAAGCGAGATTCCGCCTCGCTTACGGATGACGACGTCATAGCGGAAGCGCGTCATCTCGCTCGGCGCGCACCCGGTCTTCAGTTCCACTTCGACATGTTCGACAGAGGGAATGAACTTCGCCATCGTCAGGAACAGCTCGGGGTCGAGCACCAATTCCGCTTCGTCATCGTGCCGCTTGCGCAGGCGCGTACGAAGCTCGTCCGCTTGCGTCTCTGGCGAGGCCTTAAGCAATTCAATTTCTGCCAACATGACCTCAAGTAGCGCCCGGCTACGCACGTCGCCCACGAAGATCGCTCCGCCTGGCGCCAGCTTCTCGAGGGCCTGCTTGAGGACATCGACAAAGTACTCGACGTTCGGGAAGTACTGCGCCACGGAATTTATCACGATCGTGTCGAACGATCCGCCGTCCATCGACGCGAGTGCGTTCGCGGCCATCTGATCAAGAACAACGTTGCCTAGGCCCTTGCGATCGGCTTCGGCTCGCACGCGGGCAAGCGCCGCCGCGGACAGGTCAATTCCGTGGTAGCGATCGCAGTTGGGTGCAACGCGCAAGAGGATCATGCCCGTTCCGCAGCCGATCTCGAGGACGCGTTGCGGCCGGAGATCCTGGACGCGCTCAACCGTCCGCTCGATCCAATCCTGCATTTGCTCTTCGGGGATCTGTTCGCCCGTGTAACTGCTCCTCCACCCCACCGTTTCAGAGACCGCCTCACCTCCGCCGCGATATGTCTCGTCCCAGATTGTTTCCCAATGCGCCGTGCTCGGGGCTGCCGACGCCCCGCTGCCATTGGCTGCAGGCACGACATAGGCGATGAGGCGTTGCTCGCTGCTCACTTCGTCGGACCGCGGCACGACTGCGCTTTGCTTCACCGAGGGATGCCGGTCCAGTACGGATTCGATCTCGCCGGGCTCGATCCGGTGGCCACGAATCTTAACCTGTTGATCGAGCCGGCCGAGGTATTCAATCGTACCATTGGGAAGCCAACGCCCGAGATCGCCCGTGCGGTAGAGACGCTCATCGTCCGAGCCGAACGGATTGCGGACGAACCGTTCTTCCGTCAGCTCGGGGCGCCCCAGATAGCCGCGCGCAACGCCTGCGCCACCGATGATGATTTCACCGGGAACCCAAATAGGCTGTAGACGGAGTGATTGATCGACCACGTAAACACGGGTGTTCGCGATCGGCCCGCCAATGGTGATCGGATCGCCGGCACCGCCGACCTTGGCTGTCGTCGACCAGATGCACGTTTCGGTTGGGCCATACATATTGTTGATCGGCCCCTTGTATGTGGTGCGCAATCGCTCGATCAGCGCACGCGGAAGCGCTTCACCGCCCAACAGCAGCATGCGCAAATGTCTCAGCGCATTGAGTGAGGCATCGTCGGACGCCAGAATGCTCGCAAGGGAGGGAGTGGCCTGCAGGTGAGTCACGCCATGGCGGGTGATTTGCGAGGGAATATCCTGGTGCAGTTCATCGGCGCCAGGATTGGACAAACGGCGCAATTCATCGAGGTGCGGAAGGTTTGCCAATACCTCTTCGGTCGAGATGCCGAAATCAATTAGGCAGGCAATTTCGTCGACGCCATATGCCTTCAGCTTCTCGATCTTGTCGACGCAAGATGCCGGAGTTCCGAACAAGCCCGCGGTTTCAAAGTAGCGTGCGAAGGCGTGCTCCATGATCGCGTCGAGTTCTTCGGGCTGAAGATCCGCCAGCGCCATACGAGGGTCGGAGGTGTCGCGGTCATCGCGCTTGGCGAAGGGCGTCAGTTCCCACCGCATTTTCGCAACCAAGTCGGTGGACGTCTTGAGGTATTCGATGAAGGGGCCGCGAACCTTCCGTCGCACCTCTTCCTCATTTGCGCCCACGAATGTGTGCAGCATCAGTGTCACCGTACCCGCACCGGCGTGGCCTGCTTCAGCCCAGGCCTTGCGATAAACGGCGACGTTCTCGACGAACTGCTCCGGCTTCATCACCAGGAGGTTCGTCAGGATGTTGGCGCCGAGCCGCCCTGCGAGCGCAAACGTATCTGGGTGGGAACTCGCGGTTACCCATAATTTAGGTTCTTTCTGCACCGGCGGCGGGAAGGTCTTCACCTCAACGGTCTGGCCATCGCCATCGATCGTCTCGATCGCCTCGCCGCGCCAGAGCGCTTTGACCGTTTCGATGCCGCGGGCAAAAAGTTCGCGGCGGTTTTTGTAGTTTTGAGGTTGCAGAGCGAAATCACGCACGTGCCAGCCAGAGGCAAAGCTCAGACCGACGCGGCCGTTGGAGAGATTGTCCACCACTGACCACTCTTCGGCGATACGGAGCGGACTGTGCAAAGGAAGCACGACGCTACCGGCTCGGATAGCGATGCGCCGGGTGACGGCGGCAACCGCTGCGCCCGTTACCGCAGGGTTTGGGTACAAACCGCCAAAAGGATGGAAGTGACGTTCCGGTGTCCAGATGGCGGAAAAGCCATTGTCGTCAGCGAATTTTGCGCCTTCAAGCAACAGACGGTATCTGCCGTTGGCATTGCCGGCAGCCTCATTGGAGTCGGCGGCAAAATAGAACAGGCTGAAATCGATGGGTGTGGCGCTTCCACGTTGGCGGGCCGCGCGTGCCTCACGCTCAGCCTCTTTCTGGATCACCACCGTAAACCCGCGCGCCAACGTCCAGAACAGCTCAAGTACCGAAATGTCGAAGGAGATGCTGGTTGTCGCGAGCCACACGCCGGGCGCCATTCCGAGCGCTTGGTCCATCGCGGTGAAGAAGCTTGTTACGTTGCGGTGCTCCAGCATCACGCCTTTGGGGCGTCCTGTGGAGCCGGACGTGAATATGACATAAGCCAGATTGTTACCGGTCACCGCAATCCGCGGCCGCTCGCCATTTCCATGGTCTCCGGCTCGCTCAGCGCAGATGAGATTTAATCCCGAAGGCAATTTGCTGCGCAGGTCCGATGTCGTAACGACGATCCGGGCTCGCGTATCTTCGAGAATGATCGCGAGGCGCTCGGCGGGGTAAGACGGGTCCATCGGCACATAGGCCGCGCCGGCTTTCAAAATACCGAGCAGAGCGACCATCATCTCGATGGAGCGCTCGATAAAAATGCCGACCATCTGATCCGGCGCGACACCTTGGGCAAGGATCTCGTGCGCCACTTGATTGGCGCGTTTGTCCAACTCGCGATAGGTGATCGACCTATCGCCATCAACGAGTGCTACCGCGTCGGGTGTCCGATCCGCCTGCTCTTCGAAGGCTTCGTGAACGCAGCTCGGGCCAGGCAACGGCTTGTCCGTAGCGTTCCAGGTCTCGCGCACCAACCGGGAATCTTGCGATGGGAGTCGTGGCAGATCGCCAATCTTCGCATCTGGATTGTCGGCGATTGCCTCCAGCAGTGCGTGCAGCAGGTCGCCGATCCTATCGGCCGCTGATCGGGAAAAGCAGCTGGTATCGTATGACAGCTTGAACGTTATCTGAGGCCCGTCGTAGGCCATCACGTTGAATGGAAAGTTCGTCTGGTCGTGGAGCTTGAAGTGCCGGTGTTGCCACTCTGGTCCAAACGACTTGAAGCGCGCGTCGTTGGTCTCAGCATTGAAGACGATAATGGTGTCAAAGAGAGTCTGCGCGCGAGGCAACTCGCTGTGGCGCAAAACATCCGGCAAGGGGGAATGCTCGAAGGCGCGCGTATCTACCTGATTGCGCCGCAATTGCCGACAGAGTTCGAGCGCAGTGATATCGCCGTCGAGCTTCACCCGCGCGGGCACCGTATTGATGAAAAGCCCGACGACCCGATCGGCGTCCTGAATTGTTGACCGACGGCAAGTCCGCGTAACGCCAAAAACCACATCGTCACGACCGGAAAACGCAGAAAGCACGAGCGCCCAGGCCGCCTCTATGACGGTGGACGTTCGCAGCCCCGCCTTATCGCAGAGCGCGTGAAGCTTCGCAGTCTGCGCCGGAGACAGCTCCAACTCGACAGTGGCGTGAGGCCCGGATGTACGCGTCGAGCCGCCCGGAAGACGCAGCGTCTCCAGATTGGTTGGCGTTTGAAAACCGACGAGGGCCGTCCGCCAGAAGGTCTCGGCGGCATCCGCGTTGGACGAAAGATGCTCGCCTAGCCAGTCTATAAAATCGCGATATGGCGGCCGATGTGGAAATGAAGATTGTTCACCCCGATCCAGCGCGGCGTATATATCGAACACGTCCTGGATAATGAACGCGAAGCAGGAGTCGAGGATTGCGTGAGAGTATGTGAAAACAAGATTGTGGCGGTCTGCTCCGAGGCGAAACAGAGTTACGCGCCAGAGCGGTGCCTGATCCAAAGGCAGAGGCGTCAAACGATCTTGCGTCAGAAAGGCACTGAGTCCCTCCACCTGATTGGCGGGCGATAATGCCGATAAATCCCGCTCTTCGAACGGGACATTAACCTCTCTTAAAACTTCCTGAACCGGGTTCCGCAAATCCTTCCAGCTGAAGCGGGTACGCAGGATCGGATGCTGCGCGGCGACAATGGCCCACGCGCGTGCAAGAAGATTGGCGTCGATCGGCTCGTTAAGCTCGACCTCAAGTTGCTCCACGTCAACGCCGGGACTCTGCGCCTCAAGATGGTGGAACAGCATTCCCTGCTGGAGGGGCGAAAGAGGGTACGAATGTTCGACCATAGTTCGAGCTTCCGATAGCATGCGCGCTTTGCTGGATTATTGAATTTTGGCTTCGTCCCGCACTCGAAATCCGCGAATACATTGCACGGACAATTTGTGTCGGGCCTATACGTTCAAGGGTGCAAAAGCCGTGAGAGCTGGCGGCGTACACGTACAATGCACATTCTATCCTTTACATTAATTTTAAGTCCATTCTGTGCTAGTAATAGTCAGCATTGATTAACGACTGAAACCGGTTCAGTTTGACGCCTTTTCCACGCGCCTCTTCGTCCAACGCATCGATCGGGGATCTGCTATCGGGAAATTGGTAAGGGGTAAATGGAGGTTGCATGGCTCAGGGGGATCGGACTGACGACGAAGATCATGCGATCGCAATCATTGGTATATCGGGCAGGTTCCCGGGCGCATCCAACGTCGCCGCCTTCTGGAAAAACCTGCGAGAGGGTCGCGAGTCCATTCGTGTATTCAGCGAAGAAGAATTACTTGCCTCCGGCGTTCCGCTCGAAACCGTTCGCGATCCGGCGTACGTCAAAGCTTGCGGCTACTTGGACGGCATAGACCAATTCGACGCTGCGTTCTTCGGATTGTCGCCGCGCGATGCCGCGGTCTTTGACCCTCAGCACCGCTTCTTTTTGGAATGCTCTTGGGAAGCTTTCGAGGACGCGGGATACGTTGGCGAAAAAATCGACGGACGGGTCGGAGTCTTTGCTGCCTCCGGCGCCACCGAATATTTCACTTATAATCTCGTTACCAATAAAGAGGTGCTGGAAACGGTCGGCGCATGGCTTTTGCGCCATACCGGCAACGACTCGAATTTCCTCGCCACGCGCGTTTCATATGAGTTGAACCTCACTGGCCCGAGCATGAACGTGCAGACGGCTTGTTCGTCGTCCCTGGTCGCTGTGCACGTCGCCTGTCAGAGTCTGCTCAACGGCGAGTGCGATGTCGCGCTGGCCGGTGCTTCAACGATCTATCCGGAGCAAACCGGCTATCTCTATAGACCGGGAGAGATCCTCTCGCCCGACGGCCATTGCCGTCCCTTCGACGCGGATGCCAGTGGAACTGTCATGGCTTCGGCAACGGGTTGCGTTCTGCTGAAGCGACTTTCGGACGCTCTCCGCGATGGGGATTGCATTCGTGCCGTGATACGGGCTTCCGCCGTCAATAACGACGGCTCCGACAAGGTGGGTTACCTTGCACCTAGCGTCAGCGGGCAAGCGCGGGTGATCTCCGAAGCACTCGCTCTGGCCGATATTGATCCCAGCGATGTATCTTACATCGAGACCCACGGGACCGGCACGCTGATCGGTGATCCGATTGAGGTCGCGGCGCTTGTCGAGGCGTTTGGTCCCGACGTGCCCCTGCAGTCATGCCCAATTGGCTCGCTCAAGTCCAATATAGGCCACGCGGGCGAGGCCGCCGGCATTTGCGCCCTCATCAAGGTGATCTGCGCACTCGAGCACCGTGAACTTCCGGCGTCACTTCACTACCAGCGGCCAAATCCGCAGGCCGATCTGTCTAATACGCCGTTCTTCGTCAATGCCAGCCTTCAGCCATGGAATGCGCGCTCCGGCAAGCGGCGGATCGCCGGCATCACGTGCTTAGGTGCTGGAGGCACCAACGCTCACCTCGTGCTCGAAGAGGCACCGCCGCGAAGGTCAAACGTTAGCGGCGAAAACGATCCGCAGTTGCTCGTGCTCTCGGCGCGCAGCAATAAGGCCCTCGATGCATCTTCCAAGAATCTCGCCGATCATCTGCGTGCGGATCACCAGCAGCGGCTGGATAACGTCGCCTTTACGCTGATCAATGGACGCGAGACGTTCGACAATCGTCGCGTGATCGTGGCGGACAGCACGGCTTCGGCTGCTGCATTGCTCGACGAAAACGATGCACGCAAGGTGTTTACGGGCAAAGCCGCGCGCGAGCCCCATTCCACGGTATTTCTTTTCCCCGGTGGCGGGGCGCAGTATTGCGGGATGGGGGCAGAGCTTTACGCAAAGTTTCCTGAATATCGCAAGGCCATCGACGAATGCCTTGCCGTCGTTCAGCCGGAACTTGGTATCGATCTGCGCTCGCTGATGTTCGCGCCGCCGAGCTCGGCCGAGATTTCGAACCTTCGGCTTGCAGCGCCATCGCTGGCGTTGCCTGCTCTCTTCGCAACTGAATACGCACTGGTCAAACTCCTGGCATCGTGGGGCGTGACGCCCGCGGCCATGATTGGCCATAGTGCCGGCGAGTATGCAGCCGCATGCGTCGCGGGCGTCCTTTCGATGCGGGATGCGATTTCGCTGGTCGCGACGCGTGGCAGGCTGTTCGAAAAGCTGCCCCGTGGTGCAATGCTGTCCATTCCACTCCCCGAGGCAGAAGCGCGCGCATACCTCTGCGATGAACTCTCGATCGCCGCAGTCAACGGTCCGACGCTTTGCGTCGCATCGGGCCCGGTTCGGGCGATCGCGCAGCTCGAGCAAAAGCTAGCCGCAGCTGAGGTCGAGTGTACGCGCGTTCATATCGATGTGGCTGCGCACTCGGCAATGCTTGAACCCATATTGCCGGAGTTCGAGCGCTACTGCCGGAAGATTGCGTTCCAGAAGCCACGGATCCCGTTTGTTTCGAACTTCACGGGAACCTGGATTACCGATGCGGAAGCGACCGACCCGACTTACTGGGTTCGCCACCTGCGCAATACCGTGCGCTTCGATGAAGGCGCGGCGACGTTGCTGCAAACCCGTGGCCGTGCGTTGCTCGAGGTGGGGCCCGGACGCACACTTTCCAGTCTCTGCCGGCAACAGCCGGTAAAGGCCGCCATTGTGGCCAATACGTTGCGGCATCCACAGGAGAGCGTATCCGATGTGGCGTTCCTGCTGGAAGCCGTCGGCAAGGTCTGGGCCGCTGGCGGCGACATCGATCTCAGCCGGTTGACGCGCGGGTCTCAACGCCGGGTGCCGCTGCCCACATATCCCTTCGAACGCCAGCGGCATTGGATTGAAAAGGGCCAGGCTCCCTCTGCTCAGCCGACGCTGAAACGCAGGAGCGATCTGACAAAGTGGTTCTCTGCACCATCCTTCCATCGTTCGGTCCAACCCAACCCGATTTCGAACGAACAGCTCGCGAAGCCATGGCTCGTATTTACTGATGGCTCATCGTTGGCCGCAGCACTCGTGGCCGGTCTTCGCCGGTCCGGCGCGACCGTCGCGACCGTGGAGCCGTCGACACGCTTCAGCGTGCGCGACGGACTGGCCTTTGGCATCGACCCGTCGAATGCTGAAGACTATGCGAAGCTGAAGATCGCCTTGCGCCAGGAAAATGCGACGCCGGTCCATGTCGTGCACCTGTGGGCTTTGGCGCAGCGTCCGTGGCGGCCCCTGCGTTCCGCGCCCGACGCCGATCTTGCCGCCTGGGATCGAGACGTCGCGCGCTACTACGACAGCCTGTTTTATTTATCGCAGACGTTTGCCTTCGGTACGGACGGCTTCCGGCTGACCGCAATCGGTACCGCTATCGAAGCGCTCGAAGGAGAGCGTGAGGTTCATCCTGAAAAGGCGACCTTGGCTGGCGTCTGCCGCGTCTTGCCACGCGAAACGCCCGAGGCCTCATGCTCGGTCGTGGATGTGATCGTGCCTCCAGGCGGCTCGGACGCCGAAATGCAACTGGCCGATCGTCTTCTGACCGAAGTTCAAGGTGACAATCGCGATCCCCTCGTCATCCTGCGGAAGAGCGGACGGTGGGTGCAGCGTTTCGAGCAACTGCCGCTTGAGCCAGCTTCGACCGCACGTACTTGGCTGCGCGAGCGCGGCGTGTATCTCATCACGGGCGGACTTGGTGGCATTGGCCTGGAAGTCATGGAGCATCTCGCGCGGCATGGAAAAGCCCGCCTCGTATGCGTCGGCCGCTCCGCGCTTCCTGACGAAATGGCCTGGGATTCCTGGCTGAAAGAGCACAGGGAGGATGACGACACCTCGCGCAGGATCAGAGGCGTCAGGAACCTGCGTGCCCTGGGCGCCGAGGTGATGCTCGCCACGGCCGACGTCACGGATCGCAAGGCCATGGCCGGTGTGATTTCAGAGGCGCGAGCCCGCTTCGGCCGGATCAATGGCGTTTTCCATAGTGCTGGCGTGCTGCAGGATCAGTTGATCGCGCTCAGGCCGCCGGTGGCTCGCTCAGCGGTTATCGACGTCAAGGCGAAGGGTGCCTTGGTGTTGCAATCGCTGTTCGGTGAGAGCGAATTAGATTTCCTGGTGCTGTTCTCGTCGGTCAGCTCGGTCCTTGGTCTACCGGGACAGGTGGACTACACCGCCGCGAACGCTTTCCTGGATGCACTCGCAAAAGCCCGCTCGGCACGCGGTTGCCGCACGCGCACCATCAGCATCGACTGGAACGCGTGGAAAGTCGGCATGCTTGCGGCACTGGTCCGCGAGCCGCAACTGAATGGCGTTCGAGCCGTCGCCCATGCGGGTCCGCCGCTGGGCGATTGTCTGAGCGACGATGCGGAACAGTCACGTTTCCGCTCGGTCCTGAGCCGAAAGACGCACTGGCTGCTCGGGGATCATGTCGTCAAGGGTGGCCAGGCTGTGATGCCGGGCACAGGCTACCTGGAGCTTGCACGCGCAGCATTGGCCCATCGGCCCGAAGACAGACCTATTGAGATCCGCGACCTTACTTTCCTGCAGCCGTTCACTCTCGGCGTTGATGAAACGCGCGCGTTGAATATCACGCTGAGCCGCAATGGCGATCATACCTTCACGGCGTTTGGCGATTCCAAGGAGCAACCGTTTGCGACCGCTCGCGTCGCGTATTTCGATGCGCCGCCGGAGATCCATGAATCGGTACCGGCAGTCCGCGAGCGTTGTTCCCGTTCCGTCGAGGTTCCGAACGGTCGACTCGTGCAGCATTTCATGGATTTTGGACCACGCTGGGCCAACATCGAGTCGATCCAATTGGGAGACGGCGAAGCGCTGATCCACATCGCATTGCCGGATGCCTACAATTCCGATCTTTTAGAGTGTGGCTTGCACCCCGGAATGCTCGACATGGCGACGGGAGCCGCGCAGATGCTCATCCCGGGCTTCAACGGCCTTGAGGAATTTTACGTCCCGTTTTCCTATGGCCGTGTTCTGGTGCGCCAGCGCCTGACCCCAAAACTCTACAGCCACGTCCGATTGCGCTCTTCTGACGGCAAGAGCGCGATTTTTGATGCGACGTTGCTCGATGAGAACGGCAACGTGCTTGTGTCGGTAGAACACTACATTATGCGCCGCGCCCAAGCGTTCGCTGCGACGAGCACCGCGGCTTCAGACACCGCCGCTTCGGCCAAGCCGCGGACCGCGGAGACCGCTGCGGAAGGCTACCTGCGCGAGGGCATGACGCCTTCAGAGGGATTGGAAGCGCTCGACCGCATTCTCGCCAACGACATTTCCCCGCAAGTCATTGCCTCCACACTTGACGTCGAGCTTTGGCTTTCCCGCTTGGATACCGGCGCTCATCGCGTATCTGGCGCGAATACGACCCAGCCTGCGCAGGACGCCAACAGCAGCGACGCCGATATCGTCGCGCCCCGCGATACCGTCGAGCGGGAACTGGCCGCGATGTGGAAAGAGATGCTTGGCGTACAGCGTATATCGATCACGGACGACTTCTTCGACCTCGGGGGCCAATCGCTGATCGCGGTCCGTCTGCTCAATCGAATCTGCAAGCATTTCGCGGTCGAGTTGCCGCTCTCCGTTCTGTTTCAGGCTCCGACAATCGCGTCAACGGCGGAACTTCTGCGCGGTCCTTTCAAGGCGGACGAAGAAGAAGAAGGGCTATCAAAGCCTACCGAAGGCGAAGTGCCCCCGGCTTCGGGTTCTGCGAAAAGCATCAATCTGCCGGAAGCGGCAATCGAGGTTGGCGCGACAATTCCCTTCACGCCGAAGCGCTTTCAGTATTTGGTCAACATCACCAAAGGCGGAAATCGCCCGGCCCTATTCTGCGTGCATGGCGCCGGCGGCAACGTCCTCAACTTCCGCGACATTTCCCGGGCGCTACCTAAGGACCAACCCTTCTATGGTCTTCAGGCCCGCGGCATCGACGGCACGAACCGGCCGCACGAGTCCATACGGGAGATGGCGAAGGCCTATGTTGATGAGATCCGCGCGCAGCAATCCCACGGTCCCTATCTGCTGGCGGGCTATTCCGGCGGGGGCGTGGTCGCGTTTGAAATGGCGCGGCAGCTGACCGAACTCGGCGAGGATGTGCCTCTCGTCGTCTTCTTCGATACCTACCACCCGCAAATGCCCATCCAAACCGTGGACTTCAAGCGCAAACTGTCACGCCTGCGTAACGAAGGCCTCGACTACATCAAGAATATCATTTCGCTCAGGCTCGAGTGGATGCGCCACGCACTTCAGCGCCGGCAGATCGCAAAATATCTCCAGCGAGACGCGACTATTCCCTTCGACCTCAGAGACCGTCAGCTAACGGATAATTTTGTGCGCGCCGCTTCGAGTTATCGCCCGCAGCCATGGTCCGGAAAGGCGATGCTGTTCCGGGCTGCAAGCGCGAACTACATCTTCAGCGGCGGCGGGCCTTGCTACGGTTGGGACAAGGTGATCATGGGCGGCATTGAAACCGTGGTGATCTCCGGCGATCACGACACCCTGCTGCTCGGCGCCAATTCTTTGGAGCTCATGGGCCACCTTAACAAGGCGCTCGAGAAGGCGGTCACTCCACATCGTGAACAACCCGGTCAGGCCCCTGTATTCGACCGCAAAGGCGATTTTTTCGACGCGCGCGCGATTTAAGCAAGCCAACCTGGCGACGGCGGGCTCCCGCCGCCGCGCCGGTCAATCCGTGGGCGCAGCGAAGGGGTTTTCGGGATCCCGTGCGTCAGCGTAGTCGCGCCTGCAGGAATTGGTGACAAGGTAGCGCTTCAGTGCGGTGAGCACTGGCATTCCCGAACCATGAAGAAAGTCCGCGTACGCCGGGCAGACTTTCTCCTGCATCAGCGTCCGGCAAGCAGCCATGTCGCGTTGCGCGGCGGCATTGGCACGCTGGCCGTACGAAAGCGCATATTGCCAAGCCAAGGTCTGCATATGCCGGCCCATCTCCGGAGAGACGAATGTGGGAATCATGGCGCCCTCGGGGTTGCGGCCGAAGAGAACGGCGTAGTGTACGAGCGCCATATAGTAGCGTCCGATATCGCTCATATGCACGGTGTCGGAGAAGAGAAGGCGCACTCGCGCACCCGGCGTATTGGCCGCGACGCCCGGCACCTTGCCATCCCAAAGCGCGGCGGCCAATTCCGCCAGCGCGCCGCCACCCGGCAGCACACGAACGCGCGGAACATTACCGCGCGTGGGCAAGTCGAGGTTCGCGCGGCTGGCGACACATTCCCACATCGGCGCCACCGCCCGCTCGTAGTCGATCCAGGGCCATGGCGCATCGGGGTCGATGTTGAGCCACGTGTGATAGAGAAGAACCTCGCCGTCAGGATTGCCGGCCAAGAGCTTTTTGGCCATTTCGGTCAGATAAAATGCCGTACGCTCTTTGCGCGCAATGCCGGGGAGGTCGTGACGTTCCGTAACCACCAGCACGTCGTACTTGTTGCCGGGCGGCAGGCGCCGGGGCAGGGACAGTTCCTCAGCGACATCCAAGCCGCTGCCCTGGCAATTATGGCCGGCACGATATCCCGGCCACTCGGATGAGGAAGGGTCCTCTCCTTTCGTCCGCTGACGCAAGAGGGAATAGCCGAGGACTTGCACCTCAAAATTCAGGCGATGCCCAAGCGAGTGTGCAATCTGTTCGACGACCTCCGGAACGCCTTCGCTGAGACTATGGCCGGAGTAGAAGGCGCCGACTTGATCCCTCTCAGCCCATGCCGGCGTGCCGGAGGGTCCGCGCGCTTCTTCACTCATGGCCGAGCCTCCATTGATACCGAGGATGATCAAAGCCGCGAGGACGACTCCCAGCTGGCTGATGCACGGCCTCATGGCGTGCGCTCCGTCGTCACGACGACCGCACTCGCGATATAACCGTCCGAGATCGCGAAACGTCCAAGAAGCCTATCATGGATCTCGAACTGGGGTACGGCCCTTTGATAGGTCGCAGTAAATGTGCCGGCTTCAGCGTCGACGTCGACTGCGAAGTCGGCGAACTCCAGCATCGCCCCACTGATTGGATACTGGCACTTGAACGCCGCCTCCTTCATGCAGAAGATGAGGTGAGCCGCAACGCCCGGCGTCACGCCGCAAATGACAGACAGCATTGCCCGCTCGGCCGGCGTGCAAACCGAATCCCACAGATCGAATGCGAGCTCGTCTGCTGGCTCGAGGTCGATGCCGATCGCGAGGAAGCCCTGGTCGCGCCGTGCCACGGCCGCAGCCGTCCACGCGGCCGTATGCGTAATGCTGCCGACGAGAGCCTCCGGCCAAACCGGCATTCGATCCTGTCCTCGGGGCAAAGATGCGTTCGCGTGGCCGAGGGACGCCATGGCTTTCCGCGCGCAATCCCTCCCCTTTGCAAATTCCAGTCGGCGGCGCGGAACGGCATGGGCGACGACGCGCGCTTCCTCGGCCAGAAGGTTCGGAGGTTCACCCGTCAGTGGCGCTTCGGCGATCGCAATTCTCGGATCTAACAACTCTGCGAAGTATCTCACGGCATTCGCCCACACGACGTCCGGGCGAGCCCATAAATTCTTGGCGCCGGAAAGCGACGGAAGCCGATGATGAACACGTCGAGCGAAATTCTGGCTTTACGTTTACGGCTCGCCTTTAGCGCCAACGTTAAGTGCCCGGGCAAATTAAAGACGTTATCGTTCATGCCTCACACAATCGGTCCCACACGCATGCGACGATATCCTGCAAAGATGTAACAACGTCCTCAAGCCACCGGCCGCGTAAATACCCGTGTAGGCAATGCGTAATTCCCGATTTTTTCTGTACACAATGCGCGTGATTAGCCTTTCTCCGCAAATCATCAAGACAAGCAACGAGTTGGAATTTGGCTTTCGTCGTTCAGAAATGCGCTTGAGAACGCTGTGAAGAGCGCGTCCTACGTTTCCAACCTGAACAGCGACAATCTCAGTGGGTGTGAGACGCACCGTTCAATTTGCGGCTGCGGCCCAATTCGCGGAACGGGGGCTGGCGGACCGATAAGCCGGCACCTTCCTATTATGGAAAGACGCCGAAAGAAAAACGACGGGCTATTCGGTTTGGTATCCGTAAGAGGGACTAATTGTCATAGTGCTTTAATCATACTACAGACTAATGCTTGCGAAATGCCTAACAATGGCTAAATATCGTCCCTAAAAATAACAGCATTTCCCAACAATTGATCGAGTGTCAATTTCCAAGAGGGTGCATCAAGACTCCTTACGGCTCTTCCGACGATGATCTGAATTAAGTTGTGTGGCGGCGTATATGGCTAATACTAGTGCCCGTGTTGAGTTTGACGCCCTTCGTCGTCGGCAACTTTTCCGTCTTCCGGTTGCCTGGGCTTCCAAGTTTTCGAAGCTCGATACGTGCGTTTCTCTGCTCGCAATCTTTGAAGCCTTGTCCGTCATTTTGGCGGCATGCGCTGCCAAATTTCTCTACCTCGATCTTTTCATCGGTCGAATGCAGCCTTGGTGGCCCTATTTGGTGCCCGCTCCCCTATTGGCGACCACGCTTTATCTTTTCCTGAAACGGGCCGACCTCTACGATCCGAGTTCTGTCGGTCAACCGGTCGTGCCGTACGGCAAGATCTTCGGCGTGCTTGTCACATCGTTCCTTCTGCTTCTTGGAATTTTATACATTCTCAAGTTCGCGGATTGGTATTCGAGAGGGTGGCTCCTCACGTGGTTCGGCATAAGCGCGTTGCTTCTGATCACTGTGCGGATCGTCGGAATGCATTACGTGCGCCGGAAGATGGCGCAGGGTAAAATTCGACAACGGATTGCAATGTTCGGAGATCCCGAATTCATTGCCGCCATGAAAGCCAGCGCCGAAACTGCAGGTCCATCAGCTGCGATCGAAGGGATTTATCTGGCGCCGACGGACGCTTGCAGCGAGGATCTTCTCTCTGATGGCGGGCTCGACGACCTCAAGTTTGCAATTGAACGGCGAAGGTACGACACGATTATAATCGGTTTTCCGGCGGAACAGATTGGGTCCATCAAAGCCGCCGTGAACGATTTGGCGTCGTATTCCACGGAACTCCTCCTCTGCACGAAGCTTGAGCGCGAACCGCACATTGTTCGAGGCGCTCGCCATATTGGAACGCTTCGGGCGGATATCGTCAATTTGGTGCCGCTGTCGGAAAGCAATCGCGTGCTCAAAGCGGCGCTCGACTACATCCTGGCTGGAACCGGTCTTTTCCTTTTGTCTCCTCTCCTCATTCTTATTGCGATTGCCATCAAACTTGACAGCCCGGGGCCGGTGTTTTTCCGCCAACGCCGATACGGGCAGAACAACCGCATTTTCCGGATTTTCAAATTCCGAACGATGTTCGTCACCGAAGACGGGCAGCACATCAAGCAGGCCGAACGCAATGATCCCAGGGTTACGCGTATCGGATGGTTTCTGCGTCGTACGAGCCTCGACGAGCTTCCTCAGCTTATCAACGTTTTGCATGGAGACATGTCGATCGTCGGACCCCGTCCGCATGCCTTGGCTCACGATCAGTTATTCGATCAGCAGCTCGATCTCTTTTCTCTTCGCCGTCGCGTTCGTCCGGGCTTGACGGGATGGGCGCAGGTGCACGGCTTTCGCGGAGAAACCAAGACGACCTTGGATATCCGCAAACGCGTGGAACACGATCTTTACTACATCGACAATTGGTCGATATGGCTCGACGTCGAGATCATGATCCGGACGATTTTCGTGCTTTTTCGCGGAGCGTTTTGAATCCGTAATCGGCCGATCCTGAGCGAGCATTTAACAATACTGGCCAGTCCGACGATTAGGGCCAGCGGGGATCGCTCCGCGAAGCTGCTTGTTGCCGACGGAAAATTGATCAGGCGTGCACCCGCGGCTTCGAGTTGCGGTTCACCTCCCCGAGAAAATTCAATCCTCTGTCGATGACAGCGGCCTTGGACTATGCCATGGACCAAGCCAGCCATTGTTCTTGGGGGAGAAGCACAGCCGATGCACCGCGTTGCTCTAGCAATCTTGCGGGGACCTCGAGCTCGGCAGCCGCGCTTGGATGACCCCACCGGCGAGACAGCGCCACGCGGTCAGGTGTTTGACAACGCATTCTCACCTGTTTGGGATGAAACTATCCTCGACAAGGCCCCCTCGCCGGGGAAAGGACCGGAGTGGTGGCGCCTGGCATCGGAAATTCTGCGACGTGCCAGCGAGTATGATGCTGTCGTCACCTGGGGTGAGAAATTAACATTGGCTGTCGCAGCACAGCAGCGATTTGCGCGTAACAGAAAACCGCATATCGCCATGATGTACTACTTCGATAAGCCCAACATAAAATATCCAATGAGGCTGTTCGGGAATACGCTTCACGGCGTGGTGACGTGGACGACGGTGCAGCGGAAGGTCCTGATTGACGACCTGCACTTTCCGTCCGAGCGTGCTTATCTCGTCCGCCACTACGTGGATCAACTGTTTTACAGTCCCCGGCAAGCTGATGAGGATATGATCTGCGCGGTCGGCGCGGAAATGCGCGATTACGCAACGTTTATTGAGGCCGTCCGGGGCACGGATCTGCGCTGTCACATTGCAACGGACCACGTGCGCATTCCTGGCAAGGTTCGTCTCATCAACGACCGGCGCTTACCGATCGGCGATATCGTTACCCAAACGGACGCGCAAATCACCTCAGGCCGTATGTCTCTTCCCGAACTTCGCAAGCTCTATGCGCGGTCGAAATTCGTCGTCGTACCTCTGCTGCCGTCCGACAGCGACAATGGCGTGACGGTCATTCTAGAGGCGATGGCGATGGGGAAACCCGTTATCTGTTCTCGGACACGCGGACAGATTGACGTCATTCAGGATGGCGTAACGGGCCTCTACGTGCCGGTTGGAGACGCCGCGGCGTTGCGCGCCGCGATGCTTTCCCTCTGGAACGACCCGCAGCGTGCTCGGGAGATGGGTCGCCGGGCGCGAGCTTATATCGAGGCGCACCACACGCTGGAGATGTTTACGTCCGGCGTGAGATCGGCAGTCGAAGCGTCACTCGACGGCCGCCCGGCGCCCGATACTTGGTGGGCATAGACGTCCGCCCTCCGCCTCGTCACGAATTCGAAGAAGCCTCCGGCGACCCGCCCGTCCCTCCTCACTTCTGCACTCGGCTAATTTGTAGGGTAAGTTAGGAGGCAATGGCCTGCCCGCACCAGCCAAAACTACGGCGATCGTCTCCGCATTATCCAGCCGTAGCTTCTACGCGTGCGGCAGAGGTCAATTTTGTAGAATTCCGTATAGCCACCTAATATATTCCCTATATCAGGGGAGATAAGACGTGACTTTTTATATCGGTCGCAGCTCGATAAAAATCGCAAATCCCGCCATCGCATTCGCAGCAATTGGCGCCTCCCTCGCACTCCTATTACTGACACCGCAAATCTCTGCGCGATTGCAGCATTATCAAGCCAAAATAAACCTGCGCCTTTCCGCGGGCGGCTGCAGCGACGTTGCGCCCAACACCCTGCTCAATCGCTTTTCTCCGAGCGACACCGACTTCAATTTCTCCTATCCGGTGGAAACGTCCGGTCGCCGGTTTGTCGATCAGAGCGGAAAAGTTTATTTGCTCAAGATGATGGCGTCGTGGGCGATGGCACAAAGATGTTCCAACACCACGATCACAAACGCCTTGGAAGGATTGAAATCGCTCGGCTTCAACGCGGTCCTCGTGGCGCCATTCGGCGTTCATCTGAATGCCAGTTTTGGCGACCGCTACCAAAATGAAGCCGGGCAAAGATTTTTTGCAGGCGCACCATATGCCTCCGCCTTCGGCCCAGCGTGGTCCTCAATGGACTGGGTTGTCGCGGAGGCGACGCGGCTGGAAATGACCGTCGTGCTTTCCATATTCCTGAGTTTTGATGATACCGGGACGGCACCGGATTTGATCAGCGCGGGACCAGCGAATAGCTACGACTACGGTAAGGCTCTCGCTCTTCGCTATGCGAAATATCCGAACATTATCTGGCATGTCGAAGAAGATACCGTGTGGCCTTCGAACGGTCCCGCCGGCCGGCAACTCGATGCGGTCTTTCACGGCATCAAAGACGGAGAAGGCTCGAAACATCGTTTAATTATTGCAGAACAGCAAAGAGGCTTCACCGGCTACGGACAGTTCATGCGAGACGGCGATTACCGGTGGTTCAAGCCAAGCACCAACACGTTGTACAGCTATGAGGCCAACGCCGTTGAACTGTTCGATGCAGTCTATGAAGAAACAGGCGCCGGCAGCTATGGGGTGATTGATATCGAACCCCCCTACGTCAACTCACCACATTATACGGGCGACAAGGATCAACAGTACAGGGAAAGAAATTATTCAGTATTTCTACGTGGTGGGATCGGAATTAATTATGGTCACGAGAAATGGTGGCCGTTTGGCGCTGCTGGGATCTACGATGGCGGCGCAAGATGGTTCGAAATTCTGAACGAGGCACCGCAACTGCAGGCCAAGTACGCGTGGTCCCTGATCGACAAGTATGTAACCGATCCTTCCTGGAGCCGCGACCGCGGAAGATTTCTCAGGCTGGGCACCGGAGATGGGGACACTAAAGCTGCGTCCGGTTATTCGAATGTTGCCGCGGTTGCATATTTCCCCACGGACCGTTCGGTAATGGTGGACACGACTGTGATAGCGGGACCGACAAATGTGAAGCTGAGTTGGTATGATCCAACCACCGGCAAATATACCATTATTTCCAATTCGGAAGCCGCAACAGAGAATAGGTCAATTGCGTCGCCGGGAGTCCGGCCTGACGGTTCGGCCGACTGGGTCCTTGTGGTCGAAAGATCATCGTTTGAAATATTTGGCTCAGGACCTCGATAGATCAGAGAAAATTTAGGACATTCCACTAAAGGCGAGGTTTACTCCGGGTGCGCGGAAACAACCGCGATATAATGAATATGCATTCGAATTTTGAGCCGGTCTTGTTCGACCTGAGCGAAAATAGCGAGTGCTAGCGCACCGGAGGGCGTAGCAGAGGGAGGCAATGAGGTTCGATGGACGCTCTTGTTAAAGCCGGACCGGCCGTCAGCATCTGTCTGCCGGTTTACAACGGTGAGAATTACGTTGCCGAGGCAGTCGAGTCGATGCTGGCACAGACGTTCACCGACTTTGAACTTATCATCTCCGACAACGCCTCCACGGATCGAACCGAGGAGATCTGCCGGAAGTTCGCTGACGTCGACGCCCGTGTCCGATACCACCGGAACGAACGCAACGTCGGCGGCGCGCGCAATCAAGCGATCGCCATCCAACTTTCTCGTGGCCGCTATGTGCGGATCTCGGCGCACGACGATAAGATTGCGCCGACCCACATCGAGGAGTGCGTTGCCGCTCTCGAAGAGCGACCCGACGCTGTCATTGTTTTCACCGGCACCATCGTGCTCGACGAGGCCGGCAACGAGAAGAGCCGGTACCGATCCACTCGCGGTACCGCCGACACGCCATCGCGCCGCTTCCGCGAGTTGATCTTCCGTGACCACAACTGCGACGCCATCTATGGCGTCATGCGCGGCGATGCCGTGCGCGGCGTGAAACCTCTGGAGAACTTTATCGACGCCGATAAGGTGTTCCTCTGCCGGCTGGCGTTTCTCGGGCCTTTCGTGTCCATCGACCGTCCACTGTTCTACAAGCGCTTCCACCCGAAGAACTGGGTCGGCAACTGGCGCGACCGTATGGCCTGGTACAATCCGGATGCCAAAGGCAAGCCGACGCTCCCAAACTGGATCGAACTCCATAGCTACATCCGCACCATAGTGACGGCGCCGATTCCGGTGCTGGAGCGGCTGCGCTGCGGTATGGCGATGGTGCGGTGGGTCGTGCGCTACTGCCCCAATATGGCGAAGGATCTCGCGATGGCCGTCGCCTCGTACGCTACTCCGACGAGACAACGGCAAGGTCTCTATAACTGGGAGTAGACCAAGGGGAGTGAGCGGCTCTCAATTTGAAGCCTGCGCAGGCTGGAATGCCGTGCGGCCTCATTAATCGCTCGTGTAGAGGCTACCCCGCCCGCGCCTGAAGTCTTCGAGTACGGCGATTGCTTGTGTGGCTTCGCGCGCCCAGCTGGCCGATCACGCAGCGGCCAGCACCACAAAAAAAATCCGAATTAAGAAAAGCGCCTCAGCCACTAGAGGTAGCTGAGGCCTGTCCTATGGCGCGGCGACTCCACCGACGACCAGAGCGGTGGCTGGGCCGCCGCCCCCGAGAATCTGAGCGCTCGTCAGGACACTCGCAGCATTGCCCACATAACCGGCCGCAGACGAACTCCAGAGGGTCATGTAGTTAAGCGCTTTCCCAACCTCGACGGAATCCGCGTTGGCAACGTAGAGGAGGTCTTTGTCCCGCATCTGAAACTTCTGGGCCATGAAGAAGGCCGAGGGGTCTCTAAAGTTCACTCGGTAAACAGTTGGTATGAACTGCTGATCGGGTGGGAACTTACTGAGATTCACATCCAATTTCTGGAGCGTCTGACGTCGCTCTCCGCGGTATATGAATATCTGCGATGGATTTGCGCGCTCATCCAGAAGGCCGCCCGCTTTAGCAACCGCCTCGCTGAGTGCCAGCCGCTCTTGACCAAATTGGAAGATGCCATCCAGTCCGGATACATCGCCTCCACCGATTGTCGTCCCGCCCGTAGCGTTTCCTAACGCGCCAAACGCTACGAATGTTCTTGGACGCCGATGCACGTAAATGACGTCGCCGGCGTTGACGTATATGTTTTCACTCGGATTATCGATGATGCTGGAGAGACGGACTGTTCCGATCCGATTTTTGCGCTGTAGCGTTATTTCCAGGTCATACGGCGCAAGCTTGCCGCCGCCGCCTCCGCCACCTGTGCTCTCGGCCTTGGAAATCAGATCCAATATGCGCTCGCCAGAGCCTGTCAGCTTAATTCTGCCGTGTCCTGCGTCGCCAATAACGATAGCCGCATCGGCATTTTGCTCGGTTATATTGATGACAACCTGAGGCTCGATAGCGCGAGTGGCAAGCTTAGCCTCGATATCCTTCTGAATTTCGTACGATGTTCGCCCAGCGGCTTTGACTTGCCCCGCGTACGGGATCGAAATTGTTCCATTGCCGGCGACTGTTTGGGGTGGAAGCGTAACGTAGTTCCCCGCCCGACCTGTCGCGTCGCCCGAAACAAAAAGACCGCCCGCTGACGATTCAAAAATGGACGTCTGCACAACGTCACCGACCCCGACCCTTATCACAGGCACCGGGCCACGCTGCTGACCAAATGTTCCCTGGAATGTATCCGGTGAGATTCCACTCAGGACACTTAGAACGAACGGATTGATATCGATGAGCGCGTAATTGAAATCAACGGCGTCCCGGCTCGTGTAAACGAAGAGCGGGTCTCTGCCGTTGGTCAATGTTGTGGCTGCACCACTTTTTATGTCGCGATAGCTGGGTCCCACCACTGGCAACTGGGTGCAGCCCGAGAGCATGCCAACGATGGCGATTACCCCCATAGGCAAGATGATCTTTAACCTGCTGACGATCATCGCCCCCTCTTAACTTACCCGTTGCAAACAGACACCAATATGCCCGGCCTTCCCAAAGCCGGACATAGACTAGGCCTGATATAAATGATTCGACTACTGAGAGTCGTCGTTTGATCGGAATGCAGCGTAAGTGTGGCCCAGCAGCGTCACCGGCTCACAAGCAGGGTTAAATACGGCCTTACTGCCGCAAAATATGTATTGATTCGCGAGGCCGAATCAGTTCGGCGCGGACTCGATTGAGGCCTAATACGCCTATGCAACGTCTCAATCAGGCCATTGTGCCGCGTGCTGACCAATCCTCCACCACGCGTTAACCGAATGCGCGCTCATCACAGTTAACGCGGGTGGCGGGTTGTATTTACTGAACGACCCTCAGAAGGACGTTCTCACTCCTCAAAGTACTCAGCAATCCTCTGGCCCTTGTAGGATTCGATGGTCCGCAGCGTGGCCGGATCTGCTTTGTTGAGGATCATGCACGCAATACGATCGCGAATAACTTCGGCTTCGGAAAGAGCCTCTTCGACCAGGCTGCGCTTCGTTTTTCCCCACTCGACGACGAAGATAAATTTGTCGACCATATGCTCGATCATCTTGATGTCTACGACGGACACGATCGGGGCAATCTCGATGATGATGAAATCGTAGGATTCGCGGGCAACCGCCAGCAGTTTCTCCATCTGAGCTGAACCCAGCAACTCCGCAACGTTCGGATTGCGTTCGGAGAGAGCACACGGCAACACGTCCACCCCAGATCGCTCGCGTTTGGAAATATACTTCGCCAATTGCGAGGGGTCGTCCAAAGCTTCCAATAAGCCTTCGCGTGCTTCCGGCGCCAACTCGGCTGTGAGATTCCGCCGGTGGAGATCGCAATCGATAATCAGCGTTTTGCACCGCGAGTACGCACTCAAGAGAGACGCGAAATTATGGGCAACGGTCGTCTTGCCTTCATTCGCAACGGACGAAACGACACCGATGACCTTGTCGCTATTCGGGCTCGGATACGCTCGCATCGACGCCCTGACCTTGCGAATAGCCTCCGTATACCGAGAGTATGGCGCGTCGAGAACGTAATCGTCGAGACGCCCGCGCTTCCGCATGGAGACTGTCGGCAGGATAACGCAGTATGCGCCGGTGTCCCGAGTCACCTGCTCCGGAGTGCGATACACACCAGCCAGCAATTCCCGCCCTATGGCCGCTGCGACGCCTGACATGAACCCGAACACGATACCGCCGCCGAGCACCAGCAATGACTTATTCGAGTCCTTGTGCAGAGGCGGAGATCCACTCGTAATGATATGGGCATCCTGAGTGTCGCGGCTCGTTTGGTTCAGTTCGTCGTATTTCCGCAGACCGGTATGATACAGAACTCGCAACGTGTGCGCGGTGAAATCGAGATCGCGGTACTTGGCCTGCGCCGCGCTATCCAATTTTTTCAAACGAGCAAGGAGTTCGTCGTTGGGAGCTTGCGGTGCAAGGTCCTCTTCGATGTTATGATATTCGCGTTTCGGGTCCACGATCGACATTTCTTCGGACCCGGTAACCCGCTCTGTTTCTGCGCGGATCGCTGCATTCAAGGCATCCATTTGCTTGCGAAGCTTCGCAACCGCCATATGGTCCGGTCCGACGGCTTCGGCTATGTCAGTTGCCTTTCGCTCCAAGTCCACATACTCGGAACGCAGCCGTGAGATGAGTGCATTATCGACCGTTGTCGTTATGCCCGTTAAATTGTTTGCTGTTTTGAATTCTTGCAGCGCTCGATCTGCATCGATCGACTGCTGCTTCGTTTCCTGCAGCCGCTGCTCGAGAAACTGGTTGACCAGTTTGTTGGACGCAAGTTTGCGCTCACCGACCTTCGCAATGTAGGTGTCGGCGATGGCGTTGGCTATTTTTGCGGCCTTCGTCGGATCTTCCGAAGCGAAGCTGATGCTGATTACGTTATTGACATCTCCCCGTTCGATGGTCAGCCGACGGAGAAACTTTTCGGCAGCGGTTCTCTCGAGCAAGGTATCGGGATCAAGTGCGGTGGGGGACTTCCAACCGACGAGCTGCTTGAAATAATCCTTCAGCGTTCCAATTCCGTATGAAAGACACGGGCCGCCGAAACTCTTGGCGCAAGGATTTCCCTCGTCCTCTTCAGCACGCCCGCCAATTCGACCGACGAATTCCGGGTCGCGGGTCAAATTCAGCGAGCGGATAACGGGTATAATGATACTGTCCGATGACAGAACGTAGAACTGGCCCGCCATATCGACATCGTCGAGAGTTGGCTGGTCCACAATCTTGCTGTCCTGCAGAAATCGATTGACGCTCCGGTCTACGAGAATACGAGCAGTGCTCGTGTAAAGTTGCGGCATGGACGCCACAACGGTCAGAGCCAAGAGCGCCCCGATTAGAGTTCCAATTAGGGGGAACAGCCAAGCGCGTCTCAATATCCAGCGAACATCTGAGAGGCTAAACTGACCGATGCTCGATCTATGAGGTTCCGCCGGGATCGAAAAATTATCGTCTGTTGCGAGCATGTCTTTGGATCTACCTCGAAAGACCACAGGATTTGCGCGATGAATAAGCGACTAAATCCCACAACTTACACAATAACATTGATCAGTGGTTTACGTATATAGCGCTCACTGGCAGCGAGATCGCATCTCTCCCTTTGCGCGTCTTTTTGGCCGGGTTTTCTAGTGCCGTGTGCCGTTTGGTCTCGGAGGGAAGGCGGCTTTTCCATCAACGACGTTAATCGAATAGGAACATTCGACGTGTACGATAGATCTGTGGCGGCCGTTTGTTTCCAGATCATGCGGATACAGGATGCATTCAATGTGTACCGCTGCGCGTCCCTCGCCAACTCAAGCACGTCTATTGCGGCTCGCACTCGAAACGACGCCACCGCGATGGGACGCATCGTCGAAGTACGAAAGCAACTTGAACGCTTCGTGAAGGTCTGCGGCTTCGAAATGCGCAACGCACGCTGGATGGCCGAAACCGATTTACTAGCCGGCCACATGGTCCTTGTTCGGACACCGCCAGCTGATAAAACCGCAAAAAAATTGCGAAGCTTCGTGGGCGGATGAGAGTCTGAGGCGAGAAATTCCCATCATAGAACCGCGCAAACGTGCTGCCTTCTTCACCCCAATCGGGAAGCCATGACGTCAAGGCACCGTTTGGAGCAGCACGCAGTGAACATCGATCAGTAGACGGCAGAGTGGTATAAATGAAAGTCTTTTTGACCGGTCACATGGGCTACATCGGCACGGTGATGACGCCAGCCCTTCTCGCAGCCGGGCATAGCGTCGTCGGATGCGACAGCGATCTTTACGAGCGATGCACGTTCGCCCATGGCGGCCGCATCGTTCCAATTCCCTCCATCCGGAAGGACATCCGCGACCTCGAACCCGCTGATCTTGCAGGGTTCGACGCCGTCGTTCATCTGGCGGCGCTTTCCAACGACCCGCTGAGCGATCTGAACCGCGATACGACGTATGCGATCAATCACCGCGGCAGCGTTCATGTTGCACAGACGGCCAAAGCTGCCGGAGTTCGCCGCTTTGTCATGGCCTCGTCGTGCAGCAATTACGGACTGGCAGGGGACGATTTCATCGACGAGACCGGCGAACTCAATCCAGTGACAGCCTACGGAGAGTCCAAGGTCTGGTCAGAGCGCGATATCTCGAAGCTGGCAAGCGACAATTTCTGCCCCACATTTCTCCGGCCTGCGACTGCCTACGGCCTTTCCCCGCGCATGCGGTTCGACATTGTTCTCAACAATCTCGTGGCATGGGCCGTCACAAAAGGACTGATTTATTTGAAGTCCGACGGCACGCCTTGGCGGCCGATCGCGCATATAGAAGATATCTCGAGCGCTTTCGTCGCGGCACTCAACGCACCGGCCGACACGATCATCAACCAAGCCTTCAACGTCGGCAGCACGGCCGAGAACTACCGGATCAGCGAGATCGCCAATATCGTCGCCGAGGTGGTTCCGGGATGCCAGGTCGCGTATGCGGCGGACGCGGGACCGGACAAGCGCTGCTATCGCGTGAACTTCGACAAGATCGCTCGTACATTGCCGGACTTCAAACCGAAATGGACCGCACGCACTGGCGCGCAGCAAGTCTACGAAGCGTTCAAGGCGTCAGGTCTCACCCTTGAGGAATTCGAGGGGCCCCGCTATCAGCGCATCAGTCACATCAAAAAGCTTTTGGCGGAAGGCATCGTCGATACCACGCTCCGCCACACGGCAAACGCTGCGGTCAAGTAGAGCTGGCTGACCAGATCCGGGGCGCGCGGTTCAGAGCTTTTCAGCTACTTGCGACGACGTCAGCGCACCGACAATCGCCGAACGTCAATGCTCCTGCGATGGTCATCAAAACCCCGCGCAGTCGGCGTCTTTAGCTGTGGCTGCCGGCCCGCCTATCTTCGGAGACTCTCTCTAGCCAAATTTCGCGCCACCAGGGGAGAATGCTGCGCGGGCAGTTTATTCTGCAGTTGGAATACTTCGACCGGCAAATCGCCCCCTCCAAAGATACGCAGCGATTTTTGAGTTTCGTTATTTTACCAGTCTTCTCATCGATCATCGTATCTATGACGGCTCGGACGCGAAATTCCTTTCCACAATAGGGAACCATTTCTGCGTCAAATGACAGCCCCCTATTCCTACAGTCGACGTCAATCGTCTTTAGAATTTCATCGTACGATTTCACGCGCACGAGTTCCCCGGCCTGGAGATTTTCAACCGACCATGGGAGAGGCTGGCCCTTTAGCACTTTACCAGGCCTGCGCGGGAAGGGGCCGCACACAAATGCGAACTGATCGTAAAGCCAGCGCAACGGCCCTCCCAACTTGAGACCCAGCCTGTTACTGGCGCCGACAAGGCTGGTGAATGTGCCAAACGCCATGCCGTTGAAAAGTGTCTGCAGATCAACGTTGCCCGTGCGGTAGTCTCGAAGATATTGGCGCATATCCCACCAAGCCAGCGGTGAAGAAAAGCGCGGGATATCCGTGCCCTGACATGAATAGATCGTTTCGTTACGTTCATTTGTTGATTGCGCCGTCGCGAGGACGTCGGCTTCAGTGCAGTCGTCTCCGCTTGCTACCGGCTGCCCGTCTCGATCATCGCTCAAAGCGTATGGGTCTTTCAGCCACGCCTTCTTCCAATAGAGGAGACACGCGTGTTGGCACCCGCCGTGAAATGCGCCGTCGCATCGAAGGTCGAGGTGCACGGTGTTCGGAACAGATCGCGATTTAAGGGTATAAACGAATTCGCAAGTTTTATGGGCGCTCTTATAGACCTTGAATTTCTGACCGCAGAATTGAAACATTTCCGGCATGAAAGGCATTCCCTCAAGCCGGCCAGTCTTGTCCAGTGTTGCCAGTATTTCCTCTTTGGACCGGATCTCAACCCATTCGCCCACCTGGAACGTCATTTTTTCGCGACCTTGCCCCAATCCTTTTACGAGGATTGTATCACGAATAGGCCGGCAGGAATCCATGAACGGCGTCATGTGGTGAACAGCGCCGGCAGCACCCTGATGTAACCATAGATCCTGGATTCACTTGATCGCCGTAAGCCACGGGAACGCTTAATCCATTTTTCAGGGCCCTCTGTCATGAAGGAAACCTGTCGTGTAGGGATCAATGCGTTCGATTGACCGAGGGCCAATTTCTGGTCTGGCCGACCACGTGCCAAACCGAATGCCGAGACTCGGAAGGCCGATAGGCGGAAAGCTCCGGTAACAGCAAAATGGGATCGAACTGCCGCTCTCACGTCGGTATTGTGACGCGCCTGCTCAACATTACTGGGCACGTTCCGGCATCGATCGCGGACGCTACAGTCCAGATAGATGCGAACTGGGATGACGCGATCTTGAATGAATGCAGCGCGGACCGGGGCAAAGCGTGGAGAACTTAAAGCAGAAGGCGTTGCGTAGCGGCCTCGTAAAGCTCGTCGGTCAAGGGCTCAATCTTCTTCTCCGGCTCATTTTCCTTTTTGTTTCCGCCCGCTTGCTCGAGCCGAGCGATTTCGGCCTCATCGGGATGGTCACCGCTGTGACCGGCGTCTATCAGCTGTTCACTTCAGCGGGACTTTCGACGGCAACGATCCAGTCGCCCAGTATCACCGATCAACAGCTTTCGACGCTCTTCTGGATCAATGTCTTTTTTGGAGCGGCTTTATCCCTCCTGTGCGTCGCGACCGCGCCGCTCGTCGTCCACTTCTATAATGAGCCGCGTCTCTTCTGGGTGACGCTCGCCATTTCAGCTGGCTTTGTGTTCACCGGGTTGGGCGTGCAGCATTGTGCCATTCTCAATCGGCAAATGCGTTATTCCGCCCTCGTCGCGATTGAGCTTTTTGGCCAAGCCGCGGCCATGACCATCGCGATCGCCATGGCGGCTTTCGGCTTCGGATATTGGTCGCTCGTCGCGAACGCAACAATTCCTGCCGCGCTTGTAACTGCGGGTGCATGGCTTGTCACACGCTGGATCCCGGGAGCGCCTCGCCGGACCCATGGCGTCCGATCGATGCTGTGGTTCGGGGGCACCGTCACGCTGAACGGTCTCGTGGCCTATATCGCATATAATTTGGACAAGGTTCTCTTGGGTCGCGTATGGGGCCCCAGCGCCGTCGGCATTTATGGCAGGGCGTATTTTCTGATCGAGATCCCAACATCGAGCCTCAATCATGCACTCGGCAGCGTAACGTTTGCTACCTTGTCTCGATTGCAGGACGATCCTCAGCGGCTCAAAACTTACTTTCTCAAGAGCTATTCGGTCCTCGTTTCGATTACCCTGCCGATGACTCTGTTCTGTGCGCTGTTCGCGAACGAGATCATCCGCGTCGCCTTGGGGCCAAAATGGGCCGAGGCGGCTGTCATATTCCGCTTGCTGGCACCGACTATTGCAACGTTCGGGATGATCAATCCGCTCTACTGGTTCCTTCTTGCGGTAGGATTGCAAAGACGTAGTCTGAACATTTCGCTCTTCATCGCGCCTTGGGTGACGGCCTTTTATCTGATCGGATTGCCGTACGGCCCGCAAGGCATAGCAACGGCCTTCTCAACGGCGATGATTCTCTTTCTGATCCCGTGTCTGATGTGGTGTCTGCACGGTACCGCCGTCTCGCTGCGCGAATTGCTGATTTCGATATCCCGGCCCTTTGCTTCGGCGGTCATATCCGCGGCCTGCGCGTTCGCAATCCTTCAAATGGAAGGCGACTGGTCCTCCCCGCTGCTCAAATTGATCGTCGGGGGCGGTATCATGGCGATGACCTATTTGTTCGTCTTGCTGTTCGTACTCGGGCAACGGGATTTTTATCACGACTTATTCAAGACCCTAGTGGGAGGCTCGGCGACGCCACCCGGCCCCATTGCTCTCGAAAGCCAAGGCCCGGTCCCGTGACGCGGGGTTTGGCGGAATTGAACGAGGATCGTCAGATGACGTCTAAAACGGTAGTCCGATGAATATCTACATCTCTGGATTTGCCCTGCCCATTCACCCTTGGCATCGAATTTATCCTGAATTGACCGGCATTCGGTATAGACTTTGCACCGCGTGTGGTCGGGCTAGAGGCGCGTTGTCTTTACCAAAAGCCAATTTGGAACGAGTGGATTCTATCAATGCAAATTGACGTGCTGACCGCTCCGCAGGCTACCCACCTTGAGGGAACGGCCAAACATTGCCGGCTTTGCCAGGCGCCGCTGACGAAGACATTTGTCGACCTCGGAATGTCGCCTCTTTGCGAAAGCTTTCTGGCTGCCGATCAGACAGATCGCATGGAGCCGTACTTTCCACTCCACGTTCTTGTCTGCGATAAATGCTTCCTGGTTCAATTGCAGGAATACGTAAATCCTGAAAGCATCTTCACCGAATACGCGTACTTCTCCTCGTATTCGACGTCATGGGTCGAGCACGCCAAAAAATACACCCATATGATCAAGGATCGCCTTGGTCTTGGCGCTCAAAGCCAAGTCTACGAGGTCGCGAGCAACGACGGATACCTGCTGCAGCATTTCCTACCGCTCGGCATCCCCGTTACCGGAATTGAACCTGCTGCCAACGTTGCGGAGGTGGCGCGCGCCAAGGGCGTACCGACGCTTGTCGAATTTTTCGGAACGGACCTCGCCGGTCGACTCGTGGACGAGGGACGCCAGGCAGACCTTATCATCGGCAATAACGTGCTGGCGCAAGTTCCGGATCTGAACGGCTTCACCGCCGGCATGGCCCACTTACTGAAACCCGATGGAGTGATCACGATAGAGGTGCCGCACCTGACGCGCCTCATCGACGAAAATCAGTTCGACACGATCTATCACGAACATTTCTCCTACTTCTCGCTCACCAACATGGATGAGCTGGCTCGGCGCCACGGTCTCAGGGTATTCGACATCGAAGAACTGCGAACGCACGGCGGGTCGATCCGGGTCTATCTGTGTCGCCAAGACGCCAGCCACGCCGCCACGTCCGCCGTGGCGAAAGTGCGCGCAGAAGAACTGGCGATGGGCTTCAATACGATCGAGGCCTATCTGAAATTCGCGCCCAAAGTGCACGCGACCAAGAGGAAGCTCCTATCGTTCCTGATCACATGCAAGGAGCAAGGGAAGAGCATTTGCGGCTACGGCGCGCCCGGCAAGGGCAATACCCTTCTGAACTACTGCGGTATCGGCGTCGACTTCCTCGACTTCACCGTTGATCGCAATCCGTACAAGCACGGCCGCTTTACGCCGGGAATGCACATTCCGATCCTTCCCGTCTCGGCGATCGAGGATGTCCGTCCCGACTATATCCTGATCTTGCCTTGGAACCTGCGGGACGAGATCGCCGCCCAGCTTCACTATACGTCCAAATGGGGATGCAAGCTGATCGTGCCGATTCCCGAAGTTTACGTGATTGACCCGCGCGAGGCTTGAGAAATGAAGGTCGTTCTTTTTTGCGGCGGTCTCGGCACACGCATCCGCGATTATTCGGAAGCTATACCGAAGCCGATGATCCCCGTCGGCCATCAGCCGATATTGTTGCATATCATGCAATACTACAGCAATTTCGGGCATCGCGATTTCGTGCTGTGCCTCGGGTACAAGGCAAACGTTATCCGAGAATATTTTCGCGATTTCGATCCCTCCGCTTACAGCGACTGCGTCATCTCGGAGTTCGGCAAAAAAGTCGAAGTCCTCGGCCCGCAACCGCCCGACTGGCGCATTTCCCTCGTCGACACGGGGATCTGGCGTAACATCGGGCAGCGCTTGCTGGCTGTGAAGCATCTCGTTCAGAACGAAGACTATTTTCTCGCAAACTACAGCGACGGCCTCACCGACGCTCCAATCCCCGAAATGATTGATCGCTTGAAAAAAAGCGGCGCTGTAGGGTTGTTCGTGGCCGTTCGCCCCCCGTTTAACTTTCACCTTGCGGAGTTCGGGGACGACGGTTTGGTCCACCGCATGCGGTCGAACCAACAAAGCGATATATGGATCAACGGCGGATACTTCGTCTTTTCCAATAAGATTTTCGACTACATTCAAGATGGGGAGGAATTGGTATTGGAACCGTTCAATCGTTTGATTGCAGAGCAACGGCTTATCGCTTTCAAGCACGAAGGATTCTGGCGGGCGATGGATACCCTCCAGGACAAGCGCGTGCTGGAGGAGATGGTCGAGAAGGGCAGCATGCCCTGGCGTATTCACGCGAATGCCGCCGAGTGAGGAACATAAGATGCTTCCGCTCAAGCTTCCTGCCGCAGGGGAACGGCTCTCTGTTCTGTGCCTCGGCGCGCATTCCGACGACATAGAAATCGGCGCCGGCGCCACGCTGCTGCAATGGATCGCCAAAGGCGCCAAGCTCGATATCATGTGGTGCGTCCTGAGCGGGGTCGGCGATAGGGAGGCCGAGGCGCGAGGATCCGCGGATTCATTTCTTCAGGGCGCAGAAACCGCCAACGTTGACGTGATGTCGTTCAGAGACGGCTTTTTCCCGACGCAGGGAGAGCAAATCAAGGGCTGGTTTGAAACGCTGAAAGACCGGTTCAATCCGGACCTGATTTTGACTCACCGGCGCGATGATGCCCATCAGGATCATCGGGAGGTTTGCCGTCACACGTGGAATACGTTTCGCGATCACCTGATCCTCGAGTACGAGATCCCGAAGTGGGATGGCGATCTCGGCCAGCCGAACCTTTACGTTCCTCTCGAGGCTGACATTTTAGCCCGCAAGATCGAACTGCTCATGAAGCATTTCGGCACGCAGCGCTCGAAACACTGGTTCGACAAAGAGACGTTTCAGGGGCTCGCGCGACTGCGCGGCATGGAATGCCGGGCGAGCGAGCGCTACGCGGAAGCCTTCGTGGCGCGCAAGCTGACCGTTGCATGACGATGACGCGGCCGTGGCCCCGCTGCTGTGTGCCAGCACCCGCATGGGTTGGGCGCGCCGCGACGCATGCGTTGCTTCTCGGCCGTCTGAATACCGCAATATTCAGGCAAGGGCTTACCAGCATGGTGCCGCGAGAGGAATGATGGTCATGCTTCCTAGGTCGAGACCCATATGAGCAAGGCGCATGCGCTCAGCATCCCATCGCTTGACGGCATTCGGGCCATCTCGGTTCTGATCGTTGTTTTGTCTCACTCCGGCTTCTCGGCTGTGCCGGGTGGGCTTGGCGTCACGATATTCTTTTTTCTCAGCGGATATCTGATCACGACGCTGATGCTCGCCGAGAGTGAGCTCACTGGCGAAATCGATATCTTGAAGTTCTATGCTCGCCGCGTATTCAGATTGATGCCGCCGCTGCTGATCACCCTCGCGATCGCCTACAGCCTCACGTATTTCGGATGGTTGCAGGGGGGCATATCCCTCTACGGGCTGGCAGCGCAAGTTTCGTATTTCGCCAACTACTACGGCATTTTTTTTGATCCGGGAAACACCGTTCCGGATGGAACAGGTATCCTGTGGTCGCTCGCGGTCGAAGAACACTTCTACATGTTCTACCCGCTACTCATGTCATTGCTGCTGGGTAGCAATGTGCGTCCGCGCACGATTGCCGCGCTGCTCGGCCTCGGGTGCCTTGCCATCCTAGTTTGGCGCATCCATCTCATCGGCACTCCGGGCTTTAATTCCCTTCGAACCTATTACGCGTCGGACACGCGGATCGACTCGATCATTTACGGCTGCATCCTGGCCATTGTCGCGAACCCCGTGAAAGCCGTGCATCGAGGCGACGCGATGTCTTCAATGCAATGGGCGTTGTTGGCGATCGCGGGAGGCATGCTGCTCGGGACTTTGCTTTATCGCGATGAAACGTTTCGCGAAGGCATCCGCTATAGCCTCCAGGGCCTGGCCCTGATGCCGATATTCTATTTTGCGATCCGGTTCTCCGATCGCCCGCCGTTTCGGTTTTTGAATTGGCCTTGGGTAAAAAAAATCGGCGTCTACTCTTACGTGATCTACCTTAGCCATTACGTCGTCATCAGACTTTTTGCGGCGGATTTCCCCGCGATTGCCGCGAAGCCCTACCTCATGTTCCCGATCGCCCTTTTGACCTCGATCGCATTCGCGGCAGCCGTTGATCGCTTCGTTGACCCCTATTTCAGAGGGCTCAGACGACAGTTCCGGCCGGGGGCGGTCCCAAGACCTGCTATTCTAAGGGTTAGCGAGTGACAGATGCTCTTCCTGAGAAATTTGGCCAACGTGCATCCTTTGCCGAGATCTCCGTCACCGGCAGCGGCCAGGAAATGTTGAACGCCGGATCGTTGTAGCGAATACCATCGGATGCACCGGCCGAATAGAACTCAGTCATCAGGTAGGAAACTTCCGTTTCCGGAGCGAGCACTTGAAGGCCGTGAGCAAACCCGCAGGGAACGTAGAGTTGCAGGCCGTCGCCAGCGCTAAGCTCGTATGCTTCCCATTGCATATAAGTTGGCGACGCGGGCCTGATGTCTATCAGAACATCATAAATTGCGCCCGCGAGGCAGCGGATCAATTTAACCTCTTCATGCGGAGCACGCTGAAAATGCATGCCGCGTAAGGTCCCCGTTTGCAAAGTACGAGAAATGCTTCCCTGTACGAATGCCGTCGCGAGACCAGCAGCGGCGAATTCGTGGACACAGAAGGTCCTCGCGAAGTAGCCGCGCACGTCGGTAACCGGTTCGAGCGCGATTAGCTTGACGTCTTGCAGTCGAGTGGCTTGAAAGCGCATGCTGTCCCGTCGGAGATCGATTCAGAGGCGATAAGGTTATCAGATGGACTTGTGGCCTGACCCGGAGAAAATAGGCGGAGACATCTACAGTCTAGCTACTGAAATCTATCCGATATGCCGAAGTATCACTGGCGATGGCGTTCGCGCAACGCTCCGCCACCTCGCGCAGCACATTAAGCTTGATGTCCATGAGGTGGCGACCGGGACTCCGGCGTTCGACTGGACGGTGCCGCGAGAATGGAACATTCGTGACGCCTATATCAAAGACAGCGCAGGCAACAAGATCGTCGACTTCGCCCACTCCAACTTACACGTGGTGAGCTACAGCGTCCCCGTTCGCGCGCATCTTTCCCTCGCCGAGTTGAAAAAGCACTTGTACTCGCTACCGCTTCAGCCTGACCTCATCCCTTACCGCACCTCGTATTACGCGGAGAACTGGGGATTCTGCGTCCGTCACTCGCTTCTCGAACGTCTCAAAGACGATACGTACGAAGTCGTCATCGATTCAACGCTCAAAGACGGTTTTCTTACCTATGGAGAGTTTCTGCATCGTGGCGAGACCGACGATGAGGTTCTCTTGTCGGCGCATATTTGCCATCCGTCGCTCGCCAACGACAATTGCTCGGGGCTCGCGCTGCTGACGTACCTCGCAAAGGCCATCGCTCAGAAGAAGACGCGCTACAGCTACAGGTTTCTCTTCGCTCCGGGTTCGATCGGCGCCCTCACCTGGCTATCGCAAAACGAAGACAAGGCCGCACGCATAAAGCATGGGATCATCGTCTCCGGCGTCGGCGACGGGGGTGGCCCGACCTATAAGAAAAGCCGTCGCGGCGACGCCGAAATCGACATGGCGATGGCACGCGTGCTGAGGAGCTTCGGGCAACAAGCGAACGTTATCGACTTCTCGCCGTACGGATATGACGAGAGGCAATATTGCTCTCCTGGATTCAACCTGCCCGTTGGCCTTTTTCAGCGCAGCAAATGGGGAACCTTCCCCGAATACCATACGTCGGCGGATAATCTCGATTTCATCAAGCCGAAGTATCTGGGCGAATCCTACGGACTCATCTCCGAAGCCCTCGCGGTTATCGAAAGCAGTCTGAAATACGAGAACACCTCTCCGAAGGGCGAACCGCACTTGGGCAAGCGGGGTCTCTACGGCGCGATCGGCGGAGACAAGGACGGCGCCTCACGTATCATGACGATGCTGTGGGTGCTCAATCTTTCGGATCGCGAGCATTCGCTGCTCGACATAGCCGAGCGTGCCGGGCTGCCTTTCGCGGACGTGTCGGCGGCGGCGGCGTTGCTCGAAAAGCATGGTCTCTTGCGGCGTGTTCAGCCGACGGACGCCGCTGCGGGATCGGCTGGTGACGGGCAGTGACATATCGGTGGAACGAAATAACCGCAGCCAAGCCGCGCGTATCTGATGCTGGCCGTTTCGCGATGATCGACGGGCTGCGGGGCATCGCGGCTCTTGCGGTCTTTCTTTATCACTGCAACGAAGGTCATCACCTTACGAACCTGATGGCGGTCGCTCCTGCTTGGCTTGAATGGACTGTCCGCCAAGGTCACCTTGGCATTGCGATCTTTTTCGTCATCAGCGGATTCGTCATTGCACATTCGTTGCGCAGATATTCCGTCACATTTCCACTTTTTGGCCGGTTTTTGCTTCGCCGATCCGTTCGGCTGGATCCACCGTATTGGTTCGCGATCGCACTCACGATCTCCATGGCCGCCGTCTCCGCGCACTTCGTTCAAGGCAAGGAGCCACTGTCGATTTCGACCGGGCAACTCGTTGCGCATGTCTTCTATTTGCAAGAGGTGCTTGGATACCGTGAAATTGGTCCAATTTTCTGGACGCTTTGCCAGGAGGTGCAGTTCTACCTGATCTATGCCCTTCTTCTTGCCGTGACACGCAACGATCCGGCTCAGAATATGCAGGGGCGCGCAACCGCCGTGGGCATCGCGGTGGCTGCACTGATAAGTCTGCTGTGGCCACTCGGGATCGTCACTTGGGAGCCGTGGCGCGGCAGCTTTCTTCCGCTATGGCATTGCTTCCTGGTCGGCGCCGGCGCCTATTGGACGTGGCAATACCCACGGATCGCAATCTATTATTTTTCCTACATCGCCATACTTGTCTTGAGCGCTGCCGTGCGGATGGACGAGGTGACATTGGCCGCCGGGCTGACGGCGATGGCATTGTGGTATGCGACCAGAACGGGCGGAATTTACCGCTGGTTGAATTGGCGCTGGTTGCAATTCTTGGGTCTCATCTCCTACTCGCTCTACCTCACTCATAATCCTGTTTCCGGCGTTCTCTTTCGCATTGGCTATGGCCTCACGGGACGGTCGGCCTTAACGGAGGCCTTCTGGTGGGTGATGGTGATCCTGGGATGCGTCCTGTTTTCCGCAGCAATGTGGTGGTTGATCGAGCGGCCGAGTCTGGCGCTTGCGAAGCGCATTAAGCTCGAGGTTCAGAACGCGCGAGAGATAGCGACTATCGAACCGCGTTCTATTTAGCGTATTTGCGGATTCTATTCGGGCAATTGGGAAGTTGGCCATCCAACCTCATTGACACTGTCTTAAAGACATTGACAGACTACTGTACAAGCCAGTTGCGGCCCGTCTTCCAGCCTCGAACGTATGACCGAGAATCCGGATGAGTAATCCAGAACGCCTCAGCGTTCTCTACGTCTCGCAGATGCCAGCCAGTCCTCCGCGCTTTGGTGCACAAGCGCGCATACATGGATTGATGACGCAACTGGCTGAGCGCCACGATCTCACAGCAGTCATGCTGGTCGACGATGAGTTCGACGAAGACGAGAGCCGCAAGGCCATGCAGGCCTATTGCCGCGAGGTGGTGCTTGTTCCGAACCCTCACAGTCACGAAGGTCCGACCAAACGATTGGAGCAGCTCCAGTCGCTGGTCTCGACGCAAAGCTTCGAGAGGTTGCGGGCCACGGTCCCGGCGCTCCAGTCCGCACTTGACCGAACTCTGCGGACGAAGCGGTTTGACATCGTCAATCTCGAATTCTCATTTCTTGGCCACTGCAATCTGCGGCAAGCTCCTCAAGGCGAGAGGCTGCCCGCTCTCGTCGTGGATTCGCACAACATCGACTACGAGCTCGCCAAACAGTACGCGCGTTCGGGAAGCAGCCTGATCCGCCGCCTCTACGCCGGCGTCAACTGGCGCAAGCTAAGACGAGAGGAACTTGGAACCTATCGCGACGCCGACGGCGTTTATCTCTGCAGCGCTGCTGACGAACGGCGCGTGCTCGCTGAGGTTCCGGACGCAAACACGACAGTCATCCCCAACGCGGCTGACGTTGACTACTATCAGCCGCGCCCGACCGATCCGCCGCCGGACGGCCGCACACTGCTCTTCTTCGGACTTCTTTCCTACGTTCCCAATATCGACGGCGTGCTGCACTTCGTCGAGAATATCTGGCCGTTGATCGCCAAAGCCCATCCCGACGCGCGCCTGAAGATCGTCGGCAAGAACCCTCCGCCGCAGCTCAAGGCGCTGGCCGGGCCCCGGATCGAATTCACCGGATTTGTGCCGGATCTGCGGCCACACCTCGCGTCGGCAGCGGTGGTCATCGTGCCGCTTCGCCTCGGCGGCGGCACGCGCCTCAAGATCGTCGAAGGGATGGCGATGGGAAAGGCGATCGTCTCGACCGAACTCGGCGCCGAAGGTATCGAGGCCAAGTCCGGGCGTGATCTTTTGATTGCGGATCAGCCGAAGGCCTTCGCGGACGCTGTCGGCCGGTTGCTGAGCGATCCAGAATTCGCGGCACAAGTCGGCCAAGCGGCGAGGAAGCTCGCGGTGCAGCGCTACTCGTGGAACAGCGCGGCACAAAAGCTCGAAGTTTTTTATCGCCAAATCTTGGCCGGCTCGCGAGGTAAGCGCTCATGACTTCGAGATCGACGCGAACATTGGTGCTTTCCGGTTTGGCGCTGCTGATCTCGATCGCGACCGTCGCGAGCCGGGACGCCGCGGCCACGGATGCGCAGCCTGCAACTTCCACATCGGCAGATAAGCCGAGCGCCGACACGTCCTGGAACCAAGGACTGAAGCTCGGCGTCAACGGCTCGATCCCTGTCATCGTCGTCGACCAGTTCGGCTATCCGGCGAAAGGCACCAAGGTTGCCGTTATCAGAAACCCGCAGACGGGATACGATAAAAGCGCATCTTTCACGCCCAGCCGCGAATTGCAGGTGGTCGAACGCAGCAGCGGCAAAGTCGTAAAGAGCGGAAGTCCAACCCCATGGAACAACGGCGCGACGGATGCCGTGTCAGGTGACCAGGTCTGGTGGTTCGACTTTTCGGACGTCGAAACGCCGGGAACGTACGCGATCGTGGACGCCGAGAGCCAACTCAGATCCGTAGAGTTCGACATTGACGATCACGTTTATCAACGTGTCATGAAGCATGCCGTCCGGATGTTCTTCTACCAGCGCGCCGGCATGGAAAAGACGGCGGAGACAGCCGGCGCGTCATGGGCCGACCGGGCGAGCCATCTGGGTCCCGGACAAGATCCTTTTTCCCATTCGTGGCTCGCCAAGGATGACCCGTCTCTGGTCAAGGACCTCCGAGGCGGATGGTTCGACGCCGGTGATTACAACAAATATACAAGCTGGGCAGCGCGCAACATTATCTCTCTGCTGCGCGCCTACGACGAGAACCCGGGCGCGTTCGGGGACGACTATAAAATTCCGGAATCGGGGAACGGCATTCCTGACATTCTCGACGAAGCGAAATGGGGCTTGGATTGGCTCGTACGCATGCAGAATGCCGATGGCTCGTTGCTCTGCGTTCAATCTCTGTCTGAAGCGAGCCCACCTTCGGCAGCGACGGGTCCGAGCTTTTACGGCCCTCCGACCACCAGCGCCACCCTCATGGGAGCTGCCGTATTTGCCTACGCGTCCAAAGTGCTTTCCGTCCGGCCCGAACCAGCACTCAAAGCCTATGCGGCGGATCTGGCCAAGCGAGCAAAAACGGCATGGACCTGGGCGACGGCCAATCCGCAGGTTCTCTACTACAATAACGACAACGGGCGGCAGCCCGGCTCGCAGGGACTTGCATCCGGTCAGCAGGAAATGGATGACGCCCATCGTCTAGCCGCGCGGTTTGAAGCCGCCGTCTATCTCTTCGAGATCACGGGCGAGGAAGAATACGCAAAGTTCGCGGAAGCAAACTTTGCGTCCATCGTGCCGCAATGGGGGCCTTCGCAGTGGGATGCCGTCGCCCAGGAGGCCTTGCTCCATTACGCGCGACTGCCTAACGCGAGCAACGCCGTCAAATCGGCGATCATCGCGCAATTCGTCACCACAATGACGCAAAAGGGCGATCAGTTGCCGATGGTCATCGGTAAGAATGACCCGTACCGGTCGCCGATGAAGGATTTTACCTGGGGCAGCAATCTCTCCAAGGCGACCCAGGCGAGACTGTACGAACTCCTCGCGTCGCTCGCACCCGACCCGAAGGTAGCGGCGCTCGCAAAATCCGCCGCGGCTGAGTATCTTCACTACATCCATGGCGTGAACCCGCTCGGTCTCGTCTACCTGACGAATATGAAAGCTGCGGGTGCCGAGAATTCAGCGGTAACGATGTACCACGCCTGGTTCTCCTACAATTCCCGCCGCTGGTCGAAAGTCAGCGGAATAAATCCGGGCCCGGCGCCCGGCTATCTCGTCGGGGGGCCAAATCCCTCCTATGCCGTTGATCCGTGTTGCTTTGCCCCTTCCGGATCGCCGAACTACAAATGCTACATGTCTGCTGCTTTTTCGCTGTGCCGCCGTGGGTTCTCACCGCCGTTGGATCAACCCGCCAGCAAGTCCTACCTCCAGTTCAATGATCCGTGGCCTGCAGATTCCTGGGCGGTCACCGAACCGAGCACTGGATACCAGGCTGCCTATATTTTGGCCCTCTCACGATTTCTGAATTGACGGACTGGCGTGCAGGAACGGGGGTGCGGCTTGTACGCATCCATGGCCGCGGATCTTCAAGTTGGCGTTTTTTTACTACCTCCGTGATGGAGTTTCCGGCACATCAGTTTTGGTCAACGTGCTATCAGGGAATATGTGCTTAGGTCCCTCGTACCGAAAAATGGATCAACCCGATCCGCCGAGCCAGCGGAAAGCGAAGACGCCATTCAATATCGCTGATCAATATCACTGAGTGAATTTGGTGGCTGTGGACCCAAGACGAAATCCTGTCTATTCGGATCGAAAGGCAGACGCCGCGGTTCGCTGCGGTCAAACATTTGAAATCAGCTTGCGGCATACAAGACGTGGGATACTCCGGGGGAATGGCGCCAGATGCCAAGGGACCGTCTCGGAATGACAATGAAAAGCGAGCGGATTCTTTGAGCCAAACCGACAAATATTTTCAAGATAACGAGCCGATGGCTGGCCTCGGTCGTGCCTCCCTGCACAGCGGGATGATCGTCGTTGCCGGGCGGTTGGTCAGCGTTGCGTCACAAGTTGTATCGATGATTGTGCTGGCGCGCCTGCTCGACCCTCATGACTTCGGGCTCACGGCAACGATTTTTGCCCTCATCGGTTTTGGCCCGATGCTCATCGATCTTGGGACATCCGATGCCACCAGTCAGAAGACCCATATTTCGCGGGCCGAAGTCAGCTATCTTTTTTGGCTGAATACCACAATTGCCGTTGTATTGTCCCTTCTCCTCATCGCCAGCAGCGGCTTCATCGCCAAGTTTTATAATGAGCCCGCATTGAGCGGCATTGCCGCTGTATCGTCCCTGACGTTCATCGCGGTTGGAATATCGACCCAACATTTGGCATTGCTACGCAGAGCGATGCAGTTCCGCAGCCTCACCATTCTCGATATCTGCTCGAACGGTATCAGCAGTGTCCTGAGCATTGTCATGGCGCTTACCGGGTGGGGATACTGGGCACTCGTCGCAAAACCTGTCGCGATGGCCGTTCTAACTGTCGTCGTTGCCTGGATCGCCTGCCCGTGGTTGCCGGGACGGCCGCAGCAAACAAAAGAGACCAACGCCTCCGTCCGATTTGGACTGGGTGTTGCCGGCTTCACATTGACGGATACTTTCGCGCAATCGTTCGACCGGCTTGCTCTCGGTTATTTCTACGGCGTTGGCACGCTTGGATATTACCAAAACGCCTTCCTTTTCTACACCAACCTCATCAATCTTCTTATAGGGCCACTGCACAACATCGCCGTATCGAGTCTCAGCAAGCTCAGAGGCAACCTCGTCGAGTTCAGAAAATCGTGGACCACTGCGCTGTCGACGGTGACCTTCTTGTCGACCCTGGCATTTGCGGTGCTGGCGGTGACGGGGCCCGATGTCGTCACGATATTGCTCGGCGAGAAATGGGCGCCTGCGGGACCTGTGCTGTGTCTCTTTGCCATCAGGGGCATCGCTCAGGCGACCGAACGTACGCTCGGATGGCTTCACGTCTCGACGGGTCGGTCTGATCGCTGGATGCGGTGGGGATTACTCAGCGCCGTATGCCAAATTGCGGCCGTCGCTATCGGCCTCCCATTCGGGATTATGGGGGTGGCGGCAACGAGTGCAATAGCGATTTATATCCTGTTCGTGCCGGCATTGGCCTATGCCGGCCGGCCGGCCGGAATCGGTGCCAAGGAAGTATGGGCGGCCGTTGGCCCGCAAACAGTGGCCGGATTGATCGCGGTTGCTGTTGGACTTGGCGTGCGCGAAACGATGCTCGTTGATCTCTCGCAATGGCCAAGATTTTTGATCGCTTCGTCTCTCAGTCTGACGACGTACCTGGTCGTGGCGATCGTGCTCTTCAAAGTGACCCAACCCATGTATTTGGCGTTGTCGGCTTTGCGCAATTTCGGTCCAAAGGGACTGCTGGGAAACCCCTAGCGTGCCAAACAGGCTTGCCGCCAATCAGATGCCTTTAGTTCGTTCTTGCGATCCAGGTCCGACAGCCGACCGGCGTCAAGAGATTGATTTTATCACTCTCGCAGGCTGACCCGCCGCGACAGAGCGTGGAGGTATGTCGCGCGTCACCACACTGCCCGCGGCAACGACACTGTCGGCTCCGATCGTCACGCCACTAAGAACGATGACACGCGCGCCGAGCCACACGTTCTCCTCAAGGATGATTGGTGCAGAGGCCGGTCGAATGCCGCGTTTGGTGGGATCGATCTGATGGTAATCGTTGTCGATCATGAGCACGTCCATGCCGATTTTGCAGTCGGGGCCGATGCTGATCAGCTTGGTAGCGGAAATCGAGCATCCGTAATTCATGAATGTGCGCGCACCTATTTCCAGCTTTCCGTTGGGCTCGGTGCTGAGCTGAATTGGGACGGCAGTCGAGCTCAGGCTTGCGCGCTGCCCTATGATCATGCTGCCGGAGTTTCGAACGATGACGCGTCCCCAAACTCTTACGCGCTCGCCGACCGAAGTGGCATTGCGGAGATACCAGCGCGCCCGCAATAGCGCCAGCACGTCGTCCCGCACCTCGGTTGGCGTCATGCGCCGTGAGGTAGCCAACCTCATCTCAGGAAGAATGCGGTCCAAGAGGGGCATCGTGCAGGTGTCCTTGCCTAGATCCGCGGATTACTTGCCCTCAAGAAAGAACCAGCTCGCTGATCTCGCGCCGGCTCCGCAAAACTCCCGAAGTTTTTGATCTCTACTCGAACAGTTTAACCTAACACAATGTGTGGGAGTGTCTCATCGAAGCATGACAACAACGCGGACAGACCTTCGGCTAGCGACCGGTCCGGACGCCTTGTGGTAGTCCGCCCCTGCGAATTGGACCACTCTTTCGCATCGGGCCCTGCCTCCTGGCTGTTACGGGAATTGGCTTAGGTACGCGCGAATAGCGGGTGGTCTCAGCGGCAACCAGCACAAAGAGAAACCACATCGGATCATTCGTCGACAACCACAGGGTTTCAATCAAATTCGTGATGGTGACATATAAAGCCAGCGAAAGCAGGATCCAGGCACGAAGCGGGTCCTGCCGTCGCACGCGCTCTATTGCATATAATGTCGCCATTATAAAAATGAGAAACAGCCAATATCCTATAATTCCGGTTTCGATTCTAACATCGAGATAGCCGCTATGGCTACCGGTCATATGTTTTACCCAATATGGCGCCTGAGTTACGCTCGGGGCATCATTCCCGACGAGCCAAAACGAACGGAACCCCCACCCAACCCAAGGCCTTTGGGCAATTTCCCTATATATGAAATCCCATATGACGGTGCGGCCAGTCAGCGTTGAATCGCCATAAATCATGTACGAGATGCGGTTTACCAAGTTGCTGCTCGAGAACATCGATGCCGCGATGTAGGTCGCCGGGATTGCGAGCAAGACGAGAAGCGCTGAAACTCGCAGCTTGCCGCTCATCACGAGAGCCACTCCCGCGACACAGGGCGCAACGAGCATAAAGACCAACGAGCCTTTTGATTCACTCGCAAAGACCAGAAAAACGGCACCGATGGCGACCAGGATGGCAACAAATCGCCTCCAACCTGGAAATAGGACCTCATAAAATGACAACAGAATTGCGACCGAGGCGCATTGACCGAGATACTGCTTAAAGCCGAAATAGCCAAAATATCCGAATATCGTTCCTTCAGGCGTCATCACCGGCTTCTGATTCAAAACGACAATGACGTTAATAAGTATTGCGAGCGCGTAGCACCAAAACAGGCTTCGCACCGTATCTCTTATTGGAGATCCCATCGCGAACGGCAAAATGATCGGCGTAAGAACCATCAACTCCAGGCAATATCTGTTGAAGGATATTTCCCTGCTGTATGCCCATGTGACGCTGGCGCCTGCGAACAGCAAAAACACAGCAAGGCTCATAATCGGCGGCGTCCGGAGGCGCGCAAAATTCAACCGCGGCCTATTGGCGAAGGCGAGCAGCAAAGTTGTCGCGAGCAGGGCCAACAGGAATGCCCTGTTTTCCCAGTCGGCAGTGGTCGTCCCTAGCGAGCTCGCGGATTGCTCAGCGGACGCTTTGATTGCGGGGGTCTCAAGGTATCCCAGCAGAGGGCGAAAGATCAGATACCAGCTGAAGAGAACGAACGGTAACGTCGCAAAAATCTTGCTCGTCAGTGGCGGGGGGTTCGGGCGAGCAAAAGCAACCAAGGTATTCTCTCCAGAGTGTCTTAGGTCCAGTCGACTGTAGAGCGCGCCGGCCACTCAATCGTAAACTGCCGGCTCTTCTTTCAATTCGTGGATGTGGCGACAGAGTTCGGCGTATTCCTGATTGGTCAAGTTTGGAGAACGGAAATAGCGCTGGTTATCCCTGAGATGATTCTCCGTGTGCATTCCAAGCAAGGTTACGCTGACAGCCGGCGTCGCACGACAGAATTGTAGCGCGCTATCGAGCAACGGGCGGCCCAGTTTCTCGCTGAGCGCCCGCAGTGCCAGGATGCGCCGCCACTTGGGTGTGGCGGCCTTCAGCGCATCTTCATCCAGGCCCTCTTTCAAGAGCCCGCCACCAAAACACCCGCGCGCGATCACCCCGAGACCTCGGGCCTCAGCGGCTGCCAGGATGCCCAGATCGAGCGCTTCGAGGTCGAGCAATCCGAAGCCGAGTTGCAGAGAGGAGATACCGGGAGCCGACACGCAGAATGGGGCATCCTCCACCACTTCCGTTGCTACTCCGTAAAAGCGAAGCTTTCCCTGCCTTTTCAGCTTTTCCAGTGTTTCAAGTGCCTCACCGAAGGCACCGCTCTGAATGAAGGGCGCGCGCGGACTATGCAGCTGGTAGAGATCAACGTAGTCCGTTTGCAGACGTTTGAGGCTCGCCTCAAGGGCCGCCGTCAAATACGACGGCGAGAAGTCCTGCGACAGCGTTCCGGAAACGACCGAGGGCAATCTCGATCGCTTCAAGCCCAGTGCATGCACGATCGGGCGGACGAGGGGTTTGATCCGCTGCATGAGCTTGCGCTGTGCGGGAAGGCAGTATCCGCCCTTTGTAGCCAGGACGACCTGCTGCCGCCGGCCGCGAAAGGCTTTGCCGATCAGGGCTTCGCTTTCTCCCTGCGCGTACATGTCGGCGGTATCGTAGAATGTGATACCCGAATCCAAGGACTTCTGAAGAACGTTCAGCGCTTCCTGGCCACCATTCTTATTTGCGAAAAACCCGCCGATCCGCGATCCACCAAAGCCGATCTCGGAAACTTGCATACCTGTTTTGCCGAATTCATTGATCTTCATGCGATGAAATCAGCTGTGCTTCAGATCGCGAGCGAGGCGCGTTGCCGCCCGCGCCGCAATCGCCATCACTGTCAGGGTTGGGTTCTTTTCAGCAGCAGTCGTGAAGCAAGCGGCATCGCAGACGAGTACATTCGGAGCGCGATAAACGCGGTTCCAAGCATCAACGACACCGTATTCCGGCTTTTCGTGCATCCGGGCCGTTCCGCCATAGTGGGCGACGGTTCCAGGGAACAAGGTCGGGACGACCTCTCCGATCGTTGCGCGGCAACCCGCCTCCTCCAACACATCGAGGAGGTGCTGGCGGGCACGAACGACATTGTCCACTTCCGCATCACTGTAGCGAATGCAAACATCGAGGACGGGAAGTCCGAATTCATCTTTCTTTGTTGCCGACGGTTTCGCGACACACGTCTCCGTTGGGATCATCGTTCCGATCATCTGCACACCGACCGTCGTTCCTGCCTGACCGAAGCGGCTTCGAACGCGATCACTGATATTGGCCACTCCGAGCGTCCACGAGGTCGCCATGAGTGGCGGAGAGGTATCGTAAGGCAGGCGCGTCAGGTAAGCGGCGGGCGAGAGAAGTTTGAGGGGGCGCTCCATCTCGAAGGACCACCATTCGCGAGGGTGATCGTGCAGGAAGCGTCCGAGCAATCCCTCCGAGTTTCCGAGCCCTTCCGGGAAGTCCTTGGAGACCGAGTTGTGCAAAAGCTTTGCAGTTCCGAGCGGACCGCACGCAACGATCACCGCACTTGCTTCGATGCGTTTCGTCCCGCCCGAATGACGGTCGTGATAAAGCAGCCCGTCGACCTTCCCCTTCTCCGGAGACCACTCAAGTGACAACGCGTAGGCGCCGGTCACCAAGCGGAAATTTGGCGACTTGAGCAGAGGCGTCACAATGTTGGTGAAGCTATTGAAGGCGGTTCCCCGGCGGACGAGCATCGTCGGCGGACCGTCCGCGAGAGGATAGATCGTGAAGCCCTGGCCATGGCGGTTCGCCGCCCGTTCCACAACTTCCCAATCCTCCGGGATGCGGCGGTCATAAGCAGCATACCCGCCGGGTAGTTGGGGTTTATCGCGGCGATCGGCCGTGATTTCGAGAGATCGTTCGACCTTTTCGTAATAGGGCGCAAGATCCGTGTACGCGATTGGCCACCGATAGCGTTCGTGCAGCCTCTCGCCTTCGGTGAAATCCTCCGGCGCAAAGCGCGGTACAGCGCCGGTCCAGCAATTGGAGAGACCACCCGGCGCAAGCTTCGCGTAGCACACGGTTTGCGGATCACCCGAAACCGAATGGCCGCCCTCCTCCTGCAACGGGGGAGTACGACGGTAAAGATTCTTGCCACCCGACCGCACGAGCAGACCAGGTTGGAAGCGCGTGCCCGCCTCCAGCATTGTCACGGAGATTCCGGCTTCCACGAGTTCGCGGGCGGCCGCCGCACCCGCCGGACCGCTGCCGACGACCACGACCTGTCGTTCATCCTGCATGGCTTTTGCTTAGTACTCTTTGTCCACGAGAGAGCGAGCAAAGCGAAGCGCCGAATAGGTAACGGGCACCTTTACGAACAACTCCTCGCGAATCCGTCCTGCCCTCGTCGGCTTGAACCAGTTCGGGAGGAATTTGATCTTCCCGCCCTCGGCTGCAAACGGATCTGCAAGGTTGTTGCCGCCGTCCTCCCAAGTCATGGCAAGCATCGGACGCGGGACTTTAGTACGGTTCGCCGTCCCGCGATGCCAGACGTTCGAGGTGCGGACCAGCACGTCCCCGCGCTTCAACGGAACGCGCACGGCCTTGCGTGCGACGCCCTCCAGGACGAACTGCGTATATTTATAAAAGCGTTTATGAGTCCCCGGGATTGCCTCCATCGCGCCATTCTCGATCGTCGAGTCGACGACCGCGACGTTGGCGATCATGAAGTCCCGCGTGAACGGACGGTCGAGGTGATAGTGCTGCGTGTGGCTGCCAGGCAGATTGAAGTTGCACCCGACATTCGGCATGCGAACAACGCGGGGATCCAGCTCCTTGATCAGGTCTATGATCCCGCGTTCTTGCAGCGTGTCGTAGACGAACCGCGCACCGGCGCCAGGGAAGCAGTTGAGATGGCCGCTTTTCAGACCGCCGCCCGAGAACAACGCGCCCGACTTCGATTGCGCCTCGAATTCCTGCTCGAGGGACTTATGCAATTCGGCCAGCCGCTCCGGCGAGACGACATTGCGAATGACAAAGTAGCCATCGCGGGCAAACGCCTGCTTCAGATCTTCTTTTTCAGCTGCGGTGAGTGGACCAGCTTTTTCACCTGCCGTTCGTGCACCGTCATCAACTGTCAGCATCGTGGACCTCCGTCAACTCCCAATGAATTCGGAATGTTTCGCAGCGTTTCGCCTCTGGATGCGGCGACGAGATTTTCGTAGCGCATCGCCACTTCGCGACACTGCTGGCGCGGCGTAAAGCGGAGCCGGATCGTTTTGCGGGCGTGCTCGCCCAATCGCCGGCGGAGTTCCGGATCGCCCATCAACGTCGCGATTTCCCTCGCGACCGCCTCGGCGGAATGCTCCTCCACAAGCAGCCCGTCGACGCCATGCGTAATGATTTCGGGAACGCCGCCTGTCCCACAGGCTATGACCGGCTTCTGCATCGCCATTGCTTCGGCGATCGAAAGTCCGAAGGGCTCCCCATAGGACGGATGCACGAACAGATCGAACTCGCGGAGAAACGGCCGGACATCTTTTTGGAATCCGCCGAAATGGAGGCGATCCGCGATGCCACCCTCGCGCGCCCTCTTTTCAAAGTCCGCCCGGACTTCAGGCACATCGGAGCCGAGTATCATGATGTGCAGATCGGGGTGCGTCTCTCGCAGGAGTGCCACCGCACCAATAAGCTCAAGCTGTCCCTTCCACGGATTCATCCGGGCGGCAATTCCCAGGAGCGGCGCATTCTCAGGAATGCCGAACTGCGCGCGAATGTTCGCCGAGCCCGCAAGTTCTTTTTGAGGATCGAAGTGATCGGTATCGACGGCGTTATAGATCGTATGGATTTTTTGCAGATCCATTCCCATACGGCCCAGTCCATTTCTTATGTAGTCCGAGATGGCGAATATCGCTTTGGCATTGCGCATTCCCCAAAGTGTCGGGCCGGTGTGATAATCGCCGAGGTGTGAATGCATGTGCACGACAGACGCGGCCCCGGTCACGCGCCCGAGCAAGCTCGCATAGCTTGCATCCCTCGGCCGGTCCGTGGCGTGAATGATTTGTATGCGGTTGCGCTTGATAAACGCGGCAGCCTTCGCCAATGACGCAGCACTCGGTCCATAGGCCAGCGCTTTGCCCAGTATGCCTCTACCCGCCAGCGCGCCGGCGGGCTTCCCAAGCGGCAGGAACGCACTCGATACATTCGGCATTCCGGCGAAGCGAACCCGCATCTCTTCCGCATCGACCGCCTCACTGTTGGAGAGGACGAAGACCTCAGCTTCATCCGGCGCGAAGTTGGCCATGAGCGACAGATGCACAGCAACGTCCGCACCGCACTGATCGCGCGTATTTAAGAACAGTACACGGACTGGCATATACAGAGCCCAGACGATCGATTTAGTTTGGTTATTCCTATAATGCGTTTACTTGACATTCTCTCATCAGGGATGACGGTCTGTCTCGCGACTTCTCATCCCTCCCGACGATAGCAATCTTCCAATCCGCCGTCGTCGCCTCAATTGCGTTTTCTGATGGATGTCAAATGTCTTGCTTATTTTCCTAATGGCGGCGTCGTCAGGTCCGCAAAGTTGCCAATCCAGAAGGCATCAGGCCGCTAAATCGGATTCAGCGAGACGCTCGTGAACCCGCTCGATGATTTGACGTCTGCAGATCGAACGGGAAATCCCACTCCTCATTTTTCCAAACGCTTTTGCGGATTTCCTCTCCTCGTCGGCAGTTAGCAGCAAAAAGATTGAAGAATTGACTGTAAGCCGGATTTACGCCGGCAAAGCGCCCTTTCTTTCTGGAAAGTTAATTGCCCAATGGATGATCCTGAGCATGTAATTCCAGTCCTTTAATGGCTGGATCGCGGCGCCCTAGGGACAATGTCGACCGACCGCAGATGCTAAATCGCGGCAAGCGCGGCCGCCTTACGGCGTGGTGAATAGCCGGTGCGATATGCAATGCCTACAAACAGAACCGGCGTATTACGGCTCGACGTAGCGCCATAGTCCTGTGGCCCACATCGAGCCGACAAAGATGTTGTGCGTGCCGTCGGACGTTACCGCGACGCTGTTCGGGCCCCAGACGAGGCCTTCGGGCAGCCCCGTTTCCTTGGTCCAGGCGCCGTGATCGCCCGGCTGCGGTGCTGTCTGCAGCTTTGGACCTCCCTCCTTGAGTCCACAGCTTGCACATGCCCAGCCCCACATGGCGTAGACAGTTTTCGCTGAGCCCCATACGACCGCGGCATCGCCATCGGTAACGCGCGTCCAGTTGGCGCCGAGATCGACGCTGCGATAAACGCCGTGCCCCGCGGACGGCCGCCAGCCGCCGATGAACAGCGTTCGGCCCGTTTGGTAGAGCTGTGAGCCACCGTGCGGATGCGTCAAACCTTCGATGCCGTTGGGCTTCGTCCAGGTCGCGCCGCCGTCACTGGTCATAACGGCCGAACCGCTGCCCTGCGGAATGGCGAACCAAGTCTTGCGTGTCGTCGCAGCCTCCCCCGTCTCGACGAAGTATGGGAACCACGATACGCCGCCCGTTGGCCAGCCGGCGCCTGACACGAACCTCCATGTTTCGCCGCCGTCCGTCGACTCGGCGAGGCGATCAGCTTCATGAAAACCCGTGATCAGGTGTGATGGATCGTGCGGGTCGACGACGATCGAGTAGAAGCTCGAATCGTATTTTTCCGGCAGCAATCCCGTGAGCCGAAAGGTCAGACCACCGTCGATCGACTTGAACACCTTCTGATCGCCATTGACGTTCGCCATCCAAAGCGTCGCGGGCGTCGTGCCCGCTATAGCCAGCACGTGGCCAAGCGGCTGGTACGGCGGATTGGGCCGGCTAGGAATCTGCGCCCAGGTCTTTCCATAGTCCATCGATTTCCAGATTGATCCATAGCCGCCGACGTAAAGATCGCTCGGCCGCGCCGGATCAACGACAATGTTACCCACGCCAAAGCCGTCCGGGCCCTTAAAAAGCGACGCCGGCATCTCCGGCGAAGTCACATTTTCCCAGACACCCCGCGCGGTCTGCGACTTCCCCTGACACGCGGTGAGCACGAAGCAAATGAAGAGAATTGTCAGGCTCTGGTTCAGGCGAGCAAATCGGTTATTGGCCATTTTGCTCCCCAGGAAGCGGATCATGAGTTCGTGCTCGATAGAACGTCGTTCTCGATCGTGGCGAGAGCCATCAAGGCGCGGGGCCCAAGTCTCGAGGCGGGGTCCGGAAGACCCAAAGCAGATTGATAAAAAAATTGCCGACGAACGCGGTGCCGATGCCGATGATCTTGGAGAGCATCGGCGCGATGCCGATCAGCGTGGCGCAGATCAAGGTAACGCCGACGTTGATGGAAAGTCCGACGGCGGCGCCAAGCAGAAACTGCACGAACCGGCCTCTGCTCGCGGCTTGCTCGAAAACAAAGCGGCTTGTCAGGTGATAATTGACGAACGCGGCGATGAGCCAGCTGAGGCTCGCGGCAATTGCGATCGGCAGTCCTGCATCCAGCAGAACGTGAAATCCGGAAACGTCGACGATGGCTGCGACACCTCCGGTGCCGATATAGCGGACGAATTTGGAGATCATCCCGGCGACCGTTCGAACAGGGGCGCGAACAGCGCGTCAGAGTACGTTGAGAAGTGCAGCCAGCCATTGAGCGGCCGGGCGGAGCGGATGAGGGCCGTCGCTCCGGCGCGGCGTGCCGCTGCACCATCTCTCTCGATCCGGTCGCCGATGAGGATCGTCTCGGCGGGGCTGGCTCCAGCGGCATTCATGAGCACTTCGAGGCCCCGAGGATGTGGTTTAAGGATTCCGACATTGGCATCGCCCGCAGCAACCACGTGGTCGGCTGCAAGTCCCATCGCACTCAGCTTGTCGAGTGCAGGATAGTCCGAGAAGATGCCGATTGTCTTCCCCTTGAGCTTCAATACCGAGAATAGCTCGACAATGTTCGGATAGCGACAGGCGCGGATGTGTGCGAGCGGACGCTTCTCCATCCACTCGGCGACGATGGTGCGAACCGTCGCCGGATCGACCCTGTTCGCCGCTGCCGTACGCGCGACCAAAACGTCCTCGAAGCTGGCGATTTCATCGTCGCCTGCGCTCTCACGAAGCTTGCGATACGTATGAAGGACGCGCAATGCAGTCAGACTGCGCGTCTCAACCACGTTGCCTGCGATCTCGCGCAACATACGCAAGCGCATGGCCTTCTGATCGTACAAAGTTCCATCAACGTCGAAGGCGACGAGGCGAATAGAGCTCCAGTCGATCTTCAAGTCGTTCATTGGATCGTGATGTAGCGCTGCTCGGCGAGCGTTTCCAGGAACGGTATGTTGACAAAGCTCGTGAAGAGAAATGTTGCAACCAACGCCAACACGATCAGGATGAGCCCGGACTCGCGGAAAAGCTTTTCAGGCTTTTGAGCAGACGATCCGGGCAGCGTCGACATCGAAAAATAGGTGGTGAAGAGCAGCACGACGATCGGAATGATGAGCACGAATTCGATGCGGTACTTCACCAGGAAGACGGTGAGAAAAAAGACCGAGAGCAACGAATAGGCGAAGCAGGAGGCGGTCAGCGATGTTTCTGTGTACTGTGCGAAGCTGGCGCGGTAGCGCACCAGGAGATCGAGCCCTTTAGACGCGACAATTTCGCGATATTCGGAAAGGCGTTTCGCGGCCATGAGGAAGGCACCGCCGAACCAGTACGATAGGATGATCGATCCCGGGGGCAGCGACGTCGGGTCAATGATTGCCCAACCGATCACGAGGCGGATCGGATTGTTGATCGATTCCGAAATCACATCGAGGTAGGCTTTGTCTTTGCTCCTCAGCGGATTGACATTGTAGACGACGCCCTGCACCGCAAAGAGAAATGCGACAAAGAACATGAGTTCGCTCGACAGCGCCGCGCAGGTGAGGCCAGCGGCGACGAGGAAACCCCATTCGAGCGCGACGATCGGGCCGCTCATGACCTTTTGCACGGCCGCACGCTTCGACTTGTCGGGGTGGTGCTTGTCGAAATCGCGATCAAGCCATTCATTGATCACGTAGTTGGCCGAGGCGATGCAGATCGCGGTGACAAAGCCAAGCACCAGCGACAGAAGAAGGTGGTCGGTGCGAACGCCGCGAAGCAAGTACGCGAGAATGATGCCCGGAACGATGAAGATGTGCTTGGTGCTATGATCGAGCCGGGCGATCGCAAGGTATTCCTTGAAACCGGCCTGTTGCGGCACGTCGACCGGTGAGCTTTCCGACAAGACCATGAATTAAGATCTTTCCTTTCGTGCGCCGTTCAAGTGGATGACTGCCGCGATCGCGTCAGGCCACCGCCTCTGATGATTTCGGTGCGGAAGTTATCGTGCCTCGCCTCTCCAAGAGCGTGTCAACGCCGAATGCCGCCATAATCGTCAGCAACGGCAGTATCGGCACAGAATAGCGCCCCAGAGGAATCAAGATCGCCACGAGGACGTTCATGACCACGATCGGAACCCAAAGCAGCCAGGCCGGTCGGCCCTCGCTGTGGGACCTACGCCACCCGATGAACGCCAGCACCCAGCCGATGATGGCCAACACGGCTGGGACCAACGAATTCGGCAAGGACGTCATCTCGTACCAGAACGTGAAAAATCCGACGAAGATCTTGCGGGCCGTGTCGAGCGGCTCAGTAACAATCATTTGCTTGGCGACACGTGCGTTGTTCGCCTCGTCGACAACCTCGTCGGCCTCCCACGTGGTGCCGGCATCGCTGGCGATTTTCCGGAACCACGCATTGGATTCATTCTCGGCGTCGGTATACGGGGGCTTTTGCAGCGTGGCGAACTCCATGCGCGTGAAGATGTAACCACGCAGGAAAGAGTCGCTCGACCCCGGCGTCAGGAGCACAAACTTACCGCCCGTGACTTGATAGTTTCGATACGTCCAAGGCGCCAGAATAAGCGCCATGGTTACGAAAATGGCGCCTACTGCGATGACTTCCTTGACCGAACGGCGTTTGATGGCGAGCACAAAGCTAATGATGCCGAACACGACGACGAGGGGCAGGATCACACCCTTCGCCAGCGTCCCCATCATGCCGACCGCACCAAGCAGGATACCGTTAGCCACGGTCGATTGGTCGTGAAAGCGGACTGAGAACCAGACCGTCAGCACGCAGAGGAACGTCAAGAACGTTTCGAGGTGCAAGTCTGCCACGTAGCGCAAAAGCATTGGATGCAGAGCGCAAATGAGCCCGGCCAGCAATCCTGTTCGCGCGTTGTAGAGACGCTTTCCAAGCGAGTATACGAGCAAGCACGTGCCTGCGTGCAGGAGACATTGCAGGAGCACGACGGTAAAATTGCTACCGCCAAGCCGATATATTACGGCGATGACCTCCACGTAGAGCGAGGCGCCCCTGCGGGTCAATTTCGTAAAACCATGGTCGATAAGTCCGCGCGCGAGGTCGCCGTACTGATACGGGTCACCAGCGTTCGCGACAAAGGTCTGCAGGCGGAAGACGCCGAAGACCATGGCCAGCGACGCAGCCAGCGCAACGACGGCAATGATGAACGGGTAATTGGCGTACAGGGGGCGGGTGTTCGTCGTGGCAATCATATCTATCTCGATGTCTCGACGATGCGTATGACGTCTGACGTCCGATACGTTTGCGGATCCCAAGACATCGCCAACTTAAGGTCCTTTTGTAACAAGAATGAAACGCAGGTTAAGCGCGGTATTCCTGGACAATGCCGGCGATGGCTGCCCCAATTTGCGGCTCGTGCCATTACATAAGCTATTCGCCAGGTCGTCGCCCCAGTAAAAGCGCAAAAACGTAAATAATGGTTCCGCTGAGACTCCAATTGGCTGATTGCCAATTCGTCAGTCAGTATCAACGCGGCTTATCGAATTAACCGGCGCAAATCGATTACTTTGGTAATAGTGCCGCCCGCGGCTTCGCGTGTACAGACAATCGTTGCGGCGTACTGCTTACAATTTGGGCAGACGACGGCAGTGTCAGCTCCGGTCTGTTCTCACCCAGGTCGTGGCGCGGTTACCTGCCAGAATGCGAACGTACTGAACCAGCTTCGAGTAAACGTAAGGAACGATCGACAGCAAGGATCTTGGCGGCAAGGCTTCGCGCCCATAACGAGCCCATGCGAAGACGATGCTCAGCGCCAATCCGGCAATGGCTGAGCAACTGATATAAAAAGGAACGAGTGATAGGCCCAAAACCGCTCCAGTTGCCGTGATCGCGAAGACCGCCGACAATAATAGAACGAGAAGAAAAATGGGTGGCACGGCCAAGTCCAGGGCCATCGCCATCAATCGCAAATCGCGGCTCGCAAATGCCGACGATAAAACACGCGGAACCGTAGAGAAAATCAGCTCTCGATGGCCCTGCTCCCAACGCTGCTGCTGCGTATTCCGTCCGTGTACAGATGACGCAAAGCAGCTTGTTACGACAGCCGACGGACAAAATAGTGGCAAGTGGCCTTTCAACGCGAGCTCGAGTCCAAGCTTCAAGTCCTCGGTCAGCGCCCCGGTTGCGAGATTGGCCGCGTTCAAGGTACTCCACGGAAATGCCATTCCCGTGCCGACCAGCTGACAAGGGAGACCGAGGTTCGCGAGACCGAGTGGACGCACCCAATTCTTCAAGCGCCACGTGAATTCCGATACCTGCTCGTTGACGGATGAACCATCCGGCGCATGCATCAGATAAAGGGCTTGAATTGGCCGTCCGGCTGCGGACGCACGTTCAGCCAGAGTATCGATGGCGCCATTTTCCAGGCGGCAATCGGCATCGACGATAATCACGACCTCAGGTGGCGTTTCCGAGAGATGCCGAATTCCATAGTCAAGAGCGTGACCTTTTCCGCGGTTTTGTTCATCTCGGCGTTCGACGACTTCCGCTCCCGCCGAACGGGCAACCTCCGCGGTATCGTCTGAACAATTATCTGCGACCACCAGCAGACGATCACGCGGGCCGATCTCAGTCAAAATGTCAGTCAATGTCGGAAGGATGCTCACGCTCTCATTGTGAGCGGGAACGAGTACGGCCAGGGACGGTCTATTGGAATTGGGCTTGCGCTCGGAATTTCTTTTCGAAAGCGCTGCCAAAACTTCAATTAGAAGAACGACAACGGGAATACTTACGAGTAACGCAACCGCGCCCAGGGCTCCCGAAACGAATGCAGCGGCGACAGACATTTCGTGGGAAACCATCAGAAGCTATTCATCTCAATGCGGAATTCGCCAACGCACCCCTCATACGCCCTTAAACACCGCGAAAAAGCACGATAGCCGCCTTCAGTGTACATATTATTATCGGAGATCCTAGCGCAACATTCCGCGTTTACGAACGAAATCGCGGATTCATCATTTGGGCGACGACCAAACCGAATATTTTCGGGCCTTTAACCAGGTATCGCTTCGCGAGACGCTTGGGATCCGACAAGAGGCGATGCAACCACTCGAGGCCCGAATTCTGAATCCAGAGCGGCGCACGCTGCTGTTTTCCAGTAAGAAAATCAATCGATGCACCGATACAAAGAGCCACTCCCCTTGCTTCGGGGTATTCAAGGAGCCGGTGCGCCAAGATTTCTTGCTGCGGCGATCCAACGGCCAGGAAAGTGATGTCGGCGTTCGCATCCAAAATGAACGCGATGCATTTCTGGACCTCGACATCGGACTTAATAAATCCCATCGGCGGCGTATAGGACGCGATTTCGAGGCCGGGAAAACGGCGGCCGAGGATTGCGCAGTCGTCGGCGCTCGGCCCGATGATTCCGACTTTCAGCCCGAGACCCGAGGCCCGTTCCAAAAGGCGGGCGGTAAGATCGCTGCCGGTTACGACATCGAGCTTCGAACCGCATAAATACGCCAATTTTCTCAGTACCCGACTGTCGCAGTATATGCGCCATGCGCCGGTGTATTTGGCTTTGAGTGCGTCGCCCTGCTCGTAAATCTCGACGACATGTTGCACGTTGGGGGTGACGACGTATCTGAACGGCTGTCCAATTGCACCCAATATTTCGTCTATTGCCGTTTCAGTCGAACCGCTGTTGAATTTCAGGCCAAGAAAATTGGCTATATTGGACGCCGTCATTTGCACCCCCCGCGAGGCATTGCATATCTCTCGTCATGCCGCGGGGAAATGACAAGTGGGAAATGTAAAGAAGATTAGCGCGTGTCGCCGACGCCGCTATGCGGGAATTCCAGTCACGTCTTCATATCGCCGAGATGCCTCAACGAGTTCGGAAAGGGCTGCCATGGTAGCTGCCGACTGGAACTCATGTTCACCCACAGAGATTCCGTACGTCTCTTCAACCGCAAGCAAAAGGCGAAGTGCACCGAGCGAGTCCCATTCGGGGATCTGGTCGGGACCATCGGTCATTGCAGGCAAAGCCGAAAGGCCAAGCACGCTTTGGACGAGTTGCGATAATCCGACATCGCCACCCGCCGCCGCTTCGCGCACGGCGCGCGCGGGAACTCCGCGTGCCGTTTCTCCGGCGGCAATGTGACCGGAGACCATACTGCCACTGAGAATTGTGGCACCATCACCGATGGTGGTGCCCCTCAGAATCGCTACGCGTGCGCCGATCGTCACGCTACGTCCTATCGAGATAGGTCCTGTGTCGCCCGGCGCGTCGCGATCCCCCGGGCGATGAAAGTCGCTATCCATGATCTGGACGAAGGGGCCAATCCGCGTGTCATCACCGATTTCAACTTTATCCAGCGCCGCGATGGCTGCTCCGTAGGAAATGTGGACGCGATCTCCCACGCGCACAGTCCCGCCGTTGATGGCAGCGATATGGGATTGGACAGGATCGGAAGAAAAAGAAAAATCCTCACCGATCGTGATCTTGCCGTTGTTGATGATCGTCGGCTTGCCCTTCAGCGACGGTCTTGCACCAATGCGATCGACGGCCCGCATCCAATGCTTGATACGCAGGCGCTGCAGCGCATCTCCGGCGGTAGAGCGGATGTCTTTCACTTCTGCCACTCGAGATTGACCACATCAGGCAACGCATAGGCCCGGGAATTGTCCCAGACGAATTCGTGGTCGCCTTCGTTCGTGAAGCCGGAATTCTGCCAGAACGTCAAACATGGCTTATTCTTCGCGGTGGGAATGTATTCGGCGACAACGCGCTTCGCCCCTCGCTCGATCGCGGCGGCCACTGCGACATGGACGATCGTATCCTCCACACGCCGGCCCATCACGCGGCAGCTGAGGACGAAATCAACGACGTGCGCTGTACCGCCGTCAAACTTCATACCGAGCAGACCAGTCAGACCTGCATCGCCCATACGGTCCGAGACGTTCACAACCCAAAACGCGTTATCTGGCTCCGCCGCCCAATCGATCAATTCACGCTCCGTCAACCGCCGTGTCGTCAAGTTGAGCTGGTTCGTCTTATTCAAGAGCTGGGCGGCCCTGGTCGATGTCGTTGAACTCAGCGGTGCGATTGTGACTTTGATCTCGAGCGTTTTAAGCCACTCTTCGATCGAGCCGACTTGCTGGCGCAATGCTTCGCGTTGTGTCTCCTCGTCGTACATCCGTGTACGCTCGGCATCCTCGCGGGTCAGAGCCGCCGCATCGAAGCAACTCAGATTGCGCAGATAACTGGCATAGAGAAATTCTTCCTTCGGCCATTCCGGGACGTAAACTTCGGGGAGTGCCTCTCGCACCCGCGCGCGCTCGACCGGATTATCATCGATGAAGACGACCGACTGGAGACCGAGGTTCAACGACTGCGTCAGCTCAGCGACGTTTCGCGCTTTGTCGGTCCAATTGATTTTCCAACCGACGAAGTCCTCCTCTTTCAGAACCATGGAGGGATTGTTGCGAATAGCCTCGAGCGCGACCGACTCTTCGTTCTTGCTGACGATGCCCAGAACGACGCCGCGCTTTTTCAAATCCTTGACGGCTTTTTGAAAGTCGACGAATGCCTCACCACTGGCGTCCATGCCACCGAGTTTCAGGCCTACCCAGCCCACGTCTCCGACAATGCCGCCCCACATCGTATCGTCGAGATCGAGGATGAGCAGCTTTCGGGGACCGTTCGAAAGAGACGCGAGTGCGGCGCGCATATCGCGAGCTGCTTCTGCGAGCACGGGTCGGGCGAAAGCAATCTTTCCGAGATACCAAGCCTTGGGATTGAAAGCTGCGGGACCAACTGCGGCCAGCCACCGCGATGCGTCCAAGACATAGACGTTCGAGATGCCGGACAACCGCTGCATCAGTTGAGCATTCATGCGCACGAGCGCGGACGACACACCGCCTTTTCGCGTATCGAGCATGCCAAGTCCGCGCTGCCAGCTCGGCATCGTCCAGCTCGGAACGAATACACTGCGATAGAGGGGCGCGGCCTTTTCAACCTTCGCGCAAAACGCGTCCACCTCGGCCTGCAGTGCGTCATCATCAATGGGCTCGAATGCCAGAAGCTTGGCGAATGAAGGAACGGCTTTCTGTGGCTGTGTCCAGACAACGGCAAAGTCGGCGGCATCGGGAGGCGGCGGCGAGAGCAATGACTGCGTCACCTGATCGAACGGCGCGACGCGCGCGCCGACGCCGGAATGCACGTCTGAGACGCCAAGCTCATTGCTCAGCTCATCAATCGTGAAATCGGAGATCAAATAGCCGTTGATTTTTGGCTTGCTGACCGGATGCGCAAGATCTGGAGCGATGCTGCCTAGCGCCGGCGCGGTCTTCGCAACGCTTGCGCCAACGGTTTGAACGGAAGTTTTCGCATCCGTTTCGGTTTCGCCAATTCTCGAAATGGGCCGCGCCGGAATTCCTCCGGCGATGACGCCTGGGGGGATGTCACTTTCGACGATGCTCCCGGCCATGATTATGGCGCCCTTGCCGATCTTCACTCCAGGGCGCACGGTCACTCTGACAGCCAACCACGCGTCGTCGCCTATTTCAACGGGTTGTGTCTGCTCCCTTGCATTATCGACGGGCATATCCGGATATTGGCTGTCCGCAATAATGCAGTACTGCCCAATCATCACACGATTGCCGATAGTGACTTTGTGGTGCGCAGATATCAAAACGCCGAAATTGATCCAGACGTCGTCGCCAATTGAGATTTGAGCTTCTTTCCCGGCGATCAGCTCCGTCGGAACCCAGCGCGACAAGATGAATACGCGGCGACCAATTTGGATCGAGCCACGATTTTCAACGCGTATCCGGCCTTGGATACGGCCCCCGGCGCCCGTGACCTCGCAATTCCACAAATACCAAATCGCCCGGACTCGCTCGAAGACGCGGATAAAGCCTTTGCCGAGCAAGCCGCCAATTCTCGAGCTAACGACATGCGCACGTGCGCGGCTGACGAAGGTGGCAGCAATATCTTCGTTGGTCACCTGAGAGCCTCGCTGTCGCTGCTAGGCGTTGCTTCGAAAATATTTCGCATTCCGTTCACGGCTCTGAGCGCATTTCCGCCGAGCATTTGACGACCCCGATATTCGGGCTCGAGGCATCAAGCGCGTCCTAATGATTAATTCAGACCGGTATAAGCCTAAACTTATTGTGTGAAAGTTGACGGCTGGCGGCAGCGACGCATTGACCGGCCTCGACCCTTGAAATGAACCGCGGATTTTTGGTGTATATAGGCCGATGACAATTCGCATCGGCCTGCTGCGACGTGTTTGAATTGCCGCTTTTCAAGGCACGCACGCTGGAGCTTGCCAAATATGAATGCCAGCGGCCGGACTGCGAAGCCCGACTTCATCACAAATACGGCGTACACGTAGATGACGCAGATATTCCAGCCTCAAGATGTAGGCGGATTTCAATCCAGCAGGCGAGCAACGCAGTCCGCAATCGCCAGTGACGCGGTCAAACCCGGGCTCTCGATCCCGTAGAGCCCGACGAAACCCGGCACTCCGTGCTCGTTTTCACCGTGGATCGCGAAGTCCGCGGGCGGCGTTCCCGCGGCGTAGATCTTCGGCCGGATGCCGGTGTAGGCGGGGACGAGCGCGCCTTCGGGGAGGCCCGGCCAATAGCGTTTGATCTCTTTCGCGAACACCGCGTGGCGCGCATTGGGATCGATGAACGCATAATCGATGTCGTCCTGCCAGTGGATATCGGGTCCGAATTTGGCCGCGCCGGACATGTCGAGCGTCAGGTGAATGCCGAGCGCGTCGGGCGACGGCATCGGATAGACGAGGTGCTTGAACGGCGCTCGCGCCGATAGCGCGAAGTAATGGCCTTTCGCGGGGTAAAGCTTCGGTGCGACATACTCGGACTTCGCGGGGCGCAGCATGCACCCGATGCGCGAGGCACCCAGCCCGGCCGCGTTGACGACGCGGGCGCAGGTCAGATCCGAGGTCTCCCCTGCCGACGAGATCGACAGCCGGAATTCGCCTTTCGAGACCGGAACTATACCGACGACCTCGGAATTGAAAGCGACTTGCCCGCCCGCGTCGAGAAGCCGGGTTTCGAAAGCTGCCATCAGGCTGTGGCTGTCTATTATTCCTGTCGACGGCGACAGGGTTGCAGCCACGCAGCGAATTTCGGGTTCGAGGCGGTTGGCCTCCGCCATCGTCAAGCGCGTCAGATCGCCGACGCCGTTGCGGATAGCCCTTCCTTCGATCCTCGCGAGCTCATCGACTTCGGCTTCGTTCGTCGCGACGAGAAGTTTGCCGCAGCGGTCGAACGGGACCTTGTGTTCCTCGGCAAATGCGTAGAGGCGCTTCTTGCCTTCGACGCAGAGTTTGGCGCGGAGCGATCCCTCCGGATAATAAATTCCGGCATGGATGACTTCGGAATTTCGTGAAGACGTTTCGGTGCCGAACGCCGGGTGGCGCTCGACGACGAGGACGTCATGTCCAAGGCTCGCGCGTTCGGCTGCGACGGCGAGCCCGACGACGCCGGCTCCGATGACCACCGTTTCGACCTCAACCGACATTTCCGGAACGCCTCTTCCCGTTTGCCGGGTCTCATTAGCCCCTTCCGGCCGGATCGTGAATGGGTTCGCCAGGGAATACAAACGGCTTCCGCGGCGGCTTCACGCAGAAGGCGCAATCGCGAGGTGGTCGCGGAACGCTCGTGGGATCCAGCGGTTGCGGGACAAAGTTCGCATTCGAAGAGCGGCTCACACCGCCCAGGCGCGCCGCTCCGGCGAAGCTCGGCCGCAACGTCAGCATGTCAAAGCGAGGTGAGCGTAATGAATGAAAAAATGAAATGGCATCCATTTGACTCCGACCTCCCCGCCGCCACCAAACGTGGTAAGCGGCATCCAAGCGCGAAACCCGTCAGCCATCGAACGACCAGCGATCGGCTTCTCCCCCGCGAACAACGCCCGGACGCTCGCGATCCTACCCGGCGGAGGGAGAGAGCGGCGAAGAAGCGGTAAGGGATTTTGCGCAATTTGCTCAGCCGCACGGCCCGGTGGCCCCCAAATCCATAGAACCCCCAAATTGGCGGACTTAAAGTCCTGGCGATGTAATCGGCCGCCGCAAGTGCATTTTACGTCCGGCGCATCGCGCTTTTCCTAACACTTCTTGCGTCTCTTGAAGTAACAGGTCATCACTCGTCGGAAAGAGGACGGACAAGAAAAGCGCACGCTAGGGAGTGCGAATGCCATTAATCGTGTCGTTCGTCAGTCAGAAGGGGGGCGTCGGCAAAAGCACGCTCGCACGGGCCCTCGCCGCAGTCGGGGCCACGGGCCGGCTGAGGGTCAAGCTCGCGGATCTCGATATCCAGCAGCAAACTGCCGTCAGATGGGGCAAGGCGCGCCGGCAGCGCGCGGCGGCTTCTCCCGTCGAGGTCGGAGCCTTCCGCACATTCGAAGACGCGCTCGAGGATTGTGAATCTTTTGATCTCGTCATCGTCGATACACCCGGGCACACGAGCCCAGCGACAGGTACAGTCGCACGCGCCTCGCATGTCGTCGTCGTGCCGACGAGCGCCACCATTGACGATCTCTATCCGACCGTTCTCCTGCTCCATGCGCTCGAGGAAATCGGAATTCCGCGCAGCCGGCTCGCCGTCGCGCTCTGCCGCGTCTTGGAAGCAGAGGAGGAGAATGTCGCGAGGGACTACGTCCATGCTGCCGGATACGAGTTGTTGCCGGGGTTCATCCCCGAGCGTTCAACGTATCGCAATGCGCAGAACCGCGGCCAGGCGCTCACCGAGACCATCGACGGATCTGCGAACGAATCCGCGAATCTTCTCATCGAGAGTTTGCTGAGGAAGATCGCGGCACAATCGGCCGGGATGCGAAACGGGACAAGCGACTGACGCCGCACGCGACGCTCCACGTTAGTTAGCAGAAGGCGACGACCGTTCCACCGGCGACCGCCGCCCGCGACGTCGTCACTGAATGCTCAGCTCGCCAATCTCGACTTCAGAAAACCGAGAACGAGCGCGGTCAAACCACCGCTGACGCCGCCGGTGACGAAATTGGATACAATCGTTCCGATGTCGAGCCCGGAGGCCGCAGCAGCGCCGCCGAGGCCAAGGAGAGAACTCAAAATCTGACCGCCGACGCCGCCGCCAAGCGCGCCGACGATCGAATTGCCGAGCGTCCCCAAGCTCGCCTTCTCGGAAAGCGCGCCTGCGGCGTTACCGCCGAGCGCACCGCTGATAAGTTGGATGATCAATGCCGTGAGGTTCATATGAATTCTCCTCAAATACGCACAACGCAAAGCCGGAGGCCGCGCTGAGCCTCGGCGCTCCACCGGGTCATGAAAATACAACACCAGAGAACCCGCTCCGCGTTGCAGCAATTTCTTGGACAGGCTTAAAAATTTCGAGCTGCTGCGGGGCGGAACACGGTCGTGCCATATGTCCGCTTGCGGAGTATTTTACGGCACGTAAGTCAATACGGCGGGCGGTGCCGCCGGTGGCGGCACTCTAAGAGGTCTATGAAGTTAAGGCAGCACCTAAGCGGCTAGTCAGCGCGGCGCCCAAAGGGCCGGACCGATTATTGCGTTCCGAGCCATTGCAACATGATCTTTTTCAGCTGGGCATTGCGGGCGATACCGCTACGGTGTTAGATACAAAAAATTCCTATTGTATCTAATATCTGTTAGATACAAAAAATCTAGAATGTATCTAATCATGCGAGCCATACCCCTAAACATACAAACAATGTATGCGGATCTTTTGCAGAGCAAAAGCCTCGGCGATATTGACCACGGATCCGTTTCTATCAGGACGATAAAAGGCAAAGATTACCTATACGTCACGACGAAAGACGGGGGTACAAGACGCCAAAGATCTCTTGGCCGCGCCAACGATCCGGCCGCAATGGCGAAGGCAGAGGCAATTCGGGAAGCAGCCAATAGAGCGCGCGGGTTGCGTACGACAGTTGCCGCGCTGAAGAAGGCTCACATACCGGGACCTTCGCTTCCTCTTGGCAGAGTTCTCGAAGCGATAGCCAATGCCGGTCTTTTCGAAAACGGCGTGATACTCGTGGGTACCGCCGCATATCAGACTTATCCTTGTTTGGTGGGAGCCCACTTACCTTCCAGCGCCTTGATGACCAATGACGCCGATCTTCTTGTAACTTCGTTCGTGTCCAAAGACGATCCGAAAGACTTAGAAGAGATCCTTCAGCGGGCCAACCCAACGTTCAAAGCCGTCATGAGTCGCGATGACCGTATGCCAAAGGTTTTTCGATCGTCAGACAACTTCCAAGTGGACGTTCTGACCACGTTCGGACGCGGCCGAAAATCCCCAGTGATCATCGATGATCTTCAGTGCTCCGCAGAGGCCCTGAAATTTATGGAGTACCTCGCGGACGAGAGCATAGAAGCGGTAACGCTTTATGGGACGGGAGTATTAGTGAGCGTTCCACCACCCATGAGATACGCCGTACATAAATTGCTGATCGCACAGGAGCGCAAAACAAATGCGCCCAAGAGGAATAAAGATTTGAAGCAGGCGAAAGATTTGATTGATGTCTTTTTAGAAACTGACAGCGATGGCTTCGAGGATGTTTTACAAGAGGCAAGAGGCCGCGGGCCAAGTTGGAAAAAGAACATCGATGCGTCGTTAGGTGAAATCAAGAAACAGGCACGCCAAGGAAGTCTCTCGCTGTCATCGCGTAAAAAGTGACAATCGTACCCAGCTCAAATTGACTGTTGACGTGGCGTGCTCAAGCCAGCGGCCAGCATCATTGTGCGGGGCCGCTGCATTTTGCAGTTTTGAGGAGCTTGTCTCTCCGCGAACAAAAAGGGCAGAAAGTCTGAATGCGCACAAAAGCAAAAGTCTGAATGCCGCGGATTATGACATTATAAGTCATTGAAACATTGGCTGGGATGCCAGGATTCGAACCTGGGAATGGCGGAATCAAAATCCGCTGCCTTACCACTTGGCTACATCCCACCAGCGCGTGAGGAGAATCGCCGCCCGAGGGACGGTCGGCGGCACCATAGTCAGTCGTTCGCGGCCGGGCAATGGCACGCGGCAATGCGCTCACCCCTTCTTCCCAATTGTCTGCCGGCGCGCAAGCCTGCTGGGGTCCGTCGATTTCAAGCCGCGGGTATTGTTGCATAAAGAACCCCTAAATTCGCCGGATCGAAGCGCTTGCGGTACGTGAACGAGGTCGCTATAACCCCCCTCTCCTCGGTGCCTACCCGGCGCCGGGAAAAGCCTATATTCAGGCTGGACGGTCGGGCGGAGCGTAGCGCAGCCTGGTAGCGCACTTGCTTCGGGAGCAAGGGGTCGGAGGTTCGAATCCTCTCGCTCCGACCAGTCTTTTCAACGACTTAAGATTTTCCACATATCGGTACGCCGGGAGACGCGCGTCTTTTTACAGGTGCAGCATGGCAAAGCTGCCGGCTGGGTGACGAGCGAGGCTTGGGCGCTCTCTGCGATCCCCGGGGAGCTTCGAGACGTCACCATCATCCGCTCGCTTGGCGGAAGCGGCCAGCGCAGAGCCGGGGCCAAGGGCTGCATCCGATATACCGTGACGACGATGGATCCTGGGTCTCGTGGAAAGGCTCGGCCGCGATGACAATATCGCGTCCCGAGCACGCACGGCAGAACCCACCATTCCGTCAGCCCGGCGCAGGCCGGGCTCCAGGCAATGCGCAGCACATTCATACGTGCTGTCCGCGCGAAACGAACCGCAACTGCCGTAGTGTTGAAGCTTGTCTGGATGCCGGCCTCCGCCGGCATGACGGTGATGGGCAGCACGCATGTTCGCGGCATCGGCCACGATCGCGGCCCAGATCGATGGCCTTCCGGCGTCCGTTTTGAACTGGACGATGCGCGAGAGTTTAGGGCTCGCGCTGATGTCGTCACGGCGAGCTTTGCGCTCTTCAATGCTGCGAGAAATTCCTCCGCTATTTGCGTCCTTCCCACTCGCCTCAAATTTCCAATTTCTATCGAACCGATTGCCTATGCCGAAGGGACGAGGTTCCCGGCCGCACCTATTCCTCTAGACGAGGTCTAACGCTGGCGCCCGCAGTGGACACGGCGCGCCCGCAGTTCTACCGTACATTGATCGACTTGCTCCGGGGCCGGGGAGAGCACATGAGACGGGCGATTTCCCGGGTGATCGACCGATGGCGTGTCCGGCGCGATCCGAGCACTACGGTTTGCCTGATCATCAAAGACGAAGGCCGGTATCTCGCCGAGTGGCTCGCGCACTACCTCACGCTCGGGTTCGATCGCATCGTCATTTATGACAACGATTCCGGTCCAGAGACGCTTGCCATCGAGCGCAGGTGCGCCGAGGCGGACCCGCGGATAACCGTCATCCCCTGGCCGGACGCTCCTGGCAAGTTCGCACAGCTTACGGCTTACGAAGACGCGCTCAAACGCTGCTCGACCGATTGGATCGCCTTCTTCGACACGGACGAGTTTCTCGTCCTCAAGACCGACGCCTCCATTCAAAGCTATCTCAAACGGGCGCCCGCGAATGCCGGAGCGGTCTGCATCAATTGGGTGGTTTTTGGATCGAGCGGCGAAGCTCACTACCGGCCCGAACCGGTCACGCGGCGGTTCCGACGCTGCTCGCTGACCAGCCCGGTCAACGAGCATGTCAAATGCATCGTGCGGAAGGCGGGAGCAAAGCGCATGAATCACCCGCACTCGCCCCGGCTCAGAAAGCGCTTCAGCTACGTGGACGGCGACCTCACCCCATTCGAACTCGACCGGCGTGCCTTCAATCCCAACTACTCTTATGAGACCGCGCAGCTCAATCATTACGTGTTGCGATCGCGCGAAGAGTACCAGGAGAAACTGCGGCGCGGCATGCCGGAGCCCAAAGAGGGCGGATGGAAGTACGCAAAATTCGCCGATCCCGACGCATTCTGGTCGGGGCACGATTTGGGCGAGACCGAAGATCGATCCATCGATTCCTGGACCGACAAGGCGAGCGTTCTCAGATCGGAATTTTGGGGATCGCTCGAAGAGCGGCGCAATGATACCGCGAACACTGCGCACTCGGTTTCCGCTATGACTGAGGGTAACGCGCCTGCCTGACGCGCGGCATCCGATTATACACAGCGACGGGACCACATCGAATCCGATCAGGCTTGGATCGCGAAGCTTCGTGAAACCGCACCTGTGGCCGCCGCGGAACGAGAAGGGCGTCTCAAAATCATCCATGCCGATATCGGGCCGACGCGTGAATTCGCCGCTCCGAGGGACGAAACCCGCAAAAAGCATTGGCCCAACTATGCGGCGGCGCCATGGAAGCGACGACGCTGGCCGCTTTCGGCTTTCATCAAGGCATCTCGCCCAGAGCTCCTATTCGTCGACGGCAGGTTTCGGGTCGCCTGCATCCTGCCCGCCGTACTGAATTCGCGGCCGGACGCGATCGTCATGGTTCACGATTTTTGGAATCGTCCCCACTATCATGCGCCGCTACCATTTCTTGAAGAAATCGAAAAAGTGGAAACGATGGCGGTTTTTCGAATCCGCCCTGGCTTCAAGAGGTCACGGGCCAAGGCGCTGCTTTCGAAAGCGCGATATGATTTCCGATAGATAAAGACCCCTCCAAGCCATTCTATTTCAGGCATTTGGACCGAACGACAGTCACTGTTGCCGGGACTTGGCACTTACAATCACGCTGGCTGCCGTCGTCCATTTGCTTGTCGTGCGTTCAATCGGATACGCTACGCCGCCATGTTCGGCAGAAAGAAACCGATCATGCCCGCCGCCTCTGCGAGTTCGTCTGCCGTCACGCGGCTGCCGACAAGGCCCGCATCGATCTTCGCGAGAGCGTCTCGGACCTCGGATAGCGTAAAACTTCTCGATGGTGCCCTGGACGACAGGCCGCACCGAGCGAGCACGTCGTAAAGCTCGACCTCGTTCGCGATGTGAGTAACGCGCTCTTCGTCGTATGACGTGACATAGGCTGCGGCCGCGCTCGACCATGCTTTAGAGGCGTCTCCGCCGACAATCCAGAACCAATCAGAAGGATTAAAGCTGCTCAAAGGTAGAGCCCTCCGTTCGAGATCGTACCCGAGCCCGAGCCCGGCAAATAGGACGCGCCGCCGCCGTTCGTATTGATGAGACCGTTTTGAGTTACCGAGTAACGGTTACCGGTTGCGGATCCGATAAATGTATTGCTGGCCACGTCGATTTGGCTCAAGCGGTCGGTGTAAGCGAACAGCAGCGCGGGGGTTCCCGTAATCGTGACGGTCATGTTTCCGATATAGATGGCGCCGCCGCGTGTGCACGATAGGTGGCGGGTTGCGCCGCCCGAAATCGTATACGTCTGCCCGCTCGCCCCTTGGATCAAGCCGATGCCTGAAACCATAACGTGGTGCCCGGTCGTGGCGCCAAAATCCACGCGGTCAAAGAACATAGCCCCTGAGGCATTTGAATACAGCGCGTACCGACCCGCCGCAGCAACTAGCCCAAATCCCTGAACAGTGAGCGTCGCATTATTCGTGACTTGGAAGCAATCTGTTACGCCATTGACCATGACATTCGTCGGCGTCGCGGTATTCCCGAGAATCCGTAGGGTGCCGTTCAGCATCGGCGAGCCCATAACAACAGTCTCGTTATAGGTACCGTCCGCGACCTGAATGACTACGGCATAGGTTGCACAGTCCAGAGCGAGCGCGACGTTTACGGCCTTCTGGATGGTCTTGAAAGCGCCACCCGTCGTATTCGCTAAGCCGGTGTTGGAATCCGATCCATCGGTGCGGACGTAGTAGGTGCGGTTCGCGGCCAGGACTTCGCGTGCGCCGCCCGATGGAAACGACACTCGGCCGTTCGACCGGGCTATCCGGATGCCTTCGTACCAGTTCGAGCCGTCGGGGCTCACCTTGAAGTGAAAGTCGTCGTCACCCGTCGTGCCGATCTCGGCGCGGCCGGAATAATTGGTCTGGTAGAGCACCGACGCGGTGTCGCTCGCGGCGGCCTTGTTGATCTTCTGCTGGTGGCCGTTGCCGGTGTTGTCGAAGAGGCTCGCCGGACTCTGGATCGCAAGCTTGTTCGTCGCGTCGGCGGTCGCGTTGACGCCGACAAGCGGGACGTTGGCAAGGTCGGCCCAGGTCGCATCCTCGCGCAGAAACCTCGTCGTTCCTGCGGTTGATCCGGGCGTCGGCACAAGGCCCTTCTTGTGGCTGGCGCCGGAGGCGACAAACGTATCAAGGAGCGCGGTCGCCTGCGCTCCGGTCAGATCCTCCGGGGCGCCGCTGCCGTCGCTCGTGCGGCCTTTGATCGTACTTGTCGCCATGTTGGCGAGGCTGGAATTGGCGACGGGTGCAGACAGGCCGCCACCGCCGCCCGAGCCCGCGAACAGCGTCCAAGCCCCCGCGGCGTAGATGACGAGTGCGCTTTCATCGGCGATCCAGGCGGTCCAGCCTTCCTTCGGCGCGTAGAAAATCCATGCGCCGTCCTGGAAGGCCGCGATCTTCCCGGCGTTGCCCGTCCATGCGCCCGATGGAGCCGCCGCGACGATATACCTTGCGCCCTCCGCCGGAGACGAAGGCGGCGCCGTCAGCGCCCTGCTTTCAACGGCAAGCTGCACGAGGCAATCGAGTGCGCGGATCGCTTCATTATGCGTGACATGCTTCTGCGCCTGAGCGGCCAAGATGTAAGGCAGTGCAAGGTTCGGCGTATCGTTCATGTTCACGCTAATGTCTGCAACGAGGCTCCCACGCAGGAAGATAAGGGCCGGCGACAGGGCGGGGATAAGTTTTTTTCCGTCTTTGTTTGGCGGCGGCTCTCCCCTGCGAGGAGGCGGTCGCGGCCGTGTGGCCCCGCGAGCCATGATCCAAACAGACCGGATTGACAGTATCGCCGAACCCACTACACCGAGCCCTCGCCCATCAACCTCCGCCAAAGCTCCGGACGGGAACTGCGAGCCAATGAAATTTCTGGTAACCGGCGCAGCCGGCTTCATCGGCTACTACACGGCGGCGCGCCTGCTCGATCGCGGCGACGAGGTCGTCGGCGTCGATAACGTCAACGGCTATTACGATCCGGCGCTCAAGAAAGCGCGGCTGGCGCAGCTCGGCGGGCGAAAAGGGTTTTCGTTCCTGCATCTCGATATCGCCGATCGCGCACCGATGAACGAGCTGTTCCGCGTGCAACGTTTCGACAAGGTCATTCACCTCGCGGCGCAGGCGGGCGTCCGTTATGGCAGCGAGAACCCCGGCGCCTACATCGATTCCAATATCGTCGGCATGCAGAACGTTCTCGAAGGGTGCCGCCATAACGGCGTCAAGCATCTCGTCTTCGCGTCATCGAGCTCGGTCTACGGCGCCAACACGAAGATGCCCTTCAGCGTCCACGACAATGTGGACCATCCGGTCAGCCTTTATGCGGCGACGAAGAAGGCCAACGAGCTTGCGGCGCACGCGTATGCCCATCTCTACCGGCTTCCGGTGACGGGGCTTCGCTTCTTCACGGTCTATGGGCCGTTCGGGCGGCCGGACATGGCGTATTTCAGCTTCACGCGGAAAATTCTCGCAGGCGAGCCGATCGAGGTTTTCAGCAACGGCCATCATGCGCGTGACTTCACGTACATCGACGACATCGTCGAAGGGGTCGTCCGCACCGCCGACCGGATCGCGGAACCCGATCCGAATTGGTCGAGCGATGCGCCGGACGCCGCGACCTCGAACGCGCCGTACCGGCTCTACAATATCGGCAACAACAATTCGGTCGAGCTGATGGATTTCATCGCGACGATTGAAAAGGCGACGGGCCGCGAGGCGAAGAAAATCTTCCTGCCCCCGCAGCCCGGCGATGTTGCCAAGACCTACGCGAATATCGACGACCTTGCACGCGACGTCGGCTTCCGGCCTTCGACACCGCTCAGCGAGGGCATTCCCCGCTTCGTCGATTGGTATCGATCGTACTACGGCGTGTGAACAACGCGTCTTCGACGAGTCTGACGCTGGATCCCCGACCGTCATTCGCTTCGCTCATTCGGTCGAGGATGACGGCTTCAACGTGGGCGATGCCCGGCGTCCGCTACACACTCGTCATGCCGACGGAGGCCGGCACCCAGCCAAGCTTCAACACAAAGGCAGTTGCGGTTCGCTCCGCGAGGATGGCGCGCATGAATGCGCTGACCGTTGCCTGGATCCCGGCCTTCGCCGGGATGACGGTGTTGGGATGTGCGGTGCCGCGCAATGCATTGTCATCCCGGCGAGCCTTCTTGCGAGACCCGGGACCCATCGTGGTCGCCACGAGATGCTTGCGGCCCTTGGTTCCGGCTCCTCATGCCTATCCAGAACGTCATCCCCGCGTAGGCGGGGATCCGTCCAAACGTCCCATTCATCGCAGTATTCGGCCTGGATGGATCCCGGCCTTCGCCGGGATGACGGCGGGGGGCATCCCCTCTCCCCATTCCTTCAATGGGGAGAGGGCTAGGGTGAGGGGCGGCTTCCCGACGAACGAATTTGCGGCCCCTCACCCCGACCCTCTCCCCGCACGCGGGGAGAGGGAGATTTCTTCGTCATCCTCGGACGAGCGCAGCGAAGCTGCGTCGATGGCCGGGGATCCAGCGTTAGACTCGTCGAAGACGCAATATCGTGCCTTCGGCAATTCTCGCGCTGGATCCTCGAACGGCCTCGCGGGCTCGTCCATTCGAGGATGACGGATTGTGCGTCAGAGGTTCACGCCACCGGACACTTCGAGGCGCTGCGCCGTCATCCAGCGATTTTCGTCAGACAGCAGCATTGCTATCATCGGCCCGATATCGTCGGGAACGCCCACGCGTCCCATCGCCGTCACCGACGCTATGTGCTTATTGATTTCGGTGTTGTCGCGAACAAGGCCGCCACCGAAATCGGTTTCGATCGCGCCCGGCGCCACGACGTTGACGGCGATGCCACGCGGTCCAAGTTCCTTCGCCATGTAACGCGTCAGCACTTCGATCGCACCCTTCAACGCGCCGTATGCCGCGTATCCCGGCATCGTGAAGCGCGCGAGGCCGGACGAGAGATTGACGATGCGACCGCCGTCAGCGATCAGCGGCAGCAGTTTCTGCGTCAGGAAGAACACGCCCTTCAGGTGAATGTTGTAAAGCCGATCGAAGTCAGCTTCCTTCATGTCGGCGATGGACCCGCTTATACCGACGCCGGCATTGTTCACGAGATAATCGAATGTCTCACGCCCCCATTTGTCCTTCAGGTTTTTCTTGACCTCGGCTGCGAAGGCATCGAATGAGGCGCTGTCGCCGGTGTCGAGCTGGAGCGCCACGGCTTTGCGGCCGTGGGCTTCGATCTCCGAGACTGTCTTCTCGGCTTCTTCGCGATTTGACCGATAGGTGAAGATGACATCGACACCCCGCTCCGCGAGGCTCACCGCGGTGTTCTGTCCGAGCCCACGGCTGCCACCTGTGACGATGGCGATCTTGGGACCCGATCCGCTTTTTGCCTGTGCCATTGCTTGCTCCTCAAACGATATTTGTGAGCGGAGTATCTATGCCTCGACTGTTGCCAGTTGAATGCCGGAACTCGCGAATTTCTTGCCTAATCCTCCAAACGGTCTTGGGCCGTACGGCTTCTCGCCCTATGATAATGGCCAGTTCGGGATTGAAATCGCCGCAAACAGAGAGACTTCGATATGCTCGATTTGAAGACGGCGCTTATTGGCTTTGCCGATGCCAATGGCGGCGGCGAAGGCGTTTTCGAGACACCGATCCCAGGCTTCACCTTCATGCGCACGAGCCGCGCGACGCTGCCGCGTCACATGGTTTACCGGCCGTCGCTATGCATCGTTGCGCAAGGCGAAAAGCAGGTGCTGTTCGGCGACGAGACCCTTTCCTACGGCGAGATGCAGGCGCTGGTTTTCAGCGTCGAAATTCCGGCACTCGGGTGGGTGTCGAAGGCGAGCGAGGCGAAGCCGTTGGTTGGCCTCATCCTCGAACTCGATCTCGGCATCATGCGCGAGGTCATGGAAGAGCTTGATACGCCACCTCTCCCGAACGACGAAAGCGGTGTCGGCGTCTTCGTCGGCAATCTCCAAGGTCCGCTTGCCGATTGCACAACGCGGCTCGCACGTTTGCTTTCGACACCGAACGCCATTCCCGTTCTCTACCCCACGATCATGCGCGAGATTTCGTTCTGGCTGCTGACGGGAGAATATGGCGGGGAGTTCTGCAAGCTTGTCTTGCCCAACAGCCGGACGCGGCGGCTTACCGAGGCGATCCAAGTTTTGCGCGAGGATTTCGCGCGGCCCATCCGGATTGAGCAGCTTGCATCCGTCGCGCGGATGAGCCCCTCGTCGTTTCATGCGCATTTCAAAATGCTGACGTCGATGACGCCGCTGCAATATCAGAAGCAGTTGCGCCTTCTCGAAGCGCGGCGGCTGATGGCGGCTGGCGACATCAATGTGGCCGGCGCAGCGTATCAGGTCGGTTACGAGAGCGCCTCACAGTTCAGCCGCGAATATGCGCGCATGTTCGGCACGCCGCCAAAGCGCGACGTCGTCGATCTCAAATCGCTCGCGCTCGGGAGTCCGGTATGATCCTCGAAACCGATGCGGCATCCATTCCGGAAACCTCGGAGCGCAACGAGGACACGGCAACGAAACGTGAGATCAGCACGACGTGCGCCATCGTTGGCGCAGGCCCCGCAGGCCTCATGCTCGGCCTCATGCTGGCGCGCGCCGGCATCGACGTAACCGTCGTCGAAAAGCACGGCGACTTCCTACGCGATTTTCGCGGCGACACGATCCATCCGTCGACGTTGCAGGTGATGCACGAGCTCGGTCTCGCGGACGAGCTGTTGAAGCTTCCGCATACACAGGCCCGCAAGCTCCATGCGGAAGTCGGCGGGAAAAACATCACCATCGCCGATTTTTCCTGGCTACCGGCGAAGAACCGTTTCATCGCGTTCATGCCGCAGTGGGAATTTCTCGATTTCCTGGCGCGCGAGGCGAAGCGCTATCCGAATTTCCGCCTGCTTATGCGAAGCGAAGTCACCGATCTCATCTTCCAGGGCGACCGTGTCACGGGGCTGCTCGCGAGCACGACGGATGGTCCTTTGAAGCTCAACACGTCCCTCATCATCGGCGCTGACGGCCGCAATTCGACGACGCGCAGGCTCGCGAACCTCGAAGTCGAAACCTTCGGCAGCCCAAGCGAAGTGCTCTGGATGAAGCTTTCGCATGCGGCGGACGATCCCGAGCAAACGATGGGTCACGCGGGGCCGCGACAAGGCTTCGTGATGATCGATCGCGGCGACTATTGGCAATGCGGGTATATCGTTCGCAAAGGCACCTATGCCGATATCAAAGCTGGCGGGATCGAAGCGTTTCGCGAGATGGTCGCCGCCGTGTCGCCGCTGCCGCGCGAGCGGTTGCTGGAAATTCGGTCGTTCGACGATATCCATCTTTTGAGCGTCCGGATCGATCGGCTGAAGCAGTGGTGGCGCGCGGGGCTTCTCTGCATTGGCGATGCCGCGCATGCGATGTCACCGATCGGCGGCGTCGGCGTTAATCTCGCGATCCAGGATGCGGTTGCCGCAGCGAACATTTTGACGATGCCGCTGAAAGAGAACCGTCTCTCCAACGCGCATCTGGCGGCGGTCGAATTGCGCCGCACGTTTCCGACGAAGGCCACGCAGAAACTTCAATTGATGATGCGCAGCGACCGGCAAAAGCGCGAAGCCAACGAGAAGACGCGATCGGGTCCGCCGGGATTTGTCCTCAGCATCGCCAGATGGCCTGTTCTTGCACATCTTTCGGGCCGTCTCATCGGCCTTGGGTTCCGTCCGGAACATGTGCGCAATCGCACACGTCGTTAACCTGCGTCGAATTTCAGGGTATTCGTGACGCGTCCGAGTTTCCTATAAGCGCTTCACGTTTCAACGAGGGTACGCGGGGTTTGGATTCACTCGACTTCAAAACTGAGATGGCATTCACGTACGGCGTGGCGTCTCCCATGGGACCGGGCGTCATTCGGCTCGTCGCGGATAATCCGAGCGCGTTCACGTTCAAGGGCACGAATACTTATCTCGTCGGCTCCACGTCCTTGGCCGTCATCGACGCGGGGCCGGACAGCGCGGACCATCGCGCCGCCATTCTGAAAGCTGCGGCCGGCCGCCCGATCACGCACATTTTCACGACGCACGCGCATCGCGACCACGTCGATGGCATCGCCGCGCTCAAAGCAGAAACCGGCGCCGTAACGGCTGCCTACGCGCGCGATCCGGCTGCCGGAAAGATTGCGCTCGAGAACAGCCCATCGGGCAGCTACTTCGTGGACTATGATTTCATGCCCGACATTGCGCTCAAGGGCGGCGACACGATCACGGGCGAGGATTGGGCGCTGACGGCGATCCACACGCCGGGCCACGCGCCGGATCATCTCTGCTTCGCGCTTGAGGGGCGCAGGGTCGTCTTTTCCGGCGATCACGTGATGGCGTGGAACACGACAGTTATCGCGCCACCGGAAGGGCGCATGTCCGATTACGTCGCGTCGCTCGAAATTTTATTGGATCGCAACGACGATGTTTTCCTGCCCGGACACGGCGACCGGCTCAATGATCCCCAGCGCACGGTCAAAGCCTATCTTCTGCACCGGACGTGGCGCGAGAAATCGGTGCTCGACGCGCTCACCGCCGGCGCGACGACTATTCGTCAAATTGTCCCCGAGGTTTACCGCGGCCTTGCACCCCAGCTGATCCCGGCTGCGACGCTTTCTGTCCAGGCGCACGTCGAATATCTGATCGAGAAAGGTTTGGTCGCTTCCGATCTGCCTTTGACGCCGGACCGCGACCTTTCTCCGCTTTGAGCTTGTTGCGCTTGTCGATGACGGCGCGCTGATCCTTGTCGACATCGGGCACGGAGGCTTCGAAGCGGCTCGCGACTTCCTTCAGGATCGTGCGCACATGCGTGGCGTTGCGGCCAAAGTCGATATCGCCGAAGCGCGACTGCGACCGGACATCGATGCGGGATGACCCGTCCTCGCCCAGCACGCGAATGATGATGTCGTCGACGAGCCCTAAAATCTGCGACTGGTCGGAGAGCTCGATGAAGCCAGGCGCGTCCTGCTCGTCTTCCGGGGGCACTTCAAGCGTCGTCTTCAGCTTGAGCTTGGCGAGCGCCTGCAGCACCAGCTCGTAGCTTTCCTCGGTCGGCCGCGGCAGAATCAGGCTTTTGAGATCCGGATAATGCGCGCGCTGAATGGCGGCGAACTCATCGCCTTCGTATTCGGTCGCATTAGCGCCCGGAGGCCGCTCGTCCTTCGCCTCTGTGAATTCGGGCGGTTCGGCGAGATCGGTCGAGACGTCGTTGATGCGCGGCCACTTGAGACTCATGGCCCAGACGCCTGCGGGAATTGCGAGCAGCCCCAGCGCGACGACCGCGCCGCAGAACACGCGCGCCGCTCCCTGCCGTCCCGTTACCCAGATATCGAGCCCGGCGACGAAGGCCATCAGCAGCGAGAGACCGGCGCACAGAATGACGATATAGGCGATCGTCATCGCGACCGGCGTCGGCAGCAGATGCAGGCGATGGAGCGCCGCCGCCACCAATGCGGCGACGGCCGAGAACAGTGCGAGACGGCTCGTCCACTTCGCGAGGAAGGACGGCGGCCGGCCGGCCGCGTAGTAGATCCGCGTCGACTGATAACGGTCGCGGACCCGCCGTCTCGGGCGACGCTCGTCGATGCGATCCGTTACCATTCGAGCCTCAAGCGATCCTCACGTCTTCGGGCTGCAATATGCCACGAACGGCACGTCTCGTCGTCCTTCAAGGGTAGAGGCGCGTTTTGTGCCAGGAGTCGCGCGGCGCGTCGCGGCGGAAGACGATGCGGTCGTGCAGCCGGTATTCGCGGCTCATCCAGAATTCGATTTCAACGGGAAGAACGCGGAAGCCCGACCAGTAGGCCGGGCGCGGGATCGCTTCTTCCGGGTACTTCGCTTCGTAGTGATGGACCTTGGCTTCGAGAACGTCGCGCGACGCCAGCGGCCGCGACTGATGCGAGGCCCAGGCACCGATGCGGCTCAGCCTCGGCCGCGTGGCGTAATAGGCGTCGGCCTCGTCGTGCGAGACCAGCGACACGGGGCCCCGAATGCGGATTTGCCGTTCGAGGCTCTTCCAGTGAAACAGCAGCGCGGCCTTCGGATTGGCAAGCAGCTCGCGCCCCTTCACGCTTTCGAAGTTCGTATAGAAGACGAAGCCGCGGTCGGAGCTCTCGGGCCCGTCGAGGCCCTTCAGCAGCACCGTCCTGACGTTCGGCACGCCGCCCGCATCGACGGTCGCGAGCGCCATCGCGTTCGGATCGTTCGGCTCGTGCTTCTCTGCCTCCTGCATCCAGGTCTCGAACAGCAGAAACGGATCTTCGGCCATCGAGAAATCCGGCGCCGTTTCGGGTGCCGCTGCCGCGGTGGTTTCGGTGTCACTCATGTTGCATGCCCAATGCTTGTTTCTTCAGTCTCGATTGCTGATCGCGCTTTCGAATAACTTTGCCAAGGTGCCGGCGTGCCCCGTTACAGCACACGCGACCATATCTGTTCAGCTCCTTTTAACCATACTGAGGCAGACTTAGCCTATCGTCCTTGTTGGGCGAGCGTCGCGTTCCGCCCGAGTAGAAAGTAAGCGTTATGTCCTCAAATGCGTCTCTATTCTCGACTGCCGCGGCCGGCGCAACGGCATTCGCGCTGGTTGCGGCGATTTTTATACCTTACGGGTTTGCTTTGGGGGCGGAAAAGTCCCTCGCAACAGCCGCCTGCCCAAAACCCAGCGCCCTCAGCGAAACCACAAAATTCACGACCGTCAAAACCGCCCTCGACCGGGATGACGAATATGCGGCGCTCGAAAGCGTGCAATTCGCCCTGACCGAGGTTGCGGACGGTTCGAGCTATGTCTGGCACCGGGCGCATGGACGGCTGTCCGGCGTCGTCAAACCGGTCTCGTCGTTCAAGGACACGCACGGCAGCGTCTGCCGCCATGCCGTCGTCTCGCTGATGGGCGTCGACGTGACGAAGGAGACCGAAATCGTCGCCTGCCGCTTGCCGACGGGCATCTGGCAGCTTGAATCCTGACTTTCTCCAGACTTACCGATCCTCCCAAACGAGACTGAAAAAGGCGGCGCAAGCTGCCTTTTTTGTTGGGGGGGTGGGCTACCGGGGGCTGCGCTCCGATTTTGGGGCGACGCGCTCTCTCCGTCGTCATCCCGGCGAAGGCCGGGATCCATCCAAGCGGAGGGAAGCTTGAAAATATTGAGGTCCGGACGGATGCCCGCCTGCGCGGGCATGACGGAATGGATGGGACCTGCCGTTGCATGCTGACCCATGCTGGCCGACGAGAGCCGCCGGTTTTTTCAAACGACCATCACGTTCAGAGCGGCGATCGCAATGCGGAGAGATGGGAAAGTCATATAATTGAACCTCCGAACCAATACGCCACTTAGGCGTTATGATGTGGATATGTTGCGTAAGAGGCGTGTCCAAAGGCAATGGCAAATGCCAGCGATAAATTCTCTTTGGGGGAATGATTCGCGATGATCGCTTTCTCTGCGGTTTTGCTAACGGCTCTTGCCGCCTTCGCAGGTGCCCCGATATGGGCTGCACTGATCGGCGCCGCCGTACTCTTCTCGATTTCGCTCCGTGAGCAGCGGAAATTCGCAGCACGATTTTCCAACATCGGCGCATCTCACGTTTTGACGATGGCGCACTGGCAAAGCGCGGGACATGCGGCCTTGGCGAGCGGCGCGGCGTTTGGCCTTGGCGTCTTGGTTCGCTTTGCCTTTCCTATGGGCTGATGGGACCAGGCGAACTCTGAGCGGCCCCCGACAGCTTTTGATCGGCCACGCTTAGCCCTTTTTTCGCTTCATCAGAATCGACACGCTTGTAGATGGCTCGTGCGATCTCCCATTGCGAACGGGCCTGCCGGTTCGCGCTGAGCTTTTGCTGAGCATCCCCTAGGAACATATGCAAATCCGCTTCCTCAACCTGATCGGGACCATCCAGATCGGGCAGCGTTCGTATTGCATCGTCGATCCAATTTTTTGCTCTCAATGGCCTACTGGGAGCGCCGTAAAGAGCGATCCAAGCCTTTGATCTGAGCGCGCGCGATCGCTGGAGCGATTTTAGATCTTTCGCTGTCAGTCGTAACAAACGCTCGATGTATTTGTCCGCTTCATCGAATTGACCGAGCTGAACATGAATGTAGCTTGCGTATTCAAGCGCATCCAAATCTTTTGAGTTTGCAACGATGGCTCCTTCGAAGTGGTGAAGCGCTTCGATGAGCTTTGCGCGATCCGCAGAAGGCTGTTTCTGAGCGCTCCCGTTCCTCGATATCAGCATGGCGCCTTTAAGCAGGTGAGCCATTGCGAGCTGTTCATTGAGCTTTCTATGGTGCTGTTTCGACAAGTCTACTTGTTTCTCTAATTTTTCGAGCGCCCCATCCAATTGCACCTCGACGTATCCAAGTTGGGGTGGCAAAAAATAACTACCCCAACCAAGTTCTCGCATTGCGGATCGCAGTTTGCCTGTAGCGAAAAAAGGCATTTCAAATGGCCGCGCCGGACCGGGCCTTTCTATGGTCCGACGAAGCTGCTCCCGCGCCCCAGACAAGCGCTTTTCCTCTTTCTCAAGGAAATCTCGAACTCGATTGAGCAACTGGCTTTCGGCAAGTCTCAGCGCTGTGACGATCGCAAAAGTTCCACTGAATATCGTCACCAAAGGCGCTACTAGCTTTGCGGATTGTTCCAGTTTGACTTGATACCAATTCGCGAATGCACCAAAAAGAAATTTTAGCTCCTGCCCAAGCGATGAGATAACTTCAATTCCTGGACCCCAATTGATCCACGCGGCTCCCAGCGCGAAATACAAAAGAAAAAATATCGATAGCTCTCGATACAAACTCCGCTCAGTGCCCATGCCCCACGTCCCCCACGCAACAAACGCAACCACCCCAATTGCATTAACATCGCGCAGAGCAGATTATCTGTATAGCCCGTTTCGCGCAGATTTTGTCTTGCAGCGCAGCGCGCAATTCCCCGCCAATTCCCCCTCGTTCAAAAAAACTTATCCCCGCTCTCGCCTCCTCTCGCATAATCGCCTCGCCCATCCGGTGAAGGGTTCGTGCGCGAGGCGTTGCGCCGGGCTCGGGTGGGGCAGCCCGACCCGGGGCGTCACGCGCGCTTCCGGACAAGGCGATCGGCTCGGTCCGCACAGGGTGAGAAGCCTGTGTGCGGAGCATCCCGCTGACGTAAAGTGACCGTGCCCGGGACCCTGTTTCTCGGTCTGTCACGGAGCGGATCGGTTCCGAGACTTCATTGCTGCACGACCCAGCCGCGGAACCCGTCCGCTCCGTGCTTTTTTGTTGGTGCTGGCGACTCCCCTCCGGGGAGCCGGCCGCCAGCACATGCCTGTTGCATCGTTCTTCGTCGCGTTCCGCGAGCCGGCCGGTTGCGCACACCTGTTGCGTCGTCCTTCGGGCCCCTCCGGGGAGCCGGCGGCCGTGCGCGTTCGATGTTGCGTCGTTCTTTATCGTGGGTGCCAACGAGCCGCTTACGCGGTGCTGGCCCGGTGGGGATGTGTGGCGCTCGACAGGAGCAAGGCTCGGCGTTCAATGGCGAGACGAAGCGTAGAAGCTCGGAACGAAATGATGGCTGGCGCGGCCGCCCGTAACGGCGTTCGCGATGACCGTGCCCAAAACGGTGACGATGACGCCAATGACGATCTGCGAGAACCAACCCTGCATGGCCCGACAATGCCCCGCTCAAACGGCCGTCCAAATTGCTGCTCCGGTGTTGAACCGGCGGCGGCGAGCTTTCCGTCGCACAGCGTCGGCGCATTTGCGCGGCTCCGGCGCGGCGGAAGTTGGGCATGGGGCAACTCTCGTCATCCTCCCCTCCGCTGTCATGCCGGCGAAGGCCGGCACCCAGACAGGCCTCAACCAAACGAGGGGCGCGGGCCGTTCCGTGGGCGCAGTACATTCGAGTGCTCTGCGCGTTGCCTGGATCCCGGCCTGCGCCGGGATGACGAGAGTTGTTGCGGCCCGAACTTGTCGTTCCAATACGCTCCGCGCGCAGCGACGACAGAGACATTCGTGCCACTTCAGTGCAGACATTCGAGCGGTTCGAGGTGCATATCGCAGCGTGCGCTTGCAGAACGAGACGAGAACGTGTAGCGTACATACATGATTTGTACCGTCATCCTGCGGGTGACCGACCGGTGGTCAGCGTTTCGGCCGTCGGCGCTCGCACAGCCAGAAAAGGCTTGAGACGAAACGCGATGCTCACCGAGAAACAGAAAGACCTGCTGCTGTTCATCCATGCGCGCATGCAGGAACGCGGCGTTCCCCCCTCCTTCGATGAAATGAAGGATGCGCTGGACCTGAGGTCAAAGTCCGGCATTCACCGGCTCATTACAGCCCTCGTGGAACGCGGGTTCATCCGTCGTCTGCCACACCGGGCGCGGGCCATCGAAGTGATCAAGCTTCCGGACAATCAGAACGCCGTCCAGAACATGGGCCAGGGCGCGAGCGCAGGAGCGTCCGTCGCTTCGATCGCACCGCAGCGCGGCGGTTTCCAGCCGAGCGTAATCGAGGGCTCCGGGCCGCGGGCGAGCGTTGCGCCGCCGCCGCCGTCGCACGTCATCGACGCGCGGACGGTTTCGATCCCGGTCATGGGCCGGATCGCGGCCGGTACGCCGATCAGCGCCATTCAGAACCACACCCACGACATCGCCGTGCCTCCAGATATTCTGACGAATGGCGAGCATTTCGCGCTGGAAGTGAAGGGCGATTCGATGATCGAGGCGGGGATCCATGATGGCGATACGGTCATCATTCGCCGCTGCAACAACGCCGAGAACGGGGACATCATCGTCGCGCTCGTCGAGGGCGAGGAAGCGACGCTGAAGCGGCTGCGCAAGAAGGGCTCGACGATCGCGCTCGAGGCGGCCAATCCCGAGTTCAAGACGCGCATTTTCGGGCCGGACCAGATCGACATTCAGGGGCGGCTCGTCGGGCTTCTCAGGCGCTACTGAGCGTCGCTGGCGGGTGGTGTTTCGGCGGCCGCGTCTTCTTCAGGCCAGTCGCTCGCAAGGTCGGCCCCCTCACCCGGATCGTCTTCGGCACGGGTTCGCGGCCCGGCTTCTGCCTGTTCGGTCGCGGGCGCCGGTGTGGCTGGCGGGGCCCCCGCCCCTGGGGTCTCCGCGATGCGCGGCTTCGGCAGTCCGGACGTTTTCCGCTCCGGCATCACGCTCCACGGCCGCTCGCCGCGATGGGCCGCGACCGTTTCGAGGCGCACGCGCGGTTCCGGGCTGTCGTCGCTCCTGTCGAGGTAGAGCGCATAGGCGCCGTTTCGCCAGCGGTCGAAGACATCGATAATGGTTCGCGGAACGGCGCAGTCGTCCGGCTTCGGGTCGTTGATGACCAGCACGTCGGCGTTCAAGCAATCGTCGGCGATGGCCGCGGGATGACTGGCAACGGCGACCGTTGCGCCTTTGACATGAGCGATGCATCCGGCCGCGTCGCATGTGAAGGCGTCGCCGCGTTGGGCGTCGCGCGCGGTGCGGCCATCGCCGTCGTATTCGAGCCAACGGTCGAGATCGTATTTCGAGCCTTTCGACGGCAGTGCAGAAAGTTTTCCGGAGGCGTCGCGCACGGCGATCAAGCCCTTTTGGCCGATCAGAATATCGGGCCGCGGCATCCAAGGCGCGAGGAGCAGACCGAGAAACACGAGTGCGACGCCCAGAAGACGGATGCGGGTCTGCCAGAGCGAAAGCCATATTCCGCCCGCGAGCATGAGCACGAACGCCAGCGCCGGAATTTCGGGAATGTGACCGACGGCGCCGGGCAACGCGCCGACCTTGTTCGCGCACCACGCCATGCCTTCGATGCCCCAGCCCATCGGCTTCAGACCGATCCATTCCAGTCCGAACGGCATCAGCACCATCGCGAGCAGCGCCGACGGCATGACGATGATGTTGCAGATCGGAATGGCGATCATATTGCCGAGCACGGCGTATTGCTGGCTCTGATGGAAATTGTAGGCTGCCAACGGCGCGACGGCGGCGCTCGCGATGAGCGTCGAGGCGATGATTTCGCCGAAGAACTTCACGATCTTCAGCAACGGATGCGGCCGCGACTCGCATCCTAGGAAGTTGCTCAAAGTCTCGTGCGACGCGATCAGCGCGGTGACGGCGGCAAACGACATCTGGAAGCCGGCATCGAGCAGGCTTTCGGGATAAACGAGGAGGATCAGGAACGCGGCGAGCGCCACGTTTCGCAACGCCAGCGCCGGACGATCAAGAAGCACGGCTCCGAATATGATCAGGATCATCAGCGCCGAGCGGACGGTCGCAAACTGTCCGCCGGAAATCGCCAGATAGGCGATAGCGCTCAGAATTCCCAATGCGGCGGCGATTTTCTTGATCGGCAGGGTCAGCGCGATCAGCGGAACGGCGGCGAGCATCAGGCGGACCGAATAGAACACGGCGCCGGCTGCGATCACCATATGCAGGCCGGAGATCGACAGGATGTGAAAGAGGCCGGAATTCTTGAAGGCGTTGTTCGTCTCGGCTGTGATGCCGCCGCGTTCGCCCGTTATGAGCGCGAGCGCGATTTCGCCGGTTTCTCCCGGCAAGGCCTGACGAATGCGAACGGCAATTCCCTGGCGAACGGTTTCGATCGTCTGGCGATACCACTGCGTAAGCGTGCCGGATTCCTCGTGCCCTTCGATGACGGGAGCCGCGAAGGCATATCCGACGGCGCCGACGGAATCGAACCATGCGGTGCGCGCGTAGTCGAAGCCGCCGGGCAGCTGCGGTTTTGCAGGCGGCGACAGGTTCGCCTTGACGCGAATGCGGTCTCCTGGTGCTGCGAGCACTCGCGCGGACATCGTGCGGATGCGAATGACCGCCGGGGTTTGACTGGCGCTCAGGCCTGCAATCTCGGGCTTGCGTATCGTGAGCCGCTGGCCTCTCGGGATCTTCGCTTCGACCATCGTTACGGTGCCCGTGATCTGGACACCATGGAGAGCCTTGGTCAAAACCGGCGCGCGCACGGCTTCGACACGCAGCTTTGCAAGCGCAAAACCGGTTCCGACCAAGACAAGGGCCATCATCATGGTTGCGGACAAGGTTCCGGAGCGGACGGTCGAGCGCAAGATGAGCGCCAGCACGACAGGCGCGAACGCCATCAGCACCGGCGGTTCGACGGAGAGTGCGAAGTAAGCGGCGATGCCGGCGCCGAGACAGACGGGCGCCCAGAGAAAAAAGCTTTCCCGTTCGGCGTCGAACAGAAGCGCGGCACGGCTAAGGCCACGCTCCGGTTGCGCCGGAAATCCGATCTCTGGCCCAGCCGCTTCGACCGACATGCCCCGCCCAATTGCAAGCCAGGCCGGTTTTTGCGGCCTCTTAACTTGTTCCACCTCACATGCTACGAGCGGAGCCTCATTCCCTCAATGGCAGGCGAGCAAAAAGGTCCAATGTCCGAGACCGTTACACCGAGTGCGCCCATCGTGCGATTTGCACCCTCTCCGACGGGTTATCTGCACATCGGAGGCGCGCGCACGGCGCTCTTCAACTGGCTCTATGCGCGTGGCCGCGGCGGACGGTTTCTCCTGCGCATCGAGGATACGGATCGCGAGCGCAACAACGAGGCGGCGGTTGCCGCCATCCTCGACGGCGTGAAATGGCTCGGGCTCGAATGGGACGGCCAAGTCGTCTCGCAGTTTTCGCGCGCGGACCGGCATCGGGAAGTTGCGAACGAGCTTCTGGCCCGCGGCGCCGCCTATTACTGCTATTCGTCACCTGCCGAAATCGAAGCCGCTCGCGAGAAGGCAAAGGCCGAGGGACGGCCGCAGATTTTCCTTTCACCCTGGCGCGACCGCGATCCGAAGGATGCGCCGAAAGACGTGAAGCCGGCGGTTCGCCTCAAGGCGCCCCGCGAGGGCGAGACGATCGTCAACGATCACGTGCAGGGCCGCGTGGCGTTCCCGAACAAGGACCTCGACGATCTGATCATCCTCAGGTCCGACGGCAATCCAACGTACAATCTCGCCGTCGTCGTCGACGATCATGATATGGAAATCACGCACGTCATCCGCGGTGCCGACCATCTGACCAACGCGGCGCGGCAGACGCAGATTTATCAGGGCATGGGCTGGCACGTTCCGGAATTCGCACACGTTCCGCTCATCCACGGGGCGGACGGCGCGAAGCTCTCGAAACGTCACGGCGCGCAGGGCGTCGAAGAATATCGCGACATGGGCTACCTGCCGGTCGCGCTCCGCAATTATCTCGTACGCCTAGGCTGGAGCCATGGCGACGACGAGATCATTTCTACCGATGATCTCATTCGCTGGTTCGACATCGACGGCATCAACAAGAGCCCAGCGCGGCTCGACTTCAAGAAGCTCGACGACTTGAACGGCCACTACATTCGTGCCGCGCATGACGAGGAACTCGAAGAGCACGTTCGCGGAATGCTGCCTCATCTGAACTTTCAGGCGCTGGCCGAACTGCCGTCCGATCCCAAGGCACCGGCGCGTCCGGACGTTGCTTTAGCGCGCGAAGTGCTGCGGCAGCTTCCCGCGGTCTTGTCGGGCAAGCTGCTTGCGGATCTCTTCGCGGCCAAGGGCTGGGCAAAATTCACGCAGGCCATTCCGTCGCTCAAGGAACGTTCGAAGACGCTCACGGAACTCGTTGGCGGCGCGTTGTTCATCGTTGCCGAGCGGCCGCTGAAGCTCGAGGACAAGGCGGCGAAGCTGCTCGGGCCGGAAGGCCGCGCCTCGAACGCCGACGTGCTCAAACTCTTGTCAGAGGTTGGTGAGGCGGAATGGTCCGCAGCCCTCTTGGAAGCCAAGGTCAAGGCCTACGCGGAGGAGAAGGGCTTGAAGCTCGGCAATGTCGCGCAGCCGCTTCGCGCGGCGCTCACGGGGCGTTCGGTTTCGCCACCCGTGTTCAACGTGCTTGAGGTGCTTGGGCGCGAGGAGAGCCTCGGCCGGATTGCGGATGCCGCCGGTTAACCCAGCATTGCGGCACCTTAACGATCTCTTGCCGCACCGCAAAAAATCCGTTAAATCCTTCATTAGCCGATTGCTTTTTTGAAGGCCGCCAAACGTACACCGGGCCGCCGACATCAGCCCCGTGCACGGGAAATGCGATAGTTACTTCAGGCATCGGTCGTGTCTTCCGGGGCGAGGTTGCGAGCATGAACATCCACGACAAAGCTGCTAAGGGTGGAACGAAGCCCAGCGCAACATTGACGGTCGACAACAAGCAGGTTCAGCTTTCGGTGCGTTCCGGCTCCATTGGCCCCGACGTCATTGACGTTACGAGCCTCTATAAGGATACCGGCTGCTTCACCTACGATCCGGGCTTCACCTCGACCGCCAACTGCAAGAGCTCGATCACCTATATCGACGGCGACAAGGGTGAGCTGCTCTATCGCGGCTATCCGATCGATCAGCTTGCTGAAAATACGAACTTCCTAGCAGTCTGTTATCTGCTGCTTTACGGCGAGCTGCCGACGAACAGCGAGTTCATCGGCTTCCGTAAAACGATCACGAACCACACGATGGTTCATGAGCAGATGACGCGATTCTTCACGGGCTACCGGCGTGATGCGCATCCGATGGCTGTCATGGTCGGAACGGTCGGCGCACTGTCATCGTTCTATCACGACTCAACCGACATCAACGATCCGGCGCAGCGCGAGGTCGCGAGCCAACGCATGATCGCGAAGATGCCGACGATGGCGGCAATGGCCTACAAATATTCCATGGGCCAGCCCTTCATCTATCCGCGCAACGATCTCGACTACACGTCCAACTTCCTGCAGATGTGCTTCGCTGTTCCGTGCGAGCCCTACATCGTCAATCCGATCATTTCTCGGGCGCTGGATCGCATCTTCATCCTGCATGCCGATCACGAGCAGAACGCCTCCACCTCGACGGTGCGTCTGGCGGGCTCGTCGGGAGCCAATCCCTTCGCGTGCATCTCAGCCGGCATTGCCTGCCTTTGGGGACCGGCGCACGGCGGCGCCAACGAAGCTGCGCTGAACATGCTGAAGGAAATCGGCACCGTCGATCGCGTTCCTGAATTCGTGAAGCGCGCCAAGGACAAGTCGTCCGGCTTCCGGCTGATGGGGTTCGGCCATCGCGTCTACAAGAACTATGACCCGCGCGCCAAGGTGATGCAGAAGACCTGCCACGAAGTGCTCGATGCCCTCGGCCACGGCGACGATCCGCTGCTCAAGGTCGCGATGGAGCTGGAGCGCATCGCGCTTCAGGACGAGTACTTCATCGAGAAGAAGCTCTATCCGAACATCGACTTCTATTCCGGCATCACCCTTCGGGCGATGGGCTTCCCAGTCGACATGTTCACCGTGCTGTTCGCCGTCGCGCGGACAGTCGGCTGGATCGCGCAGTGGAAAGAAATGATCGAAGATCCGGAGCAGCGCATCGGCCGTCCGCGGCAGCTCTACATCGGACCGCCGCGCCGCGATTTCCCCTCGGCCTGAGCCGCGACAACCGACAACACGACGGCTGCTGCCGCCTCGCTTGGACTCGAGGCGGCGAGGCGAAGCTTTTCCGGCGCGAGGCTTAGTCCTTCAAGCTGCGCGGAGCGAGCATCCGTATCACTCAGAAGCGGCTCGATGGCGTTTGCCAGGTTTTCGGCCGTGCACGCCTCCTGCAGATATTCGGGATAGACGTTTCGACCGATCACGAGGTTAGCCAGCACGACGCTCGGCACCTTCAGCAGGAAGCGCAGGTTCGACATGATCTTATCGACCTTGTAGGCGACGACCGACGGCGTTCCGGCGAGTGCGAGTTCAAGCGTGACGGTGCCGGATGCCGCGAGCGCAGCCCGCGCCAGACGCATGGCGGCGTATTTGTCGTCAGGGTCGATGATGTGCGGCTTCGGTGCCCATGCCGCGGTTTTCGCGACGATGCGATCTCGCACGTGCCGGACGGCGGGTATGACGATCTCGATCGGCCCCTTCGACGCGACGCGCGCCACGGCCTCGCCGAACACGTCGATCAGGCGTTCGACTTCCGAAGTGCGGCTGCCGGGTAGAACGAGCAGGACGGCGCGGTCACGCGCGAGACCGAGGCGAGATGCGAGGCCGTCCGCATCGGCCTTTTGAATGTCATCGAGCTTTTCGATCAGCGGATGACCGACGTAAGTGCAGCGCGGCCCACCAAGGCGCGCATGCGCTTCCGGCTCGAACGGCAGAAGCGCCAGGATTTGATCGACGTAGGGCCGCATTTTCTTCGCGCGTCCCGGTCGCCAGGCCCAAACGCTCGGACTGACATAATCGACGATCGGGATGTCCGGTGCGCGCTTCCTGATGCGCTTGGCGATCGGGTGCGTGAACTCGGGGCTGTCGATGATGACGACCACGTCGGGCGCGAACGCGATCGCGGCGTCGACGGTCTGATAGACGCGGCGGACGATGCGCGGCAGATTCGGCAGGATGGACATCGGGCCCATGACGGCGACGTCCTCGAGGGGGAAAAGGGAGCGGAATCCCAGCGCCGCCATTTCTTCGCCGCCGACGCCTGAGAACGTGATCGGCCCGGCATGTTGCGCCTTTAGCGCGCCGATCAGCTTCGCGCCGAGCGCGTCGCCCGAATGCTCGCCCGCGACGAGAAAAATTTTCAACGGCTCCGGTCCTGATTCCGACTGTGAAGAGGCGACGAACATTGCGGAACTGTTTGCCAAGCGAATGACACTCGAAGACGTCGCGAGAGCGGCGGCATTGCCGGTGGTCGCGATGCCTGTGACGTGCGCGTCCCGAGCGGCAGCCACCAGTGGTTCGTCGAGCCGATATTTTTCGCCGATAACGAGGATGCCGCGGCGGCGCGTATTCTTTCCGCGCAGCTTTCTTACGCGTTCTGCGACCGCTGCGGGCTCTTCCGATGTGCCGACGGCGAGGATGCGTCCGCCGTCGATGACGACCGCCGAGCCGCCGCCAAAAGGCGACAACGCGGATAGAACGCCAACGGCGCGGGCGACATCGGTTTCAGCCGAAGAGTTGACGGCAAGATCGCCCAGCGTCTCCGTCCGGACATTGGGAATGCTCGCCGTCTCGCGCGTCCCCTCACCGGCTTTTATGCCGGCGATGAAAAGGCCTCGCACGACGGCATTCGCGATCATCGCCGAGCGGTTGGCGGCGAGCACGTGATCGGCCATGACGGCAATGCCAGCCAGACCTGCGGCGTCGGCGCCCAAGACTGTGTTCGGGCCGATGGCCGGCAGATCGACGCGAAGGTCCTGTCCAGGCTTCGGACGCTTAACGAGCACACCGTAACGTTCGCTGTCGCCTCGGGCCCGGCGCGCGTCGGCGACGCGCTTCAGCATGCGGTCCGTGCCATCCGCTCCTTCGATCGCTTCGATGTGGCCGCGGCTGACGACGGCGGCCTGGCCGATGTCGAAGCGTCCGAGCGCGGCGACGAGATCGAAACCGCGCGCGATGTCTTCGGCATTTTCGGGCGACGGCTCGGTTGTCGTCAGGTTGCCTTCGCCGACGAGCAGTTCAGGCGCCACTTCACCGACGCCGACGATGTGCAGGCCGAGCGTTTCGAATTGCGCAAGCACGCCGCGCAGCACGGCGTCGTCGCCGCCTGCCTTCAGCAGTTTCACGACAGCCGGAGCGAGCCGCAGGAATGCAAGGTCGGGACGCGCCGTCAGAAACGATGGGCGCCGATAACCGCCGAGCAGCAGCGCGTGGCTAATGCCTGCACTCCGGAACGCGGCCATCGCGCGTCCGGGTTGGGCCCAATTGACGATGGTGTGCGGGAACGCCGCGAGCGCCGGATCGGCGGCATTCTCGACCATGACGACATGGACCTCGCCGCCGCGGCGCGTGACGCTATGGGCGACTTCAAGAGGAAGCGAACCGGCTCCAGCGATGATCCCGATGCGCTTCATCGGACCGTCCATTGGCGGTTTCAGCTCTCTTCGCCATTCTTCGGCGTGCACAGCGATCGCTTGCCGCCCTGGCGGATGAACGCGAGGATTTCCTGTACCGAGGCGTGACCGGCGAATTCTTCGGCGACGTCTTCCATGCGCTCGATGAGAGTGCCTTCGGCAGCGAAGAGCAGCCGGTAGGCGCGGCGAAGATCGTGAATGTCGTTCCGCGAAAAGCCGCGCCGTTGCAGGCCGACGATGTTCAGCCCTGAGAGATGAGCGCGATTGCCGAGCGCCATCCCGTAGGGGATGAGATCGTTTTCGAGGCCCGACATGCCGCCGACGAAAGCGTGATGGCCGACACGGGCATACTGAATGATGGCGGCGCCGCCGCCGATGATCGCAAAATCACCGACGTTGCAATGCCCGGCCAGCATGACGTTGTTCGAGAAGATGACGCCGTTGCCGACGTGGCAATCGTGGCCAACGTGGCTGTTCGCAAGGAAGGCGCAGCCGTTGCCGACCACCGTCACGGAACCGCCGCCTGCAGTGCCGGGGTTCATCGTCACGCCTTCGCGGATGATGCACTCGGAACCGATCGAAAGCGAGCAAGGCTCGCCTTTGTATTTCAGATCCTGCGGCTGATGACCGATCGATGCGAACGGAAAGATGCGGGTGCCGGCGCCGATATCGGTCCTTCCGGCAACGACAACGTGGCTCACGAGTTCGACGCGCTCGGCCAGCGTCACTTCGCGGCCGACCATGCAGAAGGGCCCGACCTTAACGCCGGTTGCCAGCTTTGCCCCGTCTTCGACGACGGCCGTTGGATGGACGTCCACTTCAGCCATTTTGGCTCGCAAACGCGCGCGCATCGGCAGTGTCCGCCAGCATGGCGCTGATTTCGGCCTCGGCCACGGTCTTGCCGTTCACCTTCGCTTCGCACTTGAAGCGCCAGACGCGGCCGCGATTGCGGATCTTGCGCACGTGGTAATGGAGCTGGTCGCCGGGCAGAACGGGCTTGCGGAACTTGGCGTTGTCGATGCCCATGAAATAGACGAGCTCGGCCTTGTAGTCGTGACCGACGTTCGAGACGCAGAGCGCACCCGCCGTCTGTGCGAGGCCTTCGATGATGAGCACGCCCGGCATGACGGGGAACTGCGGGAAGTGTCCCTGAAAGAACGGCTCGTTGATAGTGACGTTCTTGACGCCGACGCAGCTCTCGTCCGCGTCCATGTCGTACATCCGGTCGACCAGAAGGAACGGATAGCGATGCGGCAGCAGTTTCATCACCCGGTTGATATCCGCGGTGCCGAGGGTTTTAACCGCCGTTGCCTTGCCTTCCATAGTCGTGTGCTCCAAAAAATTGCGCCCGAACGAACCTGCCGTCTGTCAGCCTTCTTTAGGCTCCGGCGCCTCGTCCTCATAGCTGTCTTTATCGCGCGCGACGAGCCGCTTGATCAGGGCCTGCTCGCGCGCGGATTCGCGCAGGGGCTTCGCTGGGGTGCCGAAATAGCGGGCGCCCGGCGGCACGTCGTGCGTCGGGTGCGACGCCCCGCCCACCTGCGCGCCGCTGCCGATTTTGATGTGACCGACAGTTCCGGATTGACCGCCCATGACGACGAAGTCGCCAAGCTCGGTCGAGCCTGAGATGCCGCACATCGAAACGATCACGCAATGGCGACCGATGATGACGTTGTGCCCGATCTGGACGAGATTATCAATTTTCGTGCCCTCACCAATGATCGTATCCTTAAGGGCGCCGCGGTCTATGGTTGTATTTGCTCCAATTTCCACGTCGTCCTGGACGATCACACGGCCGATTTGGGGTACTTTGAGATGCCCGGTGCGGCCCATGGCGAAGCCGAAGCCATCCTGGCCGATGCGGACGCCGGAATGGATGATAACCCGGTCGCCGACGAGGGCGTGGGTTACGGTGGCGAGCGGGCCAATGAAGCTGTCTCGTCCTATCGTCACGCGCGCTCCTATGACGGCGCCTGCGGCGATTCGGGACCCTGCACCGATTTGCGCTTCACGGCCGATGATCGCGCCGGGCTCGACGATGACTCCCGGCTCGAGCTTCGCCGTCGGATCGATCGGCGGGGCTCCTGCGGTGGCCACCAGAGGCTGCATGGCGTCGGGATAGAACAGCGCCAGGGCGCGGGCGAACCCATGATAGGGCTGCTTGGTGATGAGCCGCGTCGTGCCGGCGGGAACGCGGTCGGCGAGCGCCGGGACAACGAGGCAGGCGCCGGCTTTGGTCGCGTCAAGCTGCGAAAGATATTTCCTATTGTCGATGAATGAGACGTGTGAGGGACCCGCCTCATGTAGCGGGCGCACGTCATCGATTTTGACGGTGGAGTCCGCGCCGCTCGGAATTTCCGCGCCGGCAGCCACCGCGACTTCGGAGAGTGAAAACGGTCCGGCGCGTTCAAAGAATCCGGGATGCTCCATAACGCCGCCTCCGGTCGCCGTGGTTACAGTTCTGTCAGTGTTGGAGGGGTTGAATGAACGACCGGAAGGATGTTGGCAAGTCCCTGACGGAAATAGCCCATTCCAGCGTGCTTAAACCCATAGGAAAAGAGCGGCGCTGATGGCGCCGCTCTCGAATTGAGCAAATCTTCAGGCCGTTCGGCTCAGACTTAGAACTTCGTTTGTGCGCCGAAGCGGAAGAACTGCGTTTGATCGTAGCTCTGTTTCGTTAGGACCTCGGCGAAGTCCATGCGTAGCGGACCGACCGGCGAGTTCCATATCAAGCTGCCGCCGACGGACGACCGGACAGAGCTGCTGTCTCCCAAAGTGTCCTGACCAACGGACGCGATTGCGCGCTTTGCACCTGCCGTCGCGTCCCACAGCGAGCCGGCGTCGGCGAAGACCGCCGCGGTGAGGCCGAGATCATCCGGAATGTAAGGGAGCGGGAAGCGGACTTCGGCAGTCGCAGCCCAGTACTTCTGGCCGCCGAGCGCATCTGAGTTCGGCGAATTTGGACCGATGTCGCGCGGGCCATAGCCCGACCGATCGAAGCCGCGGACCGTTTCGCCGCCTTTGAAGAAGGCATCAAGTAGTCGAACGTCCTGGCCACCCCAGCCCTCGATCATGCCGCCGACGGCGCGGCCGACGAAGGTGATCTTGTCGGTGATTGGGTAGTAGAAGCGACCCTCGGCATTGACCCGCCAGTACTGAGCGTCGCCGCCGAGACCCGCGAAGTCGTTGGCAACTTCGATGTAGTAACCCTTGTTCGGATTCTGCGCATTGTTGCGCTTGTCGTAGCTGATCGTGGTGCCGATGAGCGACGTCCAATAGGAGCTGTTATTACAGTTGGGAGTAGCACCAAGTGTGAAATTGGTGGCGCCGCAAGCCTCCTTGATCGCAGCCGAAGCGTCGTTCGAGACGTTGAAGATCTCGTCACGTGAGATCGAGTACGCCGTCTGCATCCAGAGGTTTTCGGCGAGCGGGAAGCCGAGACGGACCTGGCCACCCAACTTCTTCTGTTCGAAGCCGGACTGCTGCGTGTAGTCAAGCTGCTTGTAGAAGAGGTCGAAGCCGGCAGCCAAGTTGCGGTCGAGGAAGCGCGGTTCGGTGAACGAGAAGTCCACCTGCATGCGTTCGAAGGAGCCAGCGAGTTTCAGGCGAACGAACTGGCCGTTGCCGAACAGGTTGCGCTCGGTGATCGACACGTCGCCAATCACACCTTCACTCGTCGAGTAGCCGGCGCCAAACGAGAGTTCGCCGGTCGACTGCTCTTCAACGACCACGTCAAGAACGACGCGATCAGGTGCCGATCCGGGACGCCGCTTGATGTCGACGTTCTTGAATAGTCCAAGACCCTGCAGGCGCTTCTTCGCGCGATCGACCATCAGCGAGTTGAAGGCGTCGCCTTCAGCCAAGCGGAATTCGCGACGGATTACGAAGTCCTTCGTACGCGTGTTGCCGATGATGTTGATGCGCTCAATGTAAATGCGCGGGCCTTCGTCCACGACATACGTGATGCCGATCGTGCGGCTTGCCGCATCGGGAATTGGACGCGGGCGAACGCGGGCGAACGCATAACCTTGGTCCGCGATGCTGAGCGTCAGCCGTTCCGACGTCTTGTCGATTTGCGAAGCGTCGTATGTAGCGCCAGCCTGCGTCAGCAGATCGCCGGTGAAGGTGCTGCCATCGATGCCCGGCAGCGAGCTTTCGACGTTGATCGCGCCGAAGGTATACGGCTGGCCTTCGTCGATCGCGAACGTGATGAGGAAGCCCGAACCATCAGGATCGATCTCGGCGTTCGCAGCCGTGACCGAAGCGTCCGGATAGCCGTTCTTGAGATAGTACTGGCGGATGAGCTCGCGATCGAGATTCATACGGTCGGGGTCGTAGACCGACGTGCCCTTGAGGAAGTCGAACCAGCCGGCCTGCGTCGTCGAAATGATGTCGCGCAGCTGGCTATCGGAGAAGGCGTGGTTGCCGACGAAGTTGATACCCTTGACCTTCGTCGCCGCGCCTTCGTCGATTTCGAAGACGAGGTTGACGCGGTCTTGCTCGAGCTGGATGATTTTCGGCTCGACGGCGGCGGCGAAGCGGCCCTGCCTGCGATAAACGTCGAGAATGCGCTGGACGTCCGACTGAGCCTTGGCGCGCGTGAAAACCGAGCGCGGCTTCAACTGGACTTCGCCGGTCAGGGTCGCCGTGTCGACCTCGCTGTTGCCCTCGAAGGCAACCTGATTGATGACCGGATTTTCTTTTACCGTGATGACGACGGTCTGGCCCTTGTAGTCCATGGAAACGTCGGCGAAGAGGCCGGTTCCGAACAGGGCTTTGATCGACGCGTCGATCTTGGAGGCGTTGTAGGCATCGCCCGCCCCGAACTGCAGGTACGAGCGTACCGTTTCAGGTTCGACGCGCCGGTTGCCGACGACTTCGATGTTTTTGATCACACCCTGAGCCGACGCGGGACCCGATATCCAGGCAGCATCACTCATGGCGACCATCGGCGAGAGAACTGCGAGCGCCACAATAAGGCGCAGTCCCGCCAGGATGATCCTAAATTTCTGCATACGCGGAATTGCCCCCGGTGTGCCGCCGACCCCCAAATTCACATGCGAGCTGTCGGCGGGCAGCGTCACACTCATGCGTATTGTCGTCCGTCGTTTTTTATAGGTCTTATAGGTCTTTTTTGACGTTTCTTATGGTCGTTAAGGCTCTTAGATCCCCTGCGCTCCAACTCACGACTTCAATTCGGCCCCCCGATTCGAAGTCCTAACCTGCTGCGCACCATAACGCTTTTAACGATTCAGAAAGCCTCCGCAAAGTGGTAAGTTTACGCCACTCACTCAGGATTCCGCATGTACTCAGCCGGTGCCCGTCAAACGCCGCCAAACGTTCAAAATGTCGTTGAAATTCACGAAAACCATCAACATCATCAGCAGCGCCAAACCGACCTGAAAGCCCATTTGCTGAAGGCGTTCGCTCGCCGGTTTCCGGCGTATCGCTTCGACGGCGTAGAACATAAGGTGTCCGCCATCGAGAACCGGTATCGGCAGCAAATTCAAGAAGCCAATGTTTGCCGAAATGAAGGCGATCCAGCGCAACATCGGCTCGACGCCGAGCTCCGCAACTTTGGCCGTCACCTCGGCCATCATGATCGGGCCGCCCATTTGCTCGGCCGATTGACGGTGGGTGATGATGTCCCGAAGCCCGGCCAGCGTCTGCGTTAAATTGCCGTAAGTCTCGGACACGCCGAGCATTACGGCTTCCGGCAGACCGACCTGAACCGTTTTCACTTTATCTGGGGAAATCGCGCGCTGAATGCCAATCAGGCCGCGCCGGAACGTCCGGCCCATCGCGTCCTTCTGCTCGTCAACACTTGGAGTTGCATTGAGCACAAGTGTATCGTCGCCACGTTGTACGGTAAATTTCAACTCTTCGCCGGCGCTCGAGCCAACGATTCGCTGCAGGTCATCGAACTTGGCGATCTTGGTGTCGTCGATGGCGAGAATCATGTCCCCGGGCTTGAAACCGGCCTTCTCAGCCGGCGAATTGGCGACGACCGCATCGACCAGCGGCGGCAAAATGTGCAGGCCGACGGTGGCGTTGAGGGCCGAATAGAGCAGAATCGCGAGGAGGAAGTTGGCGAGCGGTCCGGCCGCCACGACGGCCGCGCGCGCACCGACGGATTTCGAATGGAACGCCCCCGCCTTCTCAGCCGGCGACAACTTCTTCTCGCCGCCGAACGAGGATGCGTTGTCGTCGTCGATGAACTTGACGTAACCGCCGAGCGGGATCCAGGCGAAGCGCCAGCGCGTGCCGTGCTTATCGTAAAACCCATATATTTCAGGGCCAAAGCCGATCGAGAAGGCCTTAACCGTGACGCCGCACCAGCGCGCCACAAGGAAATGGCCGAGCTCGTGGATGAACACGACCAGCGTCAGTACGAGCAGGAACATGATCCCGTATTGCCAGATCCCACTTGCGACCGACGTCAAAAATTCCATTTGAAAATCCTTTAAGTGCTGCTTCGAACAGCGGGCTCCCCAGAGCTTTGCCCCGGAACCCTAATAGCTACTGAGTTTGTCTTCCGACAGATAGCGAGCCAACTTGTCTACGGCCAGTATATCGTCCAGGGTTTCGGCGGGGCAAATCGCGCCCTGCCGTTCCGCCGCGTCAAGTGTTTCCTCGACGAGGGCGGCAATGTCCAGGAACTTGATCCGGCGTTCAAGGAAGGCCTTAACCGCGATTTCGTTGGCGGCGTTCAAAACGGCCGGGGCTGTGTCGCCTCGCCGCATCGCCGCTTTGGCAACCCGTAGCGCCGGAAAACGGGTTTCATCGGGCGGCTCGAACGTCAAGGTCGCGAGGCGGGCGAGATCGAGCTTTTCGGTCGGTGCGACCATGCGGTCGGGCCAGGCGAGCGCGACGGCGATGGGTGTGCGCATGTCGGGCGCCGCCATCTGGGCCAGTACCGAGCCGTCGACGTAGCTCACCAGGCAATGGACGATCGATTGGGGGTGGACGATGCAGTCAAGCGCGTCGACCGTAATGGGAAAAAGGTGAAACGCCTCGATCAGTTCGAGGCCCTTGTTCATCAGGCTGGCGCTGTCGATCGTGATTTTCGCGCCCATCGACCAGTTCGGGTGTTTCAGCGCCTGTTCGGGCGTCGCCGACTGGATCTGCTCGTACGTCCAGGTGCGGAACGGCCCGCCTGACGCTGTCAGCACGATCTTCTCGATGGCGCTCGGATCGGCGCCGACCAACGCCTGGAAAGCCGCAGAATGCTCGCTGTCCACCGGCAACAATTCGGCGCCGGAGCGCGCGACCGCGGCCGTGAAGACATGTCCGGCAGAGACGAGACATTCCTTGTTCGCGAGTGCGACACGGGCTCCCTGTGATGCCGCTGCGAACGTCGGCCGCAATCCGGCCGCGCCGACGATGGCCGCCATGACGCAATCGGCGGGCTCGAGCGCCGCTTCAACAAGCGCCTCGGCGCCGCCCGCGGTTCTGATGCCGGTTCCGGCCAACGCGTCCTTCAATTCGCCCAAGCGGCTTTCGTCGCCAATCACCGCAAGCTTCGCCTTGTGCTTCCTCGCGATGGAAGCCAGCTCGGCGGCATTCGATTGAGCGGTCACCGCGACAATCTCAAACCGGCCCGGGTTTCGTGCCACGAGATCGAGCGTGCTCGTGCCGACCGAGCCGGTCGCTCCGAGAACGGAGAGGCGCATCGGCCGGGATACGTCTGCGGGTCCGGGACGCGCAGCCGACGCCAGCCCAGTCAATCGAGAAGGAACGCTAGCTGTCACTGCCATTCGTCTATGACCCGTAGAGGAGTGCGCGTGCGGGAGCAAAAGCATCGATGCCGAAGCCGATCAAAGCCGCCAGGATGCTCGCGGTGACGATGCCGTCCATGCGATCCATGAACCCACCGTGCCCCGGTATCAAGTCACCTGCGTCCTTCAATCCGAAATGCCGCTTCAATGCCGATTCTGCCAGATCGCCCCATTGGGCTACCAATCCTATGGCAAGACCGAGGCTCGCAAGCCATCCGGGACTGCCAGTCCCGGTGAAAAATGCAAATAGAAAACCGGCGACAGCTGCCGTGATAATGCCGCCCAAGAGACCCGACCACGTCTTGTTCGGGGAAACCTCGGGCCAGAGCTTCGGTCCGCCGATGGTACGTCCGGAGACGTAGGCGGCGATGTCCGTTACCGCGACGGACAGCACCACGAAAAGCGTTGCCAGGAATCCGAGCGGCTCGTCCGATCGGAGCCATCCGAGCGCCACGACCGGCAAAGCCGTGTAGAACACGCCAGCGCCCGAAAGCCGCGCGCGGCCGGAGCCTATGGCAAGGGCCGCAACCACGGCCGCACCAACAAGTGCCGCTGCGATGCCCCAACCGGCCATATCGTTGAGCACATAGATTGCGGCGACGAAGACCGCAGCGATGTGAGCGATAAGGGCGCGGTCCGGCATGTCACCCCTGACAATGCGGCCCCACTCCCAGCTCATCGCCGCGGCGACTAGGAACGTCAGCACTATAAAAGCTTCCGGGCTCCAGTAGAGCATGGCGAAGGCAATAACGGCGATGGCGACGCCCGACACGATGCGCAGCTTCAGCTCTTGCGGGATGAAGTCGAGCGCGCCCCAAGGAAACTGTCGTTGATTTTCGGGACCCTCGGCCGGCATCGTCCTGGCCCTCAAGCGGTCGAACGTTTGGAGAGGCCGCCGAAGCGGCGTTCACGCGAGCGAAATTCTTCGATAGCGATTTCGAAGGCCGCCTTGTCGAAGTCCGGCCAGTAGCAGTCCAGAAAGACGAATTCCGAATAGGCCGTCTGCCAGAGCAAAAAGTTCGATAGCCGCATCTCGCCCGATGTCCGGATCAAGAGATCGGGATCGGGAATGCCGGAAGTGTCGAGCGCATTGGCGATGCGTTCGACGGTAATGTCGGAGGGATGCAGCTTGCCCTCCGCCACTTGCTCGGCGAGCTTGCGTGCGGCGCCTGCGATCTCGGTGCGGGAGCCATAGTTGAAGGCGATGACGAGCGTCAAAACATCGTTGCCACGGGTCAGCTCGACCGCTTCGTCGATCAGTGTCGTCAGCTCGTTGTCGACGTGCTGACGCTGTCCGATCACCCGGATGCAAACCCCGGCTTTATGCAGCTCGGCCAGATCACGCCTGATGAAACGCTTCATCAGGCCCATGAGATCGTCGACCTCTTCGATCGGGCGCTTCCAGTTCTCGGACGAAAAGCTGAAGATCGTCAGATACGTGATCTTCAGCTCGATCGCGGCGCGGACAGCGCGGCGGACGGCTTCAACACCTTGGCGATGACCCAGCGCTCGCGGCAATCCGCGATCGCGCGCCCACCGCCCGTTCCCGTCCATGATGATAGCGACGTGACGCGGCGGGACGAGAATTCCGGACCCATCGTCGGTAGGCTTCGCTGCTGCCGCCACTGTCGAATGGCCCCTGGGATCAAGATCTCAATATCACTGGCATGCCTTCCTGCTCCCAAAAGAGCAGGAGATCAAACCTTCTGGATTTCAGCTTCCTTTGTGACGAGCGTGCCGTCGATCTCCTTGATGAGACGATCCGTCAGCTCCTGAACCTTCTCGGAATTGCCCCGATGGTCGTCCTGGCTCATTTTGCCGTCTTTCTCAAGCTTCTTCAGAACGTCCATGGCTTCACGCCGGACGTTGCGGATCGAAACCTTGGCCTGCTCGGCATATTTATGGGCAAGTTTGACCAGTTCCTGCCTGCGGTCGGCTGTCAGCGCCGGGATCGGCAGGCGGAGAACCTGACCGTCCGTGATGGGGTTGAGGCCAAGGTTGGCTTCGCGGATCGCCTTATCGACGGCGATGACGTTGCTGCGGTCCCAGACTTGAACGGTGATCATGCGCGGCTCGGGCACGGAAACCGTCGCGACCTGGTTCAAGGGCATGCGCGAGCCGTAGACCATCACCTGGACAGGGTCGAGCAGGTTGACGCTGGCGCGGCCGGTGCGAAGGCCCGTGAATTCGCGCTTCAGAGCGTCGATCGAGGCGCGCATGCGCTTTTCAATTTCTTTGATGTCGTGATCTGCGAGTGCCATTTTCCTATTCCTCCAAGCGCTCGAAAGCTCAAAACCATTGCCGCCGCAGAAGGGCGGCGCGAGGACGGGGCTTTCAGCGGCTTTCAGCCGGTTCCCTCGATAAGGGTCTGGCGCGCTTCCCCGCGCAGAGCTTTCAAGAGATTTCCGGGTTCTTCGATCGAGACCACAATTAGCGGAAGTCCGTTATCGCGGGCAAGGGCAATGGCCGCGCCGTCCATCACTTTGAGATCCTTGGCCAAAACTTCGGAATAGGTCAGCTTGTCGTAGCGAACCGCGTCCTTATGCTTCTTCGGGTCGGCGGAATAGACGCCGTCGACCTGGGTCGCCTTGAGGACGGCGTCGCAGTTCATCTCGATGCCACGAAGGACGGCCGCCGTGTCGGTCGTGAAAAAGGGGTTTCCCGTCCCCGCCGCAAATATGACGACGTTGCTCCGGGTGAGGTAGGCCAAGGCCTTCGGGCGGATATAGCTCTCGCACACCGTCGGCATCGGAATGGCCGAGAGGACGCGCGCCTGAACACCGCGATGATCGAGCGCATTCTGCAAGGCCAGCGCGTTCATCACGGTGGCCAGCATGCCCATGTAATCGGCCGTGGCGCGATCCATGCCCTTAGCCGCGCCGGTCAGCCCGCGGAAAATATTGCCGCCGCCCACGACAATGGCGATTTCGGCCCCTTCCGCGACCGCGGCGGCGACATCGTTCGACAAACGGTCGGCGACGGCCATGTCGATGCCGTAAGGTTGGGCCCCCATCAGAGCTTCGCCGGAAAGCTTCACCAGCAGCCGCTTGTATTTGAGACCCTGCGCTCCAGGCATCCGCTTCACTCCCATCGGCATGACAATTGACTAGCCATGAAAAACCGGCCGGTCGCAGGGACCGGCCGGCTGATACCTAACGCGCTCGGACGATTCCGGCCAGCCTACCCGGCCATTGGACCGGGCAAAAGCTCAACCGCCGCTCGCGAGCTTTCGGACTTCCTCGCCGAAGTCCTCTTCCTTCTTGTCGATGCCTTCGCCCAACGCGAAACGAATGAAGCCTGCGACCTTGACCGGCGCCCCGGCCTTGCCTTCGGCTTCCTTGACGGCCTGCGCGACCGTCTTGGTGGTGTCGTGGATGTACTGCTGCTCGAGCAGGCAGTTCTCCTTGGCGAAGGCTTTGATGCCGCCCGAGATGATCTTCTCGAGAACGTCCGGCTTCTTGCCCTGGTTCTTGTCGGCGAGAATGGCCTTCTCGCGCTCGATCACTTCGGCGGGCACCTCGGCGATGTCGAGGGCGACGGGGCTCGTCGCGGCGACGTGCATCGCGATCATGCGCGCGAGTTCGAACAGCGACGGCTCATCGCCTGCGCTTTCGAGCGCGACGAGCACGCCGATCTTGCCGAGGCCGTCAGCCACCCGGTTGTGGACGTAGTCAGCGACGACGCCTTCCTTGACGCTGACCGCCGCGGTCCGGCGAACGGTCATGTTCTCGCCGATCGTTGCAACTGCTTCCTGGATCGTCGTCTCTACGGTGTTCTTGCTGCCGGGATAGGTTGCAGCCAGAAGCGCCTTCAGATCGCCCTTCGCGGCCGGGGCCAGCGCGGTGATCTCGCGGACAAGCGTCTGGAACTGCTCATTACGGGCAACGAAGTCCGTCTCGGAGTTCACCTCGACGACGGCGCCTTCGCGGCCCTTCGCGACGATGCCAATGAGGCCATCGGCGGCGACGCGGCCGGACTTCTTCGCAGCTTTCGACAGGCCCTTCTTGCGGAGCCAATCGACAGCGGCTTCGATATCGCCGTTCGTCTCGGTCAACGCCGTTTTGCAATCCATCATGCCGGCGCCGGTCATATCGCGCAGCTTTTTCACATCTGCGGCGGTGATCGTCGTCATTCTGTCACCTATGAGGTTCGAGGCGCCACGACGGGCGCCTCATATCAGTTCATTCACATTCGTGCTTCAGAAGCACGTCAGTTCGATGTCAGCTGCCAACGCCAATCAGACGGTGGCTGCCTCGACGAGCTTCTTGGCCTGGCCGACCCAGTCTTCCTTGGCGATCTGACCCCTGAGCTTCAGCTGACGGTCGAGCGATTCTGCGTAGTCCGGGGCGAGATCGGCGATCTGCCAGAAATGGTAGACGCCGGTATCGTTGAGGCGCTGCTCGATCTTCGGCGTGATGCCGGTGATGCGCTTCAGGTCATCAGCTTCGCCGCGCGGCGCTTCGATGCCCTTGAAGACGACCTTCGGCAGGTCTTCAGCAGGCGGGGTTTCGGATGCACCGACGTCAACGCCAGCAGCGCCCTGCGAGCGCTCGAGGCCATCGAGAGCGGCGCGTGCCATCAGATCGCAATACAGCGTGATGGCGCGACCCGCGTCGTCGTTGCCCGGTACCGGATAATCGACGCCGTCCGGATCGCAGTTGGTATCGACGATCGCGACGATCGGGATGCCGAGCTTGCGCGCTTCCTGGATGGCGATCGCTTCCTTGTTCGTGTCGATGACGACGAGGAGATCGGGCGTGCCGCCCATGTCCTTGATGCCACCGAGCGACTGGTTGAGCTTGTCGCGTTCGCGCGTGAGGTTCAGGATTTCCTTCTTCGTGCGGCCCTGCGGATCTGCAAGGATCTCGTCAAGCTGGCGAAGACGGCGGATCGACTGCGAAACGGTCTTCCAGTTGGTCAGCGTGCCGCCGAGCCAACGGTGATTGATGAAGTACTGGGCGCTGCGCTTCGCGGCTTCGGCAATGCCGTCGGAAGCCTGGCGCTTCGTCGCGACGAACAGCACGCGACCGCCGCCGGCAACGGTGTCGGAGACCTTGAGCAGCGCCTGATGCAACAGCGGCACCGTCTGCGTCAGATCGAGAATGTGGATTTTGTTGCGCGACCCATAGATGAACGGTGCCATCTTGGGGTTCCAGCGGTGGGCCTGGTGGCCGAAGTGAACGCCAGCTTCCAATAGCTGACGCATGTTGAAGGCAGGAAGTGCCATCGTAACGTTTCCTTTTCCGGTTAGACCTCCGCGAGACTTGAGAAGAGATCTGCTAGCCTTTTCATAGGCTTAGCTCGTCTCCACCGGAGCACGATGCGGGGCTTTTCATCCGCATTGCGCGAGCGTCTCGCGTGTGAGATGGCGGCTATATACGGGGGATCGTCCGATTGCGCAACCCACGGGTGACGTTTGATCGCCGGGCCCTGACTCGCGAGGGCCGGAGGCTCGCCGCCCCCTCACCCGTCCAATGAAGAAAAGACGCACCGCGACCGGCGGTTATTGCCGCGGCTCGCAGTGCGCCTTTGATTTTTCAGGCTATTTTTATCGGCGTTTAGGCGGGTGCGGTCGCGCCGGCGGACGTCATCGACTTACTTACTGCACTTACCGTCGAGGGTCGACACGGCCTGGTCCATCGCGGTTGCTTCCGCCGATCCGTCGGCGGCGTCCTGGCCTGCGTCCCATGCATTCTCGAAATCATCGCCGAGCGTCTTGAAGTAGCCGTCGATTTCATCGCCAGCAGCTTGAGCTTTCTTCTCGTCGTCGCCGATCTCGTCCATTTTCTTCGACATTGCGCAATAGGCCTTGACCTTTGCCGGGTCGGATGCGGCCGCCTCGAGATTTTTCTTGATATCGGCAGCGCCCAATTTTTGGTCGGCAGCGTGAACGCCCGGAGCGAGCAGCAAACCAGCGACCAGGGCGGCGTAGAACTTCGACATGTTTTGCCTCTTATTTGGCTAGCTCAATGGAGCGGAGCTATGTACGCAAACTGTGTCAGAAGAAGGCAGCGCCAATGCGCTGCCTTCGCTTACGTCATGGGCGCTTAGCGCCAGAAGCAGTGGCGGTGGCCGTGACGATAGCGGCAGATCCACTTTTTCCCGTGATGGTAGTGGTGGCGCTTGTAGTAGCGCTTTTTGTAATAAACGTGTTCGGCAACGGATTTTTCGGCGTGGGTGCTGATGCCGTTCAGACCGGCACCGGCCACTCCGGCGTTGGCAGCGCCAGCGGCGCCGAGGGTGATGGCTGCGAGCGTCGCTGCAGCGATCAAGCTCTTTTTCATTGGATAGGCTCCTGTCGACAAATTAGACGCGTCTCTCACGTCTGGCTCCTTAACGTCCATTCGAGAAAAAAGCCGTCGATGATGCCGAGAAATATTTTTTGACAGTCGCAAAATATTTTGATTCGCAACCGCCGGTTTCAGATCTCGATGATTTCCGAAACGATTGGTAGCGCTTCAATGCGAAGGGCTTCGCGCGGAGAAACGTCATATCGGCCAGGCAATAGGAATTCCATTTCGCGGTTGCGATCATCGAGCGCAAGCACAATGCGAATTTCTCCGCCGCGCGCATTCGGCTTCAGAAATTTGCCGACGTCGGAAACAGGTGCCGCCTTCGCGAGCACGGACTTGCGATCGAGCACAAGCTTCAGATTGCGCGGCACGGCAGCGGCGGCCTTATCCAGCTCTTCTATTGATTGCACACGCAATTTCATCGTTTCGCCGTCGCGCTCGGCTTCGACCGAGACGATCACCGGCGTTCCCGGCTCGAGCAGATGCCGGCTCGCGGCCAACGTGTCCGAAAAAATGATCGCTTCGAACTGTCCGGTCGCGTCCGAGAAGGTAGCGAACGCGAACTTGTTGCCCTTCTGAGACCGCCGTTCGCGGGCGGCAATGACGATGCCCCCGAGACGTCCCGCAGTTGCGCCCCGCATCACCAACGTCTCGAACTCGCTCACCCGCTTCACGCCGAGCTTGCCGAGCACGCGATCGTACTGGTCGAGTGGGTGACCGGAAAGATAAAAGCCGATGGCCTCGAATTCGGCCGAGAGCTTCTCCATGCCCGTCCACGCCGGCGTCGCGCGCAGCACCAGATCGGCGGGCTTCCCGCCCGAGCCGAAAAGATCCGCGATGCCTTGCGCCGCGTCGGCCGTCCGCCGCTGAGCCGACGCGAGGATTGTATCGGCGTTAGCGGCAACGAGAGCGCGATTGGAATTCAGACTGTCGAAAGCTCCGGCCTTGGCCATCGTTTCGACGGCGCGCTTATTCATCGCCTTCGCATCGACACGACCCGCAAAATCGCCGAGCGACGTATATGGCCCGCCGGTATTGCGCTCACTGACAATTGCCTCGACCGCACCCGCACCAATGTTCTTTAATGCCGCAAGCGAATAGCGGATAGCGCCTAATTTGGACTCGCCCGACGGCGGCTCGACGCCGAAATCGACGCCCGATTGATTGACGCACGGCGGCAGCATTTTAATGCCGGACTTTCGCGCTTCGGAGGCAAACATCGCGAGCTTGTCGGTGTTGCCCATATCGAGCGTCATCGATGCCGCGAAGAATTCCTCGCGGAAATTCGCCTTCAAATAGGCGGTGTGATAGCTGACGAGCGCATAAGCGGCCGCGTGCGATTTGTTGAAGCCGTAGCCGGCGAACTTATCGACCAGCTCGAAGATGTAGATCGCGTCTTCCTTTTTGACGCCGTTGGCGAGAGCACCTTCGACGAAGCGCGCTTGCTGCTTCGCCATCTCGGCCTTGTCTTTCTTACCCATCGCGCGCCGCAACAGGTCGGCTTGCCCGAGCGTATAGCCGCCCATCACCTGAGCGATCTGAATGACCTGCTCCTGGTAGATGATGACGCCGTAGGTCTCCTTCAGGATGCCTTCGAGCATCGGATGCAGGCAGTCGACCGGCTCTTCGCCGTGCTTGCGGTTGATGTAGGTCGGGATGTTATCCATCGGGCCGGGGCGATAGAGCGCCACCATGGCGATGATGTCCTCGAAGCGGTCGGGCTTCAGGCGCTTCAAGCTTTCGCGCATGCCCGTACTTTCGAGCTGGAACACGCCGGCCGTATCGGCCTTGGCGAGCATCTCGTAAGCGGGCACATCGTCGAGCGGCAAACTCGGCAGGTCGACGGTAATGCCACGCACGCGCTTGATGAGCTGCACGGCCTTTTCAAGAACGGTCAGCGTCTTGAGGCCCAAGAAGTCGAACTTCACGAGGCCCGCCGCCTCAACCATTTTCCAGTTGTATTGCGTAATCGGGAAGTTCGATTTGGGATCGCGATAGAGCGGCACGAGCTCTTCGAGCGGCCTGTCGCCGATCACCATGCCGGCGGCGTGAGTGGAAGCGTGGCGATAGAGGCCTTCAAGCTTTTCGGCAATTTCGAGCAGGCGCGCAACGATCGGTTCGCTGTCGCGCTCTTCCTGGAGCTTGGGCTCGCCGTCGATCGCCTCGCGCAGCGTTACCGGATTTGCCGGATTGTTCGGTACGAGCTTGCAGAGCCGGTCGACCTGCCCGTAGGGCATCTGCAGCACGCGGCCGACGTCGCGCAAAACTGCGCGCGCCTGCAGCTTTCCGTGTGTGATGATTTGCGCGACGCGATCGTCGCCGTATTTCTTCTGCACGTAGTCGATGACGCGATCGCGCTTTTCCTGGCAGAAGTCGATGTCGAAGTCCGGCATCGAGACGCGCTCGGGATTGAGAAAGCGTTCGAAGAGCAAGCCGAAACGCAGCGGATCGAGATCGGTGATCGTCAATGCATAGGCGACGAGCGAGCCAGCGCCCGAGCCACGGCCCGGACCGACAGGCACGCCGTTCGCTTTCGACCACTTGATGAAGTCGGCAACGATCAGGAAGTAACCGGGGAACTTCATCTGCGTGATGACGTCCACCTCGTAGGCGAGGCGCTTTTCGTAATCCTCGACGGTAAAGCCCTGAGCGGGGCCATGCGCTTCAAGGCGGACTTTAAGTCCTGCGATCGCCTGACTCTTCAGTTCTGCGGCTTCGAGGCGGAAATTCTCGATCTCGCTCAGGCTGTCGTCGGCGGCGACAAAGCGCGGTAGGATGGGTTTTTTTCCCTCGGGCCGGAACGCGCAGCGAATGGCGATTTCGACCGTGTTCTGCAGCGCCTCGGGCAGATCTGCGAACAGCGCCGCCATCTCGTCTTCGGTTTTGAGATAGTGCTCGGGGCTGGCACGGCGGCGATTATCTTCGACGACGTAGCGGCCGTCAGCGATGCATAGAAGCGCGTCGTGCGCTTCGTAGTCTCCGCGCGCGGCGAAATAGCATTCATTCGTGGCGACGATCGGCAGACCGCGCGTGTAGGCGAGTTCGAGGAGCTGCGGTTCGACCTCGGCTTCTTCGGGAAGACCGTGCCGTTGCAGCTCGACATAGAGCCGGTTGCCGAAAATCTTCTCGAGCGTCTTCAGCCGCTCGACCGCCTGCTCATGCTGGCCATCGCGAAGGGCGGCATCTATCGGGCCTTGCGGGCCGCCTGTCAGCGCGATGAGCCCCGCCGACATTTCTTCCAGGCGCGCGACTTTGACGTGTGCGGGCTCGTCGGGCGATGGTTCGAAATTCAGGGCTTTGGAAAGCCGCATGAGGTTGGCAAATCCCTCAGCGTCCATGGCGAGCAGCGCGAGCTTGCCGGCGGGCTTGACGCGCGGCTCATTGCTCATCGCCTTGAGAACGGCCGTGCCGCTGTCGCGATTGTCGCCGAAGTCGAGATCGACCGTCGTGCCGGAAATCGGCTGCACGCCCGCGCCCCAGAGCTTCTCGGAAAATTCGAGCGCGCCGAAGAGATTGTTCGTATCGGTCAGGCCGAGCGCGGGAAGGTTCATCGCCGTCGCGAGCTTGGCGAGCTTCGTTATCGGAAGCGCGCCTTCGAGCAGCGAGTAGGCCGAATGCACCTTGAGGTGGATGAACTTCGGGTTTCGTGCGGTCGGGCGAATCGCGTGTTCCATGTCGCTAGGTTATGTACCCGACGGCCGGTCGCAAGCGAAAGGCGCCGATGCCGCACAGCTGCGAGCATAAGCCGTTTACACGCTCCAAATTCAGCGTGTATGGGCCAGCGAGATCTCGACGAGACGGCCCTCATGGACTTGCAAAACGCGGTCCATTCGGCTCGCAAGCTCCAGATTGTGGGTCGCGATCAGCGCGGCAACCCCCTGGCGGCGAATGACATCGATCAGCTGACGGAACACATGCTCGGACGTGTGGGGATCCAGATTGCCGGTCGGTTCGTCGGCGAGCAAAAGCCGCGGGCTGTTGGCCAGTCCGCGGCAAATGGCGGTACGCTGCTGCTCGCCGCCCGATAGCTCGGCTGGCCGATGCTCTGCTCGCCCCGCGAGGCCGACACTCGCCAGCAACTCGCGCGCGTGGGCGTCGGCAGCCTTCCGGCTGGTCCCTAGGATGAGCTGCGGAATGACGACGTTTTCAAGCGCGCTGAATTCCGGCAACAGCTGATGGAACTGATAGACGAAGCCGATCTCTCGTCTGCGGAGTTTCGTGCGCTCGGCTTCGGAAAGCGTCGCGCAATCGCGGCCATTGATGATCACGCGGCCGCTGGTCGGCGATTCCAGCAAGCCCGTGATGTGCAACAGCGTCGATTTACCGGCGCCCGAGGGTCCGACGAGCGCCACGGCCTGACCGGGCCAAAGCACGGCGTCGACACCCTGCAGAACTACGATCTCCCTCTCGCCCTGGCGGAAGGATCGCGTGACGTTTTCGAGCTGTAAAATTGGTGCAACGGATCTCGTATCCATGTGTCTCACTCGTACCGCAACGCTTCGACCGGATCGAGCTTCGACGCCTTCCACGACGGGTAGATCGTCGCGATGACCGACAGCAGAAGCGCCATCAGGACGATGCCCCCCGTTTCGTGGATATCGATCTCTGCGGGCAATTTCGTCAGATAGTAGACGCTCGGATCGAAGACCGTCGTGCCGGAGACCCACGACACGAAGTTCTTTATGCTCTCGATGTTCCAGCAGAAGACGACGCCGAGAACCAGACCCGCGAGCGTGCCGACGACGCCGATGGACGCGCCGGTAATCAGGAATATGCGCATCACGGCGCCTTTGGTCGCGCCCATCGTTCTCAGGATCGCGATATCGCGGCCTTTGTCCTTCACGAGCATCATCAGGCCCGAGATGATATTCAGCGCGGCGACGAGCACGATGAGCGAGAGGATAATGAACATCACGTTTCGCTCGACGGCCAAGACGTTGAAGAATGTCTCGTTGCGCTGGCGCCAATCGTTGACGGTGATCGATGGGCCGCCCGCGTCCCTGATCAGTGCGTTGTAGCGATCGACATCATCGGGGCGATCGACGACGACTTCGACGACGTCGACCTCGCCGTTCTTCGAGAAATATTTCTGAGCTTCGGGCAGCGGCATGAAGATCATCATGCGGTCGTATTCGGACATGCCCAACTCGAAGATCGACGTGATCTGATAGGCCTTCGAACGGGGCGCGGTTCCGAACGGGGTTGCGGCTCCGCGCGGCGAGACGAGCGTCACCGTATCGCCGAGGCCGACGCGCAGCTGGTTCGCCAAGCGCACGCCCATCGCGATGCCGCTCTGCTTGTCGAAGCCGTCGAGCGTGCCGGCGCGGACGTTGTCTGCAACGAGCTTCAGCGATTTCAAATCGGCTTCGCGTACGCCTCTCACGAGGCCGCCGAGCGCCTGCGTGCTCGAGGAGACCATCACCTGGCCTTCGATCACGGGCATGGCGATGACGACGCCGGGCACTTTCGAAATGGCGCTTGCGACTTCGGAATAGTCGGTGAATGGGTCGCCGATCTTCTGGGCGATGACGTGACCGTTGAGGCCCATGATCTTGCCGAACAGATCGTGCCGGAAGCCGTTCATCACGGCCATGACGATGATGAGCGTCGCAACGCCGAGCATGATGCCAAGAAACGAAAAGCCGGCAATCACCGAGATGAAGCCTTCCTTGCGCCGTGCGCGGAGATAGCGTCCCGCGATCATCCACTCGAAGGCCGAAAATGGCGCCGTGCTGCCGGATACCGCCCGTTCCCCTGCCAATCCAGCCGAGGCTTCGCTGTGCCCTGAAACAGTCATCGTGGTCCCACCGCCGTTACCTCAATCGCGCGCCGCATCGCAGCTCCCTGTGTCGCAGTTAAGGCCGTATGACCGAATTCCAGCCGTTTTAGTATGCGCGTGCTATCAGCACGTACTCCTTCGCCGGCTCGCCGGTGAAGAAGCATGCCCCCGTGACTTTCCCCTGCTCCAGCGGCGCGTTGCGGATCGTCAGCTTCAAGGCTTTCAACCGATCCGCGATGCTTTCGAGTGCCGCGCCTTCGGGGCGCGACCAAGGCACGCGCACCCAGCCTTTGAAGGCGCCTGCCTCGTCGTCGCCTTCGCCCGGCCCGAAGTAGGCTTCAAGCTCTTCGAACGACTTGATATTCGACAGAATGTTGCCATCGAGGCGCGCCTTTGCCTCGTTGAAGAGGTTTGCCTGAATCTCCTTCAGGAGCGCGGGCGCACCGGCAACGAAATCAGCGCGCGGCAGCGTGTGCGAGATGACCTTATCGCCGTCGCGCAAACGGTCGCGGCGCATGAACGTGACGTTGCCGCCGCTCGCATCGCGACCGCCGATCTCGACGATGACGGGTGCGCCGCGGCGCACCCAGTTCCAGCGCTTCTCGGCAGACTTGATCGGCTTTACGTCGACGAGCGTGCGAATGCCGGGGGCCTTCAGGTCTTTCTCGAGAGCGGTGCAATAGGCGATGAGTTCAGCGTCCTCGGGCTTTTCACGGAGCATCGGGACAAGGACGATCTGGCGCGGAGCAATCATCGGCGGCAGGCGCAGACCGTCGTCGTCGCCGTGGGTCATGATCACGCCGCCGATCAGACGCGTCGAGACGCCCCAGCTCGTCGTGTGGCAATAGGTGAGCTCACCTTTCGCATTCTGAAACTGGATGTTCTGCGCCTCGGCAAAGTGCGTGCCGAGATAATGCGACGTGCCGGCCTGAAGGGCCTTGCCGTCCTGCATCATTGCTTCGATCGAATACGTATTGTCGGCACCGGGGAAACGCTCGTTCGCCGGCTTTTCGCCTGCGATGACCGGCATCGCCAGAACGTCCTCCGCAAACGTGCGATAGACTTCGAGCATCTTCAGCGTCTCGGCGACTGCGTCCTCGCGGTCGGCGTGAGCGGTGTGCCCTTCCTGCCAGAGAAACTCTGCCGTGCGCAGGAAAAGGCGCGTGCGCATCTCCCAGCGGACGACGTTCGCCCACTGGTTTATGAGCAGCGGCAGATCGCGATAGCTTTTGATCCAGCGCTGAAAGGCATCGCCGATGATGGTCTCGGACGTCGGGCGGACGATCAGCGGCTCTTCGAGCTTGGCGTCGGGATCGACCACCAGCTTGCCGCCCTCGTTTTTCAGGCGGTGGTGCGTGACGACCGCCATTTCCTTGGCGAAACCTTCGACGTGCTCCGCCTCCTTGGCGAGGAAGCTCATTGGGATGAAAAGCGGGAAGTAGCAGTTGTCGTGGCCCGTGTCCTTGATGCGGGCGTCAAGCTCGGCCTGGATGCGTTCCCAGACGCCCCAGCCCCACGGCTTGATAATCATGCAGCCGCGGACAGGGCTCGTCTCGGCCATGTCGCCGTCGCGGACGATCGCCTGATACCAATCCGGAAAATTCTGCTCGCGGGTGACGGAAAGGGCTCGCTTGCTCATCGCGCGGCCTCCGGCGCGGCAGCGCGCGAACGAGACGGACAGCAGGATAAGGCCTTGGACATGCGCATTGCGGGCTCGCTCGTTAAATCCGCGCGGGCGAGCCGCGCCTTATTCTCTCGAAAGTCAGGAATTTAGCCTCAGCCGAATAGCCTTTTCATGCTGGCGTTGCAACGATGCAAAGCGGCCGGGCCACAGGTTCAATTTGGGGGATTTGCGCGTCCGCCCCGATGGATAGACGTGGCGCAGTAGCGGGTGCCGCGGGCCAGATGAGCGCTGGCGGGCGGAAATTCCGGGCGCCGGGCGATTCGGTTGGCGCTTCAATCGGGCCTTGGGAGGAGCGGGTCTCAGATATTCGCGATCACCGCATAGACGCCGGCGAAGGTGATGGCGGCAACGATCGTATTGACCCAGAAGAGCCTGAAGACGTTCATTTTGTGAGGCGCGCTTTCGGGGGTGCCTGGAACGACCTCACCCGCTTCGTCCTGTGTCTTTGCAAAGAAGGGCAGCACGGCGAACAGCGTGATGAACCACAGGCAAAAGAATGTCGCGACCGCTACGGACGTACGCATCACACTAACCCCTATTTTCCAAACCGCACCGGAGCTGCTTCAGACCTGCTCCAACTCGACGAGGGTGCCGCAGAAGTCCTTAGGATGCAGGAACAGCACGGGCTTGCCGTGTGCGCCGATCTTCGGTGTCCCATCGCCCAGCACGCGAGCCCCCTGAGCCTTCAACTGATCGCGCGCGGCGATGATATCATCCACCTCGTAGCATACATGGTGAATTCCGCCGTCGGGAGATTTTTCGAGAAATTTCGCGATTGGCGAGCCTTCACCAAGCGGCTCGAGCAACTCGATTTTGGTGTTCGGAAGCTCGATGAAAACGACGGTGACGCCGTGCTCGGGTTGCGCCAGCGCCGGACCGACGTTCGCGCCGAGTGCGTTTTTATAAACGCCTGAAGCCTTTGCGAGGTCTTTGACAGCTATGGCGACGTGGTTAAGGCGTCCAATCATGCATGGGTCTCCGGCACGGCAAAGGGCGAGCGAAATGTTACGGCGATTTAGTTTCTGCCATCCACCACGGAGACCAGCACTTTGACAACCGGCTTCTTGCCCCATGCCTCGTTAATTGCGGAACGCACGGCTCGCTGCACTGCGTCCTGAACCATGGCGTGGTCTCCGCGCCGCTTTGGTGGAATCGAGCGGAGCGTGCCGTCGATGGCGTCGAGCACGATTTCACGCATCGATTCCCCGTCTTGGTCGGCGGCCGGTATGCCCTCGAGCACGACGCCCGGCTCCGTGATGATTTCGCCGCGCCGAGATAGCGTCATCGAGACGACCGCTATGCCAACGAACGACAGCTTTCGCCGGCTCTTCACCGGTCCTTCGATGTCCGGAACGATCAGATTGCCATCGCGAAATAGGCGTCCGACCGGCAGTTCATCGACGACGGCCGCTGGCGCGGGCCAAAGCTTCAGCAGATCACCATCGACGATCGAAAATGTTTCGCTCACTCCGCATTCGCGCGCGAGCCGGGCGTGCGCCTTCAGGTGCCGCGCTTCGCCATGCATCGGAACGGCGATCTTCGGGCGGATCCAGGCGTACATGTCCTTGAGTTCGTCGCGACGCGGATGACCCGTTACGTGCACGAGCGCTTCGGCGTCGGTGACGACGTCGACACCGAGGCGGGCTAAACCATTCTGGATGCGCGAGACGGCTCTCTCGTTTCCGGGAATGGTGCGCGAGGAAAAAATAACGAGATCGCCCTTGTCGAGTGAGATATCGGGATGCTCGTTTTCAGCGACGCGCGCCATCGCCGCGCGCGGTTCGCCCTGACTGCCGGTGCAGAGCACGACGACCTTGTCTCGCGGCAGATCGGAAAAGCGCTGCTGATCGAGATAGGTGAACCCTTGCGGGAGATAGCCCGTCTCGATCGCGACTTCGATGATGCGATGAAGCGCGCGTCCGGCAACGACAAGTGTACGGCCAGCAGCATGGCAAGCGGCAACGATCGAGGCGACACGGGCGACGTTCGACGCAAAAAGCGTTACGGCGACACAGCGGGGCGCATCGGCAATGAGCTTTTGCAGAGTCTTGGCGACGTCGGTTTCCGACGCCGAGCGACCTTCGCGCATAGCGTTCGTCGAATCGCCAATCAACGCGAGCGCGCCTTCGTTGCCGAGTTGCTCCAGCCGTGCGGCATCGTGCGGCCTGCCGACGACGGGCGTCGGATCGAGCTTCCAATCGCCGGTGTGGAAGACGAGGCCGGCAGGCGTGCGGATCGCCAAACCGTTCGGCTCGGGGATCGAATGCGTGAGGCTCACGAATTCAACGTCGAAAGGACCGGCGCTGAAGCGACCGCCGAGCGGCACTTCCTTGATCGGAAGGGTTTGCGAGCCGCCGAATTCGCCAAGCTTCGTTTTCAGCATTCCGGCCGTGAACGGCGTCGCAAAGATCGGACATTCGAGTGATGGCCAGAGGTCGATGACGGCGCCGACGTGATCCTCGTGCGCGTGGGTCAATACGAGCCCGGCGAGATTTTTTCGTTCGGCAACGATGAAACGAAGGTCGGGCAGCACAACATCAGCGCCCGGCTCGCTCTCATGAGGAAAGGTGACGCCCAGATCGACCATCAGCCAGGTGCGCGCTCTCGGCGGCCCGAAGCCGTAGAGATAGACGTTCATGCCAATTTCGCCGAGGCCGCCGAGAGCCGCGAATACGAGTTCGTCGGGTCTCAGACTTCCCGATCGCGAAGGCGAGGCGCGATCACTCATGGAGTCCCATCGCCCGCGACCTGCCCGACGAGCATGACGTCGCCGTAGCTGATTTCCTTGATCTCGCCGTCGATGTCCGCGCGCAGGGCGCCCGTTTCCGAAAGCCCCTGATAGGTTGCAGATAAGGGTCCGGAGGCCGTGTTGATTATAATGGGTTCACCCATCGCGCCTGCGCGTCCGATCCAGGCCTCGCGGATAGCAGGGAAGCCCAGCCCCTCCTGCCAATGGTCTAGCCAGAGGAAGATCTTTTCTGACAGCGTCTCGGTGAATGCAAGCGGCTTGGGAATACTCCCATATTGGCTCAAAGCCGTGACTGCACGGCCAAGCGTGTCGGGTGAGGTGATCAAATTCAATCCAAAACCTAAAATCGCTAAAAAGCCGGGACCTACGCGAGCGGACGTGCTCTCGACCAGGATTCCTCCGGCCTTGGCACTTCCTATTAAAATATCGTTCGGCCATTTGAGGCGAAGATCGGTTCCCGGCGCAAGATCCATTGTTGCTCGAACGGCGTCTATCACCGCAATTCCAGCGAGTAGTGACAATTGGCCCGCCTTCTCAACGGGTGCGCTGCACCGAAAGGCGACGCTGGCTTGAAGGTTACCCGGACGTGAAATCCAGGTGCGGCCGGATCGGCCCCGGCCACCGGTCTGGCTGTCGGCGACAACCCACAACGGGAGTTCTTCGCCGCCGAGGGCAAGACGCATGGCATCGGCGTTCGTTGATCCGGTCTCAGCGAGATGGATGATGCGAGGCACGGAATGGCCGTTCATTAATGGCTAGTGGGCCGGCACCAGCACCGAAGCTGCCGCCGTCGCCGCATCTACCACGGTTCCGCCGACAAAGGGCAGAACAAACGCCACGACGAAAGCCGCCGACAGCGCCATCACCGCGAAGGTCCGGCCTTCGGTTGGCGAGAAGCCCTCCGCCGGCTCGTCGAAGAACATGATCTTCACGACCCGCAAATAGTAGTAGGCGCCGACGACGCTCGTGACGACGCCAATGACCGAAAGCGGATAAAGGCCCGCCTTGATCGCCGGCAGGAAAACGTACCATTTCGCCCAGAAACCAGCGAGCGGTGGAATGCCGGCAAGCGAAAACATCAGCACAGCGAGTATTGTCGCGAACGTCAGGTTGGTTTTCGCGAGGCCCGAAAGGTCCGAGATGCTTTCGACGAAGCGGCCGTTACGCTGCATCGCAAGAACACAGGCGAAGGCGCCGAGCGTCATCGCGACGTAGATCACGAGATAAATGAGAACGCCGGCCGTGCCTTCGGTGTTATTCGCGGCGAGGCCAATCAATGCGAAGCCGACGTTGCCGATCGAGGAGTATGCGAGCAGCCGCTTGATGTTGGTCTGGCCGATGGCCGCAAATGAGCCGAGCGCCATCGAGGCGATCGAGACGAAGATGATGATCTGTTCCCATTGCGACGAGACGCCTGGGAGCGCAGCCTGGGTGAAGCGCAACAGCAGCGCCATGGCGGCGATCTTCGGCGCACCGGCGAAGAAGGCGGTAACGGGCGTTGGCGCGCCCTGATAGACGTCCGGCGTCCACATGTGGAACGGCACGGCGGCAACCTTGAACGCCAATCCGACGAGGACGAACACGAGGCCGAAAGTCAGGCCGATGTTCGTCGCCATTTCCGGCATTTTCGCCGCGGCGGCGATGGTCGCGTAGCTCGTCGACCCAGTCACGCCGTAGAGCATCGAGGCGCCGTAGAGCAGCATGCCCGACGACAACGCGCCGAGGACGAAATACTTGAGGCCGGCTTCGCTGGATTGCACGTCGTCGCGCTTGAACGCGGCGACGACATAGAGCGCCAAGGACTGAAGCTCGAGACCGAGATAAAGCGCGATCAGGTCATTCGCCGAGACCATCATCAGCATGCCGAGGGTCGCGAGAAGCACGAGCACCGGATATTCGAACAGCAGGAGCTTGGCGCGGCTGAAGCTGTCGAACGTCATCAGCAGCGTCAACGCGGCGCCGACGAGAATGACGATCTTCAAGAAGCGCGTGAAGCTGTCGGAAACGAACGCGCCGCCAAAAATGGCGGATGATCCGCTGCCCTCGAATACGGCCACGGCGGCCGCGACGAGCACGGCAATCGCAAGCCATGTGACGTTGCGGCCTGACGTTTCGCCATTCGGTGAGAAGACGCCAATCATCAAAAGCGCGATGGCGCCGAGCGCGAGTATCAGCTCCGGCAGAATGACATATAGGACCGAGCTATCCATTTAATGGGTTCCTTGAGGCGCCGCCGATGCGGCCGCCGTCCCCTGAGCGGATTGATAGTTTTGCACGAGGTTCTTCACCGACGTCGCCGTCACGTCGAGAACGGGAGCGGGATAGAGGCCGTAGAAGATCGTCAGCAGTACAAGCGGCGCGAGGATTGCAATCTCGCGCGGGGAGAGATCGAGAAGCTTCTTCAGGCTGGCCTTTTCGAGCACACCGAAAATAACGCGACGATAAAGGTAGAGCGCATAGGCTGCCGACAGAATAACGCCGGTCGTCGCCAGGATTGCGACCCACGTGTTGGCCTTGAAGGCCGACAGCAGCGTCAGGAATTCGCCGACGAAGCCGCTGGTTCCGGGCAGGCCGACGTTCGCCATCGTGAACACCATGAAGGCGAAGGCGTATTTCGGCATCCGTTCGACAAGGCCGCCGTAGGCTGCAATCTCGCGCGTATGCGTTCGATCATAGATGACGCCGACACAAAGGAAGAGAGCAGATGAAACGATGCCGTGCGAGAGCATCTGGAAGATCGCGCCGTCGATGCCCTGCTGGGACGCCGTGAATATGCCCATCGTCACGTAGCCCATGTGCGCGACGGACGAATAGGCGATAAGCTTCTTGATATCCTCCTGCACCAGCGCGACGAGAGAGGTGTAGATGATTGCGACGATCGAAAGCGTGAAGACGAAGGACGCGAGTTCAGCCGAGGCGTTCGGGAACATCGGCAGCGAGAAGCGCAGGAAACCGTAGCCGCCCATCTTCAGCAGAATGCCGGCAAGGATGACCGATCCAGCCGTGGGTGCTTCGACGTGCGCGTCGGGAAGCCAAGTGTGAACGGGCCACATCGGCATTTTCACTGCGAAGGACGCAAAGAACGCGATCCAGAGCCACCACTGCATGTCCGGCGGGAACTTGGTTTGCAGCAAGGTCGGGATGTCGGTCGTACCCGCGTGCCAGTACATCGCCATCATGGCGAGCAGCATCAGCACCGAGCCGAGCAACGTGTAGAGGAAGAACTTGAAGCTCGCGTAGACGCGCCGCTTGCCGCCCCATACGCCGATGATGATGAACATCGGGATCAGGCCGCCCTCGAAGAAGAGGTAGAAAAGAACCATATCGAGCGCGCAGAACACGCCGAGCATCAGCGTTTCCAGCACAAGGAACGCGATCATGTATTCCTTGACGCGATCCTGAATCGATACCCAGCTCGCGAGAATGCAAAGCGGCATCAAGAACGTGGTCAGGATAACGAAGAGCATCGAAATGCCGTCGACGCCCATCTTGTACTTCAGCGGTCCGAGCCAGGCGTGCTCCTCGACGAACTGGAAGCCCGCGGTATTCGTATCGAAGTTGATCCAGATGAGCAGCGACACGGCGAAAGTGACGAGCGTCGTCCACAGCGCGATCCAGCGCGCGTTGCCTTTCGCTTCGGCGTTGAGTGTTGCGATCAGCAGCGCACCGACGAGCGGCAGGAAGGTGACGACTGAAAGAATGTTGCTCATTTGAGCACCCCGCCAAAGAGCCCGTTGTAGGTGAGCCAAGTCAGGATGGCCGCGACGCCGATCAGCATCGCGAAAGCGTAATGGTACATGTAGCCCGTCTGCAGCTTGACGACGCGATCTGTGATCCGGACGACGCCGGTGGCCGTGCCGTTGATTGCGCCGTCGATGACGGCGCCGTCACCGTCCTTCCAAAGGAAGCGGCCGATGCCAAACGCGGGGCGCACGAAGATCAGATCGTAGAGTTCGTCGAAGTACCATTTGTTCAGCAGGAACAGGTAGAGCGGGCGGAAGGCTCGAGCCGTTGCCGCCGGCAGCCAGGGCGCTCCGATGTAATAGACCCAGGCAATCGCGAAGCCCGCGACCATCGCGATCGACGACGAATAGGGCACCCATCCCGGCACTTCGTGCATCTCGTGCAGGATGTGATTGTGCTCGCCGCGGAAGAGCGCGGCGCCCCAGAACGCACTTTCGTCATGACCGATGAAATACGGGGCGAAGAGGATACCAGCCAGCACCGCGCCGAGCGACAGAACCAGGAGCGGCACCATCATCGTCGGCGGGCTCTCGTGCGCATGATCGTAAGTGTGATGATCAGCGCGCGTTTCGCCATAGAAGGTCATGAAGACGAGACGCCATGAGTAGAACGACGTCATCAGCGCGGCGACGACGAGGAGCCAGAACGCAAAGTTGTTGGGCGTATTGGCCGCGTACGAAGCTTCGATGATTGCGTCCTTCGAATAGAAGCCTGCAAAGCCCGCGAGATGCGGAATGCCGACGCCGGTCAAGGCGAGCGTGCCGATCAGCATCGCAGCGAACGTCCAGGGGATTTTCTTTCGCAGCCCACCCATCGCGCGCATGTCCTGCTCGTGATGCATGGCGTGAATGACCGAACCCGCGCCGAGGAACAGCAACGCCTTGAAGAAGGCGTGCGTGAAGAGATGGAAAATGCCGGCGCCGTACGCGCCGATCCCGCACGCAACGAACATGTAGCCGAGCTGCGAGCAGGTCGAATAGGCGATGACGCGCTTGATGTCGTTCTGCACGAGGCCGACCGTTGCCGCAAAGAAGGCCGTGATTGCCCCGATGTAGGTCACGAACATGAGCGCATTGGGCGCCAGTTCGAAGATCGGCGACAAGCGCGCAACCATGAACACACCGGCCGTCACCATCGTTGCGGCATGAATGAGCGCGGAAACGGGCGTCGGGCCTTCCATCGCGTCCGGCAACCAGGTGTGGAGCAGGAACTGAGCGGACTTACCCATCGCACCGACGAAAAGCAGCAGCGAGAGCGTCGTCAGGATATCGACGTCGTGCCCCGCGAAGTTGAACGTCTTGCCGACGGCGCTTGGCGCGGCCGCGAACAGCGCGTCAAGGTTGACCGTGTGGAAGACGAAGAAGAGCCCGAAGATCCCGAGCGAGAAGCCGAAATCACCCACGCGGTTGACGATAAACGCCTTTATCGCGGCCGCATTAGCGGATGGCTTCTGATACCAGAAGCCGATGAGGAGGTACGACGCGAGGCCGACGCCTTCCCAGCCGAAGAACATCTGCACGAGGTTGCCGCTCGTCACCAGCATCAGCATCGCGAATGTGAAGAGCGAGAGATAGGCAAAGAAGCGCGACCGCGACGGGTCTTCGTGCATGTAGCCGATGGAATAGAGATGCACGAGCGACGAGACGGTCGTTACGACGACAAGCATGACGGACGTCAGCGTGTCGATCTTGAGCGCCCACGATACGTCGAGTTCGCCCGACGTGATCCAGCGCAGCAATTGGACGTCGTGCGTTTCGTGTCCGAGGGCGACCTGAAAGAACGCGACCCACGACAGTGCGGCGGCGATCAACAGGAAAGCGGTCGTGACGACTTCGCTTGCCCGATCGCCGATGGCACGGCCGAACAAACCTGCGATCAGAGCGCCCGCAAGCGGCAGAAAAACGATGGCGGCGTAGATCATGCCCGCCTCACCCCTTCATCATGTTGATGTCTTCGACCGCGATGGAGCCGCGGTTGCGGAAGTAGACGACCATGATCGCGAGACCGATGGCGGATTCGGCCGCGGCGACGGTCAACACGAAGAGCGCGAAGACCTGGCCGACGAGGTCGCCATTGAAATGAGAGAACGCGACGAGGTTGATGTTGACCGCCAGCAGCATCAGCTCGATCGAGAGCAGGATGACGATGACGTTCTTGCGGTTCAGGAAGATGCCGAAGATGCCGAGCGTGAACAGGCACGCGGCAACGACGAGATAATGTCCGAGACCTATGGTCATTCGGCAGCCTCCGGATGTTTGACGGCCGGCGGGATGACCGAACCACCGCTCGGAACCTTGACGACTTCGAGACCCGTTGCGGGTCCGCGCGCGACCTGGGCGCTGATCGATTGACGCTTGACGCCTTGCCGGTGCTTGAGCGTCAGCACGATGGCGCCGATCATCGCAACGAGCAGGATGAGCCCGGCTCCCTGGAAGTAGTAGACGTACTGGGTATAGAGGATCTCACCGAGCGCGCGGGTATTCGTGATGCTGGCCGGAATAGGTGCCGACGGGTTCATCACAGGCGACACAGTGAAGCCGCGATATCCGAAGAGCGCAATCAGCTCCACCAGCACGATGCCGCCGATGAGCGCGCCGATCTTGGCATTCTTGATGAAGCCGGCTTTCAGCTCGGCGAAGTCAACGTCGAGCATCATCACGACGAACAGGAAGAGCACGGCAACCGCGCCGACATAGACGATGACGAGCAGCATCGCCAGGAACTCGGCCTGGAGCAAAACGAAAAGGCCTGCAGCGTTGAAGAACGCCAGGATCAGGAACAGGACTGCGTGGACGGGATTTTTCGTCAGAATGACGGAAGCGCCCGCCACTACCGCGAGCACTGCAAAGAGATAGAAAAAGAGCGCCGATGCCATCGCCTTGCCTTCTATCGATACTTCGCGTCGAGCGCGATGTTCTTTGCGATTTCGCGTTCCCAGCGGTCGCCGTTCGCGAGCAGCCGCTCCTTGTCGTAGAAAAGTTCTTCGCGCGTCTCGGTCGCGAATTCGAAGTTCGGGCCCTCGACGATAGCATCGACCGGGCAGGCCTCCTGGCAGAGGCCGCAATAGATGCACTTCGTCATGTCGATGTCGTAGCGCGTCGTGCGGCGCGTGCCGTCGTTGCGACGCGGGCCGGCTTCGATCGTGATCGCCTGGGCCGGGCAGATCGCCTCGCAGAGCTTGCAGGCGATGCAGCGTTCTTCGCCGTTCGGATAGCGGCGGAGCGCGTGCTCACCGCGGAAGCGCGGCGAAAGCGGGCCCTTCTCGTAAGGATAGTTCAGCGTCTTCTTCGGCGAGAAGAAGTAGCGCATCGTCAAGAAGAACGCCGAAACGAACTCCAAGAGGAAAAGCGATTTTGCTGCGCGCGCTACGCTCATGAACGGAAGCCTCCGAATTGGAGCACGGCGGCCGTGACGACGACCATGAAGAGCGACAGCGGCAGAAACACCTTCCAGCCAAGGCGCATCAATTGATCGTAGCGATACCGCGGCACCATCGCCTTCACCATCGCGAACATGAAGAAGACGAAGACGACTTTGATCAGGAACCAGAACAGCCCGGGCACGGCATTGAGCGGCCAGATGTCGAGCGGCGGCAGCCAGCCTCCGAGGAAAAGGATCGTCGTCATCGCACACATCGCAACGATCGAGACGTACTCGCCGAGCATGTAGAGCAGATACGGCGTCGAGGAGTATTCGACCATGAAGCCGGCGACGAGTTCGGATTCGGCTTCGACAAGATCGAATGGCGGGCGGTTCGTTTCAGCCAGTGCCGAAATGAAGAAGATGACGAACATCGGGAAGAGCGGCAGCCAGTGCCAATCGAGGAGCGAACTCGTCAGTCCGAACGTGGTGCCGACGCCGGTCTTCTGGGCGTTGACGACATCCGTCACATTGAGCGAGCCGACGCAGAGCAGCACGCTGATGATGACGAAGCCGATCGAGACCTCATAGGAGACCATCTGCGCCGCTGAACGAAGTGCGCCCATGAACGGGTATTTCGAGTTCGACGCCCAGCCGCCCATGACGATGCCGTAGACGCCCAGCGAAGAGATCGCGAGCAGGTAGAGAATTCCGACGTTCATGTCGGAGATCACCCACCTGCCCCAGCCGTTTTCGTTGACTGGGATGACGGCCCACGATGCGAGCGCGCACGTTGCCGTTGCGAGCGGCGCGAGCAGGAAGACGGCCTTGTCGGAGCCCGCCGGTATGATCGGCTCTTTCAGCACGAATTTCAGCAGATCGGCAAACGACTGCAAAAGTCCGAAGGGTCCGACGACGTTCGGGCCGCGGCGCATCTGGACGGCGGCCCACACCTTGCGGTCCATCAACAGCAGGAAGGCCACGATGATCAGGAGCGAAACCAGCAGCAGCAGCGAAAAGCCGACGAGCGCCAGTATGTTCCAGCCGTAGTCATTCATGAATGTCTGCAGCGTGTCGAGCATGGTCCCTATTCCGCTGCGTTGAGTTTCTGTTCATGCGAGGCCCGAAGCGCGCTCATTCCGGCCATGACGGCAGAAGCTCGCGCGATCGGGTTGGTCATATAGAAGTCTGCGATCACCGAAGCGAAGGGTTCCGATGACGGTTGCGCGGTCAGCTTCGCGAGCGTCTCGAGCCCAGATACGGCGCGGGCTTCGATCGTGTCGAGTGCCGCGAACTGCGGGCTTGCCCGGTAGATGGCCGCGCGAAGCTCGTTTATGGTGTCGTAAGGAAGCTTGGCGCCGGCCCGCTCCGAGAGCGCGCGAACGATGGTCCAATCTTCCTTGGCGGCGCCCGGCGGGAACACGGCTTTGAGCGTCTGCTGCGCGCGGCCTTCGGTGTTCACGTAGGTTGCATTCTTCTCGGTGTAGGCGGCGCCGGGCAGGATGACGTCGGCACGTTCAGTGCCCTTATCGCCGTGAGTTCCCTGGTAGACGACGAACGCGGACGGGCTGAGCTTCGCGAAATCGGATTCGTCGGCGCCGAGGAGATACACGAACTCCATGTCGGGGCCGAGAATGCCAGCCGCATCCTTGCCGCCCTTCCCCGGTACGAACCCGAGATCCAGACCGGCAACGCGCGCGGCGGCAGTGTGAAGGACGTTGAAGCCGTTCCATGACGCGTCCTTGCCAGCCGACGCTGCAAGAACAATACGTGCGGCAAGCGAGAGCGACGCCAGGCCATCGGCGCGCGCGAACGCGCCTTGGCCGACGATGACCATCGGCTTCGCCGCTGCTTTCAACACTTCGGCGAAGACGTGCTTGCCGTTCGCGATCTCCGCGAGGGTTTCGGGTCCGGCACCCAGATATTCGTATGGATATGCGAGATCGACCTTCGCTCCGATGAGGGCGATTTTGCTCGGCGCGGTGCGCCAGCGCTTGCGGATCCGGGCGTTCAGGACTGCCGCTTCGAGGCGCGGATTGGCGCCGACGATGAGGATCGCGTCGGCCTGCTCGATGCCCTCGATGCCGGAGTTGAAGAGATAGCTGGCGCGGCCCAACTTCGGATCGAGCTTGTCTCCTGCCTGACGGCAATCGAGCGAGACTGAGCCGAGCTTGGTCAAAAGGTCCTTCAACGCGAACATTTCCTCGGCGCCTGCAAGATCGCCGGCAATGGCACCGATCTTCTCAGCCGATGCCGCCTTCAATTTTGCGGCGACGAGGTTCAAGGCATCGTCCCAGGTGGCGGGTTCGAAGCGGCCATTCTTACGGATGTACGGCTGGTCGAGGCGCTGCGTTTTCAGGCCGTCGGCGACGTGGCGCGTCTTGTCCGAAATCCATTCCTCGTTCACGGCGTCGTTGTTGCGCGGAAGGATGCGCATTACTGCGGCGCCGCGCACGTCGGCGCTGATCGACGAGCCGACGGCATCCATGACGTCGATGGTTTCGAAGGTTTCCATCTCCCAGGGTCGGGCGGCGAAGGCCCAGGGGCGATGTGTGAGAGCGCCGACCGGGCAGAGATCGACGGCGTTGGCGCTCATTTCAGAGAGAATGCCGCGCTCGAGGTAGGTCGTGATTTCCGCGTCTTCGCCACGGCCGATAAGGCCGAGTTCTTCGACGCCCGCGACTTCCGTCATAAAGCGGACGCAGCGCGTGCAGTGGATGCAGCGCGTCATCATCGTCTTGATGAGCGGGCCGATGTGCTTTTCTTCGACGGCTCGCTTGTTCTCGGTATAGCGCGATCCGCCCATGCCGAAGGCCATCGCCTGATCTTGCAGATCGCATTCGCCGCCCTGATCGCAGATGGGGCAGTCGAGCGGGTGGTTGATGAGCAGGAACTCCATCACCCCTTCGCGCGCCTTCTTCACCATCGGCGAGCCAGTGGTTACGATCTTCGGCGAACCATCCTTGTTCGGCGGCAGATCGTTGACGAGCATCGCGCACGAGGCGATCGGCTTCGGCGAGCCCTGCACCTCGACGAGGCACATGCGGCAGTTACCGGCGATCGACAGCCGCTCGTGATAGCAGAAGCGCGGAATGACCGAGCCCGCCATTTCGCAGGCGTGCATCAGCGTCGTGCCGTCCTCGACCTCAATCGGTATGCCGTCGACGATCAGTTGCTTGGACATCGTTTTCCGCAGCCTACTCTGCCGCCACGCGGGCGTGCTTCCTCTGGTAATCGTCGATACGCGCCTCGATCACCGGACGGAAGTTCTTGATCAAACCTTGAACAGGCCATGCTGCCGCGTCGCCGAGCGCGCAAATGGTATGGCCTTCGACCTGCTTCGTGACATCGAACAGCAGATCGATCTCGCGTTTTTCCGCTTCGCCGCGTTCCATGCGTTCGAGCACGCGCCACATCCAGCCGGTGCCTTCGCGGCATGGCGTGCACTGGCCACAGCTCTCGTGCTTGTAGAAGTAGGCGATGCGCCGGATGGCGGCGATGATGTCCGTCGATTTGTCCATCACGATCACGGCAGCGGTGCCGAGACCGGAGCCGAGCTTGCCCAGCGCGTCGAAATCCATCGTCACGGCTTCGGCCTGTTCCGCCGTGATGCAGCGGACAGAGGATCCACCCGGAATGACGGCGAGCAGATTATCCCAGCCGCCGCGGATGCCGCCGCAATGCCTGTCGATCAGCTCTTTGAGGGGGATGCCCATTTCTTCTTCGACGACGCACGGACGCTCGACGTGGCCCGAGATCTGGAAGAGCTTGGTGCCGGTGTTGTTCGGCTTGCCGAGGGCTGCGAACCACGCAGACCCGCGACGCAGGATTTCGCCCGCGACCGCGATGCTTTCCACGTTGTTGATCGTCGTCGGCGCGCCGTAGAGGCCAACGTTTGCCGGGAATGGCGGCTTCAGGCGCGGCTGGCCCTTTTTGCCTTCGAGGCTTTCGAGCATCGCCGTTTCTTCGCCGCAGATGTAGGCGCCGGCGCCATGGTGCACGAAAATGTCGAAGTCCCAGCCGTGGACATTGTTCTTGCCGACGAGCTTGGCCTCATAGGCTTCATTGATGGCACGCTGGAGCGCCTCGCGCTCGCGGATGTATTCGCCGCGCACATAAACGTAGCAGGTGTGGGCGCGCATCGCGAAGGACGCGAGAAGCGCGCCTTCGATCATGAGATGCGGATCGTGCCGGAGGATCTCGCGATCCTTGCAGGAGCCGGGCTCCGACTCGTCGGCATTGATGACGAGATAGCTTGGCCGCACATCGGCCTTCGGCATGAACGACCACTTGAGGCCCGTCGGGAAGCCAGCGCCGCCCCGGCCACGGAGTCCCGACTTCTTCACCTCGTCGATGATGTAGTCGTGGCCCTTATCGATAAAGAATTTCGTGCCGTCCCACGCGCCACGGCGCATCGCGCCCTTCAGGCCTACGTCGTGGAAGCCGTAGATATTGCGGAATATGCGGTCGCGATCATGCAGCATGGGCGCTACCCTTTCGGCCTTTTGCCGGCTTTGCTTTCCGGACGCCAACCGGATGCGAGCTTCTGCGCCTGCTCGATCCATTTGTCACGCGTTACGCGGCCCATAAAGCCTTCCAACTGGACTTCAAACCAGGCGACGTTCTGAGGCGTCCACTTGGCGATCTGGTCGAAATGCCAGATGCCCATTGTGTGAAGCTGATCGACGACGTCGGCTGAAACACCTGGGATCAGCGACAGGTCATCGGCGTTGCCGCCGCGCGGCTCCTTCAACAGCTCCGGCTCGACATTCCGGCTCGCAGCGGCGGCCCTGTCTCGGATCATGTCCGCCTTGATCTTATCGATTTCGCCGGCGGAAAGCGCCTTGCCGCTGCCGCGCCCTTCAAGTTCCTTGACCAGACCGGCGTTGGCCATTGCGGTCAGTGCTGCCGGATGAACTGGCGGGGCCTTGGCTTCACCCGCCGCAGGCGAAGCGGCCGCGTCGACCTGCGCCTTATGGGCCGGAGAGGCGAGAGCGGACGCCGGCGGCGATTCTTGAGTCTTTTCGGCCTGGTCGCCGGATGTTTCTTCGAAACGCTTCTTCCAGGCGCCGATGGAAGAGCCATCGTAAAGCGTGGGATCGGTCAATGTCGTCGGGCCGGTGACCGGAGAGGATGCGACGCGGCCGATCTGCGACCCCGGCTTCGGCTGTCTACCGGCCACAAAGGCGTCAATGATCTTCGTCAGCTGCTCGGGCGTCAGGTCTTCGTAGGTATCCTTGCCGACCTGCACGACCGGCGCGTTGGCGCAGACGCCGATGCACTCGACCTCTTCCCACGACAACGTGCCGTCGGCGTTCGGCGTATGTGAATGGCCGTCGATGCGGTTCTTGCAGACGGCAATGAGTTCACCCGAACCACGGAGCATGCAGGGCGTGGTTCCGCATACCTGTATATGGGCCTTCGACCCCACCGGTGAAAGGTGGAACATGGTGTAAAAGGTGGCGACCTCCAGGCCGCGAATATGGGCCATGCCCAACATATCGCAGACAAGCCTGATCGCGGGTTCGGGCAACCAGCCGGCCTGTTCCTGCGCACGCCAAAGCAGGGGGATGATCGCCGACGCCTGCTTGCCTGCGGGATATTTGGCGATCGTCTTGCTCGCCCACGCCAAATTCTCAGGCGTGAAAGCGAATTGCGCAGGCTGCACCGCATTCAGTCGGCGAACGGCCATCCATGGCTCCTCGAACGTCAGTCGTGTGGCGCCGAATACCCAACGTATCCACGTCACAAGCGTGATCTGGACCGTTACGCCCCAATGTCGACTCGCAGAGTGACATAACCCTCAGCCACCGAAGCGGTCCAGTACGAGGAATGCGGCGACAAGGCAAGCATTTGCCTATCCATTTGGGTGAGCAAGCAACGATATTCGACGAGATTCGGGTGCGACGAAAAGCTCACGGCTATGGAGTCGATTTCGGCGAAGGCGCCGGTGCGGTCGTCGTCTCATCCGGAGCGAGAATGCCGCGACGTTGAAGCGTCTCGCTGGGACGCTCCGTTGCCCATCGGCGTTCAGAAAATCCGAGTGGCACCGCAAGCCAGCCAAGCAGCAGCAGAAACGTGGCGATCGGCGCGAGAAAAAGTGCAACCTGCGAGCCGACACGCAGGAAGCCCGTCCAAAGTGCTGCGAACAGCAGACCGAGCACGATGATCATCCACCCGCCATCGTCGGCCCCGCGCGCCGTTGCGAACAGGAGGCCGGCGAACAGCCCGGCTAAACCAATCAGAACCGGAATGAAGGGAAGATCAGATTGCAGCGCGCCCATGGGCCAGCTTCGGGAGCGGGCGAAAAGGCGATAGGTTGCAAGGCTCAAGCCCCAACCGACCGCCGCTACGGCGAGCAAAAACAAGTTGTCAACCATCGGCGCTCCACCGGGAAGCATGCGCGGCTCCTTTTAACGCTCAGCCCTAACCGCAATCTGCCAGGGCTTCATGACAAGCGCCAGTTCGTTTCGCGTCAAATAGAACCGCCGTTACCGGCCTTCGGACTTTGCCTTCAGCGCTTCGTTCATGGCCCGAAAGCCGCGCTCCGTGGCATCGAGGACGCTACCGAAAAAGGGGATAAGCAGCCCTGAAAACTGTTCCGAATGCGCGACGCGCGTGTCCGAGCCTTCGGTGCTGAGCGCGAAACAGTGCACGCCGACAAAGAGTCCGGGAATTGGGAGCGAGCCACGCCAGGAGAAAACCCGCTCGGGCTCGACTTCGACGACGACGGGCCGAAACGTCTGCGCTTTGAGTCCCGGTGCCTTGATGACGACCTCAAGCCTGGCGCCTGTTCGCCTTTCGCCTTTGATGGTGCGGATGAACGGGTTCCATGCTGGGTAGCCGCCGAAATCCATCAAGACGGACCAGACGCGCGAAGCCGGCGCCGCGATCAAAATCGATGTCTCGATCGCGCGGGCCATGGGAGTTTTCAGCGATCGATTTCGCCGAAGACGATGTCGAGAGAGCCGAGGATCGCCGAGACGTCCGCCAGCATATGGCCGCGGTTCAGGAAATCCATGGCTGCGAGGTGTGGGAATCCGGGAGCGCGGATCTTGCAGCGATAGGGCTTGTTGGAGCCGTCGGACACGAGATAGACGCCGAATTCGCCCTTCGGCGCCTCGACCGCGGCGTAGACCTCGCCGGGCGGAACGTGAAAGCCTTCCGTGTAGAGCTTGAAGTGGTGGATCAGCGCTTCCATCGAGCGCTTCATCTCCCCGCGCTTCGGCGGCACGACTTTCTTATTTTCAGCGACGTGCGGACCCTTGCCGCGCGGCGACTTCAACAGCTCGCAGCACTGCTTCATAATCTTGGTCGCTTCCCGCATTTCCTGCATGCGGATCAGGTAGCGGTCGTAGCAGTCGCCGTTCTTGCCGATCGGGATATCGAAATCGACGTCAGCGTAGCATTCGTACGGCTGCGACTTGCGGAGGTCCCAGGCCGCGCCGGAGCCGCGCACCATCACGCCTGAAAAGCCCCACGCGAAAGCGTCATCCAGCGACACGACGCCAATGTCGACGTTGCGCTGCTTGAAGATGCGGTTTTCGGTCAATAGGCCGTCGATATCATCGACGACCTTCAGGAACGGATCGCACCAGGCATAAATGTCGTCGATCAGCTTCTCCGGCAGATCCTGATGCACGCCGCCCATGCGGAAGTATTTGGCGTGCATACGCGAGCCGGACGCGCGCTCATAGAACACCATCAGCTTTTCGCGCTCTTCGAAGCCCCAGAGCGGCGGGGTCAGCGCGCCGACGTCCATGGCTTGCGTCGTGACGTTCAAGAGATGCGACAGCTGGCGGCCGATTTCGGAGTAAAGCACGCGGATGAGCTGCGCCCGGTAGGGGACCTCGAGGCCCAAGAGCTTTTCGGCAGCAAGGCAGAACGAGTGCTCCTGATTCATCGGGGCGACGTAATCGAGACGGTCGAAATAGCCGATCGCCTGCATGTACGTCTTATGCTCGATGAGCTTTTCGGTGCCACGATGGAGGAGACCGATGTGCGGATCGACGCGCTCCACGACCTCGCCATCCAGCTCGAGCACGAGGCGAAGCACGCCGTGCGCCGCAGGGTGCTGCGGCCCGAAATTGATATTGAAATTACGGATCTCGGTCTCGGCCATGTTCAAACGGTCCCGCGGGTAATCGGTGCTACTCTGGCGAGCTTCGCCTTCTCGTTCACGCGTTGCTCAAACTTCTGCCAGTTCACAATCATACGCTGATGCTCGCCCTCGCCGATTAAATCAATCCCGTCATGTGCTTTGACATGAAAGAATAGCCGGCGGCCTGCGACTTTCGTGCACTCCGCATCGACGATCACCGTTTGTCCCGGCACCGTGGCGGCGAGGTGCGAAACATTGATGTGAACGCCGAGCGAGCCCTCACCCTCGTCGAGATGGGGCGTAATGATATTGAGACAGGTCCACTCCATCAGCCCGACCATGAAGCCGGTCGCAAAAACGGTCGGCATGAGCTGAAATTCGTGCGCCTCGGGATAGAGATGCGGCACCGTTTTCGTGGCCGGAACGCGAAAGGAAAAACTGGTTTTCGCTCCGGCGTGAAGCGTTTCTTTCACGGCCTAAATCCTCACAGCCGGTCTTTCAGGTTGCGTATCGTAATGTAGAGACTGGACGCAGTGCCTGCGACCGCAAAGAGCCCGAAGAAAAAGCCCCAGAAGTGCGGCCCGGTCGTGCGGCCGAACCAGGGATAGAGCAATTCCGCCGCGCCCGAGACCAACACGACACCGGCCGGAATCATGATCGTTCCATAGGGCAGATAGCGGCAGATCACGCCGAGCAGCAGCCCGGCGAGGGCGCGGGGCCAATCGAGTATGAAAGCCCCGATCATGAAAACTGCCGCTAACGCGACACTGGCCTCGAATTGCATCCGACCTTGGCCTCACGAATCACTCCGGTTTCCCGGCCGAACGACGATTGGGGCGGACCGCCCCGATGGGAAGCAAGGGACCGCCCGAACGCGTAGAATTCGAAGTCGATGGCAACAGCGCCGGGAAGACGGCGCTCAAAACAGCGTGACGCGCGATTCACGACTTCGGGTTGGCTTTCTCATCGCCCGGGAGGACGTGGCTCGGCCCTTCCCAAGGGCTCTCGAAATCGAAATCGCGGAATTCCTGCGTAAGCTTCACCGGCTCATAGACGACGCGTTTCTTTTCATCGTCGTAGCGAACTTCGACGTAACCGGTGAGCGGAAAATCCTTGCGAAGGGGATACCCCTGAAAGCCGTAGTCGGTGAGGATGCGGCGAAGATCGGGGTGCCCGGTGAACCGGATACCGTAAAGGTCATAGGCTTCCCGCTCGTACCAATTGGCCGCCGGAAAAACGTCGTTGACACTTGCGACAGGCGTCGCCTCGTCGGTCGAAATCTTGAGTCGCAGCCGCTGATTGAGGCGCGGCGACAGCAGATGGTAGACGACGTCGAAGCGCTCGGCACGCTCGGGGTAGTCGACGCCGCAGATGTCGATCAGGACTTCGAACTGGCACTTCGGGTCGTCGCGAAGCTTGGTCAACACTTTGACGATGTCGTCACGAGCAACGGTGATCGTGAGCTCGTCAAAGGAAATAACAGCCTGTCGCAGGGCATCGCCCGCGGCCGCCTGAGCGATCTCCTGCAGCGCGATCAACTCCGTCATTGCGTGACGATCTCCAAAATCGGGGCTGCTCAGCGTTCGATCGTACCGGTGCGGCGTATCTTCCGCTGCAGCAACAAAATTCCGTAAAGCAGCGCCTCGGCGGTTGGGGGGCAGCCCGGCACATAGACATCGACCGGCACGATGCGATCGCAGCCGCGGACGACGGCATAGGAATAATGGTAATAGCCGCCGCCGTTGGCGCAGCTTCCCATCGAGATGACGTAGCGGGGCTCCGGCATCTGGTCATAGACCTTGCGGAGCGCGGGGGCCATCTTGTTGGTCAACGTGCCGGCGACGATCATGACGTCGGACTGCCTGGGCGAAGCGCGCGGCGCGAAGCCGAATCGCTCGACGTCATACCGCGGCATCGATGTCTGCATCATCTCGACGGCGCAGCAGGCGAGGCCGAACGTCATCCACATCAGCGAGCCTGTGCGGGCCCAATTGATCAAGTCATCGACGGTCGTGACGAGAAAGCCCTTGTCGGCCAGCTCGTTCGAAACTTCGGTGAAGAACGGATCTGCGGCGGGCGATACCGCGCCTGGGGCGCCTTCCTGCGCCCGGTCAAAGACGCGATCGAAGACAAGGCCACCCGGACGCTCGTCCTTGATGATCAATCCCATTCCAGCGCGCCCTTCTTCCATTCGTAAATGAAGCCGACCGTCAGCACGCCCAGAAAGACCATCATCGACCAGAAACCGTAAACGCCGACTTCCTTGAAGGCAGCAGCCCAAGGAAAGAGGAACGCGATCTCAAGATCGAAGATGATGAAGAGGATCGAGACGAGATAGAATCGCACGTCGAACTTCATGCGCGCATCATCGAAGGCACTGAAACCGCATTCGTAGGCGGAGACCTTCTCAGGGTCGGGGTTCCTGACCGCGACGAGAAATGGCGCAATCATCAAGGCGGCGCCGATGAACAGCGCGACGCCGATGAAAATGGCGATCGGCAGGTAATGCGAGGTCAGATCAATCATCGCCGTCAATCCGGTAATACGGCCGAGTCTCAGCGCTTTGGCCGTTGCGTCGGTGTTAACGCAGGGCGTTCGTACGCGCAACACCATTGCTCCCGCCGAGGTTTTTCAAAGCTTGGAAACCGCCGGTACGATGCATGCTTCTTCCCCCCTTCTGAAGCTTCCACGGCAATCTGTCACATCTGTCACAGAGCCGTTACCGCTGCGCGGACGCCGGTCACGCAGCAGCGTGTTGACCGGGCTCATTCGTCAATCGCACCCGCCTCGCCTGTTGTTCTTCTTCGGTGCCCCGAATGGATGCGCGAGATGCCTTAGCCGAAGATGTGCAGATGCGGTGGCGTGAGCGCCGCGCCGTGACGGTGCCCATTTCGTCGCTCGCGTTGTGAAGGACTGCAAAGAACGTTTGGCTGCGCGATTATTCTTCCGATTGCGCCATTCGAGATGCCGCCAATACCGTCGCCTATTGCGGGCCAAAAGGCCTTGTAACCACTCCGTATATATCTGCCCGTATTTCAAATGATTTGAGCACTACTCTTTGTGCGGATTAACTTCGTCAACCGACGACGATTGTTCAGCAATCATTCACAGCTCGGGGCGTTTTTTGACTGCGGTTTCTTCAGGGAGCATTTTCATGAGAAATCTGATTTACGCACTTCCGGTTTTCGCGTTGGCGAGCTTTACGCCACATGCGGCGACAGCGGCGGATTTCGGGGGCGACGAATGCTGCGAAGGCCGAGGAGCTGTCGTCGAAGGTCCGCCGGTCACGCGCGAGTACAGTTACGACGACTATTATTATGACGGCCCCGTCTATTACGGGCCGGCCTTTTACGGCCGACGGTATTATCGGCCATATCCCTACTATGCCGGATATTATCCGTATCGCTGGGGTGGAGGCCCTCGCTCGTACGGCGGGCGCGGTTGGTACGGCGGCCGCGGCTGGTATGGCGGCGGCTACGGACATCGCTTCGGCGGTCACCGGGGCTGGCGATGATCCTCTCCGGCAAGACCATCTGATCTGAACGAACTCCCTGCGCTCTCTCCATGCCGATCGCGGGCGGCATGGAGATTGTCGGTCACTGGAGGCTCACCTACCCTCTTCTCCTCGCGGCCTGGACGGCATTTTCAAGCGCCTGCAAAAACTGCGAACGGTCCCGCGGCGTAAATGTGGGATTGAACCCACGGCTTTCTCCCGTTTCGCGCAAATGCCGCTGCATATCGCGCATCGCAATCGCCATACCGATGTTGGCGTCGCTGAACGCCTTGCCTGTCGGCCCGATACATTGGGCGCCCGCCTTGAGACACCGGGCGGCGAGCAAAATGTCCGCGGTTATCGCGATGTCGGATGCGCCGATTCGCTCGGCAATCCAGTCATCTGCCGCGTCGGGGCCTTCGTCGACGACAACAAGTTTGACGAGCGGGCTCGCTTCGATCCGCATCCAGCTGTTCGCCACCATGTGAACCGGAATATCGTGCCGTGCAGCCACGCGCACCACTTCGGCTTTCACCGGGCAGGCGTCCGCGTCGACGTAGATTTGCATTTCTCATTTTCTCTCAAGGCACCGTCGCTCTCGACGCATGCTGGGGATCGCTTTATTCACGAAATGAGTTTAGCTCGCCAGGAGCCGCAAATGTTTGAGGTTGGGGAAATGACGGAATCCCTCGGGATAGCCACTCTCTCGCCCCGACTTTTGGGCTAGGAATGACGGATGGACCATTGTTCCGCTACCGCGAACCAGGGAAAAGAAATGCCATGTCACGGAGCGCTTCGTGACGAGCATATCCGGGTCCGCCCTTTTCACAAACACTCCTGCCGCCGGGCCAATTTCACAACAGCCATGAATCGATTCAAAGCGGCGATACTTGTTGCTCTCGCTGGCCTCCTGCTCACGGCCAATTCCGGCCATGCGCAGCAGCCGGTAAAAACCGACGCGAAAGCGGCCGCAGGCATAGCTGCTGGCCAGATTGCCGATTTCTTCAGTCAGGTTGGCGATCAGATCTACGAAGACTGCATCTTCGAATTATCGCAGGAGCAGATCGAAGTTCAGCAGGCGCTCATTCTGGCCTACATCAAGGCCGGAGCCAGCAGCTCCGTCGCCCGGCGCCTGGCGGTGAAACAAATTCAACCGCCGAAAGTCTCTGCCAAGTGCGAGCAGATCCGGCATCTGCCGAAGGTCATCGCCCCGACCACAAACCTTCCGCCGCCAATTGTCGAAAAGCCCACGATTGCCGTCGGCCCAGCGCCGCAGCCGAAGCCTTTGCCGTCGGCGACCGTTCTGGCAGCCAAGAAAACCCTACCGCAATGGGACTGCGCACCCGGCGTCGATTACGTCACCATTCAACTCAACGGCTATCCGCGCAAGCTGACAGGCGGCGAAATCTGCAATCCTTTCGACGACGTCGTCCGCGAGGTTCCGCCGACCGTCCCCCATTTCCGGCTCGGCTATACTATTCGGACGGGCCGCCTGTTCATCCTTGCCGACGATCCGTCCGTGCGCGGGCAGACGATTGCCTGGGCGATCTCCGGCCGGGACGTGTGCCGCAACAATCCAGATCCCGACTGCCTTGCCACGCGCGCCGTCGGACCGCTGCCTCCCGGCGAGTACTCCTTCGGGTCGGATAGCGGCCCGCGAATCACCTGGGGTCCGAAAACGAAGCGAAACGTCGCCGGAATCTACCTTCGGAAGCTATGGAACAGAGACAGGTTCACGCCGCAGCAAACCGCAGCGATCCTGGCACGGGGAAACATCGCCATTCATGAGCGGCTGAAAGGTGAAATGTCGGAAGCGTGTCTTGGCCTCGAGCCAAAGGGCTGGGCTTATGTCGCTTCGTTGATCAAAGACAATCGCGCGACCGGCGTCAGCGTTTATATCGATGAGCCATATCCGCAAGTGGCCGAGAACCCGCCGATCGTCGTCGCTTCTTCATTCTCGCTGACGTCGCTGTTCAAATGATCGCGCGATCAGCACCGTCAGGACGATCCTCATCCAGCAAAGGTTCGCGCGTTCGTTGACTTCATTCGCGCCGTGGTTCGTTGAGCGAAGCGCAAGGGCTGCGATTCGATCAAGCCGTAATCTCGGACTCTCCAACAGGCGGCGGTAAACCGTTCCCCGCCGGCCGTTTCACAGCGCGAGGGCGATGGAAAAACGAAAGCCGCCGCACGGGGGCGTGCAGCGGCCATTCAGCTGGGACTTGAGCTTGAGAGAGGTCAAACTCCAGCGTTATCGACCGCGTGAGAGCGCGGTCGAAGCTCTGACTACGGAAGGAGGTTTACACCTGCCGAGAACACGAACCGAGAATCCGCATGGCTGTTGTCGAAGTCGTCGTTAGCATTCTTGCCAATGCTGGTATCCGAATAGCGGAAGTCCATGAAGTACTTGTCGACCGTAAACTTCACGCCCGCGTTCCAATACGTGTAGGATTGTTGGCCCAGCCAGTAACCACGGTTAGCGCCACCATAGGTGCTGTTGTCGCCTGCCTCCGTGTGGCCGACCAAGGCCGTGAATTGCGGAGCGAACACGCCAAACTTCGGAAGATCGTAGGCAACCGTGCCTTCAACCGAGATGTTATCGGTGGCGGCATAACCCTGGTCCGGCGTCAGATAAACGTTCGCGCCGACTACGAAGCCATCCCTGATCGGCGTCGTAGCGCCGATCTTGAATTCGGCATAGGAGGTATCGAACACATCGCCGTGCCCAGGGTTAAGGCCGGTTGCGTTGCTGCCCTTCGAGCTATTGGCGCGATTGCCGTAAAGATAATACAGGGCCGATATATCCCAGCTGATCGGGCCGGTAACCGGCCGGATGCCGAGATAGATATCCTGCTCCCAAGGACCCAAATCACCATTGTTGATGTTCGATGTCCACAGCCCAAGGTAGGCGATGCCGTACGTGAATTCATTGTAAATGTTGGCGGTCGGGCTATTGTTCGTGAACGAGATGCCACGGAACAAATAATCCGATGAACCCGTGATCGTCAGCGAGTAGCCGAACTGTCTCTCTTCCGCCGAAGCAACGTTGGCAGCGGCGAACAATGCTAGGGCTGCCGCACAAGCCCCACCTGCAACTTTCCGTCCGAACATCTAAATCCCCTATCCTACAGAGCGGCATCCCCGCGCCCCTCTGACCCCGACCGCCTCGTTGGACCTAAGGCGACTTCGTCGCTGCTTCGATCCGAGATACTTTTTTGTAATGGTACGGTCGTCCCATTCAACCAAATAGTACGAATGTTTGTTTCTGTTGGAGAACTGTGTGACGAACTCGCAACAAAATGAGCATTTCTGCCTAAAATCCGTTCGCTTTGGCCGTGTTCGGGGCGGCAAAACGAGGCTGTCGGAGGGGAATTTTGTGGGAATTCGCGAATCGGATGTTGTGAACGTGGCCCTGAGACGGACTTGATGACGGGATACCGATATGTTGGGCTGTGCACTGAGTAATTGCGACTCGGGAACGCTTTTCGCTACTCCATTTCTCCAGATTGCATAGGCCATCCGGCCGCTTGTTTCGGTATTCCACGCGCCGTTTGTATTTGCGCATTTAAATTTCACGCAATTTTTTTTGCCAAGAGAACAAATGAGCAATTCCTCAATTCGAGCAGAATCTGCCGCCGAAGTTCTCGATCTGCTGACCCGGAGCCTCGGTGATCTGACGCCGGAGCTCAGGAAGGCGGCAACCCACGTTCTGGAAAATTCAAACCTCATCAGCGTGACTTCTATTCGGGAGATGGCTCATCAGGCCGACGTCAAGCCGAACACACTCGTGAGGATGGCCCGCGCCGTCGGATTCGATGGCTATGAGGATTTTCGGAAGCCATTCCGGGAAAAGGTGATCAAAGGCCGCGACGACTTCCCAGACCGGATCAGCTGGCTTCTGTCGCTGTCGAATGGCGGCAGGCTCTCCGGGCTCTATACCGATCTTGCGACCGCCTCGATCATTAACATCGAGCGGCTCTTTTCCGAGACGACATCCCTCGCCATCAAGGCCGCCGCGGACGATATCGCTCAAGCTCCGATGACCTACGTCCTCGGAACGGGAATGGGCAATTCGATTGCCGCATATTTCGCGTATGTCGCGGGGCTGGCGATCGGCAAGGTCACGGCCATCCCACGAGATGGCCTGCGGCCCATAGACGGCCTTGCACGGGCGGAGAGAAAGGACGTTCTTCTTGCCATGGCATTCAAGCCATATCCGCGTGACGTCGTCGAAGCCGTGGCGTCGGCGGTGTCGCGAGGGATCAAGGTCATCTGCATTTCAGATAGTCCTGCCTCCCCGATCATGGCTGAGGCCGGTCACCGGTTCGTGGTGCCCATGGGGACGCCGCAAGTCTTTGCGTCGAGCGTCGCACTGATGTCGCTTCTCGAAGCGATCATTGCATTCGTGATCGCATCAGGTGGGCCAGAGGCCACAAGCGGCAGCATGGAGGTTCCGCCGCAGCCTCCGAATGAAGCCGACCTGCACTGGAGCGACGGGGAAAGGTGACTGGCAACGGTCGCGCGGTAACCTTTTCAGCGTTGCCAGGATGAAGGGGTAAGGCGCCCGTCAGCGGAGCGGTGCGCTTGGACCTTGGCGCCATTTCCGATCAAGACAAACGCAACCGCCCAGCGGACCGTCGTTCGATTTTGAGGAAATGGCGCGAGAGACGGGACTTGAACCCGCGGCCTCCGCCGTGACAGGGCGGCGCTCTAACCAACTGAGCTACTCCCGCAATCCAGAAAGTGACGGGCGCCGAAGCGCCCGCCGTCACGACGCTGGGAATACGTGATGGCCGTCCGGTCGTCAAGCCGGAGATCACGCTGGAAAGACAACAAAAACGCGCGCTCTCGCCAGGGAGGCGCTCAGGGCCGGCCGATAAAATCCCGCTTGCCGATCTCAAGGCCGTTGTGTCGCAGGATGTTGTAGGCAGTAGTGCAGTGGAAATAGAAATTCGGGAGCGCCGCGTGCAGCAGATAATCACGCCCGCTCAACGTCATATCGTTGCCGCCCAGCTTGAGCGTCAATTGCTTCAAGTCAGACCCCTCGAACTGCTGCGGCTTATAGGCCGCGAGCATTGCTTGAACCTTTGCGATGCGCGCCTTGAGTTCGGGGAGCGTGGTCTCGGTGTCAGGGAGGCTCGGCACCTCAACACCCGCCAGACGCGCCGGGGCCGCCTTTGCGAAGTCGGTCGCCAGCTGAACCTGGCGCGTGAGATTGAACATATCCGGATAGAGGCGCGCGGCCAGCAGCACCGCGATATCGATCTTTTTCGCGGTTGCGTAGGCCTCGGCTTTGTCGAGGATCGTGTCGAGCGCGGTCAACTGTCTTTGAAACGCCGGGATCGCGATGTCGTACATCGAAACGGCCATGGGATGTTCTTTCTTCGTTGGATGAGAACGGACGGGCGTTCATGTGGGATCGGCCCGTCATTTTAAAATATGCGAGGCTTCAATCCGAGACCGGCGTATCACAGAAACGCCAGGGCGCCCGCTTGCTGACGGCTTAAGACTATGAAGGTTCGATAGGCCGAGAATTGGCTGGAGCGGCTGACGACGCAGTGTAACCCGTCTCTGCCATCCGATTCTTAGGGGACATGGTGGGCGGTGAGAGGGTCGAACTCCCGACATCCTCGGTGTAAACGAGGCGCTCTACCACTGAGCTAACCGCCCGAAGCGCCCTTGCTAATCGGTCTCGAAAGGGCTGTCAAAACAAACACGCGCGCCGCTCTCGCGACGCGCGCAGAAAATACGTGAAAGCGGATCAGTTCAGGTTCAGCGCGTCTTTGAGGCCCTTTGCCGGCGTGAACTTCGGCACGCGCGAAGCCGGGATCTGGATGGTTTTGCCGGTAGCGGGATTGCGGCCTTCGCGCGCCTTACGGGCAGCGACCTTGAAGGTTCCGAAATCGGGAATGCGGACTTCATGGCCGTCCTTCATCGCAGCGCGAATGTGGGCGAGCACGGCATCAACCACGCCGCTCGCCTTTTCTTTCGTCAGCTCGCAATCTCTGGCGACGGCATCAATCAAATCTTTCTTGCTCATCTCGTCTTTCCTCTAATGTGGGAGATGGTTTCAGCTCAGGGCGTAACGCCCGAGGCGGCCACATCGGGGCGTAGCCAGCCGCGCATGCTCGGCTAGAAGCGCCCAATCGCCCCTCCCGTCAAGCGGAAAAGCCCGTATTTCCGGACAAAAACACACCGAAATGCTCAGTATGCTCAAAAGAAAAATGCCCCTGCACAGTTACTGCGCAGGGGCATTTATTTCGCTAAATTTTTCCGTTCAGTAGGCTTAGTGAGCGGTTATCCGCGCTCCGCCCTTTCCGGACTCTTTCGCCTCGAGCGCCTCGGCTTCAGCGGCTTCATCCCAGGTGATGGGCTCGGGCACGCGAACGAGTGCGATCTTCAGGACTTCATCGAGGCGCGAAACCGGGATGATGTCCATCTTGGTTTGCACCTCGGTCGGAATTTCCGCCAAGTCCTTGGCGTTCTCTTCCGGAATGATGACCGTCTTGATGCCGCCGCGCAGGGCCGCAAGGAGCTTTTCCTTGAGGCCGCCGATCGGAAGCACACGACCGCGAAGCGTGATCTCGCCCGTCATCGCCACATCCTTGCGGACGGGAACGCCGGTCAGAACCGAAATGATCGCCGTCGTCATTGCAATACCAGCGGAAGGCCCGTCCTTTGGCGTCGCGCCTTCCGGCACGTGCACGTGGATGTCGCGCTTCTCGAACAGCGAGGGATGAATGCCGAAATCGATGGAGTGCGAGCGCACGTAGGCGTTCGCCGCCTGGATCGATTCCTTCATCACATCGCGCAGGTTGCCCGTGACGCTCATTCTGCCTTTGCCCGGCATCATGACGCCTTCAATCGTCAGCAGCTCGCCGCCGACCTCAGTCCAGGCAAGGCCAGTCACGATGCCAACCTGGTCCTCGAGCTCGGCCTCGCCAAAGCGATACTTCGGCACACCGAGGAAGTCGTTGACGTTCTCGGCCGTGACGACGATCGACGTCTTCGATGACGTCAGGATCTCCTTCACTGCCTTACGGGCAAGCTTGGCGATTTCGCGCTCGAGAGAGCGAACGCCGGCTTCGCGCGTATAACGGCGGATGACCTCTTTCAGGGCGCCATCCTCGACGGACCACTCGCCCTGCTCAAGCCCGTGAGCCGCATACTGCTCAGGGATCAAGTGGCGCTTGGCGATCTCAAGCTTCTCGTCTTCGGTGTAACCCGCGAGACGAATGATCTCCATACGGTCCATCAAGGCCGGCGGAATGTTGAGCGTGTTAGCCGTCGTCACGAACATCACGTTCGAGAGGTCATAGTCGACCTCCAGATAGTGGTCGTTGAACGTGCCGTTCTGCTCTGGATCCAACACTTCGAGCAATGCCGCTGCCGGATCGCCACGGAAGTCCTGACCCATCTTGTCGATCTCGTCCAAAAGGAAGAGCGGGTTTGTCCGCTTCGCCTTCTTCATGGACTGGATCACCTTGCCCGGCATGGAGCCGATATAGGTCCGGCGGTGGCCGCGGATTTCCGCTTCGTCGCGAACGCCGCCGAGCGACATGCGCACGAACTCACGGCCGGTCGCATTCGCGATCGACTTTCCAAGCGACGTCTTGCCGACGCCCGGAGGGCCGACGAGGCAGAGGATCGGCCCCTTCAGCTTATTCGTGCGCGCCTGCACGGCGAGATACTCGAGGATGCGTTCCTTGACCTTCTCGAGGCCATAATGCTCCTGATCGAGGATCGTCTGCGCTTCGGCAATGTCCTTCTTGACCTTGCCCTTGATCCCCCACGGGATCGACAAGAGCCAATCGAGATAGTTGCGGACAACCGTCGCTTCGGCCGACATCGGCGACATCTGCTTGAGCTTCTTCAGCTCAGCAAGCGCCTTGTCCTTGGCTTCCTTCGACAGCTTGGTGTTCTCGATCTTTTCCTCGAACTCGGCGATGTCATCGCGTTCGTCGGAATCGCCCAGCTCCTTCTGAATGGCCTTCATCTGCTCATTCAGATAGTACTCGCGCTGCGTCTTCTCCATCTGGCGCTTCACGCGCGAGCGGATCTTCCTTTCGACCTGAAGAACGGAAATCTCGCTCTCCATGAGCGTGTAGACGCGCTCGAGCCGCTCGGAAATGCTGACGGTTTCCAGCACGTCCTGCTTCTCGGAGATCTTCACCGCGAGGTGCGAGGCGATCGTGTCGGCGAGCTTCGCATAGTCTTCGATCTGGCCGACGTTGCTCAGAACTTCGGGCGAGACCTTCTTGTTGAGCTTCACGTAGCTCTCGAACTGCGTCACGACGGAGCGCGCGAGCGCTTCGAGCTCGTCCTTGGCGCCGGGAACTTCGGCGATGCGTTCGACTTCAGCCTCGAAGTAATTGGCGTTCGATGTGTAGCGGACGATCTTGGCGCGCGCGTTGCCCTCGACAAGAACCTTCACGGTACCGTCGGGCAGCTTCAAGAGCTGCAGCACGGAGGCAAGCGTGCCGATCTCGTAAATGGCATCCGGTGCCGGATCATCGTCGCCGGCGTTCTTCTGCGCGGCAAGCAGGATCTGCTTATCGGCGCGCATCACTTCTTCGAGTGCCGCGATCGACTTCTCGCGGCCGACGAAGAGCGGAACGACCATGTATGGGAAAACGACGATGTCGCGAAGCGGCAGAACCGGGAACAGCTCCCTGCCGCCGGCTTTCTCTTTGGTTTTTTTGTCTTCGCTCATTTCACTACCTATTCGCCGTGCGCCGGAAGCTTGTCACAGCCTACCAGCGCATTCCACACTCGTTCCACTTAGGAGCCACGTTTCCCGTCCCTTTTTGTGGCGACGGTCGACATGCTCGTGAGCGCGAGCGCGGGGTGAGACCCAAGCTCCGGACCACCGGTTTTACGGATTTCCTCGGCTGGCTGCTTGATGCCACTCCCTCCGAACAAATGGGGACCGGCGTCCCGCATGCAAGTCCCGGGACCAAGCCCCCGGAAGGCCGTAATTGTCGCGATGGGTTAAGCCGTCGAGCCCTTTTCCTCTGCCCGGTCGGAGTAAATCCTGAGCGGCTTCGCCGAGCCTTCCACGACCTCCGGCCCGATAACGACTTCTTCCACGCCCTTCAGCGTCGGAAGATCGTACATCGTGTCGAGCAGAATGCCTTCCATGATCGACCGCAGACCGCGAGCGCCCGTTTTGCGCTCGATAGCCTTGCGCGAGATGGCCTTCAGCGCATCAAGCGTAATGGTCAGCTTCACGTCCTCCATTTCGAAGAGGCGCTGATACTGCTTGACGATGGCGTTCTTCGGCTCGGTCAGGATCTGGACGAGCGCGGTTTCGTCGAGGTCTTCCAGGGTCGCGATGACCGGCAGACGGCCGATGAATTCGGGGATGAGGCCGAACTTCAGCAGATCTTCCGGCTCTACGTTGCGCAGGATTTCGCCCGTGCGGCGCTCGTCGGGTCCGGTGACCTTGGCCGAGAAGCCGATAGACGAGCCTTTGCCGCGGCGTGAGATGATCTTTTCAAGACCCGCAAACGCGCCGCCGCAGATGAACAGGATGTTCGTCGTATCGACCTGCAGGAATTCCTGCTGCGGATGCTTGCGGCCACCCTGGGGCGGAACGGAAGCGACCGTGCCTTCCATGATCTTCAGAAGCGCCTGCTGCACGCCCTCGCCCGATACATCGCGGGTGATCGAAGGATTGTCAGACTTGCGGCTGATCTTGTCGACCTCGTCGATATAGACAATGCCGCGCTGCGCCCGCTCGACGTTGTAGTCGGCCGACTGCAGAAGCTTCAGGATGATGTTCTCGACATCTTCGCCGACGTAGCCGGCTTCCGTCAGAGTCGTGGCATCGGCCATCGTGAAGGGCACATCGAGGATGCGGGCCAGCGTCTGAGCAAGTAGCGTCTTGCCAGAGCCTGTCGGGCCGACCAGCAGGATGTTCGACTTCGCGAGCTCGACGTCGTTGTTCTTCGAAGCGTGGTTGAGGCGCTTGTAGTGGTTGTGGACCGCCACCGAGAGAACGCGCTTCGCGTGGAACTGCCCGATCACGTAGCTGTCGAGCACGTTGCAAATCTCCTGCGGTGTCGGCACACCGTCACGAGACTTCACTAGAGTATTTTTGTTCTCTTCGCGGATAATATCCATGCAGAGCTCGACGCATTCATCGCAGATGAATACCGTCGGACCAGCAATTAGCTTGCGGACCTCATGCTGGCTCTTGCCGCAGAAAGAGCAGTAGAGAGTGTTCTTCTCTTGAGCCATGTGTTCTCACCTTCCGTGCAAGCCACATCAACGCGATGTTCTTGCTTTGGCCCGCTGTTCACGCCCGGCGCGGAGCCGATTCTGCGGCGACGTGAACTCCATAACCAATCTCAGCACGCTAACGTTCAGCAGATCAAGATTGGATTAATGGGGCCCACCCAGCCGTAGGCGCAAGCGGCGCTATTGCCACAGTTGATAAATGACCTGGCAACACCGCGAATTTATTGCGATAATTTACCTAAACGCTGCCGCCGTGCAGCGTTTGTTCCGTGTCGCCCGCGCGGGGGCGCGCAGAGCTTTTGCTCCCACGCGACGAACGGCTCTATTGTTGCGTCTGCACTTGGTCAAGCGGGCGCTTTGGCCTCAAATACGCCCGCGTCGACTTCGTCACGGCTTTCGAGAACCTTATCGATAAGGCCGAAGTCGCGTGCCTGGTCGGCAGTCATGAAGTAATCGCGATCCAGAGTTTTATCGATCATCTCGTATGTCTGACCCGTGTGCTTCACATAGGTCTCGTTGAGACGGCGCTTCATCTTGATGATGTCCTCGGCGTGGCGCTCGATATCCGACGCCTGCCCCGAGAACCCGCCCGACGGCTGATGCACCATGATGCGCGCGTTCGGGAGCGCGTAGCGCATGCCCTTGGCACCGGCGCAGAGCAGCAACGAACCCATCGACGCAGCTTGGCCAATGCACAGCGTCGCGACCTGCGGCTTCACGAACTGCATCGTGTCGTAGATCGCCATGCCGGCCGTCACCACGCCGCCCGGCGAGTTGATGTACATTGAGATTTCTTTTTTCGGATTCTCCGATTCGAGGAACAACAGCTGCATGCAGATCGATGCAGCCATGTGATCCTCGACGGGACCGGTTACGAAGATGATGCGCTCCTTCAAAAGGCGCGAAGGCAAATCGTAGCCGCGTTCGCCGCGCGTCGTCTGCTCGACGACCATCGGCCAGAATGTGTTTGTCAGGGTGTTTACCGGATCGCGCATCGCCTTCGTCTTTCCTCATATCGGCCGGCCCATTCAGCAGACCGGCCTCACTCGCACGCTTCAGTCTCTAGCTTTCACTGCTCTGCAGATGAAGGCAATCAGCGTTCGGTAGCTTCTTCGACGGCCTTCAACAGTTCGTCTCGCGAGACCTTCTTTTCCACCGGCTTTGCTTCTTCGATCACGTAGTCGATGACCTTGTCCTCGAAGATGGGTGCGCGAAGCTCAGCAAGGGCACCGGGGGTCTTCTCGTAATATTCGTACACCTGCTTTTCCCGGCCCGGGTAGCGGCGCGCCTGCTCGACAAGTGCGCGGCGCAACTCGTCCTGCGAGACCTGCAGATTGTTCTTCTCTCCAATCTCGCCGATCACGAGGCCAAGGCGAACCCGGCGTTCGGAGATGCCGCGGTACTCAGCGCGAGCCTCGTCCTCGGTCTTACCTTCGTCGGCGAACGTCTTATTCGTGGCTTTGAGATTGTTCTCGAGCTGTTTCCATATATTGTCGAATTCGAAATCGACAAGAGAGGCCGGGAGCTCGAACGTGTGCGCCTTATCGAGCGCATCAAGAATCTCACGCTTCAGCTTCGTCCTCGACGCCTGGTCATATTCGCGCTTGATCTGTTCGGTGACGAACCCGCGCAATTGCTCAAGATTTTCGGCTCCGAGCCCCTTCGCGAAGTCTTCATCGATCGCCGGCGTTCTGGGCTTTGCAACCGCCTTCACCTTCACGTCGAACTGCGCCGTTTTTCCGGCCAGCGACGTCATCGGGTAATCTTCAGGGAACGTCGCGCTGACGACCTTCTCGTCGCCCGCCTTCATGCCGGCAACGCCCTCTTCGAAGCCCGGAATGAATTGCTTCTTGCCGAGCACAAGGCTCTGGCCCTCGGCGGAACCGCCTTCGAAAGCTTCGCCGTCGATCTTGCCGACGAAATCCATCGTCACGAGGTCGCCTTCGCCTGCGACGCGGCCCTCTTCAGGGTCATACGCCGTATTGCGCTCAGCGAGGCTCGTCAGGGCCTTTTCGAGGGCGGCATCATCAACTTCGGCAACGAGGCGCTCGAGCTTCAGCGATTGCAGCTCCGAGAGCGGAATCGGCGGCAGCACCTCGAACGACATCTTGTAGGCAAGATCACCCTCGCCGTTGGCAATCTTCTCGAACGTCTGCTCGTTGAAATCGACGAGTTCGACCTTGGGCTGCTGCGCCGGGCGCTCGTTGCGATCCTTGATGGCCTGAGCGCTCGTTTCGTTGAGCGTCTGCTCCATCACTTCCTGCATCAGTGACTTGCCGTAGACCTTCTTCAGATGCGCCAGCGGAACCTTGCCACGACGAAAGCCTTTGATCTGCACGCGATCCTTGAGCTCGTCGAGGCGAGAGGTGAAGCGATCGTTGAGCTCTGACTTGCCGACAACCACCTCGAGAGTGCGCTTCAATCCGTCTCTTGCCGTTTCCGTGACCTGCATCGCCGTTCAATCCTATTGCCGGTGCTATCTTAACACCTTGCCGCTCAACTATTTGGGGAGACGCCGGCGCGTCTACAAAGCGCTAACGCCGCCAGCTGCCGCAATACCGTCGCGGACAGACGTTGCCCTCGCAGCTATTGCGTTGAATTTGCTACGTTTTAAACCACCGCATGCCGCCGAGCCGGAACAATCCCTGGTGGGATGCCAACATCGCGCGCCTGGAAGCCTATGAAGAGGCCTTAAACAGCCTTTCAGCTCGATTGGCAATACGCTGTCGCGATTGCTTCAAAAAGAGACGAGAGGCTCGTCGCCTGCCTCGATTGTCCCCGGGGCCGGGTTCCAACCGGCCGGCGTTTGAACTGTGGAAAGGATTACCCGAATTTCGAGGTAAGCCTCGGAGGATACGGTGGGTTTTCTAGGCAACCATCGCTGCATATACTATGTTGTCAACGTACGTGGTTCGCTCGCGCGAAAAGTACGGAGTGCCCGATGACACTGACTCGCAGAGGGTTCATCAAGCTGTCCGGGGCGACGCTCGCATCGTCGAGCTTGAGCGCGATGGGTTTTGGGGGGTGCGGCGTAGCTCTGGCCCAGTCGGTTCGGCTTTATAAGCTCGCCGCCGCCAAGGAAACCCGGAATACTTGTACCTACTGCTCCGTCGCGTGCGGCATCCTGATCTATACGACGGGTGACGACGCGAAGAATTCACACGGCAATATCATGCACATCGAGGGTGATCCGGACCATCCGGTGAACCGCGGCACACTTTGTCCTAAAGGTTCGGCCCTCCTCGACGTCGTGCATTCGCCCGGGCGGCTGCAGGTTCCGAAATATCGGGCGCCCGGCACCGATGAATTCAAAGAGGTCTCCTGGGATTTTGCGCTCGACCGCATCGCGCGGTTGATGAAAGACGATCGCGACGCGCATTTCATTGCGAAGAACGAGCAAGGCGGAACGGTCAACCGGTGGCTCACGACCGGTATGCTGGCGGCATCAGCCTCATCCAACGAAACCGCGCTGCTGACATGGAAGGTGGCCCGCGCGTTCGGCATGCTTGTCTTCGACAATCAGGCCCGTGTCTGACACGGGCCGACGGTAGCCAGTCTGGCTCCAACATTCGGTCGCGGCGCAATGACCAACACTTGGCAGGATATCAAGAATGCCAACGTGGTTCTGGTCATGGGCGGCAATGCCGCTGAAGCCCATCCGTGCGGTTTCAAATGGGTCATTGAAGCCAAGATCCATAATGGCGCCAAGCTCATCGTCGTCGATCCGCGCTTTACGCGTACGGCGTCGGTCGCCGATTTTTATGCGCCGATCCGGCCGGGAACGGACATCGCGTTCCTGTCAGGCGTTATCCGATATCTATTGGAAAAGGACCAGGTCCAGCACGAATACGTGCGCGCCTATACCAACGCCAGCCTGATCGTCAAAGAGGGCTTCAGCTTCAAAGACGGTCTCTTCAGCGGCTACAATGCCGAGACCCACAGCTACGACAAGACCGACTGGCAATATGAGCTCGACGAGCAAGGCTTCGCGAAGATCGACGATACGTGGGAAAATCCGCGTTGCGTCATCAATCTCATGCGCCAGCATGTTGACCGGTACACTCCGGAAATGGTCAGCCGCATCTGCGGTACGCCGATCGATAAATACCTCACCATTTGCAATCTGATCGCTGGAACGAGTCTCCCCGACAAGGCAATGACCAGCCTTTTCGCTCTCGGCTGGACGCAACATTCCGTCGGTTCACAGAATATTCGAACGATGGCGATGGTGCAGCTTCTGCTCGGCAACATCGGCGTCTCCGGCGGCGGCATGAATGCGCTGCGTGGCCATTCCAACATTCAGGGACTGACCGACGTCGGGCTGCTGTCGAACCAGATCCCGGGCTATTTGACCTTGCCGAAAGATCAGGAGCAGACGTTCGACGATTACATGAAGACGCGGCAGTTCAAGCCGCTGCGTCCGAACCAGATGAGCTATTGGCAGAACTATCGCAAGTTCTTCGTCAGCTTCCAGAAGACCATGTTCGGCGACGCGGCGACCGCCGAAAACAATTGGGCATACGACCTTCTGCCGAAGCTCAATGTTCCGATGTACGACATCATCAAAGCCTTCGAGATGATGGTCCACGGCGAGATCAACGGTTATATCTGCCAGGGCTTCAATCCGCTGCAGGCGTTCCCGGAAAAGAACAAGATCCGGCGCGGATTGAGCAAGCTCAAGTACCTCGTCGTTATGGACCCGCTCGACACGGAGACGTCGCGCTTCTGGGAAAACGTTGGGCCGCTCAATCCGTCCGATCCTGCGAAAATAGAGACCGAAGTCTTCCAGTTGCCGACGACTTGCTTCGCCGAGGAAGACGGGACGCTCGTGAATTCCGCGCGCTGGCTGCAATGGCATTGGAAAGCCGCCGAACCTCCCGCGAAAGCAAAATCCGACATCTGGATCATGGCCGGCATTTTCCACCGGATGCGCGAGCTTTACCGCAAAGAAGGCGGTGCCTTCCCAGATCCCATTCTGAAGCTCACATGGAACTACACCGACCCCGTCGAGCCGAGTGCCGACGAGTTGGCGAAGGAAATGAACGGCAGGGCGCGCGCCGACCTCAAGGACGCTTCAGGAGCGATCGCAGTCAAGGCGGGCCAGCAGCTCGATAGCTTCGCGCAGCTTCGCGACGACGGCACGACCGAAAGCGGCTGCTGGATCTTCACGGGTTCCTACACCGAGAAGGGCAACATGATGGCCCGTCGCGATACGCACGATCCGCGCGACCAGGGCATCACGCCGGATTGGGCATGGTCGTGGCCAGCCAACCGGCGCATACTTTACAACCGCGCCAGTGCCGACGTTGCGGGCAATCCGTGGAATCCCGCCAAGCCGATCATTCAATGGGACGGAAGCCGATGGGTCGGCATCGACGTTCCCGATTACGGCCCGACCATCAAGCCGTCGGACGGCGTCGGCCCCTTCATCATGAACGCGGAAGGAACGGGCCGCTTCTTCGCGCTCGATCAGATGGTGGACGGACCATTCCCCGAGCATTACGAGCCAATGGAATCGCCGGTTGAAAACTTGCTCCATCCAAAGGTTCAGAACAATCCGGCGGCGCGCGTGTTCGCCGACGATCGCGCCGACTTCGGTACGCCAGAACAGTTCCCATACGTCGGAACCACCTACAGGCTGACCGAGCATTTCCACTTCTGGACGAAGCACGCCCTGATCAACGCAATTCTGCAGCCGCAGGAATTCATCGAGATCGGAGAAGTTCTGGCGAATGAAAAAGGCATCGCGAACAACGGCTGGGTTCGCGTGAGTTCGAAACGTGGACACATGATCTGCAAAGCGTACGTCACCAAGCGGATCAAGCCCATGACGGTCGCAGGAAAGCCGACGCATGTCATCGGCGTTCCCCTCCATTGGGGCTTCACGGGGCTGGCGAAGAAGGGCTACGGCGCGAACATTCTTACGCCGTCTGTCGGTGATGCCAACACGCAGACGCCCGAATTCAAAGCATTCCTCGTGAATATCGAGCCGAGCAACGGACCTGAAGGCGAGGTCTGACGGAGTCGTCGATGACGAATTATCAATCGCAGAACTTCATCCGGATATCGGCAACGACGATGACGCCGCCGGCCACGCGCAATCACGAAGCGGAGATGGCGAAGCTTATCGACGTCACCCGGTGCATCGGCTGCAAAGCCTGCCAAGCAGCGTGCATGGAGTGGAACAATCTTAGAAGCACCGTCGGGACATTTAATGGCACGTTAGAAAATCCCGCGGATCTCGATCCTCATACGTGGACGCTGATGAGGTTCACGGAGCATGAAAACGACAAGGGCGATCTCGAGTGGCTGATCCGAAAAGACGGCTGCATGCATTGCGAGGATCCTGGCTGCCTCAAGGCGTGCCCCGCGCCGGGGGCCATCGTGCAGTACGAAAACGGAATCGTCGATTTCGTCAGCGAGAACTGCATCGGTTGCGGGTTTTGCGTGAAAGGATGCCCATTCAACATCCCGCGCATCAGCCAAGTCGATCACAAGTCTTACAAATGCACGCTGTGCTCGGACCGCGTGGCCGTCAACCTGGAGCCTGCCTGCGTGAAGGCGTGTCCGACTGGCGCAATACTGTTTGGATCAAAGCAGAACATGACCGACTGGGCCGGCGAGCGCGTCGAAGATCTCAAATCGCGCGGCTTTGCGAATGCCGGCCTTTACGATCCGCCTGGCGTCGGCGGCACGCATGTCATGTACGTTCTGCACCACGCGGACACACCGTCGATCTACTCCGATCTGCCCGAAAATCCGAAGATCAGCGCCACGGTGGAATTCTGGAAGGGGCTCATCAAGCCGGTGGCACTTGCAAGCTTTGCGGCTGCGGTCGTCACGGGCTTCATGCATTGGGTCATCGCCGGACCGAACGAAGTTCAGCCTGAAGACGAAGAGGCGGCAGACCGCATTATCGAAGGGAAGAACGCACCGAAATCGTCACCGGAGCTTCCGACATGACACGGCCGCTCGGAACGTTGATCAGAAACGATACGGCGACGCGGATCAATCACTGGATCACCGCGCTCTGCTTCGTGCTGTTGGTGATTTCGGGTCTTTCGATGTTCCATCCGGTGCTCTATTGGCTTTCGGCATTCTTCGGCAGCGGCCAGTGGGCACGGCAATCCCATCCCTGGATCGGCGTCGTGCTGCTCCTCAGCTATAGCGGTCTCATCATTCAGTTCTGGCGCGACAATCTCTGGAACATGGATGATGTCAGGTGGATGATGGCGATAAGACGTGTGCTTGCCAACGATGAGGAAGGCGTTCCGGAAGTCGCGCGCTTCAATGCCGGACAGAAGTTCGTCTTCTGGTCGATGGCAGTCCTGGTTCCGGTTCTCTTCATCACCGGCCTCATCATCTGGGAATATTATTTTGGAACGTGGACTTCGATCCCAACCCAACGCGCCGCGCTCCTCATTCATTCATTGTGCGCGATCGCCGCAATTCTCGTCTGGATCGTTCACGTTTATGCAGCGATCTGGGTGCGCGGTTCGATGCGGGCAATGACGCAAGGGTACGTGACGCCCGGTTGGGCTTGGCGACACCATCGCAAATGGTTCCGGTCGCTCGTCGCGACGGGCTCATCAGGCCCGAGACCGAACGACGTAAGACGCGAGGCGGGTGAATGAAGCAGGGTGGCGCACCTCCGAGCGGCAAATGGATCGGCAATCCGCAGGGCGGCGTGAAAACGCCGGAGCCGCTGATCTTGCCAAACCCCGCGACACGTTTTGCCGATACCGCCTCCAGGCTGAGAGCGTTGGCAGACGGCCATACAATGGCCGAATGGCTGATGTTCATGGCTGCCTTATCGGACGCGCAACACGCAGCCGCGACAACGTTGGCGCCGCTGCCGGCGATTGATCGATCCCTGGTCGATCGATCTGTCGCGGGCCGGATGCCGCCCCTCGCGGCCGATGGGCATCATCGCAACTCGGCTTGGCGCGACGGTCTCGTCATGCTGCTAGATCGCGTCGAGGCTTCCTCGCTTCGCGCGCCTGCGCGTGAGGCGGTCGAGAAGTTACGCGGCGCGCCGACGGACGACATCGAGGATCTCGCGGACGATTTTCTTCGCGGTTCCGTTAGCAGCGGCGACGTTGGCGCCACCGTCTACGTCGCCGCGGCGCTTCAGGTTTATTTCACACGCCTCGCGGGATCGCTCGATGCTTCGGCATTGCGTCTGCTGCCGCAGCGGGGGCTTTGCCCGTGTTGCGGCTCGACGCCCGTTTCGGGAACGATCACGGCTTCGGGAGACGCGCCGGGGATACGCTACCTTTATTGTTCGCTCTGCTCGACGGCGTGGAACCACACGCGCGCGATTTGCATCACATGCGAGAGCACGCGCCGCGTTTCACTGAAGGAGATCGAGGGCGGACCGGGCATCGTCAAGGCGGAGACCTGCGACGACTGCCAGACCTATGCGAAGATGATCTATCAGGCCAAGGACACGAAGGCCGATCCTTACGCAGACGATCTCGCCACGCTCGATCTCGACATCATGGTCGGGGAAGCGGGCTGGGCGCGGCATGCTCCCAATCCCATGCTCCTCATCGGCTAGAGCGGTCTCAAATCTTCAAGCCGACGGCAATCAAGCCGGCGACGATGCCGAAGACCACGACCGCGCCTGCGACTGTTAGAAGTGTTTGCAGGCGGAACGATCCGCTGACCATGGCAAGAGAGGGTAAGCTCACCGGCGGAATCGTCATCAATAGCGCCGCCGCAGGCCCCACGCCCATGCCAAGTGCGAGCATCGCCTGAATGATCGGCACCTCGCCCGCCGTCGGGATCACGAACAGCATTCCGACAACCGCGAACGCCACGATCCAGCCGAGACTGTTGTCGATGCCAGGGCCGATTTCGGGGAGTAGAAACGCGCGCGCCGCTCCGAGCAGCAAGACGAGGACGATGTATTCTGGGATCAGGCGTACAGACATGCGAACGAAAATTTCAATCCAGCGGACGAATGCGTTCGGCGTGGTCACGCCGGGAATTTCTGATGCAGCCGCGAGCGCGGCGATGTGGGCTTCCGCTGCCGCGGCTTCCTTTGGCGTCACCATCAGGTTGATCAGGTAGCCGAGGCCGAACACCATCGGGATTCCCAAAAGGATGCGGAGCGCTGTCCAATTCCAGCCGAGGACGAACCCCATGAACACGAGAGTTGCGGGGTTGAGCACCGTATTGCCAAGCCAGAAGGCGACCGCTGCGCCGGGAGACGCCTTCCGTTCGCGCAACCCGACGACGACAGGCGCGGCGCAGCATGTGCACATCATGCTCGGCACGGAGAGAATGCCCGCAACCGCCACGGTACCGAATCCTGTCTTGCCCAGCATGCGCGCAATCCAATCGGCCGGTAGAAGCGCCTGGACGCCGGAGCCCAGCAGCAAGCCGAGCACCATCGCTTGCCAGATGGCTTTGCCGTAGGCCAAGGCGTAGCTGAACGCTGCGTCCCATGAAGCCGCTGGCGGCGCCGCAGCCGTGCCCATCAATATCGAATTGCCGATTGAATGTTGATCGGCCGCAACGAACGCGCGGTTATAATATGGAAACCACTTTACGTAGAAGAGCCCGACGATTGCTATCGCCAAGAAGACGGCCCACCTCAGCGTCATATCGGATTGGCGACTGGCGTTCATCGATTTCTCCAGCGACACTTCAGGCAAAACATTTCTGCAACGGTGTACACGGATCGTCCACCTATATCCTGGCATCAAAGATCAAGAAATTTTATTGTTTCTCCCTCCGCGTGAGGAACCTTCGCTCCCGAAGAGGCATGGAAGATGCTCGGACCTGTCATTCGCTTGACGGAATTGGCGCATGGAGGCGGCTGCGGGTGCAAGCTCGCGCCGTCAGTCCTGCAGCAATTGCTTGCCGGCCAACCGAGCACGGGACCGTTCGCGCAGCTTCTGGTCGGCACGGAGACCGGCGACGACGCCGCCGTCTGGCGCATCGACGACGATCAATGCGTCGTGGCGACAACCGACTTCTTCATGCCGATGGTGGATGATGCGCGCGACTTCGGCCGCATTGCCGCCGCCAATGCCATTTCCGACGTCTACGCCATGGGCGGGCGGCCCATCATGGCGCTGGCAATCCTCGGTATGCCGCTCGACAAGCTGCCCGTCGAAACGGTGCGGGAGATTCTTGCGGGCGGCGCATCCATCTGTGCGGAGGCCGGAATTCCCGTTGCGGGCGGTCACTCGATCGACACTCCCGAACCGCTCTATGGCCTGGCGGTGATCGGGCTCGCGAAGCCGCAGAACATTCGCCGGAATGCGGGCGCGCGGCCCGGCGACGCTCTCATTCTGACAAAAGGCATCGGCGTCGGCATCTATTCGGCGGCATTCAAGAAGCGCTCTCTTCCCGCGGACGCCTACGCCGAGATGATCGCCTCAACGACTTTGCTCAATCGCATTGGATTTGCTTTGGGTGAGAACCCGCACGTTCACGCCATGACGGACGTGACCGGATTCGGCCTCCTCGGACATGCACTCGAAATGGCGCGCGGAAGCGGCGTCAGCATAAATATCGTTTACGACCGCATTCCTTTTCTGGCATCCGCGCGAGCCCTCGCCGAAGCGGGGTTTGCGACCGGGGCATCGGGGCGCAACTGGACGAGCTACGGTCACGAAGTGCTCCTGCCGGAGAGCCTTCCAAAAACAGCGCATGTGCTTCTGACCGATCCGCAGACATCGGGCGGCCTCCTCATCGCCTGCGCTCCGGAGCACGCGGAGGACTTACGTAACTCCATCGAAGCGGCCGGGCATCCGAACGCGCGCATCATTGGCTCCGTTCTGGCCGGAAATCCGCAGATCACTATTTCCTGATGCGCTTCAGGTCCGGTTTTTTGGGAAGGTTGGCGGAGGCGAATGGGAGTCGAACCCACCTGGGACAGGCTCGCTGCCCCACTCGGATTTGAAGTCCGAACGTCCCACCGGGGACGATTCACCTCCGTACGTATCGACTGATGAAAGCACGAGGTTTCCAAACAAGTCCAGCCGGTGCTCGTTCATGCGCCGCAGATCGCCTTTGCGCAGCGTGACGCCGTGGCGGTCGAAAAATTCCAAAATCTGAATTGCGACCTTGCGGCCGTTGTCGAGCCGATCACGAAGATCGGCGGCATTGAAAGTTCGGGTTTCCGATACTGCTGCAATGCCCGCAGCGATAGCAACGATCTCGCGGACGGTTTCGCGAAGAAAGAAGTGATCGTGCGCCACCTCATCGACCCAGCCCAGTCGGCCGGCGAGCTTCAGCAGACGGCGGACATCTCGCTCGGCGCGCCCGGTCGCACCTGCGATGTCGCGCACTCTCGGTGGGCGGAAGCGATCTTCGCCGCCGAGGAGAGCAGCGATCGAACTCCATGCCGCTTCGTCATCGGGCGCGAAACGCACGTGATGGGACGCGAGGCGCACGAAGGCGCCTTCGAGTGCGATGGCGCCGTCGTCCGACAGCTTCTGGACTGCGGCGGCAAATGCCGTTTTGGTTAAGCGCGGCTCGAGCATCAGACGCAGCTGTTCTCGTCCGATACCTTGCAGATCGGGGTTCGCGGCATGATACGCAGCAACGTGCTCGTGCATGCTTGCCGCAAAGGACGTCCATCGCGCTTGCGACAAAGCCGTGCGCGCGTCGCGGGCTTCCAAGACCATAAGCTTGGCTTCTGACCCAAGCTCATCGACTTGTGCATCAGAGAGCGTCCGGTCGCGCGCAAACGCCATCAGATCAACGGTGAAGGGTGCCGTATCGAGAAATGCCGTTAGCGCGGCCCGCGGATCGTCGATGGCCAATGCGGCGCGCCGCGCTTGCCGTTCCGGAGTTCGCCGCTTCCGTGCTGCCGCGCGGAGATCGATGAACTTGCCTCCGCCGATCGTGCGTTGCGCCGAGACGTCGCGCAAAACGAAGCGATCGGGGACACCCGCTGCTATCGGCTGATCGAGGACAAGTTGCACATCAGCCGACTCGCCGGGGCGAAGCGATTTATCGTCGAGGAGAACGATACGCGCGCCGACCTCCGCGGAGGCATGATGCAAGCGCACCGGAAACCATTGGCCAATGGATTTCTGTTCCGAGGGCAATATCCGCAAGACGGCGTCAATGCGATCGGACGGCGCGTGAAGCGAGGGATCGAGCACAACGTCGCCACGACGTATCGCGTCTTTGTGGATGGCTGGTCCGGCGATATTGAGTGCGCAACGATCACCGGCTCGTCCGGCCTCCGCTGGCCGATTTTGCGCATGGATCGAGCGGACGCGTGCGTCCAATCCGGACGGACTGAGCTCGACTCTATCTCCGACGCGGACAGAGCCTGAAAGAACGGTGCCCGTCACGACGACGCCGACGCCGGAGAGTGTGAAAACGCGGTCGACGGCGAGGCGAAAGCGTCCCCCAGCGGATCGCGCTTGAATCACCGATGCCGCGGCTATGAGATATTCACGGAGTTCATCGATACCGCGTCCCGTCATGGCGGAGACGGTCAGGATATCGGCGTTCGCGAGTGCCGTTCCCGAAGTCGCTTCCTTGACCTGGCTCGTGACTTCGCCGATGCGTTCGTCACTGACAAGATCGGTCTTCGTCACGACGATTACGCCGTTGCCGATGCCGAGAAGATCAAGGATCGCGAGGTGCTCCAGCGTTTGCGGCTTCACCCCGTCGTCGGCCGCGACGGTCAACAATGCAAAGTCGATACCGCTCGCGCCGGCCAGCATCGTGTGGACGAAACGCTCGTGGCCCGGCACGTCGATGAAACCGAGTATTCCGCCATCGGCCGTCGGCAAATATGCGAAACCAAGATCGATCGTGATGCCCCGCGCCTTCTCTTCCTTCAGGCGATCGCAGTCGACTCCGGTCAAGGCTTTGACCAGAGCCGTCTTGCCGTGATCGATGTGGCCTGCGGTGCCGATGATCATTTTGCCGTGGCATCTCGATCGAGCGTACTCAGAGCCGATAGAAACGCGCCTTCGTCGGTCAAGCATCTGAGATCGAGAACAATGGCGCCCTCCTCCAAACGACCGATGACCGGTCGCTCCAAGCCGCGCAACGCTGCTGCCAATCGTTCGAGTGCGGCGCCGCCGGCGTTCGACGCGATGCGGAGGCCTGCGCTCGGGATCGTATCGAGCGGCAGCGCACCGGAGCCGATCTGACTTTCGCATTCGCAAACACTTACGGTGAAGGTCCGTCCTGCGGCGTGTTGCATGTGCGGAAGCAGGCGACGGGCCTGCTCTTCAATTTCGGAACGCGGCCGCGCGAGCAACCGCAGCGCGGGCAAACGCGCGGCAAGACGATCGGGATCGCGATAAAGCTTTAGCGTCGCTTCGATTGCCGCGAGACGAATCTTATCGACGCGAAGCGCGCGTTTCAGCGGATTGCGATTGATGGCTTCGACGATGGCACGTTTGCCGACAATGAAGCCTGCCTGTGGGCCGCCGAGTAGCTTGTCGCCCGAAAAGGTCACGACATCGGCGCCGTCTGCCACGGCTTCCCGCACGGTCGGCTCGCGCTTCAGCCCATAGCGAGACAGATCGACGAGCGTTCCGGATCCGAGATCGTTCAACAACGGAACCTTTCGCGCCGCTGCGATACGCGCGAGCTCGGCGCCGCCGACTTCGGACGTGAACCCCAGGATGCGATAGTTCGAGGTATGAACCTTGAGGATGACGCCAGTCGCTTCACTGATGGCGGCCGCATAGTCCTTCGGATGGGTGCGGTTCGTCGTCCCGACTTCGACGAGCTTGGCGCCGGCGCGTGACATGATATCGGGCATGCGGAACGCACCGCCGATCTCGATCAGCTCGCCGCGAGAAACGATGGCTTCGCGTCCAGCCGCGAGCGTGTTGAGGGCAAGGAGAACGGCGGCGGCGTTGTTGTTGACGACCGTCGCATCTTCCGCGCCCGTTAAAGCGCAGAGAAGCTCTTTCACATGACCGTCGCGTTCACCACGCGCCCCGGTCGTCAAATCGAACTCCAGGGCGACCGGATCTCGCATGGTTGCGACGGCGGCTTCAATTGCGGCTTCGGCGAGCACCGCTCGCCCAAGATTGGTATGGAGAACGGTGCCTGTGAGATTAAACACCGGACGGAGCCCCGAGTGATCGCCGTCGGCCAATCGGGTCAACGCCAGACTTACCACCTGGTCGACCGTCGGGACGTCCTGCATTCCGGTCTTCAGGGCGACACGCGTTTCCGCAAGCGCGGTGCGGATCGTCTCTGTCGTCGCGAATCGTCCGAAGCGCTCCACGAGCGCCACAGCCGCCGCGCTCTTCAGAACGGAATCGACGGAGGGCAGATCGCGGAGCGCGGCTCTTGAAATTTCCACTTGGACCTCAAGGGAAGGAATTCAACGCCGGTTCCGTCGTTACGGTGTCGTTACGGTTCAAGCGTCGAACTTGGACTGGTCAGGAATGGTGGCCTCGAGCGCCTCCACGATGGCTTCCACGTCGCGCGGGCCATCGTAGCGCTGCCCATTAACGAACAAGCACGGCGTTCCGTTCACACCACTGCGCACGCCGCCGCGAAAATCCTTCTTGATGTGGTCGGCGTAGCGGCCATCGAAGGCCATGCGCACGGTCTCGTCATCCAGGCCGACGGCTCTCGCCTCGATCAGCAGGTGGGTGTCATCGAGCGCCATCTGGTTCTCGAAAAGGATATCGTGCATTTCCCAAAAGCGGTCGATTGTATTGGCCGCTTCCGAGATTTCCGCCGCGTGTTCGGCGTGGGGATGAAGGCGCGTAAGCGGGAAATGCCTGAAGACGAACCGCATGTCCAAGCCGATTGTGTCTTGTACGGCCTTGATGACCGGATAGGTCTCGGCGCAGTACGGACACTCGAAATCGCCGTATTCGAGCAAAGTCATAGGCGCATTGCGCCGGCCTTCGATGTGGTCGGTGTCGGAAACCGGCATCCATAGCTGGCTCATCAGCTGCCTCCGGGATTCATTGGCTCACGAACGAATGGCTGCCGCCAAGCCCTATAGCCTACATTCCGTAGACGTCTCTTCGGCCAGTAAAGCGCGTTGAGCGCCGCAAGACAACAGAGCATCCTCGCCGAACGGCCAATCGGCAGACCCGCAGTAATTCCGAGACACCTGTTAATGTTTGGCCATCGATCCGAGGCCCGCGCTTTGGAACTCGCGCGCTATTTGGATGCCAGGCGGCTTTGCCAGAGGCGCTTGCCTTCGGAGAAATGCCACATGAGAAGGCCGGGCAGGCCGGAGATTATTTCGCGAGCGCGTTTCAGCAGCGAGAGGGCAAGCGCCACATCCGGACCCAAGCCGAATAGCGCGCCGACAACCACGTAGCCGCCCTCCTGAACGCCGGCCGCCCAGGGAACGATGAAAGCGGCCGTGCGGAGCGCGAAGACGAGACTTTCGAGAGACAGCACGTCACCTGCCGAAAGCGCATGGTCCATGAACCACAATGCGATCCAAGTTTCTGCTGCACCCGCCAGCCAACCCAAAAGATGCAGGAAGGTCGAAGCGCCCACCGCGCCTTTTTCGCGATAGATCGATTGGATGGCGGCGTGCACACTCTCGCTGTCGGATAGCCCATCCCAGGCCCGCGTGAAGCCGAGCTTCGCCGGTAGCGTTTCGAGAAAGAGGATCAATCCATTTTTCTGGGCGATGACGAATCCTGCGACGGCGATGGTCGCTATGCCGAGGCCGGCGGCCGCCCACCAGGCTGCTTGCTCGGCGGGATGATAGATGAAGAGAATGGCAAGCCCCATGAACGTATAGATGAGCTGGCTCATCATTTCCGTCGTCATGTCGGTAATCGTCGTTGCAGCGGCGACGCTGACCTTCAGGCCGTGCTTGCTCAATTCGCGAGCGCCCGCCGCCTCGCCAGCGCCTGGAATGATGGCGAGTAGATTGCCAATGCTATCGCGAACCCAGCGTGCCCACAGGAATAACAGGCCGCGAGGCGTCGGATGGCTTTCAACGAGCAGCACGCGCCAGCTCCAGGCGCAGAAAAATAGCGACAACAAATAGGCGCCGAGGATCGCGCTCATGCCGCGCCAGCCGGCTGTCGCGATCGCATCCCAAACCCCCGAGATGCCGAAATAGACGACGAGGCAAATCGCGACCGCTATTCCCAGCATCGCGGCAATGAACAGCGCAACGCGCGAATTGGACGGGCTGGCCATCGGCTCTGCGCTCATCCCTTTTCTCCGGCCGGCGCAGCCAGGCGCCGCTCACTCAAGGAGGCGGCGTTGCGGCCATCCGCGATGAGCTTACGGAAGGCTTCGTAGGTGAAGATATTCTTCCCCCAACGCACTTTGTTGCCGAAGAGGCCGAAGGCCCAGGCGAAGAAACATACGCACTCGCGCACCGGTACCAGCCAAGGCTGAGCGGGCGTGTTCATCCGGAAGCTCTGGCGAACCTGGTAGTGAAGGGCGATGCGGAGCAGGATCTCCAAACTGATGATCGACAATCCGACGATGGACGGCCACGGCAGCAACAAGACGAGAAGCAACGGCAATGGCCAGGTGATCACGGACATGAAGTGGTCGCCCGGGCGGCAGAACCGTTCCATCCGCTGCCAAAGGATCTCGTGGCGAAACAGTTCGCCGAAGCTCTTCTCAGCGACGATGGTGTCGCAACAATAGGAAGAGAGCACCACCTCGTAGCCCTTTTGAGCCGTGAGGTTGCCGAGTGCAAAGTCATCCGGAAAGAAGTTGGCGAGATGATCGAAGCCGCCGAACGAGTCGAGCGCTTCGCGGCGCACGCCGCACATTGCGAATACGAAATCGATGCCGCGAAGTCCGACGTCGACCAGCACCGACGGTGCGAACCAATCGCTGATATTGAACGCGCCGAAATCGGCAGCGCGAGCGCCGCCGTAAGGGAGGCCTTTGTAGATCGACGCCACGGCTCCGACCTTCGGGTCGACAAACGGGGCGGCCATCGAGGCAATGCAGTTGCGATCAACCTTCAGATCGGCGTCCGCGACGATCAGAATGTCGTAGCGCGCTGCCTTATAGATATTGGCCAGGTTCGACGCGCGCGGATTGGGGCCGACGAGATTTGCGTCGACCACCAGTCGCAGATTGCGATCGGGAAACTCGGCGATCAGGCGCTTGACGACTGCGACGGCGGGATCCGTTTCCGAATGGGCGCCGAAGATGATTTCGTACTCGGGCCAATCCTGATCGCAGAACGTGCGGAGGCAATCGTAGAGGAACGGTTGCGCGCCGTGGACGGGCTTCAGCACCGAGACGGGCGGGCGCCATCCCTCGGGCGCCTTGGCCGGACGCTCACGGAAGCGGCGCGTAAAGTAAAGGGCGAGCGTCAGATAGGCCAACGCCGCAAGACCCAGGATGATACCGGCGATCACAAAGGGATTGAGGACCAGGATCGGCAAGTGCATGCGGAGCACGTCTCCTAGGGGCTACGAGAATTCCGGACGGCGTACCACATGGCTCAGGCTTTCGACACCTTAGGTGGCGAAGGCTGCTTTGAACGTCAGCGGTTGCAACCCAAGGGCGGCAACCTTGGCGCGGACAACCGGGCTGACAAGTCCGTGGTATTCCTCGGCTGAGGTGTAGGTTTGCGGCTGACTTTCGGTGCGAATTGCCGGATGGGCATAAAGCTCCGTGACGCCGTCGGGTAGATGGTCCAGATACGCAAGGATGCGTTTTTCTGTCATCGCGCCCGTATCGGTCACACCGAATACGTGATCGTTGAGCGCTAATCCGGTGGCAGTGAGCTTCCGCCGCATCCGATACGTCAGGCCAGCATAGAATGCCCAATTGAAAAAGCGCTGGACGGGTTTGTCGGCGCCGGCCCGCCATGATGGCCCAAAGGGTTCGACCGGAAATCTGACCGGCGGCGCGCCGTATCGTGGGGCAAGCTTGGCTATGGCGTCGGTCACGGCCGGATGCATGTGGAAATGGTGGTGGCCGTTGATATGGTCCATCACGAGGCCCGTCGCTCTGAACCGTTCGAATTGCGCGGCGATTTCGGCCTCCGCCTGCTTCCGCATCTCGCGCGAGAAAAACAGGTTGAAACCAAAGCGCTCGGGATTATTCGAGAAACATCCGTCAGCGCCGACGAGCAGCGGAATTTTTTCTGGCGGCAGCACCGGGCGGCTGTCGACCAAGTGGATGTGCAGGCCGACACCGAGTTTCGGCAGACGCTTCGCGCGTTCGACGGCATCGGCAAATGCGTCGCCGCCGGTCATCAAGCTCGTCGCCGAGAGAATGCCGTCTCTGTGGGAGGCTTCGATTCCTTCATTGACCGGGATCGACATCCCGAAATCGTCGGCGGTCACGATCAATGCTTTCACGCGGCAGCCCCCCTCATCCAGCCAGTGCCTCGACCGTCGTTAGCGCTGAGCTGATCGAATCTTCCATCCCCACGTAGTCCCATAGCCCATAACGGCCGATAGGATGAACACCCGCAGCATTCAGCCGCGCGAGAATGTCCTTAACGAGCTGGTCGCGCTCAGGCGTGTGATGCACGTAAGCACAACGGATGATATGCGCGACCGCGCAGACGATGTCGGTACTTTTCACCCATCCGAGCTTTTCCAGCGCGTCGATGACTTGAGGCTGGATTTTGCTGACGATGTCGGTGCGGTCGATGTCCTCGCCCGGGACTCCGACCTCAACGTAAACGGCGTTGTAACCGCTCGATGACATGGCCGGGCTGATGTTCGAATAGCAGCCGAACCGATAGAAGGGGATGGCGCGGTCGGGGACATAGACCCAGTGCGCGTCCTTCAGGGCTGCCGGCAATTTCCCGCGGACGCCGAAATTGAAACTGATTGTCGAGCTGTGGCTCAACTGATCGGCGGCCGCGGACAGCTCGGGGTCGCCCGTCATCTTACACAGCGCCTTGAGCGGGATGCTGGGCAGCATCTTTTCCCAAGCTATGCTGCGACCCGCGCTCGTCGTGACGGTTCGCCTATCGAGGTCGATCGCGACGATTTCTTCGTTCGTCGCAAGGCTATTAAGGCCTTGCGCGAGGCCGCGCGTCAGAACGTCGATACCGCCGCGCTTCGGATACCAGAACGTGCTATTATACTCTGCGACTTCCAAAGCCTTGTTGGCGAAGCCGGCGCGGATGCGCTGTTCGTCGGGCGGCGGGAAAAATCTTTTGACCGCGCCGATCGAGAGCCGGCTAAGCGGCGTCGCCATCGTCTTCTCATTTTGAGGAATGAGAAACTTATCGGCCACAGCCTGGCCGAAGCCCGAGACGATGAACTCGCGAAAGCCATCGCTGCCGCCACTGGCCGGGGGCCTCGCATTGTAGGAGGCTTCGCACTCTTTCCGCAGCTCGTCGGGCAATTCGCCGAGGTGGTATTGGATCGGCGCATCGATCAGCCGGCCGCCAGCGAAGAAGTATGACTTCCGTTCGACGGTTTCCCAGTCTTCATCGTTCAGATGGGCATAGGGGATCTGAGAGGGCGAGGGATAACGGCGAAGATGGAGAAAGTGACCGGTGTAATCGAAGCAGAAGTCTTCGACTTGCGTGGTGCGCGTCAAGCCGCCGACGGCTGGACAGCGCTCCAACAGGACGTAATCACGGCCGCTTGCCTGGAGAGATTGCGCTGCGGAAAGGCCTGAGATCCCTCCCCCAGCGACGAGCCATTTTCGAGACATCTGCGTCAGCATCCGAGCTTGTTGGTTCGCGAATGGGGCTGACGCATGGCGTAAAGCGGCGATAACTGTAGCGTTCGCATCATCGGCTGACTGAGGCGGCCTCGTTCAGAGTGGAGGGAGAGGGGCAACAAGCGTGCAATCCTTGAGGTGAAGAGAACGGACAAAGATCGCAATTTCAGTGCCTTAGAGGAAAGCGTGGTGCGGGCGGAGGGATTTGAACCCCCACGACTTGCGCCGCTGGAACCTAAATCCAGTGCGTCTACCAGTTCCGCCACGCCCGCACGTGCTTCCAGCCAACGGGTTTGCCCCCCCCAGCCGGTCGCGAAGGGCGTCTCTTACTGAAAAGCGCGGTCAAAAACAACGCGTAAACAGGCCTGTCCAAAGGCTGAGATGCCGCAAAATGCTGCAGCCGCGTTGCCTGCACCAATTCGCCGCTTCAACTTGCGGGTCCGTCCAGATTTGCCTATGTGCTTCCAACCGCCAAACAAAGCCATGACCAGCAAACCCGTGGGAAATTCCTTGCCCGTTACAGCCAAGAACTGGATCGTCGAGACGGATTGGCTCGCTGATCACCTCTCCTCGCCCGATTTGATCATCCTTGATGGCAGTTGGCATCTTCCGACCGCCAACCGCGACGCCAAGAAGGAATATCTCGCCGAGCACATTCCGGGTGCTCTGTTCTTCGACATCGACGATCTATCCGACGAGAAATCGTCGCTGCCGCATATGCTGCCGTCGACCGTGAAATTCGCGTCGCGGATGAAGAAAATGGGCATCGGCGATGGCGCGCGCATCGTCGTTTACGACACGACCGGCATATTCTCGGCGGCGCGGGTGTGGTGGACATTCCGTGCCATGGGCCATCGCGACGTCGCCGTTCTGAACGGCGGCCTTCGCAAATGGAAAGCCGAGGGGCGGCCGCTCGAGGACGGACCGGCGCCGAAGCGTTCGGAACGGCACTATTCGCCCCTGCAGAATACCGAGATCATCCGTGACCTCGACGACATAAAGGCGCTGCTCAAGAAAAACGGCTCGCAGATCGTGGACGCGCGTCCCGCCGGGCGGTTCGAAGGCCGCGAACCGGAGCCGCGTCCGGGCTTGCGGCAGGGCCACATCCCAGGATCGAAGAACATTCCCTCGCAGCAGCTTCTGAACTCCGACGGCACGTATAAGTCGCCAGCCGAAATCAACCAGCTCTTCAAGGCTGCGGGCATCGATATTGCGAAGCCGGTCGTGACGACGTGCGGATCAGGCGTCACCGCCTCGATGCTGGCGCTGGCGCTTGCCGTGGTCGGGCAAACGAATGCCGCCGTCTACGATGGCAGCTGGGCCGAGTGGGGCCAGGAGAACGGATTGCCTATCGGTACCGGCCCGGCGAAATAGCGAGATCCAGCAAAGCCGGGTTTACTTCCGGACCATCTGCGCGCCGCGCCTCGAGTGCGACGCGCGACACGCCTTCGCTTAGGCCGCCGCGGGAAAGACCTGATAGAGCCACGTCTCGGTGAGCGCGGCGTCGCCTTTCCGCAGGTAGGCTCGAAGATCTATCGGATCTAGCCCCGCGACTTTCAGATCGAACATCGCGCGCCACCGGTGGCGCTGGCCGACCACAGGATAGGTCGCGATGCCAGAGATCGATCCGCGCGAACAATTGACGACGAGCTCTACGCCGCTGTCGCGTCCGAGGCCTTCGAATATCTCGCCGGCGAAATCGATGACGAACTTCCGCGTGCCGGCGGGCCGGGCGTTGAAGTTCAAGCCCGGCGGGCCGCCGATGCCGGACCATGTGCCGATTGTGCGGCCCAATGTTTTGGGAAATGGAATGTCGTCAAGCCACGAGAGCCGATAGCGAAACACACGGCGCTGGCCTGACTTCGCTTTCTCCTTCGGCACCCAACAGGCGACGATGTTGTCCCAAGTCTCGGTATCGGTCTGAAGCTCGATGAGATGCACGGCGCCCTCGCCCCAGGGATCGAGCGGCTCGACCCAGACTGAGGGGCGCTTCTCGTAGAAAATTCCGTCGTCCAGATAGTGATCGAAGTTGCGGTCGCGTTGGAGCAATCCGAAGCCCTTCGGATTGCGATCCGAAAATGTGTTCGTCATGACGTGAGGAGGATTGATGATCGGCCTCCAGATGCGTTCGCCATTGCCGGTCAAAACCGCCAAGCCGTCGCTGTCGTGGATTTCCGGGCGCCAGTCACGGGGTTCCAGATGCGTGTCTTCGCCGTACCAGAACATGCTCGAGAATGGCGCAATACCGATGCGGTCGACGTCCGCTCGGATATGCAGCCGCGCCTCGATTTCCATGACCACGCGATAGGGACCGTCGGGCTCAGTCTCACGCCTCGTCGTCATGCGGTAGGCACCGGCTATGCTCGGCCCATCGAGCAGCGCGTAGACGTTTATTCCTCCGCCCGGCTCCGGTGAGGCTTCGAGCCAATAATGTTTGAAGCGCGGAAACTCTTCGGACTTCGACATTGCGGTGTTGATGGCAATGCCTCGTGCCGATAGCCCATACTGGTTGAAGGGGCCGGAACTGCGGAAATAGCTCGCTCCGATGGCCGCAAGCCAATCGGTCTTGAGATCATCGGCCATGATGCGAAAGCCCGCGAACCCGGCACCGGTGCGAAGGCCTTCGGCCGGATGCCCGGCGGGAATTTCGAACAGATCCTGGTTGTAGACCACCTCGCGCGCCTGGCCGTCTTCGACCACACTGATGCGGACAGGATCAGACGCGTACTTGTTCAAATGGAAAAACTGGACCGGATAGTGGTCGGCGTTGCCGACGCGAACGGTCCGGTCGGACCGGTAGCGAATGCGCTGCGTCTGATCGTAATCAATTTCCGCAAGAACACCCGGCGATGGGTTGACGGGCGGCTCGTAGGAATATTGGGCGAGGCGCCGTGCCTCCTCCTCCAGGATGTCGAACGAGAAGGGTACGGGCGCCTTGAACTCGTTTTGTGGAATACCGGTTGCGGCCATCGCCTTCAGCGGGCGGCCGGCGAACATCCACGCCAGCCCCAAACTTGCTCCCGACTTCAAAAGCACCCGGCGGCTGTTATTCATCGTCCGCCCTCTCTGATCATCAACAGGCGTCATTTCTTCCTTGCCCCTTGAACCGGGCCTGAACAGAAACGCGCGACGATCGATTTAGTGCGGTGGAGGAGAAGATTTCTCCAAAGCCTTCTCGATCCAGGAAATCATTTCACGGGATGTGGGCGCCAACTTGGTGGAAAATGAGCGCAAAAGGCGCCCGTCCCTCCCCACGAGATATTTATGAAAGTTCCATACGGGGATCCCGGCTGGGCCCATCGTTTCGGCGGCCCATTTGTAGAAGGGGTGCGCCTCCGGTCCGACGACCGAGTGCTTCGACGTCAGGGGAAAAGAAACGCCGAACACGCCCTGACAGAATGATTGGATCTCGCCGTCGGGCGAGGGTTCCTGTTCGCCAAAATCGTTGGACGGAACGGCGATCACGACGAGGCCGGACTTCTCATAGCGCGTCCACAATTCTTGCAATCCTGCATATTGCTTGGTGAAGCCGCAGAGCGACGCCGAATTCACGATCAGCAGCACGCGGCCGCGCCAATCCGAAAGCTTCATCGGGGCGCCGTCGATGCTGACGAATTCAAAGTCGTAGGCGGTGCCGTTCACGTCTGCCAACGGCGCCACGCTGTTTGGCGCCTTCCAGAGCGACAAGATACTGGCCCCGGCCTTCAAAAGTTTCCGCAAATTTTTCCTCGCAATTTCCAACGCTTGCTGACGTTCAATGCAGGCAGGATTATAGCACCTTTGGCCGGGTTGCCAGCAAGGGCCCACCAGTTCTGTTCCTCTCGTAACAGCCCCGAGCACCGGCCGCGTCTAGATTGCCTCCATCAAGTTCACGAGCTTGCCAAGGCTCACCCAAGGAGGATTTAGCCATGACGAAATTCAGCTCCACGTTTGCTTTTGGCGCATTTGCCGTTTTGGCTGGCGCGATGGCGTTCAACACCTCGGCCGCATATGCTGGCGGCGGCGCCAAGGAATTCTTTGTTCAAGACTATAATTTCTCGAAGCCGATGCACGGGTATTCGGGTCACTCGGGCAATTACTATTGCGATTATCAGCGCTTGCCCAATCGCAAGTGCGTAACGAATGCCAACGGTTCCGAGAGCTGCAAAATAGTCGGCTGGACACTCCGCGAGATGTGCCAATAGAGCACCCCATCCGACTTTCGACGAAGTCTCTCAGACGACACAGCAAAAAAGCTCCGGAATTCTCCGGAGCTTTTTTTTCGTCTTCAATCGCAATTCCCGGATTACAAAAAACGTCAGGGCTCAAACGACGATATTCACCCAATCGCCGGACTGTTCCAACCGAAACAGCGAAGGCGGGATAGCATCTATAGCGTCGCTCGTGATGTTGGTCCGATTTCGATCGGGCCAGCTTTGCATCTTCTAAGGAGGACTATGACATGAGCACTGACGATACGTATCATCCGCGCCGAGGAGGCTTCCTCGCGAAGCTCTTATTTTTGCTCGTTGCGGTTGGCGCCGGAGCCTTCGGGGCCATCGCCATTTCGCGCAGCGACTTGCTGGGCGCCAAGTCCGCAAACGACGACACTGTCAAAAACGAGGAAACCGCGCCGAAAATCGACTGGGTAGCCGCAGCACCCGGCCGGATCGAGCCGAAGTCCGGACTTGTTCGCGTCGGCGCGCAGCTTCTTGGCCGCATCGCCGAGGTCAATGTGAAGCTCAACGACAATGTCGAGGAAGGCGAGCTTCTGATCCGCCTCGACGACGATGAGGCCCGCGCACGTCTGCAGGCTGCCGAGACAGAGGCCGCGTCCCGCAAACGCGAGCGCGATGCTCAGCCTCTCGATAAGGCGCGCGACGATCTTCGTACTGCAGAAGACAACGTTTTCACCGCCGAAAGGGCGCTGACGAATGCGCGCTTCGGGCTTGAATATGAATTGCAGGCGCAGCGCCAGGGCACCGGCAGCGCTGACCGCGTGAAAGATGCGCGCAATTACGCAGCAAAAGCGAAAGCCAAGCTGCAAAAGGAACGCGCCAATTATGCTTCCGCGCAATCGAAGGCCGACATTCCGGCGCCAAATCGGCTGGAATCGGCATTGCAAGCGGCACGCTCGGACGTTTCGGTTGCCGAAGCGCTGCTTGAGAAAACACGTATTCGCGCGCCAGTCGCGGGCCGTATTCTCCAGCTTCCGGCCAAGGCCGGCGAGATGGTTGCACCCTCTCCCGACCAAGCTCTGGCCGTACTTGGAGATATGTCGGTCGTACGGCTCAAGGCCGAGGTCGATGAGACTGACGTCTCGAAGATCAAGGTCGGCGGCAAAGTCATCGTGAAGAGTAATGCCTATCCTGGCAAGGAATTCCAGGGCACGGTCGCAGCGCTCGCCCCGTCGCTCACTTCGCCGCAGTTCGCTCTTCGCGGCGCCCGCCGTCCGACCGACATCGAAGTTCTCGAAGTCACAGTCGATCTCGACGGCAATCCCCCGTTGCTGCCTGGAATGAGGGCCGACGCTTTTTTCAAGTGAGGGGGAAGCCGAGTGCTCCCGAGGGAAATCGCCAGCGCGTGATGTTGGCGGCGGGTCACCTTTGAAACTTTGAAACGGAACCTTCGAAAGGCCAGCGGCGGCTTGCTTCCTCCTTAGCGAAGCTGTCGCCGGTCCTGCGGCGGGGAGGCAAGTGCGGGATGGGAATGCGGTCCCACTCTGCACACCTCCCCGCCGGCGTTTTCAGCCATCCATTTTCGAATTCTTCATTGGCCTCAAAAAGACGCAAACATCGTCGCAAAATTTATTATCTGTGTGCGACGTGTCCCGTCAGGAACAGCGGAGAATCAAGGTCTTTTGCATGATGCAGCCATGGAAGACAGCGGCCATCCTGGCAGCCTCATGGAGAGAACAAATGTACGGAGAAATCAAAAAATTCCGGCGCGATCTCGGGGTCGGCGTAATCCGCGCTGAAGACGGCCGCGCCTATCGTTTCGAAGGCGCGGACATTCGCAATCGCTTCGACGATCTCGAAGGCCAGGAGGTTCATTTTCAGCTTGGTGAACTCAAGGCTCGCGACATCATCGTGCTTGCGGGTTCGCCGTGGTCGGCATTCGGCAGCATCAGCGTTTGATTGGCTTTCAGGGAGTGAGTGCGGTGCGTACGAATATCGATCTTGCCGACGTTCCGGCGGTCAACGCCTCAGAGCTTAACGTCATGATGGCGATGCTGATCGAGCGAGGTCAGGGGCTGGCGCTTCTCCGCGGCCTCAAGGAAGAAGAGATCCGCGATCTCGAAGACGATCTCTGGGCTGAGTTTGAAGCTCCTGACGCTACCCGTCTGGCGACCGCGCTCCGCTTTCGCGCGCTTCTCGACGTGTTCGCAAGCCGGCGTCTCAAGGCCTTGTTTCTGGACCGAGGCTTTCGGATTTGGGCCGCAGCCGTGCGTGAAGCGGCACAGCGTCCGCTGAACATACGCTTCGGGTTCAACGCACAGCATTTGCTGATGGCGCTCGATGCGTCGACCGCCCCCGTGGCACACAATGTCGGCGACGATCTGGGGCTCAGGATCGCGGCATGACCGGGCAGGCAAAATTCTGGCTGGAAGCCCTCGATCATAATCAATCAAACAACTGATTTAACTACATAAATCCTGAATTTCTGAATTCGATCGCGGTGTTCCGGCTGGAACAGCGGCGGATGCAGCGCTGAGGCATTCTCCTCTCATAGCCGGCGAGGACCGGCGACGAGATAGAAACAAAATTGCCGCTGGAGGCTCACATGACCAAGATCGCTTTCGCCCTCGCCGCCGCCGTACTGGCCGGCACCACGATGACAAATGCCGCGAACGCCGGCGTCCGTCTCGGCTTCGGTTTCCCGCTCGGAACGTTCATCGCGCACTCGGCCGAAAATATGAGCGCCAGGGATTATCGCCGCGACGAGCGCCCCCGTTATGTGCGTCGCGATTATCAGGACGATGCTCCTGCTCGCAAAGTCGCCAAGGTCAAGCGCGCCCCGGTTACTGAAGTTGTCGATGCGCCGGTGAAGGCTCCCGTAACGCCGGTCGTTCAGACGGCCAAGCTCGAGGACAAGCTTTCTTCCGATCCGGCGACGACGACGGTGATCGAAAAGACGCCGGGCGCTGCGAACGAAACGACGACACCGGCCAAGAATGTCACCACCGGATCGATCAAGCAGGCTTTGGCGACCACGGACAAAACTGAGACCACCGCGAAGGCGGATACCGAAACGGCCACTGCCACCGCCGAAACCAAGCACGTCTGCCGCCGCTACTCGCCGGCCATTGCCGGGCTCGTCGATGTGCCCTGCGAGTAACGCTAAGCCTAATTCTAAAGGCCCAGGGCCATCCGCACTCCCGGCCCTGGGAAAGCTCAAACCGAACCGCTATCGTCAAAACTGGACCATTGCCTCAAGGAGGGGAAAAGGGTCATGGAACTTGCAGCTTCAGCGCCAACCTTCGCGAAGACGAGAACTGCACCGTCGCCGCGGGCCCGACAAGGCAAGCGCACATTGCCGATGGTGGTGAAGCTTGCGTACCGCAATCTCTTCCATGACCGCTTGAGCTTTTTCGTCACCGTCGTCGGCATCATGTTCTCGGTCGTGCTCGTCGCGGTGCAGTCCGGAATCTATCTCGGCTCCGCTAACAAGATCGCGGCCATCATCGATGCGGCGCCTGCTGATCTTTGGGTCGTTCCGCTCGGGACGAAGAGCTACGACGATCCGTCATTCCTGTCGGGCCGCGAGCGCTACATGGCGTTGTCTGCCCCCGGCGTCGCAGACTCGGAAGACATGCTCGTCTCATTCGCCCGGTGGCGGAAGCCGCTTGGCGGCGAGACGACGGTTCTGCTGATCGGCACTGCCGGCGACAGCCCGAAAGCGCTGCCCTTGAATATCACCGACGGTAGCCGCGAAGCGCTCGAAGCGCCGAACACGGTCGCGATCGACCGGAGCTATTTCAACGATCTCGGCGTCGGCCAACTCGATGACGTGGCCGAGCTCAATGGCACGACGGTCAAGCTCGTCGCCATCACCAAGCGCGTGCGCTCGTTCACCACGCTGCCTTTTGTCTTCACGTCGCTCGAAGAGTCCCGCCGTTTGGCAGGCGCCAATCAGGATCAGGCGAGCTATCAGCGAGTGACGCTCTTGCCGGGCGCCGACATCGATACGGTACGCAAGGAAATCGAGAGGCGGCTTCCCGACACAGAAGTTTTGACGCAGGCGCAATTCCGCACACGCAGCCAGGATTACTGGCTGAAACAAACGGGTGCAGGCGCTGCGCTCGATGCGGGTAAGCTTCTCGGACTGATCGTCGGTATTGTCATCGTCGCCCAGACGCTTTACTCGAGCACGAAAGACCACATCAACGAGTTCGCCACGTTGCGCGCTCTTGGCGCCGGTGCTGGCTACATCGTTAAGGTCATTCTCATTCAGGCCATTTTATCCGGCCTTATCGGCTACGTTCTTGGCATGAGCCTGGCCCTTATCGCGATCCAGGCCGCGCAGGATACGAAACTGACAATCATCATGACGATGCCGCTCGCTGTACAGCTTTTTGCGATCACGATCGGCATGTGCATCTTCGCTGCGACAAGCGCCATCATCAAGGTCATCCGTATCGACCCGGCCGTCGTGTTCAGCCGCTAACCGGTTTCCAGGAGACGTAACATGACCGAGCCGAGCAACAGCCAAGTGATCGTCGAGGCCGAAGGCATCGTGAAGATGCTCGGCTCGGCGCCGAACGAGATCAAGGTTCTCAAAGGCATCGACCTCGAGCTTCAGACCGGCGAGCTGACGCTCATGATGGGGCCATCCGGTTCCGGCAAGACGACGCTGCTCTCGATCCTCGGCTGCATCCTGTCGCCGACGCAGGGAAAGCTCACGATCGCGGGCCACAAGACCCAAAACATGAGCAAGGAGCAGCTTGCCAATCTCCGGCGGAAGCACGTCGGGTTCGTGTTCCAGTCGTATAATCTCGTGCCGACCTTATCGGCGGTCGAGAACGTCATGCTGGCGCTCGATCTCCGCGACATCAACGGGGCTGGCGCCTATGAGCAGGCCGCCGAGGCGCTGGAGGCCGTGGGGCTCGGCCATCGCATCAGCGCCATGCCGTCGAAGATGTCGGGCGGCGAAAAGCAGCGCGTCTCGATTGCCCGGGCCCTGGCGGGTTCGCCCTCCGTCATCCTTGCCGACGAGCCGACGGCGGCGCTCGACGCCAAAAACGGCATGGCGGTCATGGAGTTGCTCGCCCAAGTCGCCCAGGACACGCGGCGGGCGGTTCTAGCGGTCACCCACGACCACCGTACGCTTCAATTTGCGGACCGGATCATAACCATCGACGATGGGCGCATTGCGGGCTCGGAGCGGCCGAAGGTCTCCGGGAAGCCGGTCGAGATGGCGGCGCATTAAGCCACCGATCCCATTACGGAACAGCGACGACGCCGGGGGTGATGGCCGCCCCCGGGCCAATGGCCGCGCATTCCCCCCTTCCGGGCATCTGGACCGGGAGGGGCATTTGTGTAGGATGCGCCCAAACTTACCAATCCCAAATTGGAATAATTAAGGAAGTTGCGCCCATGGCGGGGCCTCAAGTGAACACGTCCACCATCCCAGGCAACCTCATGGCGGGAAAGCGCGGCCTCATCATGGGTGTCGCGAACAACCGATCGATCGCCTGGGGTATCGCCAAGGCCTGCGCGGCACAGGGCGCGGAAATCGCCCTGACTTATCAAGGCGATGCTCTCAAGAAGCGGGTTGAGCCCCTAGCGGCCGAACTCGGCGCGAAAAACGTCCTGCACTGCGACGTGAGCGACGCCGCATCTATCGATAACCTGTTTGCTCATATCACCAAGACCTGGGGCAGCCTGGACTTCCTGGTCCACGCCATCGCCTTTTCCGACAAGAACGAGCTCGACGGCCGCTACGTCGACACCACGGAAAAGAACTTCACACAGAGCCTGCTCATCTCGTGCTTTTCGTTCACCGCTCTCGCCCAGCGCGCCGAAAAGCTGATGCCGAACGGCGGATCGCTGGTGACTCTCACCTACTACGGCGCCGAGAAGGTAATGCCGCACTACAACGTCATGGGCGTCGCCAAGGCAGCCCTCGAGGCGAGCGTGCGTTATCTGGCGGCCGACCTCGGCCGGACGGGCATCCGCGTCAACGCCATTTCGGCGGGTCCCATCAAAACGCTGGCGGCCTCGGGGATCGCGGACTTCCGCTACATACTGAAGTGGAACGAGTACAATTCGGCGCTTCGCCGAAATGTCACGATCGAGGATGTCGGTAACGCCGGTTTGTACCTGCTGTCCGATCTTTCGCGCGGCGTCAGCGGCGAAATCCATCACGTGGACAGCGGCTACCACATCCAGGGCATGAAGAACGAGGACGCTCCCGACATCTCTGTCGTGAAGAGCGACGAGGCTTGAGCGGGGACACGTCAGCCACTGTCTCTTTGAAGCCCGGAATCACGCTTTATCTCATCCGTCACGGCGAGACCGATTGGAATCGGGAGTCTCGCTACCAGGGGCAACGCGATATTCCGTTGAATCAAACGGGAATTGCGCAGGCGCGCCGTCACGGCGAGATCTTGAAGGGTATCGTGCCCTCCGTCGCGCACTTCGATTTCGTGTCGAGCCCGCTTCTGCGTGCCGTCGAGACGATGCGCCTGACCCGATCGGCGCTCGGGCTCGATCCCGATGCCTTTCGCACCGCGCCCGAGATCGTCGAGTTGAGCTATGGCCATTGGGAGGGCGAGCTCGCGGCGGAGCTTCCCGCCAGGGATCCTAGGGGTGTCGCGGGGAAGTCCGCCGACCCTTACGGCTGGCGGCCCCAAGGCGGTGAAAGCTATCACGACCTCGAGCAGCGCGTCTCGGCCTGGCTGGCGAGCCTTTCGACCGACACTGTCGCCGTCAGCCACGGCGGCGTCAGCCGTGTTGCGCGCGGGGCGCTTCTCGGAATCGACCGGGCATTTGTGCCATTCCTCGAGGTTCCTCAGGACAGGATCCTGAAGCTCGCGGACGGCAAGATGCAGTGGATTTGAGCCGGATGAAAAAGAGCCGGAGATGCGGCTCTCCGGCTCTTCCGCACTCCATCAAGAGTGCATGCTGAAAGACCCCTCGACCACGGACGCTCAATCCGGGCAGAACGGTCTTTTATGAGCCGGCAGCGGGCTTTTCACGAAACGATGCGGCGCGGATCGAGGCCCGCCGTTCGATGAGAACGGTTGATCCGCATTGCCGCCACCTGCGATCTTTCGATGCGCCGCGGGCTGCGGTCGGGCAGCGGACGCGGGCTCGGCCGAGTTGTCGATCAAATACGGATACGTGGGTCTCGCCGTGCTCCATCACCAGGTGAAGGACCGACCGGCGAACGCGCTACTGTGCCTGAGTTAATCTGCGTCGCCGAAGCTTGTCACGCGGCTTTGCGGGCGATGCGGTCTTGCCGCCTTTCGCTACGGCTCCTAAGAAGAACGGTGACGCAGCCCGGCAACAATCGTTGCAGAGCCACCGAATTCGCTCATCGGGCACCACTCCGAATATTCAGGCAATGTCTCACAACACCTTCGGCCATCTTTTTCGCGTGACGACCTGGGGCGAGAGCCACGGCCCTGCCATCGGCGCCATCGTCGACGGATGTCCGCCCGGCATCGCGCTCGAAGCCGCCGATATCCAGACCTACCTCGACAAGCGGAAGCCTGGGCAATCGCGCTTCACGACGCAGCGCCAGGAAGCGGACGCCGTCAAAATTCTGTCAGGCGTGTTCCCGGATGCATCGGGCAAGCAGGTGACGACCGGGACGCCGATCGCGCTCGAAATCGAAAATACTGATCAGCGGTCCAAGGACTACGGCGACATCAAAGAGACCTACCGGCCCGGTCACGCAGATTTCACTTATGACGCGAAGTACGGCATCCGCGATTACCGCGGCGGTGGGCGCTCGTCGGCGCGCGAGACGGCGTCGCGCGTTGCTGCCGGTGCCGTGGCGCGGAAGATCATTCCCGGCGTCAAAGTCCGCGGCGCGCTTATTCAGATCGGGCAGATCAAAATCGATCGCGCCAACTGGAATTGGGACGAGGTCCACAACAACCCGTTCTTCTCGCCCGACGCGACGGCAGCCGAGCACTGGGCCGATTACCTCGACAAGATCCGCAAATCCGGTTCGTCCGTCGGTGCGATCATCGAGGTGGTCGCCGAGGGCGTGCCTGCCGGCTGGGGCGCACCGCTTTACGGGAAGCTCGACCAGGATCTGGCGAGTGCGATGATGTCGATCAACGCGGTCAAGGGCGTCGAAATCGGCGCGGGCATGGCCGCCGCAGAGCTGACCGGAGAGCAGAACGCCGATGAAATCCGCATCGGCAATGACGGCGTACCGGATTTCCTATCGAACAATGCGGGCGGCGTTCTCGGCGGCATCTCGACCGGGCAACCCGTCGTTTGCCGCTTCGCCGTGAAGCCCACGTCGTCGATCCTGGCACCGCGCAGGACGATCGACCGGCAGGGACATGAGACCGAGATCATCACCAAGGGCCGGCACGATCCATGCGTCGGCATTCGCGCGGTTCCGGTCGGAGAGGCCATGATGGCGATCGTGCTTGCCGACCATTTCCTGCGCCACCGCGGGCAGATCGGCGGTTAAGCCGGAGGCGACACAATCGCGCGTATTCGGAACATCGTCGTTCTCACCGGGGCCGGTCTTTCGGCTGAAAGCGGACTTTCGACATTTCGCGATCCGGACGGCATCTGGTCGAAATACGATTATCAAGATGTCGCGACGGCTGAGGGCTTCCGGCGCAATCCGCTTCTCGTGCACGATTTCTACAATGCCCGGCGGCGCGCGCATCGCGGCATCAAGCCCAACGCCGGACATCTCGCGCTCGCTCGCCTCGAGGCTGAGCACGGCGGCGTGATGATCGTCACACAGAACATCGATGCATTGCATGAGGCGGCCGGTTCACGGTCGCTGATCCACATGCACGGTGAGTTGCTCAAAGTGCTTTGCACATTCTGTTCTCATCGCACGGTTTGGCGAGATGATCTTCACGCCGACACGGCTTGTCCATTCTGCGGCTTGCCCGGCGGCATGCGGCCCGACGTCGTCTGGTTCGGCGAGATGCCATACGAAATGGGACGTATCAGCGCCCTGCTTGCCGCAGCCGATTTGTTCGTCTCGATTGGCACGAGCGGGAATGTGTATCCGGCGGCCGGTTTCGTCACCGAGGCGGCGGCGAATGGAGCGCATACGGTCGAGCTCAATCTCGAACCTTCCGAGGGTGCGAGCCTTTTCGAGGAAGCGCACTATGGGAGGGCAACCGAGATCGTTCCAGCATTCGTCGATCGAGTTTTGGGCGACCGCTAGCGGCGCAAGATAGCAACGACCTCGACGTGCGCGGAATAGAGGAACTGGTCGATCGGGGTCACGGACTCGATTTTGTATCCGCCGTCGACGAGGTGGCGAACGTCGCGTGCGAGCGTCGCCGGGTTGCAGGACACGGCGACGACGGTTTTTACCTTCGATCTCGCCAGTCTCTGCGACTGCGCCTCAGCTCCGGCGCGCGGCGGATCGAACACGACTGCATCGTGCTCGTTGAGTTCCAGCGGCGACAACGGCTCGCGGAAAAGGTCGCGAACCGTGGCAGTGACCGGCTTCAGGCCGGATGCCTTTTTTGCAGCCGATGCCAGCGCGGCGACGGCAGCTTTATCTCCGTCGAACGCCGCAATGCGGGAACGCGTGGCGAGTGGAAATGTGAATGCGCCCAAGCCGCAGAACAAGTCGGCCACGGCCTTTGCTTTGCCGGTGGCAGCGACGACCCGGCGTGCTATTTCCGCCTCCGCCTCCTCGACCGCCTGCACGAACACGCCGGGCGGCAGGATCACGTCCGCCGTGCCGAAGCTCAGGAACGGGTGCAGGGTCTCGACGACGACTTCATTCCTGACGACGAGACGCACGAGTTTCATGTCGCTGGCTTTCGCCGCAAGTGCGCTTCTGACTTCCGGCGTCAATTGACGCTCGATGCCTGATATTTCGACGTCGAGGCCGGACTTGGTCAGCGTTATGGCGACGCGCGCTTCTCCGCGCTTCGAAAGAAGCGGCGCAATCAGATTGTCGATGATGGGGAGCGCCGCGACGATTTTCGGTTCGAGAACTGGGCATTCCTCGATGGCAACGAGGTCATGCGACGATGCCTCGTAGAAGCCGAGAGCGACACCTTCGGGCGTTCGTTCCGCCTTCATCACTGCACGGCGACGTTTGCCTGCAGTTCTTTGCAAGGCATCGACGACAGGCTCGAGGCCGCGCGAACGGAACGCATCGACCACGAGATTCCGCTTCCATTCGGCGTAGGTATTGGGCGCCATATGCTGAACGTTGCAGCCGCCGCACTTGCCGAAGTGCTTGCAGACGGGAGCCGCTCGCTCGAGGCTCGGCTCAAGCACTCGTTGCAGCCGCGCGCGTTCGCCCTCGACTTCGGCCTCGATCCGCTCTCCGGGAAGCGTGAACGGCACGAAGACGGGCTCGCCATCGAGGTCGGCCACGCCATCGCCTTGCGCGCCGATGCGGCGGATCAAGAGTTCGCGCGCGTCAGCCATTGCGTCGTGCTCCTAGAAGAAATTCAGAATTGCCGGAGCCGCCGAGAATGGGCGAGGGCATTGCACCGGCGACGCTCCACCCGGGCTGGCTTTCGACCCAGGCGCGAACACTTTCCAATGCGCCTTGACGCGCTGCCTCGTCACGCACGATGCCGCCGCTGCCGACGTTGTCCCGCCCGACCTCGAATTGCGGCTTCACGAGCACGACCATCCACGCGCCTGGGCTCGCGAGTTGTAGTGCCGGGGCCAGCAGCTTGGTGACGGAAATAAAACTGACATCAACGGTGATGGCCGCGATGGGATCGGGAACCATGGAAGGCGACAGGTGTCGCGCGTCGAAATTTTCGAGCGAAACCACTCGCGGATCGTCTTTCATGCGCGGATGAAGCTGTGCGGTACCAACATCGACCGCGTAAACACGGGCGGCGCCATTTTCGAGCAGAACCTCCGTGAAGCCTCCGGTCGAGGCGCCGACGTCGAGGCAGACTTTGTTCAAAGGATCGAATCGGAAGTGCGCGAGGGCCACGGCAAGTTTTTCGGCGCCCCGCGAAACATAGGCAGGGGCGACGTCCGACATCTCGATCGTCAGCGTATCGCTCACGTCCTGCGCAGGCTTATCGCACACCTTGCCGCCGACGCGGACGAAGCCGCGTTTGATCAGATCCTGGGCGCGGGCGCGCGACGGCGCCAATCCGCGCGTAACGAGCATCTGATCCAAACGCATGATCCTTAGCCGACCTGATTGACGTTGCCCGGCATCCGCCCCATGTCTCTGACGGGTCTAGATGGAGAGCACATACATGAAACCTGTTATATTCGCCGCGGCGCTCGTCGCGCTGACGCTGCCGTTCGCTGCTTTAGCCGACAGCGGGCGGACACCGTCTCCCGCGGGTGCGAAAGTCTTTATCATCGAGCCGAAGGACGGCGCGACCGTTTCGAGCCCGGTTACCATAAAATTCGGCATCGAGGGCATGGAGGTCGCTCCGGCGGGAAGCGATACCCCTCACTCCGGCCACCATCACCTCTTGATCGATGCGGCGCTACCTCCTCTTGGCGAGGCCATTCCGAAGGACGAGAGCCACGTTCACTACGGCAAAGGCCAGACGGAAACGACCGTCGAGCTCAAGCCGGGAAAACATACGTTGCAGCTCTTGCTCGGCGACAAGAACCACATTCCGCACGATCCGCCGGTCAAATCGGACGTCGTGACGATCACGGTAAAATAAGATCCGCTGCGGGGCCCGGCCTTCAGTCGGGCCTCAACGCGTAACGGCCGGAGCCATTCGCGAAGAGGAGCAGGAAGCCGCCGGCCATGCAGACGTTCTTCATGAAGTTTGTCGCCTGAGCCTGATCGGCAAAGTTGAAGTGAAAGATTGCGGCACTCGCCAAGCAGAACGCCGCGAGCGCGAGACCTGCCCAGCGCGAGAAGACACCCAACAGCACGGCGAGACCGCCGATCACCTCGAGAGCGATGACCAGGGGGAGAAGGCCACCGGGCAGCCCGTGAGACGCCATGTAGGCCTGGGTGCCCTCGTAACCCGAGATCTTGCTGATGCCCGCGGTAACGAAGATTGCCGCCAGAAGTATTCGCGCGACAAGGCTCACGATCGGATGCATTTCATTCCCTCCGAGTCCCAGAGCCATTGCGGCTCACTTCTACTTCTAGGCGCGTTCCCCCACAGCAGCAGCCCGGCCGAGCGCGGCGAAAACAGTCTCGACGATGCCCGACGCGTTGAGGCGAGCTTCTTCGTACATGACTTCCGGCTTGCCGTGATCGATGAAAACGTCCGGCAGAACTTTCGAGCGCACCCGCAGGCCGCCATCGAGCAGGCCTTCGTCGGCCAAGAACTGCAACACGTGACTGCCGAAGCCGCCGATGGACCCTTCTTCGACGGTGACAAGGACCTCGTGATTGGTGGCCAGATCGCGGATCATCGCCGTATCGAGCGGCTTTGCAAAACGCGCATCGGCCACCGTCGTCGACAGCCCGGCGGCGGCGAGTTGGTCGGCAGCTTTCAGGCATTCGGCAAGCCGCGTTCCGAGCGAGAGAAGCGCGATCTTGGAGCCCTGACGGACGATGCGGCCCTTACCGATTTCGAGCGGAATGCCCACTTCGGGCAGTTCGACGCCGACGCCCTCGCCGCGCGGATAGCGGAGCGCGCTCGGCAGGTCGTCGATTTGCGCTTGCGTCGCGACCATGTGGACGAGTTCGGCCTCATCGGCAGCGGCCATTACGACAAAGTTCGGGAGGCACGCGAGGTAGGTTACGTCGAACGATCCTGCGTGCGTTGCGCCGTCGGCACCGACAAGACCTGCCCGATCGATCGCAAACCGCACGGGCAGGCTTTGAATCGCGACGTCGTGAACGACCTGATCGTAAGCCCGCTGCAGGAACGTCGAGTAGATCGTCGCAAAGGGCTTATAGCCCTCGGTTGCGAGACCCGCGGCGAAGGTCACGGCGTGCTGCTCGGCGATGCCGACGTCGAAGGTGCGATCGGGAAATTCCTTGCCAAAGTGATCGAGGCCGGTGCCGGACGGCATTGCTGCCGTAATCGCGACAACGCGCTTGTCCTTCCGGGCTTCCGCGATCAGAGCGTCGGCAAACACCTTCGTATAGCTCGGCGCATTGGGCTTCGGCTTGACCTGCGCGCCGGTGATGACGTTGAACTTGTTGACGCCGTGATACTTGTCGTCAGCGGCTTCCGCCGGCGCATAGCCCTTGCCCTTCTTCGTTACGACGTGAAGAAGGATCGGCCCCTGCGCGAGATCCCGCACATTCTTCAAGACGGGAAGTAGCTGATTGAGGTCGTGGCCATCGAGCGGGCCGACGTAATAGAAACCCAATTCCTCGAACCAGGCGCCGCCCTGCCAAAGGTGACGCGTATATTCCTCGACGCGAGCCGCGCGGCGTTCCCACGCCTTTGGAAGAAGCTTCGCCAGCTGCTTCGCATAATCGCGCAAGTGCATGTAGGTGCCGCTCGACGTCACACGCGCGAGATAAGCCGAGAGCGCGCCCGTTGGCGGCGCTATCGACATGTCATTGTCGTTGAGAACGACGATCAATCGTTCGTCGCGCGCACCGGCATTGTTCATCGCCTCGTAGGCCATGCCGGCGCTCATCGCGCCATCACCGATAACGGCGATGACGTTGTTCGATTTGTTGCTGAGATCGCGCGCGACGGCCATGCCGAGCGCGGCCGAGATCGAGGTCGAGGAGTGTCCAGCACCGAACGGATCGTAGAGACTTTCTTCACGGTTCGTGAAGCCTGCGAGGCCGCCCGGCTGGCGCAGGGTGCGGATGCGGTCGCGACGTCCCGTCAATATTTTGTGCGGATAGGCCTGATGGCCTACGTCCCAGATCAGGCGGTCGTCCGGCGTATTGAACACCCAATGCAGCGCGACCGTCAGCTCGATGACACCGAGACCCGCGCCCAAATGACCACCGGTTTCAGAAACGGCATTGATCGTCTCGTCGCGGAGTTCCGCTGCGAGCTGCGGCAACTGATCTTCCTGCAACTGACGCAGGTCATGCGGGGTCTTGATACGATCAAGTAACGGTGTCTGGCTCACGGTAAAACCTTGATGCGATGGTAACTAAAGTACCGTTGTGGAAGTAGGTGGTAAACAAACGTCCGCGAAAGTACGGGGCATTCATAACGCCTATCGGCGATCCTCCCAACTGCGGAGGTTCGTAGATGGCATAATGCGCTTGCGTGCCGCAGAGAAGTTAATGTTTGGCGGAAGCGCGCGCCGGCGGTTCACCGCCGGGGCCATTCAAAACGGCGCATTGCCGTCCTTGTCGAGCGGTGTGGTGCCGGTCGGAGAGCCATCGGCGCCGAGCGTCAATTTTTCGACCTTCGCCTCAGCGGCCTTCAACAGGCGGTCGCAGTGATCGCGAAGCGCTTCGCCGCGCTCGTATATCGTTATGCTTTCCTCAAGTTCGACATCGCCGCGCTCGAGCTTGCCGACGATGGCCTCAAGCTCCTTCAATGCGCGTTCGAATGTCATCTCCTTGATATCGGCGAAGTTTTTTTCCGGCGCTTTTGTATTCATATTGTCCTGCTTCCGAGCGTTGGGATCGGCATGCCGCTCAGTGGCCCGCTTCGATCAACGCCTTTACGTGGGCTGCAACGGATTGGGCAAGCCCCGTGAGATCATAACCGCCTTCGAGAACGGAAACGATCCGGCCGTTGCTGTGACGCCGAGCCACTTCAGAAAGAGATTCGGTCGCCCAATGAAAGTCCTTTGCGACAAGATTGAGCGAGGCGAGCGGATCCCTCTGGTGGGCATCGAAGCCCGCGGAAATCAATAGCACGTCAGGGGCAAAATTATGCAACGGCCCGAGTATCCGGCTTCTGAAGGCCTCTTCGAACGGTTCACGCCCGTCGCCCGCGCGCAGCGGCGCGTTGAATATATTGCCCACACCCGTTTCCCGCAACGCGCCTGTGCCCGGAAAGAGCGGCATCTGGTGCGTCGAGCCGTAAAAAAGGTCCTTATCGGACCAGAAAATTTCTTGCGTACCGTTGCCGTGGTGGACGTCGAAATCCACGACGGCGACCCGCTCAGCGCCATATTTTTTTCGCGCATAGTGCGCAGCTATCGCCACATTGTTGAAAAAGCAGAAGCCCATTGCCTGCTGGCTCTCGGCGTGATGTCCGGGCGGGCGAACCTGGCAAAAGACGTTCGCCGCTTCGCCGGTCATCACGATATCGACAGCGTCGAGCACGGCGCCGACGGCCCGGCGGGCTGCTTCCCATGTGCCGGGCGAGGCAACGGTGTCGCCGTCGATATATTTATGGCCTTCATCGATATTCGCCACCGCCGCGGTGAGAGCCGCAACGTGCCCGGCGGTGTGCGCCATGGCGATATAGATTTTATCGTCTTCGCGAAGGGGCGCCTCGCGGCGATCGAGAAGGGCGAAGCTCTCCTCCGACAATGCCTCGTCGATGGCCCGCATGCGGTCCGGCCGTTCGGGATGGAAGCCGCCGGTGTCGTGATTGAGAAACGCCGGATGCGTGATCAATGCGGTCGTCATCTGTTACTGTCGCGCTCCGACTTGATCATCACGCCAGTTCCGACAGCCGCGCGATTTGAACACCTGGCGGCGGCTTGCTCTCTGCAGGGACGAAGAAATCAGGCGCCAAGGGCATCGACTTGTCGACCCGGTAGCCTTCAAAATCCCTCACGCCGCCGACTTCGGCAAGAAACGTATCGTCGATGAGGAAATGGCCGGAGAACGTTTTCGCTCGCTGTGCGAAGACGAGATATGCCGCGTCGGCGACGATTTCCGGCGTGCGGCTCATGCGCATGAGCTTGTCACCGCCGAGAATGTTCTGGACGGCGGCCGTCGCGATCGTCGTTCTGGGCCAAAGCGCGTTGACGGCAATGCCGTCCTTCTTCAGCTCGTCGGAAAGGCCGAGGACGCAGAGGCTCATGCCGTACTTCGCGATCGAATAGGCGACGTGTCCGGAAAACCATTTGGAGTGCATGTCGAGCGGCGGCGACAACGTTAGAATGTGCGGGTTCTCGGCTCGCTTCAGATGCGGCAGACACGTTTTCGACGTCAGGAACGTTCCGCGCGTATTGACCGCAAACATCAGATCGAAGCGCTTCAACTCCGTCTTCTCTATGGACGTTAGAGAAAGCGCGCTGGCGTTGTTGACGCAAATGTCGATGCCGCCGAAGCGTTCGACTGTTTTCGCGACGGCGTCCTGGACTTCGTCCTCGTTGCGAATATCGCATTCGAGCGCGAGCGCAGCGCCGCCCGCGTCTTCGATCTCCTTCGCCGCGGAATGTATCGTGCCTTCGAGCTTGGGGTTCGGCTCGGCCGTCTTGGCAGCGATGGCGATGTTCGCGCCGTCCCTCGCCGCTCTTTTCGCGATCGCCAATCCGATGCCGCGGCTCGCGCCGGTAATGAATAGGGTCTTGCCCTTGAGGGACGTCATTCCACTGCTCTCGTTCGCTGTCGAATACGGGGGATCAACTTAATATGACAGCTTCGGTTGCGTAAGAGGCGAAGAGCTTGCCCGTCGAGCCAGACCCCGGAGCTATGCCGATTTGCCGAACCTCGGGGGCCGTTTCTCGAAAAAGGCCGTAAACGCCTCGATCGCTTCCGGCGAGCGAAGCCGCTCGCGGAAGGCCGACACCTCCTGATCGGTTCGCTGCAAAATCTCGCTCGCATCGCCGCGTAGCAGGCGGCGGGCAACGGCCAATGCTTCGGGTGGCTTCTTCGCGAGGCGGCGCGCTGCGTCGAGCGCCGTCTTTTCGAGATCAGCAGCCGGAACGATCGCGTTTACAAAGCCCGCCGCGACCGCGTCGTCCGCCGACATCGGCTCACCGAGCGCGAGCATCGCGAAGGCGCGCGCATAGCCCATGCGCTGCGGCATCAGGAGACTCGAGGCGGCTTCCGGCGTAACGCCGAGATCCAGGAAGGGTGTGGCGAAGGTCGCGTCCGGCGTCGCGTACACGAGATCGCAATGAAAGAGCAGCGTTGTGCCGATGCCGATCGCGGCGCCGTCTACGGCCGCGATCAGGGGCTTCTCGATGACCGGCAGAAGCCGGATGAAGCGCACCACATCCGTGCTGAGATCACCTGTGTCTCGCGAGGTGGCAAGGAAATCGCCGATGTCGTTGCCCGCCGTGAAGACGCCGCCCGTGCCAGTTATGATGTGCGCCGCGATGGAGGCATCAGCGTCGCCCGTTTCGATGGCGTCCGCGAGCGCGCGATACATCGCGCCGGTCAGTGCATTCTTCTTCTCTGGCCGCGCGAGGCGAAGAACCTGAACGCCGTCACCTCGCCAGACTGCAATTTCTGCGATTTCGGATGTCATGCGAACACTCATCCAAACACTGGGCCGTGGGCGTCGACAAGTACGGAGTCGGCGCCGTGTTGCACCGCCTCCGCGAGGCTTTTCGTCTCCGTCAGAAGATTTTCCGCGAAGAACCGCGCAATCGCAACGCGCGGCGATCCGACAGGCTCCGTCAACGCACCTTTCGCGAGGTATGCGCCGCCGGCCGTCAGGCTCATCACCCGCAGATAGGGTGTCGCGGACGCGAGGGCCTTTTCCGTATCGCCCGGCAGCATCTGCGCCATCCACAGCGTCGCCGATTGCAGACTGACCAGCGCTTCGCAAAGACGCGCTGCCATGTGGCCAAAGTCGCTGCGGTTCGCCGCCCGCACGCTAGCGATGATGCCGGCAAGGCCGGACAGAAACGTCGTCACCGTCGCGCCGCCATCCAGCGTGAGCTTGCGCGTCACGAGATCGATCGCCTGGATGCCGTTCGTGCCTTCGTAGATCGGCAAAATGCGGGCATCGCGGAGGTATTGCGCGGCACCAGTCTCCTCGACGAAGCCCATGCCGCCGTGAACTTGAACGCCGAGCGAAGCGACCTCGTTGGCGATGTCGGTGGAGAAAGCTTTGGCGAGAGGCGTCAGAAGCGCGGCGCGGTTTAGCGCATCCTTGCGTTCCTTCTCGTCTTTGCCGCGATGGCCGATGTCGAGTTCTTTTGCCGTCGCATAGCAGATCATGCGGGCGGCTTGCGTGAGCGACTTCATCGTCAAGAGCATGCGACGGATGTCGGCATGTTCGATGATGGGGCTCATCCCGCCCGAGCCGTTGGCGGAGAGGCTTTTGCCTTGGCGACGCTCCTTTGCGTAAGCCACCGCGTGCTGCGTCGCGCGCTCGGCGATGCCGACGCCCTGAGCGCCGACGCCGAGGCGCGCTGCGTTCATCATCACGAACATCGTCGCAAGGCCGCGATTTTCTTCGCCAACGAGATAGCCCGTCGCGCCGCCGTTCTCGCCGAACTTCATCACGCATGTCGGGCTCGCCATGATGCCGAGCTTATGCTCAACGCCGGCGCAAATGACGTCGTTCCGATCGCCAAGCGAGCCGTCGCCATTCACCAGATATTTGGGCACGAGGAAGAGCGAAATTCCGCGCGTTCCGGGCGGAGCATCGGGCAAACGCGCGAGAACAAGGTGAATGATGTTCTCCGCCATGTCGTGCTCGCCGTAGGTGATGAAGATCTTCGTACCGGTGATGCGATACGTTCCATCTCCCTGCGGCTCGGCGCGCGTCGATAAGGGCCCGAGATCGGAGCCGGCGTGAGGTTCCGTCAAGTTCATCGTGCCGGTCCACGCACCGGCTATCATCTTCGGCAGGAATTTCGCCTTGAGCTCTTCGCCGCCGCCCGCCTCGATGGCGTGAATTGCGCCCTGCGTCAGGAGCGGACAAAGCCCGAATGACACGTTCGCAGCATTCCAGATCTCGCCCACGGGGGTCGCCACAATTTCGGGAAGGCCTTGCCCGCCATACGCCTCCGAGCAGGGAAGCGCGCTCCATCCACCTTCCACGAACTGCCGGTAGGCCACGCCGAAGCCCGGCGGGGTCATCACTTTTCCGTCAGACAATTTCGAGCCGATACGGTCGCCGACCGCGTTCAAAGGTGCTAGGACCTCGGCGCCGAACTTTCCAGCTTCTTCAATGACGGCCACGACTGTGTCGGCGTCGAGCCCAGGATAGAGCCCGCTCGTGTCCATGTCGCCGAGAGCTGCAACGGTCTTAAGTGAAAAGACGATGTCGTCTATTGGAGCCTGGTAAGTCATGGATCGTTTCTCAATGCCGCTCGGGTTCTGCTTTCGAACACTATGCCGAACCAACGCGCGCGCAAACCGGGTGAAAAATTGAAGCAAGGCAGAATTGCTCCCGCCAACGCCGAGTGGATCGCCGAAGCGGGACAAATGATCAGGTCGGGTGCGCTCGTCGCATTTCCGACGGAGACAGTCTACGGGCTCGGCGCGGACGCGACAAACGGCGAAGCCGTCGCGCGCGTGTTCGAGGCCAAGGGCCGGCCGGCGTTCAATCCCCTTATCGTGCATGTCCACGGGTTGGAGCAGGCTCTGATCATCGGCGAGTTCTCGCCCTTGGCGCGGCGACTGACGGAAGCTTTCTGGCCGGGACCGCTAACGATCGTCGTACCGCGCACCGCCAAATCGGATGTCAGCGATCTGGTTTCGGCCGGGCTACCGACGGTAGCACTTCGTTCACCCGATCATCCCGTTGCCCGCGCCTTGCTGGCCGCGGCCCAGCGCCCGCTCGCAGCGCCCTCCGCCAACCGGTCCGGCCATGTCAGTGCGACCCATGCCGAGCACGTCGCGGCGGACCTCGGCGATAAGGCGGCGTTGATCCTGGATGCAGGGCCGACGTCTCACGGATTGGAATCGGCCGTCGTCAGCCTTGTGGGTGAAACACCCGTTCTGCTGCGGTCGGGCGCCCTGACGGTTGAGGCAATCGAAGAGGCTTTAGGCGAGCGTCTCGTGCGCGAAACCGAGGCGAGCAGCAGCAGACCAGCTTCACCCGGTCAGCTTCTGAGCCATTACGCGCCGCGGGCGGGCTTAAGGCTCAACGCCTACGAATGGGGACCGGACGAAGCCGTTCTGGCGTTCGGGGGCGTTGCCGAGAAGCCGGCGCGGGTTTTCATCAATCTCAGCCCGTCGGGCGATCTCGTCGAGGCCGCTGCAAACCTCTTCGCGGCACTCCGGACGCTAGACGCCTCCGGCGCTCCGACGATTGCTGTAACGCCGATCCCGAAACACGGATTGGGTGAAGCGATCAACGACAGGCTGAAGCGGGCTGCGGCGCCGCGCGATTAGCCGGCGTCGCTACAGGACGCTCGTTACGAGGATGACCTTGTTGACGAGCGGGGCCAGCACCGGGCTTTGCATGACGAAGCCTTCGAAACTGTCGCGCAGGGCCTCGAGCGATTTCATCGAGGGCGTCACCGAATAAATCGCAGCGTAGAGAAGCACCGTCGTCACGCCGTTGACGATCAAGTACCGCCGCAACATGTCTGCCCCCGACGCCATTCACGCTTTCTTAAGGAAAGCACGGGCCCGGCGGTCAACTCAAGACTTTTCGGCAAGATTTGGTGAACGGCCAATCAGGTTGCGGGCAGCGGACAGCTCGGTTGGCGAAGCTTCGCGCACCCGGTTATCAGCGAATTGAGCTGCAAGGCCGGCTTTTCGATTGCGATCCACGAGACGATGGCTACGGGCAGAACGATGGCGGAAGCGACGAGCGACAGCCAGACCGGCTGCACGCCAGGCATCAGCCACAAAAGCGTCTGCTGCGTCGGGCCTGCAAAGATGTAGATGCCAAACGAGGCGTCGACCTTGTTGCAGGTGGCGCGCAAGGCGCCGAGGGCTTTCGAGTGAGAGATCAGGACGAACGTCGCCATCAGCAGGCGCAGCACGCCAAAGCTGTTCGCTTCTGGCGACATGATATTCGCGAGATAAAGTGCACGACGATTTTGTGAATTCATGGCGGCAGGTGCGCAGATTTCGGAAGGAATCGGAGCACCCGCTTTAAACCAAAGCGGTAAACACTAACCTCTCAGTCAGGTTAACGAACGCTTGCGCGGAGCGTCGCTTTGAATCGGGAGTGGACTTAAACGCCGGCCTCCTTGAGGCGGCGCTCTTCGGCTTCGATCGTCGCTTTGCTGGACGGCCAGCTGGCACCCATCCAGTCATCGGTTCCAAACAACCAATACAGGAAGCGATGCCGGCGGTGATACCGCTCGATGATGAAGCGGTTCGTCGCTTCCATATGATGGTTCAGCGCGGCGATCGTTTCCGCGGGCAGCGCGGTGTCCCGATCGATGGTTCCGAGACGGTTCAAAATATTGGCGACGTCGGTTGCCGATTCCGTGCGCCATTGATCCATGGAGCCGGCGAGCGTGTGCTGGTTCTCGTTGACCTTCAATAGAGCTTCGTGGACCTCGGTGAGATCCTGCGTGTAGGCTTGATGCTTGGCAGCCGCCGTCTCGATCTCGGCTGCGACGGCGCGCTCGACCCCGTTCATGCGATCAACGAGAGCGACCGCGAGTTCCGTCAGCGATCCGTTGTGCGCGTCGAGCTTGTTCGATACGCCGTCGATCTTGTCGAGGCCTCCAAGCAAGGCTTCGGTTCTTCCCGCATCGGGCGACGCTGCGAGCACACGGCCGATGTCGTCGTCGAGCTTCGAGAGCCGGTCTGTGAGGTCACCCAGCGCGCGATGATCGTGGCCGAGCACCGCCTCTTCGATGACGTCGAGGCGATCGGCAATTGGCTTCAGGTCCACCGTTGCTTCTGTAGCTGGACGGGCCCGCATCGATGCTTCGAGTTCCTGCAGGCGGGTCGAAAGCACCGCCCAGGATTGCGACATCTCCTGCAGGCGAAGCTCCAGTGCCGCTTCGATGTTCTCGAGTTTCGAGACGAGCGGCAGCGTTTCGGCCGAGCCTGTGCCGCCTTCGCGGAACGCCGACTCCAGCGCGCCGACGCGGTCGATCAACACGGCTTGGCCCCGCCCCTGGTCATCCTGATAGGCGAGCGTATCGCGGCTCAGATCACGGATGAGCCCTGCTATGATGTGCCGTTCGTTGGAGAAATCGTGACTTAAGGTGCGCACCATTTGCTCGAGCGCGTCGAGGCGGGAATTCTGCAGTGTGTCGGCCGAAGTCGCCAAATAGTCGGTGCGATAGGCCGGCCGGGCGTATTCCGCAGAGTAACGGAGGTTGCTCGGTGAATAGCGGCCTTCGGCACGCGTCAACGGCGGCAAGGGTTCAGGCATCGGCGTGAAGCGCGACGAGAAACGGAAGAGCAATTCGGACTGTGCGAAGTCCGACCTTTGATCGAACAGAACGTGCAGGAGATCGTCGATGCTCACAGCGGCATTTCTGCGGGCGGCGAATGACGAGGCAAGACGGAGGAGTTCCGCCAATTCGTCAGAGCGACGTGGCGACACGGCACCGGTGCCCGAAATCGCCGGGAGCTCGCCCGCAATGATGGTTGCCGTCTCGCGTTTCAACGCGACAACCCGGAGCCCATGTGCTTCGAGCGCGGCCGCGGAGGGATCGACGCGGGTCATCGCATTGAGCAAGTGCTCGATGCGGACCTCACCGGAGCGATGCGCGGACGCGATGTCGTAAGCTTGGTTGAAACAGGCGAGCACCGTGTCGTCGACGAGGACGGGCCCCGTATGCAAGAGCCCGCGCTTGCCGTTGGTCAACGACGCGTCGCCCTGGATCGTCCCATCAGGCGGGGTCCAGGTCTGCTGTGTTCTGAGGTCGAGATCCTCGCCGTGATACGCCATCGCGCTCTCCCCATGTGCCCCTTGGCGCCCGCTGCTGCCTAAGCCACGCGGCCAAGATCGGCTGATCTCTTGGTAGCTATCTACACTTGGATGACAAATAGGTCTTCAGTTTAAGGGTTATGTTTAGGTTAGCGCCGATTTCGGCGACGCGCGAGCCGCACGGACGGCACAACCCTAGAGAAGGGTCAAAAATTCCGGCTCTTGCAGCTCGGGGCCTTCCGCTCGCACATCGTTGAGCTTCCGGTTAACCGGCGTCGTGGTCAGGCGCCCCTCGCGCAACGGCGTCAGAAGGTCGAGCACGACCTCGGCGGTTCCGGGCCGGCAGTCGAGCCAGCGATCGAAATGCGTGCTCTCAATGATTACCGGCATCCGGTCGTGCAGCCTGGCGATCTCGTCGTTGGCGGCCGTCGTCAGAATGGCCATCGTTTCGATCTGGCTGCCGTCGGCGCCAAGCCAATCTTCCCAAATCCCGGCGAGTGCGAAAAGCTCCTGGTCTTTCATGCGGATGAGGTGCGGCTGGCGCGCCTTCCGGTTACCCGTCCATTCGTAAAAGCCCGTCACTGGCACGAGGCACCGGCGATGGCGCATTGCGCCCCGGAACGCCGGTTTTTCGCTCGCGGTTTCGGCCCGCGCGATGATCAGCGGTGAGCCGAGCGATTTCGGATCTTTCAACCAGGACGGGATGAGGCCCCAGCGCACCAGTTGCAGCTCGGGGCGGTTATGCACGTCGTTCCGCGAGATCAGAACGGGCTGGGACGGCGCGATATTGTAGCGCGGGGGGAAATCTTCGACGCTCGGCGCCTTGAAGAACGCCCTTACGGCCTCGGCGGGTGTCGTCAAACTATAGCGCGTGCACAAGGCCGGCCGGTCCTTTTGATGCCGAATGAAAGTTGAATATAAGCGTTCGCTGATCGAAGGCCCAGAATCTGCTTTAAGCGAGCCGCATGAGAAAGCCGGACGGGAACGTGAAACGTCGCAGCCGATACCTTGTGGCCCCTGTTCTGGCGCTCAGCGTGCTCCTTTCGGGGGCTGGCGGCCCGGCCGCCTTGGCAGCTTCCGATACCAAGCCTTACGACGACCGGCTGCTGCGGCTATCGGAGATCCTCGGGGCGGTTCACTATCTTCGCGAGCTTTGCGGGGCGAACGAGGGCCAGTACTGGCGCGACCGCATGCGCGATTTGATGGACGCCGAAGGATCGACGGCGCTTCGCCGCGCCAAGCTGACGCGCGCTTTTAACCAGGGGTATCGCAGCTACAGCCGGACCTATAATACGTGCAGCCCTTCAGCTCAGACGGCCATCAACCGTTTTCTCTCTGAGGGGTCGGAACTTTCCGACGGGCTTCTCAAAGCATTTCCCAACTGAGAGCGCGGCGTCACGCTTAACGCGCCGGTCAGGCCTTTTCACAAGGTTTACTGTGAATAGTGGCAGCTTCGACCTATCGCAAAAGGTCGTGCTAGGTGACAAACGGTGGGATGTATCCGTCCGCATAAGCGACGGCCAGGGTAGAGGGAAGATTGGGAGCGACATGCAGTGTTTTGAGGACATCGATACGAAGAATCCGACGCTGAAGGCGCTGGATCTTATTCTCGCCGCGTGGGACGAGGGTGTCGATACGGGGGTCGAACCGCAGCAGATGGCATACGCAGCGCTTTTCACGGCGCTCACCGATCTGGTCGCGATCTACGGTGAAGACGCGGTTATCCATCTGACGCGCGGACTGGAGAAGCGGGTCGTCGAAGGCGAGTTCACACTAACCCGCCGCGACCAATAATCAGAACCGCCCCTTAAGCGGATCGGCTGGCGGCTCAGAAGTGGCCGGCCTTCAGGACCACTTCGGCGATGAGCACGCCGCCGAAGAGCGCAAGCAGTGCGCCCGCGACCCGATTGACGATCTGCAGAACGTGAAGATCGATCCGGTGGCGATGGCGGCTGATGAAATTCGACAGCGCAATCCACCACAACATGCTGCCACCAACGATGGAAGAAACCATCAGCAGAACGTCAATGGTCGAATGGACCTCGACGAATGTGGTGACGCCCCCGAAAACGGCGAACAGTCCGAGGACCGCGCCGGGATTGGTGATCGTCAGGAAGAATGTCTGCGGGATGTCCCAAGCAAAGTCCTTGAGGCGAGCGGTCGATGCATCGGACTCGGACGTCATCTTCAGCCGCGGCGCGCTAAAATAAAGACGAAGCCCGAAAGCGATCAGAGCCAGACCGCCGATGACCTGAATGATTGCGCGATGGGTTTGGACGACGCCCGAAACCGTACCAACGCCCAGGCCGGCGCACAGGGCGATGAGACCATCACCCATCACCGAGCCTATTCCAGCGGCGATCCCGCCCCAGAATCCCCGTTCGATAGCCCGCTGGATGCACAGCACATTGACAGGCCCGACCGGGGCGGCAATGAGCATTCCGACGATCAGCCCGACGGGGATGATGAGTGGGTTCGGGATATAACTCAGCAAGGGGTACGTGCTCGATCTCTGAGTTGGAAGCGACTGGCGCTAGGCTGCATTCTCACATCCAACACGGCTTCGGGCACCACAGCTACTCAACGGAGGGCGCAACTGCAATGTGGGGAATCCCTCGAGCGACATGCGAACGGCGTTTCCGGCGGGCCCTCCTTCAAGAAGCAAGCCTGGTAAATCTGCTCATAGTACTCGTACTGGCGGCAAGCGCTCTTGTCCATGTCGCCGGAGCGGGAGCCAACGAGAGTGGCGGCGAGCCAGTGAAATTGCCGCCGCACGTCGAAGACCTTCGCGACGTGATCCTGACGGCCGCGCGGTCCGGAAACATCGATGAACTGAAAACCGCATTCGAAGTCAGCGGCATTGTTCCCGACCTCGGCACCGAACCGGGAAGCGATCCGATCAAGGCGCTCAAGGAGCGCTCGGAAGATCACGAGGGCCGGGAAATTCTCGCAGCCCTCGTCGAGACACTGAACATGCCGCCCGTCGCCCTCCCACTCGGCAACGATATCGAGAACAATCTGATCTACGTCTGGCCCTATCTCGCCGAACGGCCGCTCGACAAGCTGACGCCCGCCGAAGAGGTCGATCTCTACCGTCTCGTCACGCCGGCGAAGGCTCGGGAGATGCGCGAAAAGAAGCAGTGGCTCTGGTGGCGCCTGGTAATCGCAGCCGATGGGACCTGGACCTCGTTCAAACGCGCCAATTGAACTCACGTCCGGCGCGCCTGTCGCATTCGACTTGCATTGCCAATTGCCGCAGTGGGGTTTCCAGCGACGGATCAAAGGGCGTATTCCGCTTTTCACAAATTAGATGAAAATGCGGAGTTTTGTTGATGAAGAGTATATCGCTTTTGGCAGCAGCGGTTTTGAGCTGCGCCATTGCTGCACCGGCTTATGCCTTTCATCCGTCTGAAGAGACCTACGGTTACGTCGCCCCCAAAAAGAAGCTCGACCGCAAGCAGCGCGAAAGCTCCCAGAAAATGGGCCAGCAGCTTTTCAGCATGGGCTGGGATTGGGACCAGCCTCAGTCCGATCGCTCTGCCGATGAGGATGCTCGCAACGGTCCGGCTGGAAACGGGCCCGGCTCGCTCACCGGCGGCGGACAGCCGCGCATCGCCGCAATCGCGCCTCCGAAGGTTTCATTTCACAGCAGCTTCGAGCCCGGCTCGATCGTGGTCGATACGGCGGGGCGCCGTCTCTATTACGTCCTCACGTCATCGAGCGCTTACAGCTACCCGATCGCCGTCGGAAAGCAGGGTTTCGCGTGGAGCGGCACGGAGAAGATTACGAGAAAGGCGGCGTGGCCGGACTGGATTCCGCCGGCCGATATGCGCGCCCGGCGTCCTGAACTCCCAGTTCGGATGTCCGGCGGTGTCCGCAATCCGCTCGGCGCCATGGCGCTTTATCTCGGCAACACGCTCTACCGCATCCACGGCACGAACGAGGCTTCCTCGATCGGAACGGCGTCATCGTCGGGCTGCATCCGAATGACCAATGGCAACGTCATGCATCTGTCGACGCTTGCCGATGTCGGCACGACCGTTCACGTGCTGAAGCGGCTGCCGCCGGAAATGTCGCGCGTCGCGAAAACCGGCAGCGAAGGCTGACCGGCGTCACGATCCGGCTCAGCCCGCGAAGCCCTCGAGAAAACCGACGGGCTCGCCGCGGGCCGGGCCGATAATCTCGCCCTCCCACATGACTTTCCGGCCGCGGACGTACGTCCCGACCGGCCAGCCTTTGACCTTCACGCCATCATAAGGCGTCCAGGCGGCGCGGCTTTCGATCCAGCCGTTGGTGATCGTTGCCGTCCGATGGAGATCGACGACGGTGAGGTCGGCATCATAGCCGACGGCGATGCGCCCCTTCGAGCGAATGCCGAAAAGCCGTTGCGGACCGTGGCTCGTCAGATCGACGAGACGCTGCAGAGACAGCCGTCCCGCGTTGACATGATCGAGCATGATCGGAACGAGGGTTTGGACGCCGGTCATGCCGGAATGCGTGTCAGGATAGACGTGATCCTTTTCCTCGCGCGTATGGGGCGCGTGATCGGAGCCCAGAATATCGACGACGCCCGATTGGAGTGCGGCCCAAATCGCGGTGCGGTGTCGGGCATCGCGAACCGGCGGGTTCATCTGAACGTAAGTGCCGAGGCGTTCATAAGCTTCAGGTCCTTCAAGGGTCAGATGGTGCGGCGTCACCTCGACCGAGGCATACGCTTTATGCTCGCGCAGGAACTCCATCTCTTCGGCCGTCGAAACATGGAGCACATGGACCCGCTTGCCGTGTTCCTCGGCCATGCCGACAAGCCGCTTGGTGGCGATGAGAGCCGCTTCCGGGTCGCGCCATTCGGGATGCGACGAGGGATCGCCCTTCCGCCGCAGATGCATCCGCGATTTCAGCCGCGCTTCGTCTTCGGCATGGAATGATGCGCGGCGGGAAATCTTCGCGATGATCCGATCGAGCGTCGTACCATCATCGACGAGCAGATCGCCGGTCGAGGACCCCATGAACACCTTGATGCCCGCCGAGCCTTCGAGCTTCTCGAGTACCGGAATATCGCCAACATTGTCTCGGGTGCCGCCGACAAAAAAGGCGAAATCGCTAAACATCCGGTGCCGGGCGCGGCGAACCTTATCGGCGAGGGTTTCGGCGCTCGTCGTCAGGGGTTTCGTGTTCGGCATCTCGAAGACGGCCGTCACACCGCCCGCGACGGCTGCCCGGCTGCCGGTCTCCAGGTCTTCCTTGTGCTCAAGGCCGGGCTCCCGGAAGTGCACCTGCGTATCGATGACGCCGGGCAGAATGTGGAGCCCTGCCGCCTCAATGATTTCGGCCGCCTTGACCGCGCCGAGTTGGCCGATTGCCGCGATCCTGCCACCACGGATCGCGATATCGCGGACGCCTTCACCATCATGATTGACGACCGTCGCACCTCGAATAACGACGTCGAAAGTCTCAACCATCTTGCGGCGCTCCTTAAGCTTGCATACGAGAAAAGCCCCGCATACGTAACTCTTCCCCCATTTGCAACCGAGGCGTGAACTTCATGTCTGCCGCAAAGATAGCGCGACTTGCAGATCGCGGAGTCGTCAGCGTTACCGGCCGGGACAGCGAAAAGCTGCTTCAGGGGCTGGTGACCAATGACATAGAAGGCCTTCGCAACGGCGAGGCCCGTCACGCGGCGCTGCTTTCGCCGCAAGGCAAAATCCTCTTCGACTTTTTTATCGTTCGCCATGGCGACGGCTACCTGCTCGATGTTCTCCGTGCGAGCGCCGGCGATCTCGCGAAGCGGCTGGCCATCTATAAGCTTCGCGCCGATGTCATCATCGCCGATGTTTCGGAGTCATTTCTAATCTATGCCGCCTGGGGCGAAGGCGCTGACGCAATTCCTGTGGATGAGGCCATGCGTTTTCCGGACCCCAGACATACCTCACTTGGGGTACGACTGATAGCCGAAGGCCAATTGGCGAGCGATTTTTTTAGCGATGCGAATAACGAAATCGCGCTTCGGCAGTACGATGCGCTTCGCGTTTTACTCGGCGTGCCCGAGGGTGGCCGCGATTATAAATTCGGCGACGCGTATCCGCACGAAGCCGACTTCGATCTCTTTAACGGAGTGTCGTTTTCGAAGGGCTGCTACGTTGGACAAGAGATCGTCGCGCGCATGCAAAACAAGACTGTCGTTCGGAAGCGCGCCGTAAAAATTTTGGGCTCAGTTCCCCTCTCCTCGAATGACGATGTGCTTGTTGGAGACGTTTCGATCGGACGCGTCGGGACCGTTGATGGGACCGCTGCCATCGCGATGCTTCGCCTCGACCGCGCACTCGAGGCAAAGCAGAAAAACCAGACGCTTGCAGCAGGCGATGCCGCGGTCACCGTCGACGATATTGTCCTCGAGAGTTACGCCGCATCTGCAGCCGCGCGCTCCTCATCGTCTCTACCGTCGCCATGATCACATCAAGAGAGATCGAACGGTGCCCGTGGGCCGGCGCGGACGCCACTTACATCCGGTATCACGATGAAGAGTGGGGCGTGCCGATGACGGACGATCGCGCGCTGTTCGAGAAGTTGATGCTCGAAGGATTCCAAGCGGGCCTCTCGTGGATCACAATCCTTCGCAAGCGCGAAAATTTTCGAAAGGCGTTCCATAATTTTGACGCCGAGCGCATCGCGCAATACTCAGCGCGCGACATCGACCGGCTTCTCAAGAACGAGGGCATCATCCGGAACCGCGCCAAGATCGAGGCGACAATTTCCAATGCGAAGGTCTATCTTGAAATTCGCGATCGGATGCGATTTTCGCAATATATATGGGGTTTTGTTGATGGCCGCCCGATCGTAAACACGCTCGCATCGACGAAAGACATCAAGCCCGAGACTGACGTTTCTAAGAGAATGAGCAAAGCTCTCAAGGCTGACGGATTCCGTTTTGTCGGATCGACGACCATCTACGCATTCATGCAATCGACCGGCATGGTCAATGATCACCTCGTCTCGTGCTTCAGGCACGCGGCATGCGCGAAACTTCAAAAGAAGCTGAAGATCGCAGAGCTATGAATCCTTCGCACGCAAAGACGCCGAGAGCCTGGCAGCGGATGCTGTCGGGACGCCGGCTCGATCTACTCGCACCGGAGCCTCGCGACATCGAGATCGAGGATATCGCACATGGGCTCGCGCGCGTTGCGCGATGGAACGGACAAACGAAAGGCGACTACGCTTTTTCCGTCGCCCAACATTCCGTCGTCGTCACCGACATCGTCACGGCGCTGTGGCCTAGCTCGACGACCAACGAACGCCTCGCGGCGTTGCTGCATGATGCGCCGGAATACGTCATCGGCGATCTGATCAGCCCTTTCAAAACGGCGATCGGGCTCGACTACAAAGCGTTCGAACTGAACTTGCTCGAAGCGATTCATAAGCGGTTTGGTGTTGGGCAACTCAGTGTCGCTGCTGTGGCAGAAATTAAGGAGGCCGATACGATCGCGGCGTACTACGAAGCGACGTTGCTCGCGGGGTTCGATACGAGCGAGGCTGAGATTTTTTTCGGAAATCCGAAGGTGCCGGCGGAACTTCACTGCGTGCTGTCAGTTTTAAAACCCGTAACGGCAAAGGATGCCCAGAGGGAGTTTCTTTTGCGGTTCGGGGATTTGTCTCCGCACTGACAATTAGGCAATTGTGGGGCGAATTCGCGTTTTTCATTTAGAGGGTCTATCTGAAATTCGCCATGATCGCCCACTAGCTCGCCTCATGGGGAGCACGGGGAAGACAAACATGAACATGGAACTTTCCGGCAGGAGAAAACCGACGCCTGAAAAGTCTCAGCTCGCACCTGAAGACGACCACGAGCTAGAGCCTTCTCTCGGCATCGGACTAAATGCGGCGATCGTCGCCGTATCCGATAACGAACCAGTCGCACTTGTGGTCCGGGGCGATCCGGACGCCATCGGTGCAACAGACGTTTTGCCGTTCGGGCCTTTTAATCCGCGCGAGCACAGAACATTGGAGAGCGGCTTACGAGCCTGGGTTCAAAGCCAGACCGGCCTTGACCTCGGCTATGCCGAGCAACTTTATACATTTGCTGATCGTGGCCGCCACGCTGATGCAGGCGTTGCCACTCCCAATATTGTTTCCATCGGTTACCTTGCATTGACGCAGGCTGTCGGACACCATGGATTAACCAATGGTCTCTGGCGGAGTTGGTACCAATATTTTCCTTGGGAAGACTGGCGTCGCGGGCGCCCCGAAATTATCGCCCGGGACATTGAACCGCGTCTCAAAGCGTGGGCTGAGAAGCCTGCGCTCGCGACGAGCACTCAACCATCGATCGCTCGTGGCGATCGCGCACGTATCTGCTTTGGCCTCGATGGCACCGCCTGGGACGAAGAGAAGGTTCTCGAACGGTTCGAGCTTCTCTACGAAGCGGGTCTTGCCGACGAAGCCGTCCGGGACGGAAGGCCGGGCGCCGCGGAATGGACCGACAGGCCCAAACTCGGTTTGCCGATGCAGTCCGATCACCGGCGGATACTGGCGACGGCCATCAGCCGTACGCGTGCCAAGATCAAGTACCGGCCCGTGGTCTTCGAATTGATGCCCGATGAGTTCACACTCTACGAGCTTCAGAAGACCGTCGAAGCCATTCTTGGTCCGCATCTGCACAAACAAAACTTCCGCCGACTCGTCGAAGGTGCGGGCCTTGTCGAGCCGACCGGAGAAGTCAAAACGCGAACCGGCGGACGTCCGGCGAAACTTTTCCGTTTCCGCCGCGAAGTCCTCCTCGAGCGCCCGGCACCTGGCGTCAGGGTGTCAGCGCCTCCGAGCCGAAGCTAATCGGCATCGTCTAAATTCCAGGGCGGGAACCACCGCCCTGGAAATTTGTTCGCACATCTATTATTTTAAATATGTTCAGGAATGCTCAAGTCGAGCATTCGAGGGTGCGGTGTGAACGGCATGTTTGCCGGCGGGTTTCACACCCTAAATATGCTCTTTTCGAGCATATATGGAGGGCGAAGAGAATGTCTGCTTTGGTTTCAAGTCTGGCGACACCGGCTAGGCCCCGGCCCGCCGCTAAGACGCCCGAAGCTTTCGCGTGGTCGCCCGCTCTCGAGGCGGAGATGGCCCCCCTTTATGCCCGCGTGAAGCATATCATCACGCCGATGGAATGGCCGCATTATGCGCCGCTGATCAAGTCGATCAACGCGCTTAAGTTGCAGCGCAATGCCGTCATCCTGGCGCACAACTACATGACGCCGGAGATCTTCCATTGCGTGGCAGATTTCCGCGGCGATTCACTGCAGCTCGCCAAGGAAGCGGCCCGGACGAATGCCAAGGTCATCGTGCAGGCTGGCGTGCACTTCATGGCCGAGACGTCAAAACTGCTCTCGCCGGAAAAAACCGTTCTCATCCCGGACATGCGGGCGGGCTGCTCGCTGGCGTCGTCGATTACGCCCGAGGATGTTCGCATGCTGCGCGAGGCCTATCCCGGCGTACCGATCGTCACCTATGTGAATACGTCGGCAGCGGTAAAAGCCGAATGCGATATCACCTGCACATCCTCCAACGCCGTCCAGGTCGTCGAAAGCCTTGGCGTGCCGAGGGTCCTCTGCATACCCGATCAGTATTTGGCGAAGTGGGTGCAATCGCAGACGAAAGTCCAAGTTATCGCGTGGAAGGGCGCATGCGAAGTACACGAGCGCTTTACCGGCGAAGAGCTGCGCGCCATGCGGGACGACGAACCCGGGCTGAAGATCATCGCGCATCCCGAATGCCCGCCTGACGTTATCGAGGCCGCTGACTTCACCGGCTCGACGTCGGGTATGATTCATTGGGTGAAAGAGAAGCGCCCGGCCAAGGTTATGCTGGTTACCGAATGCTCGATGGCGTCGAATGTCGCGGTCGAGGTTCCGGATGTCGAGTTCATCCGGCCGTGCAATCTTTGCCCGCACATGAAGCGCATCAGCCTCGAGAATATCTACGAGAGCCTTTTGCACATGCAGCATGAGGTTATCGTCGATCCGGATGTCGCCGAACGTGCGCGCCGGGCGGTCGAACGCATGGTCAACCTGACCAACTAACGAACTCTTGGGGACCACCGCCCCGGGAGGGCAAAAACTTATGGCTGCATCGACGAAGCGTCGCGCCGCTACAGAGTTCAGCGGCTTTACAGGTGAGCCCGGCCCCGGCGACGTCGTGATCATCGGCGCCGGACTTGCGGGACTTTTCACGGCGCTGAAGCTTGCTCCGCTTCCGGTGACCGTGATCGCGGCCGCTCCGCTCGGCGAAGGCGCATCGAGCATGTGGGCGCAGGGTGGCATAGCCGCGGCGGTCGGCGAAGGCGACAGCACGGCAAAACACGCCGCCGACACCATCGAAGCGGGTGCGGGTATCGTCGACCCGGACATTGCGCGGCTGGTTGCCGAGGAAGGCCCGGATCGCATCCGCGATCTTCTCGCCTATGGCGTGCCGTTCGATCGCGACCTCGAAGGGCACTACATTCTTTCAAAGGAAGCGGCTCATTCCGAAAAGCGCGTCGTCCGCGTATCGGGCGACACGGCCGGCGCTGCGATCATGCAGGCGCTTATCGCCGCCGTGCGCGCGACGCCGTCGATCCGCGTGCTCGAAGGATATGAAGCCGACGACCTCATCGTCGCAAATGATCGGGTCGAAGGCGTCAGGCTGATCCGGCCGACGGCACTCGGCAATGGCCGTTACGCTTTCGTTCCGGCGGCGGCGGTCGTGATGGCGACGGGCGGCGTAGGAGCGTTGTTCGCGCTGACGACCAATCCCTCCTATGCAAAGGGTGAAGCCCTCGCCATGGCGGCGCGCGCCGGTGCGGTGATCGCGGACCCCGAGTTCGTGCAATTTCATCCGACCGCCATCGATGCCGGCATCGATCCCGCACCGCTCGCGACGGAAGCGCTCCGCGGCGAAGGTGCGACGCTCGTCAACTCAAACGGCGAACGTTTCATGCTCGCGATCGATCCACGCGGCGAACTTGCGCCACGCGACGTCGTTGCGCGCGCCGTTCACGATGAGCTCAATGCGGGACGGGGTGTTTTTCTCGATTGCCGCACGGCGATCGCCGACTTCGAAAAGCAATACCCGACCGTCTGGGGGCATTGCCAGCGCGCCGGCATCGACCCGTCGAAGGATCTGATCCCCGTTGCGCCGGCCGAGCATTATCACATGGGCGGCATCGCGGCCGATGCGAATGGGCGGACGAGCCTTACGGGCCTTTGGGCTGTCGGCGAAGTTGCATCGACCGGGCTTCACGGTGCCAACCGGCTCGCGTCGAATTCGCTGCTCGAGGCCGTCGTATTCGGTGCGCGCGTCGCAAACGACGTTCGCGGCCTGCTTCCGCACGATCGCGTCGGGCACTTCGTCGTGCCGCATCGTATTCCCGGCAGCGGTCGCGCGGCCGATACCGCTTCGCGGCGCGTGGCGATGGACAGGCTGCGGGCGATCATGACGAAATATGTCGGCGTTCAACGTTCCGCAGAAGGACTGACGACTGCCCTTTCCGAACTCAAAGTGCTGAGCGTAGCTGTCGTGAATGACCGGGTTCTCTCAAACATGCTTCTTGCCGCTCAGTTGATCACGGCTGCGGCGCTGCTTCGTAAGGAAAGCCGGGGCGGCCATTACCGTACGGATTATCCGAAGGCGAACCCGGCGATGCAGAAGCGCACGTTCGTCACGCTCGCCGATCTCGAAGCGATTAACGAGAAGCCAAAAAAAAGCTGCTGCGAACCGCCGGCGCTGGCATCATGCGGGACATGACGGCTGCTCCCTCCTCGTTCCCCACACTCCCGCACAATCTCGTTCTGGCCGCGGTTCGTAGCGCGCTCGACGAAGATCTTGGGCTCTCGGGCGATATCACCACCGTCTCGACGGTCTCACCGGGCGCACGCTCGGACGCTTTACTCGCTGCGCGAAAGCCTGGCATCGTGTCCGGGCTCGCGTTAGCAGAAGCGGCATTCCGAGAACTCGACCCCGCATGCGATTTCACGATCCAGATCGCGGACGGATGCCCGGTATTTACCGGCGACACAATCGCCCGCATTTCCGGAAAGTCCCGCGCCATCCTCTCCGCCGAGCGCGTCGCCTTGAACTTCATGGGACGAATGTGCGGAATTGCGACCCTGACGCGACAGTACGTCGATGCGGTTGCTGGCACCGGCGCGCAGATCGTCGACACGCGCAAGACGACGCCCGGCTTGAGAGCGTTCGAGAAATATGCCGTGCGATGCGGCGGCGGCCACAATCACCGGTTCGGCTTGTTCGACGCCGTTCTCATCAAGGACAATCATGTCGTTGCAGCGGGCGGCATCGAAGCTGCGATCAAAGCCGCGAAGGCCACCGCGGGGCATATGACGAAAATCGAGGTCGAGGTCGATACGCTCGAACAGCTCGAAATCGTCGTGCGCGAAGGCGCTGATTGCGTGCTGCTCGACAACATGGATCCCGCCGACCTGCGGAAGGCTGTCGGCATCGTCGCCGGGCGCTGCCTTACTGAAGCTTCAGGCGGTGTTAATCTCGACACTGTCCGGGACATCGCAGTGACCGGCGTCAACATGATCTCGGTCGGGGCGCTGACGCATTCGGCGCCTGTTCTCGATCTCGGGCTGGATTTTATCCCGTCCGCCACCGGAGCTTGAATTTGCCACAGTCACTGCGCATCTGGCAGTTTGCGTCCGCCGGTATGTGCTAGAATAGGAGCATGCGGTTTGGACATGGAGGGAAATTCCATGGCGATGCAGTGGATCGTACTGTGGGGCGGAACCGCAATCGCGGCTTCAATTCTCGCGGGCATTCTGGCCGGCATCAAAAACCGCGATCTTTCCTACTGGATCGGGTGGAGCTTCCTCGTGCCGCCGGCCGTGGTTTGGTTGCTGTTCCTTCCGAAATACAAGGGCCCGCGTCCACGCCAGCCGCGCCTCGACGACATCGACCGGCGCGAGAACGGCCCGCTCTAGCCTTTTTGTTTTGACACAATTCCGGACGCAAAACCGCTGCACACTTTTGCTGGAATTGCTCTAGGAAGCCTCCTGCTCGCGGCGCCTCCGGCGAATCGTGGCTTGCGCCGCGGATAGACGCGCGATCGGCACGCGATATGGTGAGCAGGAAATGTAGTCGAGATCGGCGGTCTCGAAGAAGCCAATCGATTTCGGATCGCCGCCGTGCTCGCCGCAGATGCCTGTCTTCAGATCAGGCTTGGCGGAACGGCCCCGCTCGACGCCGATCTTGACGAGTTCGCCGACGCCCGACTGATCGATCGAAACGAATGGATCGGTCGCAATCACCTCATGCTCGAGATAGTTCGACAGTATGGGCGCGGCGTCATCGCGCGACAGGCCGAGCACTGTTTGCGTCAAATCATTGGTACCGAACGAGAAGAAGTCGGCACCTAACGGTCCCGCTGCGATGTCCGCCGCGCGGAGCGCCGCACGCGGCAGCTCGATCATCGTGCCGATGTCATAGGGGATGGCAATGCCCGTTTCCGTCTCGACGGCTTTCGCCGTTTCGGCAATCACCTCGCGCAAGATGTCGAACTCGCGCCTATAGGCGATGAACGGGATCATGATCTCCGGCCGGACTGCCTCACCCGTTTTCTTGTGAGCGTTGACGGCTGCCTCAAAAATCGCGCGCGTTTGCATACGCGTGATCTCGGGGAATTTGATGCCGAGGCGGCAGCCGCGAAAGCCGAGCATCGGATTGAATTCCTCGAGCTCGGCGACGCGTGCCTTGAGGCGCATAAGGTCCATGCCAAGGGCGGCCGCGACTTGCGCCGCCTCGCGATCCTCATGAGGCAGGAATTCGTGGAGCGGCGGATCGAGCAGCCGGATCGTAACGGGCAGCCCGGCCATGATCTCGAACAGCTCTTCGAAATCGCCGCGCTGGACAGGGAGAAGTTTATCGAGCGCCTGCTGGCGGCCCTCCTCGTCTTCCGCGCAAATCATTTCGCGAACGGCGAGAATGCGCTTTTCCTCGAAAAACATATGCTCGGTGCGACAAAGGCCGATGCCTTCCGCCCCGAACGAGCGCGCCTGACGGGCGTCGCGCGGCGTATCTGCATTCGTGCGCACCTTCATGCGGCGCGTGCTGTCGGCCCATTCCATGACCGTGCCGAACGTTCCGGAAAGCTGAGGCGGCAGCATCTTGGCCTTGCCGGCGTAAACGCGACCCGTACTGCCATCAATCGAGATGATGTCGCCGGATTTGAACGTGCGCGCCCCGGCCCGCATGATGCCGACATTGGCGTCGATCCTGAGCGTTCCGGCACCCGACACGCAGGGGCGCCCCATGCCGCGCGCGACGACGGCGGCGTGGCTGGTCATGCCACCGCGCGCCGTCAAAATCCCGACCGCCGCGTGCATGCCGTGAACGTCCTCGGGGCTCGTCTCCGAGCGGACGAGGATGACATCGCGGCCCTTGGCCTTCAGCGCTTCCGCCATTTCCGCATGGAACACGATCTCGCCCGATGCGGCTCCGGGCGATGCTGGAAGCCCTTTGGCGATCAGATCGTTCTCGGCGATGGGGTCTATCGCCGGATGCAACAGCTGGTCGAGCTGCGAAGGCTCAATTCGAAGAATTGCTTCGTCTTGAGTGATGAGGCCTTCGGCTGCGAGATCGACGGCGATCCTTAGCGCGGCTTCGGTGGTTCGCTTGCCCGAGCGCGTTTGCAGGATCCAGAGCTTTCCGAGCTGAACGGTGAACTCGACGTCCTGCATGTCGCGATAGTGCTGCTCGAGGCGATCGAAAATTCTGCGCAGCTCGGCAAAGACTTCAGGCATCGCGATTTCGAGCGACGTCTCCGTCATGCCGATCGTGCTCTTCTTCGTCAGCGGATGCGGTGTCCGGATACCGGCCACGACATCCTCGCCCTGTGCGTTCGGAAGATATTCGCCGAAGATTTCCTTTTCGCCGTTCGACGGATTGCGCGTGAAGGCGACGCCGGTCGCAGAATTGTCCCCGAGGTTGCCGAAGACCATGGCCTGAACGGTTACGGCGGTTCCCCAGTCATCGGGAATATCGTGCAGCCGGCGATAGGTCTCGGCGCGCGGATTGTGCCAGGAGTCGAAAACCGCCGCGATCGCGCCCCACAGCTGCTCGCTCGTGTCCTGCGGGAACGGAGCGCCATGCTCGCGTTCGATGGCAGCCTTGTAATCGGCGATGATTTCGCGCCACGCGTCGGCGTCGAGGTCGGTATCGGCGGCGAAGCCGTTAAGGTTTTTGAAATTCTCGAGGATGTCCTCGAATGCGCCATGATCGACGCCGAGCACGACGTCGCCGTACATCTGTATGAAGCGGCGATAGCTATCGAATGCGAAGCGCGCGTCGTGCGTCAGCTCCGCCAGGCCCTCGACCGTCTTGTCGTTGAGACCGAGGTTCAGGATCGTATCCATCATGCCGGGCATCGACGCGCGCGAGCCGGATCGAACCGAAACGAGGAGCGGGCACTTTTCGTCGCCGAATTTCGCCGAAACCGTATTGCCGATGGCCTCGAGCGCTTGCATCACCTCGCCCTTCAGGGCCTCGGGCAGCTGGGACCCTGCGGCAAAGAAGGCTTTGCAAACCTCGGTCGTGATCGTGAAGCCCGGCGGTATCGGAAGGGCGAGCGACGCCATCTCGGCAAGATTGGCCCCTTTTCCGCCCAGGAGTTCGGCCATGCGGGCGCTACCCTCGGCGTTGCCGGGCACGAACGCGTAAACCCATTTCTTTTTGCCGCCGGCGTTTGGCTGTGCCATCAGACCTCCAATGCGGTCTTCATGCTGCCTACCACTCTCGTCAGGGGTGATCGGCGCAGGGAGAGGTGCCATAGCAAATGAGACCCGGTATTCCTAGCTTTCGTATCCAGTTCCCCTGCCAGCCGCCCAACAAGCCAGAAAGTCTAGCACGATGAGCACGCTCGAAACCGTCCTCGACACCCTCGGCCAATCGAAATTGGCCGGTCTCGATCGCTTATTCGAGCTTTTGCGGATCGACAGCGTCTCGACGGACCCGGCCTATAAGGCGAGCTGCGTCAAAGCCGCCGAATGGTGCGCGGCGACGCTCAAGGACATCGGATTCGCCGAGGCCAAGGTTGTGCCAACAAGCGGTCATCCGATGGTGGTCGCCCATGACCGGCTCAATCGTGATCCGAAAATGCCGCATGTGCTGTTCTACGGGCATTATGACGTGCAGCCGCCCGATCCGCTCGATTTGTGGAAGACGCCGCCGTTCGAGCCGCGCATCGCCAAAGAGGACGGGAACGGCGACGTGATCGTCGCTCGCGGGGCCGAGGACAACAAAGGTCAGCTCATGACCTTTTTCGAGGCGGCGAGAGCTTGGAAGAAAGTCGCGGGCGAGCTGCCGATTGCCGTTTCGGTGCTGATCGAGGGCGAAGAAGAGTGCGGGTCGCCGTCACTGCCGGCTTTCCTCGCCGCGCACGGAGACGAGCTCAAGGCCGATCTCGTGCTCGTTTGCGACACGGGGCAATGGGACAAGGATACGCCCGCCATCACGACAATGTTGCGCGGCCTCGTGGGCGATGAACTCATCATCACGGGGCCGTCGCGAGATCTGCATTCGGGTATCTATGGAGGCCCGGTCGCGAACCCCATTCGCGTGCTGGCGAAGGTGATGGCCGCACTCCATGACGACACCGGCAAGGTGGCCGCTCCGGGCTTTTATGACGGCGTCAAAGAACCGACTGCGGATCAGCTGGCGCAATGGGAATCTCTCGGCGTCAGAGCAACATCGTTTCTCGGGTCCGTCGGCCTGTCGGCGCCAGCGGGCGAAAAGAGCCGCTCTGTCATCGAACAGCTTTGGTCGCGGCCGACGCTCGAATTCAACGGCGTGACGGGCGGCTACCAGGGCGTCGGATCGAAGACGGTGATCCCGGCGAAAGCTTCCGTTAAGATCACGTGCCGCTTAGTTTCGGGACAGGATCCCGAACACGTCATGACGTCCATCCGTGATTACGTCGCGACGCTCATTCCTGCGGATTGCAAGGCGACTTGGCTTGGCCATCACGGTTCGGGCGCGATCATGTTCGACACGAGTGATCCGTCGATGCGCGCAGCCGCGAAGGCACTCGAAGCGGAATGGGACAAGCCCGCCGTCCTGATGGGCAGTGGCGCGTCCATCCCCATCGTCTCGTCGTTTCGCGATGCGCTCGGTATGGACAGCCTGCTGATCGGTTTCGGCCTCGATGACGACCGCATTCATTCGCCGAACGAGAAGTACAATGTCCGAAGCTTCGAGAAGGGCGCCCGCAGCTGGGTGCGCATTCTTGCGGCGCTCGCGAAGCAATCGGCATAGGCTGCATCGTCATTCGGCCCGCAGTTTCTGAACCTCAAAGCACCGAGACAATGAAATGCTGAGACCGCATCTCCTGCTCACGATCCTGGTCTTTGCGCTGCTCGGATTCTACATCGCGCATTTCGTCGCCGAGCAACGGACGGCGCTTTCGCCGAGTACGATCCCGAGCAGTGGCAGTACAGGCGCAGGCACCGGCTCCGGTGGTTCGAACCGACGGGCGGACAACGACGATTATGGCTCGCGATCGGACCGCGACGGCTACGGCGGCGACGAGCCCGGCAAGTTCGACTACTACGCGCTCGTCCTGTCCTGGAGTCCGACCTACTGCTCCGATCAGGGGCGTGACGACGACACGCAATGCAATCGCCGCGACGGACGCCGGTACTCCTTCGTTCTGCACGGGTTATGGCCGCAGTACGAAAGCGGTTATCCCTCGAATTGCCGGCTGTCGCGACGCCCCTTCGTGCCCGAGCCCGTCATCTCCAACATGCTCGACATCATGCCGAGCCGGGGACTTGTGATTCACGAATACCGGACGCACGGAACGTGCTCAGGCATGGACCCGGTGCAATACTTCTCAACGGCCCACCGGCTGTTCGACAGCATCTCCATACCCGACCGGTTTCGTAATCCCTTCGAGTCGCAGATCGTGTCGGCCGCGGACGTCGAGCGGGAATTCCTGCGCGCCAATCCGCAGTTCCGGCCTGACATGATCGCGGTCGTTTGCGGCGGCGCGGGCGGAAGCCTCAGGGAAGTCCGGTTTTGCCTGTCGAAAGACGGCAAGCCACGCTCCTGCGGCCAGAACGAAACGCGGCGCAAGCTCTGCACGGCCAACCAGGTTTTCATTCCGCCGGCGCGTTCGACGAAGGACAATAACGGGCAAAGCGGACAGTCGGGTTCGGCGAACCGAGACCCTGCAGCAATCGATCGATCGTCGCCGCTTCCGGGCCCTCGTATGGACTACGATTACGGCCGTCGCGCCCAGTGATCGCAAGCCTTTAAGTCGGCCGGGGCGGATTGATTGCGAACGCTGCGTTGGATCGCGGGCTGCTAGGCCACCCGGCGGGCTCGTTCGGGCCGCCACGAACGCGGCGCATCGGCAATCCAGCCAACACTGCGGCGCTGCGTAAAGCCCTCGAGCGCCATCGGATTGAGGCTCCAACCGGCGGCGACAGCGAAAACGTTCTCTTCGGTCGGATGCAGCAACAGCTGGCCGCCAAGATCGCCGTGACGTTCTGCGATGCCCCTGATCTCGACGTAGGATAGTCCCAACCGCCGCTCCTCGGACGTCGGCTTGCCGGAATCCCAGACGACGCCTTCCTCGCCTATTGCGAACGCTCTTTTGGAGCGCCCCTTATCGACCCGCGCCCAGGCGTAAAAATCGATGATCGGGAAGGACGCAAAGTACTGCACGTTTCGAAACTGCTTACCGAGATGCCTGAGGAGCGGCGTCATCTTGTCGATGAACGGGGAACCGGCCGGCAACGGCAGCGATTCCCCGGCGACGATCGTCCAGCCTCGAATGGGCGGCGAAATGAAAAGCAATCCGTCCGAGACTTCGGGATCGTAAATCGCGCCAATCCCCGAATCCCAGTTCGCGGGACGCAAGCCCGTCAATCCGAGCGCGGCAGCCACGGCGTCGCTGTCTTCGGTTTGTATGGCGAGCCAAGCCATGTCCCGGCCAAACGCGCGCGGCTGGTCGGGTGCATTCGCCAGCCGGACGTGGTGCGTCAGGAAACGCGGCACCAGGACCTTGCCGGCAATCACCGTGGTCAGGATTACGAGCGCGAAGACCGAAATGAGCACGGAGAGAGCCGCAGATGACCAGAACCCATACCTTCAATCTCTGGCCTGAGTTGCGGGATTTCTCAAGTAACGGTGTTTAGGCTGCTGGTGAAAACTCTGGAGCGTCGCGCGCACCGACGGATTACCGTTCCGCCAGCCGAGCCGCCGGGCATGCCACAGGTCTTCGAATTGCAAACGCACCCAACGCAACAAACCGAGGCCTTGCATAGGCCTCGGTTTAAATGCTGCGACGGGACAGGTCGTCTCGATTACGGGAGGTTTACACCAGCCTGGAAGACGAAACGGGCGTCGGCGAAACCGTTCGGGTCGTCCTGTTTGCTGATGCTGGTATCCCAGTACCGGAAGTCCATGAAGTACTTGTCTACCGTCAACTTCACGCCCGCGTTCCAGTAGACGTAGGAGTCAGTGCCGGGGTTGATTTGCGAAGGATCGCAGTGATCGCTCGGGCACAATGCGTCGAAGGTGCCCGCTCGCTCAGCATGGGTGTAACCAACCGCGCCGCTGAGTGTCGGCGTAAATATGCCCCAAGCAGGAAGCGTGTAAGCCGCGTCGAATTCGCCAGTTTCCGTTACCGGCGAAGCGAAGCCGACGTCGGGCGTAGCGTAACCCACGGCGGTCAGGCTCAGGTTCGTAATGGGCGTGATCGTCGCTGCAATTTTGAATTCGACGTAGTCCGTGCCGGCGTTCGTCTGATTGATCGTCGAAGCCGAATGGCTCGGGTTGGTGTAGTACAACACACCCAAATCCCAGCTGATCGGCCCAGTTACAGGCCTGACACCCGCATACACGTCCAATTCCCACGGATCGCCGAGACCATCGCGGACGTTCGATCCCCAGAAATCGAGATACCAAGTGAGATTCGGCGTCCCGTAGGTAAACTCGATGAACGGCTGGAAGGCCGGATCGTTGTTGTTGAGTGAAATACCACGGAAGATATAGTCGCTCGTGCCCGTAATGGTGATCGAGTAGCCGAACTTCCGCTCTCCATCGTCATCCGCGAGTGCAGCAGAAGACATACCGATCGCTGCAATCGCCGCGAAACCAGCAGCCCCCAAGAAGCCTTTAATATTCTTCATAAGACAAACCCCCGTCCCAGATCTACGGCTCGCAGTACCCGCTCTATGCGGACACCGCGACTCTCTCTGCCGCTCTAGGTTAGAAAAACTTTTTCCCGCAAATCACACAAGTCCCTATGCGTCATACTTTGTGACTTGCGCTGACGATGTCACCTCCTGGCAACGGTGCTGCGATTCGATGCCGATACTTGAATTTTTGCCTTGAATTTAATCAGATAAGCGATCTCGGCCTCGTCCCAGCATTACGAAAATGCTGAAAATAAAGCCAGTCCGCCCATCGTATTTTCAGTCCTTTGATGCAGCTGTGGCAGACTTGTCGCCCACGGGTGCCAAGTATGCTCAATGGAACACAAAGTCCGACTCCCCATTCGCGAAAAAACAGTGATCATGAACCAACATCAGAACGAAACTCCGACCGCTCTCATTACTGGGGCCGCACGGCGAATCGGCCGGGCGCTCGCGCTGGACCTTGCGCGTGACGGTTGGACCGTCGCCATCCACTACCGGAAATCGGACGACGAAGCCGAGAGCCTCGTCCGCGAAATTGAGAACAGTGGCGGACGCGCAAAATCCTTCCGCGCCGATCTTGCCCAATCCAATGCTGCGCGCCGGCTGCTGGCGGACGTCGTCCGCGACCTTGCCGCGCCGACGGTGCTCATCAACAACGCTTCGGAATTCCTGCCGGACACAATCCAGAGCCTCGAGGACGGCACCTGGGACCTTCATCTCGCCATCAATCTCAAGGCGCCGATGTTTCTCGCGCAAGCGATGGCTGCGAGCCTGCCATCAGGTTGCGAGGGCAACATCATCAACATCATCGACCAGCGTGTCTGGAACCTGACGCCCGAATTCTTCTCCTATACGATTTCCAAGGCAGGTCTCTGGACCGCGACGCGAACGCTTGCCCAGGCACTCGCGCCTCGCATCCGCGTGAACGCCATCGGACCCGGCCCCGTGATGCGGAGCATCCATCAGACCGACGACGACTTCATCCGCGAGAGCCAGTCGACGCTGCTCGAAAGGGGCGCATCGCCCCAAGAAATCGCGGCGACAGTGCGGTTTATTCTCGCCACGCCGTCACTTACCGGACAGATGATCGCCCTCGATGGAGGGCAGCATTTGACGTAACCAACTGCCGCGACCGCTCGCCTCTGCCGCAATCTGACCGCGTATCGTTCTCAATACGGCCTAATTGGTCCGCGACTCTCGATTCGCGACCCGATGGGGGTTTATCAACTTTTTATTAACGTTAAGCGCTTACGAACCTTAATGGTTTGTTGGGCGCCTTTACGGGGGTGCCGCGTGTTCAAGGGTGTATCCATGATTGGCCGTGTTCGAGCGCCGTTGGCGTTCGTCATTGCAGCAACCGCGCCTTTGGCTGCCGTTGCTATGTCTCTGCCGGCTCAGGCAGCGGATCTTCCTCAGGTTAAACTCAGCGCCAAAAACAAGGTTCCCGCGTGTGCCACGCCGGGACGGCTCATGGGCTTTTTGCAAAGCCGCAACCCGGGCATTGATCCAAAATTCGAAAAAATTGCCGCTGATTACATGCGCGTCGGCAACGAGCTCCAGATTCGCTGGGACATTGCCTTCTTTCAGATGATGCTCGAGACGGGCAATCTGACCTTCAAAGGCGATGTCTCCGCCAAGCAGAACAACTTTGCGGGCATGGGTGCCACGGGCAAGCATGTTCCCGGCGAAAGCTTTGCTGACGTCAGCACCGGCGTCAAAGCTCATCTTCAGCACCTCCTGCTCTATTCCGGCGAACATCTCGACAATCCGGTCGCCGAGCGCACGCGCAAGGTCCAGGAATGGGGCGTGCTGACGGACTGGCAGAAATCGCTCAACGGTCCGATCGACTATACGCAGCTCGCCAAGCAGTGGGCGCCGACCTCCCGTCATTACGCCCGGGATATCGCCGGTCTCGCGGAAGCGTTTTATGGCAGCCCGTGCAAGGGTGCCGATCCGCAGCCTGAGCTCATGGCGGCGGCAAAATCGAGCAACGCTCCTGCAAAAGCAGACGCTGACGAGAAGAATGCACCGGTCGAGACTGCTACGGCCGAAGATCCGGCCAAGCCGGGTGCCCAGCTTTCCGGCGCCGATCTCGCCCGCCGCGCCGTCGAGGAAGCTCGCAAATCAGGGTCCTTCGTCCGTTCGGGTCTTGGCGCTGAATCGCTGATCCCGGCAACGGATACGGCGCCAGCCGTCGGTGAGCCCGCGGTCGCGGACCAGCCGCCGACGTCCTTCAAGATCATCAACGCGGTCGCGCCGACGGTCGATGCGTCGACCGCAGCAGGCGCGAATTCGGGCGCAGCAGCAGCAACGTCCGATACGCGCGGCCCGGCTGATCAAGCTCCCTCTGAAGCACCCGCGAAGAAGACTTCGACCAAGAAGATCCAGACCGCCGCTTTGGGCGCTGGAACGAAAGCTGCGGTCACGTCGGGTACCGCGACGAAGGCAGCAATCATGGTGCCGCCCGCCGGCGTCAAGCCGTCCTGCAAAGTCTGGACGGCAAGCTATGGGGGTGGCCATTCGGTGATCATCCGCGCACGCGCCGATCACCAAGACAATTACACCGTCCTCGATGTCAATGAAGGATCGGAAAAGCGGGAAGCCGACGCTTACATCGCCGCCTACGCAAAAGGTGGCGAGACGGTCGGCGAATTCGCCAATCCCTCGCAGGCCCTCGACAAAGCTTTCGAGCTCTGCCCCGACGGCTGATTCCAACACGTAATCTCAAAGGATAATTGAATGGCGACTAAGTCGCTTGTGTCGCGTATTTTTGCCTGCACTTTAGCGTCTGCATCGTTTGCGTTTGCAATCGACGGCGCCCACGCCGCTCCGCCCATTCGAACGAGCGAAACCAACCAAGTTCCCGGCTGCGTTACGCCTGAACGACTCATGGCGTTTCTTGGCGAACGCAATCCCAACGTCGATCCGCGCTACCGCGAAATCGCCCGCTGGTACAAGTACTATGGCGAAGGCTGGCGCGTGCGTTGGGATTACGCGTTCTTCCAAATGGTGCTCGAGACGAACTACCTGAAGTTCCGTCGCGACGATGGCAAGCGCGGCGACGTTTGGGAAACGCAAAACAATTTCGCCGGTATCGGCGCAACCGGCGGCGGTGTCCGGGGCGAGTTCTTTCCCGATATCAAAACCGGCGTGCACGCGCAAATCCAGCATCTTGTCGCCTATTCGGGTGATCACCTCGCAGCTCCGGTGGCGAAGCGCACGCGCGAAAACCAGGACGACATTGCTGCGCAGTCTCGGCGTCTTGGGCGACCTGTGACGTTCGGCGACCTCGCGCGACGCTGGGCCGCCGATGGCGCTTACGGCAAATCGATCGACTTCGTCGCTGGCCTTTATCAGAAGCGCTATTGCGATTCAGGAGCCCCTCCTGCCGAAGACGCAGCCGTTCCCGCTCCGCTGCCAATGCGCAGCGAATGGCGTGCTCCGTTCCGGCCGCCCTCAGGCCTTGGCGGTCCGAAACCCGAAGATCTGCCGGAAGCAGGGCTCAATAATCCGGCGGCGCCTCAGGCTCCGGCGACTGGCGAACGCCCGACGACCGGCGCTCCCGGCAAAGCCGCTGCGAAGGGCGGCAAGCCGGCGGCGAAAGCGAAACCGAAGCCGTCCGTCGCTGCCAAATCCGCGAACGCGAAAACCGCTCGGGCGAAGCACGAGGCGAGCAGGAAGAGCGCTGCCGCTCGCGCCGAACCGAAGCTTACCGACGCTTCATGGGCAAGCACGACCATTGTGGAGCGGCAATTGCCCGCCGAAAGCATTGGCTCGGGCGAGACGCCGACGGTCGAGCCCGCCGTTCAACAAACGGCGGCGGCATCGCCCGGTTTTTTTTCGCTGCCCTGGCTTCCGACATTTAAAATTGCTCCAAGTCGCGAAGAGCCTTCGCGACTTGGCGGCCCGCTGCCAGCCGAACTTGGCGCTGCGGCGAGGGCTGCCCAGTCGGCGCCTGCAGGACCGTGCAAAGTGCTAACCGCAAGCTACGGCGGCACCAAGACGTTGCTCATCCGCACACATTCGGGCGACGAAACGCAGTACACGGCGCTGACGATCGTCGATGGCTTCGAAAAATCGATGTTCGATGCCTATGCGCGCACCGAAGCCGTCGGTGCCGAGGTGATCGGCGAATATGCGACGCAAGATGCGGCGCTGTCGGATGCGAAGTTCAACTGCCCGAACGACTGACGCGCTGGAGGCAATCCTCAGGCGCCGCCAGATTTTCCTTCAGCCTTAATCAGAAGACGGCGCGAGATATTTAAGAGCGGCCGTCGAAGCGGCGCCGCCGAGCACGCAAGGAATGCCGGCTTCGACCTGGCCCATTACGCCCGCCGCGACGCAGCCAAGTGCGAACACGGTCTGTCCGGCCTGTCCCCACCAGTTGTAGTTACGAAGGCTCTCCGGTCCTTTGGCCTTCAGTTCGTCGATCGATGCAAGCGCGTCCTTGCGCAGTTTCGACAGCTCCAGCGTTTCGGCGGCGTCAATGACCTCACCCAGCGGCTTTTTGAGCTTCGGATCACTGTCGTTCGAAATCTTTTTCAGAAGCTGCAGCAGATCTTCGTTGCGCGAGGCATTCTGCGCGAGCGTCCATTTCGCCATCGCGCCAGTCGTCAACAAATCGACCTTGTCCTTATCGAGCGAGAGCTCGAGCGCTGCGACGATGCGGCGGACGGGCGCTTCCCAGCCCGTTGCGAAGTAATAGCCCCAGTTCAAATCGATGACGCCCGCATCGTCCTTGATCGAAAGCGCGGTCAAGGTCGGCTTATTGCCGAACATGTACTTGTCGATCAGCACCTTTCGCGCCGGCATGCGTTCGACGAATTTCGCCATGGTGTCGCGCCAGCGCGGAAGACCTGAATAGGCGATCGCCTTGACGACGAGCACCTGATCTTCCGGCGGCAGCGGAAACATCTTCGCAATGAGATCGTCGGCAATGTCGGGATTGGCACCAAGCACACCCGCGGTAAAGCCGATATAGACGCCCGCCTGATCGATTTCCCTGATCGCGCCCAGCGCCGACATCGCCTTCACGGCTTCCGGCGCGCGTTGGGGCTCAGGTTTTTTGCGGTAATCGTTGATCCATTTGAGAAGCTCTTGGGTATTCTGAAATGGCTTCGGCGGCTTTTCCTTCATCGGCTTCGCGAGCGCAAAAGCCGGCAAGACAACCATCAATACCAAGCCGAGAACGGCGATGACGCGACGCATTACTCCCCCTCGGCGTTGCCTTATTCCCCAATGTCGTAAAGAGCTTGCACACGACGCCCCTGGCGTGTTGATTTTGTGGCGCAAGATCGATGCCTTGCTTGACCTCGGCGGCAGCCCAACTTTAGTTGCGCCATGACCGAAGAGCCGACCACATCCACTTCGCCGCCGGAAACGCCCGCAAAGACGGGGCCGGAAGTGATTGCCGCGTATTTGAAGCACCTGCCGCAGAGTCCGGGCGTCTACCGGATGCTCGATGTCGCAGGCGAGGTCATTTATGTCGGCAAAGCACGTTCGCTGCGCGCTCGCGTCTCGAACTATGCGCGCCTCCAAGGACATACGAACCGCATCGCGCGCATGGTGCTTGCGACGGCGTCGATGGAGTTCGTAACGGTCCGGACCGAAGCCGAAGCGCTTCTGCTCGAAGCCAACCTCATCAAGCGCTTTCGTCCGCGCTTCAACGTGCTGATGCGGGACGACAAGTCGTTTCCGTACATTCTCATCTGCCGCGACCATGCGGCACCGGCGGTGATGAAGCATCGGGGTGCAAGAAATCGCAAAGGTGACTACTTCGGTCCCTTCGCTTCCGCAGGAGCCGTCGACCGCACGGTCAACATGCTGCAGCGAGCGTTTCTTCTGCGCTCATGCTCGGACAGCGTTTACGAGAGCCGCACGCGGCCTTGCCTGCTCCATCAAATCAAACGCTGCTCCGCACCTTGCACGGGCGAGATCGGACTCGAAGATTACAACCGGCTCGTCAACGAGGCCGAACGCTTCCTGAGCGGCGGCAGCCAGACCGTGCGCCGCATGTACCAGGAGCTGATGCAGGAGGCGGCCGACAAACTCGAGTTCGAGACCGCCGCCGGATACCGGAACCGGCTCTGGGCGCTCGCGCACGTCACGGCGGACCAGTCGATTAATCCCGAAGGCGTCGAGGAAGCGGATGTGTTCGCGGCCTATCAGGACGGCGGGCAGACGTGCATTCAGGTCTTCTTCTTCCGAACGGGCCAGAACTGGGGCAACCGCGCCTATTATCCGAAGGCCGATCGCTCGCTGAACGTCGAAGACGTCCTCGATAGCTTCATCGCGCAGTTCTACGACGACAAGCCCGTGCCGCGGCTCATCCTGTTATCGCACGACATTCCGAACCGAGACCTGCTGGCCGAAGCCTTATCGACGAAGGCAGAGCGAAAAGTCGAAATCCGCGTGCCGTCGCGGGGAACCAAATCCACGATCGTCGAACACGCGCTGGCGAATGCGCGCGAAGCCCTCGGCCGGAAGCTCGCGGAGAGCTCATCGCAAGCGCGGCTCCTTGAAGGCGTGGCGGAGCGGTTCGGGCTCTCTTCGGTGCCACGTCGCATCGAAGTGTTCGACAACAGCCACACGGGCGGGACGAACGCCGTCGGCGCGATGATCGTCGCTGGGCCTGAGGGTTTCGTCAAAGGGCAGTACCGGAAATTCAACATCAAGTCTCCGGATACGACGCCCGGAGACGATTACGCGATGATGCGCGAGGTGCTGACCCGGCGCTTCAAGCGGATCGCCGAAGCCGAGGTCATTGACGAAATCCAATCCGAAGCCGCTGAGATTGCCGCAGACGCAACCGGGGGTCCGTTATCGCCGGTCATCGTCGCCGAAGACGATGCCGCCGAGGAACGGGCATTTCCGGACCGGCCCGATCTCGTGCTGATCGATGGCGGCCTCGGGCAGCTTTCGGTCGCGCGCGAAGTGCTTGCCGGTTTCGGGCTCCATGACATCGCGCTGATCGGCGTCGCCAAGGGGCCGGATCGCGACGCCGGGCGCGAGCATTTCCATTTTCCCAACCGCGAGCGGCCCATCATGCTCGAAGCGAAAGATCCGGTTCTCTATTTCGTGCAGCGACTGCGCGACGAGGCGCATCGCTTCGCGATCGGCACACATCGGGCGAAGCGCGCGAAATCGCTCAGCGCCAATCCGCTCGACGAGATCGAGGGCATTGGGCCTACGCGCAAACGGGCGCTGCTCACGCACTTTGGCTCAGCAAAGGCCGTATCCCGGGCGGGTGTCGAAGATTTGAAGGCCGTGGAGGGGATTTCGGCCGATATGGCCAAGAAAATCTACGACTTCTTCCACGAGCGCGCGGGATAGTCGCGGGGAAAGCATTAGAGGCTAGCCAGATGCCTGCCCCCTGCCCTATTTTTGCGGCACTTTGAGGCGAAGCGCCTTCTTCCCGATTGTCATTCCCCTGTTGTCATTCAAAGGCTCTGTTCTGCCGATGCTGAGACGCGCACTTGCGACCCTGGCGATAGCCATTCTTTTTGCCGTTCCGGGCGCCGTCGCCGCGGAGGAATCGTGGACTCCGGCCGTCACGCCCGTCGCGGATGCGAAGCCGGCAACACCAGCGCCGCATGCCGCACCGGCTGCTGCAGCGGCACCGGCAGCCGCTACGGCGCCTGCCGCACACCCGGCGCCGGCTCAGCCTGCGTCTGCACAACCGGCACCCGCACAGCCCGCCGCGGCGAATGCTCCGGCAGCCGCTGCCAGCCCCGCTCCTGCCGCCCCTGCTCCCGCTCAAGGACCCGCAGCGGCCGCTGGTGCTGGTGCACCTGTGCCGACGCCGGAAGCTCCGGCGGCGGCCGCCGCGCCACCCGCACCGCCGCCTCCGCCCGCGCTGTCCCCGGAAGTCAGCTCGACCATCAGCAGCATTGTCGGCGATATGGATGGCGCTGAAAAAACGCTGGCGACGATTTCGGGCGTCAATAGCGATCTCGGCCGGCTGCGCGACAATATCGACTCCGTGATTTCGAAGACGACACAGACTGCGGACGGACTGCGCCCGCGTCTTTCCGATCTGCAGGTTCAGATCAGGCGTCTCGGCGAACCGCCCGCCAAGGATGCGCCGCCGGAGGCAGCAGCCGTTGCGTCCGAGCGCGCGCGGCTCGATGTGCAGGCAGCCGAAGTATCCGGCGCGATCAAGACGCTCGAAGTGACGTGGTGGCGCGCGCGTCAGGCCATCGACAAAATCACCGATCTCAGGCTGCAGATGTTCGTGCGCAGCTTGACGGAGCAGATGTCGAGCCCGCTGATGCCGGAGTTCTGGAGCGACATCGCGCGGCAGAAGTCGAGCGTGCAATGGCGCCTCAAGTACAATGCTGAGGATTGGTGGGGTTCGATCAACCGGCAAAAAGGCAGCGTGCTCATCCTCCTAGCGGCGGCGATCGGCCTCTACCTGCTGCTGAAGGCGGTGGCACTGGCCGTAACGCGATACAGGCCCGGACCCAACGCTACGCCACCGAGCTTTTTCGAGCGTGCGGCGTCGGCTTCATGGATTGCGCCCGTCCGCGCCATTCCGGGCGTTGCAGCGGTCTTGCTGCTCTATGGCGGACTCGAATACCTCGGGTTGCTCTACTATCCGACCGCGGCCCCCGCGGGCACCGCGTTTTTCCGCTACGCGCTCGTCTTTACCGCTGTCTCCGCGCTGATCATTTCCGTGTTCGCACCGAACCGGCCGGAACGGCGACTCATGGCGCTATCGGATCGCAGTGCGCGGCGCATCACGGTGCTCCTCATCCTCCTGGCGTTGATCAATTCGATCGATCTCTTCCTGTCGAAATTCGGACAGATCCTTTACTTCCCGCTGTCGATGAGCGTGGCGCAATCGCTGTTTACGAGCCTCGCTTTCGCGTTTGTCCTGATTGGGCTGTTGCTGACGCCGTTCGAGTCGAATGAGACGACGCTCGCAAGGCCTGTCGGGCGTAGCGAGCCCATTTGGCTCAAGCTTCCGCTTTGGATCGCAGCCGCATCGATCATCGGCTGCTGCCTGCTTGGCTACATCGCCATGGGCCGCTTCCTGGCGCAGCAGCTGGTCATGACTGGCGTCGTCGGTCTTATCGCGGTGCTGCTGTTTCTTGCCATTCGCGCGTTCACGCGTGGGAGCACGACGTCGCGCGGGCATATCAGCGTCATCCTCGAAGAGCGGATGGGCTTCGACGAGCTTCGGCGCAAGCAGCTCGGCTGGCTGACCGAAGTCTTGCTGACGTTTGGCGTCGCCTTCGTCACCATCCCGATTTTGCTGCTGCAATGGGGTTTCGCTGCGCCGGACATCCGGGACTGGCTGCAACGGCTACTGTTCGGCTTCGAGATCGGGCAGATCCGCATCTCGATCGTCAAAATTCTTCTCGGTGTCGCGATCTTCGTCGCCCTCGTGTTCGTCACGCGCCTAATCCAGCGCCGGCTCCGCGAAAACATTCTGATCGCTCCGAAGATGGATGCCGGTATCGCGAATTCGATCGATACCGCCGTCGGCTACGCCGGCACGGGTCTCGCCGCCGTCATCGCAATCTCGTATGCCGGTTTCAACATCACCAATCTCGCCATCGTCGCCGGTGCGCTGTCGGTCGGTATTGGTTTTGGCCTGCAGTCGATCGTCAACAATTTCGTTTCAGGCCTCATTCTGCTGATCGAGAGGCCGATCAAGGTCGGCGACTGGGTCGTCGTCGGCAACGAGCAAGGCACGGTTCGCAGCATTTCCGTCCGATCGACCGAGATTGAGACATTCGACCGGGCGAGCCTCATCGTGCCTAATTCCGAGTTGATCACGGGTCGCGTTCTGAACTGGACGCACCGAAGTGCTCTCGGCCGCGTTGTGCTGAAGTTCTCGGCGGGGCCGGACGTCGACCCCCGGCGGGTCCTCGCGATCCTGACGGAGTGCGCCAACCGGCATCCGACCATTCTGCGCGAACCGGCGCCGATTGCGGTCTTCGAGGGCTATACGCCGACGACGACCGACTACACGCTTCGAGTTCTGCTGCCCGACATCACGCATGGTCTCAGGGTACAGTCGGATCTCAGGGTTGCCGTCTACGAAGCATTGCGGCGTTCAGGCATCGTCTTCGCTACTGCGTTGCCGGAGGCGGCATCCTGACGGCCGATGCGGCTTTCTGCCCGGAGATTCACCATTAGGGGCCGCCGTTTGGCGCCGGGGGATTGACGGCCCCTCGCCCCTGCGGCTAACCCAAAATCATGGATCACGTCGCGCACCGCTCGCTTTCGACGAGCCTGCCAAATATCCTGACTTATGGCCGGATGGTGGCGGTCCCCGTGCTCGCGGGCGTCTTGTTTTTCGGAAGCGGGGAATTTGCGCGCTGGCTGGCGTTCGCGATCTTCGTCGCGGCATGCGTGACCGATTGGCTCGACGGCTATCTGGCGCGGATCTGGGAGCAGCAGTCGAACCTCGGCCGCATGCTCGATCCGATCGCGGACAAGCTGCTCGTCGGCGCCACGTTGCTCATGCTCGTCTATACGGACACGATCGGCGGATGGGCGATCTGGGCGGCGCTCATCATTCTATCGCGCGAAATTCTGGTTTCGGGGCTTCGCGAGTTTCTCGCCGAGCTCAACGTCAAAATTCACGTCACGCAGCTAGCGAAATGGAAGACGGCTGTTCAGTTCGTTGCGCTTGCCATGCTGCTGGCTGGGCCGGCAGCAGAAGGCATCTTGCCGGGAACGACAAAGGCTGGCGTCTTGCTGCTCTGGATTGCGGCCCTTCTTACGCTCGTTACCGGCTACGACTATCTGAAGGCTGGTATCCGCCACGCGATCGATCGCTGAGGGCGCCATGACCGAGAAACCCAATACCGCAAAGCCGGGTGCCGGCGAGATCGTTCTGCGTTATTTCGCGTGGCTGCGCGAGCGCACCGGCGTCAGCGAAGAACGCTTAATATTGCCGCCGGGCATTCTGACGGTCGGCGACCTGCTGCGCTGGCAATCGCAGCGGGGGCATCCTTTCGATCAGGCATTCGCGAAGCCTGAGGCCATTCGCGTTGCGATCGACCATACGCATGCAAAGGCCGCCGCATCGATCGTGTCGGCGCGCGAAATCGCATTCTTTCCTCCCGTGACCGGAGGCTGAGATGTCCGTTCGCGTTTTGACGGCCGATTTCGCCATCTCGGAAGAGATGGATCGGTTAACGTCCGGCAACACCGAAATCGGCGGCGTCGCACTTTTCGTCGGCAAGGTGCGTGGCGACGTCGACGGCGAAGCGCTCGCCTCGATGACACTCGAACATTATCCCGGCATGACGGAGGCCGAACTCGAACGAATCGAAGGCGAAGCGCAACGCCGTTTCGAGCTTTCGGCGTCGTTAATCATTCACCGCGTCGGAGAGTTAAAGCCGGGCGACAACATCGTGCTCGTTATTACGTGTGCGCCGCATCGGAAGCACGCCTTTGCTGCGGCAGAGTTCCTAATGGACTATCTCAAGATGTATGCGCCATTCTGGAAAAAAGAGACATTCGCCAACGGCGCTACTCGATGGGTGGCTGCACGTGATAGCGATGATGAGGCGGCCGCTGCCTGGGCTGCAAACAGCGAATAATTACCGCTCACGCTGTCTCTCGAAAATTCGCCCAAAAGCCCTTAACGAGAGATTTACCGCTGTTGCCCGATAACCTTACCGACCGATTACTCCGACCGCTAAAACGCCATCATCCCTCGGCACATAAGTGCGTCTTCGGCGCACTTGGTTGGATGAGCGCGCCTAGGGGGATTGCACTTATGAGCTTGGCTCGACGCGCATTATGCAGCGTCCTCGCCGCGGCTTTCGCCGCCGGGGCAGTGTGCCCGGCTTATGCCAACGGCGCAGCGACCAGTCAGCCAACCGACGTGAAGATGGCGGCGGCATCGCCAGTTCCAGTTCCGGCAGCAAGCCGCGTCACGGGGACTCGCTTCGTCATCGGCCTCGGAAGCAAAGTCGACTACGAAGTATTCTCGCTTTCGAACCCGAACAGGGTCGTCGTCGAGCTGCCCGATATCAACGTGCGGTTGCCAACGCTCGAAGGCAAAGGGCCAATGGGTCTCGTCAAAAGCTTTCGCGCCGGTCTCGCGGCGCGCGGCAAGACCCGCATCGTGATCGACGTCACGCAGCCCGTCGTCGTCGACAGCTCGGATATCAGCGAAGACAAGGACGGCCAGTTCCGGCTCTCGCTCGCCATCGTTCCGGCGGAAGCGGCGTTCACCTCGCCTCCGAAAAACTTCGCGCAGCCTTCCGGTCTTGGCGCGACGGCCGCTTTGCAGCCGCCCGTGCCGCGTCTCGCCGAAAATCCAAAGGAACGCGCAGCGAAAGCGTTCAAGCCGATCATCGTTCTCGACCCCGGCCACGGCGGTCACGACTCCGGCGCGGAAAAATTCGGCACAGTCGAGAAGGACGTCGTTCTCGCTTTCGGTCTCGTATTACGCGACATTCTGGAGAAGACAGGGCGCTACCGTGTGCTGATGACGCGCAGCGACGATACGTTCATCCCGCTCGATGAGCGGACCGCGTATGCCGAGCGCAACAAGGCAAACCTTTTCATTGCCATTCACGCCGATTACTCGGACAACGGCTCGCGTGCCCGCGGCGCAACGATCTATTCGCTGCGCGACGGCGTCGCGAAGTCGCTCGAACGTTCCACCAAAGGCAGCCTGGCGCAAAAGGTTCTGACCAAGGACGAGATCGACACCGTCAAGAGTGCCAATGGCGATGTCGATATGATCAAAGACATTCTCGCCGATCTCGCCAACCGCGACGTGGAAATGACGCGCGAGCGCTCCGGCATGTTCGCGAAGACGGTCATTGAAAACATGGGCGAAAGCACGCCGCTTCGCGAGGAACCCGAACAGCAGGCAGCGTTCCGCGTCTTGAAGACGGCGCAGTTTCCGTCCGTTCTGATCGAGCTTGCTTACGTGACGAACAAGGAAGACGCCAGCAACCTCAAGTCCGGCGGCTGGCGCGAGAAGGTGGCACAATCGATCGTGACCGCGATCGACAACTACTTCTCTCACGATATCGCGCGCTTGCCGATGTAGCCTCGGGCATCGCAGAGCAACTGAATTAAAAAAGGCCGGCTCGATTGAGCCGGCCTCAATTTTGTTTGCGTGGCAGGAGTTCGTCGCACCGACTCCTGCATGCATCAGTCACCTCCTACATGGAGGATACTTGTTGTGTTGTCGCCAGAGCAGAAACAGCCAGCGTCTCCTCGACAAATCGTACGAGGAACGAGCCTCGCTTGATCGGAGAAAACGTGGCTGGTGACAGCGCTTCTGCATGAGGCACTCCATCTTCCAGGTATCCGCCACCTCGCTCAGTAGAGCGGGTTATCCAATGCCGAGGCAACGCACGCAGACTCCCAGCACACGGGCTCGCTGGGCGGCGCGCTAACGTTTCAGTGTCGAAATTGGAGAAGCGGAAAGGGTTGGACAGGGACGTGAAGTTGCCGAACCTGAACCAGAACAACGCTCCCTCGGGCAGCCCTATCCATTGCTGCCACGCGCCGTTCGAAGCCATCTGCCGGTCCATCCGGATCCGGTTCAGAGAGAAGAAGGGCATCGACCCTTGGTTCTCGCTCTGACGCTCGCACAAAGTTGTAAGGACACGCCCAACAACGCTTCACGCTTCATAGGCTAAGCGATTCGCGTGACAATTCGTGAGATCAGCAACATACTGCGGCGGAACGATCAGGCGAACGCTCGGGCCGTCGGCGCGCACCTCGATCGTCGATATCCCGCCATGGTCGCCGTCGATCTCGAAAGGCACAGCGCTCCGCCGGCCGATCGTGGCGGTCTTGACCGGCAGGACGTGTACCCCCTTCGGCCTCGTTTCCGGGTGAGCCATCCAGCCAAGCGCCAGCGAGACGAGATTGGCGGCGACGGCACGCCGCGAGCCGGCTTCCATTACCACCGCCATGAGCGTATCGCGGCCGAAGCCAGCATCGGTCGTCAATGTGAACAAGCTGCCGTAGCGGCGCGCGAGCGAGAGGATCACCCAGCTGGCGTCGAACCTTCGCCCGTCGAGTTCGACGTCGAAAATCGCGGGCGTTTCGGCGAGGGCGCGGATGACCGGATAGACAAACGCGCCGCGACCGAAGGCGCGTTTCGTGCGGTAATTCAGCTTCGAGATGACGCGCGCGTCGAACCCAGCGCCCAACATGAGAAAGAAAGGCTCGCCGTTGACGAGGCCGCCTCGCGCGTCGATGGGCTCGCCATTCAGCAGCACATCGGTGACGGCGCTCACGTTCCTGGCAAGGCCAATCTCGTTCGCCAGCACGTTGCCCGTACCAAGCGGAATGAGACCAACCGGCAGCGCGGTTCCAGCCGCCCCCGTCGCGACAGCCCGGAATGTGCCGTCCCCGCCCGCAGCAATGACCGCGTCGCAGGCGCTCCTGCTAGCCAAATCGGCAACACGTTCGGCGGCTTCAGCGGCGTTGCGTGCCGGAACCTGGTAGACGTCCGCTCCGCTTCGGCGCAGCCGCGCGACTACGCCGTCGAGAAGGCGCGGAATAGCGGAGCCTGCTGTCGAATTATAAACGAGTGCAAACCGGCGGCGCATCTTGGGCGGTACCCATAAGACAATGGCGACACCATCCGGTGCCGCCATCGAAAGCTCATGAGTATAAGCGGGTATGCGCCTTGAGCGATCCCGTCAAGCTCGCGGTTCGGCCACGGGCCGCGTCAGTGCCGGGCTCCTTCAAGCACAGCAGGCGATTCGGCCTGCCGCGCCGTCGAGGTGACCGCCTTCTGCACCTTTTCGAACGCCCTGACCTCGATCTGGCGGATGCGTTCGCGGCTGACGCCGAACTCTTCAGACAGTTGCTCGAGTGTTGCGGGCTCCTCGGACAGCCGACGAGCTTCGAACACCCGGCGCTCGCGATCATTCAAGACCGACATCGCCGACGACAGATACGACTTACGCCGCGTCAGCTCTTCGTTCTCGACAAGGCGATCTTCCTGCGTCGGCGTATCGTCGACCAGCCAATCCTGCCATTCGCCAGATTCCGATTCAGCCCGGATCGGCGCGTTGAGGGACGCGTCGCCGCCGAGGCGGCGATTCATATTCACCACGTCTTCCTCGGGCACGCCGAGCTTCGTCGCGATCGTCTTCACGTGTTCCGGCTTCAGATCGCCGTCGTCGAGCGCCTGAAGCTGGCTTTTCGCGCGCCGCAGATTGAAGAAGAGCTTCTTTTGCGCCGCTGTGGTGCCCATCTTCACAAGGCTCCACGACCGCAAGATGTACTCTTGAATCGACGCGCGAATCCACCACATCGCATATGTGGCGAGGCGAAAGCCTTTATCGGGATCGAAGCGTTTGACGGCTTGCATCAGGCCGACGTTTCCTTCGGAGATGACTTCCCCGATCGGCAAACCATAGCCGCGATAGCCCATCGCGATGCGGGCGACGAGACGCAAATGCGACGTCACCAGCTTCTCGGCGGCATCTGAGTCCTGGTGTTCCTGCCAGCGCTTGGCGAGCATGAATTCCTCGTCAGGCGCAAGCATCGGGAATTTGCGGATTTCTTCGAGGTATCGCGTAAGGCCGAGCGAACCGCCGGCCAACGTCGGAAGACCTTTTGATGCCATTGCCCTCTACCGGGCCTTCACCCGTTTCCGGTTCGGCCCGTGCTCCCTTCAGATTGCGGGAGTCAATCTACGCTCCCCCAACGCCTGATGTTACATAGTAGTGAAATCTAGAAATTCACTAGGGGTTCCCGTCACTTCGTCTTGATCGGACGTGACGAAATCCCACATGTACTTGCTTGCTATTTCAAACGGCGGCCGCGCCTCTTATCCGTCGGCTTATGTTGAGTAGGCTTCAAAGCCTCTCCAAGTTGTTCAAGGTCGGCAGGCAATTTACTGCTAAAATTCAGCTTTTTGCCGGTAATCGGGTGTTCGAACCCGAGTTCGGCGGCGTGCAGCGCCTGCCGCGTCAGGCTCGAAGCCACATCCTTCGCATCCTCTCGAAGAGAGGCGAGCCGTGTCTTGAAACCAGCGCCATAGGCGGGGTCTCCCAGAACCGGATGGCCGATATGCGCTAGATGCACGCGAATTTGGTGCGTACGGCCGGTTTCGAGAATGAGACGGACTAGAGAGACGTCTCCGCCGGCCTTTTCTCCGGGGAAGACGTCGATCAATTCATAGTGCGTCTTGGCACTGCGACCGGCCTCGCCGCGTGTGACGGCGATTTTCATGCGGTTCGTCCGGCTGCGCCCGAGGCGCGCGTCGATGGCGCCGGCGGGCAGCGGCAGCCTTCCCCAAACGAAGGCGAGATAGCTGCGGTGGAGGCGGCCGTCGCGACCGTGGCTCTGGAACTGCTCCGCCAATCCCTGATGCGCCGCATCGGACTTGGCGACCACGAGCAGGCCCGACGTGTCCTTATCCAACCGATGGACAATTCCTGGCCGCTTGACGCCGCCTATCCCTGAGAGGCTATCGCCGCAGTGGGCGATCAGGGCGTTTACGAGGGTGCCCGACGCATGGCCCGCAGAAGGGTGCACGACAAGGCCGGCCGGCTTGTCGATCACGATCAGATCGTCGTCTTCATAAACGATGTCGAGCGGAAGATCTTCGCCCTCGACGCCGGTTACTTCCGCTTTTGGCAGGCTGACCGTGTAAGTCACGCCGGGTTTGACCGGTGTCCGCGGCTCCCCTATCGTCGCACCGGCGCGAACGTGGCCATCGCGGATAAGAGATTGGACGCGGGCGCGGCTCATGCCATCGATCTTCGTGGCAAGCCAACGATCGACGCGCTGGCCCGCATCTTCGGGACCTGCGACAACCTCGATGCAGCTTGTTATTTTTTCGTCGATGGGCACGGTGCTCGAAACTATCAGAAAGAAATTTTCGTGATGACCAACGATCAGCCGCAGTCACCTACGGCCGACTTGATGCGCGAACAGCGCCTTCAGCGCAATCTCAAGATCGTTGTCGGCGGCCTGGCCCTTCTCATTCTTCTTGGGCTCGGCGCCGTTGCGATCAAGATTATGGGTCTCGCGCTGGTTGGCGCTCCAGGCACGGTAGCATCGCGAACGGTAAGTGTTACTCCCGGCTCGACGCTATCGCTGGAAATTCCGAAGGGATCGCGGATCGTGTCGGTCTCGCTGTCAGGGGGTCGCCTCGCCGTCCATCATGAAGGGCCGAGCGGCGCCGGGATCGCAATTGTCGATATCGACTCGGGCAAGCGCGTCGCCGACGTGAAACTTATGGAGGCGTTGCCGCACAATTAGCGGCTGCCCGCCTTCCTCGGGTTCGGCTAGGTGGCCCACATGGTTCATCCGGGTTGTAATTGCCATGCGGTTCGGGGCTTGATCGCGTAGGAATACTCGACTAAACGTCCTTTGCGCCTGCCCCGTTCGTCTAGTGGCCTAGGACACCCGCCTCTCACGTGGGCAACAGGGGTTCGAGTCCCCTACGGGGCGCCAACCCATAATAGAAACAATCAGTTAGATTGGTTTGGATCTGTCCCAGCGTAAAAGTGGGACAATTTCGTTCACGTATTAGACCCACCGATGAGGGATGCAACGGTTCTCGCAAGCTTCTTTCGATTCGCTTCGCGCGTGTAAATCTCCGCTTCTTTAATCGACCGCCATCCGAACCACGCCATGAGCTGATGTGAGGTCGCGCCCGCTTCTGCAAGCGCTGTCGCAGCCAGCTTACGGAGACCATGCGCCGAGCATCTCTCTAAGCCGGACTTGTCGCATCGTTCTCGAAACCAATTGCCGAAACCAGCGTCAGTGAACGGCTTACCATACTCAGTCACGAGGAAGGTTAGATCACCTGTCGGGCTCGCATCGAGTATCGTCTGAAGTGCGGGCGGCATGGGAAGTTCGAGGGTTTGCGGGTATCGCTCTCGACCTTTACGTGGCGAAAACCGGATGGTACCGCCCTTTACGTGCTGCTTTCCGAGCCTCACGAGATCGGAGCGACGAACGCCAAGGTAACGCAGCAGAGCGAGCGCGAGCCGTTCCTTGGAGCCTACGGGCCACATTTCTTCGTATTGACGTGCTTCGTCTGCGGTCCATGAGTGGAAGCCGCCGACGCGCGTCTTGATCCGCGAGACATCACGAGCCGGATTGTTCTCTACTAGTTCGTTTTCAATCGCCCATTTGAAAACGCCGCGAACGGCTTTGAGCATGTTGTTCGCTGCATCCGGGCCGCCCCTCTTTCGTTTCGTCTGTCCGGGAGTCGCCACGCGCGTTTTGAGCATGCGAATGATCGTTGGAGTCATTCGAGCCACGAGGCAGTCCCCAATTAAATGCTGTGATCCGGGCTGAATTGGCTGTGCCCAAGTCCGTTCGAGAATGCCACGACGCGGCCGCTGCGTGTTCACGATGTCCAACGCTTTAAACTCGGCGGACGCCATGTACCGCTTGCACAGATCCTTCCAAGTGAGACCGCCCGTCGCTTCGCTTTCGGCAAATGAACCGGTCGCGATGCTTTTAAGCGCGGCTTGATATTCAATTTCGAAAGCTGCTGTGTCCGATGCCGCGTGAAGCCGAACCTTCAGGTGCCCCGGTCGTCTCAAATACAGACGCAGGCTCCCGTTTCGATCAAAATCGCGGGTTACATAGCGGTAGTTTTTCAGGACTTTGATCATGGCAACATCACGCAATCGGATTGGCCCAGACGTCGTCCGGAGAGTCGAGTTCGGAAAGTGCATCGATGGCCGCGTCGACTTTCTTTCGGTCCCAAAGGACCCGGCCATTCACTCGGAACGGCTTCGGTATGCGACGGTCGCGGATCATCTGGTCAAAAAGGGTCGGCGATACCCCAACATAGCGCGCAGCCTCAAGTCTGCTCAGGCCCCTAGGGGGGAGATTAGCCGGAAGTACATCTTGTTTTTCTTTCGATGTCACGATTGATGCCCCATGAATACTGAGAATTCCAGCGCAGAACCGAACAGGTCCAATTCGCCTTCGCTCTAAAATGAGTGCGCGCTGCCAAAACTGTTAAAATTGCCAAAATGGGCTTCTAATCGGATCTAAGTCACGTTCCCTATAGGTTTTGGCAGTTTTGACTTTTTCGACAGGGGTCATTCTTCGGCTTTTTCGAAGATGGCCATGTTGACGGCAAAGTCCTTAGGTTTCCGACCCGGGCCTGCTCTCGCCACTGGAACGAGCCAGCGCGCATCGACAAGGACCTCGATTGCGGCGTCGAGACGGTGGGATTCCTTCGGCCCTGGAAAGCCCGGCGTGCGTCGCATTTCGCGAGAGTTGAGGAGATCACGCTTGTTCTTGAGCAGCCAACGCGCAACGACCGCAGCGTCCCGTTGCGCCTGGGGCAGAGCGGCTTCGGCGAAGACACGCGCCAATGTTGGTCGGACCCATTCTTCAATGATGCGAAGGGCATTGAGGACGCTCAGGATCCCAATCCTGGCGGGCTCCGGTTCATTGCTTCGCCCCCAAGCCCATGCCAAAAATTCAAGTGTCTGGGCGATGCGAAGCGTTACGCCATCGAGCTTGCCGATAGCTCCAGCAAGTCGACCAGCGGCGTCGAGCTTCATGGCCCATTGTTTTCCCTCCCACCATGACTGAAATTCGTCAGCGGCATCGGACTCCAGTAAGACCACGCGCGAGCTTAGCGTGCCGTCAGAGCCGATTTCAAAGGGCAGATCGCTCAGTCGTTGAAGCGCCGCTTGGAGGGAATGCGGATCGGGAACCCGGGCTGGCCGACGCGGTACAACAGGGTCAGGCCAAGCGTACAGCATCCGGGCCGCCAAGCCGTCATCGTCGCCGCAAAGTAATAGGGTGTTGAGCCGATCAGGTTGCAGGCCTCCAAGGAGCGAGACTGCGCAAAACGGAATATTGATCGACTCGCCCTTGAGGTTGACTCGGTCGAACCGATAGGAGCGGCCACCGTAAGCTTCGAGCCAAAAGGCTCGGTCATTGCCAGAACCGCCATATCGGTCAAAACTCCCGAATAAACCGGCGAGTTCGTCGCGGAAACAAATCAACCCGGAAGGATTTTCCCCGAGCATACGAGCAATCTGTTCCGTCGTGCTGTCCCCGATCCAGCACCGGTGCATCTTCGGAACATCGGGCGCGGCCGCTTCTTCCGGCATCGGCGGCTCGGCCTTCTTTTCCTTGACCGCCGCCTTTACTGCATCCTCCCAGGCGCTGCGATGTGCCCCCGCGATTTTGCTTTTCGTTTCATGCTCAAGCTGGCGCGCAGCCCAGTCGGCATTCCTCAGGCTTTCAATCGTACGCACTGCATCCCGAATAGGATCGATGGATGGACTTTTGTGGCAGCTCGGCTCACCAACGAGACCGCCCCACAGGACACTCGGTTCTTCCCAATCGCTCCACGGAGACACCCGCCGCTTTGCGCCAATTGTGCCGGACGCGACGACGAGCAAAGCCAGGGCAACGTAATCGACCGGCGCACTCTTGCTCGCTGCTGTGTCCTTCACCCACTCCTCCGCATTTCCGAAAACGTCGGTTGGAAAAGTAGGACCGGGCGTTCTATTGCGCTTTACAACCGACATATCGGGACAAATTAGATCTTCGCCATGCGGAGAACATTCGTCAGCACTGCCCGCATTCGAGACGCCTCGGTCTTTTCTTAAGCCTACGGGGGAGCGATCTTTCCACCCGTGATGTTGCGCCATAAAAAACAGCGTTGCGACGGTTACACCTCCTTCCTGCTCGATACTCTCCCACTTTCCACGAATGTCATTTTCGTCGAACTTGACGCTTTTCATGGCCCATTCACGTGCCAGCCAGAACCCGGAATCGCCGAGCGCATTTTTTGTGGCCATCAGGATTTTGAGGTACGTGTCGTAGTCATCAGCGGGAATTGCCTGCAATGCATCGCGCATCCGCTGAATTTCAGCATTTGAAAATTTTTGCGGCGACGCCATAAAAACTGGTCGGCAAGGAGGCAGTGTGACTTCCGGAAAGTCCTCTAGATTATAGATTCGTGTGTCGTGAAACTCGACAACCTCGGCCAGAGCCGGTTTCCTTCCGACCGCAATCTTCCTCTTGCTCAACACATTGAGTGTTCCGGGCAGCCGCATAACACGATCAGCGTTATCGCAATCGTCGGCACCGAAGCAGGTTTCAAGATACTGAATTCGACGCTCCACGGCCACCATCAACTCTGCGTTGCCATCGACCCTAACGGTTCCCGACAAGCGCCAGAACGCTTGGTAGCCGCCGCCCGTAAAGATGATTGCCGTCGTCGGAAGATGATACGAGCGCAAAGCGTGGAGCACCGAAGCCTTGCGTCCTTCCACCGCTATATGGTCGGTCCAATCGATCCCTTCGAAATCGATATCGACGTGAAGATGATGGATCTCCACGATCTCGCGTTTGCTCGCCTTTTTTCGGAGGAGGCCGCTCACACAATTCACCGAAAAGTATATATTGCGGTGCCCATAGAGGCTCGCGATGAAGCGGAGCGCTTCGGTCTCATCGCCGGGAAGGAAAGTTCGTGCTGGACCTACTTCACCATCTCCAGGGCCGAATGAACATAGAGCCCATGGCGTCGCCGGATGAAACCGACGCAGAAATGCAATGGCCTGTCGGCAGTTTGCTTCTTCGAGTAACGACTGTTCCGATGAGACACCGGCATTGCTTTTTAATGAACCTTCATCTTCGAGCATGAGTGCCATCTCCAATTTTTGACAAGAGATGGCGCCCGCCGGGTCATTGCGACCTGCGCAAATTTGCGGTATGATCCGCCATCTGACGAAATGTTATGGCCGTCTGGGTTGCAGCCCGACGGTCATTTTTTTGGTCGGGCTTAAGCAGCTCGAGCCGCTTTGGCTTCGCGTGTCGTCGTAAACGACGCCGCTTCAAGATAACGCAGCACATCAGCACGTGCATACAGAACGTTTCGCCCGATCTTTCTGAATGGAATTCGGCCGCCGGTAACGCGGTCGCGTTCAAGTGTGCGTACGGATCTTCCGAGAAGATGGGCCAGCTCGTTCTGCGTGAGGAAAAGTGGAATCTGATCCGTCTCGCTCGGCCAACGCCTCGCTGTCGTGGGAGCGTCTAATCGTGGTGTCTTTTCGAACAGTCTCGGGAATTTCAGGGTCATTTCGAACCTCGCCGTTTCAATGAGGGCAAGTGTCGGGTAGCGCTCCCGGTTTTGCCAGGGGGTCGGCTTCACTGGTTGTTGGCTGACAGGGCATTCTTTGAGGCGACACTCATCGACACCTATGCGCGTATATGCGAATACGCCGTCGACGGCGAAAATTGTGAGCATCGTTCGCGAATGCACCCATTTTCCCGTCGGCGCTCTTGATAATTGCAATCATTTTCGACGGAAATCATCTCTGAGCAAAATGCGGATGTTGGGGGATTCCGATGAGTTCGCCGGATCGGATCGCGGATATTTTCGACGATACGCGTATCGCAGCGCTCGCGGAGACCGCGCGATTGCCCAAAGATGCGAACGTCCAAGCGTTCGCTAACGAAATGCGCCGCGCCGTGCATCTCTACTTGGCGGACGCGAAAAGGCCGAGCGTGAACACGTTACGGCGCGAAATCGAGGCACTTTACAAGGCAGCGCGGCAGCGCCGGTATGAACGCGCTGCGGAACTTTTCCGAGACTTGTCGTCAACGGCGCGCGAGTTTCTTTCCGCTGCAAATCCGAAGCTGACAATGCCCGTGGTTGGCGATTTTCGAGACGGGGCGAAACGCGAGAAGGCATGCGAGCAGACTGAACAGCTCTGTTCTTTTGGGGCTCAATGGGGAGAAGGTCGACGCCGTCCGACCGGCCGACGCTCATCAACTTGGCGGCCCATTCTGAGTGCTCCTCCCGCGAGCGCGCAATTCGCAAAGCGCGATGCGGAGCGCGATTTTGTCGTCAACATCCGGCTCGCTTATCTGGAAGCTTGCGGCGCCCCTCCCCCGCCGACGGCGCGGCTAGTTCGCAAAGGACCAAAGGCACATATGATTTCCGGCCCCTTCGCACGGATGGTCGATGAATGCTTACAACTCGTTGATGCGCCGCATGCGCGGGCGGTGGGAATCATCAATGATCTGGACCGCCGTCGCCGATCTTTAGAGAAATGATCGTGACGATTTATCCGCGCTTCTGGCATCAACGGCTTCGGGCGTTAGACGAATGGGCGCTTCACGTACGAAACCGGGCATTAATTTTGCCGCGACTGCATCGCGTTTTTGGCTAAACGCGAAAATGAAACGAGGTCAACAATCTTCCTTCTCCCTTCACTCGGCAATTCAAGACAGGAGCGCGCTTCTAGTGCTTGCGCCGCCATCGGATTGAGGACAGGCCGGGCGACATAATGCATGTGCCGCCAGGGCTCTGAACAGCGGCCACACACAGGAAAATAAGCCGGATCCGTTGACCGGGCGCGGTCCAGAGAGTTCCTAGAAAGACGCGAAATGGGGAACTTGGGATGCGGAACGGCGCTCTGTCTGTCCTGTTGGCGGTGATGTGCTGGCTCTCGCCTGCCGCGGCGCAGGAGGAACAGTTTTCCTGGCGTAGAGATGGCTGGGCCGACCGACTGTGCGCAAACGAACTAGAGGTTCTCCAGGCAAGCTGCCGTCGCCGCGTCATCTTTGGCTATGAACAGAAGTTGATGGACATCACGGACGAAGGCCAGAAATGGATCGGTCGCAGCTGCCCGGAGTCCGTCGGAATAACCAGCATAACAGTCAATGGCTGTGTCGCCCGCCAAATCGACGCCATGTTGAAACCCGGCTGGCCGACGCTCGATAAGCTTCCGGCCTCCCAGCGGACAGCGGTGTCACAGCGCTGTCCGCAGGCGAAGTTGAGCCCGTCGGAGTGGCGCAGCTGTGTGGAGGCGGAGTCGCGCAGGCCAGCGCCGGAGAAGGCGCGGACCGAGGATTATAGGACGCCGCCGGAGGACCTGGTAGTCGCGATGGCGCAAGCCGAAGACTACGCGCGGCAAAGGGGAAAAGGAGCCGTCGTCTTCGCGCCCGGAAAATTGCGGTTGGCCGGAACGCTTCAACTCTGCGGCATGCAGCCGACGGTCATGGATCCCACACTTGATGCCGATTCCAAGCCGTTGAAAGACTTCCTGGTGCTCAATCCCAGCCGAATCAAGCTTCTGCCACCGGTGGTGCAACGGTGGCTCTATGCGCGAGGGTGCGCGTTCCGGTTCCGTGGACCAGATCCGCTTGTGGCGGACTGTTTCGCGACGGCGCGGGGCAACCGCCAGGGATGGATGACGCCGGATGGCGTCGATCAGGTGTGTGCTTATGTGACGGACCAGGACGGCGGAGCCATACCCGAACGCTGCATGCTGATCCGGAAATGCGCACTGCTCCCTGGAGACGGAGCCGTGCCAGATAACAATCAGCCAGCGAGTAAAGCGGACTTGGTGGTAGCGCCTTCGAAACCACCGATGCCGACAGGTATCTTGAGCGCAAAATTGACGCCCGAGGAAATTTACAAGGCGGTGTCGCCCTCAGTTTATCTTGTGGTGGGCTCAACCAGTGTGGAGGCGCTGAAGCGGGGTGAGGGCGTCCTTGGTTCGGCAGTCGCCGTCGCGCCGCACGTCGCAATTACCAACTGCCACGTTGTGAGAGGCCAAAACTTGCTGGCTTTAACCGGCGGCAGCGGAGATAAGGACGTCTTCGTGGCTTCGGTCGCGGATGCGGACGGCAAGACGGACCGCTGCTTCTTGACGGTGCAGGGAACCCTCAATGCTATCTCCGCGGTGCGTCACGCAGGGGAGCTTGCGGTCGGTGAGCGCGTCTACAGCATCGGCAATCCCTCGGGCCTGATGAAGACGCTGGGGGAAGGCATTATCTCCGGCCTAAGGCAGGCCGACGATGTACTCTACGTGCAGACGACGGCGCAGATTTCGCAGGGGTCGAGTGGCGGCGCGCTCGTCGATGCTACCGGCGCGCTGGTGGGCGTCACGACGATGATTGTGAAGGACGCGCAGAACGTGAACTTCGCCATCGCCGCTGAAGACTTTTGGAAATAATTAGGGCGACGATAGTGCGCCCACGTTCCGGAGTTTGAGGGCCGTCGCACATCGCGACCGGTTAACGGTTTGGAAGGCAGAACAGCTTGTCGTTAGCTCTAACTGATCCCTCTTGTTTCTCAACGCCAAAGTCCTTGAAATCGCCGACTGGCGGTCCGGGTATAACGAGCAGTATGACGAGGATCACGATGCCCCATGAAGTCTTGCAGCAATCGGAAATCGTGACCCCGATTGCTCAGGGCATAACCGGCGCTATGGCGAAGCATGTGGGGCCATACATCACCGAGGGCGGCGCCGAGCGGCGCGCGCGATGATGTAATTCACGGCTTGGCGCGTCAACGGTTGTTGCCGCTCGGAAATAAACAACCACGGTAATTTATCCGTTCGGGTTGCGAGATACCATCGACTAGCGTCTCTGAAATGCCGGGAATTATGGAAGGAGCAATAGTGCACTCTTTACGAAATGCACATTCCGACAAGAGTTGGCATCTCGCTGATATATTACAATGGGCTGACAAAACTCAGCACCAGGATCGATAAAGAGTGCGTGATAACCCGCAAGCACTGTCTAAATCGCGTTCGTATTTTGTCAGTACGAGCTGTGGATCATTGCCCGATCCGACGCCGCGCCAAGTGCGCATCGATTGCGCGCAAATCTTCGCTGAGCTACCGATATCCCGTCGTCTCCGAGGCCGAAATCTTCGATGCCCGCACGTCAACAATTCCACATTTACATTGACGAAACTTCTAAGGACGACACTTATTTCGGTGTCGGTGCGATCCTCTGCGAGGACAAGGCAGCGGCATTACTGACAGGCTGGATTGAAGAGGCCATTGTCCGGAACAGGCAGTTGCCGACCCGCGAGATCCATTGGAAATCGTTCAAGGCTGGCCGCGATAGCGAAGCCCTATATACCGAGGTCGGTACGTCTCTGATCGGCTTCACGCAAACCGACCGACGCATGTCCTACAGCGCCTTGTTGGTGGAAAGCCGCCACATCATCCGAGACCGTAACGCGGAGAATATTGACGACATCATCGCCAAGTTCATCTTCACACTCATCTTCCAAGCAGCAAAACGGCCCGGAGGGGGCGTCGACTATCACGTCTATATCGACAGCGTGGATGGCGAAGAGTTCTCAGACACGAGAACGCTTTATGCCCTGAACAATCAATACAAGAGCCACTTCAAGCGGGCGGAAGGCCCCTTCAAGTCTGTCTCTCATGTTCAGTCAGAGAAACATCGCCTCATCCAGGCGACCGATTTGCTGACGGGCGTCATCGCATACGAAATGAATGGTCGCCATCTCGTCCCAAACGCGGCCGCTCATAAGAAGGCCGTCTTCAAAGCAATATTGGCGAAGTCACGGCTGCAAACCTTCACAGTACCGACGAAGATGTTCCCGCCGCAGTTTCAGATCTGGCACTTCGACTTCAGCAAAAGCACCATCACCAGACACCGGCCAATTACTAATCCACAGTTGAGCTTAATCGACTGAATTACCGTTCAGCATCAGTGACGTGTTAGATCGCGTAGGATGACGCGATGCCCGCAAGTGCGAGCAGGCTGACGACGCTCCAGCTCGGGAACTTCCAAACTGTCAGCAGCAAGAAGCCCGCCGTCGCTATGCCGAAATCGCGCGGCGATAGCACGGCGCTGACCCAAACCGGACTGTAAAGCGGGCGGCAAGAACGCCGACGACGGCTGCATTAACACCTTTCATGAAAGGCTGCGCGCCGGGTTTGGATCGCAGGTCGTCCCAATACGGAAGCGTTCCATAGACCAACAGAAGCCCCGGAAGGAAAATGGCGACGAGCGCGAGCAGAGATCCGGCAATTCCATTCGGCCATTGGACCGCTACGGCGCCGAGGTAAGCGGCAAAGGTGAATAGCGGTCCAGGCACGGCCTGCGTTAGGCCATAACCGGCAAGAAATCCGGGTCGTGCACCAGCCCCAGCGCGACGACCGCGTTCTGCAATTACGGCAGGACGACGTGGCCGCCGCCGAACACCAGGGCACCGGAGCGAAAGAACGCATCAAAAAAGCCGACCGTCGTGTTCCCGCTAGCAGCCGCAATCACCGGTGGAACGACGAGAATGAGGACGAAAAGTCCAAGGCTGATTGCGCCACCAAGGCGCGACACCGGAAAACGCAGCGTTCCTCGAACCGTCTTGCCGTCACCCGCGCAAAGCCAAAGTCCATCGACTGCACCGAACGCGATGGCGCCAATTTGCGCGGAGGCATTGCTGACAAGAACGACGAGCAAAAGTGCGCCTAGTGCAATGGCGGCGCGGGGCTTGTCGGGCGTCAGGCTCTGGGCCATGCCCCACACGGCCTGGGCGAGGAGTGTTGACATAGTGCCATTGACGGTGCCAAAATACCGAATATCTAAGTGCCATAAGTTGGTGCCAAAAAGAGAGGCGCACATTCATGGCAAAGACGGTATTTTACTCTCGCGTCTCGACGCGGGATCAAAATCTCTCGCTGCAAATCGAGGCAGCGAAGGAGATCGGTGTGAAAACCGAAAACATTTTTGTCGAGAAGGCGAGCTGTGCCCGGCACGACCGACCCGTTCTGGCGAAGGCGCTTGCGGCGCTCGAACCGGGCGATACACTCGCATGCTTCAAACTTGATCGCGTTGGTCGCAGCCTCGCGCATCTCTCGAAGCTCCTGGACGACCTGACCACCCGTGGGATCAAGTTTAAGACCGTTTCCGACGGCCTCGACACTTCCGGTTCTACAGGCCGATTGGCGCTTCACATGTTGGCGGCTGTGGCTCAGTTCGAGCGCGACCTTATCGTCGAGCGAACTAGGGCCGGTCTGGCGACGGCGAAAAAGAGCGGCAAGCGCTTAGGTGCGCCGACGAAGTTTACCCCCGACATGGTCAAGAAGGCTAAGAGTTACTTCGACAAAGGCCTCAATGGCGATGAAGTGGCCCGACAGCTCAAGGTGTCGCGGCGAACGCTTTTTCGAGGCCTACGAGCTGCTCGCGATCACGATGAGATGGCTGCTGGCGATTAACCGAATACCGATCGACGTAAACTGTCCGCACCATCGCGTCGATTGCAAGTATTTCGCTAAGCTATCGCAGTTGACCTGACAAAAGTCGGAAGGGAGATTAAAAAAAACGCCTGTTGACGTTTGTTTAGTGCGCAAATCGCCGATTTTCGTCAGTACCGAGGGGATGGATTATTGTCCGATGGAAGTCTTAGTTTGTTTTAAGCCTTTCCACCACGCAGTGTTTCCGGGATTGCTAAGGGGCACGAACGCAGCCTCCGCGCACGCCGGAATGTCGACCTAAGCGGGAGACCCCGAGTGCCGTGGTCCCCGCGGCAGCCCCTGCGAGGATCGTTCCACGCTGTCAAGGAATAGCTCGCCATGTCCTTCGCTCTGGGCACCGAACTTCCAGGAAACTAAGCCGATTATTCCGATCTAGACTACCATATATATCTGTGCGCCAAGTTTCTACTACGGGCAATGCGAGGTAATTGCGATGGCTACAAATCCTGCAGTAGAATTTGAGACCTTGCTTACAGAGGTGAAAGCGCTTCGAACAGAACTTGCGGAGCTCAAATCCCTTTGTGCGCCCTTTGGAATGGCAATCGGGGACGGCACGGTCCTGGTGCAAACGACACGAGGCAACCGCTACTTCGTCCCTCATGATCATTCGATGATGCCAAAATTGGTCGGCAACCGAATTTGGGAGCCAAAAGTAACTGCGCTCGTCGCTTCGCTCGTGAAGCCCGGCATGACATTCATCGATGTCGGCGCGAATTTCGGCTATTATACGTGCCTCGCTGGCACCTTGATGGGTCCGACCGAAGGCAGCCGGGTTTTCGCAATTGAGCCTCAGCCTGACTTAGCGAATTTGATCGTACGGAATAGCTACGTAAATTGGTCGATGGCGCCGATCGAGGTCATCAATGTTGCGATTGCTGATCGGTTCGGAACACGCACTCTTCATGTGCCCTCTGGCCTTACCAGCCAGGCATCCTTGACGAAGCCCACGCGAGGCCTCGACAGGAGTGGGCGCCGGCCGCCGGAGTTGGTTCCGATTGCTGTCGAAGTAGAGACGCTAGACAATCTTTTCCCCGACCCGATCACGGCGGATGTCGTGAAAATTGACGTAGAAGGCGAGGAACTCGGTGTGCTCACCGGCGCTCGTGAACTGATCAAGCGGTCGAGCAACATAGAGATTGTGATGGAGTGGTCGCTTGATCATCTGGCCCGCGCGCAAGGCCGAGCGGAAGCACTCGTAAATCTGATCGGGCAGCTGGGCTTCAAAGCCCATCATATAGAGGCCAAACGGGAGATGATCTCCTCGGAAGGCATTTTGGCACTTGATTACGGAAACCTCTGGCTCCGGCGGAATTAGTCACAGCACTATTCAGCCTCTCAGGCATGGACAGTTATCAATATGGAGCGGTGTGGCACGCCTCACCGAGTTTCGGCGCATGGAGGACGAGAGGGTGGCAAGCGATGATCTCAAAGACGCGATTGCATCGATGGGCGAGCGTTTAGCCAAGATTGAAATGCTACTCGATCGCCAAAGAAAATCGATTGAAATGTTGTTGAAACTCAGCGAACCGTTCGGGGTCTATCTTGGGGGCGACGTCGTACTGACGCAGATGATGAATGGACTCCGACTAATGGTGCCCGCATCGGACTCAGTAATGGCGCCCAAAATGATCGGCAACCGGGTATGGGAGCCGCGCATAACGGCTCAGTTACAGAAGCTAATCAAGCCGAACCTTTGTTTTATAGATGTCGGAGCAAACATTGGCTATTTCAGCGTAAACGCCGCTCTCCTGCTGGCAGGATCAAATGCTAGAGTGTATGCGTTTGAGCCGAATCCAACGATCTACGAACTCCTAAGCAAAAACATTCAGATCAATTGGTCGCTTGCGCCTATATCCCTACGTCAAATAGCGCTTGGTGCAGATCTGGGACAGCTGGAACTTAGAATCCCTGGGACGCGCGCGTCGAACGCAACGCTGCTAGGTCCGCGATCCATCAAAGAAGGAACCGATTACACAAGCATATGGGTCGACGTCACCACGATTGACAAGCTCGGGATTGATCCAAAATCCATTGGCACCATAAAGATCGATGTCGAGGGCGCGGAGGCGATGGTCGTTCAGGGGGCTAAAACGACACTTCGAGACGGACCGCAGATAAATCTGATCATGGAATGGGATACGAAAGCCCAAGCCGACGACGTGGGTGCCACATCTTGGTTGATCGAGTACTTCGCCTCGCTAGGTTTTCGCGCATATATTCTCGAATCGGGCTTGCAGGAGACGCCGCTGAGAAGTCTAGGTTCGCGCGATTACTGCAATCTCTTCTTGACTCGTGATCCGACTTCATTCGGGCTTTCGGCTTAGCAATAGAGTTCGCGAGCCGCGCTTGGCAGGAAGCGATTTACAAACGATGTAAATCTATCTCAGCGCACCATGGGTACTCAATGGCGTGACGCGAATACTTGATAGATAGAAGCCAAGATCTCGATGATCAGCTGAACTCGGATCAATCTCTGAAGGCATGAAGCTGGCTGCTCGCCGAAATGAGATCCGGGCCGCGCCCGCCCAGTCCGCCGGCAGCTGCGGAAGAGGAATGCGCATCAATGCCATTTCATCACTCGAAAACTTGATATCAACATGCGACGTTGCCTCTCCGCCGAGATGCACCTGGATTGCAACGTTCTCGCCGTCGGGACAGCGTGCACCGATAACCCGTCCTTCGACCTCCAATTCGGCGTTGCTGCTAGCCGCCGTGTCGAGCCATAATTGGAGGTCGCCAATACGTCCCCGTGTCCAAACGCCATGCGGTTCGGGTTCCCACCAGCCATCGCGAAGGTGGCGAACGACGGCGCTGCCAGTTACGAAATTTAGTTTTTCCGCTCCGACCACAACGACATTGGCGGGCGCAGGTGAGGCGGCGGCCAGAGGCTCGGCAACCCGGGGGGCAGGCTGACGCCGGAGCCAGCCAATGTTTGCTAACATCCCTCTTACACTTTCCACCCATGTATCATCGTTCGCGCTCTGCACCGGCAGAGATATCTCTGAGGATTTGGCAAGAGCCGCCGCAAGTTCCGATGCCGGCACCGCTCGCCGTTGAGCGTCAGGACGGCTGACGAGATCTGGAATGACTTCAGAGGCGCGTATATTTGCGTCATCCAGCTTGACCCAGGCGAGTTTCACACCCGACTTGCGCTTGGCCCCCGCAATCTCAACCTCCGCGAGGTGCGAGACATCGATTGAGATTTCAATCGGGCGGCTTATGCGGTCGGCAGGCAACTCGAAGGTGCCGGTGATCTCGGTTGACTCCATTGGCGGCAACTGCCTCCGGGCAATCGTCTGGCCATTGACGCTGAGGCTGACGAAGGGTGCATCCTGACCGGCTGGAAACGCTGTCCATAGGTTGACCGTTACCGACTTGGTGCCAGTCTCCACAGACTGCATTGGTAACTTGAGTCGAGCCGACGAAGCCGACATCCAGGCGCCGCTACGATCCGGTGCGTGCCAGCCTTGGCGGAGAAAGCGGTGCGATTCCTGCGTTTGACCGATCGCCGTCTGCACGCCTTCCTTGGCGCTTGGCATCATACGCTCGAGAATGGCGCGAGCGAAGTTGGACCATGAATAATCGAGAGCTTGGGTCCGCACATCTACGTCCGCCCGTGCCAGGGCCTGACGGATAACGTACGAAATTGTTGCAGGGTCTGCTTCGATGGGGATGACATAGCCGGTTCCGCCCTGGTCAATCACGTCCTCGGCAAAACCCGTCCGCGTAGCGACAGGAATAACATTCGACATCATCGCCTCGATGACGGGGATAGGTCCGCCCTCGAGTTCGGACAGCGATACGTAGACATCCATCTCCCCGAAGTAGCGCGGATAATCATCGTAGCTCGCCTCGACATACGTGAGGTTTGGCAGGTTAATAAGCTCACCAAACCGGGACCACGACGACCAGAGAAGGCCACGATTAGCGACATCGTCGGGGCCCGGTCCAACGAGAATAAATTCGACGTCCGGCATCGCTCGCATCAAATCGAGCATTTTATCTGGCATTTTGCGCGGATAGTACGCGCCAACGAAACCAACTACCCCGTTCCCGCGGGTGTGCGGCTTGAAAACGTCGGGATCAGCCCCGCCGAGCGGCACACTGATGCGGCTGCTGTCAACGCCGACAAGAGCAAGAAGCCTGCGATTTATGGAGCAAGGCGTGAAGACGTGCGTGCAGAGATTGAGCATTGCCCCCATATCATCAAGGGTCATTCCTTTCGAAACATCCGGATGCGTGAACCAGACGAACCGGTCAGCGCCAAATACCTCCGGTACGCGCGCCATGGTGGAGAATGCCAGCGCATAATGCGCAAAGAAATATGCACGCGCTTTCGGTAGAGGATACGTAAGTTTATCGTTTCTCTCGCTATAGACGTACCCGCAATTCAACGAGCTTTCTCGCTCTATAACCTTGCAGATCTTCTCGAGTATCCACCCCCTGCTATTGGCGTTCATCACGAAAACGATGTCGTACATCACCTCCATTTCGTCGAACAGCACGGATTTTCTACTGTTACTCAACGCCTCATCACGCAATGCCATGTCCTAGTTGAACCCTCTCGCGGTATCAGACTGGTTCTCAATTCCTATGAACTGGAGGATGCGACGCTGCCGATTTTGCCATGTGAAATAATGAGCCGCGGAAATGTTCGCGGAGTATCCTTCAGCGCTGCGCGGGAACTTGGAGAATGTTTCTCTGAGTTTGTTCACGAGTTCATTTGGCCATGAGGCACTGTACCAGCCGATCGCAAGCTCTTCGAATCTGGCGCTATCGATCACCGGAATCCGCGCAGCAACGATTGGCGTGCCGGAAGCCATGTATTCGAAAAATTTTAGCGGCGAAGTGATCTCGGCGCGTTGACCGGGAAGCCTTGTCATGGCAAGTGCGTCTGCTGCTTGCTGCAGCTCGCACGTTACTCTTTGCTGGAGGTAGCCGAAGAACTTGACGTTGGTGAGCGACAGCTGCTTCGCGTATTCCTTCCAGTACCCATTATCGCGCGCATTGCCGCCGGCGAATACAAACATGACATCCGTCATGGTTGCGGCGGCGTCGAGCAAATGCTGAATGCCTCTTTCGGCCTGCAGGCCTCCCGAATAGACGACGATCTTCTCATGGCGATCCTCTTGCAAAAGGAATTTACGCCAAGCCTCGGCTCTCTTCGTCAATCGCTCAAACGCCAGACTGTTGACGCCGCTATCGAGAACGAGAACTTTTCTTTCCGGGACGCCTTGCGATATCAGGCGCAGCTTTACGCTCTGCGTGATCGCGACGACCGCGACGCATGCATCGGCGTCAAGTCCCAGCGAAAGCGGATCGCCCACCGCCACGTGATAATCTTCTTCGTGGTCTTCGTATATTACGCGTATCCCTTGACGCACGCATCGTTTCACCACTCGCGGATCGCGCGTGTGAACGACGCCGGCGTAAGGCAACACGTAGCGTGGCAGTTCGTGATCGACTTCCCACCCGCCGTCACCCCATTGCTTCGCCTGGTCCTTGCCGCCCGGTGAGTGTTCCGGAGGATAAAGCAGCCGGACATCGAAATTCGCTGGCACATTGTACAGTTCGGAAATGTACCGGCGGCAAGACGCCATACCGCTCGGGCCATCGACGCCGAACGGCAACTGGTGACAACTTCCCGCAAGAATAGTCGGCAGCCCCAGATCCTGCGTGGCCTGCGCCGTCTGAGCGGCCCAGATCAACCGCGCACGGGCCGGGCCGGCAATAGGATCACCCATCCGGGCGCAAACCACATATTGGCCGCCGATCCGATCTCGGGCGCGAGGAGATAGTGCCGCCAACATGTCCGAGCCTGGCATCGATCCCCCTTGCAGACACGACATCACGCAATGCTATGATATTCATCACGTTTGGCCAGGATCTTGTCAACAATACCGGGTGGTTCTCAATCATATGAGCACGAGACGAAGCATCTCCCGAAGGCGGCTTCTAGCGGGTGCCTCAGCCTTTGTGACACCCTTTGTATTTGCGAGAAGCGCGAAGCCTCAGGATAGGTTGACGGTCGATCTTCAAGAGCTGGGTCCCACTCCAGTTCGGCAGCAGCGCGCAGATGACATCGGACGGCTCGCAGCGTCCAATCGATTAGCGTTCGAGCGAGCGTTGGATCTCGTTCGAGCCGCTGGTGGTGGCACGATTATTCTACCAGACGGCGACCATCCGATTAGCGCGCCGATACCGGACACGGCTTCTCGGCGCCGCGAAGCGCGCTACGCCATTCGCGTTTCGGACTGCAAGAACGTGCGCATTGTGAGCCGAAGCGGCAGAAGCAAGCTGGTGCGGTTGGAGAGCGAGGCCAGCACTGGCGCAGATATGGACGCAACGCTGGCAATTATCCGATCGACGGGCATTACTATTGAAGGAATCGAGCTTGAGGGCCACCAGGATGGCGATCCCAAAAATGGCACGACAGGAAACAACATCTCGCTTCTATTCGGCAGTCGCGAAATAACCATTCAGGACGTCACGACGAACAAAGGGACCAATGGCGTTGCAATTGGCGATAACCGGACGGTTGGCAGTCCGAGATATACCGATCTTCGGGCGCCAGTACGCGACGTACAGATAAATCGAATGTCCATTTACAACGGTGAGCACGCCATACTCATGAATGTCGCCGAAGGAATTACGGTTGCGCAAGTCAAGCACACGACGCGCCCATATGAGTACCGCGGACAGGTGCAAGAAGAATACATTCAGCGGGGCTTGTACCTCCTCGCCTGTCGAAAGATAAGCGTGAGCAAATGCGTATTCGACAAGGCGCATAAAACGAGCATTCTTTGCGCCGTGTATCCAAGCAGCCGTACATACTCCGATCTCGAGGACATTCGGCTCGACGATATAGCCGTTAGCAGTTCATGCCCCCTTGATGCCGACTATCACATCGGCCTGCAATTTCTCGATCACAACAACGATCCGATGCATCTCCGTCGCTTCAAAAATATCAAGGTGCGCAACTTGCACACCAAAAGCGTCCGGGTCGCTGTCCATTTCCGTGAGACCGGGGGTGACGCTGCAGGGACAGAGCGGGTTATGTCGGACTTGGCAATCGAAGACTCCGACTTGCGGGGAACCACCCACGGTGTGCTTGGAGTCATAAGGCGGCCTCCGATCGGCCTATCCGTCATCCGCTCTCAAGTGCGCGTGCAGGCAGACAATGCTTGCGATCAGCGTTCACCAGCCTATGGAATAAGGATGGAGGCTGTCGACCGGACCGAAGAAGCGAGCGGCATCACGGAAGCGATTACAATCAGTCAGTCCTCTGTAGAAAGCGATGGCACTGCTTTGGCAGTGAAGCGCCTTTCTGGATGTAACCTGATAGATTCAAAGTTCTCCACAACGGATCATTCGGGCAAGTGGTGGGATGCCTCCATTGCAGAGTGCACCAATGTCAACGTCCGCAAAAGCCAACTGGGAAACGGACGCCTCCACATTGACAATTCGCCAACAGCAAAGGCTGGCTGGACGCGACCTTAAACAGGAGAACGAATGATGTCGTACACGACGCATGTGGCACAATCGCTTTGCTCCAAAATCAATTTAGATGTTATCGACGCGGCCGTTGATGAACGCCCGGGCGAGCCAATTACGCTGCCCGATGACTGGATAGTTGGATTTTTGACCGAGACCGATGGAAAACTGACATTTAGCGACAAACCAAGCAGCCCTCCTTGGAAGACGATAGACCGCGGGGATATCCGTCGAATTGAAATCTATAAAGTCTTTCGAGGGGACGTTGAGGGTTCCAGCAATGTCATGCTCGTCGGGATTTACTTCAACGCGCCACTCACGGCTGCCGAGTTCTATTCGTGTTGATTTCTTGGGTTCTTCGAAACCCATAAGTCGAAGCTAATGAGATGACGGCTCCCGGCGCCCAGATGGAGGCGAGCACGTGTACGGGCGTTCCTTCACGGCAGAACTTCGGGTCACTCTGCTAACTCTGCGGTCTCTGCCACACCCTCGAAGTCAATAAGTCGATCGACCATTCTCATAGCCTATGTCTTCCGGCTAATGCAGCGACGCCTACGTTCTTGCAGCACAGGATCTTGTAGTGGGCCGCTCTTCTCGACTCAAATCCGAACACCCCCAAAGAAGTAATTGATAGTAAGGTGAATACCATGATCCTTTACTTCCTCGGCGGGTATTCAGCAGGCACGATTCTCACCGCCTATGTCATAGTGCGCTGGCCCTCGATTGTATTCTTGAAGCCAGAAGATCCGTAACCTTGCGCTGGCTCGGTTATTACGCTGTTGCCGCGAGCACTGGATGAACCTAGTGAACTCGCGTCGCCAGCTCCCAGCAGCGCATTGCGATCTGAAGGGCTTGGACAAGCCCCTTGAGCGTAGTAGTGGCGGCATGTTGACGAAGCGGATCGGCGTCGAAACGACGATCTCGACGGTCAAATCTTACGACTGGAGGCTTTGGCGCAAGCTCGGAAGCCTGCCCGGTGAGACAATCGCAGCGAAACTCTCTGCAAAAACGCGAGAAAGCGCCTGTCCCATTCCCATGCTAAGCTATTGAAACAGAACCCTTGTTTTATTCCCCTACGGGGCGCCAATTTTATTTTATTCAACAAAATCAATTGCTTAGATTGTGGCAATTGGGCCCCAAACCTTTATCGATTTTACAAGAAAAAATTGTGGGGCGTGTTCGCCAAACGCACGCAAAGCCCGCTGTTATCGGCGGTGCGAGCTTAGTTAGGAAGGCAAGGTCACGGCGAGGATGCCGACACGGCAGCCCAAGAGCCCGACGGACGCTCTACTTGCTGTGGTTCATCAACTGCAAGCGAGATGTCTTAAGCGGCGGTCTCCGAGCCGTCGGCCATTTGATAGAGAACGTATCGCAGTTCGTTCAAAGGCATCGGCGCATGAAAGACATACCCTTGAACACTGCTGCATCCAAACTTTTTGACGAGTTCTAACTGCTCTTGGGTCTCGACTCCCTCTGCGGTCGTACGCATGCCGAGTATCCTCGCGAGGTCTTGGATCGTCGCCAAGATGGCACGCGCTTCCGGCGACACTTCGAGATCTTTGACAAAGGATTGATCGATCTTGAGGCGCTTGAACGGAAAGCGGCGAAGCAAGCTCAGAGATGAGTACCCCGTGCCGAAATCATCCATCGCCACCTCGATCCCAAGACTATCGATTGCTAAGAGAGTCTGAAGGCATCGGTCGACATCTTTCATGAAGGCCGATTCCGTAATCTCAATGTAAAGCAGGTTTGCGGGAAGTGCGTTAGCCGCGAGTGCGTGCTCGATCGTCTGAACAAGGTCCGAGCCGACAAGTTCCAACGCCGAGACATTCACTGCGACGCCGACATCTGCTGGCCAAGACGCCGCATCGCGGCAGGCCGCCTGTAAGACTTGCTTCCCAATGTCCACGATCATCCCCGTTTCTTCAGCCACCGGGATGAATCGGCTCGGCTCGATCAAGCCGCAAGTTGGATGACGCCAGCGGACCAAGGCCTCGACATAGCCGGGTCCAGAGTCGAGGCACAGAACAGGCTGATAATGCACTTCGAGCTGATTGTTGTCGATCGCGTATCTCAGCTCGCGCTCAAGCTTGCTCCGCGCCTGGATCCGCTCGTCCAAATCTTTATGAAAAAATTGATAGCCGCGCCCATCAGCTTTAGCGGAGTAGAGCGCCAGGTCGGCAAACCGAAATAGGTCCGCTGCGTCGATAGCGTCATCGGGAGCCAGCGCAATACCGATGCTAACGCCGCAAACCGATTCCTTGTTGAAGAGAGTGATTGGCCTGCGAACCATTGAGATGACACGCTTGGACACTTCTTCTGCCCGGAGCGGAAGATCGGCGCCGGCTATGAGGATCGCGAACTCGTCACCCCCTAGGCGAACAACAGTATCGGTCTCGCGAACAGCTTCTCGCAAGCGCGCGGCCACTGACACGAGAAGTTGATCACCGGCCGCATGCCCGAGCGTATCGTTCACCGTCTTGAAATTATCGAGATCGAGAAGCAGCAGCGCGACGCGCTCATCTTCGCCTTTGCGCGTCAGAGCAGCATTCATTTTCAGCGAAAGGATGTTGCGGTTAGGCAAATCCGTCAAGCTGTCGTGGTGGGCAAGGTGTGCGATGCGCCGGTGTTTTCTGACGAGCTGAGTTTGCGCGATGCGCATCTTGTCACGCGCTTCCTCGAGGTTGCGCGCCGCCTCCTTAACCTCACACTGAAGCGCGTTGAAGCTTTCCGCCATTTCACCGAGTTCGTCACGTGAATGGACGGATACCGGAGCGATGTCGACCGGCGCAGACTTCTGATTGAAGTCACCCCGCCCGAGAGCAGTCATAGCTCGCGAAAAGTCCTTGAGCGTCCCCAAGCTCAGTCGCTTGGCCGCGTTGCTGATCTCCTGAGCCGAATGCGTGATCATTCCCGGCAACACCAAGCCGACGCTGATGCTGAGAAGCGCAACAAGAACGAAAATATCCTCGAGCGCCACGATGAGGGGGGCCTTCTCCTCCGACACGTGGCCGATCGCAAGCAGATAACCGGCGCTATCTAGAAAAAGGACGAGAAGCATCGGTCCGGTCAGTTTCAGATGAAGCGAATTTGCCACTACCGGTAGACCGAGCCGGGCGTTGTCTTCCATCAACCGCAACGCATAAAGACCAGCGCCGGAATAAGCGAGCAGAATGCCGAACACGACCGTCGGAAGACCAAATTGCTCAAAACCCAGAATGGCGGAAACGAGCCAGACGGCCGCCGCCGCCAAACCCAATCCTATTGTCGCCTTGGGAGCTCGGTAGGGGCGTCGGAGCTGCGGCATGTCCCGACGCAGCAGCCAAGCTGCCACGTTCGGCATGCATACGGCGATCAGATACGTGAAGTTCGCGGCGGCAATCATCCAAATCGGGTCCCCGATCAGGAGGAAGACGATCGAGAATAGGGCGGTCATGACCGTGGCAGCCCACGGACAGTCAGTTGCTAGCCGTCTGGACAGAAAACTCGGCAACAGCCCATCTTCACTTAGTTGAGCCAATGTACGGGCGGCGCCAGCGAGGGGCTGCAAGGTACCGTGGAACATATTCAAGATTATGAACCAGATCGCAGCTGCTTTGCCAAAGCTTCCAAACCAAGGAGCAAATGTGGGGCCGAGTACAGAGGCGAGCTCCTTTCCCAGTGATACAGGTCCGAGCGCGCCCAGCCAGACGAGCGGCAGAACGAGAAAATAGACGCCTGCCATGACAGCGCTAGCGAATACCGCGCGCGGGATATTTCGAACAGGATCGACCGTTTCGCCGACGTGGCAGGTCGCGGCTTCGAATGCAGGTGCCGCAAAGCCAATCAGATAGAGGCCTGCCATTGCAGAAGTTAGGTCGCCGAACCATCCCGGAAACGGCGTGGTCAATTTGAAATCCGTTGCTTGGTGCCAGTCGACGGTGCCGCTAAGGACGGGGATGATCGCCGACAGAAAGGCCAACGACGCTGATGTCGTGGCAATCGGCATCGCCAACCTCGCCACCCATTTTATTCCGCACAAGTTGACCGCCGTGAAAGCGACCACGATAGTGCAGGCGACAACTTGGATCGGGATCCAGGGCAAAAGCCATTGTTGAATTGCGGATGCTGACAGCAAAGCCGTCAACCCGCACGTCGGTACCCATCCCCACCAATAGCAGGTCCCTGTGATTGCCGAGAGGACGGGACTGTAAGGTCGAAACGCCTCCGCGCAGGCCGCCGAAATGCCTCCCACGCGATTGGGCCACATGAGAACCAGCTCGGTCCATGCTGGCGCGGCCATCCAACTGAGAACAAGCCCAACAATCAGGAGCGGGACCGCGGCGCTGCCTTGCCCTGGTATCGCGTCTTGCCCTGCAAAGAGCGCACTAATCAGAAAAAGGCTTTGATTGCTGCCCCCCATCGCTAGGGCAGCCGAGCCAAACCAGCCGAGGCTGCGAGGATGCAAACCCGGGACAGAGGAGGTGGACACTGGATATCATTCCGGCATTTATTTGGTTTATTTCCGGCACCAGCAATATCAAAGGGCAACATGCCGAATATTCGTTACCTGAATGTTTCCAGAATCTCTTCGTTTCGAGCCGGTGCGATGGTGGGCGGCGATACGCCGAAACCAGAAAGGTCAAATCTCCGGTCGGGCTTCGATCAATGACCCCTTGAAGCTCTGGAAGGATCGGGATCTCGATTTCGACGGGATGCTTTTTGCAGTTTTTATGCTGTTTGAAGCGGAGCCAGCCATCTCGGACATGCTGTCTTCCGAGCCGGATCACATCGGAACGACGAACGCCGGTGAAATCACGACTACAAACTTTCACTGTACAGACGAAAATATTCCCCCCGCAGTTTCAGATTTGGCACTTTGATTTCGGCAAGAGCCCTATCTCGAGGCACAAGCCGGTCACGGAACCGCAGTTGAGATTACTCGACTGACAGACTTTTGACGCAACTTAGCGTCTCGACGTGACTATGCTTCTGACCTTTTCCGTCCATTTCCCGGTGCTTTACAAGAGTTCAAATGCCCGAATTGCCAACGATCCTGCTGAAGCAATGGCCAGCGTCGCGGCGATGGACCAATGACGGCGCAACAGCAGGTATGCAGAGACGCTTGCCAGCGCGACCACCCGCCAATCGACGGATGACAAGATCGGCGTCCATAGCTGAACCGGCCCGAGGTGGCGCAAACTGACATCGTGAAAGAAGACGTGAAGAGCGAACCAGATCGCAAGATTGAGGATGACGCCGACCACCGCCGCAGTGATGGCGTCGAGCGCGCCCTTGAGGCGCGGCTGATGAGTCATCCAGGCGATGTAAGGAGCCCCGGCGAAGATCCAGAGGAAGCAGGGCGCAAAGGTTGCCCATAGCGCCACGAAGGCACCAAGAAAACCTTGAAGCAATGCTGGGTCGCCCCCGTGACGGAATGCGGTGAGGACGCCGACGAATTCGGTCACAAGAATCAATGGACCCGGAGTTGTCTCGGCGAGACCGAGACCGTCCATCATCGCGCCGGCATCGAGCCAACCGTAGCGCGTCACCACGTCCTGCGCCATGTACGCAAGCACCGCGTAGGCGCCGCCGAATGTCACCACGGCAAGCTTGGAAAAGAAGACGCTGAGCTGAGACAACACATGATCGCGGCCGAAGAACGCCGCGATCACCAGCAATGGTGCGAACCACACCACTGTCCATGCGACTACCGTCTTGACGGTGTCCGCCACCCCAACTGATATCGGATACAGCTGCGCTTGCCCTGTTGCCCGAATGTAGCCGAGGAGAGCCGCGGCAAACACGATCAGCGGAAACGGCGCTGCCAGGAAGAAAATCGAGACAAAGGACACCGCTGCAATGAGCCAGTGCTCCGGGAGCTTCAGCGCGCGTTTGGAGATTCTCAGCAATGCCTCGACGACGATGACCAGCACCGCCGCCTTGATGCCGAGAAACAGCGCATCGACCAGCGGTACATTGCCGAAGTAGGCGTAGATCATGGACAACGCCAGAACCACGGCGGCGCCCGGAAGCACGAACAGCAGTCCTCCTGCAAGTCCGCCTTTGAGGCCATGGAAACGCCAGCCCACATAGGTCGCGAGCTGCATGGCTTCGGGTCCCGGCAATAGCATGCAAAAGCTCAGCGCATTCAGGTAATGCTGCTCGTCGAGCCACTTCTTCTCCTCGACGATGATCTTGTGCATGAGGGCGATTTGCGCGGTCGGGCCGCCGAATGACAGCACGCCAATGCGTGCGAACGTCGAAAGCGTTTCTCTGAAGCTCACATCCTGGGAGGATGCCGCTTCAGGAATTTCAGAGACCACCTTGTCCATCAGGCCTTGGCTCCTGTGGCCTCAGACCACGTATGGGTTTCCTCGGTGGCGTCGCGCGCCCAGCGGTAGAACGCGTCGTAAAGCGCCATCGCGGCGGTGAGTTGCTCGAGGTCATCGCGGTACATGCGCGAAAACCCGAGCGACGCAGCCAAAAGTCCGGCAGCTTCAGGCGCGAGGTCCGGCCTTGCGGTGTCGGCGCCGCGCACGATTGTGGCGACGCGGTCCAGCGCCGGAATCGCGAGACCGAATTCGTCAAGCATTGTGTCGAAGGAACACCTCTCGCCCCGGTGGCTCCAAAACACATCGGGAATATCGAAGGGCGTGGCGGAGAAACGCTTGGCGGCGTCCAGCACTTCACTTGGCGCCACGAACAAAAACACCGCCTCAGGATCAACGAAGCGCCGGATCAGCCAGGGACATGCGATGCGGTCAACCTTCGGGCGCGCGCGCGTCACCCACACTGTGCGTCCCTGGATGTCGCGCGGCGGAAGATTCTTCGTAGAGATGAGTGGCTGACCGGCCTTCTGCCACGCGGCGTGGCCGCCCTCAAGCGTCTCAGCGGGCACACCGGCGTGGCGGAGCCATGCAGCAATGCCTTGGCTCAAGGCGCCGCCGTTCTCGCAAATGACAACGACTGGCCTATTGCCGAACGTGGCAATCAAATCGTCGGTCTTGGTGTCCGGTCGCGGAATAGAGCCCGGAATGAGATGCGGATCATGGGTATCGTCCGGCCGCACGTCGATGAGGAGCGGACCGTCGGGCAGGCCGATGAGGCGGGCAAGTTGGGAAACGGTGATTTCGGTGGGTGACGGCATGACACGTCCTTCCCCTCATAACGAAGGTTGATCGGACGCGAGCTTTGGGCTGTCGCCTCACGGGGACGTCGCGGGACCCCTTGCCTTTATTTCACTGCGACAAGGCGGCGTTGTCAATGCGGTTATAGGGGCCGCTTGCACCACTACAAACCATTGAGATACCAATCGCCACGATGGCTAAGCCGCGTTGCTCTCGACCTCGATCGTCACGTGGGAGAGCTTGTGCAGATGCGCTAGCTTTTTCCGGTAGTGAGACGGCGGCTTCGGCTCTTTAGAGGCGATCGCGATGATGGCGCCGTGGTGACCTGGACCTAGTTGCCAGACGTGCAGATCGGTAACGTTGTCCGCATCTGTTTCAACGGCAGCGCGAATCTCAACGGGCAACTTTTGGCTGCCCGGGATGTAGTCGAGCAGGACCCCACCTGCATCTCTGATAAGCCTCCAGGACCAATTTGCGATCACGAGGGCGCCCACGATGCCCATCATGGGATCCAACCATATCCAGCCATAAAAGCTGCCCATCGTGAGCGCCACGATGGCTAAAACTGAGGTCAGCGCATCGGCGAGAACATGGACGTACGCCGCACGTAGATTGTTGTCCGTGCCCGCAACCTTCGAATGTGCGTGGTCGTCATGTTCGTCGTCATGGTGATCGTGATGGGGGTGGTTATGGCCATGTTCGTGGTGATGTGCATGATCGTCCTTCAACAGCCACGCGCACGCGACGTTGACTGCGAGACCAAGAAAGGCGACGGCAATCGCCTCCTGAAAATAGATCGGTACAGGGCTGCGCAGTCGCAGAAGGCTTTCCCAAGCGATCAAGAGTGCAATCATCGCAAGGATTATCGCGCTCGCGAATCCGGCGAGGTCGCCCATTTTGCCGGTACCGAACGTGAAGTGTGGATTTCCGGCGTTACGTCGTGCGTAGAAGTACGCGAGGGCTGCAATCAGCATTGCGACTGCGTGCGTCGCCATATGCCAGCCATCAGCGACCAGCGCCATTGAGCCGAAAACCGTTCCGGCGACGATCTCCCCGACCATCATGGCCACCGTCAACGCGATGACCAATCGGGTTCGCCGCTCATTGCGCTCGTGATTGTCGCCGAGGAAAACGTGGGAGTGCCCAGTGGGCCCAGCCATTTGTTCGTGTACGCCACTCATTTGAAATAGGTCCTTATGACGTCAATCAGTTCCTCGGCGCCCCCTGAACGGGTCCGGGTATCAGCCGCGGCGATGACGTGTTCGCGAATATGATCTTCGATGAGTTCGGCCGTCAGTCCCGTGATGGCGCCGCGTATAGATGCGACTAGGTTCAAGACTTCCGCGCAGGATCGTTCCCCTTCGAGTGCTCGTTCGACAGCATCAAGCTGGCCCTTAAGTCGGCGAACGCGCGCTTGCAGTTTGGTTTTCTGTTTAATCGTATGGCCCATAGAATAGGGGGTTACCCTATTTTGAGCGGCATGGCTAGCTTATGTGAAGCCGTATGGCCGACACCCGTGTCTTCTGCCTGATTTGGCTCACGTCATTCACGGCACGACGTAGCGGGCCTGCAGGTTATGGCCATCCACCATAGTCGCTGTAACAGCCACTTTCGCGCCGGAGGACAGAGGAGAGGCAAGCTTTGCGATCAGCTTGTCAGGATCTACAGGCGTAAGTTCCAGTGGTACCGTCTTTCCGCCATCTTGCACAAACGCCTTGGCCTTTGTGCCTTTCGAGGCAATTGGCTTGCCCGCCGCGTCGGAAAGATAAAACGTTGCCTCCGTTTGCGACGGCACAAACTCAATATGATGGCCCGCTGCCTCTATGACGTGACCGCCATTGGGACCTTTGGCTTCCTCGTGCGCGAAGGCTGGTGATACGGCCCCGAGCACAAAGGCCGCAGCAATCAGTTGGGTGGCTTTCCGAAACATATCATTCTCCTTTGTTAGAAAGTTTCAGCGTGTTGCGGTGCACCGGTAGACCGGGAATTGCTTGCGAGACGCTCAAGCGCGGGCCTGCCGAAACGCAGAAACAAGAGCGGCGTCACGAGAAGATCGAGAAGCGTTGCACTGATAAGTCCGCCGAATATCGTGACGGCTACAGGATGCAGTATCTCCTTGCCAGGAGCACCGGCATCGAGCAGCAACGGCGTCAGCGCCATTCCAGCGGAGAGCGCCGTCATGAGGACAGGTGTGAGCCGTTCGAGGCTGCCACGAATTACAAGCCCTTCACCGAAAGGCTCTCCTTCGTGGAGAGCAAGGTTGACGTAATGGCTGATCTTGAGGATGCCGTTGCGCGCACTGATGCCGGTCAGCGTGATAAAGCCGATCATCGACGCGACGGAAAGCGGCTGCCCCGCAAGCCATAGCGCCGCAACGCTACCGATAAAGGCGAGTGGCACGTTGCCCATGATGATAAGGGCAAGCACCGCCGAGCGGTAGCGGCTGAAGAGCACGATGAAGATGGAGGCGAGCGAAACCACGGAAAGACCGAGGATCAACCGCGACGCTTCCTCACGCGCCTGAAATGTGCCTTCAAGACTGGTTGAGTAACCCGCTGGCAATGGCGTTGCCGCGACGACATCGCGGATCTGCCTGACAATGGCGCCCATATCCGAGCCATCGGTATTGGCGAGCACCACCATTCGGCGTCGCCCGTTTTCCCGCAAAATCTGGTTGGGGCCTTCCGACTCAGCAACGTCGGCGACAAGACGCAATGGAATGCGGCCCTTCGGGGTTTCGATCAAAAGGCCGCCGAGACCTGATGTGGTTCGGTCCTGATCGGCAAGCCGCAGCACCACATCAAAACGCTTCGCGCCATCGACAATCGTCGAAACCTTCCGTCCGTTGGACAGGCTGTCGAGCGCTTCCGTCACTCCGGACGGCGTAATTCCGTACAGTTGCGCACGGGCAGGATCGACCTTGACTTCGAGCTGCGGAATAAGAACCTGCTTCTCAAGTTGCAGATCGACGAGACCCTTCATGCCCGTAAGCTTGCCGCGCAGAGTTTCCGCAAGCGCGCGCAAGGTCTCGGTATCGTCTCCGTAAATTTTTAGCGCAATTTCGGCTCGCACCCCGGAAAGCATATGATCGAGCCGGTGAGATATCGGTTGGCCGACATTCGTGCTCGCGGGAAGGACGGCAAGTTTGCGCCGGACGTCCGCGAGAATTTCTTCGCGCGTCCGGTTCGACTTTTTAAGATCCACGTCGATCTCACTCGAATGTACACCTTCCGCGTGCTCGTCGAGTTCGGCGCGCCCCGTGCGGCGTCCAACGGATTTGACTTCTGGAATTTCCTTGAGCAGCTCCTCCGCGATCAGCCCGAGCCGGTTGCTCTCTTCGAGCGAGATGCCGGGATTTAGGGTCAGGCTGATCGTGAGCGTACCTTCATTGAAGGGCGGCAAAAACGAACGCGGCAGGAACGACGCGAACAGCACTGCGAGAATTAAGGCGGACACGACAAAACCGGCGACGATCCGGGGCGAACGGAACGAAGCTTTGAGCGCCTTCCCGTTCCATCTTTTGAGAAATTGAACGATGGCGGTGTCGCGATGCGCTTTTCCGGCGTTCTTGCCGAGCAGGAACGAGGCAAGCACGGGTGTAACCGTGATCGAAACAAGGAGGCTCGCAAGGATCGAGACGATGTAGGCAACGCCGAGCGGCGCGAACAACCTGCCCTCAATGCCCGAGAGTGCGAACAGCGGCACGAAGACCAGAACGATGATGAAAGTCGCGTAGATGATGCCGGAGCGGACTTCGATGCTTGCATCGGCGACGACCTCAAGCAATGGGCGCGGCCTTGGCATCCGGGCGTTCTCGCGCAGGCGGCGGTAGATATTCTCGACATCGACGACCGCATCGTCAACGAGTTCGCCGATGGCGATGGCGAGGCCGCCGAGCGTCATCGTGTTGATCGAAAGCCCGAACCATTTGAAGACGAGGACGGTAACGAGGAGCGAAATCGGGATTGCGGTTAGCGAGATCGCGGTCGTGCGCACATTGAGAAGGAAGAGGAACAGGACAACCGCAACGACAACCGCAGCTTCCTTCAGGACGTTCTCGACGTTGGCGACGGACGTGGATATGAAGTCCGCCTGACGGAAAAGAAGCTGGTCGGCGTTGATCCCCTTCGGCAGGTTGCGCGAAAGCTCCGAGAGGGCGCTTTCAATTTCCGTAGTGAGCCTTACGGTGTCGGCACCGGGTTGTTTCTGAACCGAGACGATGACGGCGGGTGCTCCGTTTGCACCAGCATCCCCACGCTTCACCGCCGCCGCGAAATCGACCGTTGCCACCTGCCGCAACAGAACAGGCTGTCCCGCGCGCGTCGCAACCGAGATGCCCCGCAAATCCTCAAGACTCGTCGTGCGCCCCAGGTTGCGGATGAGATATTCGCGGTCATCCTGATTGACGAAACCGCCGCTCGTATTCGTGCCGAAGGAACGGATCGCAGCCCCGATTTCGGACGCGCCGATACCGAGCGAAGCCATCGCTGCGATGTTCGGGGTGACGCGGTATTGACGAACTTCACCGCCAATCGGGATGACCTGACTGACGCCGGGTACTGCGAGAAGTCTGGGCCGAATGACAAAATCCGTCGTCTCGCGCACCGTCATGGGATCGGCTTCATGTCCGCCCGTGACGGCGATCAGCATGATCTCGCCCATGATCGAAGAGACCGGCCCCATCTGCGGTGTGATGCCGGGCGGCAGCTGGCCCCCGAGCGTTGCGAGCCGTTCCGCAACTTGTTGCCGGTTGCGGTAGATGTCGGTTCCCCAGTCGAACTCAACATAGATAATCGAGAGGCCAATGCCCGCGACCGAGCGAACGCGCGTCACGCCGGAAAGACCGCTCATCGCGCTTTCTATCGGATAGCCAACGAGTTGCTCGACTTCCGGCGGCGCAAGCCCTTCCGCTTCCGTCATAATCGTAACGGTGGGCTTGTTGAGGTCGGGGAAAACATCGACCGGAAGTGTTGAAACTGTGATGCTACCCCAGACGACAAGAATGGCTGCCGCCACGAGTACGACGAGGCGGTTGGTAAGGCTTGTCCTGACGAGAAAATTGAACATGGCCTTACCGCACCTGATTGACGAGTTCGGCACCGCGCCCGACGATGCGCACATTGGGATCGATACCAGCCGTGATGCCAAGACGGTCGGCGTCTACTTGCTCGGTTACGACCGGCCTTGCTTGAAACCGCTCAGGCGCGACATGAACGAGAACCGATTGCTGTCCGTTCGGTGCTCGTACGACGCTTGAGCGAGGTACAGGAATGGCCTTGACCGGTTCTTCAACGGGAACATCGACAGTCACAGGCTGGCCGAGACTGAGCGCCTCTCCTCCGCTTTTGATGCGATAGAGAAGCGGCACAGCCTGCTGCCTCAGTGAGAGCCCACGCCCTGCGAATTCCAAGGTGAGTTCTTGCCCGTCCGATGTCACACCGGTCGCAGGCTTCGCGCTGCGTTGTATTCCGGGCACCGCGGCCAGATCGAAGGCAAGTGCCTCGACGAAGAGGCTGCCCGGATCAACGATCTGGAATAGTGTCGTCTGCGGATCGACAACTTGTCCTGCAGCGACGTTAGCAACGGCTATGACGCCCGAGGCCGGTGCAGTCAACGGCTGGCGCTCACCGAGGACGGGTTTGATTTCAGCGCGCCGGGCCCTCAACCCGTCAAGTTCTGTATGCGCGTCAGTGATAAGGGATTCCGCGATGACGTTCTTGAGCCGGTCGTATCGCGCGACCTTGGATTCTGCGAGCTTTATCTGGCGGTCTAGTTCGCCTGTGGTCTGACGGATATCGCTCTGATCGACAAGTTCGACGCGCGGCATGAGATAGCCGAGAACCTGCCCCTCCTGAACGCGAGAACCAATGATCGGAAACCCGCCCTCCGGCGGTTCGATGCGGCCATTGAGCAGCGATTGGACGACGCCACTTTTGTTCGGATCGGTGACGACCTGTCCTGCGAAGCTCAGCGTCTTCTGGATTGATGACGCTTCCGCGGTGCGCAACGTTTCAACGCCTAGTAATGCTTGTGTTGCTTTGGGTATGAAAATTGTGCCGTCGGCGACACGGCGGGAATTGTCGGGAAGATCGAGAACCGCAGCCCTGTCTTTTTCGTTCGCTTCCGCGATCATGTTATGCGGAACGATGTGATCCCAAATACTTTCGTGACTGTGCTGGAAAACAGCCGCAGGGATATCGAGGGTGCCGACCAAAAGATCAGAACGGTCGTCAGCCGTCACGGAAAATGTGAGCGCGTAGCTGCCGGGCTTCGTTACCCATGGCGCAGAAAGTTCATAGTGATCCTTGACGACGGAAACCTGCGATGTCGTTTCGCCGGACGTGACCTCGATCTTTGCGTCTTTGACCAGATGGTTCGACCAAAACTCGGTCAGATAAATGACGAGCTTACCGGCGTTCGCTGCCGTCGGCACGCCCGAGATTTCGAAGAGTTCGGAGCTTGCGGTGACACGCGCCGCAATACCGGGATCTATCGTCTTCTGTTCATTGCCGTGATCCTCGCCGCCGTGCGCCATGGCTAGCGACGAAGTGAGAAATACGGCGACAAAGACGCAGAACGCCAGAATGAAGCATGCCTCGGCTGTCAGTAATTTTCCGAACCTCATTGCCGTATTTCCCTTCAGCATCTCGTTACTTCCCGTGCTTTTCAAGCCACGACTTCATGAAGGCGATTTCGGATTCTTGCGCCTTCACGATGCCTTCGGCGAGCTTGTGCAGCTCGGGGTCTTTGCCGTACTGCAGTTCGATTTTGGCCATATCGACCGCGCCCTCATGGTGCGGGATCATGCCCTTCACGAAATCGACGTCGGCATTGCCGGTCGTCTGCATGCTCATCATCTTCTTGCTCATCTTTTCGTGCATCTTCGACATCGCATCGTTGAATGCTTTCGAAGACTCCGATTGAGAGCCTCCCATCATTTCGTGCATGTGCTGCATGTCGGGCATGTTGTTCATTTCTTCGGCCTTTGCGGTGAGAGGCAGAACCGAGAGCGCGAGTGTCAGTGCGAGAGTTGCGCGTTTCATTCACTTCAATCCTTTGAACATACGGGTTTGCATTGCCTGCCGCGCCGCGCGGGGGGATACCCGAACAGCCGAAAGCAGGCGGAATGGATGCAGTTGTCCGGGCATGCGCGAGGCATGCCGGTCACATCACAAATTTTGAGGGATTAGGCTTTGGGAGGCCGGTCGAGGCCGGAGACGGCGCGTCCGGCAGGGAAGTTGGAAATCGTGAACGTCAGCTTATCCGAGCGCAGTGGACGAGGCGCAAATCCCTCAGCCGCCGACAAGGCATGCGCCGCGCAACCCGACATTCCACATGCAAATGCGCCGCCGCAACAGCAGCAGCCATATCCGCAGTCGGAGGCCGGGGTAAAATCTGCTGAGGCAGCAGTGACAATTACCCCGTGGTACAGATCCGCAAATTTCGGTTCCGAAACCTTCGCGGCAAATAGAGCTGACGAGTGAGATGAAGTTTGAAAGGCAGACGGTTTAGAGAGCATTACTGCTTGCAGCACTCGCCCGCTATGACGATGGCCCTCGTGCGCAAACGCCATCGTCCCCGAAAAGACGACGAAGAGCGTAGTCACAAGTGCGAGCCTTATGGCGGTGACGATTTTCAAAAGTCTTCTCTCACGCAGGCAGCTATTACATATACCCTGCAGGGGTATGCTACGTCAATGATGCACGATTTTGCGCGACACTTCCCTTCTATTTATGACGGCAGATCGGCGAAGTTCCTTCTTTCCGGTCTCAGAATTTCTGATGCCTTGTGAGAGATCAAAAACATGCGCGAATTTGGGCACATGGGTCCTGGAAGGCGAACGGAGTTGACGTAGTTGAGGTCCATTGGGCGGGACACTACGTCCGATCCGTCATTGACCGACATCGGCTGACGCATCGCGCGCGCTCACTCGCTGCCCGACAAAAGGGTATTGGTAACGCGATGTCCATAAGCCGCAACTCGCTACTCTTACCGGCAGAAGTGCTGATCGGCGTCGCTCGTAAGCTGCATAACTCGTAGGCAAATGCCGCCACTGATAACTGTCAAATTTCTCTCATATACCCCAGCCTATATCATCGAGAAAAAACAATATGGTACCGGGGAGCGTCAAACGAACCCAAGCGTGACCAAAATTGATGCGCGTGGAGTAACGCTCTTGCGATATGAGGCAATTTCACCTTCGGACAACAAAGACCAGCTGTCCTCTGAGCGTCTGATTGATCAAACCGCGCTCGCCGGCCTTGGGCATCTGACGTCTGGGCTTTCGCCGATCGCCCTCACCTTAGCTGTCCTGGATTGGGGTCTGCATCTTGCGGCCGCTCCAGGAAAACGTCTCGCGCTTGCCGAAGAGTACGGCCGGCTTGTGGCGGACGCAATGCATCGCGTTGCGGGCGGCACGCAGGAGCCGTCATCCGAGACGAAAGATTCGCCGCGAGGCGATCCTCGCTTTTCAGGCGAGGCCTGGAATCAGTTCCCGTTTCAGGTCTGGGCGAACACCTTCTGCGCCGTCGAGGATTGGTGGAACAGTGCGACGCGCGGTGTGCCGGGGGTGTCCCCTCACCATGAAGCCGTCGTCTCCTTCGCCGTGCGCCAATGGCTCGACATATGGTCGCCGTCCAATTCTCCATTGGCAAACCCGGCCGTTGCGGAGCAGACGCTGCGAGAAGGCGGCCTGAACCTCATCAGAGGTGCACAGATCTGGCTTGAAGACGCCGAGCGCCTTGCGGCTCGGAAGCCGCCTGCGGGCGTCGAGGCGTTCAAGGTTGGCGAGACCGTGGCTGCAACGCCGGGCCAAGTCGTCTTTCGTAATCATCTGATCGAGCTGATCCAGTACTCCCCTGCGGGAGAGACCGTACATGCAGAGCCGATTCTGATCGTTCCGGCATGGATCATGAAGTATTATATTCTCGATCTCTCGCCCCACAATTCGCTAATCAAATATCTGGTCGATCAGGGCTTTACGGTCTTCTGTATTTCCTGGCGCAATGTCACGGAAGAGGACCGCAATCTTTCGCTAGAGGACTATCGCCGGCTTGGCGTTATGGCGGCGCTCGACACGATTTCAGCCGTCGTGCCGGACCGGCAGGTTCATGCGGCCGGGTATTGCCTCGGGGGGACGCTTCTTTCCATTGCCGCAGCGGCGATGGCCGAAACAGGTGATCATCGACTTAAAAGTATGACGCTGTTTGCCGCCCAGACCGATTTTACGGAGCCCGGCGAACTTCAGTTGTTCATCGACCATAGCCAAGTGGCGCTGCTGGAAGCACTGATGTGGCAGAGCGGCACGCTCGATTCATCGCAAATGGCCGGCGCCTTTCAACTTTTAAAATCCAATGACCTGATCTGGTCGCACATGATCCATGATTACCTCATGGGCCAGCGCACGCCGATGATTGATTTGATGGCCTGGAACGCGGATGCCACACGTATGCCCTTCCAGATGCACTCGGACTATCTGCGCAAACTGTTCTTGCGCAACGATCTTGCCAGCGGCCGCTACGTTGTCGAAGGCAATCCCATTGCGATCCAGAATATCCGCGCTCCGATTTTTGCGGTTGCAACCGAACGCGATCATATCGCTCCCTGGCATTCGGTCTACAAGATCCACTATCTGGCCGATTCCGACGTGACTTTCGTACTGACGAATGGCGGCCACAACGCGGGGATCGTCAATGAACCAGGGCATTCAAATCGCCATTTCCGTCTACTGACGAAAGCGGCGAATGATATCTGTTTAAGCGCCGATGAGTGGTCTTCGGCAGCTCCTGTCCAAGAAGGCTCGTGGTGGCCGGTTTGGACGGCTTGGCTCGCTACCCATTCATCGTCCGAGAGAACCGCGCCGCCCGGTATGGGGTCCGAGGCCAAGGGCTTTGCGCCATTGGGTGCGGCGCCCGGAACCTACGTGCTGCAACGATGACGTCTGTAATCCCACAGATCCGGCTGACCAATCGGACTTTCGAAGAACTCGAAATTGGCGAGAGCGCATCGCTCATCCGTCTGGTGACAGAGGACGACATCAAGCTGTTCGCGGCCACGTCCGGCGACGTCAACCCCGCACATCTCGACCCCGCGTATGCAGCGACCGATATTTTCGGCCACGTCGTCATCCATGGCATGTGGACTGCGGCTCTGTTGTCCACGCTTCTTGGAACACAATTGCCAGGGCCAGGCACGATCTATCTCGGCCAGGACTTGCGCTTTCGCCGTCCGGTCGCTCCGGGCGATACTGTCACAGCAACAGTCACAGTGCGCGAGAAGAAGCCGGAGAAGCGCGTCGTCGTTCTCGATACGCTCTGCGTCAACCAGGACGGCAAAGAGGTGCTGTCGGGCCAGGCGACCGTCATCGCCCCGGCTGAAAAACTAAGCCTGCCGCGCATTCCCGTGCCCGAGGTTGCGCTGCGCCGGCACAGTCGTTTCGACCAGCTCCTTGAACAGGCAAGAGCACTTCCAGCACTGCCGACGGCGGTCGTCCATCCTTGTAGCCCTGAGGCAATCGCTGCGGCGATCGAGGCCAGAGCTGAGGGCCTGATCGAGCCCGTTCTCGTAGGGCCGCCACATAAAATTGCGGCTGCAGCCGAGAAGGCCGGCGTTTCGATCGACGGCCTGCGCGTCGAGGCGACCGAACACAGCCACGCAGCAGCGGCCAGAGCTGTTGAGCTTGCCGCAGCAGGGACCGTTCGTGGACTGATGAAGGGCAGCCTGCATACCGACGAATTGCTTGGCGCAGTCATCGGCGCGCAATCAGGTCTCCGGACGGACCGGCGCATCAGCCACGTCTACGTGCTCGATGTGCCTGCGTATCCCAAGCCCCTTATCGTGACGGACGCGGCGATCAACATTATGCCGACGCTCGAGCAGAAGCGGGATATCTGCCAGAACGCGATCGATCTCATGCATGTGCTTGGGGTTGCCGTGCCCCTGGTCGCAATTCTCGCCGCAGTTGAAACGGTAAACCCCGCGATGCCCGCGACGCTCGAAGCTGCCGCGCTGACTGTAATGGCAGCCCGTGGTCAGATCACCGGCGCAAGACTCGACGGGCCACTGGCCTTCGACAACGCCATCAATCTCGACTCCGCGCGCATCAAGGAAATCAAGTCGGCCGTTGCAGGCAGGGCCGATATTCTCGTTGTTCCTAACTTGGAAGCCGGCAACATGCTTGCCAAGCAGCTCATCTATCTCGCCGGCGCCGACGCGGCTGGCTTGGTGCTTGGCGCGCGGGTACCGATCATCCTGACCAGCCGGGCCGATACGCTGCGCGTGCGGCTGGTGTCGGCCGCGTTGGCCAAGCTCGCTGCAGAACGCCGGGCCGGCACGCCGGCATGAGCGAAATCCTGATTACCTTTAATCCTGGCTCCTCGACCATCAAGCTGGGCCTTTACCGGATGGGCGAGGCTGAGCCTGCACGGCTGGGCATGGGCGTAGTCGATCTCCGGCAGATACCGTTGCGATTGCATGTCGTTGAAGGGCCGAGTGTTGCGGATATCCCTTTGCGGGCCAAGGTGACGGACGATCTGCACGAGCTCATCGACGAAACGCTCAGTTGGCTGTCGGATCATTTTGCGTTGGAAGGGATCGCTGCGGTTGGTCATCGCGTGGTGCATGGCGGCGACGCTTTCTCCGGCGCGGTTCTGATTACGGACGCGACGCTTGCGACAATCGACCGGTTCGTCGATCTGGCGCCGCTGCATCAGCCCCAGAGCCTGCGGCTGATCCGGGCGATCCGTCATCTGCGCCCAGATTTGCCGCAGACGGCTTCGTTCGACACGGCATTCCATCGTTCGCAAGCCGATATCGTGCGACGCTTCGCGCTGCCGCGGGCAATGTTCGACGTTGGCATCAAGCGTTACGGCTTTCACGGCCTGTCCTATAAGTTCGTCGCCGCGAAGCTACTTGAACTCGCGCCCGATCTGGCGGCAGGGCGTGTCGTCGCCGCTCATCTCGGCAGCGGGGCAAGTCTCTGCGCGTTGGAAAACGGGCAAAGCCGCGACACGAGTATGGGCTTCTCGACGCTCGACGGCATTCCGATGGCGACGCGGTGCGGCGCTCTCGATCCAGGCGTGGTCATTCACCTGCTGAAGCAGCAGGGTCTTTCGCTCGATAGCGTTGAAGACATCCTCTATCACCGGTCGGGTCTTCTCGGTGTCTCCGGCATCAGTGCGGACAGCCGCGATCTCATCGCGAACAATCTGCCGGCTGCGCGCGAAGCAATCGATCTGTTCACCCATAGGATCGCGCGCGAGATCGCGGCGCTCGCGACGACGCTTGGAGGTCTCGATGCCGTGATTTTCACAGCTGGCATTGGCGAGCACCAACCGACGATTCGCACCGCGGTATGTGAGCGGCTGTCCTGGCTCGGCATGTCGCTGAATGAAGATGCAAATGCCGGCAACGCGACACGCATCGATGCGCAAGACAGCAAGATCGGCGTGTTTGTAATTCCGACCAACGAGGAGCTGGTGATCGCCACCGAGGCTTGCGCACTTTTTAAAGTCAGCAGGGGGGCCTGATGAGACCGATCGTCGATCTTACCGGAAGGCGAGCGCTTGTCGTCGGCATCGCCAATGAGAACAGCATAGCGTATGGTTGCGCCGAGGCGTTGCGTTCCGCGGGCGCCGAATTGGCCGTAACCTATCTCAATGCCAAGGCCGAACCGCATGTGCGACCCTTGGCTGAGGCACTCGGCGCATCCATCATCGTGCCGTGCGATGTACGCGTTCCTGGCGAGCTCGAGGCGGTTTTCGAGACGATTCAGGCCTCCTGGGGGCGTCTCGACGCGATCGTGCATTCGATCGCTTTCGCGCCGCGCGAGGATCTGCACAACAGCCTCATCCAGTGCTCGGCGGAAGGCTTCGCCATGGCGATGGACGTCTCATGCCACTCATTCATCCGAATGGCGAAATTGGCGCTCCCGCTGATGACCGATGGCGGCAGCCTGCAAACGGTTAGTTTCTTTGGCGCCAACCGGGTGGTCGAGCACTATAATCTCATGGGACCGGTGAAGGCGGCGCTCGAAGCAACGGTGCGAACTCTGGCAGCCGATCTCGCGCCACGGCGCATCCATGTTCACGCGCTGTCGTCAGGCCCGGTGGCGACCCGCGCGGCCTCGGGCATCGACCGTTTTGATGACCTCCTCGAAAAGACACGCGAACGCACGCCCGACCATCAACTCGTCACGATCGAACAGATCGGATGCATCTCGGCCTTCCTGGCAAGCGATGCGGGAAGCGCCACGACGGGCTCGACGTCCTATGCCGATCACGGCTTTCACATCGTCGCGTGACGCGCGGCTTATGCTTCTCCTTCAGGCGGAACTGCGCAGCCGTTCGAGCCGCGCCAGCAGGTCCGTTGGAACGTCTTTGGTAACAATGGCCACGCCGAAATAAATGTTGCCGTTGTTGCCATCGAGCGTGAGCATTGCGCCTTCGGGATAGCTCACGCCGCCCACCACCAGGCATCTCGCGACCTCATCGACCGCCATGGCCTCGCAGCCGACGAGACATACTTTGCCAAGCTGGCGCGCGACGACGGCGGCGTGCGAGGTCCTTGCCCCGTGCTGCGTCAGGAGCCCATCGGCAAGATCGAGCGCTGCAATATCGCGGGTTTCGGCGTCTCGTCGCACGAGAATGACCTGAGCGCCTTTCTGTTTGCGCTGACGCGCGGATACTTCGTCGAACGTGATTTCTCCGCTCACAACGCCGGTGGCGGCCGAGGCGGCGGTGGCGATCGGCGACAGCGCGGCTCCATTTTCTGCAGAGATCGTGTCGAGCGAAAGCTGCTCCGCGTCGAGTGCGCGCGTGCGCTCGCGGGCCGCGTCAACGTCGATCAGACCTTCGTCGAGCATGTCCAGCGCGATCTGGGCCGTGGCGCTCGGCGTGCGCTTGCCGTTGCGGGTTTGAAGCAGGAACAAGACGCCGTCCTCGATTGTGAATTCGAAGTCCTGCATGTCGCCAAAATGCTTCTCGAGTGTCTGCGTTGCCTCGACCAGCTCGGCCCATAGCGCCGGTGCGACAGCGGCAAGTTCGTCGTGCCCTTGCGCGCTGCGCCGGCCGCTCACGACATCTTCACCTTGCGCGTTGAACAGAAAATCGACCCACGGGCTCGGCGCACCCGTGCTGGGATTGCGCGTGAAACCGACACCTGCGCCGGACAGGCCGCCAGCGTTGCCGAACACCATGCGTTGCACGGTGACGGCGGTGCCCATATCGTGGCTCAGGCCGTGAAGGTTGCGATACGTGACGGCCTTGTCGCTGGACCACGACCGGAAGACCGCGCCGATCGCCTCGACCAATTGCTGTTCAGCATCCTGCGGAAACGGCCGCTTGGCCTCCCGCTCGAAGGTTTGTAGATGCCGCCTTGCCACCTCGCGCAGGGCGACAAAATCCAGACTGCGCTCGTCTTCGCCAGCTCGCACAGAATCGAGATCGGCTTCGAAATGCCGTGCGTCGATTCCCGACACAACCTCACCAAAGCCCGCTATGAGACGCCGATAAGCGTCCCAGGCCAGTCTGGGGCTTCCGGTCTGGCGAACGAAGCCCGGCAATGTGGCTGCGGTCAGACCGATATTGAGCAGGGTTTCCATCATTCCAGGCATCGATACGGGTGCGCCGGAGCGGACGGACAGCAGGAGAGGACGTCTCGGTTCGCCGAGCTTCAGGGTCGCGGCGTCTTCCAGCTTGATCAGTGCGTCGCGCCAGCACGACGGCATCACATCTTCCGGATGAGCGCAAAAGCCGGTGCCCAGGACGAAGGCGGGCGGGACGTTGAGGCCAAGCGCGGCCATTCGCGCGAGGTTGTAAGCTTTGAATCCGAGAATGGCCGATGTGATCGTGTCGCCGAGCGGTACGGCCCCGCCGATCGAATAGACGATTTTCGTATCCGCGGATTCCCGCCGCACCGCGGTCAACGTGCTCATCGATCTGCTCCGATGCGATCGAGCACCAGCTCCCGGATGCCAAAGCTCGCCACCATTAAGGCATCGGTCGCAAGCTCGATGGATTCCGCGAAATCGGTCGCCAGCGTCAGCGTGACGGGATCGTCCACATGACGCACCAGCGCACGCCGGACATCACGCAAAAGCTCGTCGCACTGACGTTCCGCGTCCACCGCGCGCCAAGTAACGGCCAAAAACGCCTCGTGATCCTCCGCGGTCCCGCCCTCGCGCAGGACACCAGCTATGGTCAATGCCTTGACATGATCGCGAACCGCCTCATGCGTGCGCCCAGCCAACCGCGAAAGCGTCTCGCGCACTTTGCCATGCCAACCCTTGTGATGCCCTTCGGCGATCAGCGACAGCAGGAACGTCGCTTCCTCCAGGGCGTCGGCGATATTGTCGGCCTTTTCGATGAGCCGCGTGAAGGGCAACCAACGCGCATTACGCTCCGCACGCTTGCGCGAACGCATCACAAGAAGATCGGCCTCGTGCTCCCATCCCTTCGCGCGCGCGGCCAGTTTCGCCACAGCCTTGCTGCCGTGTTCGAGACCGTGTGTCAGCGCATCCTGAAGACCTTCTGCCAGTTCGTGGCAGAAGGCCGCGTGTTCGTTGAGAAGCTCGAACACGTCACGCTGATGTCCGAGATGGCGAAGAAGCAACAGACGGATGGAGTCGACGATCCGCGGAAGCGGCTGGCGCTCCTGCATGGCCTGCGACGCGGTTGCCATTGCTTCGAGCATGAATGCGCCTGCTGGCTCATCGCCGAGCACCGTGTCGAGACGGTCACCGATGCGAAAGAACTCGCCGCCGACCGCCTCCATCGCGTCGAACAGCAGCCTCTCCGCACCGGCTTCCAGCCAGCCCATGTGTCCGATGTCACGGCGCGCGCTTTCGGTGAGGACCGAAATTGCGTTGGATTTGCCGACGACAAGCCGCAAACGCTTGCGCGCCCGGTTCCAGTCAATCAGAAAGACAATACGCGATCCGAGCGCTTCAAGCGTCGCGGTCAGCGCCGTCTCGTTCGCACTGTCGAATGTAGCAGTCCCCACGAAATAGCTTTCGCCTGCATTCAGGCCCTCCGTCGTGCGCGAGGCCACCGCGGACCATTGTGCGCCGATCTCGCCAAGGAGATTCTGGAAGAAGGAGAAGCGCTGCCGATGCAGGTCTGAATAAGTTAAGGACAGCCGCAATCCCTCGACCTGGATGACCAGTACATGTGCATCGTTGGTTCCGATGTCGTTCTGGATCAAGAGTCTCGGGCCGTCGCGCGTCGCCGCCGTGTCGAGTCCGGGATGGCTGAGCTTGAGTGGCCGGGTGCGGTTGAGACCCCGCATGAACGCGACAATGCGAGGCCGATCCTCCGCCGGCAATTGCCAGATGTGCGCGCCGTCGATCGTTTCGTCCGAGAGGTCTGCCGCCAGACGATTGATGGCTTTGTGCAGATCCATAACCAGGATATGGAAACTGTCGCCTTCGCCGCGCTTGCCGCTGGTCAATTGCTTCAACTGATCGGTATCGAGGCTGCCCGGGGCGAGTTGACCGAGCCAATCGCACCACCTCTCGATTCTGCTGAGCAGCTCGCGATGTGCGCCGTCATCATCGGCTTCCAGCGGGCGCCCCATAAGCCGTAAGTCGGTTGCAAGTTTCTCAAATAGCTTGGGCAGGTCATCTGCGTGCAGCACGGACGACTTAATGTGGCTGGACGCAGGCAGCGTCAGAAGCCAGGGCGCATCAACCTTTGCGGCTACATATTCGCGGTGCAGGTCGAACGACGCGACGTCAGGCTGTGCGGCATGGCTGTACGCTGTTTGGAGGACCGTCAGATAGAACTTGAGGCGATCGTTGGCGGCAAGCGCGGATTTGAGATAGGCGGGTCGAAGGAGCAGCGCTTGCCCAAGCGAAGCAACAACCTCGGTCTTCTCCATGCACGTCTATCCCTTGGCTCTTAGATCCATGGCCGCTGAGCTCAGCTGGCGCATCGAAAAGAGCTAAAGGGTTTGCATGACTTTAGGATGATGATGCTCCGGGGCACGCGGAGGCCAGGCGGGCCATGTCAGATTTCTGTAGTATTCCGGTTTTACCGTACCGAATGAGGCAGTCTATTCGGCATGGGGATGTCGTATGAATGATTGGCACATTGCCACGCGGTCAGGTCTGAAATTGAACGTCCGGGTGGCAACGCAGGACGACGATGCCGTTTTGTCAGATTTCTTTCATCACATCAGTGCCGACGATTTGCGTTTCCGTTTCCTCTCAAGTGCCAAGGAGGTGGGAGCAGAACAAATCCGGCGCATGACGCATATCGATCACAAAGCCAACGAGACTTATGTCGCGTTCAACGAGGAAGATGGCGGAGTTGTTGCTGTGGCGGCCCTCGCCAGCGACGCGGCGCAAGAAAAGGGCGAAGTCGCGATTTCAGTTCATGCGGACCATCGCAATCAGGGGATCGGATGGGAGATGTTGGCTTTGGTCGCCGATCAGGCCGCTGCCCGGGGATTGAAATCGATCGAGTCGATTGAAAGCCGAGACAATTACGACGCGATCGAACTTGAGCGAAACATGGGCTTTTCGGTTGGCACCTTTCCCGGCGATAGCACGCTTGTCCTTGTTTCCAAGCAACTATCCTGATCTAGATCAGAATAACAGGCCTGCGCCGATCCAACAGGTGCTTCAGGTTTCGATCCTACCAAGGTAAGACTTTGGCTCTTCAGTTTGCGTGGCTGCCAATCCGTGCTTGAACTGAACTTCTGCGGGGCCTGATGCATGCGACGCGCAAATCACCAATACGGGCGTCGGTACGATTGAACACTCAGGAAAAGGCCGCGATTCGCCCGTTCTGGTGCGAGGCGCCAGATATCCTAGCCGCTAAGCTCCGATGTGACACGGAAGGGCTGACTTCCGAAGACGCAGCCCGTCGCCTCAAGGCAGATGGTCCAAACGCGGACGCTCCTTCCAAAAGCGAGAGCTATTGGCGGTCGACCATACGGCGCCTGCTCGAACCCTTGTCGTTGATTCTGCTCGGCGCCGGCATCGTGTCCATTGCAACCGGCGATACGATCGGCGGTTCGATCATTGTCGCCATTCTCGTTCTTTCAATCGGTCTGGACACGGTCCAAGAGGGGCACGCGATCAAGGCAGCCGACTTGCTTCGTCGATCGGTCGCGCTAAAGGCCGAGGTGAAGCGGGACGGTACTTTTCGGCAGATTGATGTCGCGGATGTTGTCTGCGGCGACATCATCCGTGTTCGGGCGGGCGATATCGTACCGGCCGATGCGCTCATTCTCGCGAGCGACGCCTGTACGTCGGGCGAAGCGGCGCTGACTGGCGAGCCCTATCCGGTTGAAAAGCGTCCAGGCGCAGTAAATGCGACGACGGCCGCCGAAGCGGCCAACGCTCTGTTTCGAGGCGCGGTGATCCAGACCGGCGAGGCGACGGCGCTTGTTGTTGCGACCGGGCGCGCCACGATTTTTGGGACAGCGGCCGAGGCGCTGACCCAGGCCTCGGCGCTGTCTCCTTTCCAGCGCGATCTCCATGCCTTCGGTTTGATGATCGCGCGGCTGACGCTTGCTCTTGTCGTCCTGGTTCTGGCGTTCAGGGTTTCGCTTGGCAGGCCCGTGCTCGACTCGCTTCTGTTTTCGGTTGCTCTTGCCGTCGGGCTGACTCCCGAACTGCTGCCGATGATCACGACGGTTACGCTTTCGCGCGGTGCGCTCCGTATGGCTCGGCGCAAGGTCATCGTGAAGCGGCTGGCCGCGATCCACGATCTCGGCGCGATGACAATCCTGTGCACGGACAAAACGGGCACCCTGACATCGGCCGAAATCACTCTCGCACGAAGCCTGAATGCAGAATGCAAAGACGATCCCCGCGCCGCGCTGCTTGGCGCGGTGGCAGCCGATCTCGGAGGAGATCGCGGCACTCTTGATACCGCATTGCTGCAAAGCCGGCCGAACGCAGCGAACGGCTGGACGCTCAGCGCCCGCCGCACTTTCGATTATACACAGCGTTCGGGAGCGATCTTGGGGGAGAGCACGGACGGCTGCCTTCTGATCGTCAAAGGCGCGCCCGAAGCTATTCTAGCGCGCTGCACTCATAAGAAACTCGGCGACGCCGATGTGGTGCTAGACGAGGCCGGACGAAATCATATCGTCGAGACCGTCGGTTCTCTCGCAGCGGAAGGCATGCGAACGATTGCCGTCGCCAGCCGGCGCTTTGCAGTTGACAAGGCAGACTTGCACGCCGAGGACGAGACGGCGCTTTCATTCGTCGGACTTTGCGGTTTTTCCGATCCCCCAAAGCCGACTGCGGCCAGCGCCGTTGCGCGACTTCATGCGAATGGTGTTCGCCTTAAAATTCTTTCCGGTGATGATCCCGTCATTGTGAAGAGGCTGGCGGGCCTTGTCGGCGTCAATGCGGACCGTGTGCTGAGCGGAAGCGATATTGCCGGTTTGAGTGATGACGCACTCGCAGTCCAGGTGCGTGACGTCGATGCATTCGGCCGTTTGGCGCCGGATCAGAAGGCCCGCGTTGTCGCCGCTCTCCAGAAAAGCAATGCGGTCGTCGGATTTCTGGGCGACGGCATCAACGACGCGCCGGGTCTTAAAGCGGCTGATATCGGTCTTTCCGTCGAAGGCGCCAGCGGCGTGGCACAGTCGGCGGCAGACATGATCCTGCTTGCCTCTGACCTTGAAGTCGTCGCCGATGGTGTCGAGGAGGGTAGGCGCACCTTCGCGAATATTCTTAAATATATCCGCATGGGCGCTAGTTCCAACTTCGGCAATATGCTGTCGATGGCAATTGCGTCCGTTGCTCTGCCGTTCCTCCCGATGCTGCCGACGCAGATCCTGCTCAACAACCTGCTCTACGACCTGTCCGAACTTGGCATTCCCTTCGACAGTGTGCGGCCGGATGCCGTTGCCAAGCCACAGCAGTGGGATATGGCCAGCCTGATACGTTTTGCAGCGGTCATGGGTCCGCTGTCATCCGTTTTTGATATGCTGACCTTTGCAGTCCTGCTTTTTGGCGTTCATGCTTCGGCCGAAGAATTTCGGACTGCCTGGTTCATCGAATCCATGGCCACGCAGATTCTCGTCATTTTCATCATCCGCACCAACGGCAGGCCTTGGCACGATCTGCCCCGCGGCCCCCTGATGGCATCGTCGTTCGGCGCCTTCGCGATCGCGCTCTCTCTTCCGTTTTCGCCGATCGGATATTGGTTCGGCTTTGTCCCACTGTCGGCCGCGATGCTGGCGATTATTACGCTTATCGTTCTTACTTATCTTGGAACAGCGGAGTTGCTAAAGCCGTTTGCCGTTAGATCGGCGGCCCGGCATCGCGCCAGCTTCCATGCCCCCACGAGGGCCGTCTCGCAAGATGTGATCACGTCGTAAGACCACAGAGCGCACGTGCGCAAAAATCTTGTTGTCGTGACGTGCCTTTACGGGTATCTACCCATTATCATGGCAACCAAATGCTACTGCATCGCGCTTCGCAAGGCTGAGAGAAGGGTGACATCGGTCTACGATGAAGCCCTGAAGCCGACCGGCGTCAATATTGCGCAATTCAGCCTCATGCGGACGATCGAACGGGAGGCTCCGGTCTCGCTAAGTAAAATTGGCCGGTTGGCCGAGCTCGATCGCTCAACCGTTGGCCGGAATGTCAAGGTTCTCGAGCGCATGGGTCTTGTAAAGACGCTTCATGGAGAGGATCTGCGTGAGGCCGCTGTGGTGCTCACGGCTCGAGGAAGACGTGTGCTCGTCGACGGTGCGAAGCTGTGGGATGAAGCCCAAACGGCGTTCGAGAGAGCGTTGGGCGTCGCGGCTGCCAGGCACTTGAGGACGCTTCTTCAGACACTCTAATCGTTTGGCCATATGTGGGCATATACCCCTCTTGTCCACAGAACGTCAGGGACCTGCAATGATCTCGACTCGGCTTGCTGCATGGCTTGACACGAAAAACATCCACTACGGGTGGGTCGTCGCCGGGACAACGTTTCTGACCATGCTCGCGACCGCCGGGGCCTTGGGGTCCCCCGGCGTTATGCTGGAGCCGCTCCAGCGCGATTTCGGCTGGCAGAATGCTGACATCTCATTCGCACTCGCCGTTCGCTTGGTGCTGTTCGGTTTGATGGGCCCGTTCGCCGCCGCGCTCATGAACCGCTTTGGCGTTCGCAACGTCGTCATCGCGGCACTGTCGCTGATTTCCACGGGCCTCCTCGGATCTATGGCGATGATGTCGGTGTGGCAGCTCGTCGTCTTCTGGGGCGTTCTCGTAGGATTAGGAACCGGCATGACGGCGCTCGTCCTTGGCGCGACGGTCGCCACCCGCTGGTTCTCGCGACGGCGCGGTCTTGTCGTCGGCATGATGACGGCGAGTACGGCCACCGGCCAGCTCGTCTTTCTGCCTTTTCTGGCCGAACTGACGCAACGCATCGGATGGCGTGCCGCACTTCTCTTCGTCGTGGCGATCCTGCTTCTAGCCCTGCTCGCCGTCTTGCTCTTTATGCGCGACTACCCCTCCAATGTCGGCTTGGCGCCGTTCGGCGAAAAGGAAGTCATCGAGCCGCCGAAGCGTGATCACCGCCTTTTGTCACTATTGTCTTCTCCGTTGATCGCACTGCGCAAGGCATCGAGTTCACCGACGTTCTGGGTTCTGTTTCTGACCTTCTTTGTTTGCGGCCTCAGCACCAACGGGCTCATCCAAACGCATTGGATATCGCTGTGTGGAGATTTTGGAATTGCGCCGGTTGGTGCTGCGGGCATGCTCGCCATGATCGGCGTCTTGGATTTCATGGGCACGATCTTCGCGGGCTGGCTATCGGACCGCTACGACAATCGTTGGCTGCTTTTCTGGTTTTACGGACTTCGCGGACTGTCGCTGCTCTACTTGCCGTTCAGCGAGTTCACGGTGCTCGGGCTTTCGATCTTCGGTCTCTTTTACGGACTTGACTGGGTGGCGACGGTGCCGCCGACCGTCAATCTCACCGCCGAACGCTTTGGATCCGAGAGAGCCACTTTGACTTTCGGCTGGATTTTCGCTGGCCATCAGCTTGGTGCTGCTACAGCCGCGTTCGGTGCAGGGGCGACGCGCACCATCTTCGGCACGTACCTTCCGGCGCTCTATGTCGCCGGCGTTATGTGCATCGTCGCCGCCTTGCTCGTCATTTCTCTCAAGCCAAGGGCGAAGCTCGAGCCTCAGCTCAAGTTGGCGTAAAGGAACGATCATTCAACCCATGGTCGCGTGAGCAGCGTTGCGGATGAGAGGTGCCGCAAATGCACTCGAATACACTTGTCCGATCCCAAGGATCAGCGGCTCGCGGCGGTCGAAGCCGTTAAGCGCATCGCTGAGTTCTCTGAGCGCACAGCGGACGAGCCTTTCATTGCCTCGGCTGAGCGCCGATGCGATCCCGACTGGTGTATTACCTGACATTCCGATTGCGATAAGTCGCGTCGCGATTTCTCCGGCGAAGGACGCACCCATATAGAAAACCGTCGTCATCGACGGATCGGCGATTGCTTGCCAGTCGATATTCTCGGGCAGCCCGCCATTTTTGGAATGGCCTGTGACGAAGCGCACGGACTTGGCATGATCGCGATGCGTGAGTGAAATTCCAAAGGCGGCGGCCATCGCGGATCCCGCGGTGATTCCCGGCACGATTTGTGCGTCGAGACCAGCGGATGCGAGATACGACATCTCTTCGCCTGCTCTTCCGAAGATCGCCGGGTCTCCGGCTTTCAAACGAACGACGTGTTTGCCGGCACTGGCGTGTTCGACCATCAGCTTATTGATGTCGTCTTGACGGCAACTTGGTCGGCCGCCTCTCTTGCCCACACAATTGAGCTCTGCGTGTCTCGGCGCCAGTTCGAGAACGGCGTCGGAAACAAGAGCATCGAATAGAATAACGTCGGCGCTTTCAATGGCGCGCACCGCCTTGAGCGTCAAAAGCTCTGGGTCTCCCGGCCCGGCCCCGACCAGCGTCACGCGGCCGCGCGGCCGGACGCGATCACTTTCACTTTTGAAACGGTCTGTCGATTTCGAGGCCATCCGATGGGCCATCATTGACGCCGTTCTCAGAGCGTACTGGACGACGCCGAGCAAGGAATGCCCTCTACCCAAAACGCGTTCCGGCAATGATATCGCGTCAGCATGCATCTGAATACCTCCGCCATCTCGTCCCAAGCAGCCACCTTAGAAGTTGATCAGCCCACCGACGCTCACGAGGTCGAGCCCCTGGAGATCGGACAAAGCCTGAGTTCCCGGCACGTCGGCATCATAATGCTGAAATTTGAGGTAAAGGGTCATTGCGGCAGCATCGATTTCCTGCGCAATTCCTCCGCCATATCGAGAGAACTTGCTTCCCGTCGCACCTAACGCAAGCGCTGTTGGGCCAAGTTGATCGTCGTACTCGGCATAGTCGCCGTAGACGATGGTGGCACCAAGCGGCGTCCATCGTTGCCGGATACCCGACTTGACGTACCACTGATGACTGTCGGGCGCGGCATGACCGTTCGTCAGAAGCGCATTGTTGTTGTCTTCACGACCGTAGGCCGCATGCACGAAAAGGCCAGTCGGTTGGTGCTCGATATAGCCGCCTGCCTGGAAGTATTGGGAATCCTTTGACGTCATGACGGACGTTCCACTGATGCGCTCGTCGGTGTTCTCCGAATAGCCGGCACCAAGCTGAACCTTGAACTCGTTCCATTGCCCTGCGTAGCGCGCTGCGATTTCCCAATCGTCATCTTCGCCCCAGCTCGCCGATACGGAAAATCCGCCAAATATCGGAGAATCATATCGCACCGAATTCATAACGAGGCCGTCGCAGTCGCCACCGAGCGGAACGTTCTGGGAATAGCAATACGCGAGTTGACCCCACGTAAACCCCGGCACAAGTGCACCGTTTCTCCGAATGACAAACTGCGGAAAGCCGGCGAGGAACGTATAGTTATCGATGATCTGAGTCCCCGACTGATCCGTAAACATCGCGACGCTCTTCGAAGCGTCCGCTTGCCGGCCGATGCTCACCTTGCCGAGATCCTTGCTCTGCAAATACCAATACGACATCTGGACATTGAGGCCTTGGTCGAAGTTGGCCGAAGATTGGTTCATCGCTGCGCCCGTCGTGGCGTTGCGCCCAAACGGGTTGTCGGAAAGATTCTGAATTCTGAGCGTGTATCCCGCCTTCCAGCCCGGCATGAACTGGGCTTCGCCGGTCAACTTGACATGCGTCGCCTGCGTCGGGCCGAGTCCCTGGAGATAAGCGTTGCTCTCCGCGCCGTCATCCCACCAGGTCAGCTCCTGGGCAACGTAACCGGATATCGTCAGAGAGACCTTGCGATTGGCTTTACGTGCGGTCGTCGCTTCGAGTTCGGCAATGCGCTCTTCGAGATCGCTGCAGCAATCACCACCTAGATCGGCGGCATGTGACATGCTGGACAAACCCAAAAACGCACCAAAGGCCAACGTCAGAGGCAAATATTTGCTTGCTCGTTTCAAGGGTCACTCCGCTGCTTCGAGGTTCTGCGCGTCGATGATGGTTCGGATTTCGGCGCGGCAAGAGCCGCAGTTCGTGCCCGCCTGCAATGTCTCTCCGATCGCCGCGACGGTGCCGCAGCCGCGCCGTGCGGCAGCCGCGATCTCATTGGCGCCGACGCCGAAGCACGAGCAGACGGTCGCGCCCTTGTCGGTGGCGCCCGCACCGGGACGCCCGGCAATCAATCTGAAGCGCGCAGCCGCCCGGGGATGTGGCGCCGTGAGTTGTCCCACAGCCCAATCTCGTGAAACGGCTACGGGCTCCGGCGCGAGAAAGAGCGCGCCCAATAACGCTTCATCGCGATAGCAGGCGAAGCGATAGCGAGAGCTCTGGCGATCGTGGAACGCAATGGTCTCAGCATTTGATGGCTCGCCGAAAAGATCGGCGGCTAGAGTTGCCCAATTCTCGCGGGACGTGGCAAAACCAAGCTCGACGCGCCAGCCTCCGTTACACTTCGCAAGTGCCCAATACTCAGCATCGATGTGCTTGGGCTTCTGAGCAACAACCGCAAATCCGTACGCCTCAGCGACGAAGCGTTCGATGCGGACGGCGATATTCTTCGATGCGGGTTGGCCCGAAACAGGATCCACAATCGGGGGCACAAGCGTATCGACGCGCGCCTTCGACGCGAATTGATCAGTCCAGTGCATCGGAACAAAAATCGAGCTAGGTTGCTGGCGCGTCGAGACAAGCGCGCGCACGATGATGAAAGCAGATCCGGTCGAAACCCGAACGAGATCTGCGTCCTTGATGTTGTGGCGCGCCGCATCCTCCGGGTGAATTTCCGCGAACGGCTCCCCGTAATGCTGTGAGAGGCGCTGGCTTTTTCCAGTCCGTGTCAACGTATGCCAGTGATCGCGAACGCGCCCGGTATTGAGCGTCATCGGAAAGGCCTGGGTTGTCCGCGGAACGTCCTTAGCGCCGATTGCGAGAAAGCGAGCCTTTTCGTCCAACGTGAAGAACCTGCCGTCGCCGAACATCCGCGGAAGCGAAACAGCGCCCGCACGGCGAGGCCATTGAAACGGCTCGAGCCGATCGAAATCGTCTTCCGAGATATTTCCGAATTCGCCGATATCGAAATCACGAGTTCCCTTGTTTTCGAATGCGGAAAGCGCTGCGTGCTCCGCAAAGATTTCCGCGGGCGATTGAAAATCGAAAGCGGCACCGAAGCCCATGCGCTTCGCCACATCGCACATGATCCACCAGTCCGGCTGTGCTTCACCAGGAAGGGGAAGGAAGCTTCGCTGCCGCGATACCCTCCGCTCCGAATTGGTCACCGTACCGCTCTTCTCGCCCCATGCTGCCGCCGGCAATCGAACATGCGCGTGGCGGATGGTGTCGGTGTTCGCGCTGACGTCAGAGACAACGACGAACTTGCAATTGCGAAGGGCCTCCTCGACATTGCCCGCGTCGGGCATCGAGTCCACTGGATTTGTCGCGACGATCCAAAGCGCCTTGATACGGCCGTCGGCGACGGCGCGAAACATATCGACGGCCTTGAGGCCGGGCTTCGCGGCCACTGTGGGCGATTTCCAGAAGCGTTGGACCCGCTCGCGATCCGCCGCCTTCTCTATGTCCATGTGCGCCGCAAGCATGTTTGCGAGGCCGCCGACTTCCCGGCCACCCATCGCATTCGGTTGACCGGTAACGGAAAACGGCGAAGCGCCGGGCTTGCCAATCCGCCCTGTCGCGAGATGGCAATTGAGGATGGCGTTGACCTTATCGCTGCCGCATGAGGACTGGTTGACGCCTTGACTGAAGACCGTGACCGTCTTCTCGGTCTGCGCGAAGAGATCGAAAAATCTTTGAACCATCGAGTGGCTCAGGCCCGTTCGTTCGACGATCGTCAGAGCATCCAGCGCTTCCGCGGCACTTACTGCTTCGGCGCATCCCGAAGTGTGAGACGCGACGAAATCCCGATCGATGGAATCCGTCTCGAACAGATGTTTGAGGAGCCCGACGAAAAGCGTGACGTCGCCATCCGGTTTGATTGGCAGGTGCAGGTCGGCGATGTCGGCTGTCATCGTGCGGCGCGGATCGATCAGCACGATCTTCATGTGCGGCCGCTTCTCTTTCGCGGCGACAATTCGCTGATAAAGGACCGGATGACACCAGGCTAGATTGGAACCGACAAGCACAATGAGGTCGGCGATTTCCAGATCCGCGTAGCACCCCGGCACGGTATCTGAGCCGAAAGCACGTTTGTGTCCCGCAACCGACGATGCCATGCAGAGCCGCGAATTGGTGTCGATATTCGCAGAGCCGATGAAGCCCTTCATCAGCTTGTTGGCGACGTAGTAGTCTTCGGTCAGCAGCTGGCCCGAGACATAGAGCGCAACCGAATCCGGGCCATATTCTGCGATTGTCTTCGAGAAGCGCGACGCGACGAGATCGAGCGCCGCGTCCCAAGTCGTCCTTTTCCCGCCAACTTCCGGATAGAGCAGCCGGTCGTCGAGATCGACCGTTTCTCCCAGTGCAGAGCCCTTCGAGCAAAGCCTACCGAAGTTCGCCGGATGCTCCGCGTCCCCGCGTACTGTGACCTTACCGCTGGCAGCGACCTCCGCCACGATGCCACAACCGACACCGCAGTATGGGCAGGTCGTTTTGGTTGGCTGCTGCGCCGTCATCGGAGTTTCTGCCTCAGGCTGCCCGATCGGCCGCGACGGCCAAACTGATGAAAAGCACTCCCCCCTCGACTTTGATTGGGATCGTTCTCACGCTGCCGTCGTCGGCGCCGAGAGCCTTGCCGGTTTCCAGCGAGATGACCCAGTTGTGCAGCGGACACGTAACAGCTGCGCCGTGCACGATGCCCTGGCTCAACGGTCCGCCTTTATGCGGACAGTGGTCTTCGATCGCGAAGACGCGATCCTCCGCAGTGCGGAACACCGCGATTTTGCCGAGCGGAGTTTCGACACACCGCGCGCCACGCCGCGGAATGTCGGTCATGCTGCCGATCGATACCCAGCTCATGTCATCACTCCGCCGCGTCAGCCATGCCGATCGTCGCCATCGGCTTGAATTCATGCTTGTGAAGGCCGGAAACGCGCTCGGACCAGGGATCAACCTGCGCGAAGTTCTGAGAATAGACGAAGCGGTCGTAGTAACCGTGGCGCTTGTCGAGATCGTCGAGAATCTGGCGGCGGATCTCGTCGATCGTCACGCGCTTCGCCCATTTGTAGATGCGTTCGAGATAGCGCGCCTGCTCGCGATACATCTGGACGAGCGCGACGATGACTTCGAGCGCTTCATCCTCTGTCTTGACGAGGCCGAGCACTTCGGTGCCCTTGATGTCGAGGCCCGCGGCGCCTGCAAAATGGATCTCGTAGCCGGAATCGACACAGATGACGCCGACGTCCTTACAGGTCGCTTCGGCACAGTTTCGCGGGCAGCCCGAGACCGCCATCTTGACCTTGGCGGGTGTCCACGAGCCCCACATGAATTTCTCGATGCGAATTCCGAGGCCGGTCGAGTCCTGCGTGCCGAAGCGGCACCAGTCGGTCCCGACGCACGTCTTCACGGTGCGCAGACCCTTGGCGTAAGCATGACCGGAGACGAAGCCGGCTTTGCCGAGATCGGCCCAGACGGCCGGCAAATCTTCCTTCCTGATGCCCAGCATGTCGATGCGCTGGCCGCCCGTCACTTTGACGGTCGGGATGTTGAACTTATCGACGACATCGGCGATGGCGCGTAGCTCTTTGGCGCTCGTCACGCCGCCCCACATGCGCGGTACGACGGAATAGGTGCCGTTCCTCTGGATGTTGGCGTGAACGCGCTCGTTGATAAAACGCGATTGATAATCGTCGGCGTATTCGCCGGGCCAGTCACAGACGAGATAGTAATTGAGCGCCGGACGGCATTTGGCGCACCCGCACGACGTGGTCCATTCGAGTTCCTGCATGACGGCGTAGATGTTCTTGAGGCCCTTCGCTTTGATCAAGCGACGCACGTCATCATGACCGAGCGTCGTGCATCCACACATCGGCTGCACGGCCGCCGGGTTGTAGGCATCTCCGAGCGTCACAGACATCAGCTGCTCGACGAGGCCGGTGCATGATCCACAAGACGCGGAGGCCTTCGTGTGTGCACGAACGTCGTCGAGCGACGTCAGGTTTTTCTCTTGAATCGCGCCGACGATCTTTCCCTTGCAAACGCCGTTGCAGCCGCAGATCTCTGCGTCATCGGGCAAGGCTGCAACGGCCGCCATAGGGTCGAGGGGGGCACCTCCCTGATAGGCTTGGCCGAAGATCAAGGTGTCGCGCATGTCGGTGATATCGACCTGCTTTTTCTTCAGGTCATTGAACCACGCTCCATCGGCCGTCTCCCCGTAAAGCACCGTACCGATGATGCGGTTATCTTTCAGAACAACGCGCTTGTAGATGCCCGCCGAAGCGTCGCGAAGAACGATCTCGTGGCGATCCTCGCCGTCGGCAAAGTCGCCGAGCGAGAAGAGCTCGATGCCTGTGACCTTGAGCTTTGTCGGCGTATCGTTGTGCACGAAAGCTGCCGTGCTTCCCTCATCGACAAGATGCGCCGCCGCGACACGCGCCATTTCGTAAAGCGGCGCGACGAGGCCATAGACATGCCCTCCGACTTCCGCGCACTCGCCAAGCGCGTAAATATCCGGATCCGAGGTATGCATCCCGCTATCCACGACGATGCCGCGGCTCGTCGCGAGACCCGCTTCTTTTGCCAGGCCCGCATTCGGCTTGATGCCGGCGGCCATGACGACGAGCGTCGCCGGAATGATGCGGCCATCAGCAAGCTCGACGCCTTCGACTTTCTTATCGCCGACGATGGCTTTCGTATTGGCCTTGCAGATGACCTTGATGCCGCGATCTTCGATGGCCCGTTGCAGCAGATAGCCGGCCGCTGGATCGAGCTGCCGTTCCATCAGCGTCGGCATCAAATGCAGGACGGTGACGTCCATGCCCTGAGCTTCGAGACCGGCGGCGGCTTCGAGCCCGAGCAGGCCACCACCGATAACAACGGCTTTGGCGCGGGATTGCGCCGCAAGAAGCATCGCGTTGACGTCGTCCAGATCGCGGTAGCTCAAGACCCCGGCGAGAGTGTTGCCTGGCACCGGGAGAATGAATGGAACCGAGCCGGTCGCGATGATGAGCTTGTCGTAGGGTTCGACGACACCGTGATCGGACGTCACGGTCTTGGCCTCGCGATCGATGGCAACGATCTTATGGCCCTTGTAGAGCGTGATGCCGTTCTTGATGTACCAGCCGTCGCCGTGAATGATGATTTGTTCGTAGTTCTTTTCGCCGGACAGAACGGGCGAAAGCATGATGCGATCGTAATTGACGCGCGGTTCGGCGTTGAAGATTGTGACGTCGTAGCGGCCTGGTGCGCTCTCGAGCAGATGCTCCAGCATGCGGCCCGGCGCCATGCCATTGCCGATGATGACGAGTTTCATGCCTGTCCTCCCATCGGGATGAGAGATTTGCTTGCGCCAGACGAATTTGCAGCGCTTTTCTCCATGCGTCGGATGGAAACGTGCATCCAGACGAGGAGCGTCATGACGATCGCGAACAACAGCATGAAGCAGCTCGTCCAAAGTCCGGTCACCTGATTGAGGAAGCCGAACGCAATCGGCAGGACAAAGCCGCCCAGACCGCCGATCATGCCGACAAGACCACCAACAGAACCGACGTTGTCCGGGTAATATGTCGCGACGTGCTTATAGACGGCTGCTTTGCCGATGCTCATGAAGAAGCCGAGCACAAATGCGATGCCCACGAACACCAGAGGATTGATCTCGAAATGCCTGGCGATCGGGCCGTTCGTTCCGTGCATCACATAGTCGGTTGGCGGCAACGACAGGGCGAGCGTCGCGATGGCCGAGACACCGAAGCACCAATACATGACGGTGCGTGCGCCGATGCGATCCGACAAGACGCCTCCATAGGCGCGGAAGATGCTCGCCGGGATCGAATAAGCGGCAGCGATCATGCCGGCCGTTTCGATGTCGAAACCGTAGACGCCGATCAGATAACGCGGCAGCCACAACGCGAGCGCAACGAAGGCGCCGAACGCGAAGAAATAATAGAGAGAAAAGCGCCATACGCGGATATCCCTGAGTGGCGCGAGTTCCATTGCGTAAGCCTTGGGCGCGTCGCCTGTGCGGCGCCGCTCGGCGGTGACTGGATCGTCGGTCGTCGTGAACCAGAAGATGATCGCCATGACCGCCAACACGGCGGCCCAGATCAGCGCAACGGTGTGCCATCCCCATGCGACGAGCGCGAACGGCGCGAGAAATTTCGTGACGGCAGCACCGACGTTGCCTGCGCCGAAGATGCCGAGCACGGTGCCCTGCTGTCCCTTCTGATAAAACCGCGAGACATAGGCGATGCCTACGGCGAACGAGCCGCCCGCCAATCCGACGCCGAGCGCCGCCAGCAGCATTTCAGGATAGGTTTGAGCAAAGACGAGAAGCGCCGTTGCAACGCTCGCCGCCAGCATGTTGAGCGTGAAAACCAGCCGGCCGCCGTAGCGATCCGTCCAGACTCCGAGGAAAACGCGCGCGAGAGAGCCTGTTAAAATCGGCGTTCCCGCAAGCAGGCCGAACTCGGTTTCACTTAGACCGAGCTCCGCCTTGATGCGGATGCCGATGATCGCGAAGATCGTCCAGACCGCGAAACAGACTGTGAAGGCGATGGTCGACACCCAAAGGGCACGCCCCTCGGCCGTGGACACCGTCAAAACGGATTTATCCTGTGTGCGCATGAATTGCTCCCGGTCGTAGCGCGGAAAACAAAAAAGCTGCCGGCCAAGCGCTCGCGCCCGTCGAAACTGGGTGAGAATGCTTGATCGGCAGCTTTGCCTGGAGCGCCCGCCATTGGACGCCGGTGAATTCCTAAGAGCGGAAATCTCGCTGCTCAGGCGAGTTGAAACTTTCAACTCGGTTCATGAAACTAGGGATACTGGCGTCGGGAGATGCTTCGCAAGTCCAAACATTCAGCATTTTAGCGGAGCGTCAGTGCAAATTTTGTGCAGTGCACGGTTTGACGCAGATCGCGCTGCTTACAGCTTCTGGCTCGCGATATAGGCGTCGAGCTTGTCGGGATCGAACAGGCCACCATCGAAGAATCCGTCGGGTCCAAGCACGAGGCTTGCGCCGGATGAGCCGACTGGAGTTGCAGCCGTCAACGCACCCTCGACCTTGGCATTCGCAACGGGAAGCGCGATGCCCAAGGGTTTCAACGCGGCACGATAAAGGTCAGGCCGATATGTCTCGCGCGCGATTTGTGCGTTTGCCGCCGTGTGTTGGACTTGCCCCCAACGGACCATCTGTGAATAGAACCAGAGCGCGTGGCTCTTCCACGGGAAGGTCGCACCTTTCGCGAACGGCACGAAGAAATCAGAAACTGCGACAGTGCGCTCCCCGCCGATTGGCAACTGGCCGCGAAGCGCTGGCAACATCCATCCCGCCGGCTGAGCGACATACAGCTTCTCGGCCAGTATCCGCGTAAGGTCGTCGTGATTGTGCGCATCCCCGCACCATTTGGCGGCGTTGCTAAGTGCTCTCAACAATGCGGATAGCGCTTCCGGATTTTCCTCAGCCCAGAGTGCACCCGCACCGAGAACCTTCTCGGGGCTCGATCGCCATATCGCGGCTTTCACGGTCACGATGTGCCCGCGGCCAAGAAGAGCAGCGGCGGTGCTCCAAGGCTCACCAACGCAATAGCCATCGATGGTTCCGCTCGCTAATGCGTCGACCATCAGCGGTGGCGGAACGATGACGATCTCGATATCGCGCGAGGGATCGATACCGCAGGCAGCCAGCCAATAACGAAGCTCGTAGTTGTGGCCCGAGAACGGATGGACGACAGCGAAGCGCAGCAGCGGCTTCCGCTGCGAAACGCGTTCGAGAACGACCTTTTTCAATGCGTGCCCCGTCGTCGCAGGGTCGAAGTTCTCCTCTGCTCCGTGCGCCGACATCGCGGCCCAAACCGCATTCGAGACGGTGACCGCATTTCCGCCTTGGCCAAGCGCCATCGGAACGATTGTCGGAACGGCAAGTGGCGTCAGCCCAAGATTGCAGGCAATCGGCATAGGCCCCAGCATATGCGCGACCTGGAAGTGTCCAACGGCCAAGCGATCACGGATATTGGCCCATGACATCTCGCGTACCAGCGTGAGGTCGATGCCCTCGGCCGCGGCGAACCCCATCTCCTTCGCCGTGACGAGCACCGCGCTGTCCAGAAGCGGCATGAAGCCCGCGGTGATCTGGTGCGTCTCGGCCATATTCACTCCTCCTCGCCGGGTGGTGCGAGGAGCCCCGCTGCTGTGATCAGGCTTTCGGCAATTTCCGAAATCTTTCGATTCTGGCTCATGGCCGTCTTGCGCAACAGCACGTAGGCCTGCTGCTCCGACAAGCCTCGCGTCGACATCAGGATGCCTTTGGCGCGTTCGACAAGCTTGCGCTTTTCGAGTTCAGAGCGCGCCTCATCAAGCTCTCGCGACATGCGCGAGAAAGCATTGAAACGGCTAATCGCCATGTCGAGGACGGGTTTGACGCGCTCACGTTTGAGGCCGTCGACGACATAGGCCGAGACGCCGGCTTCAACCGCTGCCTCGATCGAAGCGCTATCCGATCGGTCGACGAACATCGCGATCGGGCGCTTCACTGCGCGCGAAAGCTGAAACATGTTCTCGAGCATGTCGCGGTTCGGGTTTTCAAGATTGATCATGATGACGTCTGGCTGGATCTTCTCGATGCGCCGCGCGATGCCGACGACATCGTAAACGATTGTCAGGTCGTCGTAGCCAGCTTCGCGCAGCCCCGCTTCAATGACGGAAGCACGGAGATGGTTCTCGTCAATGACCAGAATGGAGAGTGGCTTCTGCCCCGCTGGCATATCTTTATCCATGTGCGAGACTAATCCGCCTACATGATTTATCCGGCCGGTCAACTACGCAAAGGAGCATCGGCTGAGTGGAACCGTATCGTTACGACCCGTACTCGCGCTCGAACTGCTCCAGTAGCTTGCGGAGAGCCGGACGTATGCTTCTCAGTTCTTCTAGGTGATTGACAGAAAGCGCGGCCAACGTTTCTTCGCCCTCTTTAGTGACGTGAACCTGTATCCGGCGACCGTCGGCCGGATCGCCTTTCCTGAGCACGAGCCCGAGGCTCACCAGCCTGTCCACGAGCCCGACCGCCGTATGATGACGAACGAGCAAGCGTTCCGCAATTTGACTGATGCTTAGCCAATCCGTCTCGGGAGCACCTTTGATCGAGAGGAGCACCTGATGCTGCTGCGGCGTGAGGCCTGATCGAGCCGCCGCGTCCTCACTGAAAGCTTGAAACTTGCGAAGCGCATAGCGGAATTCCGCCAACGCCTCGTAGTTCGCCTTCGTGACAGCGCTGCGCTTCCCCGCACCTCTACGGGTCGGAGTAGGACGCGCCTCCGGGTGGCGTTTATCCACTGCCACTCCCCTTCATTCACATTTTCATGCTCGCATGCACAATAGATCGCACATCTCATTGGTCAACGCAGCCGCGTGGGTTGTCGCGGCCCAATGGCCTTCTTGCATTTATATCGCAATACGATATTTAGGTCGCCATTGAGCTTCCAACAGTTGCATCGGCCACCAAGATAAGGACGGAATGAAGCCCATAGAAATCGATCGCACCCTCGGCGATTTTACCACGAGCCCGCGCGTGCTTTTCGTGGCGGCCATCGCGGTCTTCATTGCATCCGCCAGCGTCGCTGCCGGGGTTGCCCTGCTCGCCCTCATTCGCCTGTGCACGAATATCTCTTATTTCGGCGAATGGTCCTTTACGCCCCATACGATCGGACAGACTCCGCTCGGTTGGGGCTCGATCTTGATCCCTATGGCGGGCGCGCTGATCATCGGCTTCATGGCGCGCTATGGCAGCGAGAAAATTCGCGGTCACGGAATTCCGGAGGCGCTGGAGGCCATTCTTTTAGGTCGCTCGCGCCTCAGCCCGAAGGTTGCTGTCCTGAAGCCGATTTCATCGGCGATCTCGATTGGGACCGGCGGCCCTTTCGGTGCCGAAGGACCAATCATCATGACCGGCGGCGCGCTTGGGTCGCTCGTCGCTCAGATGCTTCCTGTCAGCGACAACGAGCGAAAGACGCTTCTCGTCGCGGGTGCGGCTGCTGGCATGACAACAGTCTTCGGCACTCCCATCGCCGCTGTGATGCTTGCGGTCGAACTTCTTCTTTTCGAGTGGGCGCCACGCAGTTTCATTCCGGTTGCCGTCGCCGCTGCGGTGGCCGCGGTCGAGCGCACGTATCTCCACATGCCGTCGACTTTGTTTCCCTTTTCGGCCGACGTGCAGATTTCGATCACAGGACTGTTGATCTGGCTTACGGCAGGAGCAATCGCTGGGCTGCTTTCGGGGTGCCTCACGAAGCTCGTCTACACGACAGAAGATTTATTCTCGAAACTGCCAATCCACTGGATGTGGTGGCCGATGATCGGTGGGCTATTCGTCGGCATCGGCGGCATTATCGATCCGCGGGCTCTCAGCGTCGGCTACGACAATATCGATCATCTTCTCAAAGGCGATCTCTCCACTATGAGTGCCCTGTCGCTCATGCTGGTCAAAATGACCATTTGGGGTATCGCGCTCGGCTCCGGCACGTCCGGAGGCGTCCTCGCCCCGCTGCTCATTATTGGTGGCGCTACAGGGATGGTTCTATCAGCTGTCATGCCAACGGCGAGCGCGGGCTTCTGGCCATTTCTGGTCATGGCCGCGACGATGAGTGGAACGATGCGCGTCCCGCTCACTGCAACTTTCTTTGCCGTCGAACTGACTGGCGCAATGAACTGCTTCCTGCCTGTCATGGCGGCTTGCGTTACGGCTTATTGCGTCGCGATCCTCACGACACGCCGCTCCATCTTGACGGAACGGCTGGCGCGGCGTGGACACCATATTGTCTGCGAATATCACGTTAGCCCGTTTGCCGTGACACGCGTCGCGGACGTGATGACGCAAAGCGTTCAGATAGTGCCGGGCTCAATGACCTTGCGCGAAGCGGCGGCACTCCTGGTCGATCCGTCAACGACACATCCCACGTTTCCAGTTGTCGACAGACAAATGCGTGTGCTCGGGGTAATCGATCCCCCCGCAATCATCCGCTGGCGTCGTCAAGGACATTCGCGCACGGTCACACTTGCTCAGCTTCTCGATGGAACCAAGCCAACGATCGCGCATCCCGACGAGCATCTCAGCGTTGTCGTCGAGCGAATGAACTCCGCGAACGTTGCCCATCTGTCGGTTGTCGACAAACAAGATGGCCGGCTTGTCGGGTACGTTTCCTGGAAGGACATGATCCGATCTCAAGCAAGTGCCCATGTCGAACACCGAACGGCTTTCTTTGGATTGGGCAAGTCCGCTTGAGGGGGCTGTCGACTGGTCCGTCGAGGAACTCCTCCTATTTCGAACTTTGTTCGGGAAAATAGAGCCCTTCCTGCCGGCGGATCCACCACTGGCCGGTCTCGGCGTGCGTGGCCGGATCGGCGAATCGATAGTCGTAGAGAAGCGCCCGCACACGTTTGGGCGGATGGTCGGGAAACGGGTTAGGGCCAAGCAACGCAAGTACGGGTGCGCTGCCTTCGAGCAGGCGTCGAAGCAGACGTTCGAACCATGGATTTTGCGCAAAGCTGCCGTAGGCAGCAAACCACATTTGCCAATCGAGCCGCGGCTGATGCGGGATATTCCACGATGGCCGCCGATCGATCGGCCCGGGCTTGTAACGGAACTCGTACTCGCGCCAGCTCTGACCGTCGTTCGATCCTTCAACAATGATCTCCGGTCGGTTCATCGTTGTCGTTGCGAACGGTCCATAGGCATTGACGATGAGCCATGGCGAAATCGCTTGAGTTATGGAATTCACGACGGGCAGATTTGGCAATGCGAATGCCTGCGCGATGCGATCAGCCCCGACCGGAACGACTAGCAGTGTCAGCGCGAGCGCGCTGGCCGTCGCGGCCCTGCCCGGCTGCGGCGCACGATTTTGGATCCATTGGCTCAGCTTTTGAGGAATGGCCTGTCGGATCGCGGCGTCATCGAAGAGAAAAAGGCAAAGCGCAATCGTCAGCAAATTGAAAAAGCCGTAGTTGCCCGTGAGTATGATCAGGGCCTGGAATATCAGGATGCAGAAAGCTGCCAAGGCACGCAGCCTTCGCGGCAGGAAAATCAGAAACACGAGAATGAGCTCAATGACGAGCGTCGCCGCGGTCCCGACCGCGAGCATCCAGGACGGCAGCTGAGCGGCGTACCACGCCAGAGGCGTTGGGAGAGGCTGCGACATGAAATGGTACTTGAGCGCAGTGAGATCATGCCACGTCGGCTGAGCGGATATGGCCTTCACGATTCCGGACATGAAAAGATAGCGGAAGATGAGCCAGCGGTAGAGCCAGACGACGATGCGCGAACCCGCCGTCAGGAAAATTGCCAGGAAGCCCGATTCGAGCAACAGCAAGTCCCACTGGTAGCTCATGAAGACTTGGCCGGCGTAGACACACGAGAGATACAGAACGAAAAGCCCAACCAGTGCAGCACGCGTCCATATCCCGAACACAACGAGAAGCCCCAGAAGAATTCCGAGACTGGTCGCCACGAAAAGCGCGCCATCTTGGGCATTCAGCCAGAATAGCGTGGGCATTTGCCAATAGGCCGATATCCCCCATCCCTGACGTGCTGCATCCAGATATTCGCCGGCGGGAAGAATGCCACGCTCCCCGACCAACCCCTGGATCTGCACCGCCAAGGACGCGAATGCGATGACGTAAATGCCGCCAAGCAACCGCAGGAACAGCCACGAAATGAGTTCATAGCGTTCCGGCTCCAGATGTGCTCCCCACAAGATGTAAGAAAGCCGGGCAAGCAGATCTCTGCGCCTTGCGAAGAACGCGTAGCCCCATTCGCTCGCACCGGCGAATCCTGGGATGCGCTCGTACATCCACCACCAGGCGCTACGCCCCGGCGCGTGACGCAAGGTCCTGTAGGTTGCTGCCGCGCCCGCGTAGATCGTGCCGTCGGGCTCAATGAGTTGAATGGCGCGTGCGAAGCGTTCTCGCGGGATGGTGGGAAAATCCCCGGCCGCTTCTTGGTAAGGCCGGTAGACGACCCGGTCGCCGGTTTGCTGCTTCCAGTAGTCTATCCAATAGCGACAGATCCCGCAGTCGCCATCGTAGACCAGTGTCGCGCGTTGTTCTGCGGGCATCATTGGAAGTCCTGCAGGTCGCACAGGCAAACGCGTAAGCCTGACGATCTCTGAACGCTCAAAGAGATTCAGAGTTGCCGACTACCCGGCTTCCTGTCATGCCAAACTGCCTTCTTGCGTTAGGCCAACGTGAATCGCGTAAAAAAATCCAGAGTCAGTGTCCGCGGGAGCTTTGATACGACGCTCCTCCTTCAGCATTTTTTATTGTCCGACATCGCGACCGCGCTCCAGGAATGGTGGCGGCTTTGATACTACTTACGTGCATTACTTTTCGTTCGGCCGCTTACGATCCGTGACGAACAGGCACGCAGTCCCTCGCGTATATGCGCGATAATAGCTTCGTCGGCCCTCGGAGAATGAACGGCGTACGCGGAATAGGAAAATTCTGGTGCGCTCTTTACCAGAGACAGTCGCCCGTCCTGTAAATAGGGAGCGATGAAGCCGCGTCTAAAATATCCCCGGCCGCCGCCGGCCAATATGTATTCAAGCGCAAGGGGACCGTAGCTGACGGCGACGGTCGAGGCAGGCTCATCCGGAAAGGCCGAATAATAAGCGTCGGCAAACTCCTCACCCCAATCGATCTGAACGGTTCGATTCTCGTCGATCGGCTGCGAGGGATGCCTCGACTCCGCCAACACCAGTTTTTCTTCGAAAATGAGTTCAGCTACCAGACCGGAGCGTCGGGGCGCCCCGTAGAGAATAGCGGCGTCAAGTGAGCCTTCCTGGACTTGGTCAATGAGCCGATCAGCGGTATCGACACGCACCGAAAGCGCCAATCCGGGATAGGTTTGGCGCATCCAGACCAGCCAAAGAGGAACGATTGGATGGGAAATGCTGAGTTCAGCCCCCAGCATCACGACTGCTTCCTGGGCTTGGGATAACCTGATGGACTGCGTTGCCTGGTCTGCGAGCCTGACAAGACTGACCGCGTATCTTTGAAATTTCTGCCCGGCCAGTGTCAGCTGTGTGCCGATCTTGTTGCGAACAAAAAGCGGGCAGCCAAGCTCTTGTTCAAGCACGCGGATCCGCGCGCCGATGGCAGTTTGCGTCACATGCAAATTCGCGGCCGCCGCCGCGAAACTTCCCGTTTTAAGAACCTCCAGAAATGTTTTAGCAGCCGTGATGTCCATCTTGATCCGAATCCAACAAGGCAAGTCTCGAGGCGATGCTTAAAACCACCCGTCGAGCCTTTTACATGCGTAAGCGGGCAAAAAACATCGTAATGCGAGGAAACGGCTTGTTCCACATCGCGACAGCAACCGCGAACTGCGGATGCGATTGGAAAGGGACGCGCAGAGGAGCCGCCGAGGGTCAGGCACTCAAGAAGACTCGCAATTAAGTTCCGTTAGCCAGACTTCCCCTGTGGAACAGCGCTTCTGGATAAGCGCGTTTCCGGCATTTGCGGAGTTTGCCAACTGCCGCCCAGAGCCAGGAAGATTGCTATCTGGTTCTGACTGACGTCCGTTTGTCCAGCGGCGTAAGCTTGCTCGGCTGCCGCTAGGCTGCGGTCGGCATCCAACGATGTCAGCGCGTCCGCACTTCCTCCTTGCCACAACCTTCTCGCATCAGTCGCGACCTTGGCGGCGCGGTCCCGTGCGCTCTTGAGATTTTTCAAGCGGTCGAGACTGTATGCATAGTTAGTGAGTGCACTTTCAACTTCGCGAAGCGCAACGAGAACGGTTTTATCGAACATTGCGAGGCTTGCTTTACTTCGCGCTTCAGCGGCTGCAATGCGCGTGCGGGCCACGTTCTGGTTGATGTTCCAACTGATCATAGGCCCGACACCGAAGCGATTGGTGAGCGGCCCAAATAGATCCGCCGCTGCGCCCTGGGTGCCGACAGATGCGCCTATTTTCACATCCGGGTAGAGTTCCGCGGTCGCGACTCCGATCATTGCGGTCGATGCCGCAAGCCGGCGTTCGGCGGCGCGAACGTCAGGACGGCGGCTGAGAAGACCGTGAGCATCTCCGACCAGGATCTTCGACGCCAATCTCAACGGCCTCCGGCAATCGAGCAGAGAACGATCGTAGTTTTCCGGAAGCTGCCCTATGAGCGACGTCAAACGGTACACAGCATTGATTTGACGTGCCTCAAACATGGGAATTTGCGACTTGAACTGCTGATAAAGGCCTTCCTCCCGATCGATGTCGAACGATGCGACGCGGCCGTTCGTTGCCATTGTTCGCGTCAACGAAATCGTCCGCAGCTGAATGGCTGCCGTTCGTCGCGCGGACGCCAATTCGTTTCCAGCGTTGCAAATGTCTGCGTAGGCACGGGTCGTATCGGCGACAACGTTCACTCGGACAAGATCGCGCGCGGCGACGGCCGCCTCATCGTTTGCAGACGCCGCCTCGATGCCACGCTTGATGCCGCCGAACAAATCAAGGTCATAGTTGATGGCAATCCCCTGATTGGCGATCTGGTGCTGGGGCGGCTTGATGTGACTGAGATCGGCTTCGGCCGATTGCTGGACGTAACTCGTCTCGAAGGCTGCGCTGCCATTTATCTCGCGGCCCGTTTCGGCTTCTGCGAGCAGCGCATGAGCTTGTTCGAGATTGGCTTCAGCGATGCGCAGGTCGGTATTGGCGCGCAACGCCTGCTGAACGAGACCGGAGAGCGCCGTATCATCATATAGTCGCCACCAGTCGGCTGCCGGCTCGCTGGAACTCGTCGCGCCAGCGGGCGAAGCGAATGCCGCGTTCGCCGGAAGAGCATTTACGAGCGCCTGTCCCGGCAGATGATAGTCCGGGCCTACGGTACAACCGGCGAGAAATGGTAGGCATATTCCTATTGTGTGCAGGATGACTTTCACCACGGAAAGCTCCGCCTGACCGTCGGCTCGCCGGGCCGAGGTTTGACTTCCACCGTCGCCGTCTGTCCAACAATCAGCCTGAGGCCAGGCGGAATCTCATCGATCGCAATACGGACGGGGATGCGTTGCGCTAGACGAACCCACGAGAACGAGGGATTGACGTTTGCCAACGCCGTTTCCCGATCGCTGCGCTCGCGATCAGTAATGCCGGACGCTATGCTTTCGACGTGACCATGCACCGGCTCTCCAACACCCATAAGAAAAGCGACCGCCGCATCGCCGATATGGATGGCCGGAATCTTCGTTTCCTCGAAATAGCCCTCGATACGCATGGATTTTACATAAACAAGTGCGGCGACAGCTTCTCCCGCCTTCATGTAAACGCCGGGCTGCAGGGTCATGTTGGAGACATACCCATCGACCGGTGCGCGAACGTTGGTACGATCAAGATTGAGTTCTGCAAGATCGCGGGCCGAAGTCGCTTCCGCGACGCGGCCACGGAGTTCGTCGACCCGCGCGCTGCCCTGCTCGATCTTTTCGGCGGCGATAACAGCGGACATGGACCGATTACGGCGATCCTCTCTCTCCGCCTGATCAAGGGTCGCCTGGGCGCTTGCAAGCGTGGCAACCGCACGCTGCAGCGCCAGCTCATAACGCGGGCGGTCCATCACCAAAAGGATCTGACCTTTAAGGACATATTCATTGTCCTGGACGCGGACCTCGGTCACGAGCCCTGAAACGTCAGTCGCCACCTGGACGACATCGGCTCTGACTTTCCCGTCACGCGTAATGGGATCAATCTGATATCGCTGCCAAAGCGCCTGAAGTCCCGCAAGAGAGAGCGCCACGAGAAACAAGGTTCCGAGCGTGCGGCTCCAAAGCAAGCCGTTCATCATACGGGGAACCTCGTTGGCAGGAGGCGGCCGTCCGCAAGCATGGCAAGGCCCCACCAAAGAAGTGCGAAAATTGCGATATCGAAGAGAGCGGGACGCCAGCTGACCCTGTCTAGAGGCAAGCGGTGAAGCAGCGGGCGCAACCAGTACGTCAGAAGGCTGGCGATGATTGCCCAACAAAGTGCGGCGGGAACGTAAACGCCCAAGATCTGCACTTCGTCGATCATGCGGCGATGACTCGCTCTGTGATGGGTGTTAGCGGAATAAGGTTGCAACGAATACCGACTGCAGCGAGCAGCGCCTGATGACGGATGGAATTATCCTCCATCGTTTGGATGGCTGCGATTGCGCTGTCGAGCGCCGACCAGAAGCTATCCCGCGGTGGCGCCATATCGCCGTCGACGCGACGTCTGCGAAACAAGTGAGCGACTTCCGCCAACAACGCGTCTATCGACCGCTCGATTCTTCCGTGTGCAAACGCCGCCGCCCGACGCAGATGCAGAATATTTCTGCCAATCCGAATATCGCTTAGCCCGTCCGCGGCATGAGCCTCGTCCCCTTCGCCGGTAACGGCGATGCGCGCGGCTATCTGACCGGTGTGGTCGAGGGCACGTGCTGTCCAACTTCCGAAATCCGGCTCGCTTCGCGCGTTCGCCAGCGCTTCCAGCTCACTCCATTGGCGTCTCACCATGCGGCGTGCGGTCCACTCCGCACCGACGGACCGAAAAAGGCGCGTGACGGCAATCGTCACGACGATACCCATGACTTGCGCGATGCCAGTGTTCACGAATGAAGCGAAATCCGGTTGAAACGAGTCGACGAAACCCAATCCCACGATGAGGCACGAGAACATCGGAAGCGCAATTGCTGATCGCGCGGGATCGGCTTGGATGTAGCCGATCCCAATCAATGCTGGCGCGAGCGCCAACGACAACATCGCGTAGCCGTCCACGCACGGCAATACGACAAACATGTAGATCGCAGCGATCGGAAAGGTCGCAAGCGTTGCCAAAAGATAGCGGCGGATGGCGGGAGCGGGATCTTCTTGCGCGGCGAACGAGCACGTGACGAGAGCCGCAAACGCGGCGGTCGCTGATCCTGCCGGCCAAGCGAGCAGGATCCATATCAAACAATAGATAACGATAGCTGCCGCCATGGCTGCCCCAGCAAGGACCGCCAAAGCACGATCCTGCGTCAGCGGTTGAGGCTTCTCGATTCCGTTCTCCATGCTCATGCGAGGCGGCATCCCGTCGAGGGCCATGACAAGAGCTTCCGCGTCACGCACGGTTTCGATGAATTCCGCAAGCCGCTCCGCCAGGCTTGCCGCAATCAAAGCGGACCAATCCGATCTGGCGCTGCTCTTCCGGGCCAACGATCGTGCGCGCGCTATAAGCTTGTCGGCGTTCTCCTCCGTCATCTGTCTATCGCTCTCCTGAAGCCAGGTGCGTGCCTCTTCGATCAACGCCACCAGATCTTTGTCTTCTGGCTCCTTGCCACTCAACAAGTCGAGGCGGTGCGCAACAGCGGATGCCAGCGGAATCAACGATGCGAGTCGCCGTTGCAGGGCGTAGACAAGCGCGCGCGTTTTTGTGAGCCCGGGCATGTCGTAAGGCAGATGAATCGCAACAATGCCAAGCTCGGTTACATCGGCGGCTATGCGTTGGCGACGCGAGCTGCTGAGGTTTTTATGTTGAGCATCGAGTGCGCCGTCCGCCCAATCCATCGCATCGCGGAGAAAGCTGCGCGCGCGCTCCTGGATGATTTCCCGAACATTCCAAGGCCGCATGATGGAATGAACGACCGTGACCGCAACGATCGCGACGGTCATTTCCTCAACGCGTGAAATGGTTGTCGTGAAGATGACGTCCGGATCGTCAAGGTAGGGAAAACTAATGACAGCTGCACTGAAGCCGGCCATTTGAAACAAAAAGGCACGCGGCGTCCGGTCAGAGACGGCGAGATAGATGCAGAATCCTGTCCAAGCGGCGAGGCTGAGAACCAGAAGCTCTGGTGAATTTTGCAAATTCGGCACGAGCAGGATTGACACGATTGCACCGAGGACGATTCCGATCAGCCGATAGGAGACCTTGGGCCGAAGCGCACCGGACATCGGTTGCGCGGTTACATAGACCGTCAGGATGGCCCACCACGGCCGCGGGAGCTCCGCAGCGAATGCGATTCCCAGCGTTATGACGCAGGCAAGATAGCTGCTCAGCGAGAATAGGATCTTGTGAGGATCGCAGAGGAGAAAACGATGGTGCCAAGTGGGCGCGGAAGCCGGTACGGACATGAGTGGACGAAATGCAATTCCCCCTTGGCGAGCGAAATCAGGTCAAAGCCCTACCGAATCCCGCTAACGTCACGTGCGAACCTCTCTCACATCCATCCGGACCATTCAAAATCATATAATTGCGGGGTATCGGCAAAAAATGTTTTGCAAAGCTGATGAGAAGTTCGTCCTTCAGTCAGCCGATATGTCCAAGTTCTGAATGCGCGCAGCACATGCTTCAAAGCTTGGGAGGGAAATCTCGTGGCCTGAGTGCGATATCTGCCAGTGTGTAACGATCCAGCGTGGCCAGAAATTCAGCTCGGGCCTCGTTGAGAACGCCACGCAATTTGCAGCGTGGTGTAATTGCACAGTGGTTTTCAGTGCCGAAACATTCGACAAGCGCAAAGTCGGGCTCAGTTGCGCGAACGACGTCACCAAGACGGATTTTTTCTGGCGGCTTAGCCAGGATGACACCACCCGAACGGCCGCGGACAGACGTGAGAAAGCCGGTATTCGTGAGTTGGTTCACGACCTTCATCAAGTGGGCGCGAGAAATGTCGTAGATGCCGGCGGTTTCTTCAATGGTGATCCGGCGGTCGCCTTGGCTCGCTACATAAAGAAGAACGCGCAGACTGTAGTCCGTAAAGTCTGTCAACTGCATCGTTACACCCGAGCGTCGCGCAAATATTAAATCATCCTGAATGTATATTTTGTCGATCCGCTGCGCAACTTGCGTCGGTGCATCGCACGGCGACCCGAGCACCGTGGCGACACCATGGGCGCGATTTCTATCGGCGGCATTCAAACAGCATCTCGCATGCGTGGCAATTTGGCCGTTCAACCACGCTTGACCTAAAAGATATAGAAAAAATATATCTTTTGTCGTTGAGCTGGGCACCAGGCAAAATCTTTGCCGCAAAGCATCGAAGGGACGCACCGTGCTAAGTCAGAAAAACATTCAAATCGTCAAGAAAACTGCTCCTGTTCTTCAGGAGCACGGGAATACGTTGACCCGACACTTCTACGACCGGATGTTCTCCCATAATCCGGAGGTGCTTCCCTATTTCAACCGCGCAAACCAGACCGCAGGTAAGCAGCAATCCGCGTTGGCTTCTGCAATCTGCGCCTATGCCGCGAACATTGATAATCTCGGCCAGCTAAAAGAGGCGGTGGAGCTTATCGCGCAAAAGCATGTGTCGTTGCAGATTAAGGCCGAACACTATCCCATCGTCGGCGAGAATCTCTTGGCTTCCATTCGCGAGGTATTGGGAAGCGCCGCGACCGATGAAATCGTTGCCGCGTGGGGTGAAGCTTACGGCTTTTTGGCCGATATTCTCATCAATCGCGAGGCCCAAATATATAGCGAGGCCGCATCGGTTCCTGGTGGCTGGCAAGGGTTCCGGCGCTTTATCGTGTCGAAGAAAGAGCAGGAAAGCAGCGTCGTCACGTCGTTCTATCTTTCTCCTGAAGACAAGGGACCGCTGCCATCCTTCAAACCAGGTCAATATATCACCGTTCGCGTGGATACCGGCGACGGACAGACGACCATGCGCCAGTATAGCCTCTCAGCCAAACCCAATTCGGACTGGCTGCGTATCAGCGTGAAGCGGGAAGACAGCGTCGGCGGAACAGTACCCCCAGGGTATGTTTCGAATTTGTTGCACGACTCTTTGACCGTTGGCGCGACCTTGGAGGTCGCTCCTCCATGCGGGGAATTCTTTCTGCATCATGACGATGCGAACGAGCGGCCGCTGGTTCTCATCGCAGGGGGTATCGGAATCACGCCGCTGATGAGCATGCTGCAAACTTCTCTGGATAGGTTTCCACAGCGCGAAGTCGCCTTTATTCACGGTTGTCAGAACGAAGAAGTGCAAGCCTTCAAAGCCACCGTCGAAGAGCTCAAGACGCAGCACAACAACTTGAATGCGCACTTTCGCTATCTCGATCCGCAGAAGCCTCTTAGCAGCAATGGGATTGAGACCAGCAAAGGCTTCATCGACGCGAAACTGATCGAGACCATGATCAGCAATCGCGACGCAGAGTATTATTATTGCGGCCCGACGCCTTTCCTCGCCAAAATTCATCGTCTTCTGAATGCGTGGAATGTGCCGCATGCGCAGCAACATTTCGAATTCTTTGGACCAAAGGAGGAACTCGCAGCATTCGCGTGACGAGGGAAGGAAACAGCAGCGTGGGTGCCATTGGCTTCGCCAGTGCGCACCCACAGCCGCATGCGAGTCTCTCGACTTGCATTAGCTCCAAGGAATTGTATAAGATGTATAATGTATGCATCTTAAAAAATGCAGTTCTGAGGGAACGCCAACCCATGATGGACGAGAGCAATACCGCACCTGCTAAGGCATCGCCGTCAGTCAAGAAGGTAAAGCTGCTTTATGATCTCGTTGGCGGCGAGGATGGCATCCACCGCCTTGTGGAAGTGTTCTACGACATTATCGAAAGCGAACCGGAAGGGCGTGTCCTGCACATCCTTCATTTGCGTGGCCACGGTGTTGCGCATTCGCGCATCGAGCAATTCAACTTTCTATCGGGGTTCCTTGGCGGGCCGCGGCTATATGTTGAAAAATTCGGGCATTCAGATGTGCGCCAAATGCATGCACACGTCGAGATTGACGCCGAGGCGCGAGACGCGTGGCTCAAATGCATGTCGATGGCCATCGATCGCGTCGGACTTGCTCCAGATATCAAAGGGCAACTGATGACCAACTTCACGCGGGTTGCGATGATGCTCAAGAACAAGGACTGATTGGTCAGTATCGTCCTTCTGCACCCAACTTTCGACGAAGGTAAGCGTGAAGGGGACGCAGATAACGCTTTTCCGCGGGTTGAAGCACAGCATTAATACGCATGCTCATTTGTGAGCGCGATGAGAAATTTGATGGCCCATCGAGACGCCCAGTCACGTGCAGGCATCCGCACAAGAATATCGGACCAGAACACCACTTCAATGAGCGAAAGATGCGGTAACGAGAAAATACGGAAGGCGCTCGGCTTGCGCACGAAGGTTGGCTCGACTCTCCCAGTCGCCACGTAGAGCCCCAATGCGGTACGAACGCATTTTTCACACTTTTCGCAATTGAGCCGATTTTCTTCACCGCTGGGTGTCTGGCAAATGCTGATCATCTCCAGTGCATTCGGAATTTTGCTGAGATACGCGAGCTTGTCGACACGCAACGCTTCTGCGCCTCCACCGGCAACATGGAACCCTGAAGAGCCGAGCAAATGGGCCATGTATTGATTGTTTCCCCAGGGCATGATGCGCAGATCTTCCCCGTACGTAAAATCCGCAGCGATGCTGACTCCCGCATGGGTCGCAGCCAGCGTATGGGCAATCGCGGCGAGACCGAGCTGAGTATCGAGTTCGTATTGGATGCAGAACTCTTTCCAATTCGTTGAACAGACGAGCATTGGCACTTTTAGCAATTGCGCGACGCGCCTAACGCGCTGCTCCAGTATTGGAAAGGATTTTGTGTCGGACAGCGGATAGTCAAACCCGCGAACAAGGAAAACACTCCCAGGGACATGTGTGTCTCGCCCGGTATCCCCCGCACTGTTGGCGAATATCGAAAACATGCTGTCTACGCCGCCCGAAAACGGGTAGATCCAGGGCTGCGTGCCTTGCCTGGCTATGTCCGGAATTTCTCTATCCGCGGAAAGCTTAGCAGGCTTGTATTTATCGGGGCGCCACTGCGACCAGATCCGCGTATAGCGTTCTGCGCTCGCCAGCAACATCGGGTCGACAGTCCCACGCACGCGGAGCGCACAGCCGCGCCGCATTGCTATTGGGAGTGCCGCCAGAAGGGCAAAGTTATCGTTGCACGGCGTGGCGCCGATGATCTCCATCGGGCCCCGCCACTCGAACCAAATCGTCCCCGAAATTTCTGGAATTTCCACCCGAATATGCGTCCCGGATACGGATGGTACGGCGGTTATTGAAGTCATCCCTGACACCTTGCGGGTTCAACTTTTAAAGTCATGGGGAGAAGTGAGGCGCGCGTAAAGCTAAAGCTTGAATGCGCTCCCGTCATCTGCACGGAGATGCCCACATCATTTTGTGGTATGTCGGTTTTTACGCCGTTCCAGGAGAGGCTTTGTGAGAAAGGTCGGAGTGATATGCGCATTCAATCCGGGCAACACCGGCATGTTTTCGGTGGATCTTGCCGCGAGCCAGCTCTTTGATGCCTGGAATATTGATTACACGCTCATCAACTTTCAGAAGCGGCCATGGCGGCTGCCCTCAAAGTATCTGGTTTGCCGAAATATCGACAAGCTCGGACAGTTTACGCATCTGTTGTACTGGGGCGATTTCCAGAACAATCCGGTTTACGGAACTCGAGACTTTGCGAGCCGCGAGATGAAATTCGGCAACGCCCGAACGGTTGATAGTGCGGTTTCTAATTGGACGCGGCTCCACCTCGACCTTCCCCATATTTTGCATAAATACGCGCGCGTTGCTTCGATTGGAAACTGCTTCCTCGGCGCTCACGAGGCGGCGGCTCAATACGCAATTGGTCCATCGCTCACACGCTTCGCTGATACCGCATTTCGCATTCTGCCGCGCGAAACCGATTCCGTTAATGAGATCTCCTCTGCTTCATCAAACAAGCCACCGCTCAACATTTCGACAGGGATTGATCCGGCGTTTTTGCTCGAGCCCACGGAATACCAAGGCTTCAGGGAATGTCATGGCTTCGGATACTGCTTCGCGAGATCCGATGTCAGAGACATTTTCGAAGGTTTAAAAGCAATCGAAGTTCGAACAGGCCTCGCGCCGCTCGAAGTATCTTGGGCCGTGGGAAATCGGAACGCGAAGCAGAAGGATTTATTTTGCACGGCTCTGGCCACCATGAAAAAATGCCGCTTTGTCGTCACCGACGTCTACCACCTCGCCGTAAACGCTCTTAATCATGGTACGCCGGTTGTCCTGGTCAGCCGAAAGAGCAGCGAAACGAAGTCATCGGTCGACGATCAGAAAAAGTATGCGCTTGTGTCACAGCTAGGCGCGATGCCGTTGCACCTTCCGCTAGCCGAAGACGCTTCGCTTTTTTCTCAAGCGGGCAAGATAATCGAAACATACGAAAGTCTGATGGATGGTCAGATCTCATTCCGCGAGATCATGGGCGGACTTGGGAAGCAGAAAGATCGCTTCCGATCATCGATCAGAGAAATCGTGCAGGTGTAACGCCGCGACGCTACCGGCCTTCGATTGATTTGTAGTAGTCGCCGGAGTAGCCAAAGCTTCCCAAGATATTGCCGGCGGCTTTGACGATGCGAAATGCACCGCTGTAGAATAGGAACTTTCCGGCGGCGGGCCGAACGAGCCACACAACCGCGCAAGCGGCGAGCGCAATGCTTCCAACAATCAAGCGGCGCAGTATCTTCGGGAGGAGCACGAGAACGCCCGCAAAACGTCCCCGACGGATTTGAGATACGCGCGTTTGGGACGTCGCAACCATGTAGGCGCGCCCAAGGAGCTTTTTGGGAGTCAGGCGGGATGCTGGCAGAACTTCATGAAGCCAAGCATCGGCGACCCAAACGATGCGCGCACCCTTTGCTACCGCGTGACGAAAGAATTCGACATCTTCCGAGCCTGATACAAGCCGCTCGTCGAACCGCAGGGCCAGGCCATCCTTGCGTACCAGACTCGCGCGCATCAAAATGTTGTTTGTAGGTGCGCCTCGCAACTGTTTGCCGGTGGGGCGGTCTTGGTAGCTACGGGGTTCCCACCATTCCGGCGGCGTTCCTTCACAGATCTGGTCGACTGGCCCATTCGCAACGTCGGCCGCGAATGCGATACATGCGCCGTGAAGCTTCACCAGCCAATCTGGGTCTGCAAATTCATCATCGTCGATGAGCCCGATCCAATCGGCGCCGAGAGCGTTCGACAGGTCGAGGGCTGCATTGCGCGCGACGGGAATGCAGGGACGCGATTCCGTACGATAATGGATTGCGATATCCGCCTGCCGACGAACTTCGGCAACGATGTTCGCGGCCGTCGGCTCGTGAGAGTTTTCAATGACGACGATTTGCAGGTGTGCGCCGACAGGAAGGGAGAGTCGCACAAGGCTCTCCAGACATCTCCGCAACATTTCTGGGCGTCTTGCCGTGCAAACCGCAATGACGAATTTATGTGCGCCCAAGCTTCCGGTATCAAAAGGCGACAACATCAATTGACCTATTGATTGGAGCCTCAGAGGTTTTCAAAACGCTTCATTTTGTCTATCGCGCTTTGATGTTGGCTTGCCAAATGCTCCTCAAACCGTGCGTCGAGCAGATCGCACTGCTTTTGAATCTGCAATCGTTCGACCAACAGCCAACGGGAACCCGCGGCGCTTAGCGTAAGTCGCTCAAAATGCAAATTCCTTCCGGACTTTACGACGATAAACTAACCTTTTTGTGCGGTGCCATTCAAGTACCGCGAGTCCACATCTCCACAGTAGAGAACGCACGGAACTTGTGCTGAGCCCTGGCTCTCGGCCAGTCGTTAGGCCAAGAATGCGCCAGTGACGCTGAACTTCCACGCAAAATTTTGATTTCTTTTACACGAGATCGTTGGGGGCAGTCTCATGCCCAGGATGACGTATCCAAAATGTATGTATCGAACGAAAAACGGCGCTACTCGTTGGAACGCAAATCGAAGGACGAGGTGTTCGTGACCCTCTCGTTCTCGATGCGATGCGAAAAGGGCTGCGCGAAATCTTTGAGGTCGCAGCAGAGGCACTATGATGACGCGCCCCTACCGACGGCGGCACTCAAGCTACGGGTTCTACCGGCAGACATTGCTCCTTGTCGTCAGGCGAATACACGACCAGTCCAGAAACCGGGTCGACCCATGCGAGGTGGTTTCGAACCTCTTTGACGCCCCGAACATTTTCAGCAGCCACCACGGCGGCCTCATCCTGCTGATAGGCGGTAAATGAGCCCCAAAGGTCGACAATTCCATCCTTCACGGTGGGGTTAATGAACTCGATGGCCATCCACGGTAGCTTACCGAGTTCCGCGCGCACATTCTCGCAAATAACGGCATCGTCCTCACGAACGGGACCAGCGCCACGAGCCAGGCTTGCAAGCGCCTGCACGAGATTGGCCCGGCTGACAATCCCGGTCACGGCGGCGTCCCTCACGACAGGTAGGCGCTTGATCTGATGCTTCTCCATGAGATGAACAATCTCATCGATACCTGTGTCCTCACCGATCGTGATCAGATCTCGCGTCATTACATCGGAGACCTTACGGCCATGAGAACGAACATATTCTCCAGCGAGCGTTTCGGGCGATGCAAGAAATGAACGCCAGCCCGATCTCTTGGTCTCGGTTCCCGTTTCAGTGCGGCGCAGGCAATCGCCCTCGGTGACGACTCCAACCAGTGCTCCGCCGGCATTGATCACGGGCAAACCGCTGACGCGGAATTTCTGCATCGTCGCCGCCATGTCCGCGATGGAACAGTCTGGTGTGACCGACACCACATTTTTGGTCATAATATCCCGCGCCTTCATGGTTCAACTCCTTGGAGCGACTGAACGCCAGACTACTGGCGTTTATCTGAGGAGAACGGCGCGAGCGGCGCACGCGCCGCTTGCCACACGTTATCGGCGAAGGCGGTCAAGCCCTTGCCATAGTCATTGGCAGCCTGTTGCCAGAACTGCGCATAGACCTGATAGACGTCGTCGATTGTCTTGCAGCTTGCGAGCTGCTGTGGGAAAGCGGCGTCCTTTGCCATGCGGTCGCCGACGAACCGGAGCCAATTGTGCGCGATTTCCTCGGTTGCGTGCTGCGCGTCTGAATTCCACGCTCCAAATTTTACGGCCATTGGATTCCACACTGGCAGCAAGGGAAAAATTCCATTTCCAGAGACCGCGTCTGGTGTCGCCTTGGATTCTGAATATTGTTGAAGATCAGACATATCCGTAACTCCTACGTTACAATCGGACCCTCACTCATCACCTTCGTTCGCCCGTCTTTTTCTGCTTGCTGGCAATCAACAACGGTCACCCCGACAATCTTAACGCTGATAAACGTAGGTTCCCGGCCCATTTTCGAGGGGTTCAAGTCCATCACGCGATGAGCCCATCGATGGGGGCGCAGACTTTTTAGATGAACGCTCGGCGAGCCAACCCGTCCACGCCGGCCACCAGGAGCCATCGAATTTGCGCGCTTTCGCGTGCCACTCGTCGGGGCTTTCGAAGCTATCGTTTTCTAACTTGGTGGCCATCCGATAACTGCGTCCCGATGATCCCGGAGGCGACACAACGCCAGCATTGTGCCCTCCGCTCGTCAGAACAAACGTAACATCCGTGTCGCTCAGGATGTTGAACTTGTAGACCGATCGCCATGGCGCCACGTGGTCGGTCTCGGTTCCGAGCGAGAATATCGGCATGTGCAGATCGGTGAGCGCAATCGCACGCCCATCGACCATGTAGCGCCCTTCAGCGAGATCGTTGTTGAGAAAAAGGGAACGCAGATAGTCCGAGTGCATGCGGTAAGGCATGCGTGTCGCGTCCGCGTTCCAAGCCAATAAATCGAAGACGGGCTGGCGCTCACCCAGGAGGTAACGATTGATGACATGCGACCAGATAAGATCGTTCGAGCGCAGAATCTGGAAAGCCCCTGCCATCTGTGCGCTATCGAGAAACCCCTGCTGCCGCATCATATCTTCGAGGAATGAAATCTGGCTCTCGTCGATGAACAACGTCAGTTCACCGGCTTCCCTGAAGTCCGCTTGAGCAGCCAGAAACGTCACTGTTTTAAGACGATTATCATTGTCGAGCGCCATGGCAGCTGCGGCCGTTGCCAGCAGCGTCCCGCCGAGGCAGTAGCCTGCGGCGTGAATTTTCTGTCCTCCCGCAACTTTGCTAACCGCGTCGATCGCCGCCATCACACCAAGACGGCGATAATCTTCGAAGCTCGTATCGCGATCCTCTTCGCCCGGGTTGCGCCAGGAAACCATGAACACGGTGAAGCCTTGGTCCGTGAGAAACTTGACCAACGAGTTTTCCGGCCGGAGGTCCAGAATGTAGAATTTCATGATCCAGGCGGGAATGATGAGTATCGGCTCGGGATAGACGTCCGGCGTCGTCGGCGCGTATTGGATCAGCTCGATCAGGTGATTGCGAAAGACGACTTTTCCGGGCGTCACAGCAACGTTTTCACCGACCTTAAAATTTTCGACACCTTCCGGCCCCTCTCGGGTACGAAGCCGCTTCAGATCTTCGAGAAAATTCCATAGGCCGCGAACGAGATTGAATCCCGCTTCCGCCTCGGTGCGGACGAGGACATCCGGGTTGGTCAGTGGAAAGTTCGTCGGAGCAAAGACGTCGAGCGTTTGTCTTATAATGAAGTCGAGACGCTCGGCGTTCTGTCTTTCCACGCCGCGCACTCCGGTAATCGCGGAATGCCACCACTCCTCCCAAAGAAGAAACGATTGGCCATAGACGTTGAAGGGAAAATCCTTCCAACGCTTGGAGCGAAAGCGCTTGTCATACGGCCGTGGCAGAATGCATGGCTCTGCATCGGCGCCCGCCGATGCCGCAGATTTTACGAAGTCTGCCAGCCGGGTCCATTGATGGACGGCTTCGCCAAAAAGCTCGAGTTGACGTCCCGGAGACGTTGCCAGGTGAATGGCCCAATCGAAGTAAGCATTGGCGCATGCTGCTGGAGACACCCCGGCGGTCGTCCGCGCAAGCAGATAGTGCAGATAGCGGTCGAGGTTAGGATAGAATGCATTTTGATCCTGCGTGCGCAAAGGTTCCGCGGCGCCGCTCTCAGATTTCGTCGTGTGCCCGTTTGCGGGAACACTCCTCAGCTCGGGCCTGCCGTCCTCCACCTTGGTCAACACGGCATCTTCTCCAGACTGATCTTCATCAGAATATAGAATAGGAAGGCCCGGCGCCAATGGAATTGACCCAGGTCAAAAAAGCCAATCGAGGCGTCAGGATTGATCCAAATCAGCTGCCGGCTGATCGTACCGGCTAAAGGATTGTCGGCGATCGCGCGACGCGTGAAGGAACAGGATGACCATACGCAACCTCACTCACCTGATGGCTCCCAAATCGGTCGCATTGATTGGCGCCAGTTCGAGGCCAGGCTCGGTGGGGCTCACAGTGATGCGCAATCTCTCGGCAGCAAGCTTTGCTGGCGACATCAGCCTGGTTAATCCAAATCACTCCGAGATCGAGGGTCGCCACTGCTACGGCTCGGTGAATGACCTCCCCGAGCCTCCTGAATAGGAATGGCCGTCGAGAAATCGGTCTTCATTTCTCTGTTGCGGCTAATTCAGTCTTCCCCGACTGTGCAGCCTTAAAATTTCGGAGCAGCGTCACCAATAGCGGCAAGACGACCGCCGATACCAATGCTTCGCCCATTGTAAAGGCAGAGGCATCAGGTCTGCCGGCCATCGGAGAAACGTCCTGCTCCAGCGCCTGGATTGCAGATTTTCGCACGGTGAGTGCGAATGAAAATTCGCGGCCAGGCTTGAGCAATATCGCAACCGCAAAAACCAAAAGCGCCAAGAACACGTTGACGGCGCCCAGAACAGCTACGGCTCCAGCAGGACCCAAAGACGGCTCAAGAAGCCAAAACGAAGCGAGCTCTAACAATCCGAGGCCGCAAATCGCGATAAATGCGGAGAGCGCACAGAACGCCGACTTTTTCAAAATATAACGCACATAACTGTTTACGACGACAGCGTCAGCAGCCGACAGTTTATCGATATCCTGAGTGAGATCTCGCAGGTTCACGGGTCAAAGACCTTCGATTTTGGAAATAGATGCCACACGCGCTCCCTTCTCTTTAAAAGATGGGCCGATGGGACACTAGAGCCTCGATCCGTGTTTGTTGGCGCAATCGTCGATAACCTTAAGCTTTCTTCTGGCGTGGCTGCGAGACCGCCACGCGCTTCAGCACTTCGGCACTCGCAAGATGGAGCATGGAAAAATCATAGATTAGATTGTTGAGAAGAAGCTGCGCTTCCGCCAGCGGTAGGAAGGGCCGCAAGCACGCCAAGTTCGGGCGCAAGCAGGACAATATCGGCAGCTTCGCGCCTCACATCCGTTCCGCCATCGACGGACAGATCGGCGTCGGCTTCAACGTGATGTTGCGCGCACGGGCTCGCACTCTCCTGCGCGCGCACGAAGAGTTCTCGTCACGCGTGATGCGCAGATACGGCCGTAATGACTTCTCCCGAGACGTTACGAGGTGCCGCGTGCGAAACATCCCCAATGCTGAGCATGCCGACCATGCGCTTCTTGCCGTCGATCACGGGGAGGCGGCGAATTTTCTTTGTCTCCATGATCCGCAGCGCGTCTTCGAGCTCTTCCTCGGCGGTGCAGTAAACAATTCCCTTGGACATCACGTTCTGGGCGGTCATCTTCGAAACGTCTTGAGAGCCGGCAATCGCTCTGCAGGTAATATCGCGGTCCGTCACCATGCCGACGAGCCGGTCATTCTCTCCAACCGGTAGTGCACCAATATCGAGATCCTTCATCAGCTGAGCAGCTTTATTAAGCGGGGTTTGTGGACTTATCCACTCGGCGCCTTTGTGCATTACGTCTCTGACCTTCATGGCCTCCTCCTGACACACTAAGACTACTTCGACTAAACTCACGACGAGACGGTCAAACGGTGATCGGCCTCATTGGACTCCTCGTCAGCAGCGCCCCCGATATTTGTTGCGTCGATGCTGGGTTCGAATTCATGCTCGTCGATGACGAACTGATGAAGCTCGACTATCACCCATTGAAGTGTCCTTCCACCCAACACATCACATAGCAGCCGGGCGAGCGCTCTCAATCGCGACACGTACAGCGACATCATCGATCCAGCGGCTATGAATACCGCGGCGGACGATAGCGATGTCCGCTGCACGTGCCTGGTCACGCGAAGTCGTCGTCCTCAAATTTAAAACGATTTTGACAAGCAATTGCGTTAACAAAAGTCGAGCTCCGTTGATTGCTGGATCCAGAACGTGCTCCCGCGAGACGTCCTTGATCTACCGCGTTGGATATTACCTGAAGCCAGTGGGACTCGATTTGATGTGGCGCAAGGCGCACCGACACGGCGAATTGCAGATAAGGCATAAACGAAGGAACGCTCCGATGAAGCCCAAAAGAGCCTGCGCAATGGATCTGACGAAGCTTCGGAACGATGAGATCGCCATCCACCTGGAAGGCGTGATGCTCGTTTAATTAAAGATTTGCCGGAGCGACGATGCCAACTATGACTAGGCAAGATCAAAGCGATGCAATTGCTTTCCTCTCAAGCCTATCGGATGTTACCGAACGACATGACACGCATATCTCCGTCATTATCCTGAGTGGTAGACGCGCCTATAAGCTTAAACGTTCCGTATGCTTCCCCTATTTGGATTTCTCTACCGCCAGGCAACGACTCGCCGCATGCCAGCAAGAACTAGAACTTAATCGGCGCACAGCACCCTCCCTTTATGTTGCCGTGCGACGCATTACGCGCGAAGAGGACGGCCGCCTGACATTCGACGGGAGCGGGGAATTGGTCGATTCCGTTGTTGAAATGGTGCGCTTCGATCAGCGGGATCTCTTCAGCCAAATCGCCGAACGGAACGAACTTGCCCCTGCCCTCCTCAACAAGACGGCACTCGCTATCGCCGACTTCCATCGAGATGCCGCGATCGATCACCGGCGATCGGGTAGCGAGATCATGGCGGCGGTACTGCGTATGAATTCCGAATCGATCAGGGCCGTCGGAATATTCAGCGCCGACCGGGCGCACGCCCTAGAAATGGCGTTCAAGGCGACGCTCGATCGATTAGGGCGGTTACTGGATGAGCGCGAGAGAGCGGGAAAAATACGCCGTTGCCATGGAGATCTGCACCTCCGAAACATTTGCTTGCTCGATGGCGCTCCCACACTTTTCGACTGCCTAGAATTCGATGACGATCTCGCCACCATCGATGTGCTTTATGATCTGGCCTTCCTGCTCATGGACTTATGGGGTCGGGGACTTCGCGCTGAAGCAAACTGGGTGTTCAATCGTTATTTCGATGCCGCCGACGAAGATGACGGCGTCGCTCTCTTGCCTTTCTTCATGGCTGTTCGTGCTTCTGTTCGCGCGCATGTCGGTGCCGCCCAAGCCACGACTAAAGACGCAGCTGCGTTCAAGGAAGCGAGCGCCTATTTTGAGCTTGCGGGCGATCTCTTGAATTTCAGTCCACCACAGCTGGTTGCGGTCGGTGGCTTGAGCGGTTCCGGCAAGTCATCCGTTGCCGCAGCGGCCGCCCATCGGTTGGGGCAGCCACCAGGGGCCCGCGTGCTTTCCAGTGATCGAATTCGCAAGCGCTTATACGGCGTGCCGGCAGAGACCCGTTTACCGTCCGAAGCCTATCAACCGAGCGTGTCGAAGCGCGTTTATGCGGAGCAAGCCAGGATAGCGGCAACGTATCTGAAAAGTGGCCACGCTGTGATCGCCGACGCCGTCTTTGATCGCGCTGAAGACCGGCAACGGATCGAAGCGGCCGCCCCTGACACCGTTCCCTTCATTGGCTTCTGGCTCGATGCGCCGCTCGAGCTGCTTATTGATCGTGTAAGTCGTCGGGTTGGTGATCCCTCCGATGCGACGCCAAGCGTCTTACGACAACAGGCAAACAGTGCGACGAAGACGGAATGGCAATCGCTCAGCTCCGGTGAAGCGGTCGCAAATACGGCTGCGATGCTGATCCAGCGCGTGCAAGCCGAGTTGGAATAAAATACTTTCCAATGGTGAGATCGGCGGGTGCCGATACGTGCGAGGCAAGCTTTGGCGAAGGAAAATGCGGTGATCGAAGTTCGAATTCGAGAGCTTTCGCAGCTCTTCAATTCGTTCGATCCTTCACCGTTCCACGAGCGTGACCTCGATCGCGATGCTGAAGATTACATCGTCGGCTGGGCGCGAGAACTTCCTTCGGACGCGCCGCTTCGCATTATCGTGCATCTTCCTGAAGAAGAGGCTCGGAAAGCACAGGAGCGCGGACTCGCCACCACGCTGGCCAATTACTTTGCGGAACGCGCCGCAATGCAACAGCGCGAACTCAACGAACTGTTTCGTGTTGGCCGACGCTATTTATTGATCGGCACCCTCGTGTTGATTGTGTGCCTCCTCGGTAGTCAAATGGCGCGTACGCATTTGGGTACCGGACCCATGGAAGGCGTCGTTGCCGAAAGTCTGATTCTGGTTGGTTGGGTCGCAAACTGGAAGCCAATCGAAACATTCCTATACGACTGGTGGCCATTTAAGCGGAGGCGCGACCTCTACCGGCGACTGGCACAAGCACCTGTGGACATCAGGCCAATCTAGAAGTCAAGTTCGATTCACCTGATGCTTCGCGCAGAAGGTTTTACTGCCTCAGTGGCACCCCGACACCTTGTCCTTGGTTGCTTGCCAAACCCGGCTACAAAACCGTGAGATCGCGCATGTGCTCGAGGGCGTTAAGAGCGTCGATTATGTACGGAAGAACGAGCTTGCCGTAGGCGGTCAGTGCAACGCTACGCGTCGTTCGTTCGAAGATGCGTTGTCCAAGGCTAGCCTCGAGCCGTGCGATACCATGGGACAATGTCGGCTGACTGACATCACATTTGGCAGCCGCCGCGAGAAACGAACCTTCTTCAACGAGCGCTTGAACATACCTCAGCTGCTGGAGATTCATGGAATGACCTAGGTTGGCTTTTTTCCATTTTCGTTAGGGCCGGTATTTTACACCAAGAGGCATGTCAATGAAAATATCCCAGCAAACGACGAAGGGCCACAGCACCATATGCATTTATAGAAGAATGTAATAATTTGTATTGAGAAACAAAATTTCACTTCCACCAAACCACCTCCTACCTTCGATGACGTTTGAAAAATGAAAAACGGTTGCCAAGCAACCGTGAAGGAGGAAACGACGTGAAAAAGCTACTTCGATCGAGCGTGTGTGCATTGGCCGTACTTGCTGTCGGGCCGTCTCTAACAATCGCGGACGAGACATGCAATTCGCCGTTCACGTCAGCGCTGATTAAGGGGCAAGAAGACTTTCTTCACGTGTGGACGCTTGGAGAAGTAGGCGTCGGTGACGAATCCGACAAGCTCGTAACAATTGACGTCCAGCCCAACTCTCCAACCTTTGGAAAGGTCATTAATTCGGTATCCGTGGGAGGGCGCGGCGAGGCGCATCACACTGGCTTTACCGACGACCGCCGCTTTCTTTGGGCTGGCCGGCTCGACGACAACAAGATCTTCATTTTCGATCTGATCGATCCATCGAAGCCGAAGGTCGTTAAGACCATTACTGACTTTGCCGACAAAACCGGCTTCGTGGGTCCCCACACCTTCTATGCCACTGCCGGCCGGATGATGATCCAGGCGCTGTCAAACGGCAAGACCCACGACGGCCAGACTGGCATCGTCGTTTATAACAACGCCGGCGACTTGATATCCACGCACCCGATGCCGCTCGATAACGGCGGCGACGGCTATGGGTACGACATCGGGATCAATCCGGCTCAGAACGTCATGCTGACGTCAAGCTTCACCGGCTGGACGAACTACATGATGGACATCGGCCAGATGGTCAAGGACCCTGAAGCTATGAAGCGCTTCGGTTCCACGATGGTCATGTGGGACTTCAAGTCGATGAAGCCAATCACCACCATGCAAGTCCCGGGTGCGCCACTTGAAATCCGCTGGTCGCTCCGGCCTGAGGACAACTGGGCAATCACAGCAACCGCGCTGACATCGAAGCTTTGGCTCGTCAAGCAGAACGAAAAGGGCGAATGGCAGGCCAAGGACGTCGGTAATATCGGCGATCCTTCGAAAGTCCCGCTGCCCGTCGATATCTCGATCACTGCCGACGGAAAAGGCCTCTGGGTCAACACCTTCCTGGACGGAACGACACGCTATTACGACCTGACGAATGTCGAAGCCCCGAAGGAAGTGTACTCAAAGAAGATGGGAAGCCAGGTCAACATGGTTTCGCAAAGCTTCGATGGCAAACGCGTGTATTTCACCACGTCGCTCCTGGCCAATTGGGACAAGAAGGGCAACGATAACGAGCAGTGGCTCAAGGCTTACGATTGGGACGGCAAGGAACTCGTCGAAAAGTTCACCGTCGATTTCAAGGCCGAAAAACTCGGACGTGCTCATCACATGAAATTCTCCGCTAAGCCGACCAAAGCAGCGGCACTCGGAGAATAGGAGTTGTCGACCTTGGGAATGGGAAAGCCACTGGCGTGGCGTTCGCGCTATCTGCCGAACGGCTATGCATTGCTCGTATTGCTCGCTTTTTTCCTATCAATTGCGAACAATCAACGATGCCTAGCCAATCCTGCATATCCCGAGGCCGGCACCTATAAACTGCAGAAGATCCAGCCGGCGCCGTCCGGCTGGGTCCTTCAGGACAGCGTCTGGATTCCCCGTCGTCTTTCGAGCTACACGAAAGACAAGGTCACTCTATTCTCCTTTTTTTACGGAACCTGTCGCGATCCTCAAGGATGCCCCAAGGCGTGGGATGCGTTTCTGGCGGTGCATAAGGCCGTCAAAATGAATCCCAAGTGGCACAACAAGGTCCGCTTGGTTTTCGTAAGTCTTGACCCCAACGCGGATACACCGGAGATGATGTCCATCTTTCAGTCGTCAATGAGCACACCGGAGGCGCCATGGGCCTTTCTAACCACATGGTCGGAGTCATTTCTGACGCCCATACTGAATGATATGTACGTTCCGGCGTGGCGCGAATTTGATGATAAAGGAAAGCAGACGGACGTCATAAACCATCTCCTCAAAGTATTTCTCATCGATAAGGAGGCATGGGTGCGCGAGATTTATACGACAAACTTTCTCGATCCAAACGTCGTCATCGCGGATATCGGCACACTTCTTCTCGAAGAAGAATGACAAAAACACAGGGATGAAATGCGAATAAATCGGCACTTACCTCTTGCGGTCCCCATATGTATTTCGTTCTTTAGCGTTCTGCTAGTTGGATACATTTTCTCCAAGCCGGCATCGAGCGATATCGAAATAGCTATTCCGCTCGGCCTTCCACCGCTCGAAGCTCACCAACGGCCGGTCAAAAGGCAAGTTGAACTCGGCCGCAAACTCTTCTTCGATCGCCGCCTCGCATTCAACAACACAAACTCCTGCGCGATGTGTCACATCGAGACCCAGGGGTTGACATCCAATCAATCTGCAACAGCGATTGGAATGGAAGGGCGCAGCCTCAATCGCAATGCGCCTGCGCTGTACAACGTCGCATATGAAAAGACCTTGTTCCATGACGGGCGAGAAACCGATCTTGCCCAGCAGGCGTGGTCGCCGCTGTTGTCGTCACTTGAAATGGCCAATCCCTCGATTGGCAGTGTCGTCGACAGGATCAGAGGTTTAGAAGATTACAAGGGCCTCTTTGAGACGGCTTTCGATGAGCGCGGAGTATCAATGGAGACGATCGGCGCGGCATTGGCCTCATATCAACGAACTTTGCTGGCCGGCAACTCGCGCTTCGATCAGTGGTACTACGGAAAAAAAGCCGGGGCCTTATCCGATGACGAAAAGCATGGGTTCGAGGTATTTGCCGGCAAGGGCAGCTGCGCCACTTGCCATACGATTGGCGAAAAGTCGGCACTGTTCACTGACGGGAATTTCTACGTCACCGGGATCGGCTATCATACTGCTATCGGAGCCGGCTCACGGGTTTCGAAAGTTCAGCTCGCGCCTGGCGAATTCGTCGAGATCAAGCACGAAGACATGGAGACGTATAGCGCGCCGCGTCTGAACGACATCGGACGCTTTGCGGTAACGCTCGATCCCAAGGATCGCTGGTCATATAAGACCCCAGGACTGCGCAATGTCGAACTGACTTTCCCTTACATGCACGACGGTTCTCTTTCGACGCTCGAAGATGTCGTGGAATTTTACGACAAGGGTGGTTACGAGCATGATGGAGACCGTGTGCTGCAGCCACTCGGATTGACCGCGAAGGAAAAGGCCGACCTCGTCGCTTTCCTCAAATCGCTGACGACCGCTGAAGATAAGGCCAAACATTCTCCATATCGCTAATGAGGAAGCGATCGACCGTGTCTTGCGGGCGAACGGCTCTCTGTTGGCGCGGGTGGATTGCCTGAGCGCGTGGCTCGATTGAGGAAAACCCGCCGCAATCGCCTATGGCGCAGTGTGGCGACCTTTTGATTCAGGAGCGCATGCCGTCCTGACGATCGTGGTTCTTTTGACGGCACGCGGCGAGCGGTTCCTCGCCGCGTGGAGAGGTCTTTCCCCCTACTGAACGCCTGAAGATTTGGAATGACCATTCCGCAGGCGGAGCAAGTGCGCTAAGCAAATTCGGTATCGATTACCTTGCTCGCATGGTCAATGTCGCATTCCCCGGGGGGTTCCATTGATGTTGAAGAGGGCTTCCTGCCTCGCGTTTCTTTCGCTTGTCGTGATCAACACGCCGGTCTTCGCAGACGGGGAGTACGTTCCTGCGCTCAAAGCCCGCCTGCAATCGGTGACGCCCGCGCTGATGAAGGAAAAGAACCTGCCGTTTTCGGCCGGCGTCCTGATCCTAAGCACGGATCAATCCGAGGACAATCTGCAAAAGAACGACATCATTTTTGCGGTCGATGACACGCCCGTTGCAGACGTGACGGCGCTCAAAACGGTCATCGCCCGCCTGCCAGTCGGTACCAACACGGAATTGCACCTTGTTCGTGACAAGGACGAAGAAACGAGCCGCTTCAGGGTTGCGATCGCCAACGGCCACCGGGTGTTGCAACCTCCAGAAGCCCATAGGACCTATTGGCGACACCGTTACTGGCGGCGACACTATTATTCCAACCGCCGAATCCAACCGGCAGGGACCACCTTTTCCGTGGTCCACACCTACTATGGCACCGACCGCACCGTCGATGGCCCGTCAGATGATAACGCCACCTACGGCAGCGACCGCGGCACCCTGGTTTACGGGCGCGCGGACGTGACCATTCCGGTCACGCATAGGCCTGGGCACATCGAAACGGCATGGATCAAAAATGATCCCGACAGCGACATGACCGTGCAATCGGCAACGCCGCTGGAGCGCTCCGCGTTCTATGCCGATATCACCAAGAACCCGAGCAAGACGGTGCTCATTTTCGTTCACGGGTATTACAATTCGTTCGAGGATGCCGCGCTCAGAACGGCGCAATTGGCCTACGACATGCGCTTCCCCGGCATTCCGGCCTTCTTCAGCTGGCCGAGCAAAGGCAAGCTATTCGATTATGTGCCGGACGAAGGCAACGTCTCGTGGGCACTTGCCGACTTCAAGACCTTCCTCACCGACTACGTCACCAATTCCAAGGCGGAAAAGTTCTACTTGGTTTGCCACAGCATGGGCTGCCGATTGCTGACCCAAGCACTGAAAGAACTCTATGCCCAAGATCCCGAACTTCGCGGCAAGATTGTCGAGGTCTTTCTTGCGGCACCCGACATCGACACCGGAGACTTCAAGACCAACACCGTCCAGAGCCTGATCGGCAACGTCAACAGCATCACGATCTACCAATCATCGAAGGATTGGGCTCTCAAGGCTTCCCTCACCTGGCACAGCTTTCAGCGCCTTGGCGACTGCGCCAACGGGGTCACGATCCTTTCCGGCATGAACACCATCGACGCAACGGCCGTCGATACGAGCTTGATCGGTCATTCTTACTTTGGGGATTCGATCTCGGTCATTGCCGACATGGTCGACGTCGTCGGTGGCCATCTCGATCCGGCCGAACGGTAGCATTTGAAGCGCAAATCCATTGCCGGCGGAAACTATTGGCTTTTCGAGAATTGACCCGGGAGCCTAGGAGATGTGTTTCAAAAAAAAACGCGAGTTCGACACTCGTCACGGGGCGGGCGCCAATCAAGAGGCGCCCGCTTCGTCAAACATACTTCACGTGAAATCTACTCGCCCGCATGACTTACCGATTGGGCTTTCTTCATCTGATCCATGATCTGACTTAGATTGTAGGACTCCGGAGCCTGCAATGGTGGGTAGGTGACGTAGCTCTGCAGATGCTCCGCCCAGAGCTGCTGACCGATTGGCAGCATGTTCCAATCATATTGGAAGGCGGTCACCGGCCCGGAGAGTGCGCCGCCGATGCTCATTGCGGTTTTCTGGTCGATGCCAACCGCCTGCTCGAACGGATCGCGTTTGATGTTCTGGACCAGGGTGAAGTGGAATGGGATCAACGGCATGATCCAGCCAGACGGGCCGGGCTGAGACATGGTGTAATACATTTTCCAATTCTTGTAGCGCACCGCCGACGGCGTCGCGCCCGAGAAGTAGAAGAAGTAGTCACGCGCCGACTTCTCCGAGGAACCTTCGAGATAGGCGCGCTGATCGAAGCCGTCGAGCGTTGTCTTGACGATGCCGGGATACGCACCCGCTTCAATCTTCTTCTTTAACTCATCACCCTTCGGACCACCGGCGATGTCAACGAACGTCGGCAGCCAGTCGAGGGCGGCGAATAGCTGGTTCTTGATCGTCCCCGGCTTGATATGACCGGGCCAGCGGATGACCAGCGGAGCGCGGTAGCCACCTTCCCACGATTCACCTTTCTGACCCTTGAAGGGCGTGACGCCGCCGTCAGGGAAAGTGATCGCCTCAGCGCCATTATCGGTCGTGAAGACGACGATGGTGTTGCCCAGCTGGCCCATGTCCTCGAGCTTCTTCAAAACGACACCGATGTTGTCGTCCATCTGCTTCATGCCGGCTTCGTTGACGCCCCAATCCTTTCCTCCCGGCTCTCCCACCATGGCCATATACTTGTCCGACAGCACGGTCGTGACGTGCATGCGTGCTGGGTTGTACCAAACGAAGAAAGGCTTGTTCGTTTTCTTGGGGTCATTGCGATCGAGGAAATCGACGACCTTTGCGGAAATCTCTTCATCCACAGTCTTCGAGCGTTCCAGCGTAAGCGGACCCTCGTCCTTACACGTCTGGTTGGCTTCCGTGCCGTCGGATGAGTTGCACCAAATGACAGGGCGCGGCGGCATCAGGCAAAGGGTGGTTTTCTGATCTACCGCTCCCGGAACTTCGGGGAGACCCGGAACCGGCGTGTTCTTGCACGGCGGTGCGACGGCCTGGATCGTGGGTGTCTTGTTGATGTCGGGGAAGCTCACGCCTTGCATCGCGTCAAGGTGATAGAGATAGCCCCAATATTCCTGGAAGCCATGCGCGGTCGGCAACGACGCGGTGTGATCACCGAGGTGGTTCTTCCCGAACTCTCCCGTTGTATAACCGAGATCGTACAGAAACTTGGCGAGTGCTGGGGTTCCAGGCCGCAAATAAGATGGGCTGCCGGGCAGCTGTGGCGGGATCATGCCGGTGCGCAACGGGTACATGCCAGTGAAGAAGGCATTGCGGCCCGAGGTGCAACTTTGCATCGCCACGTAATCCATGAACTTTGCACCCTCGTGGCCGATGCGATCAATGTTCGGCGTTTCCCCGACCATTAGACCTTCATGATAGATGCTCGGCTGCATCCAGCCGATGTCATCCCCCATGATGAACATGATGTTGGGCTTGCTTGTTTGTGCTTGTGCCGAGGCCTGTGAGCCGAGCGCTGACAGCGCACCGAGCAATGTGACTAGGCCCAATCCGATCTTTCGAGTGACCTGCATGGTTGGCGCTCCTTTTAATCGAGAACGCAGCGCACCCACCCACACACCGAAAGACACAGTTGCTTTAGATCGAGCCCAAGCACAATCAACGCGCACACAAAGCGTAAATAGGTTGTGTACATATGATTTATCACCAAATTGTTCGGCAGCGATGATGCCGCCATGCCGGGGCAAAAGCTGATGCTCGAAAGCAATATAAGCCATACGGCGTTTGCTGCTTGGTGCCGCCGAGCTGCCAAGTTTTCAGCGCTGGCCCTGGCATGTTGGGCGCTATTTCTGATTTTCGGTTTCTGGTTCGGGACGTCTCTCCCGCTGGCGCAAGAGTTGCCAGCAAAGGCAGTCGACCCGGTTGCGCATCTCGACTTCATAGGATCAGTGCGATGCGCTCAGTGTCACGCGGCAGAGCATAAAGACTGGCTTGGCTCGCAGCATGCCGTGGCCATGCAGGTGGCGACCGAGGAAACCGTGCTTGGCCGTTTCGATGGTGTCACGTTCAGCAAGGATGATGTCACAAGCACGTTTTACAGGAAGGACGGAAAGTTTTGGGTCCGCACTGATGGGCCTGACGGTGCGCTCGGCGACTTCGAGATCAAATATACGTTCGGCGTCTGGCCGCTGCAGCAGTATCTCATCGAGTTTCCGGGCGGACGCATTCAAGCGCTCGGTATTGCGTGGGATGCGCGTGCAAAGGAAGAAGGCGGTCAGCGCTGGTATCATCTCTATCCAGATCATAAATTGAAGGCCGGGGCCCCGCAGCACTGGACGGGGATCGATCAGAACTGGAATTACCAGTGTGCCTGGTGCCACTCGACCAACATCAAGAAGAACTACGATCAGGTGCGCGGAAGCTTCAGCACAACGTGGTCCGAAATCAGTGTGGGATGCGAAGCCTGCCACGGTCCGGGCTCGAACCATTGGGCTTGGGCGACGAAGTCGAGTGGTTGGGAGAAATTCGACCAGCACGCAAAAGGATTTGCGCAAATTTTCGATGAGCGCGAAGGCGTGACGTGGCGAATGGATGCAACCGGGCAGGCCTATCGTTCGATGCCTCGTTCGTCGGCAAAGGAAATTTATGTCTGCGCAGGTTGTCATTCGCGACGCCAACAGTTCTCTGATGATCCTGAGAGTGTTGGGCGCTTGTTTGATGCCTTTCGCCCATCGCTGTTGGAAGTCGGGCTCTATCATGTGGATGGCCAGCAGCGCGACGAGGTCTACAATTACGGATCATTTCTCGAAAGTCGGATGCATTCAGCAGGCGTAACCTGCTCCGACTGTCATAACCCCCATACAGCGAAACTACGCCAGACTGGAAATTCGCTTTGCGGGCAGTGCCACGCCCCCGAACGATTTGACGTCAGTTCGCATCATCACCACGCGCCGAATTCAAGGGGCGCAGAATGTGCCCAGTGCCATATGCCGGCCAGCACCTACATGGGCATCGACGGCCGTCGCGATCATTCAATCCGCATTCCTCGCCCCGATCAGTCAGTCCAGCTCGGAACGCCCAACGCGTGCAATCAATGCCATACAGACAAAAGCGCGAAATGGGCGGCGGATGCCGTCAAGGCTTGGTATCCTTCGGCAAATCCAGGATTCCAAGATTTCGCTCAAGCCTTCGATCGTGGTGATTGGGGAGCTCCAGGCGCTCAACTCAGTTTGATCGGAATTGCAAAAGCCAGCACGGAGGCACCTATCGTACGCGCAAGTGCGATTGCGCGGCTTGGACGATTTCCCTCCCCTCAGGTCCTGGACTTCGCAGCGGGCTCCTTGAAAATCAATGATCCTCAAATTCGAGCAGCGGCCGTGTCGGTGATTGCGACGGGGCCCCCCGAGACGCGCCGGTCGCTTCTCGCGCCTTTGCTGCGCGACCAGACCCGCTTGGTTCGTATGGATGCCGCTCGGGCAATTGCCGGAGAGGCGGAACAGAATTTGTCGCCGGATGACCGCGCCGCATTCGAGAAAGCGATCTCCGAATATGTCGATGCACAATTGTTCAATGCGGAACGGCCAGAGTCGCAAACCAACCTAGGCACACTTTATCGCGATCGCGGCAAGCCAGATGATGCCCGGGCTGCATTCGCAAGGGCGATCGAAATCGATCCGACCTTCGTCCCGGCGGCCATCGCATTAGCCGATCTGAAGAGAGGGCAGCACGACGAGAGTGGTGCAGAAGCGGTGTTACGCAAATCGCTCGACGGAAATCCCAATTCCGGTGGGCTATGGCACGCCCTTGGTCTCAGTCTCATTCGTCAGAAGCGCGTCCCAGAAGCAATGGTTGCCCTTGCGAAGGCCGCTGAGATTGCTCCCGAAGATCCACGTTTCAGCTACGTCTATGGCGTCGCACTTCATGATACCGGCAAGGGGAGAGAAGCAGTAGAAGCGCTAAAGAGCGCTCTCACGCGCCACCCGTACGATCGCCAGATCTTGTGGGCTGTGGCGACATACGAGATCGAGGCAGGCGATTATGCCTCGGCGCTCGGCCACGCCGAACTCCTTAACGAACTCGAACCAGACCGTGCAGATGTCACGCAGTTGGTCGGAGAATTGAAACAACGAGCGCGCTAGTCGCGTGCCGTCGAGGAAATTGAACACGCTGGGCGCAGCATTGATTAGCATTTCGGCGTCCTTTTAATGCGCTGATCCACCGGTCGTCAAAATCCGCCGATATTATGAAGAAATCGACGATCAGCGTCGTGCCCGATGCGTATCGGCGGTTCAATGCGTGGCTGCAGGCCAAGCTCGCGAAGACGGTCATGGGGACCCGTGGCATGTTGAAAGAGTTTCCCCCGTGGCCTATTGATTAGAAAATTGCGACGTTCACTGCTGCTAAGGGCGGAGGTTGGTGAGATGTCTGAAGCTGCGCAGCCGAGCGGACTGGATCTTACGCAGGGCTTCGCTGCTTCGGCGCTTTCGCCTGGCACAATGTTGCTGGGTCATGTCGGCGATGACGCGGTTCTGGTCGCGCGTCATGACGATGAGATTTTCGCCATCGGTGCGGTTTGCACGCATTACAACGGTCCCCTTGCCGAGGGCTTGCAAGTCGGAGACACGGTTCGCTGTCCGCTGCATCACGCCTGCTTCAGCTTGCGCACAGGCGAGGCCCTTCGCGCCCCTGCACTCAGTCCCGTTGCCTGCTGGCGCGTCGATCGAGATGGCGAAACGCTCTTCGTGCGCGAAAAGATGAAGGTGGACCGCAAGCATGCGCGCAGTGGGACGGAATTGCGCTCGGTCGTCATCGTCGGCGGCGGGGCGGCTGGCAATGCAGCCGCCGAGATGCTTAGGCGCGAAGGCTTTGACGGGGCCATAACAATGCTCAGCGCCGACGATGCACTGCCCTACGATCGACCCAATCTTTCGAAGGATTTCCTTGCTGGCACGGCGCCTGCGGACTGGATACCGCTGCGCTCCGCCGAATTTTATGAAAAAAAGCGGATCGATATTCGTCTCGGCGCACGGGGCGCCTCCATCGATACGGCCGCACGATGCGTAATGCTCAAAGACGGCGGCCGCGTCGCGTTCGACGCGTTGTTGCTCGCAACCGGCGCTACGCCCGTACATCTCGACGTTCCCGGCGCCGGTCTGCCAAAAGTTCATTACCTCCGCACATTCAACGACAGTCTTTCACTCATCGCAAAGGCCAAGGATACAAAGCGGGTCGCCGTGGTCGGTGCCAGTTTCATCGGATTGGAAGCCGCGGCGGCGCTTCGGGAGCGCGGCCTCGAGGTGCATGTGATCGGGCCGCAATCGCGGCCGCTCGAGCGCATCCTTGGCCCGGAGCTTGGCGACATGATCAAAGCCATTCATGAGGAACACGGCGTCATATTTCATCTGGGCACGAGCGCCGCGGCGATCGACGAAAGCAGCATTGCGCTTACCAACGGAGAAATGATCGAAGCAGATCTCGTTGTTGCCGGCATCGGCGTTCGACCCGATGTCGATCTCGCTTCGCAGGCGGGCCTTACCGTAGACAACGGCATCGTCGTCGACACGTACCTGCAGACGAGTACGCAGGGCATCTTCGCCGCGGGTGATATCGCGCGCTGGCCCGACCCACTTACCGGGAGTTCCATTCGCGTCGAGCATTGGGTCGTGGCCGAGCGGCAAGGTCAGACAGCCGCACGCAACATACTCGGATACAACGAGCGGTTTGATACTGTGCCCTTCTTCTGGAGCCAGCATTACGACGTTGCGATCCGTTACGTCGGACATGCCGAGCGCTGGACTCATGTCGAAATCAACGGCGATCCCGCAGCGCGCGATTGCAGGGTTTCATATTTGCAAGAACACAAAAAGTTGGCTGTCGCTACGGTATCGCGCGATCTCGCAAACCTCCGTGAAGAGGTCGAGCTTGAGAATGCGATCGCCGCTCGGCCGTAGCTTTCCAGGGTTCGAAAACTAACCCGTCATTCCGGATTTGCGTTCTATGATGTCGATCGGGTTAGAGGATTTTTCCGCCGCCCGCTCTTTCGCGGAGCGTTCGGCCTCCGCTTCGGAATAAAGTTTGCGTACGGCGTCATCCTGAGCCTTGCTGGCGGCGGCATCCCGCCGATTTCGCGAGCGCGAAATTCCATAGAAGAGCATCGCGCCCAAGACGACCGGTCCGACCATATACGCCAACACCTGAAGCAGATTGCTTACCCATTGACTTGATATGCCGGTCATTGTCGCTACCTTCAACAGTCGTAAGCAATGTGTAACAGGGCTTCGCGTCAGCGGTTCCAGCTTCATCGCACATTCCCGAACGAAGCTGCGCTGTTCCATTTCGGAAAAGTGCATAGAGCGCAGCTAGACCATTTAGTGCGCATTGGCCGAATGCGAGCGAATGATCGCCATGAGTGGGACCGGCGAAAGGACAAATCTTCCGGTTTTCTTCAGGGAACATAAACGTGCTTGGCAAAGACTGCAAAGCACGCTCAGTGGACCGCTATCCCGCCATCCTGAAGCGCGACGCCACAAAACGCGTGTCGAACAATCCTGGTCGCGATGGATGTGTCGCCGAGGCACATGATTGATGACGTTGCGCTCACGGCGAAGAGCCGGTCCCCCGATCGAGAACGCGAACAGCACGGCGTCAATCGCGTCATTCACGTTCGACTGCCGAGCCAATTGCTATTGCCGTGACGGCGCTCGAACGCCAAGCCGAGGAATCGTCCAATCGAATGCAAGGAAAGGATCGCAACCATGAAACTGAGACCGCAAGTTCCTGCTACGCAGCGCGGCGATCATCATCGTTCAAGCGCCATGCTTTTTGGCCCGCTTCACCGCGAAATCGATCGCCTGTTCGATGACTTTTCGCGCGGGCTTACCTCTCAATCGTCAATGTCTATGAATCTTCTGCCCAACATCGACGTCGCCGAAAGCGACAGGGAGATCGACGTTTCGGTGGAGATGCCCGGGCTGGAGCGGCGCGACGTCGATATTTCTCTGGAAGAAAATATGCTCACGATCCGTGGCGAGAAGAGAGTCGAGTCCAATCGGGAAAACAAGAACGTCTTCATCAGCGAACGCGCCTATGGGAATTTCCTACGAACAATCGAGTTACCGCCGGGCGTGGATACGTCGAAGATCAATGCAATGATGTCGGAAGGCGTGTTGAGGATTACGATCCCCAAGCCCGCTCATGCCGAGGCCAAGAAAATCGAAGTGAAAGACGCCAAGGGTGGCAAGGAAAGTAAGTCGTCCGAGTCCTCGCAAACTCATTAGGCCACGGCGATAAAATCGGAGCCTTGCCTGTTCAGGCGGGGCTCCCGCTGGTTGTCTCACTTTTGGTCTGCCGGCGGCGTACGCTTCGTTGGATTACTGAGGCGTGGCCAACAGCGTGCCGATATCGAGCTTTTTGCTCCCATGCGGCGGCGAAAATTGAAATGTCTCCGGATCGATGCTCGGGGCTTTTTTCCAGGTGAATTCGTTGACCTGCACCATTGCGGATGGATCATCCATGTCGCTGCTTGAGAGCTTGCACGGCAGATGGGGCGGTGCTTTTTCCACCCAGGCCTCCCATTTTTCGGTCATCGTAACGACCTCGAAGCGATCGCATTCGCGGCCGCCGACGGATTCCGCGCCTTTCGCCGTGATTTTTACTCCTCCTCCGGCAGCTGCCTGATCGAGCGCTGCAAAGAAATCGAAGACGCGTGCCTGATACGCCATTAGTCCGGCGAGCAAGGTCATGTTTGCTGGCACCGATGGGCGAGCAGCCGTTTGCGCATACGCGTTGGTGTGGACGTTATAAATCGTCAGCACGGTTCCATCCGAAATATATTCATAGGCGTTGGCACCAATGCTCACTTTGACTCGAAACAGATTGGGTCGCCGTGTCATGAACTGCGACGACCCTTGCGATGTTGTATCCAGTACATTGCTCGACCCGTGGTACGTCGTTTGGAAATTCATATCCTGCTGGGCAGCGATAAATTCTCGAAGCTCCTTCAGCGCGGGCGGCAATGCCGAGGCGGCTTCCGTTTTCACCGGACTTTCTGCCAATTCCTGGCCGCTAGCCGGGACCGCAATCAAACAAAACAAGATATAAAATAGCGCGCGAAAAGACATGAAACTGCACCCGCTTCTTCCATCGGGCGCCAAAACGGTCCGCCCGATGATCTTCTGGCTTATTCGGATTCCTGCGATGCGCGACAACATCGCTTAGCTTTTGATTTTTTCAGCGCCACTTCTGAGCTTGTCGTCAACGGGGCGTAAAAATTTCAGATCAACACCGTGGGATCTGAGGGACGCGCAGGAGCGGAGCCGCGGTGCCGAAATTGTGTTGCCGGTACCGCTGGCTTTCCAAAAACGCCGCCTGATCCAATCGCGGTGTTCACTGTCGGCCGATGTTTGCGCCGAGCCCTACCAAAGCGTGGAAGTCTTTCGGGGTTGACATCCAACTCCTACCAACAGGCCGATGGCGCTTAGTTGGGCAGACCAGGACTTATCGGATTTCGGGATGCGCGACATGGTTTCGGGCGCAGGCCACGACGCAGCTTATGTCGCGCGCGTCGCGCCGACGACGATGATCTTCGTGCAGTGCGAAGGCGGCCTCAGCCATAACGAGGCGGAATCAACGAGCTTCGATGAATGCGCCGCGGGCGCCCAGGTGCTTCTCGACGCCGTGCTCGCCTACGACGAGATGTTGGCGAGCGGAACGAGGAAATGATCGAGAATCCGGTGCCTTGTGGAGACCGGGATTTCGTTACACGCACTTGTCACAGATTTAAGATAAGCGGAACCCATCTGATCACTTACGATCGGCTTTTGGGGGACTTCACCTATGAAACTTATGACAGTGCTCGCTCTGGCGATCTTCAGCCTTGGCGGAATGGGTTCGGCACAGGACGCTTTCGCAAAGTCGATGTCGCACAAGGCGCACCACGGCAAGCATCACGTCAAGCACAAAGATTGCAAAGGCACCTTCAAGTATTGGAAGGGCGGCAAGTGCGAAGATTCTCGTAAGAAGAAGTAATTACTTCATCGACCCCGGAGCCACTCCGGGGTCGATTCTTTATCCCGCATAGATGGGGCGCTCCTTCTGCGCGCAAATTTCGCGGTTGTTCATGCCCGCCACAGGGCGCCCAGAATGAAGCCCGCTGCCGCCGCCATGGCGAGCGTCGTATAGGGCTCCTTCTTCAACGACTTGTTCACGGCGCGTTTGAACTCGCTTCCGATGCTTTGAACGTCATCGATGACTGAGACGGCGTAGTCGGCGGTTTGATCAATATTTCGCTTCGCGGCGCTCGTTGCGTCGCGCACGGTCGATGATACGTCTTGTTGAGCAGCCATAAAGTCTCTCCATGGCAGTGATGCCAGGGAAATCACCGATCATAGCCATTGGTTCCCGTCCGGCAACGCCGGGCCCCGTAGCAATGAAAAGCGCGGGCCTTTCGACCCGCGCTTGCAAGCGTTCGGCTCGTGTCCCCACGCCCCCGCGCTTCTCCCCAAGGATGCGAGAGGGGCGCCGGAGTGCTGATGCTAGCGAATGAACTGGTTGACGAAATCGGCGCCGAGACCGACCTCTTCGTAGTGTTTGCGGCAGGCTTCGATGAGCTGGAAGTTGTCCTCGACGAGCGTGACTTTATCCTGCTCGTCGATGTACAGCGTCGCGCCCTGAATGAAGAACACAGTCTGCATTTCGTCGCCGCTGTCGCATGTCAGCGTGTGCGTTTCTCCGGGTGGCTCCATTACGTAGGAGCCTTCCGTCGCGCGCCACGTATGCTCGAGATATCGCCAGCTGCCCTTGAGGACGAATCCGTGCACCGGCGACGGGTGACGATGGCGCGATAGAACTCCGCCTTTCTTGACTCTTAGCACTTCTCCGTGTGCGCCCGAGTTCATGTCGAAAAACAGCGGACGAAACCAGACGTTCGGCTCGAGCAGCACCCATATGCGCTCATCCTTCACCGGTCCCACGACCAGCTCGGGAATCATTCCGAGGTGAGCGAACTCAGGCGGATCGAACGTGACGTGTTCCGACTTGACCGGAGCGATAAGTGTCATCAGAAAAACCTCTTAGGATACGCCTGGGGCATCGGCAACGATCGGATGGAACTCGCCGCGAAAGTAGACGAGCGGGTTGCCCTTCGGGGCACGCCGCATTTTTACAACTTTGCCGACGACGATCTCGTGATCGCCTCCGTCGTAGGTGGCCCACAGGCTGCACTCGAAAGCGGCGATGGCGTCCGGCAGCACGGGGCAGCCCAACGATCCCTGAACCCATTCGAGACCTTCGAAGCGATCCGCGATCGGAGCCGCGAAACGCTTGGCGAGTTCTGCATGCTCATGACGGAGCACGTTCACGCAGAACGATCCGCTGCCCTTCACGAGATCGACGCTGGCCGCGCCCTTGCGGACGCTATAAAGCACCAGCGGCGGCGTTAGGCTTACGGGCTGGAAGGACGATGCGGTCAAGCCGAAGCGTGTGCCTTCCTCTGTCGTTCCCGTGATGATCGTAATGCCCGTTGCAAAGCAGCTAAGCGCGTTGCGCAGGTCCAACGGATCGTCGGGCGATATCCAATCGTCGGCAACACTCATTCCGCAGCGGCCTTCTTGGTCTGAATTTCAGCGGTCAGCTTTTGGATGATGCGGCGTTTTCCAGCGTCATCCAGCTTCTCGAGCTCGTTCATCAGAACGGGTTCATCGACCTTCTGATTCCACCAGTCGACCGCTTCCGCGCCGAACAATCCCCACTTGCCGATGAGCTGCGCCGTGACCTCGTTCGACGGCGCCATGATCCAGCCGGCCTTCGAGTCGCGCACAAGACGCTCGAGCTCGAGATCGCGCATGTAGCCGCGGCCGCCGCACGCTTGCAGCATCTTGTCGGAAACTTCGAAACAGAAGCGAGTCGAGATGAACTTCGCCTTGAAGCACCATAACGCATATTCGGCGCGCGGCATCGCCTTCGGGTCTTCGTAGTAAATGTCCCAGCGTCCGCCATCCGTTGCATCGTCCAGAGCCTTGGCGACCGAGTAGGCATAGAGGCGAGAGGCCTGGCCGTCCATGATCGCACGGCCGAACGTATCCTGGATCGTCAGGTAGTCGGCAACGCGGCGGCCATACTGCACGTGGGCCTTGCGGGTTACATGGCGTTTCGCAACATCGATACACGCAAGTCCGAGGCCGTTGTACGAGCCCGCATACATCAGCATCGCAAGCGGATCGATGGCTTCGTCGTTCGACATCGCGCCGTCACCCGGCCATCCGACGATGCGGTTTAGTGGAACGACCGTATCGATCTCGACGGGTCCGGATTGGTTTCCGTGCATGCCCATCGCGTCCCACTTGCCCGCGGAACCGCGCACCTCGTTCTTGTAGAACAGGAAGACGGAGAGGTTGCCGTAGTTGCCGTCGAAGTTCGGGCTTGTCGTTTGCGAGATGTACCAATCGGCGTAGCCCGACGATGTCGTCCATGCCGCCTTCTTGTGGACGTGCCAGCCATCTTCGACGCGCTTCGCGCCGGACATCTTCGGGTACCAGAAATGGCCGCCGGTTTCGGGGTCCGTGTAGGATGCCGTGCCGACCAGGCATTCGCTATCGATGCGTGACAGCAGGCTTTCGATCTCGCTGTTGCCTTTGGCGCGATAGACGAGCCCGGCGACCGCCACCATGTGCATCATGTAGATCAGCGCGGTGGACGGACAGCCGTAGCGTGCAATCGTCTCGGCGATCATGGTGATGCCGACGTGGTTTTCGCCTCTGCCGCCGAATTCCTTGGGGACGATCGCCGCCAGGAGCCGCAGCTTGGCGAGCGCTTCGACGTTCGCGCGCGGATAGGCGTTGGTCTTATCGCACTCGATCGCGTTTGGCCTGAGGACCCTGTGGCAAACCTCGATCAGCTCGCGGCGCAGCTCTTTTTGTTCGCGCGTCAGGAACCAGTCCGGATCGAATTCCGCGTCAAGCCCGTAATAGGCGCTATCGCCCCACATTGTCGTCATTATCATCTCCCGGCAGCGGCCACCCCCGCTCCTATTCGCGGAATGATGGGAGGGAGGGAGGGGAACCGTCTCTCGGAAAATTGCGCTATTTGCTCAGGAAAGCGCGCGGCGCCGCCATTCGCGCGGGGGCATGCCGACCTGGTTGAGGAAAACCTGACCGAAATGGCTCTGGCTTTCGAAACCGACGAGCGCGGCGACCTCTATGATCGTCACGGTGCGACCCAAGAGCAGTTCCTTGGCGCGTTCGATACGCAGGCCGACGAGCCAACGGTGTGGCGGCATTCCAACGGCTGTCTTGAAAGCGCGCACAAAGTGAAACCGGCTGAGGCCCGCTGCGCTCGCAAGGTCGTCGAGCGAAATATCCTGAGATAGCCGATCCTCGACAACCTCCAGGACGCGCCGAAGCTGACGCGCAGTCAGCGCTCCCGCGCTGCCCTTCGAACCGGATTTTCCGTTCTTCTCGCAATGACGAAACAGGATGCGGCGCGCGAGAACATCCGCCGCCATATCGAAGAAAAGCGTCGAAATGTGCCCATAACGCTGCATTTCTTCGGTGAGCGCCAAAATCGTGTGACGAAGCCGTGTGTCGGTGAACGCCAGCCGGTCACAGATTTCTGCCCGCCCCTTGCCAGCATCGAAAGCGACGCGTTCGAGAAAATCAGCGTGCAGGAAAACGTGCGCTTCTTCCGTCGGACGGTCCCAGCGCCAGATGTTGCTGCGTTCCGCCGCCATGATCAGAGATTGGCCAGGCAGAACGCGCGCCTTGACCTTCGCTCCCCCGAGGCGCGCTTCGATGATCAACGGACCGCCGAGCGTGACCGAGATGTAGTGAAAAGGAAGCTGAGGCGCCTCGACTTCTTCCGCCAGTCCGTCAAAACGAAAGTGGCCGACGGCGAGAACCTCCGATGCCGCGAAGCTTTGGGGCTTCACGGGGTTTCCGCCAAGTTTGCCGATCCAGGCCCTCGCCGACGAAATGTCGGGGTGCGCATCACGTGGGGGTGCGGAGCTGTCTGATAAATTCAGCATCGCGAAATTATGCCTTGCAAATTTCGCCTGACAAGATGAAATTTTAGGCGTGACTATTCAAAGGACTAGGGGGCGGACAATGTCGGTGGCGAAAGAAAAGGCGGTGACCGTCTCTGCGGACGAGGATCTGACGCCTTCGCGAGTGGGCGCCGAGATCCGGGATTTGCGGAAGGCCAAGCGGCTGACGATCAAGGAACTCTCACTCGCGACGTCGCTATCGATCGGGCACTTAAGCGAAATCGAGCGCGGTATCGCGTCTCCGGGCATCAAGACGCTGCACGACATCGCGAAGGCGCTCGGCGTTACCATCGGGTGGTTTCTCCATAACGCCGAAGGCGGAGATCCGGACGAGCGCGACTTTATCGTTCGCGCCAGCAACAGACGGACGTTGCGTTTTTCGTCGGGGATAACCGACGAGCTGCTGTCTCCAAATCTCCGCGGTCAGCTCGAGTTGCTGATGTCGCGATTTCCGCCGGGATCGACCGAGACCGGATCATCTTACACGCATCATGGCGAAGAGGCCGGCCTGGTTCTTACCGGGTCGCTCGAGCTCTGGATTGGCGAACAATCGTTCACGCTACGGGAAGGCGATAGCTTCAGTTTCCCATCGACGACGCCGCACCGCTATCGCAATCCCGGCAATGTCGAGACCGTTGTCGTGTGGGCGATTACGCCACCATCGTATTGAGGCTCAAATAATCGGCGGTGTGCAGGCGCAGGCGATAATCGCTTCGATCTTGCCGATATTGCGTAGTCGATAGGGTACACGCCCGAAGAGCTGATAACCTCCGCCTTTGGTCAGCTGGCGGATCTCACCATCCGCCTCCACTTCAATCGTTCCTTGAACAACAACGACCGCCGTTTCGCCGTCAAATACGATCGGATCTTCGCCGGTGCCTGCTCCCGGCTTATAGCGCTCGATAAACATTTGCAGTTTCTTCTCGCGACGCTCGCTGCCGAGCACGCGGAGATCGGCGGCGCCGCGCGAGACGACCGCGAGATTTTCCGCGTCGTAAAAAAGCGCGTTCTTCTGCGACACGGGCAACGCGAAGAAGTCAGCCAGCGAAATCGGGATAGCGGCCAGGAGGCGGTGCAGGGACGCGAGCGACGGCGCGTGCGTTTCCTGCTCGATCATCGAGACGGTCGCGTTCGTGACGCCCGCGCGTTTGGCGAGTTCGCGTTGCGAAAGGCCTGCCGCTTCACGGACAGATTTGAGACGCGAGCCGACGGCAAGCTCGCTCGCCTCCTCCGCCCGGGCGCGGTTTTTCGTTGCGACCGCGGTCTTGCTCTTCTTCGTTTGTGCCATCGTTTCCTGTTTGCGCTGCAGCCGTTTCGTGTCGATCAAATTTTTATAGCAATGTGTTCGATAAATTTATACACTGCACTTCCAATCGTATCCAACGGGGAGAACGCCGATGGCGGCTTTGGACGACTTCGCATTCCTATCCGGCAAAATCTACGCTGGGGGCAAATTCGTCGCCAGCAAAGCCCGCGAGCACTTCGACGTCATCGATCCGGCTACCGAAGACAAGATTGGATCGATCGCGGATTGTCCCGACGATGAAGTCGACGCCGCCATGGATACGGCCAATGATGCACGCCGCGTTTGGATGGCGATGGATGCGCGAAGCCGGGCGGTCATCCTTCACGATATCGCAGCCACGCTTCGCGGGGACCGGCGGCCGTTCGCGGAATGCCTGACGCGCGAAGAGGGCAAGCCGTTCAAGGAATCCGTTGATGAGGTTTCCTGGTGCGCCACGGCGATCGATTACTATGCCGAGCTTGCGCGGCACGAGACGGGACGTCTCGCGGGTGCGACGGTGCCCGGGCAATTTCACTTCAGCGTCAAGGAACCGCTCGGCACGATCGTGATTATCCTGCCGTTCAACTATCCGCTCGTTCTGTTGTGCTGGGAAGCCGCGGCAGCGCTGGCGGGAGGAAACTCGGTCATCATCAAGCCGCATGAGCAGACGAGCCTGACGACGCTGAAGTTCATGGAGGTCTTCGCGGGTCTGCCGCCCGGATTGATGCAGGTCGTGACGGGCGGCGCGCGTGTCGGCCAGCGGCTTATCGCCAGCCCGAAGACGCATGGCGTCGCCTACACGGGTTCCGTTGCAGTCGGTCAGGCGGTGGCGCGGACGTGCGCCGAAAGTTTCAAGCCGAGCCTCATCGAAGCTTCGGGCAACGACCCGTTCATCGTCATGCCTTCGGCGCCGCTCGACATGGCCGTCCGGGGCGCGGCGTTTGCCGCCTACCTCAATTGCGGGCAGGTGTGCACATCGGCCGAGCGGTTCTATGTGCATGAATCCATTCACGATGCCTTCGTCGAAGGACTTGTCGAGGAAGCGCGGAAACTTCGCATCGGCAACGGACTTGGCGCCGTCGATCTCGGCCCGCTCGCGACCAGCCGGCAGCGCGATCGCTTCGAAGGATTGATGGCACGTGCGCGTCAACAGGGCGCCAAGTTTGCGACCGGCGGCGGACGTCCGGCGGAACTAAATCGGGGCTGGTTCGTCGAGCCGACCGTTCTTACTGGCGTGACACCCGATATGGAGATTCTCAACGAGGAGCCGTTCGGCCCCGTCGCACCGATCTGCAAGGTGAAATCTTTCGACGAGGCTATCACTCTCGCCAATCGCTCGCGTTTCGGGCTTGGCGCCAACCTCTATTCGCTCGATATGGACGAAGCGTTCCGCGCGGTACGCGAAATCGAAAGCGGCATCCTGTGGGTGAATGCGCCGCTGCTCGATAACGATGCCCTGCCCTTCGGCGGACGCAAGCTTTCGGGCAGCGGACGCCAGCTTGGACCGGAGGGTCTCGCGCAGTTCCAGAACACCAAGTTCGTGATGATCGACCCGAAAGCGTCGAACCAGGACTTCTGGTGGTTCCCCTATTCCAAGGCGGAAAGCTTCGAACCCACCGCATGAAAATTCTTCTCGTCACAGCCCATCCGCGCGCGGACTCTCTCACCTTCGCCGCCGCCAAGGCTTTTGCCGAGGCGGCAAAGGGCAACGGCCACGAGATCGAAATTGCGGATCTCACGGCGGAAGGGTTCGATCCGGTTCTCAGGGAGCCTGACGAACCGGATTGGTCCGATTCAAAGAAGGTTTATTCCGCAGCGGTGCGGGCCGAGATGGCGCGCATCAAACGCAACGACGCCACCGTGATGGTCTTTCCGGTGTGGTGGTGGTCGATGCCGGCGCTTCTCAAAGGCTGGATCGATCGCGTCTGGAACAACGGCTGGGCTTACGGCGACCGGAATTATCCGCACAGCCGCGCGTGGATGCTGGCGATCGCGGGAAGCTCGGCAGAGGCCTACGCAAAGCGCGATTATGACGACGCCATGCGCACTCAGCTCGAAGTCGGCATTCTCGGCTATTGCGGCATTGCGGAGACCCGGCTCGAGATTCTATTCGACGCGATCGAAGGGCCGCCGGGGCCCGAGACCATTCTCGCGGCCGCACGGCGTCTCGGTTCCGAATTCTAAATCCGCTTAGCTTTTGATGCGCTCGCCCTTTGGGTCGTACCACGGTCCGAGCTGAGCGCGAGCTGGGTAGCGCTTCCACGCAACTTCGACCTCGAGCGGCGCAGCGGCAAGCCACTCAGCGGTGACGCCCACTTCGCGTCGCACGTAACCCATTCCAAGTGAAGCGCCGATACGGTGGCCGTAGCCGCCCGACGTGACCGAGCCGATCACCTCGCCATCGCGCCAGATCGGCTCCTCATGATACAGCAACGGAGCATCGGCGCCTTCGAGCTGAATTTGCACCAGCCGCCTTTTGAGGGGACCGCTTTCGCGCTGCTTCAGAAGTGCCTCACGGCCGATGAAGCCGCCCTTCTTGTCCCAGGCGACAGCGAAGCCCAGTCCGCCTTCGAGTGGCGTGTCATCCTCGCCGATATCGTGGCCCCAGTGTCGGTAGCCCTTTTCCATGCGCAGTGAATTCATCGCGAAGTAGCCCGCTTGCTTCAGGCCAAAAGCTTTGCCCGCGTCGACTAGCACGTCGAAGATGTGCTGAGCGAATTCGGCCGGCATCAGAATTTCGAAACCGAGTTCGCCGACGAACGTCACGCGGTTGACGCGGGCCTTCGCGTATCCGATCTCGATTTCGCGGCTGGTGCCAAACGGGAATGCCGCGTTCGATAGATCGGCGTTCGAGATGGAACTTAACAGCTCGCGCGATTTCGGGCCCATCAGCGCCAGCATCGGCAGACCCGACGAGATATCGCGGGCGAAAACGTGCGTATCCTTTGGCAGGTGGCGCGTCAGCCACGCGAAATCGCGAACCTGCGAAACCGCAATGCTGACGACGACGAAGGATGTCTCCGACAGACGCGTCACCGTCACGTCGGCTTCGATGCCGCCGTGCTCGTTGAGCCACTGCGTATAGACGAGGCGGCCGACCGGAACATCGATGTCGTTGGCGCAGATGCGATTGAGCGCGGCACACGCGTCGCGTCCATCGACGGCGAATTTCGTGAAGCAACTGTGGTCGAACAAGGCAACGGCATCGCGCGTCGCCCGGCACTCGTCGGCAGCTAAGCCGAACCAGTTCTGGCGCCCGTAGCTATATTCGATTTCGGGCTTCGTTCCCGGCGCGCCAAAGAAGCCCGGCCGCTCGTAGCCTGCCGCTTCCGTCATGAATGCGCCCTGGGCGATCAGCCTGTCGTGGAAGGGACTGCGGCGGACATTGCGCGCGGATTCGAACTGGCGGTAGGGCCAGTGCATATCGAAGAGTAGGCCGAGAGTTTCGGTCGTTCGATCGTAGAGGTACTTGCTGTTTGACTGGAACGGCATCATGCGGCGCACGTCGACGTCGGTCAGTTCCACTGGCGGCCGGCCGTCGCGAATCCATTGCGAAAGCGCCTTGCCGACGCCGCCCGATGAGAGAATGCCGATGGAGTTGAACCCGCAGGCGCAAAACAGATTTTCGACTTCGGGCGTTTCGCCGAGCAGATAGCGATCATCGGGCGTGAAGCTTTCCGGCCCGCAGAAGAAGAGCTGGATGCCGGCATCTGCGAGCATCGGCACGCGGTTCATCGCTTTTTCCAAGATCGGCTCGAAATGCTCGAAATCCTCGGGCAGCGAGTCAAAGCAAAAGTCGGGAGAAATGCCGTTGTGGCCCCAGGGCTTGGCGTTCTTCTCGAAGCAGCCGAGAAGGATCTTGCCAGCGTCTTCCTTGTAATAGGCCTCCTCGTCCGTGACGAAGAGCACGGGTAAGTCGCGCGGCAGGTTCGGCAGCTGTTCGGTGACGATGTAGAAGTGCTCTGCGGCATGGAGCGGCAGCGATACGCCGCTCAACGCTGCAAGGTTGCGGGACCACATTCCGCCGGAAATCACGACCTTGTTCGCGCGCACTTCACCATGATCGGTGATTGCACCAACGGCGCGGCCGTTTTCGACGAGAATGCGTTCGACGGGGATGTTCTCGAGGATGGTGGCGCCGGCATTGCGGGCGCCTTTCGCCATTGCGATCGTCACGTCAACCGGATTGACCTGACCGTCTTTCGGCGCCCAAAGGCCGCCGACGATGCCGTCGATATTCAGCGGCGACCACCGCTCTTTGAGTTCTTCCGGTCTCAGTACTTCGACCGGCAGTCCGAAATTGCGCGCCATCGAGGCGCCGCGCTTCAGCTCCTCGAAGCGACCTTCGTGCTTCGCAACGCGAAGGGCGCCGTTCTGGCGAAAGCCGGTGGCCTGGCCCGTTTCGGATTCGAGACTGGCGAATAGCTCGCCCGTGTACTTCGCCAGCTCCGTCATATTGCGGGTGGCGCGGAGCTGCGTAACGAGGCCGGCTGCGTGCCAAGTCGTGCCGCACGTCAACTGCTTGCGTTCGCAGAGCATGACGTCGGTGATGCCGAGCTTCGCCAAGTGATAGGCAATCGAGACGCCGGCGACGCCTCCCCCGACGATCAGAACCTCAACGCGATTCCGGAACGAAGACATTACACCCGCCTATCGACTGATTTTCCCTGCTGGGATCATCATTCGCTTTAGTGAAATTTTCAATATAAAATTTCACTGTTGTATTGTTTTATTAATATGATTTTCATAACACTGCGGGCTCACGGCGGCGGCGCGAGAGCGTGAACCAGGCATACGCGAGGCCGACGGCGGCGAATACGGAGCCCGCCAATACGAAGGAAGCGACTGCGATCTGAGGCGTCGCGCTCGAGCGTAGCGAAAGCCAAAGCATAACCGGCAGCGTCTGCGTATCGCGCGTCGTCAGGAAGAGCGCCATGATGAATTCGTTCAGCGACGTGATGAACGCGAAGAGACCTGCCGAGACGATACCTGTCATCGCAACGGGCATGATCACATTGAAGAACGCCCGGAGCGGCGACGCGCCGAGATCACCTGCAGCTTCCATCAGACTCTTGTCGAGCGTCTCGAACGTCGGAATGAGAACGGTGATCGCCAATGGCAAGGCCCAAAGCGTGTGCGCGCAGGCGACAAGAATTTTCGAACCGAAGAGGTCGTAGCCGAACAGATTGATGGAACCGAGCCCCATCGCCACTGAAATGCCCAGAACGACGGCAGGAACGAACAGCGGCAAAATCAAGAGTGTTTGCAGGACCGGACGCGCCCTCTTGCCGTTCGCCAGCGCGTATGACGCCGGCAGCGCCAGAACCATCGACATGGCTGCGGTAATCAATGCTATCTGGAGCGAATTCCAGGCAGCGTTGATCCATTGTGCATCGTTGAAAAACACTCCGAACCAGCGTCCTGAAAAGCCGCGGATCGGAAAGCGGACGACGTTGTCATCGCTGAACGCGACCACCGCCGTAATCGCGAGCGGGAGCACCACGTATAAAATGAAGAGCGCGGCGAAGGCACGATGGAGAAAGCGGAAGGCGCGCTCCTCAAGCATGGCTTGAGCCCTTTCTGTGCCGCAGCCATTGGATTCCCATCGCCGCCGCGGCGATGATCGCAATCAACACGACGGCGATCGCGGCGGCCATCGGCCAATTGCGACGCGTCAGCATCTGAAGTTGTATCTCGTATGGCATCGTCCAGAGCGAGTCCGGCCCAAGAGCATTCGTCGTTGCGTAGATGCCCATCGTGAAAACGAACGCCTGCGTAAAGGCGGCAGCAATTCCGCCCTTCGCGAGCGGCAGGAGAACCGTGAAAAACGTTCGTACCGGCGATGCGCCGAGGTCGGCGCTGGCCGTTAGCAGATTGCGATCGATCCCGTTCAGGACGCTTAGGATCGAGAAGAAGCAATAGGAAATTGAGATATAGGAGAGGCCAACGATAGCCGCGAACTGGGTGCCGAGAAGATTGACCTTCTGCTCGGTGAGCCCGGCCGACATCAGCGCGTAAGAGAGCAGTCCGTTCGACGGAAAGAACATTCGCCATCCGATGATGACGGAGACTTCCGAAATCAGCATCGGCCCAATGGCGATTGCGAGAAGGATTATTCTATTGCGACCTTCCCGAAGCCAAACGAACTGCGCAAAGAAAAATGCCGCAACGACCGTGACGATTGCCGTGACAAGCGAAATGTAAATCGTCTTGCCGATAATCGCGAGCATGTTCGGCTCGGTCAGCACCACGAGATAGTTTTTGAGCGTCCAGGCTTCGACGTAAATGCCGCCCGCCGGATGCTCGTTGAAGCTCATGCGGACCAGATAGAGAAGCGGCCAGCCGAATGCGACGACGATGAACACCAGCGTCGGCACTATCAGCCACGGAAGTTTCGGCAGAGCGGCCGAAAACTTGGAGCGCGCCGGCAGGATGTCGGTCTCTGCCGTCATGACAGCGGGAAGTACGTTGCGTCGGCCGTCTTCCAGCCGATCTTGACCATATGATCCGGGCCGACTGCGGGCGCTATCGGACTATCGAAGAACAGACTTCCGCGCTCCGTATCGGCATGAATTCGATAGGTGCCGCCGAGGTATTCGACCGACGTAACGCGCGCTGTCACGACGTTTTCGGCGCCGGCTCCGTTGACCAGGCCGAGGCTCGTCGGCCGGATGAACAACCGGCCGACCGGTGCGCTTGCGTCCGTCGCCGCGGCGCCGAGAATTGGCGGAATCTGCAGCGAGCAGGACTCGCCGACGAACGTGTAGACGAATTCGCTCGCGGGCTTTTCGAAGATTTCGATCGGCGAACCGATCTGCTCGATCTTGCCCTTGTTCATGACGGCGATGCGGTCGGAGAGTGTCATCGCCTCGCTCTGATCGTGCGTCACGAAGACTGCCGTGTAGCCGAGTTCCTCGTGAAGCCGGCGGATCTCGGTCCGAAGCTCGAGCTTGAGCTTCAGATCGAGCGCGCTCATCGGTTCGTCGAAAAGCAATATGCTCGGCTCGACGACCATCGCGCGCGCCAGCGCCACGCGTTGGCGCTGGCCTCCCGACATCTCAGCGGGATAGCGCTCGCTGAAGCCTTCCATCCTGACCACATCGAGAATGCGCTTCACGCGCGGCGCGATCTCGCACGAGGCGACGCCACGCATCTTCAATCCGTAGGCAACGTTCTCCGCCACCGTGAGGTGAGGAAACAATGCCCCGGATTGAAAGACGGTGGCCGTATCGCGCTTGTAACTCGGTAGGCTGTCGACTCTGCGCCCCATGATCTCGATAATGCCGCCGTCAGGACGATCCATTCCGCCAATGAGGCGGAGTGTGGTCGTCTTTCCGCAGCCGCTTGGACCGAGGAGTGTTAGGAACTCCCCTTTCTCAACGGAGAGATCGATCTCATCGACTGCGGCGTGACTTCCGTAACGCCTGACGACACGTTCCAATCGAAGGGCACAAACCATCCCGTCTTAGCCCTTCGAAGTCTTCAGCACCGCTTGCTGGAAGCGTTCACCCATCGCATCGAAGTTCGGCAAAAGCTGCTCCAGGCCCTGCATGGTCATCAGGCGCACGTTTTTCACCAGATCTTCGTTCGTTTTAGGATAGTTGTGCCAGAAGGCCGGCACGGTCACATCCTTACGCGACATCACAGACATCTGCACTTGAATGAAGCGATCCTGTGTTTCTTTTTCAAGCAAATAGCCGAGGAAGGCATCGGCGAGGGCGTCGTGCTGCGTGCCCTTAACCTTGATGTACCAATCGCCGTAGGCGACCGTGCCGTCGGCCGGAATGCCGGTCTTGAAGGTTGCGCCGCCGTTTTGAACGAGGCCGAGTGCGTCCGCCGAATAGATCTGCGCAAACGATGCCTGCTCCTGCAGCATAAGGAACGAGAGTTCCGCGCCGTCCTTATAATACTTCGCAGGACGCAGCCGCTCGACCGCATCAAAGATGGGATCGGATGCCATCTTGGGCTTCCACTCGTAGAAGGCATTGAAGTCTTTTTTGGCGCCCCAGATCGCCGAGATGGCAATGAGCCACCAATAGGCGCCGGCATCGAGCGCGAGCTTGCCCTCGAGATCCTTGTCCCACATCGTCGACCAGCTGAGCGGCTTGTCGGCAGTCAAGGCGGTGTTCAACAGCGGCAGAGAGAAGCCCAGCCCCAGCGGCACACCGTAGTCGCGTGCGCTCTCGGGCCGTGCGATCAGAAAGAATGGCTGCAGGTCGGCGAGCTGCGGAAGCATGGACCTATCCGTCTTCGCGTAGAGGCCTTCGGAGAGCGCGCCGAGCGTGGTGTATTCTTCAGAGATGGTGATGTCGAACGGAGGCTTACCTGCCGGCGCGGCCTTCATCTGCGCGACCATCTGGTCCCAGCCGCCGACCAGCGAGATCTTGGTGCCGTACTTCTCGTTGAAGGGGTCCGAGATTGCCGACTTAAACGAGTCCAGGTATCCGCCCGACCAGGCACACACCGTCAGCTCTTCGCCCTTGAAGGCGTCCTTGGCATCGAGTGCATACGCGCGGCCGATAATTGCGGGCATTGGCAGAAGCGCTGCGCCAGCTGCCACGCTGCCCGCCTGCAATAGCTGGCGGCGAGACAGAGTTTTCTTGCCGGGCTTATTTTCACCGTCATTCATTTCAGAAACTCCCGATGGATGATGCTGATTGTGCGGTTGCGAAGTGCTGCTGCGGGCAGGTCTTTCGCCCAAGTGCCGTGGCCCCGGAAACGCCAATGGGCGTTGAGGGCAGATGGTGAGCGACGAACGAGATGTTGTTTCTCGCGGTTGCGCGCGAGGCTTGGCTTTCGATGCAACGAGGGCGCAGAAGATTCACGGGGACGGCTTTCGAAAAAGCCCCGGCCGATCCGATCGCCCATTCGGCATTCCAAGAATGCATCCCGTCCCCGCGGCCTTTGGCCAACTTTGAAGATCGTTCAATTTCTCTGTGCGACATCCCAATGCCCGCATCCCGCTAGCGCGCCACGACTTGAATTACCGTCCAAATTCGAGGCAGTTTGCGCACTGCTTAGGCTATAGTAAACCGTAATGCGTATTTACAATGACTTTTACGACCGTATTTCGCAAATTGATTTAAGTCAACGACGTCGCGCCCACTGTCGTCGACTTTCGATTTTGCAGTGCGCAAAAAGTTATCTCGCGATGCCCGTCCCTTCTAAGGTTATCTTGGGCTCGCTGAGGCTCAACCGTCTCTCGAAATATTGCGCAATGCATCGGGCGCAGATTTCCAATGCGCGTCCACGCAAGACGGCGGCCGGCTGAATTCACCAGCCTGCCGCGCGGCCCGTGCTCGGGTTTTTCAGTTTACTTGTAATCGCCTTTGCGCAGACGGATGACGACGAGACGCGTCACGGTGACGAAAACAATTCCGGCGACGAACGCGGCCGGCAACGACGCGGTCGTGTATTCGTACGGCCAGCGGCTTTCGTACGAGACCGGGTTCAGGAGATAGAGATAGGTTGCGAAGCCCGCACCCATCGCCAGCAGAGCCGCAGGATTGAAGCCGCCCCAAAACTGGTAAGGCGTATCCGGACCGTCCTGATATATGCCGCGCACGTTGATCACCTTCCGGCGCAGCACGAACGTGTCGGCGATTTGGATCGCGCACAACGGTGCGAAGAAAACGCCGATGAAGGCCAGGAACGTTCCGAAGTTCGAAAAGAACTCTTCCGGGATGAAGATGCCGACGGCCGCCACAGGCACAATCGAAAAGAGGATGAGGGTGCTCCAACGCGCATCCTCAAGAGCTGGCACGCGCCGCAGACCGATAGCGGTCGAATAGACGCCAGCGAGCGATGGTCCGAGATTTGCGGCCATGATCAACAGCAGCGCGATGAGGCCATAGAGCGGTCCTCCGAGCGAAACAAGCCAAGCCGTCGGATCCGGCACTTGCAGAACAAGCATCGCGGCGAGCCCGACGATGCTCAGCAAGGGTAGCGACAATCCCATCGCCAGCATCGACGGCAGAACGGAACTCGATGGAGACGGCGATTCACGGACGATCGTTCCGAAGTAGGCCCAGAAGCCCAGCAGCGAAACGATGCTGATTTCGACTCCCGTCACGTAGTTCCAATTGAGGCTGCTCGACGGCATCGAAGGCTTCGCGACGGCAAGAGCGTCCGCTTGCGAGGAGAGCAACTGATAGAGCATCCAAATCCCGATGCCGACGACGACAAAGAAGAGGATGTTCGAGGCGGCCTCGAGCCCCTTCAGTCCCCGGAGCAGCACCAGATAGACGACGGTGCAGGTGATCGCCGATACGGTGCGCACGATCGTCAGCGATGTTTCGGGCTCCGCCAGTCCCAACGTGATTGCCGCCTGCGCGACCGCTTTCCCGAAGAACACGAGAAGCAGCGCATTCCAGCCGATGATCGACGCATATTGCAGGAAAACCGTGATCAACCAGCCGCGATTGCCGAATTGAGGCTTCGACGCCGCGATTGAATCGATACCGTACTTCGTAGACATCGGCACGACCGCGAGCGTCAACATCAGCATGCCAATCATCGATCCCGCGATCAATGCCGCGACGCCCATCTTGAAGTCGAGGTAGAAGGCGACGTATTGACCAATGAGATAGGACCAGTTCCCGCAGGCGGTGACGAGAAGGACGACGGTCAACTGCTTCGTCGTCCACGTCCTATCCTTGACCGTCAGCGGCCAACCGGATTCAGTCACGCTGTCCTGCGAACTCATCTTCCCCCCTACGATTTCTTCGCGGTGTTCTTAATTCCAAAGTTCATCGAGAGCACCAACACGGCACCCGCCAGCATGAAGACGGCCAAAAGCGCAATGGCGTTTTGCGACGATGCCCCTTGCTGCTTGGCAAAGCCAACCAGATACGGTCCGAAAAAACCACCACTGTTTCCCAGGGAATTTATCAGCGCGATCCCGGCCGCAGCCGCGGGTCCGCTCAAGATCGCAGCCGGCACCGCCCAGAAGACGGGAAAAATCGACAAGGTGCATGCCGTCGCAATCGTAAACAGGACGAGCAGCATGATCGGCGAAGAGACGAACGCGCACATCACAAAGGCTGCCGTCGCAACGAAGCCCGGAATCGCGATGTGCCAGATGCGTTCGCCAGTCCGGTCGGAACGCCGGCCCCAATACCACATGAACAATGCGGCAATGGCATAGGGAACGGCGACGACCAAGCCTGTCTCGGTATTCGTCAAGGACATGCTCTTGACGATTTGCGGCATCCAGAAGCCCAGCCCGTAGAGCCCGAGGCCAGTCCCGAAGCAGGACAGGGCGAGTACGAGCACGCGCCGGTCCGTCAGGGCTCCGCGAATGGAGTGACTATGACTTGGCACATTCACTTTGCGATCGGCCGCGAGCCTCGCAAGAAGCGCATCGCGCTCGTCGGCGGACAACCATTTTGCCTGCGCCGGAGTATCGGCAAGCACGAAGAAGCAGATCAAGCCCAGAGCGATTGCGGGTAGCGCTTCGAGAATGAACAGCCATTGCCAGCCCCGAAATCCCAGCACCCCGTTCCAAGCGTCGAGGATCCAACCGGACAGCGGGGAGCCGATGACCGTCGATATCGGCACAGCCATCATGAGAATGGCGACGGTTCGGGCGCGTTCCTCCGCCGGGATCCAGTTGGTGAGATAATAGATGACGCCCGGGAAAAAGCCCGCTTCGGCTGCGCCCAATATAAAGCGCAGCGCCGCGAGCGCATTGACGCCGGTGACGAATGCGGTTGCCGCCGACAGCAGGCCCCACGTTATCATGATCCGCGCCAGCCAGATGCGCGCGCCAACATGAGACATGACGATGTTGCTTGGCACCTCGAACAGGCAATAGCCGAAAAAGAACACGCCGGCGACAAATCCGAAGGCCTCAGGCTCGATCGAGAGATCCGCATTCATCTGTAGAGCTGCGAAACTGATGTTCACGCGATCTAGGTAGGCCGTGAAATAGGCCGCGATCAGAAGCGGCAAGACGCGATACTGCACTTTTGCGAGCGCACGCGACAACGGCGGCAGTGACATGTGATGGGATTCCGTGATGCGGGGTTCGTAAAATAAATCGGCGTTGGCGTTTGCACGAGGTATGCGCGGGACTCTCAACCCTCTACGCCGAGGCTTTGATCTGAGGTCGTCTCATCCCGGATCGCGGCGAGGCGCTTGTAGTAAAGATCGCTGTAGATGGACACTTCGAGCCGATCCACGCCGGCAAGCGATCGCACGTTCTGGTCGATCACATCGAGGAGTTCGCGGTCTGTCTGGCAGATGAACTCCGTCAGGATGTCGTAGCGTCCGGCGCAGATCGCGATGTAGGTCGTATTGGCCAGTCCTGCCAGCGCATCCGCCACATCCTTCACGCGATGACCGGCCGCCACGTTGATTCCGACCCATGCCATGGAACGGTATTCAAGGCTCATCGGATTGATCAATGCGATGACGCTGACGGTGCCGGTATCGGATAGATTCTTGAAGCGAAGGCGCACCTGCCCTTCCGATACGCCCAGCTCGTCCGCCACTTGCAAGAACGGCTTGCGGCCATCCTCGCTCAGCGAGCGAATGATGCGAACGTCCATCGCATCGATTTCTCGCGGTCGCACGCCCGTTTCGGTGCCGACCTTGTTCTGCGCCGCCGCGAAGTGCGCGAGCTGATAGTGCAGACTGAGGTACGGCATGGCTTCGATGGTCTGAATGCCGTCGATCTTGCCGACTTCGTTTTCGATGGTTGCCTGCAGCGCGGCGCGATCCCGACAAAGGACTTCGGCGAAGAGCGAATAATGGGAATGCGAGACGACAACATAGTCGACGGAGGGAATTTTTTGCAGCTCGCGCGCAATCTCACTGGCGGGGCGGTCCGGCCGGTTCGTCATTGAGAGTAGCGCCGACGCGCCATAGCCGAGCACCGTCGGGTCGGTCACCGCAGTGATCAGCATCACGCGCTGCTCTATGAGATCGAGCACACGCGTGCGCGCCGTCTTCTCGGTTATCCCTACCTCGCGCGCGATGCGCGAAAACGGCATGCGTCCGTCCGCCTGAAGCAACGAAACGATGCTTCGATCCAGATCGTCGAGCGATGCAACGAGCCGGAGATAGTCCGGCGTCGTCAGTGTCACTTTCATTCAATCCTCCCCCAGGCCGGCACGAAGCGCCGCCGTTCACGAACAAGCGCGAAGCCGCCATCGGATCAAGTCCGTAATGCGTTTCCCAGCCTTGACACGGTAGTTGATACGAATTACAGTATTATAAGATCATATTTTGACGAATTACGGTACGAGGAGTGCCCATCGGTGAAAGTAGGCATTTTGCAGGAAGGCGAAGTGATGCCGGGCGCGAACTGTGCCCAGCGCTACCGGGAAATGATTGAAGAGGTTGCTCTGGCGGACAAGCTGGGGTTTTCGACCTGGGGGACTTCCGAACAGCATTTCAGCCCTCCCCGATTTACGGTCTCTGCACCCGAGGTGCTCTATTCCGCGATCTCGCAGCATACTAAGCGGATCAAGCTCCGCATTATGTGCTCGGTCCTGTTGAAATGGAATCATCCAATTCTCGTCGCTGAACGCCTGGCGACGCTTAACATCGTTTCCAATGGCCGAGCGGAAATCGGTACGGCGCGCTCAAACAATCTCACGACGTTGGGTGCCTTCGGCGTGAAGCCGACGGAGACGACCGAGCAATGGAACGATTCCATGGAGGTGCTGGCCAAGATCTTCGCCAGCGACCAGCTCGAGCACGACGGGCCGGTATGGAAGATTCCGAAGCGGACGATTGTCCCGTCTTTCGACAAGGCCAATCATCCTGCCGTGTCCGTTGCGGCATCGAGCATCAAGACCCACGCTTCGGCGGGCGAGATGCAGATCGGCGCGATGTGCTTCGAAAACTACTTTGGGTTCGATTACCTGCAGCAGTGCATCGATGCTTACCGTGCGGCTTACCCGCGTGGGAAAAACCTGATGCCCAACCCCAATGAATACATGGGGCTTTACGTTGCTACTGCATTCTGCGGGCAGACGCGCGAGGAAGCGGTGCGCGTGGCGCGCGATGTCACGCTCGGGTATTTCAAATTCATTCTCGATCTCTATGTGCCGCTCTCAAAGAACCCGAGCTACGAATATCTCGATCGCATCCAGCTTCTCGAAGCCAACGAGACCAATCTCGACTTCCTGCTGAGCGAGACGGCATCCGTGCTCGTCGGTTCCCCGGCGGACTTCATCGAGCGGCTGCGCAAGCTCGAAGCCATGGGGATTGATGAGGTTCTTCTGCGCATCGACGGCGTGCCGCACGAAGACATCATGAAGAGCATCCACCTGATCGGGACCGAGGTTATTCCGGTTGTCGACCGCGATTATAAGATTGCAGCTGAATGACCGACAGCACTCCCGAACCAGCCGATCTCATCGTTCTCAGCCGCCGTGTCATCACGATGGACCCTGAGACCGACCCGCGGATAGAAGCCGTTGCGGTTCGAGGAAAGCGCATTCTGCGTCTCCTCCGCAGAGAGGACATCGCGTCCGTCACCAACGAAAAGACGCGTATTATCGATGTCGGCGGCCGGCCGGTCATGCCTGGCTTCGTCGATCCGCATGCCCATATCGAGGTTGCTTGCCGTTCGTCTTTCGGCGTCGTCGATTGCAGAGCGCCCGGATGCGGGACGATCGATGAAGTCATCGCGGCGCTCTCGGCGAAGGCCGTCGAGACCCCTCCCGGTGAGTGGGTTGTAGGTCAGGCCAATCTCTTTTTTGATCGCAAGCTCGCCGAGAAGCGCTTTCCGACGCACTATGAGCTCGACCGGGTCAGCAATTCGCACCCGGTTGCGTTGCGCGCCGGTGGTCATCTGACCATTCTCAATTCTAAGGCGCTCGCGGTTTGCATGATCGACCGCAACTATTCTCCGCCTCCCTATTCGATCACGGGGCTTCCGAGCGTCGAGCGCGACGAGTCGGGCGAGCCGACGGGCATCGTGAAGGAGATGGACAATCTGCTGCCGTTCTCGGCGATGGATCGCGGCCAGCTCGCGGCCGCGCTGGAGACCGGCATTCCGAAGCTCTTCACGCAATTCGGCGTCACCACGATCGGAGAAATTTCCGAGACGGTCGACGGATTGCAGATCATGAACGATCTGGCCGCCGGCGATGAGCTGCCGGTCTCCGTCCGGACCTATATTTGGGCACCAGGCACGCTTTCGCTCGAAGCCGCGTGCAACTGGAAAAAGAGCATTTCCGTCACGGCGTCCGACGATCTCTTTCGCATCCAAGGCGTCAAGCTGTTCGCGGACGGCGGTTTCTCGGCCAAAAGCGCGGCGGTCAAAAATCCGTATCTCGTATGCGGTTGCCGCGGCGGCCATACCTTCCGCGGCGAGGTTGCGCTCGACAAGGCTTTTGCGCAGAAAGCAATCCAATTGACGCAAAACGCCGGCCTGCAGTTGGCTGTCCATGCCAATGGCGATCGCGCCCAGGAATGGGTGTGCGATACGGTTCTCGAAATGGGCGGCGCGCCGACCGGGCGCGTACGCACGCGCATCGAACATGCCGGCAACCTGATGCCTTCGGAAGTGACGGCGGACAAGTGGGCCGCAGCGGGCATCATTCCCGTCCCACAGCCAGTGTTCCTCTATACGTTCGGCGAATACTTCCCCGATTACCTCGGCGATTACGGCAGGCTTGGACGCTTCTCGTTCGCCACGCTGATGAAGCAAGGCTGGCGTCTTTCCGGCAGCTCGGACGTATGGGTTGGCTCGGAAAGCGGCGCGACGAACCCGCTCTTCGGCGTGTGGTGCTGCCTCAAACGGCAAACGTATTCCGGCGCAACGCTCGACGCCGACGAAGCCATTACGCTCGATCAGGCGCTCCGGCTCCATACGCTCGATGCGGCAGCCGTGCTCGGTGAAGACGACGTTCGCGGCAGCCTCGCTCCGGGCAAGTTTGCCGATTTGATCGTCCTCGATCGAGACCCGCACGCGGTTGCCGTCGACGACCTGCCGAAGATCAAAGTCGATCACGTGTTCAAGAACGGCAAGCAGATCTGGAACCGAAATGGTAGTGACGCTGCAAACTGAAAGGCCAGCAATGGAACGCCCGCTATCGGTCGATACCGGTGCGTTCCGTTCAGCCATGGGCGATATGCCTGGAGCCGTTACGGTCATCACGTCGTGGGGACCGGACGGCGCTCCGTCTGGCGCGACGCTTTCGGCGGTCGTTTCGCTGTCTCTCGAACCGCCGCAGATGCTGGCGTGCTTCGATCATGCATCGAACACACTCGGCGCCATCCAGTCTCACGGCCGATTTCTCGTGCATGTCCTCGCCCATGGCCAGCAGGACATCGCGATGACGTTTTCCGGAAAATCTCCGAATAAATTTCGCGATATTGCTTGGGATGCCGGCGTCCTCGGATTGCCCAAGATCGAAGGTTGTGTCGTCGCCGTTGCATGCGAGGTCGAAAAGATCATCGAGTCCGGCGACCACAAGATCGTCATCGGCCGCGTTCTCGAAGTCGATCGCGAAAGTGCGCTGAACCCGATAGTCTACGCACGCCGGAAGATGCTGCCATTCGAAAACGACGGAGCGAACCAATGATACGCCTTACAGTGATTTACGGTGTACCTGCTGACGCTGCGAAGTTCGATGCGTATTACAAAGATGTGCACGCTCCCCTCGCCGCGAAGATGCCTCACCTCAAGAACTTCAGCTATAGCCGCGGTCCGGTCGCCAGCAGCGATCCCGCGAAGCTGGTGCATCTTGTCGCCTATCTCGATTACGCTTCAAAAGCCGATCTCGAGGCGTCGCTTGCTTCCGAAGAAGGCAAGGCGGCCGTTGCCGACGTTGGAAACTTCGCCGACGGCGGCGCGACCATCCTGACGACAGAGATCTGAAACGCGTGACAGGCCCAAAAACAGGGAAGCCGGGAATGCGAAGCTTCGACCCAGAACTCGAACGGCGCATTCGCACTTTCGAGGATGCAGGCGCGGACGATGTGGGCTTCACCGTATGGGACTGGCTCGCGCTCATCACGCTCGGGATCCTATTCCCCGCCGGCCTTCTGATCTGGGGATGGCCCTGGTGACACGCGCCACCGCCACCAACAATCGCTTTCATTCCGTGAGCGGCGAACCCTGCTCGCTCGCACTCAACCAGCGTAGGTGAACCACCAAATGCCGATAGCCGAAACCGTCGAAGTGAAGTCAGCCTCGAAGCAAACGACCGACTTTCTGTCGGCTCAGCATAAGCTGGTTATCGGTGGAACCGAGGCGCTTAGCACAACAGGCGAGACCTTTCAGACGTTCGACCCGGCAATCGGCAAGGTGCTGACTTCCGTTCCGCATGCAAAGCAGGCGGACGTCGATGCTGCGGTCGCAGCGGCGCAGGCGGCACAGAAGGTGTGGCAGAGAATGGCGCCGAGCGAACGCGCGGCGCTCTTACTGCGGTTCGCGGATCTGATCGAACGCGATGCGGCGTGGATTTCGGAAGTCGAAAGCCTGGATTCCGGAAAGCCCAAGTTGCACATCGCAGCGGTCGACATTCCGCTGGGCGTCGGCGCGCTTCGCTATAATGCCGGCTGGTGCACCAAGCTCGCCGGCGAAACGATCCCCGTCAGCTCACCCGACATGCACGTCTATACGCGCCGCGAACCCGTTGGCGTGGTCGCAGCGATCGTGCCTTGGAATTTTCCGCTCTGCCAGGCTTGCTTCAAGATCGCGCCGGCTCTCGCGGCCGGCTGCACGGTTATCCTGAAGCCCGCCGAGCAGACGCCGCTTTCCGCTCTCATCCTCGGGAAGCTGGCTCTCGAAGCCGGCATTCCGCCGGGTGTTCTCAACGTTTTGACCGGCGAAGGCGCGACGACGGGCCAAGCCTTGGTCGAGCATCCGGGAGTTGCCAAGATCTCGTTCACGGGGTCGGAAGAGGTCGGCAAGCACATCGCGCGCAGCGCTTCCAAAACGCTGAAGCACGTGTCGCTAGAACTCGGCGGCAAGAATCCGAACATCATCTTTGCCGATTGCGACGTCGACGCCGCCGCCTCGGTCGCTGCTGGCGCCATCTTCTTCTATAGCGGGCAGGTCTGCTCGGCGGGCTCGCGTCTGATGGTCGACGCAGCCGTCTACGACCGTGTCGTCGATCGCGTCGTGTCGGAAGCGAAGCAACTGAAGCTCGGCCACGGCCTCAATGCCGACACGACGATGGGTCCGCTGATTTCGGAAGACCAGCTTGCACGCGTCAACGGCTTCGTCGAACAGTCGCGCAAGGGCGGCATCGAAGTCGCCATCGGCGGCAATCGCGGCAAGGGCGACCTCGCGTCCGGTTCGTTCTACGAGCCGACCGTGCTTTGCGGTGCCGACGATAGTGCCAGCGTCGTCAGGAAAGAAATCTTCGGACCGGTTCTCACGATCCAGAAATTCAATTCTCTCGACGATCTCGTGCCGCGTGCAAACAACAGCAACTTCGGGCTCGCCGCCGGCATCTGGACGCGCGACATCTCAAAGGCGCACGCTGCTGCTGCAGCGATCCAGGCGGGCACCATCTGGATCAACACTTATAACCAGTTCGACGCGGCTGTCGGCTGGGGTGGCTTCAAGCAGTCCGGCTACGGCAAAGACAATGGCCGCGAGGGTCTCGACAAGTATCTGCAGACGAAGACCGTCTGGGTCAATTACGGTTCATAACACTGCCAACTTTCCAAGTACGGCCCGCTAGAAGGCCGTCTTTAAATTAGGTCGCGTCTGGTGACGCCAGACGCATCCAAAAAGCCAAGGGAGTGCACATGAAAAAGTACATCATCGAGCGGAACATACCCGGCGTCGGCGATTCCAGCGCGGAGCAGCTCAAAGGCGCCGCCGCGACCTCGAATGCCGCCTTGGCAAAATTATCGCCCGACGTGCAGTGGCTTCACTCCTACATCGCGGGCGACAGCACGTTCTGCGTCTATCTTGCGAAAGATGAAGCGGCGGTCCGCAAGCACGCGGAAATCAGTGGCTTCCCGGCAAACCGCATCATCGAGGTCAAAACGGTTATCGATCCTTCGGCAGCCGGCTAAAGCTAACGGTTCTTGGGCACTATCGGGGCGCTTGGATGAAAGTCCGGCGCCCCTTTTTGCTGTCCGCCTCCGAATAGGTCGGTTCACCCGGATTGCGTCTTTGCCGCCACGGGCTGCCCACCTCGGAAAAAAGGTACGGAACAAACTTCGGCCGTTCAGCGTCGTTGCCTGCGGATTGATAGAGAGCGGGCGCGAAGATGCCGTTTCCACGTGGAGGCAGCAGGCGATGGACCAGGCGTGCAGCGAACTAGCCATCGCGGAGACCGACAGCATCAGCCGCGAGCGGATTGCCTTTCTGGTCACTGGCTTCATGCGGGCCGGGGAACACGATCCCAGAAAGCTGACGATCTACGTGGTCGATCAGTTCAAACTGCCGATCTGAGACCCTTAAGTCTGCCAGTTCTCGCGGTCGTCCGCTTATTCCGCCGCGGCGGTTTTGGTGGCGGCTTCCAATTCCGCGCCGGAGGTTTGGGGCTTCGGCGCCGCTCCGGAAATTCGAAGCAGGCGGCCAAGGCGGATGAGCGCTTCCGGCAAAACGCCGAGATTGAGAAGCGTTGCCGTCGTCAGTCCGCCGAGCACCGTGATCGCCATCGGGGCTTCGATTTCGTGTCCGGGGCGCCCCAGGCCTAGCGCCAGCGGCACAAGTCCAAGGGCGGCCATCAGCGCGGTCATGAATACCGGCGCAAGGCGCTCGGACGCGGCGAGACGGATGGTTTCCGGACTCCAGCCCTTGCCTTCCTCGTCTGCCACGTGCTCGACGTGCGCCAGCATCATGACCGAGTTGCGCGCGCCGATACCGAAAACGGTGATGAGCCCGACGAGACTTCCGAGCGTCATACCGATGCCGCTGACCACGATCGCCGCTATGCTGCCGATGAGGCAGAACGGCAAATTGATCAGCACCAGTACCGCCAGACCGCGGCGGCGGAACGCCATCGTCAGCGCGGCGACGATGAGCGCGGTGCTCATGGCCGTCAGGCCGGCGAGCCGGATCTGTCCCTCGCGTTCCGCCTCGGCCTGTCCCGCGAACGAGACATACACATCCTTGGGCAAGGTCAGCGCTCTGACGCGTTCGCGCGCTTCGTTCACGATCCCGCGCAGCGAATAGCCCTTCGCGCCGTTGAAGGTGACTGAAACGCGACGCTGGGCGCCGTCGTGCTGAATGTTCGATCGGCCTTCGGTGAGCGTTATCGCGGCAACGTTCTTCAGAAGCGTCCTTGTCGTGGCGTTGCCGATCATCAGCTTGTCGAGCGCGCTGATGCGGTTGCGATCGTCGGGGGAAAGAATGACGACGACATCGACGGTGCGCGCGCCGTCGTAGGTCTGGCCCACAGTGGTTCCGGCAAATGCCGTCTGGATCGCATCAAGCGCGTCGCGCGAAGAAAGGCCGTAATTTGCGAGCGCGCCGGGGTCGAGTTTTACCGACAGTGTCGGCACCGTGGCGCTACGCGGCATTCTGAGATCGGTGACACCAGGAATGTCCGCGACGGCTTTTTGAATGTCTTCGGCGGCGCTTTCGAGCGAGGTGAGGTCGGTTCCGAGGGTGCTGATAACGACTTGCGCCGTCTCGCCGCTCAAGCTTTCGCTGATGCGATCGCCAAGGAACGTCAACGTCGCGCTTCTCACTTCGGGAAAGCCCTTCAGCGTGTCGCGAATGATGCTTTGGGCCTCTTCCTCGCTTTCGTCGTGCACCGGCTTCAATTCGATATGGAACTCGCTTCGATCGACACTCCAGGTGTCCTCGCCGGCTTCGGCGCGGCCGATCTGGTGTCCAACGGTATCGACGAATGGGAGCTTAAGCAGGGCTTGCGTCACGCGCTCACCGATCGCCACGACGTCATCCGTCGATGTGCCGGGAGACGCCATCGCCATTTGCAGAACGAAATGCCCTTCGCGGAACTGCGGGATGAGCTCGCTGTGGAGAAACGGAACAGCTGCGGCGGAAGCCAACGCGGCAAGCGCCAAAAGCAGAACCGTTGCGCCCCATGCCCGATGCACAAGCGCCAAGACCCATCGCTGAGCGGATTTAAGGCCCCTTACCAACGGCGATTCTTTCGTGTCCTCGCTATTGGTCAGCAGGAGCGCACACAGCGCGGGCGTCACCGTCAGAGCCACGAGCATCGATGCGAGCACAGCGAGGATAAACGTCAATGCCATCGGCCCGATGAAGCGGCCTTGCACGCCACCCGCAAACAGCACCGGGAAGAAGGCGAAGATCACCGCGAGCGTGCCGTAAAGCATCGAGCCGCGGATTTCGATCGACGCGTCTTCGATGACGTTCATGCGGTTGGCATCGGCCCCGGCGAGGCGCAATCGTCGTGCGATATTCTCGATGTCGATAATCGCATCATCGACAAGAACGCCGAGCGCCAGCGCGAATCCGCCGAGCGTCATCGTGTTCAGTGATTGACCGAATTCGCTCAACACAGCAATGGCCGCAAGAAGCGACAGCGGTATCGCGAGGAACGAGATGAGCGACGCGCGCACGCTTCGGAGGAAGGCATAGAGGACGAACAGGATCAATGCCGACCCGAGCGCCAGGGCGGTCTCGAGATTTTTCAGTGCGCGCACGACGAACGATGCCGGACGATGAAGTGCGGGATATACCGTAATGCCTCGGCGTTCGAGTGCGGGCCTAAACTCGTCAAGCGCTGCTTCCGCCGCTTTGGTGGCATCGAGCGTATTTGCGCCGAACTGTCCGGAGACCGTGATCAAAACTCCGGGCTGGCCCATGATTGTGGCGTCGCCGATCTTCGCTGCGGGTCCGATCGTCACTGTCGCCACATCGGCAAGACGAACCGGGCGATTGTTCTGCATCGTGACGACGGCTTGCGCTATCGCGCGCGGGTCCGGCGCAGGCGGCGGCGTTTCGATCGTGATCCGCTGCGCCGGTGTCTCGACGATGCCGCCGCCGCGAAGCGCAATGGCAGCGCTCGCCGCGTCCATCACTTCGGTGACCGTCAGCCCGAGCGCCGCGATCCGTTCGAGATCGGGCTGAATTTGAACCTGCCTGATCGCACCTCCATACACGGTGACGCGCGCGATGCCGGGCACGGCGAGCAACCGGGGCTTGATGGTCCATTCGGCTATGTCGCGCAGCGTATAAGGATCGACCTGATCGGAGATCATGCCGAGCTTCAGCACGTCCATCGTGCTCGACGTCAGGGGCGTCAGCTTCGGCGGTCCGACGCCGGCGGGCAATTTGCCATTGAGCGTCGTCAGGCGTTCGGCGATGCCTTGCCGCGCCGCGTTGGCATCGGCACCTTGATTGAACGTTACGAGCACGACGGAAAGGCCGTAAACGGACTCCGAGCGGACGGTATCGATGCCGGGGCCGCCGATGACCGCCGCCTCGATGGGGCGCGTGATAATCTGCTCGACCTGCTCGGGTGCGAGGCCAGGCGTTTCGGTTTGGATCGTCACTTGCGGCGGGACGAACTCGGGAAAGACATCGAGCGGCGCTCGCATCGCCAGAAAGGTTCCAGCGATGAACCAGACGACCGAGAGCAACGCGACGAAGCCTCGATAGCGGATCGACCAGCGTATGAGCGCGTTCATGCCGGTTTAGTCCGGGTCGCCAGTTGGAACCGTGTGGCCTTGAGCGACCGCAGGCGCCGCGGACTTTGCCGTTCCGGCCGGTGCCGCTGCAGGCGCCGGAGCTTGCGGTTTGGCATCGTCGTCATCATCGAATCCACCTGGCGCCGCTTCCCGCGCGAGCAAAACGGACGCGCCTTTCACGACGACGCGCGTGCCCGGGTCGAAGCCACTCTTCACGAAAAATCCGTCATCGACCGGCGCCTCCAAAGACACGAGCTTGCGCTCATACTTCTTTGGTCCGGTTTCCACGTAGCACCATGATTTGCCTCCGAAGACGACGAGCGCGGCGCTCGGAATGACGGTGCCGCTCAGCCGTTCCGGACTATCGGCAACAACGCGTGCCCGATCGCCGGCACGCAGTCCGGGACCGGCATTGATCAAGCCGAAGAAGGAGACGCCGGGCATGGCGAGATTTCCGGAGGGCGCGGCCCATAGCACATCGACCTTCGTTTCCGGACCGCCGCGAAGAGGCGCGACACGGACATTCTCAGGCGCTTCCGCCGTCATATCGGGGAAATCGAGGCGGAGCACGGCGCGTTTTCCGTCAGCGACATCGGCCATCAATGTCTGCCGGGCCTCTACATTCACGAACGGCGCCTTATCGCCCCACGATTGCTGAAGGCGCGTCAGAAGCAGTTTCAACTGCGACGCGTCCATGGCCTCCTGGCGCGCCGCGTTTTCGAGCGTCTGTCTCGATAGCATGGTGGAGGCTTTGAAGCGCTCAAACTGTCCATGGCTGAAATTCGCCGCGACGGTCGCGGAGCGGATATCTGCATCGAGTTGCAGCAGCGCGTCTGGATTCAGGACGGTCGCAATGCCCTGGAGCTTCACAGGCTCGTTCGAGGCGGCGAGCGTGAGGGTGTGAACGGGCGGGGGAACAACGTCCTGAATGTTGTTTCGCTCTTCAGCCTCTTCGGAATGCGGTGCGTTGCAGCCCGTCAGAATGATCGCGCCGAAAACAAGCGCTGAGGCTCTGACAATCGGGGCAAACTTCAAACTGGCCTCCATCCCTGCCGGGAATTTTCTCCCTGCTTTTTCGGGAATATCCGGCGATTTTTTTGGGAGAATGCTCCAAAGAGTCAGCCGCGCCTAGCGAATTTTGCAGACGGGCGACTTGGACGGAGACGACGGCGCCGGGCCTTGCCCGAGGTCATAAGTTGCAGGTCAACTTGGGCGACGACTTCGGATCGCAATCTACGCAGCGCCGCAAGAACGTCCGCAGCGAATTGCGCCATGCTGCGGAGCATCATTTTAATCGAAATTCCGATGCTCCAGTAGTTTTGCAGAAACCAACCTTTGCGACGATGATATCTATCCGGCGTCAGTAAAGTCACTTACCTATATTGAACGCCTTTCTTCAATTTCCTGATAACTCTGTGGGCTCTACTAATGTTTGACGAATCCTTACTGCGATCGTCGGCGCGCCGATGCATGATACCTGCATGTATCCTTCTTCCGGCGCTGTCGCTTACGGCCTGCGGGGAGAAGAATACTTTCGTTCCCCCTCCCCCGCCCAGGATCGAAGTGGCGATACCCTTGAAGGAGGCGGTTACTCGCTATCTGGAAAGCACCGGCAGCACGGCGGCGGTCAACAGCACGACCCTGGTCGCGCGTGTCCAAGGTTTCATCGAAGCGATCAAGTATCAGGACGGCGACTCCGTAAAGGCGGGTCAGGTTTTATTCGTTATCGAGCAAAAGCCCTACCAACTTGCGCTCGAGCAGGCCGAAGCCGGGCTGTCGAGCGCGAACGCTACGGTGACGCAAACGACCGCCGACTATAAACGTCAGCTCGATTTGGCTGGCAAAAATTTCGCCAGCCAAGCGGTGCTCGATCAGGCGACGGCTAGCAAGGACGCAGCAATCGCGAAGCAGAAGCAGGCTGAGGTCGATATCGATCAGGCGAAGCTCAACCTCAGCTATACGGAAGTTAAAACGCCGTTCGACGGCATCGTGACATCGCGCGAAGTCTCGTTGGGGCAACTCGTCGGCGCCGGCAGCCCGACGACACTCGCGACCATCGTCCAGCTCGAACCCATTTACGTCAATTTTTCTGTCAGTGAAGTCGACGTGCAGCAGATCCGCTCCGAGATGAGGGCACGCGGCATGACCAGCGAGGAACTCAAGAAGATCCCGGTTGAAGTCGGCCTGCAAAGTGAGACGGGATTTCCGCATCAGGGCACGCTCGACTACGTTGCGCCAAGCATTACCGCGGCGACGGGCACGCTCGCCGTGCGCGGGGTGCTGCCCAACACCGACCGCGCGCTGCTTCCCGGCTATTTCGTGCGCGTGCGCATTCCGCGATCGGTGCAGCCCAACTCGCTGCTCGTTCCGGACCGCATCGTCGGCAGCGACCAGAGCGGCCGCTATGTGCTGATCGCGAACAAGGACGATATGGTCGAGCAGCGCAAAGTCGTTCTCGGCCAGCGGGTGGGCGATCTGCGCGTCGTCGAGACGGGACTTTCACCCGACGATCGCGTCGTCATATCCGGATTGATGACGACGGTGCCGGGCCAAAAAATCGAACCGGTATTGGAGACCATCGCGAAACCCGAGAGCATGGAGAAGCCTGAAGTCAGGCCCAAAGCCGAAGGCCCGTCCAAATCGGAAGCTTCGCCATGATCTCGAAATTTTTCATCGAGCGGCCGGTTCTTGCGAACGTCATCGCGCTTCTGATGGTGGTCATCGGCGCCGTTAGCCTGTTGCGGCTGCCCGTTTCGCAATATCCCGACGTCGTGCCACCGACAGTTCAGGTGACGACGCGCTATCCGGGTGCGAGCGCACGCACGGTGATCGATACGGTCGCCTTGCCGATCGAGCAGCAGGTGAACGGCGTCGAGCGCATGCTTTACATGCAGTCTTACGCTGCTTCCGACGGAAGCTACTCGCTGACCGTTACTTTCGAGATCGGCACCGATCTCAACGCGGCGCAAGTGCTGGTGCAGAACCGCGTCTCGGCGGCCATGGCGTCGCTGCCGCAATCAGTTCAGGTGCAGGGCGTCGTCGTTCAGAAGAAGTCCACGGCCATCCTGCAAATCGTTACGCTGACGTCGCCCGACAACCGCTTCGACAGCCTCTATCTCAGCAACTACGGCACGATCCGGCTGAAGGATGAAATCGCGCGCTTGCCGGGCGTCGGCAACGTCGTTGTTTTCGGCGCCGGGCAATATTCGATGCGGATCTGGCTCGATCCGGAAAAAATGCAGGCGCGCGGGCTCAACACCCAGGACGTGATCCAGGCCCTTCAGCAACAAAGCCAGGCGGTGACGGCCGGGCAGATCGGGGCGCCGCCCGTCGCCGGCGCACAAACCTTCCAATACACGCTCGACGTCGTCGGGCGCTTCGAAGATGCGGAGCAGTTTGCGAACGTCGTCGTCAAAACAGGCAAAGCCGGGGATTTGACGCGGTTGCGTGACGTCGGCCGGGTGGAACTCGGCGCGCAGACCTACGCGCAGATTTTCAATCTCAACGGCAAGCAAGCCGCCGGACTTGCGATTTTTCTCACGCCCGGAGCAAACGCGCTCGACGTCGCCACCGAAGTCTCGAAGAAGATGCAGGCGCTGGCGAAAGAATTTCCGGAAGGGATGACGTACTCCATTCCGTTCGACACAACGACATTCGTGCAACAGGCAATATCTGAGGTCTACAAGACCCTGATCGAAGCCGCAGTCCTCGTGTTGATTGTCATCCTCGTCTTCCTTCAGGATTGGCGGGCGATGCTGGTTCCGGCAACGACCGTGCCGGTGACGATCATCGGCGCTTTCGCTGCGATGGCGGCCTTGGGATTTTCGGTCAACCTTTCCACGTTGTTCGCAATCGTGCTCGCCATCGGCATCGTGGTGGACGACGCGATCATCGTCGTCGAGGGCGCGGCTCACAATATTGAACGCGGTATGTCCGGCCACGACGCCGCGATTGCCGCCATGAACGTGCTGATGGGGCCGATCATCGGCATCACGCTGGTTCTGATGGCGGTGTTTCTGCCCGCTTCCTTCCTGCCCGGCCTCACGGGGCAGATGTACGCGCAGTTTGCACTCGTCATCGCGGCGACGGCCTTGATCAGTGCCATCAACGCGGCGACGCTGAAACCCACGCAATGCGCGCTTTGGCTTCGCCGCCCCGTGCCGCCGGAGAACCGGAATTTCTTCTATCGAGGGTTCAACGCTCTTTATCAGCGCCTCGAGGACCGCTACGCGGGTCTGATCGACCGGATGGTTCACCATAGCGGCCTAATGGCGATCATCGCACTCGGCATCATCGGCGGATCAATCTATGGAATGACTCGCGTTCCGACAGGCTTTCTGCCCATTGAAGACCAGGGATATTTGATCGCGGCCGTGCAGCTTCCGGAAGGCGCGTCACTGGGCCGGACTCAGAAAGCGCTCGAAGAGGTCGAACAGATCGCGAATGCGGTGCCGGGCGTGGAACGCGTCATCACCATCGCCGGCCAGTCGGCACTCGACAACAGCGCTTCGCTTGCGAACGCCGGCGTTTCCTACATCATGTTGAAGGATTGGAGCGCGCGCGGTCCGGGTCAGGATCTGGCGTCGCTCTATAAGACTCTCAACGAGAAGCTTTCGACAATTGCCGACGGCCGTGTGCTCGTCGTGCCGCCACCGCCGATCCAAGGCATCGGTAATGCCGGCGGCTTCACGATGGTGGTCGAGCTTCGCGACAGTAGTTTCGATCTCGCCAAGCTCGAAAGCTCGGTCAACGCCATGGTGCGCGCCGCCAGCACGCAGTCGGGCATTCAACGCGCTTCGACGACGTTCCGCGCCACCGCTCCGCAATATCGGGTGACGATCGACCGTGAGAAGGTGCAGACGCTTCTGCTGACGACCGATCAGGTGTTTTCGACGCTCGCGAGCTATCTGGGTTCGAGCTACGTCGACCAGTTCAACAAATTCGGACGCGTCTTCCAGATCTACGTGCAGGGCGACGCATCCTTCCGTATGACGCCGGATGACATCCTTGGTCTCAGGGTTCGCAATCAGAACGGCGACATGATCCCGCTCGGCACCGTTCTGACGATCACGCCGACCATCGGCGCATCCCTCATCAGCCTTTACAATCTCTACCCCGCCGCCACGATCGTCGGCGTACCGGCAAAGGGCTTTTCATCCGGGCAAGCCATCCGGCTGATGGAGGAGATCGCTGCGCACGAGTTGCCGTCCGGGGTCGGCTATTCCTGGACGGCGCTATCGTATCAAGAGAAGATCGTCGGCGGCCAAATCTATTACGTATTCGCGCTCGCCATGCTTCTCGTCTATCTCGTGCTCGCCGGTCAGTACGAGAGCTGGTACGCGCCGATGTCGGTTTTGCTGGCTGTGCCGTTATCCCTCATCGGGCCGGTGCTGGTGTTGCTGGCGGTCGGCGTCGACAACAACCTTTACGTCCAGATCGGCCTTGTTCTTCTGATCGCGCTCTCGGCAAAGAATGCCATTCTGATCGTGGAGGTCGCGCGCGAGCTCAGAGCCGAAGGCAGGCCGATCCTTGAGTCGGCACGTGAAGCCGCGCGGGCCAGGTTCCGGCCGATCCTGATGACGTCGTTTGCGTTCATTCTCGGCGTCGCCCCGCTGGTGTTCGCCACGGGAGCCGGCGCCTCGGCGCGGAAATCGATCGGTATCACCGTTTTCAGCGGCATGCTCGCCTCGACGTGCCTGGCGGTGCTTTTCGTTCCGTCGCTCTACGTCATTATCCAGCGCTTCGAAGAATGGCGCCAATCACGCAAGAAGCAACCGGTTCCCGTGATGGCGCCGCCGCGAAGCGAATAGGCGCCTTTTCGTTCGCTTAGTGCCACCACAGTGCCGGGTTCGTCAGCAGGTCGAGGACGCTGACCTTGTGGCTGATGGCTGCGAGGTTCGCCGGTTCGCTTTCTGCGATCCGCGGGCCACGAGCCTCGCGGGCTTCAGCAATCCGCTCGCCATGTATCTCGCGGGCGATGGCCTTTTGCGGAATGCGATGAGGCTTGCCGCTGCCTTTGGCCCGACCGGCTGGCGACGGTGCGTCCTTCGGCGACGCTCCGTTTTTATCGGGCGTCGCCTCGGCCGATTGGTTCGACGCGAGCATGATCGAGCGTCCAGATGGCGCATCGGATCTTGCGCCCGGCGTTTTCGGGTCGGCTTCGACCGCCGCTTCGCTGTCACTCTTCGAAATCGAGCCTGTCGTCATGCCGGCAAAAAGGGCACTGACCTTCTCCGCTTCCTGGCGCGCAGCAGCTGCCTGCCCGCTTTTGGCCTGTAAGGCGGAAGCATATTTTTCCTGTCCCGAAAGCGGGACAAATGCCGGCAACGGCGCCGTGCCAGCAGATTGCGGGTCTGACGCCGCAGAGGCGGCGGAGTCTGCAAAGGCCGGTGGCACATGTGTGGCGATTAACGCCAAAACCGGTACAACGACTGACGCAACAAATTTCATAACTGACGCCCTTCACTCCCCAAGGACAGTCAGAAACTCAACGAGGGCAATAGAAAGGCTGGAGTTCTCCGATCGAACCTAACACCCGTCAGAAATCCTCGCGTCGCGCCGTGACCCTGTTCGGCAGGCCGGAATGCATTCATTAACTTTTATAACCGAGACGTTAGCTCCGGCATCGAATGGGAGGTTCGCAAATGAACACCGTCTTTTCAATCGGGAGGCCGTGCGGCTCAGTTAAGCTCAGAGTAATGCATTGTGGGGATGATATCTCGGGGGGCCGAATAAGCGCGCCCGGCCTTATCGTTAGACAATAATTTTCCCTCATGAAGTCTCCGATGTCCGAGGCCGTAATTACCGACGAGGGCCCAGTCCTGGATGCCAACAAGTTGCTGCGAATGCGCGGCTATTTGGACATGGTGGGCTTTCGGAACATTATCGGCGAATTCGAGACGGGAATTCGCCAGCGACTCGTTAATCTCGAGTCGCTCGAGCTTTCGCCTTCGCAGATCGAAGCCATCTGCCACGATCTTATCAACTTCTCCGGGACGCTCGGAATGTACGAGCTGATGTCGGCAGCCGAGAGATTGCGGGAATACGCACGCCGTCATGCGCGCGCCGATGTCGTTTCGGCTCAAATGGACCTGCGAAGCGCGGGTGGACGCGCCATTGCTGCGCTGGACGCCTTCATGGGGGACGCCGGTGATGACTAAGTTTCTCCTGCATCGCGATCAGTTGTCCGCCGTCGCGCGCGTCACCCCTTATGCGATGGCTGGATACGGAGTGAATGTCGCGCTCGCGACCGCTGCCTTCTGGAACACCATACCGACTCGAGATCTTCTTCTCTGGGCTTTCTTGTCGCTGACGGCAGGCGGAATCGTCGCCGCGCGATCGTTTCATCGTACGCAGGTCCCTCGCGATCAGAACCCCGACGAATTGCGGAGCGCGCGCAACGCGCTCATTTTCGCCGTGCTTCTGGCGCTCCCCTGGTCGTCTTTGGCGATCATCTGGGCGGGTACCGTCAGCGGGACGAGCGAAGCGATCCTGATGGCATTCGTGGTCGGCATGGCGGCGAGCGGCAGCATCCTGCTTGCGCCGATACCGGCGGCGGCGCTGACCTATGCAGGCACGATCCTCGGTCCGCTCATCATCAAACTGATGGTTCTCGGCGGTCGAGAGAACGTGGTTCTTGGTGCGCTCGCCATCAGCTTCCTGGTTTTCCTCATCGTCCTCGTCATGACGAACGCTCGCATGTTCATGGAGCGTTTGAAAGTTCTGCAACGGCTCAAATTCTCCATCGAGGACGCTAAGGCTGCGAATGAAGCGGCACAGCGCGCAAACTCTGCGAAGTCGGAATTCTTCGCAACGATGAGCCATGAGATCAGAACGCCGCTCAACAGCGTAATCGGCTATACGAGCCTCGTGCTGGCGCGACGCAGCTTGAATGCGGAAGACGCGCGTGACCTCGAAATCGTGCGGGACGCGGGACGATCGCTCCTCAATACCGTGAATGACATTCTCGACTTTTCCGCTATCGAAGCTGGCCGCCTGAAGCTGTTGCTTGCGCCGACGCTGCTCAGGCCGATGATCGAGAGTTGCCTGTCACTGATGCAAGTGGAGGCGCGGGCGAAAGGTCTCGTTCTAAGCGCCGAGATCGATGGCGCGCTGGATGAAGTGAACGTCGAGGCTGACGCGCAACGAGTCCGGCAGGTCCTCGTCAATCTCGTCGGCAACGCGGTGAAATTCACGTCAGAAGGCCGCGTCGATGTCGAGGCCAAATGGCTGAGGCGTTCCGATGATATCGTCGCCGTCCGGTTTATCGTGAAGGATACGGGGCCTGGCATACCTCAAAAGTCGATACCGGAACTGTTCAACAGGTTTAGCCAGCTCGACGGAAGCTACGAACGGCGCTTCACGGGATCGGGCCTCGGGCTTGCCATCAGCAAAAGTATCGTTGTTGCGATGGATGGCGAAATCGGCGTGCAAAGCGAACTCGGCGTGGGGTCGGCGTTTTGGTTCGAACTGCCTCTCATCGTCAGCCGCGCGCTGCCTGCGATCGATCGTTCCGTGGAAGCGAGACCGGCCAGCCCCGGCGGCCTTAACATTCTCGTGGTCGACGACATGGAACCCAACAGACGCCTAACCTCGACAGTGTTGCGCCGCGCCGGTCATCGCGCGGTGACGGCCGCGAGCGGCGCGGAGGCCATCTCGCTGGCGAAGTCCGAGACTTTCGATGTCATTCTCATGGACATGCAGATGCCGGGGATGAACGGCCTCGCGGCGACGAAGGAAATCCGGACGTTACCGCCAAGCCAGGGCCAAGTTCCCATCATCGCCATGACGGCGAACGTTCTTCCCAACGAAATCGCAAGCTGTTATGCGGCCGGCATGACAGCGCATATCGGCAAGCCCTTCGAAATTGATGAGTTGCTGCGCACGATCGAAGCCGCGAGCGACGGCGCAACTGCAAGCGCTCGCGCTCGTCTGCCCGCTGCCATGATGGCTCGACGAAAACCGTTCTGATCGCCGTCCAGCGTCGCTTGACCGATGCGCGGCATTCCGTGGGTGGCCGCCATGTCACAACTGTTACATACTGCGTCGGATTGTGAATTGTTTGTGACGTCGAATTTCTGTATTGGCTGCCTCCTTCAGCGGGAAGAGCGTCGCTGCTTGAACGGTCGGCACAGCGGGAGCCGATACCGCCAGGCGTGAGGGTGACGTGTTCCTGTCAGCCCTGCCAGAGATGGCAGGGCTCTCTGTTTTCTGCAGTGGTCATCACGCAAAAAAAGCCCCGGTCGTCCGGGGCTTTTTCATCAATCCTAGTAGCCAATGTAACGGCAGATGCGCCGGCCGTAGCGCCAGAAGCAGGTGTAATCGTCGCCGTAGTAATAGTCGTCGTAATAACCGTCTCCGAAGAAGAACGGGACGGCTACGAAACGCCTATGATGGAAGCGATCGAAATCTCTGCCCATATGACCGCCGTTACGGAAGCCGAAGCCTTCGTGGCTCATTCGGCCCATTCCACCACCCCATCCACCGCCGCCGTGGCCCATGCCGCCACCCCAACCGCCGCCGCCATGGCCCATGCCACCGCCGCCGCCCATCGAGAAGCCGCCACCGCCTCCCCCATGGCCACCTCCGCCTCCTCCGCCGCCCCCACCGCCACCATGGGCGTCGGCAGAAACCGAGAACGCCGTGACCGCGAGCGCGGCCGCAGCGATTGTTGCTAATCTTCGGATACTTTTCATTTGGGTCTTCCTCATCCATTGGGAGCTAAGTGACTCCGATGAGGAGAAAACCTTCGCCGGGTGCGTTTGTTGCGCGCTGTCTTGGCACAGAGAGAGGCCGAGGAAAGTGAACCCGGCGGATGATTTGTCATCCCCCTAATTCAATTCCAATGATCGTCCAAAAGCTTATGTTTTGAGCTTGCTGCTCGACGGGATCTGGCGGTTTGAGCAATGCAAAATCTGAAAAGCACATGCGCGTTGCGAATACGTGAAGAAACAGCTCACTGACCCAAAAACATATGTCCCCTTGGTATCGGAACTGCGCAGTACCCTCGTGGATTCTCCTCGTATCGATTTCGAGTACGGGGATACGCTGGAGACCTAGATGCACGAAGACAATTGGCTGATCGAGTTCAAAAATCGGGCCGCGCCGCGTCTGCGAGAAATGTTCGAGCGGGACTTGGATAAAACTCCGGCTTTTCTGTCCGATCTGCTCGCGCGCTTGCAGCAGTTGGAAAGAGAGCGCACACCGGCGAACTCGCAAAAAATGAAGACGCCGACTTCGGGGGAAAAGCCGGCGTCTTTTAGGACGGCGTTATGGGGGGAATAACGCCAGGGACTACAATCTGGGGGAGATTGTCAGTGTAGAACGGCTACAGGCCGTCTTGGGTTCCCAGAGACTGAAAAAAATCGCGGGTGAAGACAGTAAATTGGATCAACAAGGTTCCTCGCTCTCTAACGGAGCGAGGCGCAATGCTTTGATTTTGCGGAGGTTTGGTGCACGGACACTCGGAAGGTATCCGAACAATCCTTCTACCGTGCGAATATGACCGGCTCGCTGAGCTTGGTCGAGAAGCCGCGGCTACTCCTCGCCTTCGGCCTTATCGACGTCCTTGAAGCGGCTACCGTTGGCGATACCGAGTACGCCAAAATCCTGAGACCGGGAACGATCGTCGGCTTCACCCGTCGGCGCACTCGATAGCCCGCGCTTCAGCAATTCTCGCACGGCCGCCGCGCGGCTCGGCAGGCGATACCTATAGCGAAAGTCATCGACAGCTCGAAGCTCATCCGGCTCGAGCATAATTTGCAGGCGCTCGTCTCTGATTGCGGCACACATCGCGATCTCCTTCGCGCATTCTCAAAGTCGCAAGACCGAAAATTAGTAAGCTACTCAAGTTGAGCGGGGACACAGCTTAACGACGAGCGAGCAGAAACGGTTTCCTCAGCGCCCTCACAAATTTGCGACTGAACAGCAAGTTGCGCCTTCAACGGATTGATTCATTGCGCAAAAGGATCGAGGCTCACGTCCTTGGAGTGGGGTGTATGATGTTTTGCGGCTCGATATGCATGGTGAAGGCCGATACTCTCAGACAGTTCCCGGCGCCGCGCGTCCTGCTGGTGGAGGACAACACGCTGATCGGTCTCGACCTCGAAGTCATTCTCAAGGGGTATGGCTGTCGCGTTATTGGACCGATCTTGAGCGTGCGGGATGCGCTCGCACTTCTCTCGACGCAAGACGTCGATATTGCCGTAATCGATTGCCTGCTGGAGGACGGCGAAGCGGCGCCTTTGGCTCGCGCTCTCGACGAAAAAGGCATTCCATTTGCGATTTGCACGGGCGGAGGCGAGGAAGACCTCGGGATGCTCTATCCCAATACGCCATTCCTCGCAAAACCTTACAATCCCGATGACGTCTCGATGGTTGTGAACAGTCTCATAGCCAGCCGGCTCGCGAACGGTTGACTCGATGCGGCGAGTTGCCCGTCGCATCGCCGCTCTTGAAGGTCATTCCGGAGATTCCCGTTTGCCCAGAGCGCCGGCACCGCCAGCCAAGTCGCGCGATAGGAACGAGGCTTCCAATTTGCATCAGGGCTCGACAAAGGTCGTCGTTCTTGCCGTCGCGGATAACGATTGCGTTCGCGCGGGCCCTTTCGAAGCGCAACAAGCCGTTCGAAGTCGAAAAGCTTCAGTCGAAGCTGCGTAAAATTTTGGATGAATAGGTATCGCGTCCGACGATCCGTGGTCATCGTGCGTTAACTCGCAGCGCCCAAGCTCAGAGGGTTTCACCGACAATCTGCCTGCCGATGAGACTGCGCGACGCATGACGCGTAACTCCATTAGCTCAGCTGCCGAGTTGTTTTGGCGTTGCCAGGAGCGCGCGGGCAGCAAACGAAAACCGACTGTTCCAAGCCCGGCTCGTTCGTCAGCCCCGCGCGACGGAACAATGAGCGCGTTTTCTTCCGCGTACTGCCCATACGTTGGCTGACGAGCAATGAGGTCTCATCAATGAATAAGTTCAATCGATTTTTGATTGCGGCGGTGGGGTCGCTCGCCATCATCACGATGTCCAATACGGCCGATGCACGATTTGGTGGCGGCGGTTTCCACGGAGGATTTGGCGGGTTCCGTGGAGGCGGGTTCCGCGGCGGAGCCATGTTCCATGGTGGCGGATGGCGTGGGGGCGGATGGGGTTGGCGCGGTGGCGGGTTCCGCACAGCCGGATGGGGTTGGCGCGGGCCCAGATTCCGCACAGCCGGATGGGGCTGGCGCGGCCCCGGGTGGGGATGGCGGCGTCCCGGTTGGGGCTGGGGCGGCTGGGGATGGCGCCGGCACCGATTTGGCGGCGGTTGGTGGTGGCCGGGATGGGGCTGGAGTGCGGGATTAGGCTGGCCCTACTACGGCGGCTACTATGGCCGTAGGCGCATCTGCCGGTACTACTAGTAGATGCATGCTGTGCCCCGGCTGAATTGCAGCGGGGCACAGCATTTTGATCGATCCTCAGTACGACGCCGGCATGGCCAGCGACCGCTGTTCGGGAACGCCCTCTACAGACGAACGTTTAACCCCAAGGTTATGGAGGCGACCATGGCTGTCACCGGCAATCCGACCTCATTAGACGTGCTAGAAGAAGAGGGCATCGAGCGCGCTGCAATCGAGAAGCAACCCTACGCGCCCAATGCGCAGGATTTCGAAAGTCATGTCCAAACTTATCGCGATTTCATCCGTGGCATAATGTTTTTCGTTGGCACCGCCGCGGTCATCTTGATCGCACTCGCCTATTTCTTCGCATGAGCGCGAAAGGAACCGGGCGTGGCGAAGACCCCCACTGAAGCTCGACAAGCCAGTTCGCGAACGACCAACTTCCGCGTACTCATCATATCGATGGTGATCACGGTCTTGGTTCTCGGCGGCTTCGCCATCGCGTTTATTCGGACTACTCCTGCGAAAATGGAAGGTGTGCCGACCGACACCGCAGGAGAGCATGTTTCGCAGGGATCGCCGCCTGATGCGAAGCCGCTTTCCAAGTAGCGGCACATCCATTTCAAAAAATCGAATCTTAACTACTCGCTCCGGTCAACAATCTGCATACGCTTTTCGACCTCTGTTGCCGAAGTGGAGCATTCGTTTCCGCTTTGATTCGATAGTTTTGCGATTGCGTCCGAACACCGCTTCTCGGCGTATGGCTCGTATGAGATCTCAAAAGTGACGCCGATTTTTTTCCTCGATGTGCAAGCGTCGCATCACGCTCCCCTGGGATTTGCTGTAAATCCCGATGCGGATGTTGCATATCGGCCGGTGGTGAGGCGATTTTCAGCGCAGCCTCAAGGTCTGGACTAGATCGCTCCGCGCGCGAGTTGATATATTCTTTTGCTGTTGATACGAGAGCGGGCACCATCGGCCCAGCTGCATGCACGGCGATCTCGCGGGCATAATCCGTTTTAGGACCTTTTTGCTGTCAATGACGCCGGAATGCATCCGGTCTTCCTCAACTGGATTTCAGATGCGACCAAGATGGAACCTCAGTCTGGCTGTTGTGAGCGTGATCGCGGCCGGACTTTGCACACTGAGCACGGCGCATGCGGACGACGCTTGCCCGGCTGGCACGCTTGGCGTTTCACGCACCATCGAAGTCGACACGACAGGCGGCCCGTGGATCGGTGCGCCGCATGGTGATCCGAATTTCCTCGCGCCGGGCGAGGTCGTTCTCACATTCGATGACGGACCGTCGCCCAACAACACGCGTCAGATTTTGGCCGCGCTCGCAAAAGAATGCACCAAAGCCGTCTTCTTCATGGTCGGCGAAATGGTCGTCGTCCATCCCGAGATCGTCAAAGAGGTGGCGGACCAGGGCCATACCATCGGAACGCATACGTGGTCTCATCCCAACCTCGCGCGGCTTGCGTTACCTGATGTCACTCACGAGGTCGAAGCGACGTTCGACGTTGTGCAGAAGTTCAGCCCACAGCCTGTCGCGCCGTTTTTCCGATATCCCTATCTTTCCAGCAGCAAGCTCGACGAAGATTATTTCAAGAGCCGCAACATCGCGCAGATCGCGGTCGATATCGATTCCTCGGACTGGCGCGTTCGCAGTTCAGCGCCGGTCATCGCGAGGGTCATGGCCGGTCTCAAGGCACGTGGGCGCGGGATCATCCTGTTGCACGACATCCACAAATGGACCGCCGACGCTGTTCCGGGGCTGCTCGCGAAACTCAAAGTGGGTGGCTACAAGGTCGTTCTTCTGAAGCCGAAGACGGCGCTTGAGCTCGTGGCCGATGTTACGCCGCCTGAGCCTCAGAAGTCGTCGGTCAAATCCGCTTCGCGAAAAGCCAAGCATCAGCGATCGTCATCGCGGGCCAGAAGAGCAGCGCTCCTCGGCAAGAGGTCAGCGGCAATTCAGTAGAGCGGTAGCCTCTGCGGCCTCATCGCCGCAGTCGTTGCGGAAGCGCGTTTGCGCCGGACCAATTCCAGATAGACTCGCGGCGCCGACTGCAAAGCCGGCGCCGCGATTGAAGGTCTTAGGCTGCCTTTGCAACGGCGCCTGCCGGCACCGCAGAGATCGTCTTCAGGATCTGCGAAGCGATCTGGTATGGGTCGCCCTGCGAGTTCGGGCGGCGATCTTCCAGGTAGCCCTTGTAGCCGTTGTTGACGAACGAGTGCGGAACGCGGATCGAGGCGCCACGGTCAGCAACGCCGTAGCTGAACTTGTTCCACGGCGCGGTCTCGTGCTTGCCGGTCAGGCGCATATGATTGTCCGGGCCGTAAACGGCGATGTGGTCTTCGATGTTCTTATCGAACTCCTTCATCAGCGCCTCGAAGTATTCCTTGCCGCCGACCGTGCGCATATACTCGGTCGAGAAGTTCGCGTGCATGCCCGAGCCGTTCCAGTCGGTGTCGCCGAGCGGTTTACAATGGAACTCGATGTCGATGCCGTACTTCTCCGTGAGGCGGAGCAGCAGGTAGCGCGCCATCCACATTTCGTCGGCTGCCTTCTTGGAGCCCTTGCCGAAAATCTGGAATTCCCACTGGCCCTTCGCGACTTCGGCGTTGATGCCTTCGTGGTTGATGCCGGCGGCGAGGCAGAGCTCGAGATGCTCTTCGACGATCTTGCGAGCAACGTCGCCGACGTTCTTGTAGCCGACGCCCGTGTAGTAGGGACCCTGCGGCGCCGGATAGCCGGACTCTGGGAAGCCGAGCGGACGGCCATTCTTGTAGAAGAAGTATTCCTGCTCGAAGCCAAACCAGGCGCCGGTATCATCGAGAATGGTTGCGCGCTTGTTCGAAGCATGCGGTGTCTTGCCGTCCGGCATCATGACTTCGCACATGACGAGCACGCCGTTGTTGCGCGCCGGATCGGGATAGTGAGCGACGGGCTTCAGAACGCAGTCGGAGCTGTGGCCCTCGGCCTGCAAGGTCGAGCTGCCGTCGAATCCCCAGAGCGGCAGATCGGCGAGATCCGGGAACGAGCTGTATTCCTTGATCTGCGTCTTGCCACGCAGGTTCGGGACCGGCGTGTAACCATCGAGCCAAATGTACTCAAGCTTATACTTCGTCATTCTGAGCTGCTCCCTGAGTTAGATGTCTGAGGAATTCCTAGTGCGTGCGCGGCCGGCGTTGGCATGGCCTGGCGCTGAAGTCGGAAAGTACGGATGGCGCCGCAATTCGATGAAAGCCTGGATCATCGGAGAGCCCGCGTGGGCGCCGCCAGCCGGCAGCCATGGCGAATTGAGATATGCTTGCGGACGCTTCCCCGGCGCAGAGTCTCTCGCTCTTGTCCTGAGACACCGCCGACAGCATCTATTCTCCCTCATGCGATACAGGCCCACGAAAGGCCCAAGACGACGTGGCGGAACAGGTCGCGTACAGCGAGCGTTCACCACGGCACGGATGCTACCGAAAGATGCAAAACCAAGCATGCCCATAGTTTGTGCAATTGCTGATTTTTATTGAGGCATCAGAATAATCGGGCGAAAATAGAAGACGAACCGGCTGCGTCATTTCAGCGGTGGGACTTCAAGGAGAGACGACGATGACTGAGATGAGCATTCGACCATCTGCGAAGATCTACCAGTTCCCGAAAGGCGGACGTGCTTCCTTGCATGGACACCGCATCGTCAAACAGGCTTCAGCGATCGTGCAGTCGCGGCTTGCGAGGCCGGTCGAGTACGGCAGCTGCTGGTATCACCAAGTAGCAATTGATGACGCCGAGCTGGTCCGCTGGAGCTGAAACTTCCGAGTTGTAGGCGTCATGAGTAGCGTCACTTCCGCCAAAGGCAGGAACTGATCGAGAGCGCGCGAAAGGCTCTTATTCTTTTCGCGCGGGGCGGGGAAATGTTGCCGCCAAGTTTTTGAAAGCGCCCTCTATTCCGGCCTATATCGGCTTCCTGTTATTTCGCGACGTACGTTGCCGACGAAGCTGCGTCCGAACTGGAGCCAAGTGAACGCGCAGGCCTCTTCAAGGTCCTGACCGGCCCTGCGGCAAGGCTTCAGAACGTCATGCGCCGAAGATCGACCAGCCCATGCAGCTGGTGAGACGCTCGAGCGCAATCCGGCCTAGCCGCGAGTTACCCGTCTTATCCAGTCCAGGCGACCAGACGACGATCGAGGCCTTACCGGGGGCTATGGCCAGTATGCCGCCCCCCACCCCGCTTTTTCCGGGCAGGCCGACCCGGTAGGCGAATTCGCCCGATCCATCGTAATGGCCGCAGGTCAGCATGAGAGCGTTAATCCGACGCGCCCTCTCAGGCTGGATAACTGCATATCCAGTGGACGGATTGCTTCCAAATTGTGCAAGAAACCGCCCAGCCATGGCCAATTGTCGGCAAGACATCGCGATAGCGCAGTGGTGGAAGTAAACGCCAAGGGTGAAGTCGACCGGGTTATCGAGCATGCCGAATGACTTCATGTAATTGGCGAGGGCGGCATTTCGAAAGCCGGTCCTATGCTCGGAGGCGGCGACCTGCTGGTCGATCGTGATCGTTGAATCGTCGGCCAGGAACTGCATGAACCTCAGAATCTCGCCCAGCGCCTCACGGGGCAAATGATTGGCGAGGATCAAATCGGTCACCGCGATTGCGCCGGCATTGATAAAGGGATTGCGCGGAATCCCTTTTTCGTACTCCAGCTGCACGACGGAGTTAAACGGACTTCCCGATGGCTCGCGACCGACGCGGTCCCACAACCTGTCGCCGACTTTGCCGAGAGCGAGGGTCAGCGTGAAGACCTTTGAGATGCTTTGTATCGAAAAGGGCGTATCGGCGTCCCCACCAACGGCGACGTTGCCTTCGGCGTCGACAACGGCAATGCCGAAAGACTTTGGATCGACGCGCGCCAATTCCGGAATGTAGGTTGCGACCTCTCCCCGGTCGGGCATTCGGCGCATTTCGTCGGCGACTTCTTTGACAACGTCGTCAAGCTTACTCACGGCATGCACACTCTCGTGACTGCGATCATTCCCACCTACTAGCGGGCATTCACGCAATCACACAAGCAGGCGAAATTGCTTCAGGCTTGCTGCGCCGCAGCCCGGTGTGAGAGATGGTTTCGCTCATTGCCCACGCAGCGAGCAGATCTCCGCGCGGCACGCGGTGTGGGATATCGAAATGCAAGCGAGAGCATTAGGATCAAATTTTTTAATGTGGGTAGAGTCGCTGCGAGGGACGCGCGGTAATTGCCGAATCGGCGCGATTCAACTAGGGTTTCCTCGTTGTACGCTCCCGTACATTCATTTGATAATATTGTCTCGGCCCCGAAGCTTCCCACTTCGGGGCCATTTTAATTTCGGAATTGTTTGTGTCTAGCGCGGGGCGAAAAAGGCGATCGCGAAAAATACTCACGCGCTAGCTTTTCGAGTGCACTTTCTCATCGAGATCTTTCGCCATCGCGAGATGGTGCTGAAGCGTGGGAAGCAGTTTAGCTGCGAACGCCTTCACTTCGGGCGTCGGTCCAGTCGACGCAAAGTCCTGGAACTTTGCAACGGCATCCTCATGGGCCTTCAGCTGTTCCTCCGCGTAGGCAGAGTCGAAGCCATTCTCGGTCGTGAAAAGACGCAACTTCGCATATTTGGCCGCGTGCATCACATCGAGAGTGTCCGACGGCGGCTCGATCTTGGCCTCGATGAGAGCTGCCTTCAACTCGTCGCCTGCCTTCGTATGATCCGTGATCATCTGCTGCGCGAAGTTTTTCACTTCTGGCGACTTGGCGTATTTCAACGCGAGCTGGCTCGTATCGATTTCGAATTTATTGCCAACGGAAGCGTTATTTACGAAGTCCTTGGTTTGGCTCGGAATGTCTGCGGCCAATGCTGGAAATGCAAAGCCCGCAACGATCATCGCTAAAATTGCTCTCATCGCGATCTCTCCTGAAGTCATTCGACTTGTGGATCGTAACCGCCGCCGCGCGGGCAATGTTCCCCGTTACGCTTGAGTTAGTTGGCCGTGTGGCATGCGAATCTCTTTCTTGGGGAGACCTCGCAATTCCTGTCGCGGTGCGTTCATCAGGGCCCGGAACTTTGGGAATTCTGCGCAGTTTTTCGCGGACAATGCGGAGGTCCTGCCGTGGAAGAATATTTGAGCGAATTCCTTCTGGTGCTGTCGGTCATAGGAGCGCCGATCATACTCGGCGCGCTGTTGTTTTACGGCATGACGCTTTCGGAACGCAGGCACTCGAAGCGTACGAAAAACTCAGCCGACCGGGCGACTAAGCGTGTCTATGCGGAGGAGGAGCGCCTTCGCAGCGAAAAAGAGCGGGAGGCGGCAAGCTCCCCCCGCGCTTTGGATTCACTGAAACGCCGGACGGGCATGACCGGTTAGCGAGGCTCGCCGGTTTCAGTTCGTTGCCTGGAAGCGCCAGAACGTTCCCGCAGCCGACTCGACCGTCAGGATGCTTTTCACGCGCTTATCCGGCGGGCGAATGCCGAACTCCACGAGCGCTTTGACATCGTCGAGCAATGCCGGATTTTCCGCATAGCCCGAGTGGTTGAGACCCAACGCATCCGTCGAGACTGCGGTGACGTCGATGGTGTCGACACCCGGAATGATCAACGGCCCATCCTTGGGTATGTCGCCCGCACGCGGAACGCCGCCCCAGAACCGTGCAGAATATCCAAGCGCACGATCGTTCGAGGCGGCATAGAGCGTGACGCCTTTCGCGAAGTTCGTGATCTCGCGGGCGATAATGTTGAACTTATCGCGGTCGACATCGGGCGCGGCGAGAATGACCTGGCTGATCACGACGCCTTCCGGAATCTTCGGCCTCAGCCTTTCCAGGACGCGGAGCAATAGCTCGTTCCCCATTGAATGGGCGATAAGGCTGATGGACTTCGCGCCGCTCTTCTGAATGACCATGGTGAGGAATTCAGCCAGCCTCGGCTCGGCCTGCTCGACGCTGCCGCGATCGTAAGTATAGCTCGCGACCTTGCCGCCGGACGGCCAGCTGTAGACGAACGGCACGCCGTCGAAGCCGAGATCGTAGGCGATTTGCGCGGTCCTAAAGAGCGCACAGTCGAACGACGTGTTGAAGCCGTGCACGAAGACGAAGGCGTGATCCTTGAACGTCGAGGACTTCGCCAACTGCTCTTTGACGAGAGCCAGCATCTGATCTTCGCTGAGGCTCTTGATTTCCTGCAGCGTGAAATGCTTGTTCGGATCCTCTTTCTCTTCATAGATCTTGTATTTGAAATACGGGATCTCGTAGACCGTCGGCCGCTCGATGTGCGGCACCTTATGGCTGAGAGGCACTGAGATCAGCGCGCGTCCGAGCTGCAGCTGATGGCCCCGCTCGGAACCGAATTGCAGTCGCGCCGGATCGGGCTCGACCGCGCGATCCGTTCCATAGAAGACCGGCACGACCTTGAACTTCTTCGAAGGATCGCTGTCGATCGCTGCGCGCGCAGCCACGGAGGGCGCCGCAGGTGGCGGCACAACGGCGGCCGGAGGAGAAGGCGGCGGAGGAGGAGCCTCCAACGAAGATCCTTGAGAGGACTCGGTTTCAGTCATGGGAGCCTCAGCAGGCGGTGCTGCAGTGGTCGCTTCCGGCAATGGCTCCGGCGGCGCGGCGCCACCGGCCGGCTCCGAAGGTTCCGGCGGCGGAGGCGGAGCGGCTTCAACTGCTTTGGGCTCGACCTCCGAAGGTGGCGGAGGCGCAGCACCCGCGGCTTTCGGCTCTTCCGCCGGAGGAGGAGCACCAGCGCCGATGCCGCCTTGCCCGATATCGGATGGCACATTCGCACCGGAACCTCCGGATTCCTCGTGCTCGAATGTCGAGCCGGGGCGAGGCGCTGCCTCTTCCTTTTTGTAGGCACGCGCGTCGAAGTCCTTGCCTCCCGCATTTTCGTTCTGTTGGGTCGTTTCAGGAGGTGGCGCCGCTTCGGGCGCTGCGGGCGCATTGGCTTCCGGCGGCGGGGGAGGCTGAGCGCTTTCCTGGGCCTGCGGCGGAGGCTCGGCGCGCTCTTTGCTAAATTTTGGTGCTTCGCTACACGCTGCGAGCAATCCGCACGCCGCAAGTATCGCCAGAGCAAATCCCGTCCTGCGTGCCGGCCTGCGCCAGCCTTCAGTTCCCCAAATCACGCTACCCTCCCCTAGGACGCGGCCCGCGCACAAGCTAGGCAGCTTGAGCGCCCCAAGCAACCGGCTCTATGGCAGGAGATTATGACGGCCGATAGCGTCGAATTCCCGGCTTGCGGGATGATCTCTTTCCTGCCCTACGTAATTGTAGACGAACGAACAGGATTCAGTATCTCACCCATGGCCGTTATAGCCCTCCCCGCCCACAAAATTCCGGTTGCCGACTACGTTGCAGGGATCGCCAATGGCGACCGCGCCCTTCTCGCTCGCGCCATCACTCTTGTGGAAAGCTCGAACCCGGATCATGGCCGCCTCGCGCAGCAGGTGCTGCAGGAACTGCTGCCGAAGACGGGCAAAGCCGTGCGGCTCGGCATCACCGGCGTTCCCGGTGTCGGCAAGTCGACGACGATCGATCAGCTGGGGATGAACCTTCTTGCCGAAGGGCATCAGGTGGCCGTGCTCGCGATCGACCCGACGTCCAAACGCTCGGGCGGTTCGATCCTCGGTGACAAGACGCGCATGAACTCGCTCGCGCAGGAAAAGAACGCCTTTATCAGGCCGTCGCCGTCGTCCGGAACGCTCGGCGGCGTGACGCGACGCACGCGCGAAACCATGGCGCTCGTCGAAGCGGCAGGCTTCGATGTCGTCATCGTCGAGACGGTCGGCGTCGGCCAGTCCGAGGTTGCCGTGGCGGACATGGTGGATTTCTTTCTGGTGCTTCTGCTCTCGGGTGGGGGCGACGATTTGCAGGGCATCAAGAAAGGCATCATCGAGCTTGCCGATATGATCGCCATCAACAAGGCGGACGGCGACAACATCAAGCGCGCCGAAAGCGCCGCTGCCGAATACAAGAACGCGCTGCAGATTTTCACGCCGCACGGCGCGACGTGGTTTCCTCCGGTCTTGACCGTCTCAGGCCGCGACAATCGCGGACTGAAGGAGCTTTGGGCCAAGGTTCTCGAGCATCGCGAGAAGATGACGGCGACCGGCGAGTTCGCCGCGCGCAGGCAATCTCAGGCCGTGTCCTGGATGCGCGACATGCTTGAGGACCGCCTTATGGGCGCCCTCAGAGCGCATCCACGCGTGGCGGCCGAGCTTCCGAACATCGAGGCGTCCGTCCGCAACGGCACGCTGCTGCCGACGCTCGCTGTCGACCGCATCATGACGATGATGGGGATCTGAGTTCGCGGCCAATCACACCCGTCATTCCTCGCTTGCATCACGAAGCGCGCGACGGAATTCGCCGGATTGCGAAACGTCATTGCTAATTCGGCAAAAAATAGCGCCCCGGGCTTAAGTGCCTAAGGCGCAATAGTCTCGAATACTCATTGATTTCGACTACCGGACTAATGCCGGATTATTCTCGTGCTATGCTACCGGTCTCAATGGGATGCTGACGAGATTTGACCTCGGACAGCGAGATTTCGATTTCCGCATTTCGCGCAGCGACGAATTCCGCTTCCCGGCGCGCCGCATCAACTGCGGCCAATGACACTGCTATCTCAGCATTGCGTTCTTCCGCGAACTTGACGTCCTCGTAGGCGGCCGTGGCGGCGTCGATTTCACGATTGCGGTCTCTTTCGAATTCCGCTTCATGAACCGCCGCAACGCGAGCCGTCGACGCGTCGGCCTCTGCGTTTTGTTCACGCTCGAATGCCGCTTCCGCGACGTCTTGCGCTTCCCGGGCACGCGCGACTGCAACCGCGGCCAAGGATGCGCTGATCTCATTGTTTCTTTCGCGCTCGAACTTTGCCTGCTCGTATGCCGCGAATGCCATTTCAATTTCGGCGTTCCGAGCGCGTTCAAATTCGGCGGTCTGCTCAGCTTCGACGCGAGCAACCGAGGCATTGATCTCGGCGTTGCGATCACGTGCAAACGCGGCATCGGATACCGACGGCATAGCGTCTTTGGCGAAAGCGGAAATCCCCTCTACGGGGAATGCAAGTCCTGTCAGGACCATTGCGAGCATAATGCGCATGTATGACATTGGAGTTGATCCTCGTTGGCGATACGTTTGTGATATCTCAGCGCCACTGGATCGAATTTGAATCCATCTTGCTTAAAATTGCGTGCATCCGAATTAAAAAAACGCGCGGTAATTCACGCGTTTTTGGCTCGATGACAGTAAGTGGTGGTTATGATCTGCGACGGATTTATTTCGACCTGTCACAATCTCTTTGTCACCTCCAATATTAGGACGTGAGATGATCATTTAAGAACTTGGCTATTTCGCCGAACGCCTCTTCAGTCTCTGGCAGGAAGGGCGAGAGGTATTGCGCGTGGCTCTGACCTTCCAAAACCTGGAGCGCGGCGGTAACATCGGCCTTGCGAAGCTTGCGATGCGTGCGCACCGTGTCGCTCAATAGCAGATCGCGCGTACCCGACGTCAGGATCGCAGGCGGGAAGCCCGAAAAGTCACCGAAGATCGGCGAGAGCATGGGATTGCGGGGATCGTGGCTTGCAGCGTAGAGCGCGCCTGCTGCGTTCGCCCAGCTCCGGCGCGAGACCAGGGCGTTATCGACAAAGGCGTTCGCCATGATCGTGTCCCCCGCCCATGTGAGATCGGCGATCGGGCTACCCGGAGCAATGGCGCCTGGAAGCGGTACACCTTCGGCTTTCGCCCGATGGATGGCACACAACGTCAACGCGCCACCTGCGGACGTTCCGAAGATCGCCATCTTGCGCGGATCGTAGGCGGCAAGGAGCACGCCCCACACGGCCATCACGTCGTCAAGCGCCGCCGGATAGGGATAATCCGGCGCCATCCGGTAATCGATCGAGACGACTTTGCATCTGCCGTAACCGGCCATCAGCATTCCTTCGCCGGCCCCGGCCTCGCCGGGAAAGAGCACGTAGCCGCCACCATGAATGTGCACGAGAAGCCGGTCACGATTTTCAGGCGCGATCTCATGCGGCGTGATGACGAAGACCGGCACACCGGCCATCTTAGTCTGTTCGACTGTCAGACCGAAATGCTCGCGAATGGCAGTGATCGCCGGGGCCGCGCCTGCCGCGCTCTTGGCGGCGAGGTCTTTCCACGTTGCGGCGTCTTCAGGCAGCACGTTCCATCCCGGCGGATAGGGTGCAGCGATGACGGCCTGCAGGCCTTCGCTGACCGTTTCCGGCACCGGCAGGCTGCGCGCGGGAAGCTGCCGCGCCTTAAGCGTTCCGGCTGGCGCAGCTTCATCGGCCCGCGCCGTTGCAGAGAAGGCCGCCGCTGCGAGCGAGTTTCCAAGAAACAACCGGCGCGATAGCGAGAGCTGCTTGTTGATCGCGGCAAACGAGAGGACGCTCATAATGTCGGGTTCTCCATCTCAGACCGAGACCGAGAGGCTTCAATAAGCGCCACGCGTCAAGGCGGAAAAACCACGCACATGCAATGCGATAGCTTTCGACAAGCTCAATCCGCACGCGGCCATGGCTGCGAGCGGATTGAGCCGAGGAGATTGGAAATCGCTTCGAGCTTACTGCAGGGCTTTCAGGAGCATGCCCTTGGGCGCGAGCCAGGCCGGCGGTGTCGCGACATCGTCCGCAACAGACTTCAGCGACGCGAGATCTTTGAGCCTTAGCCCATGGCGCGGAGCCGTTTCGATCAGTCCGCACGTCTCAAGCTGCGTCAGCGCGAGCGCCAGCTCCTCGATCGTTATGCCGAGAAAATCTGCAATGACACCGCAGTTGACACTATCGTCGATGAACGTGGGGTCACCGCCTTCCTCGCGGGTTCGCTGCGAAACGGCCGTCAGAAATGCGGCGAGGCGTATCGCCGGATGTTGGCTCGACGCGCTGATGAGGCTCTCGCGGCGATAAATGAATTCGCGCTCCACCGCTTCGTCAAATCTCGCCTTGTTGTGCGCATCGCCGGCGATGAGCTTATCCGCGGCATCGAGGGGAAAGCAGCGGACGCTCGAATTTACGGAAGCACGCGCATAGGTGGCATGGCGCTCCAAAAAGCCCATGCCGACCAGATCGCCGGCAAGCGCATATTCGACAATCTCCGTGGTTCCATCAAGGCGGCTGCGGTAGACGCAAATCGCCCCGGTTTCGACACGGTAGATGTTTGTCTTGAGATCGCCGGTCTCGAAAAGAATCTCATCTCGCGTGAGGTTACGGACTTTGCCCAATTCGCGCCTGGGCATTTTACGCACAAGTGTCGTGCTACCGGTATAGCCAGAACCTGGTCGCAGCATGCTCGAACTCCACACAACAAAAACACCAACCGGTCCGCCCAAAACGGAGGCCCGAGATCAAAATTCATTTTCGCAGAAGGAATAAGGCTAGCGGCTCAAGAATTTGCCGTCGTGAAAAGTGTTCTTTAAAAAGCCCGCATATAATGGTGTATTTCTCGAATAATGTCCAATTGTTTTGGAATACCACCCATGCGCGGTGCATAACCGGTGCAGAATAATCTGCTCGGCTACTGCTTAACCTTGTGCTCCGCGAGCAGGTTCCGAAATTGGCTACGTAAGTCTAAGGCATTGGCGGCTATGAGCTTAACTCGCGCCATGCTTGGTCTATGGCCCGGCGGTCGATCCGTTCACCGAAGAGCACTGTGCGGACGGTATTTAGCAATATCAGCATATCGAGCGCAAAAGACGCATTCCTTATGTACCAAAGGTCGAGGACGGCTTTGTCCTCTATTGAGAGATGACGGCCTCCCTTAATTTGCGCCCAGCCCGTCAATCCGGGCCGAAGCCGTAAACGCGCAGCAGAGAATGACGGCTGGTCAACCGGCAAAAGTGGCCGTGGCCCGACAAGCGACATATGCCCAAGTAGAACGTTGTAAACTTGCGGGAGTTCGTCGAGCCGAAGGCGGCGTAGAACACGTCCTGCCCTCGAGACCCGTTCGGCGTCGGTCAGTGCGCGGCCGTTCTGGTCGCGCGGACGCCTCATGGTGCGAAACTTCAGCACCCGGATGGGCCGCCCGAATGCGCCCGGGCGCTGCTGCCAGAATATCAGCGGATATCCGACGTCCAGCGCGACGATCACGCCGATGATCAGCATTAGTGGCGCCAGGCAAACAATGCCCAACGTCGCCCCCGTCGCGTCGATCATGCGCTTCCAGCGAAGATAGGAACTGGCCGGATTATCGCCGCCGCCGAATGCCGGGGCCAGAGCGGTAGCCGAAGTAACTGCGGTCAGATCCGAGCCGGACTCCTTCGCACCTCCGTCGCTATCGGAGATCAATTCGCTAAGGCCATACTGAGCCGAGAGGCGGTCCACGCGGATGGCCTGGGTCCGTTCAATTTCGGCCAGCGACTCTTGTGCCCGTCTCGACAAGTGAGTGTAGGGCATTGCGAGCACGATGCGGTCGATACGGATGCCGTGAACCGACAGGTCATGGAGAACGTCCTCCGCCGCCTCGGGAGGTCCGAGAATCTTGCATGAGCCCAGCCATCGTCCGCGGTGACGCTCGGCATTGGAAAGAATGCCGGCGATTTGGATGTGCTCACGAGCATTTTCCGCGGCACAACGCAGGAAAAGATCCGCTATCGGATTGAGACCGACGAGAAGAACGCTCTCGCGTTCATCGCGAAACTGCGCCTTCGCCACGCGCGCGCGGCGTCTCAAGGTATGACGAAGGCGCATCGCCGCGCGAACGCCGACCAGCATGCATAGAATGAGAAGTCCCTGCATCACCGGCAGGGATTTCGGCATGTCGTGAATGCCTTGAATGCCGTCGACGGCAAGATTTCCGGCAATGGCAAAAACCACGATCCATGCCGCGGCTCCGAGTATCAGCCAGCAATCGTTCAGCGACGTAAATCGCCAGACGGTGCGATTGAGGCCAAAGATCCAGAGCACCGGGATCGCGACGCCTATCGTGACCAGAAGATAGAGCTTGGCGTTCACGAGCGCGGAGAGTGGCGATAGCGGGCTGCACAGAAGGATGGCCAGCACCGTCGATATAGCGATCAACCCAACATCGACAGCCAGCAGGACAAGACGGTGCATTAAGGGAAACTCCGCAGCGATTGCTGTCGAAAGGGGAAGCTCGTCAGCTTACTAGTCCTTTCTAGTCATCTCCGCAACCAATACCTCCTTGGGAAGCTGTGGATTAAGCAGGCTCCGTCGTGGCTCAACCACCTCTTTAGTGTTAGTTCTTTTAAAGCCGAACGGGGGAGAGCGTGTCCGCATGAACTGCATCGTTTCCGCACCAGCTTTGCAACCAATCTGGATTGCCGTGAATACGCATCCGAACCGAGAGCGCGCCGCAGAACAACATCTTCGAAATCAGGGGTACGACGTCTATGGGCCGGTGATCCGGAAGCAGACGCGGCACGCGCGCCGGGTCTCTGACGTGCTTCGGCCTCTATTTCCCGGCTATCTCTTTGTTCGCCTGACTGAGGCGCAAAGCCGATGGCGGCCTATTCTGTCGACAGTGGGGGTCAGATCGGTCGTTTGCGCGCGCGATGCGCCCTGCACGCTCCCCACTCAATTTATCGACGACCTCAGGGCGCGCGAGAGAGATGGCGTGATCGCACGCTCTGCCTCAGCTCTTCAGATCGGAGAGACCGTGCGCGTCGGCCGCGGTGCCTTCGACGGCCTCGCGGGCAAAATCATCGATCTGGCCGAAAATGATCGCCTCGTCGTCTTGATGGACTTCCTCAACAGGCCGGTCCGAGTCAAAATCTCCGGTGATCTTCTGTCGGTCGCCTAGCACGTCTCTTTATTGTGCTGGCTCGCCGCGGCATGCGTCCGAGCGATCCGCGGCTTCGGAACGGCGAACCTTTCAAGAAGGTCATTCCACGCGGTGACGGCCAGTTCCTTGCTGAAATTCGCCTCGCACATCGCCCTGGCGCGCTCACCGAGTTGACGACAGCGCTGCGGGTCTTTTGCCAGCGTCGCAAGGGTTTCGGCGAGGCCTGCGTCATTGCCGGATGCAAGCGCCACGCCGCATCCGAATTGATTTATAAGACGCGCGATCTCACCGTTAAGGGCGCCAACAAAGACGATAGGCCGCCCTGCGGCTGCTATTCCGTAGAATTTGCTTGGTACAATAAGTCCCTCGAGTTCAGGCCTTAGCAAGACGACGTGAACGTCAGCAACCGACAGACTTTCGGCGAGCTGTTCGCGCGGCTGATATGGACGAAAGGTGATGTTGGTCATGCCAAGCTCATCCGTCGCCGTCTGAAGTTTCTCGAAACCGACGCCGCCCCCGATGAAGAGCCAGTGGATTTTCGCGCCGTCAACCGTTTGTCCGGTGGTGACGATAGCTTCAAGCAGTGTCTCGATGCCGTGCGCACGGCCAAGATTGCCGGAATACGCAACGACGAACTTATCTGAAAGATTCCAATCGGACCGCAGGCGATTTTCCGATGACGGCACGGGAAGAATGGCGGCGGTGTCCGCCCAATTCGGAATGATGGCAATGCGCCCCGGTTCCACGCCGGATTGCAAAAGACGTTCCGCCATTAGTGAGCCGATCGCGACGTTCATCGAAGCGCGACGAAGCGAGATGTCGCGCAGGATTCGGAGCGGCCGAAACAAACGCGTAGAGTGCCGGCCCGCGAGTTGAAGCGCTTCCGCGACCTCCGGAAAAACGTCCTGCAGCCAATTGATGTTGCTCGCACCGCGCGCCGAGGCGACGACGGAAGCCAGAATCGAAAACGCCGGAGGATCCGTCATTGCAACAACGATGTCGCCGCGGCGTGCAAGGCGCACCAACATCCATGCGGCGGAAAAATAGAACGTCAAATAATCGATCGACCGAGGAATGAGCCCGGCCCGGCCGAACCGCGACGTCCAGATTCGTTCCACATGCACGCCCCTCACCGTCTCGCGCGCGGGAAGTCTTGCCTTGGCATCGTCGTAGTGCAGCCGGCTCGTGATCACCGAGACGTCCGCACCCCGCTCGACGAGACCGAACGCCAGGTCCGTCAGCATCTGGCTTGTTGCCGAATGATCGGGATAGAAAAATCGATTTATGAAGATTACGCGCATGGGCGGCATCGGCAATGACGTATGTGGAATAGTGGAATAGTGGAATAGCTCACCTGCACTCAGTTGGAGGCTGAGGCCGCTCCTTCATCGGCTTCGCGGGATTGCCGCTGTTGATGATCCACGGCGATGTCGTGCGCGTCGCGATGCTGCCCAACGCCAGGATGCTCCCTTCACTGATGGTCACTCCCGGCGCCACGACTGCGCGTGCTGCGATCCAGGCTCTATCGCATACTGTTATTGGTTCCGCTCGAAGATCAAACGCGGGCGCCGTCCAATCGTGATTGCCAGTGCAGAGATATACGCCCTGCGATATGCAGCAATGCGATCCGATCGCGACCTCGGCGAGATTATCGATCCATACGTCTTCGCCGAGCCAGGAATGGTCGCCGACGGTCAGCCGCCAAGGAAACTTCACGCGAAGACCCGGCTTTATCGTTACACCGCTGCCGATGCGCGCGCCGAACATGCGCAAGATGAAGCGGCGGTGAGCCGATCCTGGAACCTGCGACCGGATCGCGAGCCATTGCATGACTATCCAGAGGCATTCGATCCAGCGTGGCTTGCCTCGCGAAAAGCGGCTGTTGTCATAGGTGTCAAGCTGCATCGCGCATTCCGAATTTTAGAAGCGGACGCATGCCGGCGGCGACCCGCCGTCCAACAACCACCGGTAGACTTGGAGAAGTTGTTCCGCGACGCCGCTCCAGCAGAAATCGTGCTCGGTAAGACTCTGCCCGTTGCGCCCCATTATTCGCTGATCGTCTAGATCCATTTGCATGAAGGCGAGGATTTCGGCCGCCATACGATCCGGCTCGAGGGAAAGGCGGAATGCTGCGTTTTCGCGGAAGCCTTGAGCAAGATTGCATGCATCGGTCTGAAGCACGGGAAGTCCGTAGGACCACGCTTCGAGAACCGCGATCGGCAATCCCTCGCTCAGCGATGGCAATACGAATGCATCGGCGGCGCGGAATGCGGCGTCTTTCTCGCTGCCGAAAAGCGGCCCAACAAAGTGAACGCGATGTCGCAAAGCGCGTGTCTTCACGAGTTTACGAAGCGCCTCTTCGTGTCCGCCCTCACTCCATCCCGCGATTGCAAGATGCCAATTTGGGTTCGTTGCATCAGACGGCCATGCATCAATGAGTGCGGCTAAGTTTTTCTTCGGATGCAGGCGGCCAAGAAAGAGCATGACGCGATGTTCGCGCGGAACGACCGCGTCCCATGGCGCGGACTTCGGAATCTCTATCAGAGGCTGCGCGATGCCGTTCGGAATTACGCAAATGGGATGCTCAAAGCCGAGTTCGCGGATTGCCTCGGCTTCGGCGTCACAGAGAGCGTGAAAGCACGACGCGCCGCGCAGATGCGCGTTCTCGTAAAGAATGGCGGCTATTCGCTTCTTCCAGGCGGAATTTTTCAACGCCCACGCGTCGAGCATGCCATGCGGTGAGACGACATATGGGCGGCCCGTGGAAGCACCCCATCGCGCGACGACGCTGGACGGATACTTCCAGATGCCGTGCGTATGGGCCATGTCTGCGCGCGCTCTTTGCAGACACTCATGTGCCTTAGGGGCGTAGCCGATCGCCGATGGACCGACGACGCGAAGGGGCGTCGCGTCGATGCCATGCCATTGTCCGGCATCGTAATGCCAGCCGTCATCTCTCAGGCCTAGAACATTTACTTTTGCCTTGGCGGCCAACAGACTTCGCGACAGGCATTGCACAGCGGTTGCAACGCCGCCTCCCGATCGCGAAAGACTGCCGGTGACGATCATGACTTTCATTCGCGCGCGGACTTCATCTCCCCAGCGACAGCACGGCAGCGACCGCACCGCCTATGTGGAAGCGCCTTCGGGATCGTGAACTTTTCGCTAGATCGACCGCTGCGGTCAGTCCTTTCGCGAAGCGATCGACATCCCAATCCGCGATGATGCGCCGGCTGGCTTCCCCCATTTCATTTCGCCTCGGGGACGTCGCGATATCGCCCATCAATCCTGCAAGCTCGTTGGCCTTCGCCGGATCGAAGACGAAGCCGTTGACACCGATTTCCACGAGATCGCGATGGCAGCCAGCGCCGTTCGAGACGAGGACTGGTAGGCCCGCAGCCATGGCTTCATTGACGACAAGTCCCCATTCATCGACGATACTCGGCAGGATGAAAGCGCCGGCGGAGGCATAAAGCTCCGGCAGATCTGCATAGGATCGATGACCCAGGATATGGACATTCGGTCCGACCGAAAACTCCGACGCGCAGAGAGCGACGGCGTCACGTAATGGACCATCGCCCGCGATGACGAGATCCCATGCATCATGTTTTTGCGCGCGGCGATACTCCGCAAATGCTTCCACGAGGAATTGCATATTCTTCTTGGTGACAAATCGCGCGCAGCAGAAAAAGTAGGGTTGCGGAAGACGTTCATTATTTGGCGTAGAGCCCGCGGCTCGAGCTGAAAAATGCCGATTGTCGACGACGTCGTAACCAGTCAAGATTTTCTCGGCTCGAAATCCCAGAGATGCCAGATATTCCGCGTGCGGCTTGCCTGCGACGAGCGCCGAATGGTAGAGCCCGACGAGCTGTCGTTTCAACGTCTCACGACCGGCATGCCCGCGGATGCTTCCAGCGTGCGTATCACTCATCAGAACAGCGGGTATTCCCAGTTTATTGCAACGCCGTAATGCCGCCAATGCGAACGGTTCCGAATATCCGGGAATTGCCACCGCATCGGGTGAAAATCCGGCGATCTTGGCGGCAAGCTCCTTCGCAGACAGCGCGATGACGCCGGCTTCGCGCTTCTTCTCGCTTTCCTCCCAGCCATAATCGGCATCAACAGGAGACCATTCGACGGCGAGGAGCGCATGGTCTTTCCGCAGCGCCTTCAGGCGGGCGAGGTGATACGGACCATAGCTTCTGAACAACAGCGCTATTCGCAATGCCGCGCCCGGCCGGGTTGCATGAGCGAATGTGCGTACCAAGCCTGGTTCGGAACGCGTACATCGTTTCTTCGACGCGCCAGAAGCCGCAAGGCGACAATCGCGGGTATGCCGAACAGGAGAGCTCTGAACATCCACGCTTCGATCGTTTGCGTCAGAATATATATCGAGAGCGCGGCGAACATCGCGTAGGCGGGCTGCAAGCGCGGATCGCTGCGGCTCCGGCGCCAAAGCCTGCCGTAGAGCATACCCGAAGCGAATGCAGCGAGCGGCGCGAACATTCCGAATTCCATCCAGAAGTCGCCGACTATTCCGGGCGCGGCACCAATGGCCACCTTCCAGCCGGTGACGATCGCAATTCTATCGACGGGGATGCCAGCCTCCTGCGTCAGGTCGATATCGAGTCCGAGCATTGCGAGGACATCGGCATATTTGGTTGGCCAAATGGCCGACGGGACAACGCGCGCCGACATATGGGCGAAGATCCGCATGCCGTAGAACGGCTCTCCGACCTCATTCACATAGCGGACGATGGCAGACGAGAAGAGATATTCATTACCAGACCAGTTCTCGAGCATACGCGATACGGGACTATCGAGCGCCTGCTCCGAACCCAAATAGATCGCGCCGCGATTGGCGACGAGCCATAGCAGCAACGTTCCGATCAGGAGAGCCGCGGCTGACGCAAGCCAGAATGGTATGCGCGGACGAAAGGTGAGAATATAGCTCGCAGCCAATCCGGTGATCGCAAGAAAAGTCGGGCCTCGCCTCGCTCCCAGAAAGCCTTGCACGAGCAGCGGAAGCAGGAAGATGAAGACCAGCAGCCAGTGCTGAATCTGCATTCCATCCTTGCGGCGCGATAGAACAAGCAGAGGCGCCGCGACGAATCCGAACTGCGCCGCCTCGCGAACGTAGCCGCTGTCGTCCCATCCTCCGCCGTAGGCGCGCCCATAAGCGGCATCGAATCCGCCGACATTCGCGATGCCGACGATCCAGGAAACCGATCCCAATACGCCGAACAGAACTGCGACGGCGAAAATGGCTTTGGCATCATGCTCGATGATAGTGCCCGGCGCACTGGCGACCTTGCGAGCTCCCCACCATATGCCGCAGATCAACGCGAAGCACATGACGCCGGCAATGAATTGAAAGCCAGCCAGCTGATCCCAGTAGCCGGCACGCGACACGAATTCAAACTCGTCGGTCGCAAGGCCGTAGAGCGGAAATGCCACGTAGAGGAACATCAACTGCGGAACGCAGTAGATGGTCGGATGAAACACATCGTGCCATCGCGTCCAGTCGCGAAAGATCGCGAACGCGCCGAATGCGGCCAACAGTCCTACCAGCGCGTAATACATGCGGTCAGCGAAGAACGCGCATTAGCGGGGTGCTCGGCCGCTTTTTACTCAGGTCAATTGCCATCTTGAATTCTCGAGAGTGCGCTGACGAGCCGGTCTCCATACTGATCCAATGTGAAAGACGCTGCCCTTTCCCGGGCGTTTCGAGACATGGTCTCGCGGAGGTTTCTGTCCGTCACGATGCGCTCGATGGCGTCGGCGACGGCAGTTGCAGATCGTATCGGCACGATTATTCCGTCTATGCCGTCGCGGACGACGGAGCCGCAGTTCGGCGTGGTGATCACTGGGATGCCACTCGCCATCGCTTCAAGATGAACTAGCGCAGAGCCTTCGCACAACGTCGGCAGCACAAATACATCAGCGGCGAGGAATTCAGAGCGAATTTCGGATCTCGGCACCTGCCCCACATAGCTCGGACCGTAAAAGAGTGGATCGTCCAAGATGCGGCGATGGACCGGTCCGACAACGCGCACGTTGCAGCCCGTACTTCTTTGGGCGAGAAGGCGGGACGCCTCCGCGAGGTAGTGATTGCCTTTGAGCAGAGATATGTTGCCGACGAACAGCGCGCGGCCCAATACAGGCTCCGGTCTACTCTGGAGCCAACTTCCGTCAATCCCATAGGGAACGACTGCGACGCGCGAGGAGTCAGCGCCCAAGGCAATCACGGCATTCTTCACGAATTCGGATGGCGCGATGATCAAGTCCGCTATCTCATATTTTATGCGGTCGCGATCCCGTCCCGCGTTTACGCGTTCGATCGAACGTTCGCTGAGGCGGTGCCCGGGGAACCTTTCATGTTCCTCATCCAGCCAGAGGCCGATATCCGGCGAAAGCATCGCTTCGTGCACGATTTTGCAACCGCGCGCTTTCGCCTCCCGGCAGGTCTCAATGTCTTCATTGACCAGTACGGTGTAGATCGCGTTGGCACCGCCGAAATTCTCGCTGCGTGCGGCGGCAAGCAATGACGCTGCGCTTCCCGCTCCCTTCATTCTGAGGATTTTTGCGGCTTTCTCGCGCATGACGGCGGTGCGCACCTCTCGCACTTTCGCACGCGGAATTTCCGCCGGTAGCTTTCTCCCAAGCATACGACGGAGCGGCGCCGGTTGAACCGCGAGCGGCAATAGATGTTCGAGATGACGCAATGGACCCGTGTTGCCGCAGAAGTCCGTGTACAGGCGCACGAGCATTCCCGCCCGCTGCAGGACCGCCGGCAGCGCGTAGTGCAACCGCGCACCGGGTTGCAGCACCGCAAAGCGCAATGGCGCGCTATCAGGCATAGGATTTCATCCTCTCGTAGGCGTACTCGTCTGAGCCGGACCAGATCGCCTGCAATTTTCTCACGGTGATTTCCCACGAGAACTCGTTACTTCTCGCCGCAACGGACTCGCGGAGCGCCCAGTATCGGTCGTGGTTCAGAACGTAGGATTCTATCGCTTTGGCGACGTCTTCCGGCTGTGCCGAGGGCTCGAAAAGATGTCCGCATCCGTCCGGCATCGTGTCGGAAATTCCACCGATGTTTCGCGCGAGCACGGGAACGCCCAGCCGTAGGCTCTCTCTATTGGAGAGGCCAAAGGCTTCGGCATTCGAGAACAGGCATGTGAAGTGACACGTACGGATGAAGCGCACGAACTTCGGCATGTCGTGGCGCTTGTCGATAAAGCCCACCGCTTTCATCAGATGGTGACGAGGTCCTGCAGCGGGGTCGAACCCAGCGGCCGCGATTTCAACCGGCACGCATCGCGCATGCAGCGCATCGGCGATTTGAAGGAGGAAGTGAAGATTTTTTCTTCGCCAGTCCTTGCCCATGAATCCCAATCTTATCATGACGAGCGGTCCGCCTTGCTTTGCCGCGAACGCAGGGCCTTCGTTCCGAGGCAAGTTTGCTCCTGGCGGCACAATGTGAACCTTGCGTCCCGATATTCCGTAACGCTCGACGACGGAGCGCGCTGCCCAGCGGCTCATGCACACGATGCGTTCGGCTGCTTCATATTGATCGCGCTCTCTTGCGATGGCGTCGGCAGCCATTGCCTTACCGACTCCGCCACGTCCGGCCAAGCCGTAGTCGTTGAAGTTCTGTGCCAGCGTCGCGTCGATATAGTAGCTCATTCGCCGGACGCCGCTTCCTAACGGCGGAAACAGCGGAAAATGGCTGATGACTTCGGTTTCGGCATCTATCGGCCCTACCTGTGCAATCAGGCGGCGGAGAAATGATTGGCTGTATTGAAAGCCGCCCATTTCCAGCCGCTTCATCGTCCTGGCGGCATTCCAAGCCAGCCGATGATAACGCAAAACTTTCGTATCGAGCCGCCATCCGTCATCGAGGAAGCCGGCGCTTTTTCCCGCTTTCAGGAGAAAGTATGGCGTGTTGCTCCACGTATCGATGGACGTCGCATCGCCGAGACAGGTCAGGATGCGCATCGATGATCCGGCGAAGTGATGGACACAGTCTTCCGGAAGAGCAGCGCTTCCCATCGCGCGGCGCATTTTTCGATGCTGTATTCACGTTGAACGCGACCGGCCGCCGCTGCACATATATTTGCGCGCAGCTCTTGGTTCTGCAGAAGTTCGACGATCGCTTCTGCGAGTTTCGTCGCGTCGCCCGGAGGCACGATCAATCCAGCCTCGCCATTTCCGAGCACCTCGCTGCATGCGGGCACGTCCGACGCCACGACGGCGACGCCAGCGGCCATTGCCTCGATGAGGGCGATGCCAAAGCCTTCAGCGCGTGTCGTACTAAAAGCGTAGACGTCCATTTGGCCCAGCAATTCAGGAACATCGCTACGATTGCCGAGAAACTTCACCCGATCCGCGATACTCAAGCTCCGAGACTGATCTTCGAGCGCGACGCGCCGCACACCGTCTCCGACGATCCAGAGTTCGCAATCCGGGACTTGCAGGCGCACCAAGCTCAACGCTTGCAAAAGCGTGTCATGGTCCTTGATCGCATCCAAACGCGCGACCATTCCGATCACGGACGGCCGCATCGCTTTCGCCTCTCGCGACCTAGCCGCGATGGAAGCAATGTCGATGCCGTTCGGAATCGCTCGAGAATGCTTCGGCATGCCAACACCGAGTTTCCGAAGCTCTCCGTTCACCGCCGTTGAGCAGGACGCAATTGGACAGCGAAGCAGTTTTGATCCCAATGTGATGGCTGCCCATCGCCGCCTACCTGGCATTTCGAGCGGCGGCGGATTTCCGGCCTTCACTGCGAGCGATTTAATTCCGGTACTTCTCGCGGCCGATGCCGCGATTAAATGGGGCACACCGAAGACATGAATGATTAGTGCGTCTGGTGTATTTTTCTTGAAGACACATCGCAGCCATCGCAACATTGCGAGATTGCTTTGAGGCTCATCGGGGCCGATGGTCAGCACGCAATTTACGAGCCCGTTGAATCCCGCCTCCAACATGCGCGTATGGGGTTTCATCGCAACGATGTGCTGATGAAACCGCGATTGCCAATGCTCGGCCAAGCGGAAACACATCATCTCTGTTCCACCGGCCCCAAGTCCGTGGACGATATGCATGAGACGAGGTCGAAAGGTCACGCGGTGGGCCGGGCCGCATGCGCCGATTGAGCGAGGGATGAAAGCCCCAGTACGTTACTGTACGCGTGGGCCATCGCTTCGCCGGAATATTCCCGCAGGGCTTTTTCTCGCGCGCGCCCCGCACATAGGCTTGCTGTTTGAGGATCGTCGCGCACGAGGTCGATTGCATCGGCGAGCGCGATGACATCCGTGGGCGGCACGAGGATACCGAGTGTGCCGCCGCTCAAGACTTCCCGGCACGCTCCAACATCACTTGCCACGATCGGAACGCCGGCGATCATCGCCTCCACAAGCGCGAGGCCGAAACCTTCATCCGGCGTCGTCGAGAATGCGAATAGATCCAGCCCGGCGATAATCGCCGGCACGTCGCGGCGCATACCGAGCAGGCTCACCGTGCCCGAGAGGCCTTCGGCGGCGATCATTTGTTCGAGCATTCCGCGTTGGCTGCCGTCGCCGACGATTTCGACGCGGATGTTGCGGCCTCGTTCCTTCAGCACCTTAGCTGCGCGGATCAATGTCGCCTGATCCTTATGCTTTTCCAGCCGCGCGACCATACCTATCGTGAATGGCTTGTCGCTGCTTGCCGGGCTTTGCCTCGCGTCTGTTGCAAAATCTTCGGCGGGAACGCCGTTGTAGACGACCGCCGTTTCCCGTTCGCGAATGCTGAAATGCTTCATGGTGCCTTCTTGCACATAACGGCTGCAGCAGACGAGGAGATCCGTGAACGGGCGGCCTAGTTGAACCAATAGTCGGAACTTTGCGAACGCAGATCCGCGACTGGCGTCCGGATAGTTGCCGACGTGCGCGACGACATGGCGGACACCCGCCAATCGGGCGCCGAGCGCGATGAACGCATGCCACCCGAAAGGCATTGATAGCAGCCCGATCGCGCGATACCTGCGGGCCGCCGCAAAGACGCGCGCGGTGATAACGAGATATCGCACAAAGCCTTTTTTGGGGATGTCGAGCGTGAGGCGGTCGACGGCGAGTGCATCAAAATCGGGGGCCAGGTCCGCCGGGGTGGCATGAAGGATCACGAGGACTGGCCGTATTCCCCACGACAGCCAATGCCGGCAGAGGACGAGCGCCATTCGCGGCGTTCCCTCCGCCGCGAGAGATGACACCGCGATGAGCACGCATCGGCTCTCGCGCTTCTTCCGTCGGTCGTCGCTCCCGGCGGCATTGCTACCGCACGCCGGGTGCCGCCCAACGGGTTCGACATTTTGACTTCCAGTGATACTTTCAGACTATCATTTAAGGACGCCGATCGCAATGACCCTGAAGCAACAGGCGCGCTTTTGTGTGGGACGCGACGTCTTCCTATTCCTTGTCGTCTCTCAGTATCCGAAGACGCGCGAACACCATGGAGCCGGTGACCATCGTTTCAGACGCCGACCGAGCATCGAGAATAAGCCGGATAATCTCAGCTCTGCAGCTCGCGGGAATTTCAAAGCTCAGCGAGAAGTCAGTCCAATCGGAAGATCCCTCGAGGAAAGCCTTGCTCTCGGCGAGCGCGCGCGACGGCTGTTGGATACAGGCGATCCGCCATTTGAGACCGCGCAGCCCCTTCAGGCTTCCCTTCGAAATTCCATCAAGGCGATATCGTCCCGGGGCCAGAACCAACACTTGCGAAACCGGGCGGAAGTCGACGCGTCCGCCTCCGAATTCAATCGACAGCGCGTTCATATCGATCGCTTCTTGTGCACTGATAATTTCTGTCAGTGCGCCATGACTTCTCTCGATCATCCAGTCGAACGGAAGTCCCGAAGGCCGAAACCGAAACCCGCCGTTGAAGAGCAGCCCGGCGTCGTCGAGTTGCTCCGGCGGGAGAAGCTCAAGCCAAGATACGTACGCCCGCTCGTAATCCTTTGTGTCGATCAGATATCTGAGATACGTGCCGATTTCATTTGGCGCTGGCGGATGCTCTGAGTGCACCAATCCCAGGAGCAATTTTAACGGCGCATCGGCGCTATTCGTCTGGCCGTTGAGCCCGCGAAAAAATTTCTCTCGCCAAGGCGGCCCCTTGGAGAGCGTGGCGAGCAAGCGCTCGGTACCGGCTGGCATCGCGGCGATTTGCGCGAGCGCGGGCGTCACTCCGGAAATGAGATCCGGCCGGATGCGAAGCAACGCATCTGCACGATCGGTCGCGCCGGCAATGTCGTTCGCGGAAAGACTGGACCGTAAGAGCCAATAGAGTGCCGCAGGCCTTCGCAGCGATCTGGCAGCCGCGGCCTTCATGAACTTGCTTGCTGAGATCGTGTCACCGTCGGCCGCCGAGAGCACGCCAAGAAGCTCAAACGCCTGAGCATTGAGCGGCTCGACGTATAGCGCGCGCAAAAGGCGCTGGCTGAGCTCCTCGCTCGCTCGCAGGTCTGGGTTAATAATTCCGCCTTCGGCGTTCGTGATGCTTGCGAGCCAATTGCTCGCACGTTCGAGTTCTGCGCCTGCGTCATTTGCACGGATGGAGAGCGCCGATTCTGGATCTATGTGCTCGATACAAGCGACGAACGTTCGGGAAAATACGAGCGCGCTGAGGACGAGGGGCAACGCGGTCAGCAGAGCTGTAAGGGAGTGCCGCGCCAGATTTGAAAGCGCCGCTTCGGATCTTGTCGCGTTCTCAGCGCCTGTGCTCACAGCGGCCTGACCCGCCTTCGAAGCCCGCGCGCGAGACGGCTGCGAAGTGCGCGCGACTCACCTTGACGCTCGGCTGCGGATTGCCTCTTCACCATCGCTCGCGACCGATAACCGCCGTTCGCAGGCTTACGCAAGGACTCGTGCGCGCCGTTTTTCGGTGCGCCATCCAAGCGCTTTGCCGCCTTCACTTCATTCCATGCAACGAGAACGCGTTGCGCCAGTCGCGCCTTATGCGGATCCCTGCTCAAATCCGGATGAAGCCATTTGAGCAGATACGCCATGTGCCGCCGGAGTTCAGAGACGGTCGCCGTCGCGTCGAGACCAAGCACGCGGTAGGCGTCTGAATTCGACGAAAGCAGAACCTGCTCGATGAAGAAAATGGCAGCGTCACGATTGGCGGACGAGCCGCGCGGGGTCAATTCTTCGGCCTCGCATTCGGCGTCCGATTCCGCTGCGGCGAGGCGAAGGAGCAAGAGTACGCCCGGCGGCAATGGTGCTGATCTCATCAAGCGAACTTGCGAGGGTATACGGAGAAGATCGAGCGCAGCTTTCAATGCGTGGTTCTGACTTCTGGTCATGACGGACCGATGATTGTCCGCGGCATTCTGCGGGCGCTCGCCGCCGATTGGCCGTAAGAAAGAGCGTCGGCACCATAACCGTAGCCATACCCATAACCGTAACCGTAACCCGCGGCTTTCGCGTCCAATTTGGTGATCACGCCGCCGATCAGCGGGCCTTTCGATATTTCGAGACGCCTCAGGGCGCTGCGGACTGCGCCGCCTCTCGCCAGTCCGCTCCCCATGACGAAAATCGTCGCTTCCGCGGCATTCGACAAGAGCAGCGCATCCGCCAGGCCGAGCACGGGCGGACCATCGATGATGACGAGATCAAATATTTCGAGGCTTCCCGAGAGCAACGACATGAGATGCGGGCTGCCGAGAAGATCAGCCGCGTTCGGCGGCAGAGGGCCCGACGAGAGGAAGGCCAAGTTGGGGTTGGCGGTCTTCTGGATTGCATCTGCCGGCGTTGCCGCGCCGGCGAGACACGAACTCAAGCCGACCGAATTATCCGCTTCCAGATATTCATGAAGCGATGGGTTCCGCATATCGGCGTCGACGAGAAGGACCTTCAGGCCTAGACGTGCGAAGTGCTGAGTAATCGCGATCGAGCTGATCGATTTCCCTTCTTGCGCCCCCGCGCTCGTCACGAACAGCGTTTTGGGCATGCCGCGCGCCGTCGAGAATTGGAGCGACGTACACAGAGACCGATAGGCCTCTGCGAGCGGAGACCTGACATCGAGAAGCGCATCCGTCACACCAGCAGAGGAATCCACGAGAGGAATGACTCCGAGCGTCGCGAGCCCGGCGACACGCTCGGCCTCCTCGACGGAATCGATGACGTCGTCGAAATTCTCGATCACGTAAGCGGCGGCGATGCTTGCGCCGAAACCCAAAAACAGAGCGAGCATCATGGATTTCAGAAGCAGTGGAGAAGACGGCGAACCCGGCAGGCTTGCGGCGTCAACGACAAACACGTTGTTGCTGCCAACGCCGGCGGCGACATCGACTTCCTTATATCTCTGCAGAAGACCGTTATAGAGTTCCCTGTTGGTATCAACCTCCCGCTTCAGGATGTTGTACTCGATCGATCGCTTCTGAAAATCGAGAACGCCAGTGCGCAGCATCGCGACCCGCGCAGAGATCTCGTTTTCCTGACTGAGCGACGACTGGTAAGCATTTTTCAGCGAGGTGCGGATCGTTCTGACCTCTGCCGCGAGTTGCCGGTCCACTTCCGCTATCTTATTCTTGATTTGAACCATGGCCGGATAGCTCGGCTTGAATGTCTGCAGCTTCTCCTGATACTCGGTCACGAGTTCGTTGCGTTTAGTTCGCAAGCCGTCGATGGCGTTGCTCGTAAGAAATTGCGGAAAGTTCAGCGCGTCGGATTTCTCCACCTGCCGCCAAAGCTGCTCGTTCTTTATCCGCTCGCGTGCGATATTGCCGAGCGCAGCGTTGGAGTTCGCAAGATCCGTTTCAATGATCGACGATTTTTCGCCAACCGAGACGATCTGTTCTTTCTCGGCAAAGGCGAGCATCGTCTTCTCGGATTGTTCGAGACGCAATTTCAGCTGCTTGATCTGATCTTCGAGAAAAGCCTTTGCGTAGGCGTTCGCCTCGAAACGCTTGTCGAGATTGGAGGCAATAAACGCGTTCGCGTATGCGGCTGCGATTTTCTGACTGCGCGCCGGATTTGGGTCTGAATAGTAGATGTCGACCAAGCGGGAACCGGGTATCGGGCGCACCGAGATGTTCTGCTGCACGATGGAGGCCGCACCGGAGACGCGATCTTTCTCGCTTGGCGGCGTTAGGGATTTTGCCGGCCGCAGCAGGCCCTTGATCGTCGCCAGAAGCGAGAAGGAACTTGGACGGAAAAATTCTTGGTCCTCCGTTAGCCGCGCCAACTGGGTTACTCGTTCAGCGAGACTTCGGCTGAGCAGGAGCTCGTATTGAGTTCGTAAAAATTCGGCATCCACTCCCTCGACGGGCGTGACGTTGCCGCCTTCAACGATCTTTGCGACGTTGCGATCAATTTGAAGCCGGATCTTCGAGGTGTAGAGCGGCGTCATCATCAGCGTTCGCACCGTGCCCAAAGAAAATACGGCGACGGTAACAGCGAAGATCAAGCCTTTGCGCTTCTTCAAAAGCCGCAGCGCGGCCCGCACCTTGGCGGCAAAACCGGCGCCTTTCGGCAGCGCCTGGTCGAGCCCATGACCTCCGTATACCTCATAAGGATCATTCGGTTCGAGCGCCCGGATGTCTGCATAGGTTAGAGGCGTTCTGTTCGCGTCCGTGGAAGAAGTCATGAAGCCGTCAGCTGGGGAAATTGAAGAAAGCTGCGAAGGCGCCGTCTACAAGAACGGAACAAAGAAGTTCGTGACCGGAAGCACCTTCAGTACCGCTTGGAAGGATTCCTTCATCGCGGAGTTGCTGACCACGACGACATCCCCTTCGACGATCGGCGGGTCCTTGGCTTTCCCCGATCGAATATCTCCAACATCGAATTTCGCGGCGGATCTCTCGCCGTTCACGTTGCGGAAAATGGCGACGGAGGAGTCTGCGGTGTCGGTGAAGCCATCGGCGGTCGCGATGATTTGCAGCAACGTCGCCGGTCCGCGCAGCGGATATACGCCCGGCTTTTTCACCGAGCCGTCAACGGTTACGCGCTGGCTGTTGTATTCCTTGATGTAAACATTCACCTGAGGTGATTGGAGGTAGTCGCGGCCGAGTCGCGCCGTGAGATCGCGCTCGACGTCTCGCGGTGTCTTGCCCATGGCTTGAACTTCGCCTGCGAGCGGCAGATTGATGGTGCCGTTCGCGGCGACCTGAACTGTCTTGGAAAGTTCGGGAACTTGAAAGACAGAAACTTCGACGACGTCCATGGGCCCGATTTTATACCCGGCGTTGGCTGGGTTCGTCGTGGATATCAGCGCGGCGGCTTCGCGGGCCTCCGTTTCGCCAAGCGTAATTCCGTGCGCAGGCGGCGCCGTTGGAGCGCCCGGCTTATCGATCGATGAAGACGGGCCGGTGAGATGCGAGCCTTCGCTGAGCGAAGCTCCACATCCGCCGAGGAACAGGGCAAGCAAAAGGCATGGAAACGCTGCTCGGGGAACCGCCCCCTTCCACTCCTTCACGGCAGTGACACGATCAGGCGCTCTTGGGTACAGCATTTGATTTTTGTGCCAATGACAAAGGGAGGTTTAAGGGTGAGGCGTTTGCGAGAATGCCGCGCGGACGCGCGAGTACGAGGTTATTCGCTTCAAGTTCGCCGACCCGCAATGCTGCGGCGTCCCGTCCATTCTGCAGGTCGGGCACCCGGCGCGCCGTGTCGTGCGCATCGGTGGCGATGAGGTGAACGAGACCTTCGTCAAGTAGACGCTCAGCCCAATATTTTGCGGACCGGCCGAACTTACCCAGCAACGAACCGGACGTGATCTGAAGCCAAACGCCAGTGAGAGCGAGGCGCTGGATCAATACGAAGTGCGGTTCTATCCAGGCAAGACGCTCCGGATGCGAAAGGATTGGAACGTAGCCAGCGACGATAAGCTCGAAGAAAAACTTTTTAAGAGGCTCCGGGCGCACGTGCATCGGCAGCTCAACCAACACGTAACGGCTATCAGCAAGTGTCAGAATTTCGCCGGTCCTCAGCTTCCCGAGGAAGTCCGGCGAGATATGAGCGTCAGACCCGCTGAACAGCCGCAAGTTCAAGCCGGATTGCGCGAGAGCCGATTGCAACCTTTCTGTCGCCGCCCGGATCTGCGGTCCGGTATTGTGATAGAGGCCGGGAAGAATATGCGGTGTGCAAACGACAGCCTCTACTCCATCAGCTATCAGCGCGGCCGCCATTTCCAGCGACGTCTCGATGGTGGGCGCACCGTCATCGATGCCCGGAAGAATGTGGCAGTGGACATCGATCAAAGGCGCCCCCAATCCCCGATGCTGGAATAGTCCTTATGTGGTAGTTATTAAGCTATCTGCATTTTTCAATCGAGAGTCAAGCTCACTCGGCAGACCCCACATATTCTGTGTTCAACCTGCATCAATCGTACCTGCCGGAAGCGCTTTCGCGCGATCGGCGCTTCCCAAACTCGCCAGCGCGATATAGTTCTATAGTGCTATATCGACGAGGAGGCCTATCGATGCGATCCCGCATGATCCTGACTATGGCTTGGCTTCTAACGAGCATTTCGCTGGCGGAAGCTGCGAACGTGACCGTGATCAAGGGAGAGGCTTTCGTCAGCCGCGGCGATGGCTACGAGACACTCAAGGGGTCCACCAATCTGAGCGCCGGAGATCGGATCGTTCCGAAGTCCGAAAGCTCGGTGAAGGTAACGTTTGCCAATGGTTGCGCCGTTTTTCTTGGGGCGGGCGTGGTCTTCAGCGTACCTCAGAATCCCCCTTGCGGCAGTCCTGTCGCCGAAGGCGGCGGAATTCTACAAGAAGCGGACCCGACATTCGTTCAAGAGTGGTCCGCAGCGACGCAGACGACGGCCTTCAACGCGGCACAGCCGAGTCTCCTTCCCTATCTTCTTGGTGCGGTGGCAATCGGCGGCATCTCGGCTGCAGCTGTCGGACTGAGCGGCGGGGGCGGCGGCGGAAGTCCGACAAGTCCGTGACCCACATTGGACAACGTTCGATGGTGTTCCCCGCGGACCCGGCGCCGCACTGAGCCGCCTAGTCGTTTCTTTCGGCGTCAGCGGTGGCGGAAGTTTTTTTCCGAGCATGGAATTGCATGCCTCACCGGATTCGTTCTAGCGGCTTCGATCGCTCTCGGAGGCGCGACGAGGAACGGATTTCCCGGAGATGTGATCCTGCAATTCCTCTCCATCATCCTTCTCACCGCCACGCTACGTGAGATCGTCTTTTCCGGCTCGCTTTGGCACTTCAAATGGCCGCTGATTTTTGCCGTTGCATTGGTGCTCGTTCCGGCCATGCAGCTGCTTCCACTTCCGCCGGAGCTGTGGAGCCGTCTGCCCGGACGCGCGCTCATTGCGGGAACATACGTCCTCATCAATCGACCCCTTCCGCCACTGCCGCTGACGATGTCGCCATCCGCGACGTGGCTGAGCGGATTGGCGCTGCTTCCGCCCGTGGCTGTCTTCCTTGGATCATTGACGCTCTCCCATGCGCAACGCCGCCACATCAGTTACGTGATTATTGCCATGGGGATTGGAAGCGTTTTTTTAGGCCTTCTGCAGCTCGCCGAAGGCCCGAACAGTTCGCTGAGATTTTATGAAATCACCAATAGGACAGAGGCTGTCGGCTTCTTTGCAAACAGAAATCATTTTGCGGCCCTGCTCTATGCGACGACGCTCTTCGCGGCCGCGCATCTTGTCGAGGCGATCGGCGTGGGGGGGCAGACGACGCCCCGCCGCAGTCTCGCATCCGATATCGTCATGCCTTTGCTGACGTGGCTAACCGCGCTTCTCATGCTGACGGCTGCGCAATTGATGGCGCGGTCTCGCGCCGGATTGGTTCTGACCGATCTCGCATTGGCGGCCGCCATCGCGCTCGGCATGGCCGACCGGCGCATCAAAGCTTCGCGCCGGGTGTTTGGCCAATGGATCGTCGCATCGGGCGCTGCGGTGATTTTCCTGCTTTTGCCGCTCGCGCTCTATCGCATCTTCGACCGGTTCGGCGCGGATCCCTTTGCCGATGCCCGCATCACCTTCGCGCGCAAAACGGCTTCCGCGGCTTATGCCTATATGCCCTTCGGTTCCGGCCTCGGATCATTCGTTCCGGTCTATCAGCTGTTCGAGACGACACCGGATCTCGGCCTCACCTATGCCAATCACGCTCACAACGATTTCCTCGAAGTCTGGCTGGAGACTGGAATATTCGGGCTCGCCCTGATGGGTGTATTCGGAGTCTGGGTCATTCAGCGCACCGCGTCGGTGTGGCGGGAGTCTCCGCACGAGCTCCGCGGCATCGACACCGGTCTCGCACGGGCAGCCTCTGTGATGGTACTGTTGCTGCTGGCCCACTCTCTCGTCGATTACCCACTTCGCACGACCGCGATGATGACAATTGCATCGGTCGCGCTGGCATTCCTTTTCAGGCCCGCACAATTCGATGAGAAGCGGCGCACCACTCACACCGCCAGCCCGATGGATGGCGAAATCTCTCCCGCACGCCACCGCTCTCGGTCGCCGGTCCCTCGCGAGCCTTGGATGCCCAACGGCGACTGGCCCGAAGCCTGGCGACGAACCCATTCGACGCACCGAGACTCTTCGTTGCCTTTGGAACAGCCCAACAAGGCAGCAACCATGGCCGCCGATCACGAGCAAAATCCGGTGCAAACGGCGGGCGAGGCGGGAGATAACTAGCACGAATTAATGCAAATATAACACTTTAAGACTATTTTAGCTGCGCGAGCCGGAAATGGGGGAGTTATGGACGCGCCGCGGCTACCGGACAAAGCTCATCCTGCAGGGACGGCGTTGCGGGCCGCCGCTATTGCCGGGGGATTGGGATTATCCGTCCTGCTCGCCGTAAAGCTGCCGGCCGCAAATGCGATCGCGATCCTTCCGGCGAACGGCATTCTGCTGGCGGCGCTGATCGCCTTCTCCGACACCAAGCTGCGTCTGCCGGTGCTCGTGCTCGGCGCCGTCTCCGCCGCGTCGATTGCCGGTATCCTCAATGGATCCGCGGGCGCCGCCGTTGCCTTCGCCCTCGCCAATACGGGAGAGCTGTTGATCGCGTCGTATCTTATAGCCGGCGGTCGTCGCCGGGCGAAGGCCGAGGCCGGCTTCGATGTCTCGAAAGACCGGAAAAACCAATGGCAGCTCAAATATTCCGCCGAGCGCGATCGTTTGACGGGTCTTGTCAATCGAACGCTTCTTATCGAGCATATCGAGACAGCCATATCTCGCAGCGATGACGTGGCTCTGTTATTCATCGATCTTGACAATTTCAAATCCGTCAACGACACCTTCGGCCATAAGATCGGCGATCACCTGCTGAAGACGGTTGCGGGGAGATTGCGCCATAGCGTGCAAGCAATCGACGTCGTCGCCCGGCTCGGCGACGACGAGTTCGCCGTGTTGCTGACCAACGGCGCACACCCGACTGCGGCCGAAATCGTTGCGCGGCGCATCTCGGACTTTCTCAATGCGCCAATGACAGCCGGCGGGCAGGACATTCGCGTCGGCGCAAGCATCGGTGTCGCCTGCTGGCAGCCAGAAATGCTCTCCGCTAATGAGTTGTTCAGGCGCGCGGATGTCGCTCTTTACAGGACAAAATCGACCGCTCGCGGAACCTATAACTTCTTCGAGGCGGAAATGGACCGGCGGCTCCAACAGCGGCAGGAGCTCGAACAGGACCTTCGACGCGCCCTCGCCGAGCGCGCTTTCGACGTTCATTATCAACCGATCGTGCGGCTCGATACGAATGAAGTGGTCGGGCTCGAGGCGCTCATACGCTGGCGTCATCCCAAGCGTGGAATGGTGTCGCCTTCGGAATTCGTTCCCATCGCCGAGGAGATCGGCGTCATCGCTCCGATCGGCGATTGGGTTCTCCGGCGTGCGTGCCAAGACGCAGCCCAGTGGCCCGACCATGTCAAAATAGCGGTGAACTTTTCGCGGGCGCAGTTCGAATATCCCGACCTCAAGGATCGTCTCAGGGCGGTGCTATCCGAAACCGGCCTTTCGCCAAAACGGCTACAGCTTGAGATCACCGAGACGACGATCATGGCCGATTTTACAAAAGCCAACACATTGCTCACCGAACTGCGCGAGTTCGGCGTCGAGACGGCGATGGATGATTTCGGGACGGGCTATTCGTCCTTGAGCTGCCTTCGCAGCTGTCCGTTCGACCGCTTGAAGATAGACCGCTCGTTCATCAACGATTTGACGACGAGCCTTGAGGCCCGACTGGTTCTATCAACCGTCGTCAAGCTGGCAGCGACGCTCGGGATGCACACGACGGCGGAAGGCGTAGAAACCCAAGAGCAGTATGAAATCCTGAAAGCCGAGGGCTGCGGCGAGATCCAAGGGTACTATTTCAGCGCAGCGAAATCCGCGGCGGAGATCTCTGCTTATTTTGCGAACCAAGACCGCAATTCGATAACCGCAGCATGAGCTGCATCGCGCACCGCAGGGACTAGCACCTCCACAAGTTGCATTACAATTTAAGGTGGAAGCGTTGGCGATCAAAAAACGAGTGTTCAAAGCGCAGTTGTAATAATGCGCCGCTAGCCTTCGCGATTGAGGCTCGCTAATCACTGCCCGTCGGCCGGAGCAGAATGATTCCTATTCGCTAGTCACGCGCCCCAGCCATTTGCCGTGTCACCCTGCAGGACTGCGATGAAATCCTCCACCTCGCGCGAACCGCCGGTCTATGTCGTGCTCATCGACAACCGAGGCGTCATCATGGACGTGAGCGCCAAAGCCGGACCGGCAGAGGGCAATCAGAAAATTGCGCTCGGTCAATATCCTGTTGGCGACTCCTATTTTGATCACTGCGATGACGATCATCGAACCGAGATCCAATCGCTCCTGAAGCGCAAGCGCAGCCTCATTTCATTCGTCGTACCGTCGCGGCCGAAGCAGAAGCAGTGGTTTGTCGTCATCGGGGTTCCTGTGAGTTCAGACGCGGCGAGCGGCGCGGTTCTCATGCACGTCGATATCGCGGCGTGGGTACCCGAAGCCAAGGAGACCGATACTGCGTCGAAGGCGCCGAAAGCGCCTGTCACACTCAATCCCGGTCTCATCCAGGACACCATCGCGCGAGCACTCTTCCAACAATTCGGGCCTGGATTTAGCGAGGCACCTGCCGCGCCGATCCTGCCTCCGGACGTCGAATCCCTCAGTCCGAGGCAGCGGGAAGTATTGATGCTGCTCGGCGCCGGCAAGAGCAACGCCGAAATCGCCGAGGAGCTTTCCTGTTCCCTGAATACCGTCAAGCGGCATGTGACCGCGGTCTTGCAGAAGCTCAGATTGCCGAACAGAACGCGCGCTGCGATGATCGCAAATCAGCTCAACATGCGAGCGAAGGGTTAGCGCGCCGGACATTCTCACGCCTGCAAACACATTTTGCTTCGGGCATCGAAACGCGACCGGCGCGGCTGGCGCCGCTGTCTTGGCTGGGGCGACAGCACCGTCTCCAAAATGTCCGGACTTCTCGCTTCTTTCATCAGGTGCACAACGGCCCGCGCAAGCGCGACCTCGCCGGCTGCGGAGTCTTCGGGCGGCGAGACGATGGACATGCGAATGCGCGGGGCCGGCGTTTTTCGCGTCGTCGCGAATTTGGCGGCGAGGAACGCCGTCGAAATCGGAATGACGGCGGGGCCCGACGCAGGCGCGACGCATATGAAGTGCAGGTCTCCGCCGATATAGGGCAACACAGCATCGAGACAGTAGAGCAGCCGGCGTGTTCCCGCCTCGATCGCCTTTTCCGTCGTCATTCGCCGCCGCTTCGGAGAAGCCAGCTCCAGCACGACGACATCCAGATGTTCGAACTGTGCGAATGCAATTTGGAAGAATTCACTCAACGAGTGCGGGCGGTCCAAATCCACATGCTGGCAGTGGGCGCCTTCGCGACCGTCAATCTTTGCATCGAACGCCTCGAATTGTGCGGGCGATACACCGAGGGCCAGCCTGCCGCCTTGCTCGAGGACCAGATCAGTTATCGCCCCTCCAAACGGAGTGGTGGCCAACGGGATAGCCGCGACTTTTCCCGTCAGCGCCCGAGCCAGCCCGTCGCGTTCAAGGTCCATAGCTCTCACAGCCTTAAACAATCTTAGATTGCATTATGAAATTTATGCCCCGATAACGCTGGAATAGCAACTATTGGTTGTGCCAGAGATGACACCTTCGGTGGGTGATCCCATCAAAGAACTATTTGCTTTCTTTGACGTAGGCCGCGTAGGCGTCCGGAAAGCCGCGCGTCGAGAACGTCAGGCTGAGCGGCTTGTTGGACGTGTCTTGGACGACGGCGGATATTTTCGATGCCTTGCGCATATGACCGAGCAGCGGCTCCGTCAAATCGAACTGCGCGAAACATCCCGATCGGTGGCAGGCAGCGTAGGGAACGGTGAGGGCGGCCTTGCCCTCAATGTCTACGACGACGCCTGCCGATAGAGATACTCCGACGGGCAACCGGAGCGATCCCTTGAGTTTGCCCGCCGCGTCCTTGTCAATCGTAAGCACGCCAACCGTCTTCTTAAGCTTTCCGCTTACGAGCGTTTGCGAAAGCGCGCAGGATTTGTGGCCCTTCACTTCAGCCTCGCAGGCCACCAGCCAGTCGCCGATCGTTTGAGCCGCCGGCTGCGCGTTTGCGGCCTCTACCGAAGCCGGAGCCTCCGCACGCGCTGCGCCAGCGAGGGCTGCCACCGCAACGCCGGCCAAAAAACGCAGAATGGATTTCTTCATCTCGTCGTCTCCAATTCAAAATGCGTACTTAGCGGTACGAGACGCGGCCGGAGGACGAATGGGGAGCTGATCGTCCTCCGGCCCAACATTACCAATCAACCCTGACGCCGAGGCTTCCGCCGAAACCGACGAAATCGTCTTTTCCGAATTGCACGTTCCCTTTTGCGAAGGCGCTGAGACCATTGCCAGTCAGGCTGAACACGTTGACACCGCCTGTGACTTCGCCAAGCGCGCCACTTAGATTGTCCGTCGCCTTGAGCAGATAATCGCCGCTCGTCACGTCCGCCGTGTTGTTGCCGAGAAATTCATACAGGGCGCTGACGCCGATAAACGGCTCATATTTTGCTCGCTCTCTCGCGATCGTCGTTCCGAGACGCACGCCAAGCCGGCCGCGCAGGCTATCGCCGTTCGAAAAGTTCACCGACGTATCGTACAGATCCATCGCGTCGATGTTCGCGTTGACATAGGAGAGCGTCGCCCCCGGCTCGATGAAGGCATTGCCGCGCGTTACGCGATACCCCGCATCGATGACACCGCCGATTGCCGTCAGGCTCGAATGTTCTTTCACCGACTGACCGCCCGAGTATTTGACGTTTCCGAGATTTGCCATGAATTGGCCGTCGACGAACCAGCCGCCTTGCAGATACGTCACGTAGGCACCGATGGCGCCGCTCTGGAAATCGGCGCCATTGGCCGAGTGATCGAAATTCAATTCCGATCGCAGATAGCCGCCCATGACGCCGACCATCCAAATCCCGTTTCCGTCGGCGGTGCTGCGGATGACATCGTAGCCGCCGATGACGCCGCCGCCGTCGAGTTGCGTGTTGACGGAATACTCCGCGGTCGAACTCATCAACGTGAACGCGTGGTTCGTCGAACGCGATTCCGATGATCCAAGCACCTTTGCCCAAACACCGGACGCTGGCTTTGCACATCCCGCGTTCGTGTCCTTGAGGCTGACGGACGCACACGTCTCGTTCAGCGCCGTCCGCAAATCTGCCGTCCGGTCAAGCCAGGCGCCCGCTGCGTTGTGCCAGATCGATTGGGCTGCGGACGTCAAACTCGGTAACTCGAAGAACGTTTGATTGGGCGCGCTGGCGAGTACCCATTCGTTCGAACCGTTGAGATAGAGATCGTACGTAAACATACCGGTTTCGATCGGGCCGTTGGCCAGGAAGAAGCTACCGGCTGGCAGTGTGCCCGTGGCACCCACGATCTTGGTGCCGTACGGATTGTAGGCGCCGAAACCAAGGTTGGCGTTGTTGACGTAGACGGCGGTCGTTCCTGTCACATCGCCCTCGATCTCGAGCGTATCCGAGATGGAGTTCGACGGATTTCCGAGGAAGGCATCGACCTTCAGAGCGCTTTGACCGTCGGCGCCATAGTAAACCAGCTCGCCTCCATCGGTCGGTCTGAGAACGAAGACATCGCCTGCATAGCCGTCCTGCAGATCGATCGTGCCCGTGTCGCCGTTGCCGCCATTGTGGAAGTACTCAACACCCGTCAGGATGGTGATGTCGTCGTATGCAGGGTTGTTCGGGTTCGTCGTGTAGATCGTTCCCGTGTTGTTGAAGACGTCCGCGAGGCCGCCACCGAGATCGCTCGTTCCGGTGAAGTGCCAGCTGTCGTTGCTCGTGTTGTTGAAGACGTTCGCTGTATCGGTATCGCCGGCGCCCGACAGATCAATTCTGCCGATCATCGTTCCGTCGTTGTTGATCGTTACGGCGCCACCTCGCGCTTCAACGATGAGGTCGTCCGTCAACTTACGAGAGCTGCGAATAAGCCCTTCAGCATAGTTATTGATCGTCGCGCCGTTCTCGGTCGAAAGTTCGATCGCGGCATCATGCCTTCCGCCGCCCTCGATCAATCCGGAGGAATCGATCGTCGCCGTATCGGCTTCAATCGATATCGCGCCATTCCGGCCTTTGATCGTACCGTCGCCGTTGTCGATCGTGACGGATCCATCCGCTCTGACATCGATGCCGGTGTCATGTCGGCCTTCAATCCTGCCGCCGTCGTTTCCGACCCAAACGTCACCCTCGATGCGGCTGAGCTTGATGCCATCGTCTCGGCCCTGGATGGAGCCTCTCTGATTGTCGATTCCAACGTCACCATCGACACGGCTGACGTTTACGCCATCTCCTCGCTCGCCGGCTATTCTTCCGCCGTGGCTGTTCAAAATGACGACATCGTCATCGACATTGCGAATTTTCACACCATCATCATGGCCGGCGATCTTGCCGCCAAATCGATTATCGATCCAAACATCATCGTCTACGTTGTGGATGTCGATGCCGTTGCCGCGCTCGCCCTCGATTCTGCCGCCGTACCTGTTGTCGATTGCAACTTCGTCATCGACATTCCGGATGTGAATTCCGTCGTCGTGCCCTGCGATCTGTCCCCTGCGCGTATTGTCGATGCCGACCCAACCATCCGCCTCTTCGATGCGTATGCCGTCGCCGTTTTTCCCGCGGATGCTGCCGCCCGAGCCATTGGCGATCATGACATCATCGACATCGTTGATCTGAATGCCGTTATCGCGTCCGGTGATTTTGCCGTGAAAGCGATTATCGATGCCGACGCCGTCGCCGACATGCCCTACGTCGATGCCATCGTCGCTCCGGCCCGTGATGGTGCCGCCATAGCTGTTGATGACGATAACGTCCTCGCGAACATCGCGGACGTCGATGCCGTCGTCCTCGCCGGTGATCTTGCCGTCCCGATTGTAAATGACGACATCGCCCCGGACGTCGCTTACGCGGGCGCCATCCTCCCCGCCGATGACGCTGCCGCCATCATGATTGTCGATCGTGACGTCGTCGCGGATATCGCTGATATCGATGCCGTTGCCGAGACGGCCGGTTATCGTACCGCCGTGGCTGTTCGTGATCGTAACATCGTCGCGAACGTCGCGGATCTTGATGCCGTCGTCATGGCCTGTGATACGGCCACCGAAGCTATTTGAGATTCGAACGTCATCACGGACATCCCTGATGTCGATGCCGTCGTCGTGCCTACCGGTTATGGTGCCGCCGAAGCGGTTGTCTATCGAGACGCGGTCACCGACGTCGCTGATGTGCACGCCGTCGTCGTGTCCATAGACACTGCCCCCGAAGCGATTGTCGATACGAACGTCACCCCCGGCATCGTCAATATAGATGCCATCGTCGCCGTGACCGATGATTTTCCCTTCAAAGCGGTTGTCGATGCGGATATCACCTCTGACGCGGGTGATCTCGATGCCCTCCTCTGAGCCCTCGATTAGGGCATCATTCCAGTGATCGCCGTGGCGGTTCTTGATGGACACATCGCCGCTGATGCTTTTGATCCGAACACCGGCGCCATGGGCGTTGACGATATGATCGTGGTCATTATCGACGTTGGCGTGATTTTTATCGTGGATATAGACGCCGCCGGGGTCCGCAACAGCCATTCCGCTGCCGACAATCAAAGTCAGCGCCAGCGCGGAGATGAAGCAGGATGGCGGAGTGATGCCGTGGCAGCGATTTCGCTCCATCAACCATCGCCGGAACGCGAATTTCCCGTTCTTACTGTTTTGGCCAAGCTTATCGAGCACAGATGCGCGCTTGCGATCCATGAAAGTCCCCCAAATGTTTGGAACGCAGCACACAAGCCCTCGCGTTCGGAAAAGCGGTGCCTCCCGTTGAGAATTGTCAGCGCAGTCAGCAACACTGCGAATCGCGAGATCTGATCCTTAAGTACTATATGAGTAGTACCCAGAAAAGCATCCGCTCGCTCTATTTCTGATGGTTTTCACAGGAATTGACCGCGCACGCCGAAGATTTCGCCGCCAACAGTGGCTCGATCGCCCCAGTTCTGGCGGGGCCGCGGGCACGCGGGATTGAAATCGGGAAAATTATCGAACCGGCCCTTGCGGCTTGGCTGCCATCAGAATCAAAGGGCGGCCGCGAAGGCTAAGCTTAAATGCTGCGCGAAGGCCGCGCGATCGGGTGGAAAGTGAGACCGCGCTCGATATTTCGAACGGCGTGCGTCACGTCATTCTCGATCGATGCTGATGCCTTGGGCGATCTGCTGGTTGCGAGTTCCGCCCGGGAATCCGCAGCAACGGGATCATCGTATTTGACAGTTGACTGACGTTCGTCTTCGGCGGGTCGCTCCGTCGGCGATATCAGCGAAGCGCGCCATGCTTCGAGCTCCGAACAAAAGCTCGTCACATCAAATGCGAGCGCGCTGCGCGTGTCGGATTCACCCTCGAAATAGGTTTTATACGACCCGAGTGGGGGTCGTTTCTGCAATTTGGATGGGCGGCGAATGACGTTGTTTTCCGGGATTTTTCGCGTATTTTTCTCGATCGAAGTGATGGAATCCGTGCTGCGTCCGCGCCAGACATCCTGGGCTGCATTGCTTGTCATCTCGACAATTTCCGCGCATCTGCGAGCGACGGGGAAGAGAAAATTTTTCATGTTTTATTTCCACCGGAGCGCCGCATGCGTTCCGTTCGAAATGCTGGCGAAGATCAGGGTCAATGCGCTCAATCATGAGGACGCTCGCACTGTCCCCGCCCAAAAGCGCAACCGATCACCGCTGCGCCTCCAGATCGATGGCGCCGCACGCGCTACATCTGCCTCAACGGCTGGTGAAAATCGTAACGGGCCAGCTCATCCGTCCCCTGCCTGAACTCGCGCTCTTCCGCAGCCTTGATGGTGTGGCGGCTGACGACTTGCGACAGCTCCTGGATGGTGCGTTTACGTGCGGCGCCGGTTACGGCCAGCACGGTGAGAATTTCCTGAATCAATTGCTCCTCAATGGCGGCATCCTGCCGGTACGCCTCAAGCACAGCCTCAAGTTCTGGTCTCATAAAATTCTCCTCGAATCACAAGTATTAATCTTAATTAACTAGTACTCTCGGAAAAACGCAACGATTGCTCGTGATCCTTGTTGCCGAAATCGTGTGGACGGCGCCTTCACGCGCTTTTTCGCGCGCTCGGTAACGTTCCGATAAACCTTGGATAGTACCTTGGGATCATGTTGAATTTTATTCAAAGCGTGGATGGTGGGCACATGCGGCCTGGGGCATTGGCACGAAATTTCTTGCGCAGACGAGACGACCGCCATCGGGTCAGCTTTACAGCGATCCTGGAATGCCGGGGCATCGCCCAGAACGTGCGCGTCGTTGATTTTTCCGCTTCAGGCCTTCGCGTCGACGGCATTCAAGGGCTTGCGACCGGAGACCCCATTCAGATCTCCCTCACGCCAGACATATCGCTAGCCGGGGAGGTCGCTTGGGCCGTGTGGCACAAGGCCGGAATCAAGCTGCTGCCGGCGCTCGATGAAACGCACCCGGCGTACCTGTTCCTCACAGAGCAAGCGTCCGCCATCGAGCAATTACGTATTCGGGCGCTGACGTCGCTCGCCAAAGATCGAGCGAGTGCCGCAGGCCGCTCGGGTCGGGGATCAGTCTAGGCAACCATTCTGCGAGCGACAGGCTCGCGCAGGGTTATCCATCTAGATCGGAAGAGGCGCTCGGCGGCTTCGCTTTTGGGGCGGGGTTTTGCTTGATTGCGCTTGTCCGGAGAATTCGATGGCAATGAACCAATGGCCTTCGCTGTCCGATCTGATCGATGATGAGTCAGAGCATGCGGACGGCCCTTCGAGCGACGTCGTTCCGTTCGATCCGCACACGGCTTCGGCTACGGATTTGCTGCTTCACGGGTTGCAGATCGCACGTTTGGGCGAACTCGATGTCGCCGCGGAGCTTTTTGCCAAAGCGATCGTGAAGGAGCCTGACTCGGCCGAAGCCTATGAGGCCCTGGCAACGGTTCTCATTCCGCTCGACAAGCTCGAGTTTGCAGCACGCGCCAAGGGCAAGGCGATCAGCCTTGGTTACAATTCCGCTTCGTCGTGGGAGATGCTCGGCGACATTTTCGTCAAACTCGGACAATTCGCGGGCGCGGTCGAAGCCTTTACGTCGGCGGTTGAACTCGATCCGTCCGCGCCTTTGCTGCAAAGCAAGCTGCAAAACGCCGTTGCGCGGTGTGCGGGCGGTCAGCGGGCGCCTGCGTCCGTCGCGCCTTCGCCGGCAGTTGAAACCGCTGCAAACGCAGACGCAGACCTCTTCGAAGCGGATTTCCTCAGCACGGACCTCATTCCGCCGGCCTGGCGCCGCGTCAGCCTCATTACGATCACGCCCGATGGCAATCCGCATACTGCAGGCTTCGACGATCTTGCACTGGGCTTTGAAAGCGGTCTCAGGTCGCTCGGCGTGGAGGTCGAGCGCAAAACCAACGCGCTGCAGACTTCGGGCATCAATCTCCTGCTCGGTGCGCATCTTATCGACTCGCAGGAACTCGCGGACCGGGTTCCGATGAACACCGTGATCATCAATCTCGAACAGTTGACCGGATTCGATGTGCGCTCGCGGCCGATTTACCTCAGCCTGTTGAGCCGTCTCGCGGTTTGGGATTACAGCGTCCGCAACATCGATGCGTTGCGCCGGCTCACAGGCAACCCCTATGTTCGCCACGTCAGCATCGGATACGCGCCGGAGCTGACGCGGACTCTTCCGCAGTCCGAACAGCCGGTCGATGTTCTCTTTTACGGCAGCTTGAATGCGCGCCGTCAGGCCGTCCTTGTGGCGCTCGGCGCCGCGGGGCTCAACGTGAAGCATCTCTTCAACGTCTATGGAGAAGCGCGCGACCGGGCGATTGCGGAAGCAAAAGTCGTTCTCAACATGCACTTCTATCAGGACAGCATCCACGAGATCGTCCGGACGTCACACCTTCTCGCGAACCGCAAAGCCGTCGTATCCGAATGCGGGCCGCATACGGAGATCGACGACGATATCAGAAACGCGATGCTGGCGGTACCGTATGACGAACTCGTCTCGAACTGCGTAGCGCTCGTTCGCGACGAGCCGCGCCGGCGGGCGCTCGAGCAACGCGCATTCGATGTGTTCGCGAAACGGGATCAGGCAAAAATCTTGCGTGAGACGATAGCGGCGACGGTCCTGCCGAACGCCCACTAACTGGGTGCCGCAGAAAGTCTCAAGCTGCGTTTCGTAGTACGCTGCTCAACGGCGCGAGCTTTGACCAGCGCCCATCAAGCTCGGCAATGTCGGCCTGATGCTGTGCGCCGAAACCGTTCTTGATGTCGAAGCTATCGCGCCTCTCCGAAATCTGCAGCTTGCGCGCCTTGAATGCGTTCGACCACGGACTGAAGCCGTACCACCGGATCGATCCAAGCTCGCGGCTGCCGTTGCACTGGCGCGGCAAATGCGATGAGTGCCTGCCCGGCGTATACGCTCCGATCGCATAGCGGTGGTAGAGTCGGCTGCGCGTCGGAAATGTCAGGCCGGGGATCGCGAGCGAGGCGAAGTCGATCTCGTCTTCCCAGATGCCTGTCGCTTTCTGCTCGATCAACGGCCGCAGCGGATCGGCCGGATTTTGCGGGTCCGTATCGACCATCACGGCACCGGGCAAGCGGACGCCCGTCAAATCGTGCTGGACAATAACCCGCTCCATCTTTTGCAATCCGGGAGCGACGAAAAATTCGGTGGTGTTGAGTGCAAGTTTCCACGCGTCCGGGAAACGCTGCTCATGCTTCATCACTTCGAAATCGCAGAGAAGCGCCGCGAACGTGGTGTTTTCGGACGGGACAATTTCCCAATGGGGCACAAGCTCGCGACAGATTTCGACGGACGCATCCGTCGAATGGTAATCGATCAGTACGCCATGGTCGAAGATCTCGCGATGATGTCGGAGCCACCAGGGAAGCAGATAGGCTTCGTTGAAGAAGTGGGAGATGACGACCCGCTTCGGCATTGGCGTTTCACCCGATCTCACGAAGCGTCGGAAAATAGACGATGAATTTCGGCGACGCGTTGCCGCTCTGCTGGCGGATCTTTCGGATCAGCTCATCAGCAAAGTTCCAGGCTCCGATCAGAAACGTCGTGTCGCCGGCGATTTCGGCCGCCTTGCTGAAGGGCTGGATCGCGTGTTGCGTACCTGGAATGGTCAGTCCAACCTTCAGCGCCGCTTCGTCGAGATAGACATCGGGGACGATGCCCGCAGCACGGACGAACGTCAGCGCTTTCGCCGCGACGCCGACGAGGCCAATCTTTCGCCCCGTTGCGCGATGTTGCTCAACGACTTCAGCGGCGGCGCTCATTGCGCCCTTGGCGCCGTCAGCAAACGTCGCGTAGGCGCTCAGGACTTCGGCTCCGGAAAGTTCGCGTGACAGCGACGGCGGCACCGGAGACGGCCATGCGACCGAAAATGGCTCGCTGCCGGTAAACGCGAAGGGCGCAGACGGATCGTCCGCTCGTCTGAGGAATGACAGCAGGCTCACGCCATGCACCGACGTGAGCTGGGAGGCTTCCACACGCAGGCCGCAGATTCCGGCAAGACGGGCCATCGAAGCGACGGTATAGAACGAATAATGCTCGTGATAGACGGTGTCGAATTCGCCGTTGGCGATCATCAGCGCCTGGCTCGTCTGGATGATCGCGACGCCGCCCGGCGCCAGGCATTCGCGCACGCCGCGCATGAACGTCGCCGGGTCCGGCGTGTGAGCCGCGACGTTCATCGCGATGATGATATCGAACTGCCCTTCGGGCCGTGCGTGCGGAAAGAACCCGGTGACGACTTTTCGTCCGGCGGCGCTCGCGATCTTATTCAGGTTTTCGGCGGGATCGACACCGACGGCGTCGAAGCCTCGCGCTTCCAGGCATCCCAAGAGGCTGCCGTCGTTCGAAGCGATTTCCAGAACGCGGGCGCCGGGCTTGCTCGCGCGCAGCAACGTATCGGCGAACCATTCGAAATAAGCCTTAAGCGTTCCGCTGGTGCCGCTCGCGTAGAGGTAATGCTTGAAGAGCTTGGATGGATCGACGAAGTGCGTGAGCTGGCCGTGCGTGCAATCGGGACAGATCGCGAAGCCTAACGGAAAGGCTTCGTGCGGCTCATCGGGATCGGCGAGCAACTGATTGGCCGGTGGTTGAACGTCCAGACCGAGCAACGGCGTAACGATGCCATTGCAAACGATGCAAGTGCGCTGTGGTTCGCAATCTGCCGTCATGATGCTGCTTTTAGTTCGGGGCGATAGCTCGCGCTGAACCGCTCACAGCGTTCGGCCATGCTGACGGCGCGCGCCGCGCCGCAGAGCGATTGGATCTTTTGGCAATTCATCTGGAACGAGTACGTTGTAGAGCTGCCGTGATCGATCACCGGCACGCCGTGGAACGCGGCGATGCTGTCGGCGAGCTGGCCGATGCTGATGTTGAGCGAGCCGGTGTTCAGAATCGGCGGAAGGTCCTCGCGAAGCTCGATGAGCCTCAGGACGTAATTGGCAAGATCCTCTAGGAAGAGGATGTTGCGATAGGAGCGCCTATTGCGGACCTGGACGCAACCGTCGCGCATCGCCGCGATATTCATCGCGTTGAAGATCAGCTCCGGGCGCAGGAACGGGCTCATGCCGCAGACCGTCCCAAGCCGAATTCCCGTAATCGCGTTCGCGAAACAGCGGGCGAGCGCGTCCATCGAAACCTTCGAGCAGTCGTACGGATTGACCGGGTCGAGCCGCGTCTCGGATTCATCGAGAGAGGGCGGCGCTATGCCGTTCTCGGCCATCATCACCGAGTAGACGCTCGCGGTGCTGGCGTAGATCAGCCGGGCATTGAGCGGTTTGCGCCGCGCGAAATGAAGAAGGTCAAGGCAGTTGTTGGCGAGGGCGCCGTCGGGATCACTGAGCGACATCGGGACGCTCGAATGCCCGGCGAACCAGAGAATGACATTGAAGTCGGCGAGATCCGCTATCGTCAGTTCCTGATAGCGGCAGCGCATGGCGTTCGGCACGCCCGCGAGGCGATCGACGTTCTGGTCGCAGACCGAAACGTCAAGTCCGGCCTGCACCAGAACTGGCAACAGGTAGCTGCCAACGTAGCCGTGGCCGACAAGAAGTATTTTCACCGCGCCCCCCACAGATCGCACAGTGACTGATCTGTTTCAGGTTTGCCTTGCGCGTGCCTTGTGACGATGACCGGGGCGCGGGCGCCGTTATCTTCCGACATCTTCCGACGGCGCGCAGATTATCGGGGACCTGCGCCAACCAGCTCCAGAAACGCCAATTCGGCCTGGCTGACGTAGCGTTCCTTGTGATGCAGCACATGGAAGGAGCGGTGCGGAAGGGGAAATTCCGGCGAAACGAGCCTGCCCGAAAGCAGCGCAGATTCTGCGACCAGATTTGAAATTGCCGTCACGCCGACGCCGGCTTCCACCGCGGCGCACACGGCCTCGTTCGACGGCATTTCGAACGCGATGTCGAGATCGGCCAAGGTCATCGAAAACGACTTCAGAGCTTCTTCGAATTCGGTCCTTGTCCCGGACCCCTGCTCCCGCAAAACCCACCGGGTCGACAGCAAATCAGAGACCTCAAGCTCGGGTTTCGAAGCCAGTGCGTGCGCCGGTCCAACAACAATGATCAGCCTGTCGCCTTCGATACTGCGGACAGAGAGGTGAGGATCGTCGATTGCGCCTTCGACAAAGCCGATGTGGGCCGCGCCTTCATGGGTCGCGGTTGCTACTTGCTGTGTGTTGCCCGCGCTGACCTTCAGCTTGATGTCGGGATATCGCTGATGAAACGTCGCGAGAAAGGGCGGAAGCCAATAGTTGATGATGGTCTGGCTGGCGAAGATCGACAGTGTGCCACGCTTCATTCCGGACAGATCCTGCAGGGCCTTTTCAGCCGTTGCAGCACGCGAAAGCACGCCTCGCGCTTCTGTGAGAAATGTGCGGCCAGCGTCCGTCAACTCGATGCGTCGTCCTACGCGATCGAACAGCTTTACCGCGTAGCGGTCTTCGAGCGCGGCGATCGCCGAACTCGCCGCCGATTGTGTGATGTTGATCTCCTGGGCCGCTTGCGTCACATGCTGGCGCTCCGCTACGGCAACGAAGATGCGCAACTGATCGAGGGTCATATAGTCCTCTTCACGTCCAAGCCACGGCTTTGATTAGGGCCAGGCTGAAACCCGGGACTTCGCGAAGGGCAAACGCCAGACCGGCGATCGTTGTGGTCAGCAAAAGGCCCGGCCAGATGCCCTGCACATAGGACGTGGGCATATGATTCCGGTACGGGGTAGCAACTGGACGTCCAAAATCCTGCTCTGACTTCTCGGATCGGGTGGCTGCCACGAACGACGGCATAAATTGCTCCTCTAATGCAATTTTTTAGCATGGCTCGCCTATCTTGTCCGTTCTAACGCAAACTATTACTTGTTTCAATCGATTTTACTGATCAATTTGTGCATCACTGGGAGCTGTAGAAAGGAGCGGCGACGCGTTTCAGGCGTGCACGTGCCGGCCGGCCGCCGCGGTGCAGCCTGCCCCCAGCCCGCAGGGGGCATCGCCGCTGACCTCGAATTGGAAGGTCGTGTGGCGGACCTCGAATTCGTCGTGCAGCATTTTCGTCGCCGTTTCGATGAATGCATCGCCCGGATGGCCCTCGGGCATGACGAGATGGCAGGTGAGCGCCGTTTCGGTCGTGCTCATCGGCCAGATGTGGAGATCATGGATGCTGACGACGCCGGGGAGTTCCAGGAGCCGCGTCTCAACTCTCGCAACGTCGATGGCAACCGGCACGCCCTGCATCGCCAGACGCATGGAATCCTTCAGGAGCCCCCACGTGCTCCAGACGATCACGACGGCGATGATGAGACTGACGACGGGATCAAGCCAATTCCAGCCGGTGAACACGAGGGCGACGCCTGCAATGACGACACCCAGCGAGACGCCCGCGTCGGCCATCATGTGCAGATAAGCGCCCCGGATATTGACGTCGCATTCGCTGCCCGAGACGAAAAGCCACGCGGTGAAGCCGTTGATAACGATACCGACCGCAGCGACGACGATCATCATGCCGGCTGCCACCGGCGCCGGTTCGATCAGGCGCTGGATAGCTTCGAGTACAATGGCGCCGACGGCTACGAGAAGCAGAACCGCGTTGGCGAGCGCGGCCAAAATCGTCGATGATCCGAAGCCGTAGGTGAAGCGTGGCGTGGGACGGCGCTTCGCGAGCGCGCTGGCGCCCCAGGCCATCAGCAGGCCCAAGACGTCACCGAAGTTGTGACCTGCGTCGGCGACAAGGGCCATCGAGTTGGCGAGAAAGCCGGCTATGACCTCGACGACGACGAAGCCGACGTTCAGAGCCGTGCCCAGCGCAAATGCGAAACCGAAATCCTTCGGTACGTGACTGTGACCGTGGCCATGCGCCCCGCCCCCGTGATCATGGTCTGCGCCGTGCTCGTCGTGCCGGTCGTGAACTTCGGTCATGATCCGCTCACAAGAGTTTAGACGTTCAACATACTATCTGCGCCGTTGCGGTAAAATGGCAACTGCGCCCGGCAAGGCAATGCTTGGAAACGCCGGGCCGCCAGTTTGCGATCCGATCAGCTAGCGCTTATCGATGCCGCTGATGCGTTCGAGAAGGCGTGGGCGGTGCGGCGGCGCGACCGGAACGCTCGCATTCTGGCTTGCTTCTTCAGCCGGCAATGGCGGCGGTTTGTCCCCCGCAGAATCGGCCGTAGCACCCACACCATTGCTGTTCAACGCGCGCAGATACGATCCTGGACGCTGCTGCTCGGGTGTTTCGGAGCCGTCGTCGTTCGAGGCGGCCGCCGGGCGCGGTCCGCGCGGAGACGAAATGCGTTCGGCCAGCGATGGCCGCGGGGAAGCGGGCTTATCAGCCGGAGTTTCCACAGCGGGCTCCGGATTGATCCGCCGCAGCTCTTCGTGGAAGCGAAGAGCCTGCCGCGACAAGCGTTCCTGACCCGAGGCAATCTCCGCACGCAGCTCGGTGATGATGCGGCGCTGGTTTTCGAGCTCGGCCTGCAGGGCGCCGAGGTTCGCTTTCTCCGCCATGCCGACGGGCTCGGCGTCCTTCTCTTCGTAAACCTTGAGCGCAGCCTTCAGCTTCGCCATCTCGGTCGACTTCGTATCCACGGCCGCCTGAAGATCGGCGACGCGATCTTCGAGCGCCATTCTTTCCGCATCCTCGCCGCCGAGCGAAGACTTGAGCGAGCTCAGTTCGGCTTCCGTCTTGGCGAGGGTCAGCAACAGCCGTTTGATTTCGGCATTCTGCTCGTCACGATCCGGGGCGGACTGGGCGACCGCGGCTGCTCCCTTCAAGCGCTCGATCAACGCGGCCTGTTCACGCGTTTTCTCGCGCATCGCCTCGAGCTCAGTGCGCAGAGCGATGTCAGCGTCGGCGCTTGCGCTTCCTGCGCCGCGATTGCGAACCGCGCGCGTATCCAGCGCCGTGCGCAACTGGGCGAGCTCTCGTTCGCGTTGCTTGTTGAGTTGTGTCGCCTCTTCGAGTGCTGCGGCCTGCTTTGCACTCGTTGCCGACAACGTCTTGATCTCGCGGTCGCGCGTTGCCAGCAGCTTTCGCGTTTCGACGAGACGCTGCTCGACCTTCGGCAACCTGTCGAGGATCGCCTGCTCGAGGACGCGGCGCGCGTTCTCATGCTCCTCGACGCTCATTTTCTGGTCGGCGATCGACTCGGACAGTTCCTGGATCTTGGCGTCGCGGCGATTGACCTCGACACGTTGGCGCGCGGCCGTCAGGCTCGCATCCTCGAGCTTGGATTCGAGGCGGTGGACTTCCATCGCGAAATCGGCGCGCAGCCGGTCCTTGTCGGCACGGATTTCGTCTTCGGTGAGCGGCAGGGTCCGTTTCAACGCCTCTGACGTAAAGCGTTCAACGCGCCGCCTGTAGGCAGGCAAAAGCACAACCACAATCAGGGCCGCGATCAGAAAGCCCAGCATCACGAGCATCGCGGCGGAAAGGGTTATCAAGAAAACTCGCCCTGAATTATAAAGCTTCTCGGCCCCCGCCGACGGCAACGTTCCCTCACTGTCAGGGAAACCCGGTTTCGGGCCTCACTGCAATGCCGAACCCGTACTGAGTTGCAAGCCGGCATCAGAATGGGTTCCAGGTCGGGCTCCTTGTATACTTCAAATAGCCGACGTTGGCACCCAGCCGAAGGCCTACCCCGGCACGAATTGGCGCCAATGAGACGTGGCCGGACTTCTGGAACTGGACGCTTACGCCACCGACGAGGTAGGCACTCCCCTCAACTCCGCCGAAACGATCGAAAATGTCGTTTGGATCGCGGAGGTTGTAGACGAGTGTCATGACTTTAGAGCCGTCCGCGCCAAAATCATAGCCGACGGACGGACCTTGCCAGTAGACCCGGAAGGAACCGGCGTCCTTTGTATAAAGGGTGCCTTCGCCATAAGCCAGACCGGCCACGAACGCGCCGGCCGCGTCCTGTCCTAGGATGTAGCCATTCGGCCGGCCCGCCTTCTGGAAGGCCCATTCGACGGCTGACGCCAGCCCGCCGCTGACCGTGCCGAAGAAGTGGTTCCCGGCACGGATGATTTCATCCTCCGAGTACGAATCCCGCGGCGGCGGGGGGCCGCCATCGTAGCGGTCGTCGCCACGGCTCGCGCTTTGGGGAGGTGGCGCGTACGGCGCGCCATAGCCGCCCGGATCGCCGCCGCCCTGATCGCGGGGGCCGTTGTAGGGGCCATAGGGATCTCCGCCTGCGGAGTTTTGCGGCGGAGGTGCGTATCTATTGTCCGAAGGTGGCGGAGGGGCGTCGTATCGATTGTCCGGAGGCGGAGGGGCCGAGCGGTAGGAATCCACGCCGCTTTGGCCCGTATAGGTGTCCGCCGGCGGCCTATAGGCGTCGTCCTGAGCGTCAGCATTCGAGCCGCCGACAACCAAGCACGCAACCAGGCTAAAGACCGATGCGCAGGCCGCACCTCTTATTCGCGTAGTTCTGTCGAAGCCGCGGCGCCGCATCGGCGTGACCCCTCATTGTTCCTTTTCGACAAGACCCTCGCCCGGCATCGCACGCGACGCGTGCAGCCCACCTTGAGACCGAGCGAGTATTCGCCTTCTATTTTACAGATTCGCCGTCATGTGTTGCTAAAGTATGGCCAATTCGCGTTGCCTATGCGCTTGGCGCAGGCATTCCGGCCTCACCGCCGCGCCAGAGCGGCTGCCGTCCCCAGGCGACGAAATGGGGATTGCGATAGCCCCGTTCGAAATGCCCGTATGTCAACTGTGATCCGTCGATTTTTGCGACCGTGCCGCCCGCGGCCTCCAGGATGGCCTGGCCAGCGGCCGTATCCCATTCGTAGGTTTCGCCAAATCGAGCATAAAGATCGCCCTCGCCCGCTGCGATCAGGCAGAATTTCATCGACGATCCGAGCGGTCTTGCGTCCTTCACGTTGAGCGTCGCCAAGAGACTTGTGCTGGCGTTCCCGTTGCCCCGGCTATTGAAAGCCACGAGCGCAGCCGGATCAGGCTTGCGTGTCGACAGACGATTGAACTGCAACGCCTCGAACGGCGCTTCATCCTTCTGGGACAGGCGCGCTTCGTAGGACGCGCCATCCGACCTCGTCACGAACAGGCGCTCGGACGGGGGCAGATAGATCAAGCCAAAACGCGTCTTGGCGTCTTCGACGAAACCAACGTTGATCGAGAACTCAGGCTTGCCGCGAATGAAAAGCCGCGTTCCGTCGAGCGCATCGACCAGGAAGAAGCGCTTGGCGTATCCACAGGCGCCGCCCGCGGCAATCTGCTCTTCGGCAACGATGGGAACGTCAGGCGCGACTTGCGTAAGCGCCGACAACAGAATGCCCTCGGCCTCCTGATCTGCGACCGTTACAGGAGATCGATCGGCTTTCTGCTCAAATTTTACGCCGTTGGTGAAATGCGCCATCTCGATGCGGCCCGCCTCCCGGACAGCCGGAAGCAAGGCAGCGATCAAAGCATCATGATCGTTGACGTCGATTGGCGACATCGTGAAGCTAACCCCAGTTCGAATCAGTTTGCACGGAGCGTGCCCGCATTACGAATACGTTTTTCGCACCGCAGTTCTTACCGTGGCGCGTAAGACTCATGTCTTCCATGAAAATCCGGGCCTCAAGAGCCCATCGGCCGCGAGACTTGGCAACCGTCGTTCGGCGCATGTATCAGAGCATAGGGCATTATCGCAAGCGGCCCCCGTCGGTTCGCGTCGCGCTGTCGCGCTTGAGCTGCCGCACGCTCTCGATCGAGAGCATCTCAGAAAAGGGCTACGAATGAACCAGCGCGTTCCGCCGACAGATCTCGAACTCGCGGCAATGATCTCGAGCAAGATCTGTCACGACATCATCAATCCGGTCGGCGCGATCTTCAATGGACTCGAAATCCTCGACGAGGAGGATGACGAGCAGGCGAAGAGCTACGCGCTGAACGTCATTCGCAACGTAACGGAGCAAGCGTCGGCACGGTTGGAATTTGCACGCTTCGCTTTCGGCGCCGCCGGATCGGCCGGCAGCATGATCGACCTTGCCACCGCGGAAAAGATTTCGCGCGGCTTCGTCAGCATCACGCAGGGCAAGCACAAGTTGACCTGGCGCGGCGCTCCGGGCCTCGTCGCCAAAGACAAGGTGAAGCTTCTTCTCAATCTCATTGCCTCTGCCGTAACGGCATTGCCGCGCGGAGGGGAAATCGACGTTTCGATCGGCGGCTCATTCGAGCAGCCGGTTTTCCTCATCCGCTGCAAGGGCACGGCCGCGCGGCCGCCGCAGTACCTGACCGATTTCGTCGCCGGCAAGCCGCTGGCGCTCGATGCAATCACGATCCAGGCTTACTACACGTGGCGGATCGCGCCCTCGGCCGGGATGAGGCTCGAGATCCTCAAGGACGGCGCGGACATTCTTCTCGTCGCGAAACCTGCAGGCTGAGGCTGACCTCAGGCCGACGCTCCGCGATCTCCCGGGTCGCGGACCGCATTCCGCCATACGTCTTAATCGCACCTTAATATTTTAGCGGCACTTTTCAGAACATCGTCCGATGTTCTGGTCGCCTTGCTGTCGGTTGGTGCAGCACTCTGCTTGCGAGACGCCCTACATATGCTTCACTGCTTTGTCATTGATGATTCAGAGATCGTCAGAAAATACACCCGGCTCATCTTCGAGAACTTAGGTTTTCGTGTGAGTGAAGCCGACAGCCCGGTCGCGGCGATGGAGCGGCTAAGGACGGAAGCGCCGGATTATATCCTGCTCGATTGGCGCATGCCGGGCTCGAACAGTGTCGAGCTTCTCGGGAAAATTCGGGCGCTGCCGCTCGGCGTGCGGCCTTACATCATTTACATGGTCACCGAAAACGATCCGCTCGAAATTCAGCGGGCGCTTTCACACGGTGCCGACAATTTCCTTTTGAAGCCGTTCAACCGGCAGATCGTCGAAATGAAGCTGCTCGAGATACGAACCGCCGCCGCTTGATGGAACGGCGATTCGTAGAATTCGCGTCACGCTCAGTCGGCGCGTTCCTTACTGGGCATTACCCGCGCTGCCGTCCTGCGGAGGCAGTGGCGTCGGATAACCGCCAGCATCCGCGTCAGGCTTGGCGGCAGCTGCATCAGCAGCGGCCTTCTTGTGCTTCGCGGGCTTTGCCGGAACATCGCCTAACGAACCCGTCTCGACCTTGCTCGCGGCACCGATGGGCTTGACGACCGCGTCAGACGCCGCTGCATCCCCGGTGACGTCCGGCGCCGTCGCAACCTGCTTCTTTTCTTCCGTCTTCTTCGCCTTGTGAGCGAGAAGCGACTTCGGATCCGGAACCGGCTGGCTGGCCGTCTTGCGCGCCACGGGCGCTGCAGCAGCATCCGTGTGGGTCGCTGCTTCCTTCGTTACGCTTTTCTTCGCCGGCTTTTCTTCCGCTGGCGCGGTGCTGGCCGCGGTCTTCTTCGCAGGCTCAGCAGCATCGTCCGCTGCCGACTGCTCGGAACTCGGAAGCGCAGAGCCGCCCCAGCACACGGTCGCTTCCGCGGTGCAGGTGTGCTCATCGAAAACGATGAAGTTCAGGAACAGCTCGCACGAGACGGTCTTCTTGCCGGTGCGATAGTCGCTTACACCACGCTCCGTCATCTTCGACTGAATGAGCTTGTCGAGAAGGTCTTTCGCGTCCTTGGTCGGGCCGTCCTTGCCGTAGTCGTTGACCGTAAACCCGTAGCGCTTGCATTCCGCACTTGCCGAAACGGTTGTTGCAACGGCGAAGAGCGCGGCCAATGCGAATGCGGTACCGAAGTTGACCGAGAAGCGCATAACGTAATTCTCCCTCAAAGCCCCACCTTGAGATCAGGCTGACTTTCTATTGTCAGCACAATGGCAAGACGAGGGCGAGTGGCGCATCGGCACCAGTTGACAGGTTTGTCACCCGGGGCGGGGAGAATTCACAGAATCCCGGCGGCCAGTGTGGTCAGGCCGCCATTATGCTCAAGGAAACCAATGACCTAGAGATCAGTGCATGTAGGGCGAGTTACCGCCGTAGATGCTTCCTACGCCCGAGTCGAAGAAGAAGCTATTGTCGAACGGCCCTGCAATGGTTTGCTCGCGGAACGACGGGGGACCGGGGGGCCGCTTTCTGCGCGCCGGATTGCCGTAGGTGTTGATCGACTCCGACTTGTCGTAGGAGTAGCCACCGCGCTTATGACGAAGGGCATAGCCATTCGACGAAGACTCGGGGCCTTCGGCCGCAATCACTGGGGCTGCGATGCCTAAGAGCCAAGCACTGGCAACGATGGCTGAAATAAATTTGATTTTCATCGCTGTAGCCTCTCTGCGCCGGCGTTCACCTGGGGTGGGTTTCTATAACGAATAGATACTGAAATTATCATTGGTCGAGTTGAAGAAATGGTTGCGCGCCTCGATTGGCGCAAGGCTGTCACTTCTTGACCACGGATTGGTGAATTCACTTGCGGAAGTCGAACCGCGACTGGACTGTTTACCCGATGAGTGTTGTACGATTGCCACCATCGGCGCGCTTTCTAGCGCAAGGCATCGTCCATGCGGAATTGCGGACAGTTCGCCGTTCGCTCCGGCCGGCTTCGAGGAGATCGCGCATGGATTATGCTCTCCTGATCCTTCAACTCATCAGCGGGGCTCTCGGCGGCAACGTCGCCGGCGCTCTGCTCAAGAATCAGAGTCTCGGCACGTTCGGCAATGCGATTGCGGGGATCGTCGGCGGCGGGATCGGCGGGCAGCTTCTGGAACTCGCGTTCCGGACGACGTCCGGCAGCCTCGACCAAGCTTCGATCATCACGCAAATCCTGGGGTGCGGCTTCAGCGGCGGTCTTTTGGTGGCGATCGTCGGTGCTGCGCGCAACGCGATGGCCAAGTGATGCGGGCTCTCCTCGAGACATAGAAAAACTCGCCGGCGCTAAACCGGCGAGTCATATTTTGGAGGGCCCGCTTCAACAGGAGGCGGGCAGCCGCTCAGCCGCAAGCCTTCTGGCGCGCCATGCAATGCGGCAAGCCGATCGACGACGTATCGCACCGAACCCTGACGGCTCCATGCGGTTTCCAGCCGTGGTTTTCAATCGAGTGTTTGAGCGCCTGGCCAGCCATGAACTTCGCGAGGTCTTCCGTGACCATGACAGACTCGCCGCCAGCGAGAACACAGCCGGCGTAAGCCGAACTCGAAGCCATTCCAACCGTGGCTGCGAAGGCAATGAGCCCCGCACGAATAAGTGTCTTCATGTTTCTAGTCTCCCTGGACCGATGCGTGATGCTGCTACCTGAGATCTCGCGGACGAAGCGCTTCTGGTGCTGCGCTGTCCGACGAGCCGCTTCCCATCCCAGGTATTCAGCCTTCGTCGCACGATTGTTCGAAGCCTCGGGTTCGAAGCTTCCAAATTTGGAACAGGCCAAATGCTTCGAAGTGCACCCCCGAATCGTTCGGACCGACCAGACACATCATAACGCCAAAGCAGACGGAGGGCTGTTCCCCGTCTGCGGCAATGCGAAGATCAAATTGCAGCCAAGTGATCGCAATCGAACGTCAAAGCGACGCGGGACTTCGATAGACGATGCTCAAACCAATACTATCTCGCCGCCGCGACCAAAGCCGCGACGCGAGCAATGCTTGTCGCAACGAACTTCAGCCGGCTCTTTGGAGATCGACGGCCTTTGGACCTTTGCCGCGTTTATCAGGCTCGGTCTCAAATGAAATTCGCATCCCCTCATTGAGCTCGCCGATGCCGGATCGCTCAACTGCGGTTACATGCACAAAAACGTCATTGCCCCCTGCATCCGGCTTGATGAAGCCGTAGCCCTTCTGGGAATTATAAAATTTAACGGTACCTGTCTGGCGCATACATGCTCTCCTGGCGGCCCGGCATTCGATGGAAGCTTGATTGAAGCTTCGCATCGACACCGCGGCGGGCCTCGGAGCCGAATGATCCCAAGCGCCTCCTGCCGGATCGCAAAAATACGCGCCGGTCGTCGAACGCGTCGGGAGCTACCGTGCCGCTGCCCGCCGTAACGTGCGGCAATTTATCCTGTAAATACGGGCACCTTGCAAGACGAAATGCTGCACAGCAACTATCGAACCGTTATTGAACGGCGCTGCGTAGCTCAAAGCCCGCCCCGGAACCCTCCGCCAGCTGATCTTTCAGCACGGGCATAATCGTCTCAAGTTCCGCTTCGAGCATATACGGCGGATTGATCACGAGAACGCCGGAGGCCGTAAGGCCAAGGCCCGCAAACGACTTCATGACGCTGAGCCTGACATCGAGAAATTCGAGCCCGGCCCGCGACGTAGCCGTCGCCACGAAGCGGTCCGCCGCCACTTCATCCTTCAACGGATACCAGATGACATAGGTGCCGGTTTCGAAGCGCGTCATTGCCTCGCCGACGGCCGTTGCGAGGTCGGCGAATTCACTTCGCTCCTCGAACGGCGGATCGATCAGAACGAGACCGCGCCGTTCCTTCGGCGGCAGCAACGACTTCACCGCGTGCCGCGCGTCGATGTTGAGAACGGTCGTCGACTTGAAAGGGCGAAGCTCTTCCTTGAGCCGCGCGAAGTCGTCAGCGTTGAGTTCATTCGCGATCAGCACGTCGTCGGGGCGCATGAGATGACGGGCGATGAGCGGGCTTCCCGGATAATAGCGCAGTTCCGCGCCATTCATTGCGCGAACGGTTTCGAGATAGGGCGCGAGCAACTCGGCGTCGGCCGGAGGCAACTCGGCGTCGAACAAGCGGGCGATGCCCTCGCGCCACTCGCGGGTCTTGCTGGCTTCCGTTCCTGCGAGATCGTAGCGACCGGCGCCGCCATGGGTATCGATCACGCGGAACGGCCGGGGCTTCTGCTTCATGTACGTCACGACACGCGCCAGGATGACGTGCTTCAGGACGTCCGCGAAATTTCCGGCGTGGTAGTCATGGCGGTAATTCATGCTTCAATGACCGAGTTCATGGGCCGCGATAAGCGGCAATGCGGCGGTGCGACGGCATCAGGCCTTCTGTTCCCAGCGCCCGGTTTGCGATTGCTGCCAATACGTGACCGTGCATCCCGCGGCTTTTGCGGCTTTCCATTGGGTACGCGCGGTAGCGACGGCATCAGGATCGTGCCCGTCGAAGACATAGACAAACCTTTCGGCTCCCTTGAACTCGCGCGCTTCAGCGCCGTCGACGAGGAATCGCACGCCCGCACCGTTCGGCGTCTCGTCGGTCAGCGTCAGATAAACCGGCTGCTCGCTCGCATGGCCGATGCGGGCCGTTCCGTGCGGCAGAAAGCTATCGTCCGCGTAGGTCCACAGCGCTTGATCGAGCGCTTCGAGCCGTTCCTCGTTCCCGACCTGGACGACGGCGCGCCAGCCGCGCGCGAGCGTCTTCTCAAGGAGGCTCGGCAAGACGCGCTCCAGAGTCTGCTGTTCGAGATGGTAGAAAAAGACGTCCATCCCGCTTGCATGGCGCACCGGAGGCGAGAACGCAACATTTTGCGGGCTAGTTGGACGGAGGTCTTGAACTGTGGTGCGGGGCACCTATCTAACCCCGTCCGGAGCGGCGCCAGTTGATGCGGCTGACGCCCGTGCGGGCGGTGAGCATGACGGCCAAAGCCGCGCGCTCCCGCCCGCTGCGATCTTCTTACAGGTTTTACTTCTTCAAGTATTTCGCCGGCACTTCGCCTGCGTCGATCAAAGCCGTCACGCAGGTCTGCGTCAGGCCCTTTCTGTTGGCCTCAATGCACCGGCGCAGTTCGGCGCTGTCTGGCGAATACTGAGAACAGTAATTCTGATAGTCTCCTGCGCAAGCCTGTCTCACTTTCGCGGTGTAAGCGGCCATAGCCGCACCCGCGAAAAGCGCAGTCCCTGCTGCCAAAACGACTGACACCAGCGCCGCATCAAGCTTTCTCATACGTCTTCCCTCGTCGTTACGTGATTGGCGTCCTCTACGCGAACGAACTTGATTCGAAAATTAACTTTTTTCCTCGTTGCGAGCACGACATATCGCTCGCACGATTTCAATTTGCGGAGATGATGTTGCGCAGTCCGCGCTCAACGCTTCGTCGGCGCGAACGGATTGTCGCCTGAACGGAGACTGAAGCGAATCGGAACGCCGGGAAGATCGAACGTCTCGCGCAGAGAGTTCGTCAGGTACTTCACATAGGACTGAGGCAAGGCCTCCGCGCGCTGCGAAAATGCGACGAACGTCGGCGGACGGGTCGAAGGCTGCGTGACATAACGGATCTTGATGCGGCGTCCGTGTACGGCCGGCGGCGCGTGACGGCTCAGCGCGCCTTCGAGCCAGCGGTTGAGCTGCGGCGTCGAAACCCGGCGATTCCAGGTCTCATACGTCTTCGCGATCGCCGACATCAGATGATCCAGCCCGCTCTCCGAGCGCGCCGATATCGCGATGAGCGGAACGCCCGGAACCTGCGCCAGGCTCTCGGCGACGCGGGCCTTGAGTTCGCGCAGCGTCTTCTGCTTTTCGGGGACCAGATCCCATTTGTTGATCGCAACGACGAGGGCGCGGCCCTCTTCGGTGACGCGGTGGCCGATTGTCAGGTCCTGGTGCTCGAAGGGCCGTTCGGCATCGATCAGAAGCACGACGACTTCAGCGAAGCGGATGGCGCGAACGGCATCGCTCGCCGACAGCTTCTCCGCCGTCTCCGTGATCTTGGCCTTGCGGCGAAGTCCGGCGGTATCGAAAAGCCGGATCGCTTGCCCCTTGTATTCGAAGTCACTCGAGACGCTGTCGCGTGTCAGCCCTGGCTCCGGCCCCGTGATCATCCGGTCCTCGCCCAGCAGCGCGTTCACGAGCGTCGACTTTCCGGCATTCGGGCGGCCGACGATTGCGACGCGGATGCGCTTCTCGCGTTCCGGCTGTTCCTCAGGCTTCCCGGCGACCGTTTCTGCGTCGGCGGATCGACGCTTTCGCGAAGTTGGGGCGGCTTTCAGTCCGAGCGCGGCCAAAACGTCGTCGGCGAGGTCGCCGATGCCTTCGCCGTGCTCGGCCGAGATCGCAATCGGTGCGCCGAGCCCGAGGGAGAAGGCGTCCAGCACGCCGTCGGCGCCCTTATGACCTTCCGCCTTGTTCGCAATCAGAACGACCGGCTTTCCCGACTGGCGGGCGATGCGGGCAAATTCCTTGTCGGAGGCGGTGACGCCGGCGCGCGCATCGATGACGAAAAGAATGAGATCGGCGGAGGTGATGGCCTGCTCGGACTGCTTGCGCATGCGGTCGGCGATCGAGCCGCGCTGCGCCTCTTCGAGGCCCGCTGTGTCGACGAGGCGAATTTCATTGCCGAAGATGTCCGCGGTTCCTTCGCGGCGATCGCGCGTCAGGCCCGGGAGATCTGAGACCAGCGCTGCACGCGTTCCGGTCAGACGGTTGAACAGGGTCGACTTGCCGACGTTGGGACGGCCCACGATGGCGACGACGGGAATGTGATCAGGGAGAGTCAAAAGAGAGCCGACAAGAACATGATTGCTGGGGGATCGCCGCCTCGCCGCTCAGAAGCGGAAAGCCAACGTCGACCTCCTAGCTCAATTCTCAGTTGAGGGCGATGAGTTTTGCCGAATCGGTCAATACGAACATTTTGCCCTGGGCCACGATCGGCGGAATATAGACCGTTTCGCCGACGCTCAACTGGCCGGCAACCTTACCGGTTGCTGCATCAACGCTGACAATATCGCCCTTGCTCGACGCCAGCCAAAGGGTACCGGCAGCCATGACGGGGCCCGAATAGCTCTTTGCCGCAGGTAGCTGGGTCGTCCAGCGCGTTTTCCCGTCGGCGCGATTCAGCGCCATGAGGCGACCACTCGTATCGACGACGTAAACGGCGTCGCCTGCGACCCATGGCGGCTCCGCACCGGGAATGTTCACGGACCACACGCGATCACCGTTCTTGGCGTGCGTGGCGATCATACGTCCGGCGTGACCGATGGCGTAGACCGTTCCATTGTCAATCGCGGGGCGCGCGACGTCACTCATCGAAGCGATCTGCGAGGTCTGGCGGGTGCGCGAAAGATTTTCGGTCCAGACGGTTGATCCGTCCGTCAACTTGAACGCCATGATGTCCCCCGAAGGGTACGGCACAACAACGACATCTTGATCGACGGCGGGGCTCGACGACGTCATCAAGCTGGCGCTTTGCGGCAGTCCGCGAGCAGACCAGATCTCGGCACCGTCAACTCCGTTCAAGCAATAGAACCTGCCATCGATCGTAATGATATAGAGCCGGTCACCGGATGCGGTCGGCGAAGCGCGCACCGGGACGTCGAGGTTCTTCGTCCAGATCGATTTGCCCGACGCCGGATCGAGCGCGGCGACGACGCCGTAGCCGTTTGCGACATACAGACGGCCGTTTTCGGCGGCGAGACCACCGCCGTAGCCACCGAGGCCAACAGTCGTTTCGGGCTTCGTTGAGATGGTGAAAACGCTCGACCCCGAGAGGGAGAAGGCCGCGACGTTCGCCGCCGCGTCGAGCGTGTAGATGCGGCCGTCGAATATGATCGGGCTCGCCGTCACGCGGCCGGTTTTCGAAGTTCCTTGGCCGGCGATCGCACTCCACGTCTGATGGAGCGGTCCATTGAGCGCGAGATTGCCTGGCGCATTACCCGGTTCGCCGCCTGGCTGCGACCATGTATCGTTCGAGCGCGGCGATGGGATTGCGACTGGCGCGTTTGCGTCGGCCAGATTGGCGGAGATGCTCTCTGTCGTGTCAGCGATCGGAATGCGGCGCCCGGGCAAAGGCGTCTGCTTTTCCTTGAACGGGTTGAGGTCGCTCATCTTCGGCAAGGACGGACCGTCACCGGCGCAACCGCCAAGCAACAGGGTCGCGGCGATCGCCAAAAGCGACGACGCGCCGAAACGTATCGCAGGTCCCCCTTTGCTCAACCCCGTTCTCCCCTCACCGCTTCGCGGTTCTACTTCTTATCGGCGCCGGCTTCCGTCTTTGCCGGCTCGGCCGGCTTTGCAGGCTCGGCTGCCGTTGCCGACGGTGGCGTCGCAGCCGGCGGCGCATTCGCGGCGACTTCGTTGGCAGCTATGCCCGACATTATGACTTTAACACGCTCCTGCAGCGCATCAGAGGCATTCGGGTCGAGAAGGAGAGGTTCCAGATACTTGCGCGCCTCATCGAACTTCTTTGCCTTGAATGCAGCAATGCCAAGCAATTCGCGCGCGCTCTTATCGTAGGGTGCGCTCTCGCCGACGAGAGGTGTCAAACGATTCTGGATTTCCTGATAGTCCGCATCTGCCATCCGTAAGGATGCGGCCTGCAGCTGAGCGAAGTTTTTCAACAGATCATCGGCGCCTGGCTGCTTCGCAAGCGAATCGTAGGTTGCAACGGCATCCGCCGTCTTGCCGTCTTTGACCTGCGCGCCGGCCAGTTGCAGCTTTGCGAGCGCGGCGTAGCCGGCCGGACCGCTTTCCGCGATCGCCTGGAAGGCCTTTGTCGCCTCGTCTTTCTTTTTCTGATCGCTGAGGCTTTCGGCGGCCGTGAAATCGGCTCCGCCCGTCTCTGCGGCCGTAATGCGGCGCGTTTCCAGGAATTTGTATCCCGCCACGGCAAGAACTATGAGCGCCGCGGCGCCTAGGATCAGGCCGTTGTAACGCTGCCAGATTTTCTGCATCTGCTCGCGGCGGAGTTCCTCCTGGACCTCGCGGAGCAGACTGTCATTATCGTCGGCCATTAACTCTCAAACCTCATTCAGTCGCCGGGACTGGCGGAGAATATTCTCATGATCAGCCCGGCTAGCGGGGCATAGATAGCGGAGCGGGCGCTCCGAGCAAGCCCTCGCCCGAAGTTTCCTTTGTGCAAGCGTATATAAACCTTGGCCTTAAACCGCTAAGTGCTCGTGGTCTTGGGCTTTTTCGTGGCTCGGGCCGCGGCCAGCGACGGTTCGGCCTCGTCGTTCTTCAGATTGTATGTATGCTCTTTCGCAGGGAATGTCCGGCCGCGGACCTCTGCGGCATAAGAGGCTATCGCGCTGTCGATGGCCGCTCCGATCGCGCCGAATTTCTTCACGAACTTCGGGACGTTCGGCGACAGGCCCAGCATGTCCTCCATGACGAGAATCTGGCCGTCGCAGCCGGCCGAGGCGCCGATGCCGACGGTTGGAATGGGTATGGCCTTGGTGATCCGTTCGGCGAGCGGTGCGGTCATCGCTTCGAGAACGACGGCGAATGCTCCGGCTTCAGCGACGAGCCGTGCGTCCTCTTCGATCGCATGCCACTGATCGATCGTGCGGCCTTGCGTCTTGAATCCGCCGAGCACGTTCACCGACTGGGGCGTGAGACCGATATGCGCCATGACCGGTATGCCGCGATCGACAAGGTAGCGGATCGTTTCCGCCATGCGTCTGCCGCCTTCGAGCTTCACGGCGCCGCAATCGGTTTCCTTCATGACTTTCGCAGCGTTGCGAAAGGCCATGGAGGGACTTTCCTCATAGGTACCGAACGGCATGTCGACGACGACGAGGGCCCTTTTCGAGCCTCGCACAACCGCTTGACCGTGCATGATCATCAATTCGAGCGGCACAGGCACGGTTGTTTCGAAGCCGTGCATCACCATGCCGAGGCTGTCGCCGACGAGCAGGAAATCGCAGTGGTTGTCGGCGATTGCTGCGGTATGCGCATGATAGGACGTGAGCGCAACGATGGGCTCACCGCCTTTCAGGGCGGTGATGTCCGGCGCCATGAGCCGGCGGCGCTTGACGTGGATAGACATTTTACTCCGATCGGCGCACGCGCCGTGCATTCTCAAAGTGAGCAATTCGGCCAAGCTGAACGCGCCCGCGGGCACGCCAATATCCGGCAAAAACACAGTTTACGAAACCGCGGGCCGAGCCGCTAGCGGCGAAGGTCCGGCAAAAGCCCGCGGCATGGTAAATTTCTCCACTGGCTTTCCACAGTTAATCGAGCAATATCGGCGAAAGCGTTGAATTAGCGCCACATCGCCAGCCCCGAATCTCAGGTGGTGCGGCACTGTGGTTGCGTCGTCTCACTGGCCTCTGATAGCCAATTCATACCGCTGACTGAGGTTAATTACGAGCCTGCTGCCAGCGTTCTGACGGGTGTTGTCATTTCGACGTCGGGTGGGTCGCGTGCGTCGTTTCAGCAAGTTCAAAGGCGGAGTTTCGCCGGCGTTGCGTTCGATCGCAGCCAGCGTTCTCGTATTGAGCATTTTCGTTGGCCCGTCTGCCGTCGATGCAAAAACCAAGTCCGGCATTCTCAAACTCAAATCTCTGAAAGCTCCCGGCGAAGGCGCGATCGTCGCGCCGCCGACGTCGCCGCTTCTTCTCGTTGTTTCGATCAACCAGCAGAAGATCCGCGTTTATGATGCGGACGGCGAAATCACATCGTCGCGCGTTTCGACGGGCCGTCCCGGTTTCGATACGCCAACCGGGGTCTTCTCGATTCTGGAAAAGAACGTCTATCACCAGAGCAACATCTACTCCGGCGCGTCGATGCCCTATCAGGAGCGCATCACGTGGTCGGGCGTCGCGCTGCATGCGGGTGTCGTTCCCGGCTTTCGCGCATCACACGGCTGCATCCGCCTTCCCTTCGCATTCTCGAAGAAGCTTTACGGACTGACGAAGATCGCCAGCCGCGTCATCGTCACCTCAGAGGAAGTCGAACCCATCGCGTTCGACAGTCCGAAGCTTTTCAAGCCTCTGCCTGCCGACGAAGTTTCGGCGCTGAGGTCTGACCAGTCGAAGCCCGCACAGCTCGCCGTCAACAGCAATCAAGCGGACGACAGCTCAACGTCGGACGCACCACAGGAATTGCCGCTGTTCATCGGCGTTTCACCCGCGCTCATCAGAGCCGTTGCCGACATGCCGCGCGATCCGCAGCGCCGTCCTACAACGCGCGTCGAAGCCGACCAGATCATGCAGCAAAAGCTTGAACGCGCGCGCGCCGCCCTGAAGTCCGCTGAATCGGCGCTCGCCGCTGCGCAGGAAAGAGTTGGAACGACAGCAAAGGACTTCGATAGTACGAGCCAGCGGTATGAAGCGGCTCGGCGCTCGGCGGCCCCTATCCGCGAAGCCCTCGCAACCGCGGAAGCACGGCAGCAGGATGCCATGAAGGCGTTCGAGGTCTATATGTCGGGCGGAACGCCAAAGCCGCAGTTGGTCGCCGATCTTCAAACATCCAATAGCGATGCCGGCATAGCCCAGGATCGCGAAAGCGCGCTCGAAGATGCCTTGCTCGATTTGACGATCGAAGCCGACAAGGCTCGCGCGCAAGCTGCGCAAAGCGATATGAGCTTCGCGGAAGTCCAAGCGTCATACTCCGCCGCCCAGACGGCGCGCGATCGGGCGGCCAATGCGGTGCGCGACGCGGAAACGGATCTCTCATCGGCAAAGGCCTCGCTGGCGGACGCCAACAAGGAAATGCGGCTCAGATCAAAACCGATTTCGGTGCTGGTCAGTCTTCGTGCCCAGCGGCTCTACATCCGGCAAGGGTTCGATCCGCTTCTCGAGGCGCCGATCAACGTCGGACCGTTGCCGCACAAGGTTGGAACGCACGTCTTCACGGCCATGCGGTATGGCTCAGATCCCAATAGGTTCGATTGGAGGCTCGTCAGCGCCCAGACACCGGTTCCGGGGCAACCATTCGACGGAGAAGGGAAGAAAAAGAAAAGCAGAACGGCGCTGGCGCTAGGACGCAGCTTGAACGTTCAAATGGCTACGGAGGCGCTCAACGCCTTCACCATCCCCGATGATATCCTTCAGACGATTACCGAACTCGCGCGACCCGGCTCGTCGCTGATCGTTTCCGACCGCGAGCTGCCGCTCAACGAAAACGGCGGCGGTACGGAATTCGTCGTCCTGACGCGCTAATCAGATCTCCACAGTCGTTTCGCCGTTTCGCGACGGCATTCGCTCAAAACTCCGTTCCAGCGTCGTTGACAGGGGAAGCGGCGCGCCTATACCCCAAATGCGAATTCCGGCGGGGACACGATTTTGCTGACGAATCCCAGCACTAAGACCTTTGCGAGCTGGGTGGCCTGGACGAAGTGGGCAATGCTCATTTGCTCGGCGGGTCTCATCGCCGTTCTACTCAACAAGATGTCACCGCGAACCGAACCGTGGACCTTCGCGGTCAGCGTTCCGGAAACCCCGGTGCTCGGCGCTCTCGATACGCGCCGCGAAGTCATTACGCCGCCGGACGCGAAAGAATTCGTACACGGCGCATCGGTCATCGCCACTCCGGACGGCCTTTTGGCGACGTGGTACCGCGCGACGTATGAAGGGGCTAACGACGCCGAACTCGTTTCGTCGCGCTTCGATGGCTCGCGCTGGTCGCCCGGCACCGTCGTTACGAACAGCACCCGCGTCAGCCACGATTTCGGCATCACGATCAAGTCGCTGGCCAATCCTGTTTCCTTCCGGCGCTCCGAGAACGAGATCTGGTTGTTCTTCGCCGCGTCCAAGCTCAGCGGCTGGGCGACCTGCGAGATCGGGCTGATCCGCAGCTTCGACAATGGCCGGACCTGGGGATCGGCCGAGAGGCTGCATGCGTCGCCATTCCTGAACATGTCGCATCTCACCAAATCGGTTCCGATCCTTTTTTCCGACGGGCGCATAGGGCTTCCCGCCTATCACGAGATGAACCGCAAATATCCGGTCTTGCTTGTACTCGACAAAGACGGACGCGTCGTCGATCGGCGCAGGATGGGTAACGGCGGAAAAGTCGGATACCAGCCATCGATCGTTCCGACGGGACCGACGACGGCGATCGCTTTCGTCCGACGCCTGAAGAGCGCGCGTCCACAAAGCATTCTGATCACGCGAACCACGGACGGCGGAAAGACCTGGACACCGCCGTCACCTATCGATCTTCCCAATCCCGGCGGCCCAATATCTGCGATACGGTACGATGCTTCGCACATTCTGCTGGCGTTCAACGATGATCCCAAGATCGAGCGCAACATCACGCTCGCTCTGACGGATCTCGAAGGGAAAACTTTTCAACGTGTCGGCGTCGTCGCGCAGATGGATAGCGACCACGAAAATAGCGCGGTGACGTATCCCTATCTGATCGAATCGGCGCCGGGTCAGTTCGATATCGTCTATTCTCGGCCGCTGAAAACTATCAATCACGTCCGGTTTTCAAGCGCCTGGGTGCAACACGGCTCGCAATCCTGGACGGCGCAGCAATGATCACGACCCTCGAATTTCTGATGAACCGAACAAGCGCGATGCTGATCGTTTTCATCGTTTCGGCCGCGATCGCGGGCTTCGTGACGACGTCGCCGGGGCGGCGTGCGGCTTTCGGAATCGCCGGCGTTCTCGGCGCTTTCCTGATCGCAATCTCGACGCGGTCCCTGATCGAGTGGATGACATCAGCCGTCGAGCGTCCGTCGCTGCCGGGTCTGGTCGTGCTTGTCGTTCTGGCAATCGCGACCTTGAAAAATCAGCGGCTCGCCGCGTCAGCGGAGTTTCGGTTCGGAACGCTGATACTGGCCCTGGCAGGCTTCGCGCTTTATCCGGCGGCCGTGGGCTTTCTGAATTACGACACGTACGTTCTCGGCTACAGTGGATACCTATTGCCGATCGCAATTGCGATCGTTCTCGGCTGCGCGATTTTCCGCGGCTATCTCATCACGGCATTGACGCTGAACGCCGCGATCATCGCGTTTGTCGTCGGCGCGGGACAAAGCCGCAATCTCTGGGACTATGTGGTGGACCCAGTCGCCTGGATCATCGCGACGGGCATGTGGATCGTCCTTGCGATCCAATTTCTCGCCGCGCGTTTCCGGCCAGCCAAGGCGCTGGCGCAAGCCTAGCCAAGCCTGCCCCAAGTTCAGGAAAGTTGCGGGATCGGCGCGACGCCGATCAGCCACTGATGACCGCCCAGCAGCAGCCAGGCATAAAGCGCCAGGCCGACAACGACGACGATGACGTCGTTCAACGCGCTCGCTGGCGCGGGAGGCGGCTGCAGTCCGCGTTTTTTCACGGATATGCGGTCGTAAACCGCGAACGCCAGGAACGATCCGAAAAGCAGGAGCGCACCCAAGTCGCCGTTCGCGAGCAAATGCGCAAGCGCCCAGATCTTGATGGCGATAAGCAGTGGATTGCGCGTCGCCGTGCGAATACGCGATGGGATGAGCGAGGCGACGAGCAAGATGATCGCCGGCAGCATCAAGGCAACGGCGATGTGGCGCGTCCAGACCGGCGGTTCCCACAGGATCGGGTTCTTGCCTGGATGAAGCTGCAGCTTGTGATAGCCGAGCACGATCACAACCAAGCCCGCGAGCGACAACAGCGAGAAGAGGATCTTGTAAGGCCCTTCGCCGATACGCGCCTTCAGACCGTCGCGCAGCTCGGGTTGGGTCGGAACCAAATGGACGCCGAGAAATAAGATCAATCCGACGATTAAAACCATCATGGCGCGCGCCCTCCCTGGAAATCGCACGACCGCATAGCATCAAAAATGGGCGAGCGCCAAATGCGTTGGATTTAAGGGATGTAACCCTTGTCGAGTTCGAGGGCCTGTCGCGCAATGACCTTGCCTTCAGGACTTTTATGAACGGCCGTCCAGCCGAGATCGGTGCCTGCCTCTTCCGACGAACTGGAACGAAGGTCGATCGAGACGACATCGCTTGCCTTGGCATCGATCGGCGTCAACAGCGGAAAATAGAGCTGCTCCCAGTGCGTGCGCGGCGACAATGGCCCCGTCGAAAATCCGATACCGGGCACGAGTTCGACTTTCCACCACGTCGCAAAGCCATAGATCTTGGCGGGGCGCGGAAAACGCCACTCGGCATCGCCGCGCCGCTTCGACTTCGTTTCCGATGTGAGATCGATCTCGTCCCACACCATCGCGCTTCGACAGCCGTCGAGAATTTCATCCGGTTGCAAATGGCGAACGTAGGCGTTGTTCAGCGACATCGTTTGCGCGACGGCGAGATCGAGGCCGTGGCCGACGCGGTCCCACGCACGAAGTTCTTCGTCGATGCGCGGCGTGACGACAGGGGCCACGTACTGGATGATGCCATTGGGAATGACGCGTCCGCCGGGCTTCAGGAAGCGCTGGCGCGCGTCGGCGAGCGTCGCGATGATGTTCTCTTCGAGCGCGTAATTGCCGAGCGTTTCCGATACGATGATGTCGACGGCGAGCTTGTCCTGGAACTCGGTGGAGTGGCACGGGATGAGGTGGCAGCGCTTCGCCTTGTTCGCTTTCAACACCGCTGCGGCGACGCCCGCGACCTCGGCCGCCTCGAAGAGAAAGACGTCTTTCGCGCCGAGCTTCGACGCCATCAATCCAAGCAGCCCCGTGCCGGCGCCGATATCGGCAACCACCGATTTTCCGGGCACGATGACGGACTTCAGCGCAGCGAAGAAAGCTTCGTTGCGAACCTGATCGGCAATCAGCGTGCGATGATATTCAATGCGCATTTCAAAGCTTCAGATGTGGGCCGCGGATCTGATAGAGCATCAGCGCGGTGGCGATGGCGAGATTGAGCGAGTCGAGTTCGCCGGCCATGGGAATTTTAACAAGGGTCGTACAGGAGGCCGCTGCGCCGGAAGAGAGGCCGGGGCCTTCGCCGCCCATGAGCAGTAACACCGGATCCTTGTAATCGACTTTTCGAAAATCTTCGCGCGCGGCGAGATGCGTGCCGATGACGTCGCCCGGCCATGCTCGCGCCAAGGCGACGAAGGCCTGCTGGTCCATTTTTACGAGCGGGACCGCGAAGATCGAACCCATGGTCGCGCGGATGGCTTCGATGGCGTATGGATCGCAGGTGGTGCCGACAAGAATGATGCCCGCGCAGCCGGCCGCGTCCGCCGTGCGAACGATCGTACCCAAGTTGCCGGGGTCGCGAATTTCCTCGAGCGCGAGCCACGTTCCTTCACCAACCTTCGCCGGGGCGGGAGGTTCAATAAAGCGCTGGCGAAAGACGCCGAGCAGTGTTTGCGGATTGTCCTTCGATGCGAGCTTGGCGAGCACGGCTTCCGAGACTTCCAGCACTTCGGAGCCCGCGTCGAGCGCGTGCCGCACGAGGCCGCGCGCGATGCCGCTCGTTGCCGTTCCCGTTTGGTAGACGAGCGTTTCCGGCACGAAGCCGTGCTCGCGCGCCGTCACCAGCAGCGATGTGCCTTCGGCGACGAACAAGCCGGTTTCCTTGCGGACCTTGCGCATCTCAAGCGCGCGAATGGCCTTGATCCGGTCGTTCGTCAGGCTGGTGATCAGCTTCGGAGCGTTCATGCGTTCTGTTTCCAGCGCACGAACAGCGAGGTCGGGACGAGCGGGCCGGCTTGTGAACGGATCGCCAGTTCGCCGCTATCGAAGGTGCCGCCACGGCCTTTCAGCTCTTCCCGCACCAGCTGATCGAAAGCGAGCGACGAGGCGCGGATGGCGTAGATCGTCAGAACCATCGCGGCCATTTCCGGAGCGAGCAGCTTGGCGAGATCGCCGAGCAGCCGGGGCAGATTTTGGAAGAGATCCCAGATCTCGCCTTCGGGGCCGCGCCCGAACTTCGGCGGATCGACGATAATCATGTGATAGGTCTTGCCGCGGCGGACGTCTCTTGCGGCGAACTTCGCAGCGTCGTCGAGCAGCCAGCGGATTTTCGCGGCGCCGAGTTTTGACGCTTCCTGGTTTTCCTTGCCCCACTGGATTGCTTTTTTCGACGCATCGACATGTGTGACCTCGGCGCCCGCGGCGGCGGCCAGCAGCGATGCAGCGCCGGTGTAGCCGAAGAGATTAAGGACGCGCGGCGTCTCGCCTTTGATGCTCGCCAGATGTTCGAGCATCCAGCGCCAATGCGGCTCCTGCTCGGGGAAGAGGCCGAGATGCCAAAGCCCTGCGAGCTTGCAGAGCATGGTGACGCTCTGCGCTTCGGGTTTTGGCGTTTGTGCCAGCGCGAGCCTCACGGGCCAGGCGTCCGGCACCGGCTTGTCGATCCGCCATTTGCCTTTTTCATCGTCCTCGCCGGACGCGGAGAAAACGGCGTTCGCTTTTGCCCAGTCCGATTTGCCGAGCTTCGGCTGCCAGAGCGCCTGTGGCTCAGGGCGGTCGACGACGATCTTGCCGAAGCGCTCGAGCTTCCGGCCAGCGCCTGAATCAAGAAGCGCGTAATCAGGGAAGCCGTCGGAGGTGATGAGGTGCAGGTTTTCGAGCGGGGGCATCGGCGCAGGTTTTCGAATAAACGATCGTTCCGCGCTTTAACACGAATGCCGCTCATGTCGAGAAATCAAACCTCGCGGGACAGCTTCAGGCGGAGATTTGGCTAATCTCCGCCTTCTCGCTTCATCAGGCGGCGAGGCCAGCGATGCTCGTCTGGGCGGCCTCGATGGACTTGGCGCGCTGGTCGGGGCCGAGCGCCACGCCTTCGGCACGGATGAACGTCACGTCCGTAATGCCGAAGAAGCCGAAGATATTGCGCAGGTAGGTTTCCTGGTGATCCAGGAACGCGATGGGCGTCTGGGGCCCATAAAAGCCGCCACGCGACGAGGCGACGATCACCTTCTTGCCGCCCGCCAGCCCCTCGGCGCCCTTTTCGGTGTAGCGGAAGGTTTTGCCGGCGACCGCGAGCCTGTCGATCCAGGCCTTGAGCTGGCTTGGAATGGCGAAGTTGTACATCGGAGCGCCAACAACCACGATGTCGGCTGCCAGGAACTCGTCGAGGGCAGCCTGACCTGAGGACACGTCCTGGCGTAGGGCTTCGGCCTCCGGAACGGCCCCCTGGGCGGCGGCAAGGTGGGCGCCGGAGAGGTGGCCGACAGGCTGCTGGCCAAGGTCGCGGTATTCGATTTCGAGACCCGGGTGCAGCAGCCGCTCGGCAGCGACGATTTCGGCCGAGAGCTGGCGGCTCACGGAGCCCGAGCCAAGAATGCTCGAATCGACATGCAGAAGTTTCATTGGTTGGATCTCCATCCAGCGGATTGACGGAGACTGGGAGCGATGAGTTGACACGCGCCTCAGTCGGTCACATTTTGTGACCAACGCTAAATTGTTCACTGGCGGAGACCGCGCAAGGAGGCACTTTTTTGGAAGCCGGTATCAAAGAAGGAACCGAAAACTGCCGTGCCGTCGCGGACGTGCTGGCGCGGATCGGCGACAAATGGACGGTCTATGTGGTCGGGCTGTTGTCGAACGGACCGATGCGTTTCAACGAAATCCGGCGATCGGTCGGCAGCATTTCCCAAAGGATGCTGACGCTGACGCTTCGCGGGCTGGAGCGCGACGGCCTCGTGACGCGAACCGTCTATCCGACCATTCCGCCGCGGGTGGACTACGAGCTGACGGACCTTGGCCGGACGCTGATCTGCATCCTCGCGCCGCTCGGCCAATGGGCGATCGAGAACCGCCAGACGGTCGAAAAGGCGCGCGCGAGCTTCGATGCCCGATCCGAAAAGTCGTCCGCCGCCAGCGCCACAAAAATTGCTCTGAAGCGGCGACTGCCTGGCATTTGGCGGAGTACTCCCTGATCGTGAGCAGCGTGCAGCGATAAGCGTAGTATCGATGCAACACCGTCTCGAAAAGCGGTCGTTGGCCTAGATCCCTCCGCAAATTGCAGATAGCCGAAAAAGCTAGGGTGCGCGTCACGTTACGATGCTGGAGGGTTCTTATGCGATTTGATCGAGGTATTGCGGCCGCGGTCTTTCTTTCGACCATCTTGATCTCTGCCGGGGCGCAGGCATTCGAGACGACCGCGATTGGCGGGACGAACGCCGATGGCTCGGCGCGCTATCAGGATCCCGACGAGGCATCGGCGCTGCTTTCGCCTTTCGGCTCCGGCTCCACGCAATCGAGCACGGACACCTCGAGCAACTGGCGGGGCTCTATCGGTGCCGGTGTTGGCCCCGGGTCTGGCTTTGGATTCACGTCTTCGCAGAATTCATCGTCCGAACCCGCCTCCGGGTTCAACAATCCGCTGCTTCGCGAACGCAACTGATCCTGCTGCATGACGCTAGGAGAAGCCGCTCGAGACAGCGGCTACTCCAGATCCTCGACCGTCACGGCCTCGCCACCGCCCTTAATGCGCTGCGATAGAGCCGCTTCAATGAATTGATCGACGTCGCCGTCCAGGACCTCGTCGGGGTTCGTCGACTGGGCGCCCGTGCGAAGGTCCTTCACGAGCTGATACGGCTGCAGGACGTACGACCGGATCTGATGGCCCCAACCGATATCCGTCTTCGCGGCCTGCTCGGCGTTTGCCTTGGCTTCCCGGCGCTTCAGCTCCATCTCGTAGAGGCGCGCCTTGAGCCGCCTAAAGGCGATATCCTTGTTCTGATGCTGCGAGCGCTGTTCCTGGGCGAAGATGACGATGCCCGATGGCTTATGGACAAGGCGGACAGCAGATTCCGTTCTGTTGACGTGCTGGCCGCCGGCGCCTGACGAACGCGCGAATGAAATGTCGACGTCGGCCGGGTTGATTTCGACGTCGATCGTGTCGTCGATGACCGGATAGACGGTGACAGACGCAAAGCTCGTATGGCGGCGGGCATTGGAATCGAACGGCGAGATGCGCACGAGACGGTGCACGCCGGCCTCCGTCTTCAACCAGCCGAATGCGTTTTCGCCTTCGATCTCGAACGTCGCCGATTTGATGCCCGCTTCTTCGCCAGGGCTTTCGTCGATCAACTTGACCTTGTAGCCACGGCGCTCGGCCCAGCGCACGTACATGCGCGCCAGCATCGAAGCCCAATCCTGGCTTTCGGTGCCGCCTGCGCCGGCGTGCACCTCGATGTAGGTGTTCATGGCGTCGGCTTCGCCCGACAGCATCGCTTCGATCGACCGGCGCTGCGCTTCGTGGTCGATGCGCTGGAGCGCGCTTTCGCCTTCGTGGACGCTCGCATCGTCGCTCTCGGCCTCGCCGAGCTCGATCAATGTCAGCGCGTCGTCGTAGTCGCGTTGCAGGCGCTTGAACTCGGACACGGCGCGCTCAAGCGATTGCCGCTGACGCATGACCTTCTGGGCGTTCTTCGCGTCGGTCCAGAGATTGGGGTCTTCAGCTTTCGCGTTCAGCGAGGCGAGACGGTCTTCGGCCGTCTCCCAGTCAAAGAGACCTCCTCAGGAGGGCAAACGCCTCCTCGATGCCGTCGGAAAGTTTTTGCGCTTCAGCGCGCATGGCGGCCTCCGAAGCCGGCTCGTGCCGGCGAAAAGTGATGCTCAAAAAACAGGTGCGGAGCTATAGAGATGTGCGAGGGCGCTGTAAACGCAGACGGACCCTACGCGGCAATCGGCGCCTAGCTTAACTACCACATGCCATTGGGAGAAAGAGATCCGCTGTCCGGCCGGGAGGTGGGGGACGTCGGCCGCGCCACCCGATCGCCCATCGGCTGCAATGGCGGCGGCGGGGGTGACGCATCGGCGGTGGCGTTGGCGATGCCGATCATCGCGTAGGCGTCGTCCGGATCTTCGTCGGGCTTGAAGGCTTCCATAATGGACGACGGATCGTCAGCCGAGGCTCTGAGGCCCGTTTTCGGATTGACGCGCACGAACTTGATGCCGGGCGGAACGCGGAATGGCGCGGGCGGCGTCGCTCCCAACGCGTCCTGCACAAACTCGCCGAAAATCGGGGCAGCGATTGCGCCGCCCGTGTTGCCTTTACCGAGCGGCTTCGGCGTGTCGTAGCCGACAAAGACGCCGACGACCATGGTCGGCGTATACCCGAGGAACCAAACGTCCTTTTCCTCGTTCGTCGTGCCGGTCTTGCCGGCGACCGGACGATTGAGGGATTTCAATACCGTGGCCGTGCCCCGCTGGATAACGCCCTCGAGAATGTGGGTCATTTGGTAGGCTGTGTGCGGGTCGATGATCTGACGGCGTCCATCGACGAGTTCGGGCTCGGGCTGACCCGCCCAATGATCCGCCATGCAGCCCATGCACTGGCGCTCGTCATGACGCCAGATCGTGTGGCCGTAGCGATCCTGAATCCGGTCCACCAGGGTCGACGTCACTTCCTTGCCGCCATTCGCCAGCATGCAATAGGCCGTCGCGAGCCGAAGCAAGGTGGTCTCGCCCGCGCCGAGCGACATCGACAGAACCGGCAAGAGATCGTCGTAGATACCGAACCGCCGCGCGTATTCGGTGATGACGGGCATGCCGAGATCCTGTGCCAGACGCGCGGTCATCTGGTTGCGGGAATGCTCGATGCCGAAGCGCAGCGTTTCGGGACCGGTCGTATCGTTGGTCTCGTAGTTCTTCGGGCGCCAGACGTCCTGGCCCGGGCCCTGATCGATCTCGATCGGCGCGTCCAGTATGATCGACGTCGGCTTATAGCCGTTGTCGATGGCGGCGGCGTAGACGAACGGCTTGAAGGACGAGCCGGGCTGGCGTTTCGCCTGGATGACGCGGTCAAACTGGCTCATGTCGTAGGAAAAGCCGCCGGCGACTGCGAGGACGCGTCCGGTGTAGGGGTCCATCGCGACGAGGCCGCCGCCGACCTCGGGAATTTGCATCAGGGACCAGACGCCCTGGATGTTGTTCGGGTCCTTGGGAGCGACATAGACCACGTCGCCCGGGTGCAGGATGTCGGCGGTCGACTTGGCGTCGATCCTCTTGGCGCCCGGGCGCTTGGCCGCCCATTTCATTTCTTCGAGCGTTACCTCGACGGCCTCGCGATCCTTGACGAAGGTCGCATCCTGCTGGCGCTGCGGTTTGAAACCGATGACGGCTTTCGATTTCTGGGTCTCGAGCACGACGCCGAGGCGCCAGGGCTGAATGTCGGACGGGCTCGGAATTTTACCGAGCGCTAGACCCCAGTCGCCCGCAATGTCGATCTTCGAGACGGGTCCGCGATAACCCTGCGTCCGGTCGAATTTCACGAGGCCGTTGATCAGCGCCTTCTTGGCGTATTGCTGCAACTGCGGATCGAGCGTCGTGCGGACCGACAAGCCGCCGCCGTAAAGTTTGTCCTCGCCGTATTTCGAAAGAAGTGAGCGGCGCACTTCCTCGGCGAAGAATTCGGCCGTCGAGATATGTACGGCGTTGGGACGCAGATTGACGACGAGCGGTTTCTTCCGCGCGATCTCCGCCTCTTCCTTGGTGATGTAGCCGTTTTCGGCCATCTGGCCGATGATCCAGTTCCGCCGCTCCGTCGCCTTCTCCTTCTGGCGAAACGGATGGTAATTGTTCGGGGCCTTGGGAAGCGCTGCGAGATAGGCGGCTTCCTCGATGTCGAGGTCCTTCAGCTCTTTGTTGAAGTAGGTCAGTGCGGCCGCACCGACGCCGTACGAGTTCATCCCGAGGAAGATCTCGTTCAGATAGAGCTCGAGGATGCGATCCTTCGAATAGGCGCCCTCGATGCGGATCGCGAGAATGGCTTCCTTGATCTTGCGTTCCATCGAACGCTCGTTCGTTAGCAGGAAGTTCTTGGCGACCTGCTGGGTGATCGTCGAGGCACCCTGGGCGCGCTTGTTCGAGCCATGGATCTTGGATTCGACCGCCGCGAAGACGGCGCGCATGATGCCCTGAAGGTCAATGCCGCCGTGTTCGTAGAACCGGCGATCCTCGGCCGACAGAAACGCGCCGAGGACGCGCTTCGGAACCGTATTGATTGGGACGAAGATGCGCCGCTCGCGCGCGAACTCGGAGATCAGCGATCCATCATGGGCGTGGATGCGCGTCATGACCGGCGGCTCGTACTTCGACAAGCTCTCGTAGTCGGGCAGATCTTTCGATGCCTGCCAGATCAAGAATCCAGCGCCGGCCGATCCCGCGATGAAGATCAGAACGAAGGTCCCGAAGACGAACCCAAGGAAGTTGAGCAGCAGGCTCCGACGCCGCTTTTTTCTTCTCCGGGGCGCCGTGGGTGGCGGCAGCGTTGGCGCACGCATCAAATTCGTAATTCCGTCAGTCTGGCGCTGGCTTCGTCATTTCGAGCGAAAGGGCTTACGTCTATTGCCGCATCGCAGCAATGACAATACCCTCAGAGGCTGCGCACATTAACACGGAATGTGGCAGGACGTCGTCCATAGCCCAAAGCCTCAGGGCTGCGAGGCGGTTCTTTTGTTGAAGTAAATTTGCACCGCATCGGTGATCGACACCGCGACCTTCGATTGCCAGTCGGCGGTCAACATCTGCTCTTCGTCCGTTTGGTTGCTGAGATAGCCCAATTCGACCAGGACCGAAGGGGCGTGAGTTTGCTTCAGCACCTTGAAGGCCGCGGACCTGCGGGGAATCTTCGACATTGCAATCGTCTTGCCCAACCGCTTGGACAAAACTTGCGAAAAATCCGCCGAAAAGTTCGAAGTCTCTCTTTTGAGCAGATCTATCAAGATGTTCTTTACTTGGTCGCCGCCCCCCCGATCGATGTTCTCGATACCAGCGATGAGATCGGACGCGTTTTCCTTTTCCGCCATGATGCGGGCCTGTTCGTCGGAGGCGCGGCCCGAGAGCGTATAAATTGTCGCGCCGCGGATCGCCCCTCTCGCATTTTTCTCTTCGATTGAATCGGCGTGGAGAGAGATGAAGAGGTCGGCAGCGTTCTCGGCCGAAAACGCAAGCCGCTTGTCGAGGGAGACGAAGACATCGTCGGCCCGGGTCATTTTGACCTCGTAAAGCCCGGTTTTCGTCAGCGCTTCCTTCAATTGGATCGCGACGGCGAGTACGATCGTTTTTTCGGTCACGTTGTTGGCGCCGATGGCGCCGGGATCGATGCCGCCGTGTCCGGGGTCAATCACGATCACGGGCTTGCCGTGGGGTTTGCGCGCCGCCGGAGTGTTTTCGGGTTGGGCGTTGACGGCCTCCGGCTCATAGGCGGCTTTGTGGGCCATGGCTCCGGTACCGGCGCCGAATGCCTCCGCATCCATCGGCATCAGAGCGATCGCGAGCTTCACCGCCGAGGAGCCCTTTAGTCTCGTCATGTTGGCGGAATTGATTTTGACGGGACCTTTGGTGTCGATGACGACGCGGGATTTGTGCTCCGCAAATTGACCGTAGCGGAACGCGGAAACGAGACCCGCGCCTTTCTTGCCAGCCGCTGGATCGAGCCGGAACGAGAGATCGGGCAAGTCGATCACGACGCGATAGGGATTGGCGAGCGTGAAGACCTGGGCGGTCACCCCTTCGCTCATGGTCAATTCGAAGATCGTGGACCGCCCGGTGAGGGTCAAATGGGCGTCGAGCGCTTCTGCTGCCTGCGCGGGCGCGGAGCCAAGCAAGGTGAGCCCGAGCCATGCCGCCGCCACCACGTTCTGCAAAAGTTCCTTGGGCCGGCGCATTACCGAACTGTTCCCCTTCGTCGCCCCATTCGCCTCATGCCCGGCGTATCGTTAAAGCTTTGTTTTCATTCGTATTATAAAAGTCTCATTCGTACCACTCGGGGACGATCCAACTCTAGGTTTATAGCACTTGCCAGGGCGGGGGCGACCTCGTACAGTTTGAATTGTATTCGGTGGCGTTCGAGACACACGCCTGGATGGTGTGAGTCAGACGGGCGCCTGCGATACCTGATAGGCCTGCTGCGGGGATTAAAAAAGCTCTGCTTTTTCAGGCAATTAGGTGAGCACGGATGGAACCTGCTCGAGGCAAGCGTACGGGAGTATCACGTCGCTCAGCAGGGTCTACGGCTTCGACTTCAGAGCCCCCGGCGGCTCTTTTGCCGAAGCATTAAAACTTTGTGCCGGTCGCCCCGATTTGTCAGTCGGGTAACAGCGCGGATTGCCGGGCGACCATATTGATCCACCGCGATGCCGGAAGGCGTCGGATTTTTTCCCCGGCCAACGTCCCCCAATTCCGGACATGCAGCTGGGCAATTCACGACAGGCCATGACGAAAGCTTGCATCATCCATGACGGCGCCCAGCAGACTCCGATCTGCGCGGCTCCTCCATGCGTTCCCGCGCGCCTTGCGCGCACCGGCGGGACCGGGATGACGCAGAAAGCGGCGAGGCCCCCAATTACTTCTTCAGCGCCATCAACCAAAAGCACGCGCCGCCGCGCGAATCTCGCAATCCGCTCCGTTGTTTGCGGTTCGAGATGCGAGCCGCCGCCCCGGCGCGCCAAGGAACATAAGCAATGTCCAACACGAAAATGCTCATCGATGCCACCCACCCTGAGGAGACTCGGGTCGTGGTTCAACGCAACGGCCGGGTAGAGGAATTCGACTTCGAAAGCGCAGCCCGCAAGCTGCTTCGCGGTAATATCTATCTCGCAAAGGTGACGCGCGTTGAGCCGTCACTTCAAGCCGCTTTCGTCGATTACGGCGGGAACCGTCACGGGTTTCTCGCCTTCAATGAAATCCATCCCGATTATTATCAGATTCCGGTCGCTGACCGGCAGGCGCTTCTCGACGAGGAAGCCGCCGCCGAAGCCGAGCTTGAAGCCGCCGCAGACCGGCGTGCAGAAGCTCTCGCGCGGCGTGCAGCTTCCCGCGGCGGTTCAGACACTGCCGAGCGGAGCGAAAGCGAAGCCAACGGCGACGAAGAGTACGGCGATCACGGCTCCGATGACGCCGGCGCCGAGTCTGCCCACATCGTCGACGTCGAGGAAGACGAGCACATCGAAGAAATCGGCGGCGACGAGGACGAGGAAGCTCCGACCGTCATCGCTGCGTCCGTTTCGCGCTCGGACGACGACGTTCGCTCTGAAGCGATAAAGGAGCACTCCGAGGCGCCCGTCGCAGCTCGCAACGACAACGATGCCGACGACGAAGCGGCACGTCCGAGCGACGAGGCTCGCGACAGTGCGGCGGCCAGCGACGAAGACGCGCCGCACGAACATGGCGAGCATGAGCACGATCACTCTCACGAGCATGCCGCAAGTGGCGAGAGCGACGAGCATGATCATGACCATGATCACGATCACGATCATTCCGATCATCATCATTCCGAGCCGCACGCATCGCATGACGAACGCGGCGCCGATGCGGAGGAAGGTTCGAGCCGGGAAGATCGCGAAGAGGCGCCCCAGCGCCAGCGTCGCCGCCCGCGCAGCTACAAGATCCAGGAAGTCATCAAGCGCCGCCAGATCATTCTCGTCCAGGTGGTCAAGGAAGAGCGCGGCAACAAAGGCGCGGCTCTGACGACGTATCTGTCGCTTGCCGGCCGGTACACGGTTCTCATGCCCAATACCGCCCGCGGCGGTGGCATTTCGCGCAAGATCACCAATCCGCAGGACCGCCGCCGCCTCAAGGCCATCGCTCAGGAGCTCGAGGTTCCGGAGGGCATGGGCCTCATCATCCGCACGGCGGGCGCTGCGCGGACGAAGCAAGAGATCAAACGCGATTTCGAATATCTGCTCAGGCTCTGGGAAAGCGTGCGCGAGCTGACATTGCAGTCCACCGCGCCGAGCCTCGTCTATGAAGAGGGCGATCTGATCAAGCGATCGATCCGCGATCTCTATAACAAGGACGTGGAAGAGATCGTGGTTGCCGGTGAAGCGGGGCATCAGGAAGCTGCCGACTTCATGAAGATGCTGATGCCGAGCCACGCGAAGAACGTCATCCCGTACCGGGAGCCGACGCCGCTCTTCACGCGCTACGGCGTCGAGCGCCAGCTCAACGCCATGTTCCAACCGCAGGTAACACTGCGCTCGGGCGGCTACATCGTCATCAATCAGACGGAAGCGCTGGTCGCCATCGATGTGAACTCCGGAAAATCGACGCGTGAGTTCTCGATCGAAGAAACGGCGCTGGCGACGAACCTCGAAGCGGCCGATGAAATCGCCCGGCAGTTGAAGCTTCGCGACCTTGCGGGCCTCATCGTCATCGACTTCATCGACATGGAAGAGAAGCGCAACAACCGGGCCGTCGAGCGCCGGTTGAAGGACGCTCTCCGTTTCGATCGCGCGCGCATTCAGCTCGGGCGCATTTCGCACTTCGGCCTCATGGAAATGTCGCGGCAGCGACTGCGAACAGGCGTGCTCGAAGGCTCGACCTCGCAGTGTCCGCACTGCCAAGGCACCGGCATCATCCGTTCGACCGAGAGTATCGCGCTCGCAGTTCTGCGCGGTCTCGAAGACGCGATCACAGCGGGCGCAACGGGTGCTCTCACGGCAACGACGACGCCGGCTGTCGCGCTCTACATCCTCAACAGCAAGCGTGCCTACATCACCGACATGGAAGCGCGTCACGGCCACACGATCACCGTGCTCGGCAGCGATCGGGTCCAGGGTGCGAACTTCACGGTTGAACGTGGCGGCGCCGCGGCCCCTGTGCGCCGCGTCGAACGGGCTGCGGTGAATATGGATTGGGGCTTCGACGGCGAGGAAGAGGCGCCATCGTTCGAGGGCGGCGAGATTGAAATCGCGCCCGATAGCGACGAAGCCGAGGATACCGTCGCCGGTCGCGAATCCGGTCGTGGCGAAGGCGAGGAAGGCGGCAACCGCCGCGGACGCCGCCGCCGGCGCCGTGGACGCGGTGGACGCGATCGCGGCGAAGGTCAGGGTCGCGAACGCATCGGATTCGAGCCGCGCGCAGATGCCGAGAGCTCCGGCGCTTCCGGTCCGCATAGCGACGACGATGCCGAAACCGGCCATGGCGACGATGAGGAAGCCGACGCCCAGCCGAATGTTGACGCTGCAGATTTCGGAGAACAACCCGGCACCGGGAACAGCGACAAGCCTGGACGGCGTCGCCGCAGGGGTCGTCGCGGCGGCCGTCGCGGCAGAGAACGCGGTGGCCGGGAAGATTCGAGCCTAGCCGCCGAAGGCCATGAGGGCGAAGGCTTCAGCGGAGACCAGCCCGAGGTCACCGACGTGGAGTCGGTGGACGTCGAATCCGTCGATGCCGGGCCCGGTGTCGAGGCGGACGAAGCATCGGATAAGGCGGTGGCGCGGCGCTCGGCTTCTGGCCGATCGGAGGGCCGGAACGCCTCGGCCGAGAAATCGGGCGGCGCAAATCAACGCCCGCGGCGCATTTGGGATGCACCTTCCGCATCAGGAGACGACAGCGGCGCTGAAACCCAGCCTGCCGCCGCCGCTCCGGATCTCTCGGTGAAAGTCGAGGAGCCCGAGCGAGCCGCCGAAACGCCGCTCGCCGCAGCGCCGGAGGAAAGCGTTCCCGTCACGCGGCTTCGGCGGCGTCACGAAGTCGGATCGAGCGAGCCGCGCATCGAACGCGTCGTCGTTCGGCCCGGCGAAGAGAGCGATACCACGGTCGCCGAAGTCCAGGCGGTTCCACAGCGTAAGGGCTGGTGGCAGAGAAAGCTCAGCGGCGAATAATGAGGCTTAAGAGGCCAGGAGCAGTCTTGGCCTCTTCTCAAAACCGCCGGCGCCGCGCGCCTCAAGTCCACCCGGGAACGAGCAAATCACCCTTCAACATTTGCTATTCTCGGTTGTCACTCTGATGCCCTAAAGTGATGACTGATGCGGCTATCATCCGCGTCGTAATTGACCCAGCGGGGCTTGCTGCCTAGTTTGCCCGCGCGTGGCGTCTCGACGCGGTTCATCGAGAGCGGGGCAAATCCAATGCCTGACATTCCGAGGACTTTTCCGGCGTTCTCGGCCGCCAAAAGCGGTTTGCTCATGGCTGCCGTCTTCGCCGCCCTGTTCCTCACACCGGCACCCTGCGCACGCGCGCAGGGGTTGCCCCTCATCCGCGATGCCGAGATCGAGGCGTTGTTGCAGGATTATGCAAAGCCCATTTTCCAAGCGGCTGGTTTCGGCGGCGGCCGGGTAACCGTCCGGATCGTCAACAACGATGCCTTCAACGCATTCGTTCTCGATGGCGGCAACGTGTTCGTGCACACCGGCACGCTGATGCAGGCCAACACGCCGAACGAAGTCATCGGCGTTATCGCGCATGAAAGTGGCCATATCGCCGGCGGTCACATGGCGGCTCTCAGGGCGCGGATCGCCAAGGATCAAACGCGCGCATTGCTAACGCAGGTGCTTGGCATCGGCGCGATGGTCGCGGGCGGCGTCTCAGGCGGCAGTGGCGGCCGCGACACGATGCAGGGCGGCCAAGCGCTCTTGCAGGGCGGCACGTCCGTCATCATGAAGGGACTGCTGGCCGAGCGCCGCTCGCAGGAATCCGCCGCGGATCAAGCCGGCATCAAATATCTCACAGCCACGAAGCAGTCCGGCAAAGGCATGCTCGACACGTTCGAGCGCTTCAAGGAACAGGAATATCTGACGGATCAATTTCAGGACCCATTCGTGCGGTCGCATCCCCTTTCCGTCGACCGCTTAGCGCGACTGAACCAGCTCGCAACGACAAGTCCGTATTTCGGGCAGAAGGACCCTCCGTCGCTTCAGCTTCGGCACGATCTGATGCGGGCAAAATTGTCGGGCTATCTCGAAAATCCGACGACGGTGTTCAACCGTTATCCCGAAAGCAACACGACACTTCCAGCTCGCTATGCGCGGGCTATCGCAAAATTCTTCAAAGGCGGCCCTGGCGCATTGGAAACGGCAGTGCAGGACGCCGAAGGCATGATCCGCGAGAACCCGTCGTATCCGTATTTCTACGAGCTCAAGGCCGACTTCTTGATGAGATCGGGAAAAATGGTCGCAGCCGTGCCGAGCCTGCGACAGGCGCTTAAGCTCGCTCCGAGCAGCCCTTTAATCCGCGTCGAACTCGCGAGCGCCTTGCAGAACAGCGATAATGCCGAGGCGCAAAAGGAAGCATCGGACCTATTGCGTAAATCCCTCGTAGACGATTCAGAAAACGGCCACGCTTACAGATTGCTCGCCAATGTCTATTATAAGCAGGGCAAGTCCGCAGAAGCCGATGCCATGACGGCGCAGGCTTACTTCTTCGAAGGAAACATCAAGCAAGCGCAGCTCTTCGCGAAACGCGCACAACTGCAGCTACGTGCGGGTTCACCCGAGTGGCTGAAAAATGACGACATCATCAATTACAAACCGCAGACGTAAGCGGCTTACGTCTGCGACAACGCGAGATTGGATCCATGACCTTGAAGACAAAATTCTATAATTCCGCAAAGCTGGCTTCGATCAGCAAAAGGTTTGCCGCAGCCTTGCTCGGACTCGCCTTGCTGGCCTCCCTTGCGGGCGTCCACTTCGGGCCGGAAGATGTCCGCGCCGAGCCGGTCGCTCCGACGGCGGGTGGCTCTACTTTCACCGACGAGCAGAAAAAGGCGCTCGGCGAGATCATCAAGGACTATCTCGTCAAGAACCCGGAGACCATGTTCGAGGTTCAGAACGCTCTCGACGAGAAGACGCAGAAGGAGCAGGACGCCAAGCTCAAGGCGTTCATGACCGAGAACGCCAAGTCGATCTATCGCTCACCCGGCAGCGCGGTCGCAGGCAATCCTGACGGCGACATCACGGTTGTCGAGTTCTTCGATTTCAACTGTGGCTATTGCAAGCACGGACTTCCGGAAGTGCAGAAGCTGATCCAGGCCGACAAGAATGTGCGCTTCGTGTTCAAGGAGCTGCCGATCCTGTCGAAGGGATCGGAAGAGGCTGCGAAAGTCGCGCTCGCCGCGAAGCGCCAGGGCAAATATTGGGAATTCCACCAGGCCCTGCTCGGCTCCAAGGGGCAGGCAAACGAGGCGTCGGCCCTGAAGGTCGCCGAGAGCCTCGGTCTCGACATGCACAAGATCAAAGCCGACATGGCGAGCGACGACGTCAAGAACGAGCTTCTGGCTGAGATGAGGCTTGCCAAGACGATGGGCGTCAACGGCACGCCGCACTTCCTCGTCGGCGATAAATCGATCCCTGGCGCGCCTGATGATCTTCACGAGCAGCTCGAGACGCTGGTGACGGAATTCCGCAAGAACAAATGCTCGACCTGCTAGGGAGATCAGCCAGAAATATCTAGTTGTCGCAGCTAGTTACCATAATTCTCACTGCAAAGTGCGCGGTCACGCCCGCGCACTTTGCGCATTCGTAGAAAGCTGATAGACCGGGGTTCCGCGCAATTGGTTCGGGCATCTGCCCGGTGCCCGAACGGCCTCCAAACATGACATCCCTCATTTACGTTCTGAACGGCCCCAATCTAAATATGCTCGGTGTTCGTGAACCAGAAGTCTATGGTACCGAAACGCTTGCCGATCTTCGTGCGCGCACCGAGAAGGCGGCTGCGAAGAACGGACTTTCGATAGATTTCCGGCAGTCGAACATCGAGGGGGAAATCGTGAGCTGGGTGCAGGAGGCGCGCGGCAAGGCGAAAGGCATCATCATCAACGCGGGCGGGTATACGCACACGTCCGTCGCCATTCTCGATGCCCTGCAAGCCGTCAGCCTTCCGGTCGTCGAGGTGCATCTTTCGAACATCTTCCGGCGGGACGAGTTTCGCCAGCACTCCTACATTTCGCTTGCCGCGACGGGCGTGATTTGCGGCCTCGGCGCGAAGGGCTACGAGCTGGCCATCGACGCCATGGCCAACATCCTGAATAAATCTACAAGCAAAGCCTGACGCCGAACCCAGCGCTTACGCTATAAGACGCACGCCAACAAAATCGAGGATACGGGACTGATGAGCGCAAAAGACCAAGGGCCGAAAACGGGAAGCGCCGAAGGTCAGATGATCCGCGAACTCGCCGAGCTCTTGAACGCTACGGGTCTGACGGAAATCGAGATCGAGAAGAGCGGCCTCAAGGTTCGCGTCGCGAAGAAGATTTCGATCAATGCCGCCGCGCCGCAGGCCTATGCTGCGGCTCCGGTTGCCGCTCCATCGGCTCCGGTCAGCGAGGCGATGCCGGCGGCTGCGCCTTCGGGAGATCTCTCGAAACATCCCGGAGCCGTCAAATCACCGATGGTCGGCACGGCCTATCGCTCGCCTGAGCCCGGTGCGCCGGTCTTTTGCGAAGTCGGCAGCAAGGTCAATCAGGGCGACACGGTTCTGATCATCGAAGCGATGAAGACGATGAACCAGATCCCGGCGCCGCGCGCCGGCACCGTCAAAGCCATCCTCATCGAGAACGCACAGCCCGTCGAATACGGCGAGCCGCTGATCATCATAGAATAGAGCGCTACCGGTAAGCCCGGCAAAGACGCCTGGAGTGCAAATGTTCGATAAGATTCTGATTGCCAATCGAGGAGAGATCGCGCTGCGGGTGCAGCGGGCCTGCCGCGAGCTTGGGATCGCAACGGTCGCCGTTCATTCGACAGCCGATGCGGACGCCATGCACGTCAGGCTCGCGGACGAAAGCGTTTGCATCGGGCCACCGCCGGCGCGCGATAGCTATCTCAACATTCCGGCGCTCGTCACGGCTTGCGAAATCACCGGCGCCGACGCCGTGCACCCAGGCTATGGCTTTCTTTCCGAGAACGCGCGGTTCGCGGAAATCCTCGAAGAGCACAAGATCACCTTCATCGGTCCGACCTCCGAACACATCCGGATCATGGGCGACAAGATCGAGGCGAAGGAGACCGCGAAGAAGCTCGGCATTCCTGTTGTGCCGGGTTCGGCCGGCGCGGTGACCAGCGAAACCGAGGCGATGAAGATCGCCAAGGAGATGGGATTCCCGGTCCTCATCAAAGCGGCCGCAGGCGGCGGCGGGCGCGGCATGAAGGTCGCGACGTCCGCCGCGGATCTCGGCGTCGCGCTATCGACGGCGCGCTCGGAAGCGAAGGCCGCCTTCAACGACGATGCGGTTTACATCGAGAAATATCTGCAGAAGCCGCGTCATATCGAGATCCAGGTTTTCGGCGACGGCAAAGGCAACGCCGTCCACCTCGGAGAGCGCGACTGCTCGCTGCAACGCCGGCACCAGAAGGTTCTCGAGGAAAGCCCCTCGCCCGCTCTCAACGCGGCCCAGCGCCAGAAGATCGGCACGACGGTGGCCGAGGCGATGAAGAAGATCAAGTACCGCGGCGCCGGTACGGTCGAGTTCCTGTTCGAGGACGGCGAATTCTATTTCATCGAAATGAACACGCGCCTGCAGGTCGAGCATCCGGTTACCGAGATGGTCACGGGGACGGATCTCGTGCTCGAGCAAATCCGTGTGGCGGCCGGGCTGCCGTTAAGCTTCACGCAGGATGATATCGACCTTAGAGGTCATGCCATCGAGTGCCGTATCTGCGCCGAGAATCCGAAGGATTTCCGCCCGTCGCCCGGCCAGATCACGTATTGGCACCCGCCGGGCGGTCTTGGGGTTCGGGTCGACAGCGGCGTTTACCAGGGCTACAAAATTCCGCCCTTCTACGACAGTCTCATCGGCAAGCTCATTGTGACGGGCAAGACGCGCAATGACGCTCTGATGCGTTTGCGCCGCGCCCTTGCCGAGTTCGTCATTGACGGCATTGAAACGACGATCCCGTTGTTCCAGGATCTCGTTAAAGATCCCGACATTGTAAACGGCGTCTACGATATTCATTGGCTCGAAAAACATTTAGGGATGAAGTAGACTTTGCCTCTGCGCGATATGTTCCGCGCGCGTCCGAGAGTTCGCTTGGCAATTGGCAGCATGGCGTCGCGCGACGACCCGATGTTCGAGATTACTCCTCAGGTTCTCCTGAAGGCCTACAGCTGCGGCATTTTTCCGATGGCGGAAAGTGCCGATGACCCTGCCCTTTACTGGATCGAGCCGCAGCAGCGCGGTGTGCTGCCCCTCGATGCACTGCATGTCCCCCGCCGCTTGCTCAAAACGATCAGAACGACACCGCTTAGGGTCGCAATCGATAGCGACTACGACCGCGTCATCGATGGATGCGCGGCGCCGAGGGCGGGCCGGATGTCGACCTGGATCAACACCCGCATCCGCACGCTCTACCGCGAACTTTTCGAGATCGGCGCCTGCCATACCGTCGAGGTTTGGAACGGCGCCGAAATGGTCGGCGGCCTGTACGGCGTTGCGCTGAAGAGCGCGTTCTTCGGCGAGAGCATGTTTTCGACGCAACGCGACGCTTCGAAGATCGCGCTCGTGCATCTTGCCGCGCGGCTTACGAAGGGCGGCTTTACTCTGCTCGACACGCAGTTCGTCACCGAGCATTTACGCCAATTCGGAACGATCGAACTCGACCGGTCGGCGTTCCAGAGGCAGCTCGAATTGGCGCTTGAGAAGAACGCCGATTTCTACGCCTTGCGCCGTGATGCTTCAGGAGCCGAGGTCGCAGCGATTTTCTCATCCGAGCACTCGCGCCAAGCCTAGCCGTCCACGATCGAGCCTTACGTCGATCGCATGTTCCGGCCGAGCGAACAGCGCGATGGCTCAATATCGACGGTGATGGTCACGGGAGGCCGAGCGATTGCCCTGAAACCTCACCGGCATAAAGCTAACCACCGGCTGCTCGCACGCGCGGATCTACCGAGCGATACGGCCTCTCTCGCCCGCTATCTCATCGGCAAGATCGCGGTGCGCGAGCTACCCGATGGAGTCGTCAGCGGTCGGATTGTCGAGACCGAGGCGTATGTTATCGGCGACGCTGCCGGGCATGCCTACCGGGGAATGACCCCGCGTAATGGTTCGCTCTTTCTCGAGCGTGGGCATGCCTACATTTATTTCGCCTATGGGAGCTCGTACATGCTGAATGTCTCGAGTGAGACGCGCGGGATCGGAGCCGGCGTCCTGATCAGGGCTCTCGAACCGCTTGAAGGCATCCCCATCATGCAGGCCAATCGCGGCATCGAGCGCCTGCGCGACCTGGCGCGCGGACCCGGAAGGCTGGCTGCAGCTCTGCTGATTGATCGTCGGCTCGACGGGCTCGATCTTTGCCGGAAGGGCCCTTTATGGCTCGGACGTAGTGACCACGAACCCGGCGAAATCGGACAGAGCATTCGGATCGGCATTTCACGGGATGCGGACCGCCCCCTGCGATTTTATCTTCGGGGCAGTCCGTTTGTCAGCGGTTCAAGATCTCTGAATGGCTAAGAGGCAACGCCTAGCCAGTCTTGAGTCTGACGAGGTCGATAGGACTGCGCTGATCATCCCGCACCGACCGGGTGTGAGCTAGGAATTCAATCTTGCCTGAATTGACGGCGACCCGGTCGCGGCCGTTCCGCTTGGCAGCATAGAGTGCATTGTCGGCGTCACGTAGCAGCGTTTCGAAATCGGCGGCGGCATCCTCGGAACAGGAAACGCCGGCGCTGACGGTACAGTTGAATGAGCCGCCATTTCCGGTGAATTGGCGTTTGGCAAGGCGCGTGCGCACGACGTCTGCGAGAAGCGCCGCTGTGACGAGTGAGGCGCCAGGCACCAGCAGCGCAAACTCCTCACCACCGAGCCGCGCTGCGAGACCTTGCGACGGAGAGGATAACTTGAGGATCTCCCCGAAAGTTCGCAGCACCTCGTCGCCGGCCAGATGTCCGTGGACGTCGTTGATAATCTTGAAATGATCGGCGTCGAAAATGACGAGCGCGGCGGGGCCTTCGATGTCGTCCGCGATATGGCTGAGCAGCGCGCGCCGATTGAGCAAGCCGGTGAGAGGATCGGTTTCGGCGTCGCGCTTGTGGCCGCGTGCCAACCGCGCCTGGTTGAGCGCCAAGGAAAGGGCGCCGATGCCGGCGAGGGTGGTCAAGCATACGACGATATTGAGGTCCTCTGCCCAGTTCGACGGGATCTGCGACAGGCGCCATTCGCCGGCATACAGCAGCACGATTGCACAGGGAACGAAGGAGAGCCCTGTCAGGATATAAAGGGCTGTCAGCAGCGCAATGGCTAGTCGGGCTTCAGCGCGTCCGCGCCAGTAGTCCCAGGCCGTTACAAGCAGGATCAACGTCGCAGCAATATTGAGCACGATGATGGAGGCACCGTTGTAGCCGGCCAGCATGGGGACAGCCATGGCGGTGGAAGAGGTGACTGCGATGATGCACATGCTGCGCCATGGGAGAACGCCCGTGCGAAACTCCCGGCCGGCACCGAAAACGAAGGCGAGGCCAGTCAGCAAGATCGTGTATCCGGCCGCGCCGAGCACCGGGGACATGGTCTGTGCGTACCAGCTATAGAAGAGCACGCCGAGTGCCATGAAGGAAACGCCGAGCTTCCAGGCAATCAGGAAGCGTTCCGTCCTGGAGACAAGCCAGCTGACGAAAAAGGTGATCGCCAATCCGCAGCCGGAAAGAACAAAAGCCGTCAGGAGCGAATGGTAGTCCAACGGCACGGCAAGACTCTGAAACGGTTGGCGAAAGCGCATCGATTATCGATTGGTTGCCATTGCGAAAAGCTTAAGCCGTCAGCGTAGAAAACCTGATCTATCGCGCGACAGGATGCCGCTTGGCGGCGTTGCCCACGCACCCGACCCGCGGGGCCTCAGATGCTGGCGGAATTAACTGGCATCGACGTCGCCAGCATCAGTTGCGGGCAGAGCGCAATTGCAACCTACCAAGGTCAGGCGCTCCCGACCCGGTCCGGCGCCGTCGCCGTCGCAAACGCTTTCATTCCCACTCGATCGTGCCGGGCGGCTTCGAGGTCACGTCATAGACGACACGATTGACGCCCCGGACCTCGTTGATGATCCGCGTCGCGACACGGCCGAGGAATGCCATGTCGAAGTGGTAGAAGTCCGCCGTCATACCGTCGACGGAGGTCACGGCGCGAAGTCCAAGCACGTGATCGTAGGTTCTGCCGTCGCCCATGACTCCAACCGTGCGTACAGGGAGCAGAACGGCGAAGGCCTGCCAGATGGCATCGTAGAGACCGGCGCGGCGGATCTCATCGAGATAAACGGCGTCGGCCTTGCGCAAGATTTCGAGCTTCTCGCGCGTGATCTCTCCGGGAATGCGGATCGCGAGACCCGGTCCCGGGAACGGGTGGCGGCCGACGAAGGCTTCTGGCAATCCGAGTTCGCGGCCGAGCGCGCGGACTTCGTCCTTGAAGAGCTCGCGCAGCGGCTCGACGAGCTTCATGTTCATGCGCTCGGGCAAGCCGCCGACGTTGTGATGCGACTTGATCGTCACGGACGGGCCGCCAGTGAATGAGACGCTTTCGATGACGTCGGGATAGAGGGTGCCTTGAGCCAGGAATTCGGCGGGCCGATGTTGCGCGCCTTCGGCACGACCGATCTTCTTGGCTTCGGCCTCGAACACGTCGATGAAATGCTTGCCGATCGTTTTGCGCTTGGTCTCGGGATCGGAGACGCCTTCCAGAGCCTTCAGGAACTGCTCGGAGGCATCAACATGAACGAGCGGAATGTTGTAGTGATCACGGAAGAGGCCGACGACCTCATCCGCCTCGCCTTGCCGCATCAAACCGTGGTCGACGAAGACGCAGGTGAGCTGATCGCCGATCGCCTCGTGAATGAGGACGGCTGCAACGGCGCTATCAACACCCCCAGACAATCCGCAGATGACGCGGCCCTTGCCGACCTGACGGCGGATTTTTGCGATCATCTCGCGCCGGTAGGCAGCCATCGTCCAGTCGGATTTCAGACCCGCGATGTTGTGGACGAAGTTGGCAATGAGCTTGGCGCCGTCGGGCGTGTGGACCACCTCGGGGTGGAACTGCACGGCGTAGAAGCGACGCTTCTCGTCGGCAACGGCTGCGAACGGTGCGTTCTCGCTCGTCGCGATCACCTCGAAGCCTTCGGGCAAGCGCGTGACGCGGTCGCCGTGGCTCATCCAGACCTGGTGACGCTCGCCGGGAGCCCATGCGCCGTCAAACAGCGGGCTCGGTTTGCCGATCGAGAGGAAGGCGCGGCCGAATTCGCGGTCGAGGCCGCTTTCGACCTTGCCGCCGAGTTGTTCGGCCATGGTTTGCTGGCCGTAACAGATGCCGAACACCGGAACGCCCGATGAGAAGACGGCGTCGGGCGCGCGCGGCGAATTCGTCTCGGTGACCGAGGCGGGTCCGCCCGACAGGATCACCGCCTTGGGCTTCAGCTTGGCGAACGCTTCTGCGGCGTTCTGAAATGGGTGGATTTCCGAATAGACACCGGCTTCGCGCACGCGTCGCGCGATGAGCTGCGTCACCTGGCTTCCAAAATCGATGATGAGAACGGCGTCGGTCAAAGTCGGGGCGAGCCTCTGTTCAAGGCCATCCCCTACGCGAAGACGGCGGCTGCCGCAACGCCTGCCGGGGCCGCTCCGCTGCGACAGTGCAGCCCGGGCGGGGGAATGCCCGTTTCTAGGCCCGGAGAGGCTATCAATTCAGTTGCCAAATCGCGAAATTCAAGGCGCCGGCAAACGTTACCCAGGCGAGATAGGGCACGAACAACAAGCTGGCGCGCGAGTCGATGCGCCAGGCCATCACGATAAACAAGACGATTGCGATCCAGAGACCGGCGAGTTCCAGAAACGCCAATGAAATCTCGTGCTGTCCGAACATGATATAGGACCAGAGCGCGTTGAGGATCAGCGCCAGACCCCAGACCACCATCGCGTGGGTGAAACCCGCCGCTTTCCATGCCAGCCAGCCGGCGATGGCTATCATGATGTAAAGGATGGTCCAGGCGACCGGGAAAGCCCAATTGGGAGGGGTCCAAGCCGGCTTGTTTAGCGCTGCGTACCATTCGCCGGGCATGAACGTCGCGCCGGAGGATGCCGCGATGGCGACGAGCGCCGCGAATACGATGAGTGATCCGATATTGCGCAACGGCTCTGCTCCAAATTTTTTCCGATCCACCAACGAGACTGCGAGAGACTAAACGCCAATCTTCGTAAATCGGATGCACCGGCGGCGCACGCATTAGGACCGGGAGATTTGGTGCTCTCCCGAGATCTCGGGAAATTTTCCAAATCGCTCCAAAAGTCTCGAGCCAAATTGGTTGACGTGTTCGCCGTTCTTATAAAGGAGAATGCCATCCATCACGGGCGAGCATCAATCGAATGACTTTTGGTCAGAAGGAGCCCCTCGGGACTGGTGATTTTTTTTAGCGGCATGGAAGTTGGAGAGCTGAGCGATGCTAATGGTCAAAACACGGTTAGGTCAGAGCGCTATTGCCGGCATCGGTCTTTTCGCGGATCAGGATATTCCCAAGGGCACCGAAACATGGCGCTTCATGCGCGATTTCGACAGGCTGCTGACCGAGCGCGATATCGGCAGCCTGCCGGAGCCTGCGCGCTCGAACATACTCGACCACACGTATCTCGATGCCGCGAGCGGTCTATTCGTGCTCTGCGCCGACAACGCCCGATTCATGAACCACGCGGATGAACCCAACACCGCGGGCGTCCATGAGCCGGGGGCGATCGAGGGCTATGACATTGCCCTCCGCGATATTCGCGCCGGGGAAGAAATGACCTGCGATTACCGGACTTTCGATGCGCACGTCACGTTGAAGCTCGGCTGGAAATAGCGAGCTTCAACCCGTCTACTCTCCCGGGATGACGACAGGCTCGGCGACCTTCCGCGCCGAACGGCGGCGCTTGGCTGCCAGCGACCGAAGCGCTTCGGCTGCCAGGATCCGGCGCTGCAGGTAGGGTGAGAAATAGCCCGCGTAGCGGCGCCAAAGATCCGACCGCATCCAGTCGTCTCCCGAAACGTGACCGCGACAGTGGGGGGAGCCGCACGAGCAGGCGAACTCATCGTAGGGAGAGCCGTCGCTCATCGCGTAATCGTAGGTGATTTCCTCGCCGGTCTGGATATCGCGCATGGCGACGAGCGTGATCTGGCCGGAAAGACCGGAATTCGGCTCGCAGCTATGGTTGACGTAGTCCGGCGGCTCACAGTCGGAGAGCGAAACCAGATATTGGTTTTCCTCGACCTGCAGGGAATATCTCCGCACCGTTTGAGGCATGTCGTGCAGTTCTTCGCCGGAAATCAGAGTTCCGCTCCAGACAACAATCAGCTCGCCCTTGGCGATGGCTTCTCGCGCGACGACAGTGTGGCCGCCGCGATCTGGAGTCGAATGAACTTCACATTTCGGAGTGAGGAAAGAGTGGGGCCTGCCGCTCATTCAATGACCTCAATTGGCCTCACGAGCGTGGGCACGGCGTGACCGCGAAAAGCGAACCATGACACCTGTCCCTCGATTTGCCGCGAGCCGGCGACAAACGCCTGCATCAGATAGTTTCGTCGCGTCCGATGTCAACGGCGAAAAGTAGGCATTTCAGTGATGACTGTGCGCTCACAATTTATGTCTGGAGCACACGAGCGGCAAAAAAGTTCCCGGAAGAGTTCGAATACGGACGATATTTGCCACTCGCTGCCTAGAGAGACAGAAGGCACCCTCCACGGAGCAATCCACAGAAACTTGGTTAGGCCTTGCGCGCTAGAGCGGCGATGAAGAAGCCGTCGGTGCCATGGCGCTCGGGCGTCAGCAGCAACGAATCAGTTCGGCCGTCTGAGGACGCCGGAAGTTCGCCCGACCCGGTGTCCCAGATTTCCGCGACCGGGATGGGAAGGAAGTCAGCGTTTTCGGCAAGAAAACGGGCGATCTGCTCCGTGTTCTCTTCAGGAAGAAGCGAGCACGTAACGTAAACCAGCCGGCCGCCGGGCTTCACCAGCGCCGCGGCGCGCTTCAATACTGCCCTTTGCTCGGCCGTGCGCGCGTTCAGCGCTTCTGGCTTCAGCTTCCATTTGGCATCGGGGCGCCGCCGCCAAGTTCCCGTTCCGGTGCAAGGTGCATCCGCTAGGACGACGTCGAAGCGCGGACCAAGGGCGTCGACCGCGGTTTCGTCTCCGGCGCGCAGCACCTGCAGGTTACGAACGCCCGCGCGCTTCACCCGCTCGAAGATCGGCTTCAGCTGATTGCGATCGGCATCGTAGGCATAGAGCTGACCAGTGTTCTGCATCAGCGCCGCGAGCGCCATCGTCTTGCCGCCTGCGCCGGCGCAAAGGTCGAGCACCTGCTTCCTCGGGCCGGCGCCCGAGAGCAGCGCGGCGATCTGCGAGCCCTCGTCCTGGATTTCAAACCAGCCCGCCTGGAATGCCGCCTCGGCTTGCAGGTTGGGCGTGCGCTGCGCGCCGACGGGTGGGGGCACGCGGACGCCTATGGGAGAAATGGCGCACGGCTCCGCTCCGAAACTCGCGAGTGCCTTCAGGACCTTTTCGCGCGTCGCTTTCAGCGTATTCACCCTCAGATCGGCAGGCGCGCGGCGGGCCATGGCTTGGCCTTCGGCGACAGCCCGATCTCCGAACTGGGCGGAAAACGTTGGCCACAGCCATTCGGGAATGTCGGCTTGGACATAGTCGGGTGCCGCGTCCAGAGGCCGTGTCAGACCGGCCTTTTCGGCATCAGTCAAAGGCTCGGGCGAATGATCGGCTCCGTCGCAGGCAGCAATGACGGCTTCCGGCGTCAGGCCCAGCGCCGAAGGTGCCGCACCGATGGCGAGCGCACGTGGCGTGTCGGCGCCGAGCGCCCAGGCGATCGAGGCGCGGCGACGCAGAGCGTCGTATACCGTGCCGCCGATAGCGTTGCGGTCTCCCGACCCGGCGAAGCGGTGCGCCTTACCCCAATCGGTCAGGGCGATGGAAACGGGCTGATAGCGATTGAGGATGGATTCCAATACTTCAATCGCCGCAGCGATGCGTGCGCCGGGTTTCATGCAGAGATCATTTCAAGTGCCAGTTTCGGATGCCGGTCTCAGATTCCGGTCAGGATTTTAATGGCGAAGACGATCCACATGGTGATCAGCGCCACCGCTCCAAAGCCGAAAATGCCTCCGCGATGGCGGACGGTGTTGTACGTCACGTGGATATAGGCGTGGATGATGCGCGTGATGACGAAAAGCCACGCCAGAACGAGCAGCAGCACGTCCCCGACCTTGGTGATCAGGATGAAGGCGACGAGCGCGTAAAAAAGAACCGGAAGTTCGAACTGGTTTCTGAAGGCGTTGGCATACTGCGTCACCTTCGTCGGCCACTTTGGCTCACCGAGCGCAATGTCGTTGGGCCGGACTTCGCCGCTTCTGAGACTGCTGGTACGCGCGATCGCCATCATAATGAGGAGCACGAACGTCAGCCCCACTTCGACGAAAACCGGCAACAGGAAATCAGTAACCGTCATTGGTATCCCCCTCTCGCCGGCGCGCTTCGTCCAAATTCCGATTTCAATAGCTCAACCACCGATGCCCGGATAGTTGGGACTTTCGCGCGTGATCATGACGCCGTGGGCGTGACTCTCGCGAATTCCTGCCGGAGAGACGCGGACGAACTTGGCGCGCTTCTGCAGCTCAGGGATCGTTTTCGCTCCGAGATATCCCATGCCGGCGCGCAAGCCGCCGACGAGCTGGTGAACGACCGCTTCCATCGGCCCCTTGTAGGGAACCTGCCCCTCGATGCCTTCCGGTACGAGCTTCAGCGTGTCACGCACTTCGGCCTGGAAGTAGCGGTCTGCCGAGCCGCGCGCCATGGCGCCGACCGAACCCATACCGCGGTAGGATTTGTAGGTGCGGCCCTGATACAGGTAGGTTTCACCGGGCGCCTCGTCGGTGCCGGCGAGAAGCGAACCGATCATCACGCAGGACGCGCCGGCTGCAACCGCTTTCGCGATGTCACCGGAAAAGCGGATGCCGCCGTCGGCGATAACGGGCACGCCCGAGCGGGCGGCTTCCTTCGCGCATTCCATGACCGCCGTCAGCTGTGGAACGCCGACGCCCGCCACGATGCGTGTCGTGCAGATCGAGCCCGGGCCAATGCCGACCTTGACCGCGTCGGCTCCGGCTTCGATCAATGCCTTGGTTGCATCGGCCGTCGCGACGTTTCCGGCGATTACCTGCACGCTGTTCGACTGACGCTTGATGCGCGCGACGGCATCGATGACCTTCGCGGAGTGGCCGTGCGCGGTGTCGACAACGATCACATCGCAGCCGGCGGTGATGAGGCGTTCCGTCCGCTCGAAGCCATCTTCGCCAACCGTCGTCGCGGCGGCGACGCGCAGACGTCCCTGAGCATCCTTCGAGGCGTTCGGATGCTTCGCCGCCTTCTCGATATCCTTGACGGTGATCAGGCCGATGCAATTGCCGGCGTCGTCGACGACGATCAGTTTTTCGATGCGGTTCTGGTGGAGCAGCCGCTTGGCTTCTTCCTGCGAGACGTTGCGCTTGACGGTGATCAAGTTTTGCTGGGTCATCAGCTCGGAGACCGGCTGATCCAAGCGAGTCGCAAAACGCACGTCGCGGTTGGTCAGAATGCCGACGAGCTTGCCTTTGCCGGCGCTGCCGTCGGGTGCTCCGGCGCCGTCCTGAACGACCGGTACGCCCGTAACGCCTTTGTCGGCCATCAGCTTCAAGGCCTGGCGTAGTGTCATTTGCGGGGGGATCGTGACTGGATCGAGGACGATGCCGCTTTCGTAGCGCTTGACCAATCCGACCTGCCTCGCCTGCTCCTCGATGGTCAGGTTACGGTGAATGACGCCGATCCCGCCCTCTTGGGCCATCGCGATCGCCAGCCTTGCCTCGGTGACGGTGTCCATCGCCGACGATAAAAGAGGAATGCTCAATCGGACGGCTTTGGTCAGCTGGGTCGAGACGTCCGCTTGGCCCGGCATCACGTCGGACGGGCCGGGGACGAGCAGAACATCGTCAAACGTAAGCGCGATCCCCGAATCGAGCGCGGATAGGCTCGAAGTCATGCGGACTTCTCCAAATTTGCGGGGGCGACACGTTCGAGGCCCCCTGGGGCGGAACATTGTCGCGCGGTCTATAGCACCAAGGTTCAGCGCTTGGAAGCGCCCAAGCCGCGTCAAATGGGGATCGTGGTAACCAACTCAACGGAGTGCGGAAATTGCACCCCGGCCGTCATTCCGGTGTCGCAGAAAGCTGGCAAATGAACTGCACGGGGTTCACAGCCCCCATGAGATTTGCTTCCGATTCGGCCGCTGGCAGGGCATTTGGGCGTAGCCCCCTGCCCCGGCGCCAAGGGGAGCAAAACCGAAGCGGGCCGCTAGCCTGCATCCTCCTCCACCGGTCCCCCTTCCTTCCGTCCCCGAAAGCCCGTCGCCAACACGTAAAGCTCCGAACTGTCGGAACGGCTGGCTGGCGGCTTCACGTGGCGCACGACTTTGAAATCACGCTTCAGCGCGTCGAGCAGATCTCGTTCCGTGCCACCTTGGAAGACTTTGCAGAGGAAGACGCCGCCCGGCTCCAAGACATCCGCCGCAAAGGCGGCTGCGGCCTCGGCAAGACCCATGATGCGTATGTGATCGGTTTTGGCGTGCCCAACCGTCGGCGCTGCCATGTCGGAGAGAACGATATCGGCGCGGCCGCCGCGGAGATGCGATTTCAAGAGGTCTTCGGCGTTCGGGTCGGTGAAGTCCATTTTGATGATCTCGACGCCTTTGATCGGCTCGAAATCCAAATAGTCGATGGCGACGACCTGGCCCTTGCCCTCGCCGGCCTTGACGCGCTCCGCCGCTTCCTGCGACCAGCCGCCAGGCGCCGCACCGAGGTCGATGATGCGCTGACCCGGTTTCAGGAAATGATAGCGCGCATCGATCTCACGCAGCTTGAATGCCGCGCGCGAGCGCAGACCTTGCTGCTTGGACGCCGCGACGTAGGGATCGTTCAGCTGGCGTTCGAGCCAGCGCGCCGACGATGCGGAGCGTTTCCTCGCCGTCTTCACGTTCGTGCGAAGCTGGCGCTGTCCACCGCTCAGGCTGCTGCGGATACCGCCGCCGCCCTTATTGTTGCCCTTGCTTGTCACGATTGCTCAGCGCCGTTCGACCGCTTCGAGCGTCCACGCCGGCGGCGTCCGGCACGCCAGACGCCGTCTTCCATCATCAATTGCATCAAAATGCCTTCTCTTAGTCCGCGGTCGGCAACACGCAGGCGATCCGCGGGCCACAAATTCAGTATCGCATCCAGGATCGCGCAGCCGGCGAGCACGAGATCGGCTCGCTCGCGGCCAATGCAGGGCTCCAAGATGCGTTCCTCGTAGCTTTGTCCGAGAAGCTTGGACGTTACATCGTCAATGTCGCTGACGTTCAACCAAATTCCATCGACGCGTTTACGATCGTAGCGCTCGAGCCCGAGCATCACCCCGGCGATGGTCGTGACCGTTCCGGATGTACCCAGGAAGTGTACCGGCTTTCCGGCCATCAGGTCGCGAAAACGGTGCAGGCTTTCGAACGGCAGGAGCAGCTCCGTCACCGCTTTCGACATGGCCGCGAAGGTTGCCGGGTTGACGTCGCGGCCACCGAAGTGTTCGGCGAGCGTTACGACGCCGACGGGAAGCGACTCCCAGGCGACGATCGCATCATTGACGTCGGAGCGGCCGGTCCACACGTCGCGCCGGGAGCCGAGGCGCGTCAGATCAAGCCATACGATCTCGGACGAGCCGCCACCGATATCGAAGACCAGAACGTAATCGGCAGCTGGATCGATAAGCGTCGCGCAGCCCGCGACGGCGAGATGCGCCTCGGTCTTCGGCGTCAGTATCTCGATATCGAGGTCGAAGATGTTTTTGACCTTGTCGACGAAGGACGATCCGTTGGCGGCAACGCGGCAGGCTTGCGTCGCCACGAGACGCGTCCTCGAAACATGATGGCGTTGCAGCTTTCCGGCGCAGACCCGGAGCGCATCCAGGGTGCGATTCATCGCAAGGTCGGAAAGACGGCCGGTCTGGCTAACGCCTTCGCCGAGACGAATAATGCGCGAGAACGCATCGACGACCTGGAAGCCGCGTCGCGACGGGCGCGCCAAAAGCAGTCGACAGTTGTTGGTACCGAGATCGAGCGCGCCGTAGATCTGTTCATTCGGACGATTGGATCCGGCGGAAAAACTCCGCTCGTCGAAACTCTGACGCTGCCATTCGGCGGGGCGTTCAAGCCTCGACGATGTCGTCAGCCGGTTCGACAGAATGCCGGGCCTCGCCGGGCTTCTCTGGCGAAACCGGCGTTCGCCGCCATTGCCGAAGCGGTTCGGCGGCAGCGGTAACTCTTCCTGCCCGGAGATAAGGCTGAAGTCGTCGTTCAAGTTGTCGGAGGAACCTGAGCCGTCGGACCGGTCAGGATCTGAATTTGCAGGCTTCAACGTCGTTCTCCAGGACCTGGTATAGCGCTAACTTGCCGCAATGCAGCCGCGCTCCTCAGGCGTTTTGATCTGGACCTCTGTTGACCCAAGTGTAGCAGGTCACGCCCCGTCGTAAAGCTCTAGTGGGCCGTTGCTTAACACTGCAAAGAAGAGGCGCGATCTGGCTCGATCCGGCGCGATTTATCGATGTTGAGGAGAAAGGCCTTAGGGCTCGCGGCATTCGTTGCGGCGGCGATTTGCCTAACGGAGCCAACAGTTTTCGCGGAGGGTCTCGGCAGCGATCAGATTGGAGCGCGTCTCCGCTCGGCGTATCCGGCGTTCATAACCGGCATCGAAGGGAACGAGATTGTCTTCCGGGACGGTTCGCGGCTGCCGATCTCGGATGGAAAGGAAAAGTCGTTCGAGGCGTGGCTTGCCAACCCCGATATTCGCGACATGTTTCGATTTGCCTATCCGCGAGGCGCGCCCGCTGAGCCCCCTGCCCGCAATTTCGATCCGGGCCGCGCGCGCAACGATGCGTTCTTCAAGAAGATCTATGGCGATTGCGGGACGCCAGGGTTCGCCTCCTCGCTGACAACGATCACGTGGCTTCCGTCGAAGTCCGCGCAACGGATCCAAATCTCCCGGCTCAACGGCGCTGCCGAACACCTGCAAGCCGTCAGCCGCGAGCTCGATGCACTTCCGGCGAAATTCGATGTCTTTCTCGTTCCGTCCGCGGGAGGCTACATGTGCCGGCCGATTGCCGGGACCGAACAGCGCTCGGCTCATGGCTATGGCATTGCGATCGATATCGCGACACGACGCTCGCATTATTGGCGGTGGGCAAAAAGCGGTTCGGGTTATGCCTTCCGAAACGAGATCCCTTCGGAGATCGTCGATATCTTCGAAAAGCACGGCTTCATCTGGGGCGGCCGCTGGTACCATTACGATACGATGCACTTCGAGTACCGGCCCGAACTCCTCGCGGCGCCGAAGTAATCGCGCCAGTGGAGCCGATAAAGCCGGTGCGGCGCGGTTCCGCTAAATCCGGCTGCGAAGCGCGCGACGGTGAAAAGCGGTATCCGCGTCAGGAAGACCCCGGTTACCGCGCTTGCAGACGCAGGAGGCTGCTGCTATGACCCGCGCTCCGGCGGCCAACGCGCCGCCTGATCCCGGCTTTGGGGGATCGTCTAATGGTAGGACTGCAGACTCTGACTCTGCCTGTCTAGGTTCGAATCCTAGTCCCCCAGCCAGCCAGCTCGCTGAAATCGCCGAATTTTCCTGTTCTCCGGCGCCCGCGGAATAACGCCGCTATTTCCGTGGCTTAGCCATGCCTGAATCCCGTCAGTGATCCGGAGAGACGCGAAGCGGTGTATTACGACGCGGCATTCCGCGAAACGTCTCTACTGCCGACTTTCGGGGCGGGCGGTTTGGATCATGTGAAGAAGCGTTTCGCCGATTAGCGATCAGGGGAAGCGCAAGAACTTGCGCTGCTCAGTCCAATCCAGCGGCAGACTTTGGGAGGTCCTGAGCAAGCGCTTCGGGCTGAGTTCCTGTGGCTGCCGACCGCCGAGAATGTCCTCGATGATGCTTGGGGCGAGATACGTCAGCCGCATCAGCGCGGTCAGACGTCCCTTGCTCTTTGTGATGCTCGACGTGATTTCATTGAGAGTCTCCGTCGTGTCGGACACCATCTTGCTTCGAACAGAGAAGGCCTCTTGCAACACTTGAACGAGGGATGCGTCTGGAGACCGCTGCAGCGGGTCGCCGATCACCATGCGCTTGCCTTGACCGGAACGATGCAGCTCCGCCGGAACGGTGAGGACGATTGAGCGATCTCCGGCGCTGATATCCTTTCCCTCCACACCGAGCGCGCCTGCAAGTTGCGCTGCATCGATCACAATCTCGATCCGATCCGGTGACAGCGTCACGCGAGCAACGGCCTGACGCACGATTGCCCGCAGGGTCTCAGGCGGCATGATGAGCCATTCTTTGTTGATCTCCACAGCACGGTTTAGAGCTGCCTCGAGTTCTGCGGCCCTTAATTCCAGTGCAACGAGAGCGTTGGCGATCTCCTGTCGCGATGCCAGGAGCCTACGCACGCGATCAAGGACCAGACCCTCCACCTCGCTCGCTGGCACGCGCATCGCGTTCACAGTGGTTTTCCGGGAATCAAGCAGAGCGGCGGAGATATAGTACCGATACCGACGACCGCGCTTGTTGGCGTGAGTCGATGTCATCCGGTTACCGTCGTGGTCGAAGAGCAATCCGGATAACAGGCTTGCGGCTTCCGCTCCTGTCGCAAGGGACCGTGCTTTTCGGTTCGCGGCCAGCCTCTCCTGAACGACAGCCCAGATCTCAGGGTCAATGATCGCATCGTGCTGGCCAGGATAAACGTTGCCCTTGTGGGCGACGTCTCCTCGGTAGAGATGGTTCTGAAGGATCAAATACAGGATTCCACGAGAGAACTTCGTGCCGCCGGTGATCAGACCTCTCGCGCCTTCCCGGCGCTTGCTGCGCAGGCCGCGGCGATCGAGTTCGGCTTGCAGCAATTTGACGGAGCCGAGTTCGGCGTAGCGCTGAAAAATCAACCGGACAGTTTCCGCTTCGCCGGGATTGATGACGAGCTTTCTGTCTTTGACGTCATAGCCGAGCGGCACGGTGCCGCCCATCCACATGCCCTTGGCCTTGGATGCCGCGATCTTGTTCGCATGGGGTCTCGGCGCGGAAACAGTGGCTGTGCCGGGTGTCGCCAACGTGACCGGCATAAGTCATGATGGCATGCTCATAATTTTTCTGCAGAGAGGCGAACTCGTTGTGCGCCTCTTTCCGCGATGCGCAGCTGAACTTCTTGAAAAGTCTCTCGTGAAACGCATTTTGATCGCGACCTGCCCCGAACACATCTAGGAGCTCACCGCGAAGATCACTCAGCTCTTGATTAGTGGCCCGTTCAAAGCTGGCAGACAGCTTCAATCTTCTAAACTGATATCGAGCGTGGTCGAACGTATCAGCATCAAGCCTAGGTGTCTGCACCATCTCGTGGTGACACCTCAGCTGATGGTCTGCGCCTGGAGTTTAGGGCAGTGCCCGGCCAGTCAGCCGGTAAGCAGTTTGTCAATATCCGGTCAATCTCCATCCAGACGACTACATTGCCGATTGAATGACAAGTTCACCCGAGCGTTGCGGGGCGCTGAGCTTGTGTCAACTAGGCTGCAGACCACAATTGCCCTAAAAGTTGCACCTGGCAGGCGGTGGCGAGCTCTCCTCTCGTGCCCGGAATGGAATTGACCACAAAAAATCTGTTTGCATGAAATACGGCTTGTTGTTGCGTCCAAATGGTTCGGGTTGAGGCGTTCCCACTTCAGTAGTTTGCAAAGGTCCTTCAAGACTCGACACTATCCGCCCGCGATTGTCTCGTTGAAGCTTACCATCGGACGACCTCTTTGGCTCAGGGTGTCCATGTGCATTTGCATGGCAGGTCATGCACGATGACTTCCAAAATTGATATTCTATATAGTAGTCGGATACGATCGTTGGCTCGCCAACGGGAGTGATGAAGTCCACTTGAGTTCCACCGAGCACATAGTTTTGCCAAACTGTTCCGTTCAGCACCGCTGGTCTGCCGAAAGTGTCTGTCATCTCGAATTCGTTTTTAGGCGCGTCGATGTAATGAAAGGTCGCCCAAAACCAGTTAGGTAAATCCTTGGTGAGAATGTGAAGAGACGTCAGCCCATATTTTTCCCCGTTTGCTTCTCCGGAATAGTATTTTTTGTCTAATCCGGAGGCTAAATCTTGAGGAGTGAATTTAACCCACACCGCTTTAACCTCGATTGATTCTGTCGGAAAAACCAACTTAGGCTTTTTACCATCGAGGACCGCTTTCGAATATCGCGATAAGCCGTCGAAGCTCCACAAACAGTTCTCCTTTATGAAGTCATAAGTCGATTTATTCATATGAGTTTCGCCAATTCCTCCTCGGCCTTCGAACACACCTTGGTCCGGTTCGGGATCAAGGAGGATATGGCTGGACAGCAGCATCGTCGTATTTTCTTGAGCTTTTGCTATCCCGAGTTCCTGAATAAGCAGCTTGCTTGGAGGGCTGTGAGGCGAAATGGCATCCTCGGGCGTCTTTCCCAAGTACCCGCGTGGTAGACTCAGATCCTCCCAGGCAGGTGGTTCCGCTCCGTTGCTCAAGAAAACTTCTGTTCTGGCCAACCGCCACGTTTCCCAAACAGCGGTGCTACCAGGGGCACCCACTGGCTTGGAACAGTCGGGCTGCCCGCGTCCTACTGCAATGTCTTTGGAGGGGTGGATGAGAGTGATAAATAAATCCCACGCATGCTTATTAGGATTGTCTAGTGCATCTGATCTAACAGGAACAGCACCGCAGAAATCGGCTGCTCGACAAATACTAATAGAACTCAGAATTACTATACCTACGGCGATTGCTCTCCGCATTGCAAACACCTCTATGTATCAAGGCAGCTTTCCGTCTGAAATCCATGCCTGAAAAAGTTCAATTTGCTGTTTTGGCCATTTTTCGTCGCAGGGCATCTGACCACTTCGGAGCTTATCCAGAATTTCGTCGGCCCAGCTGACAACGTCATCGTAATTTGAAAGATCAAATTGCCCGAAGGTCTTCATCGAGCTGATATCCTTGTCTCTAAACAAGGGTCGGATGTCGGAAGCAAAGCGAGTACTCATCGGCCCCCCATTATCAGCAGTATGCTGACATATATGTTTACCATATGCAAGGAGATGATTCTCAACAGCTGTCGCCGAGAAATTTGCTGTTCCGATTGGAGTGACTATATATTTGTTCGAACGAGAAGACGGAACAACAGCCGAAATTCCAGAAATCTATTTCCCCCTTAATGTCGGCTGACATCGCGATCCAAGACATCCACGGCTGATGGTCTCGCAGCAGCGGCAAGTTCTCAAACGGCGCCATCGGCGCCGCATTCGCTCATCTGTTTACCGCAGAGAAGCATCTGGCGCTCTGCGATAGAGTCATAATGGCGGTCCACCACCAGAGGGTCGTACGCAGGTTCAGTATCTGCTGACCGATCACTTAGGCTCACTTGACGTCGGCAGCCGGCGCCATCGTCGCGCGGGCATAGAGATCATCGATCAGTTGAGCCTATCAATGGTGCCATGTCTTGGCCCCTTGAGGCCGAGACGAAGATCGTTCTTGGCCGTTGGTTGGCTAATGGCTGGTATCAGACCTCATTAGATGTGCGGCCATCGGCACCTTGGTTTAGGAGTGAACCATCGTCGGACCGACATTGAACTGCTTGGATTACTCAATTCGCGAGTCCCGGTTTGCAGTGACTCTGCCCACCAGGGGCGAGTCGGGAAAATGGATCTTTCATGCGCCTCGCCGCCTGCGCCAGCGCTGAGATGAATTGGGATTTCTCCTGGGGACCTTTGACCGCTTCATCAAAAGTCACTGGCAGGCCTCGGATTCGAGCGAATTAGCGGCGCGCATGACCACCCGCACTGCGCTCCTTGTGGATTGGCTGCATCGTGCACCATCAAGTGCCAGTTAGGCGGTAAGGGCCATCATATGGATGAGGCCGACCGGATCGAGCTGCTCGTGGAAGGTGTAGCCGCGCGTCAGTGCCTGCCCCTGCCACGCGCACGGCAGGCTGGCGGTGTAAACTGTCCAGTCGAACTTGCGCTGCTTGCCCAGGCGTCGAACGACGCCCGCTCGACGATGGCGCCGCTCGAGTCGGTGACGACGTCGAGCGAGCCCAAGTGATCGGTCAGCAGATACTGAACCTGAGACTGCCAGGCTCCAGGTGTCGTCTGCGTATCGAGGAAGACGACCGCGCCGCCGATGGTCAGACGGCATGTCACCTGTCCCGTCGCCGTCGTCACGACCTCATAGGTGCCGCCGGCAACGTAGCGCGTCGTCGTCGTGCCGGTCTCGATGGTGTCGACGCGCTTGAAGCGGGCGCGATCCGGGCCGTAGGCGATGTCGATGGCCCGGAGCTCCTGCTCGACGCGCGTTGGCATGCCCGATGACATGATCTGCATGCTGCAAGAGCTTTACAGGTTCCCACATTCGAAATAGGCCTTGTCCGGCACAGCAAATCTCGTTTGTTTCTTTATCTCCGAGCCTCGATAATTATAGGGTGGATAATATGGAGCTAGATCACGCGGCACGACTGGATCAGCCCGCACGCTTGATCATCCTCTACGACGCTTTTGGGCGGAAGCCAGACCTCACAAAGGATTGGGGCTACGCAGCGCTTATTGAGGTTGGAGGGCGGCGAATTTTGTTCGACACCGGCAAGGACGGAGCGGTGTTCGAGCATAATGTCGATGCCTTAAAGGTTGATCTGCGAGCGATAGATTTTGCCGTGATTTCACATCGCCATATCGATCATGTCAGCGGTATCTCGCATCTTGTCTCGGTAAATCCGAATGTAAAGATCTACGGGCCCAAGGAGAGTTTCGGAATATTCGGATCTTCGCTGCCTTCCACATTCTATCGAAAGTCGGGATCAGTTCCGGATACCCAGCGATACTACGGTGGGTACCCGCCATCCGTGCTAACATTTGGTTCGCTCTGGCCCGATGCGAATATTATCGCTGTTGATCGGACGATGGAGGTCAGCCCTGGGATTCACTTGATTGCCCTAGGCTCTGAACGGGAAGAAAGGCACGGCTTGCTTGAGCTTTCCTTGGCTATTCAAACCGCGCATGGCCTCATTTTGATAGTTGGATGCGCGCATCCGGGCATAGCGCGCATCCTTGATGCCGCGACAAAAATCGATAAACGTATCCGCCTTCTTGCTGGGGGATTGCATTTTGCAGCTGCCTCCGACACGGATATCGCCGAATTGATTTCTGTCCTTAAAGACGAGTACAGGGTACAAGGCGTCGCCCCTGGTCATTGTACTGGTGAACCCGCTTTTGCAGCTCTCTCCCGAGCTTTTGGAGATAGCAACCTCTACGCGGGGCTCGGAGAGGTGATAACGGTCGGCGCTCTCTCAACGACAGATGTAGCCTCTGGTGAGTAGCTTCCGAGCAAGCGTCGATCGGCAGTTCAATTCCAGTCAATTGAGTGCCCGATCGCCGGCGGCACAAATCCCTTAAGATACGGTGCGAGACCCTCGGCGGGTCAGCATGCCCTATAAGCAGCTATTTGAAATGGTAGCAATCGACGACCCATATCGCGCTGTCGCCACGGGGCAGTGGCTGAGAGACAATCGTCCTGGGGGTTCCCGGGTGTGCAGGTGAGGATAGTGCAGCAGCCTTCCGCCCATGAGGCTGCAGCACTGGTTCCGCGATTACCTGCTGTTGCCGTCGTCGTTTATGTTCAGCTCCTCGACCGGCAGCATCTGTATCGATTGATTTCAACGCTCTAGACTTAGGAAATGTGAAATCAACAGTCGAGCCATCCAATTGGCGACGCTTTTCTTCATCCGGTCATCAGCACCCATCCCTTGAGCTGGAGAGTCGCCAGTGTGACCATCGCGGCAAGATCGATGGTTACGTTTCGTGCCACTGCGTCCTTCTCGATCTTGGCATTGGCGAGCGCATAGCTGCACACATGGATGGCGACGCCGGCCTGTTGCAGCGCCTCAATCAGCGGCGTGTCGGGATTAGCCTGATGAAACCGCGCCTGATAGGCGTCGTCGCTCAGGATTGAAGAGGTTGCTGGACCGTGAATCACGACCACGATGTCTCCGTTCGCCGGACGGATGCCTGAGGCTCCCAGCAGGTTCACGAACCTGGCGACCCGTTCCAGGGCGGGATTGATTTGAGCAGGGTCGGATGCCGCGCGCGTGACCTCAAACACAACCCGATAGCGCAACGATGGGTCGGGGAGGTTGGCAGCATCCCCGGCTGGCTTGACCGCACCGAAGCCAGCGATGACAGGGTGGCCTGCATCCTGTGCCATTACGCCACCGGCGAGTGTTAGCCCTAAAACCAGTCCCAGTCCGATTCTCTTCCACCAAGCCGCGCGGCCGTGGGTTACTTTCGATAGCATGGATTCTTCTTCCTTGTTTCTTGAACGGCGCCGGGCCCAGAGACATCGCCGTGCTACTCGCATTGCTTAGCAGCTCCACTGAACTTGATCGCAGCGTTGGTAGATCAATTGTAAGGGATGCACACGACGGACAGCGGTGGGTTGCCAGCCGAAGTTTATAAATTTCATAGGCGCTTGTTGCAGGAAATTCACACGCAGTTCTACAGTAGCAGCAAGTGAGAACTTTTGCATCGACGTCTCGGAAAATCCAACCGTATTCAGACTCGGAATGTGCTTAAAGTCGACTGTTGGCCCACAAGGGGCATCGATCTGGATAAAGGAAGCGCCCTTGTTCTATCCGGAGATCTGCGGGCTGAGGGATGAAGTTCGGGAACGAAACTGCCAGGCGGCAGCGCCCATGAACGCGAAGAGAGGTGCGCCCATCGTTACTCGCCGCGATGGATTCGTCTTACCCGAAGTCGCAACACAGCAGCTCGGCAGGCGATGGACTCTTTAATCCTGGGATTGGTCCTATAAATGTATCCCACTTGGATGAGCCCGAAAAGACTTCCGAGAGAAATGACGGCGGATCGACCGTCGAATCCCTTGGACGCAAGCCACAAGTAGCTAAGACCGAATACAATGAACCCGATGGCGCTTCGTGCGCTTAGCACGAGGTAACTGATGCCATACAGCAGGTAGTACATTGAACGCAGCTTGTTATCCTCACTGTGTCTGGCGCACTCGCAACGCCTAGCGATCTGAAAATTGTGCGACGTATCAAGCAGCGCAGTGCTACGAGATCGAAAGGAAATGTGAATGCACGGTCTCGGAAGCCACTGTCCACACTAACAGTCCCACATATACGAGCAGATGGCTCGACGTATGATCAAGGGTTACAGCGAATCGGGACGTGAAAGATGCCTCAAATATTTTCAATAAAAATAACACTCATAAGCCAGATCAATTATCGAGACGACGCGGATGTCCGAGGATCTCGATCTTAGTAAAATTCCTAATGTTTCAAGCCCGTCATGGCTGATAGTTGTAACCCGCTGCGTTTGTCAGAGGGACGTCCCAACTGCTTCCAAGCCATGGTCCGTAAGATCCTCCGGCATGCTCCATTGCTGACGAACCGGCACATTCAATCGACATCACGAAACATGAAAGGAAGGCTTATGGTTGCCCGCTTAGTTCTCGCCATTACTCTCTATTCGACGACAGCATCGATCGCTTTAGCCGCCGGCGTTATGAGAAGTGACGAGGAACTCATCAAGGCGTTGAAAACAGCAGCGCCAGCCGCAATCGTTGAACACGCCACGATTATGAACATGGCGAATGATGGGACGATGAAGGTCATACAAAAAGGAACGAACGGCTGGACTTGCATGGATCCGGGATCGCACGGTAACGGCGAACCCATGTGCGCCGATGAGGCAGCGATGGCCTGGGCTGATGCCTGGCAAAACAAAAAGCCTCCGACCGCCACGATTGGCTTCATGTACATGCTCAATGGCGACAGCGGGGTGAGCAATACGGATCCATTCGACAAAAGCTCCGAGGCAACTCCGACAAACAATTGGGTCCAAACAGGGCCTCACGTGATGATCGTCGGTACCGACGCAAAAGGTATGATAGAAAAATATCCCAAAAATCCGAAAGCAGACCCCAGCCAACCTTATGTTATGTGGCCAGGGACGCCCTACGAGCATCTGATGCTACCGACAAAATGAAATTGATTGAGGTCATTGGGCTCGCCGATCTGTCAGGTCGGTGAGCCCCTCGTCAGTCTGACCTTCTTGGTGCAAGTGTGCGCAGCGTCATAGATGAGCAAAGCTTGAGGAAATTCTTGACGCAAATTCTACCATTTAGTAGGTAGTTGCGATGACAACCGACACCAAAACATTATTGCTACAAGAGGCCGAGACCTTACTGCGGACGCGTGGATATGCGGCGTTCAGCTATGCGGACCTGTCGGAGCGCGTCGGCATCCGCAAGGCGAGCATCCACCATCATTTCCCGACCAAGGAAGACTTGGGCGTGGCGGTCATCGACACCTATCTCGAGCGTTTCAAGGAAGACCTTGATGAGCTGGCGAGCAAGCCCGTCAATGCGGCCGCCAAGCTTGCCGGTTATGGGGACTTCTTCGCATCAAGTTTGTGTGACCACATGATGCCGCTCTGTGGAGCGCTGGCCGCAGACTCGAGCGAACTACCACCCTCGATGCAAAAACGTGTCAGCAAATTCTTTCAGCTCCATCTTGATTGGCTGCAGGAGGCCATCGCCGAGGGCATCCGAGAAAAAGAACTCAAAGCCGAACCTTCGGCTGCTCGTACTGCAGTGTTGTTATTGAGCACGTTGCAGGGAGCCAGCATCGTCGCATGGGCGCTGACGGACCCGAGTCTCATCAAACGTGCCTATGGGCAAGTATTGGAGACCATCATCCGGTAGTGTTTTGGCGCGAAAGCCCACCAACTGCGAGGAAGGCAGCAGCATGTGCACGATGGAGCAATTGCGTGCCGTCATCACTGCGAATGCGGACGAAACCTATGTATTTCGGGTGCATTGAGACGCCGCAGGCTGGATAGGCCTAGCCATCTCACCTCTGCACTGGCTTTCACTGTTGCGCCATTTCTTTTCAAGATCCCGGCACGGGCCGAGACCCCAATGCCTTTTACCGAGGTTGCTTCGGGAGTTTTCGTCCACCAAGGACGATATGAACTTCAGTCTCCGGATAATAATGGAGATATGGCGAATGCAAGCTTCATCATCGGATCTGACGCGGTTGCAGTCATCGACACGCACTCTGGTTCGCGCCCCCTCGCGCGAATGAACATACGAAAACGGGATGAGCGCCTCCGTTACGCAAACAGCGGCGCCCATCCATCATCTGTAGCTGAACGAAATTACGCCGCGAGATCGCGCGCCAGGGCGGCAGCTTCCGCGATAGCAGTCTCTCTTGCCTCGGCGCCGAGAAGGCCCTTCTCCACTGTGATCGCCTTGATCTCGCCAACGCCAAGGAAGGACAGCCAAGACATCAGATAGGCTTTCTGATAGTCCAGGTTTTCTTCCGAAATGGGCGTGCCGTCAACATATTCCAGGCCGCGCGCACAGACGATAACGGCGCGCTGCCTCCTCAGCATTCCACCAAATCCGTTTGCATCGAATGTAAACGTGACGTCCTTTTGGGTTACCAAATCGATCAAATGCTTCAGGCGATAGGGAACACCAAAATTCCACATCGGAACGGACATGACGATTTCATCAGCCGCACGAAAGCGGGCGCCAAGCGCATCAATCGCAGCCCATGCAGCTTTCTGGGCTGCGTTGAGAGGCGTTCCCGCGAGGCCCGCGTACTTGGCTTCGAGTGCGGCGCCATCAAACGCCGGCAGATCCTCAGTCCAAACGTCGAGCACATCGAGGTCGATTGCGCCCTTCGCGCGCAGAGCATCTATGTAGGATTGAGCCACACGCTCCGATGCGGAACGGGCGCCGCGCGGCGACGCCTGGATGTAGAGAATTCTTTTCATTTCTTCACCTGAGAACAATAAGACGAAGTGAGCAGCCCTGCACATCACCGTTACAGGGAATGTGTGCCGCGAATAGAGGTCTACCCGCGGAAGATACGGCCATCTTTATTTGGAAGCCGCGTCGACGGCATCGAGGACACGGGCAGAGTAGACGAGGGCAGCGCCTGCGTTCATTGCGATCGCAACACCTAGAGCTTCGGCAATTTCCGCCTTGGTCGCACCACTCTTGACCGCAAGATTAGAGTGCACCGAAATGCAGCCGTCGCACCGCGTCGTCGCGGCTACCGCAAGCGAGATTAATTGGCGCGTCTTTTCGTCAAGATGTCCAGTCTTCGCGCCGGCGCCACTTGCCATCATGTAGCCTCCCACGGAGTCGGGCGACAGCTTTCCCAATTCGCCAATGCGGGCCATGAGGTTATTACGATAGTGAGACCAGTCCATCAGTGACATGATGTTCTCCCGAGCATGTTGTAGGTGTTGCTTTCCACCGCTCAGGTTTGGGTCACCAAAGCCATAGGCAGCGCACCTACCTACTACATGGTAGGTACGCTCCCGTCAAGAAGCTACCTCGCTCGCGGTGGGTGACTAGTGAGGGTGAACTACGGCCGGTGCTGTAGCTCGATGCTATGCGTCAGCTGCCCCTTCAAGGACTATGCCCCCGGATTTGATTTATGCTTCGCGCGTATTGCGCCATCGTCGGTCACATCAAAGGGTTTGATGCCAGCCGCGCGATAATCCGAACTTCACTGACTTCCGACGTAGAAGCACGCAGGGCTGTACGGCCACCTCCGGCGCGCAGACTTATACAATTCTGTGTGCTGATTGCTGCATTGTCGTTCTTTCACCGGCGGCAAAGCATCTGCCCGCGGCGGCATCGGACACAGAGGAGTTTTGAGCTGAAATGCATTTTTACCCCGACGATCGCGTTGCGCTCTTCATCGATGGGGCCAATCTTTACGCAACCGCCAAGTTGTTGGGGTTCGAAGTTGATTACATGCGGCTACTCAGTTTGTTCCGCCAAAAAGCCCAGCTTCTTAGACCAATTTATTATACCGCGATCGCCGAGGATCAGGAATATTCGTCCCGTCGCCCTCTCATCGACTGGCTCGACTACAATGGCTTTGCGATGGTGACGAAGCCGATGAAAGTCTTCCCGGACACGGACGGCCGTCGAAAAATCAAAGGCAACATGGACATAGAGCTGACGATCGACGCCATGTGTTTGGCCAAAAGCCTCGATCACCTCGTCATATTTTCGGGCAACGGCGACTTCCGCAGCCTTGTCGTGGCGCTCCAAGAGAAGGGCAAGCGGGTCAGCGTCGTCTCGACGCTAAGGACACAGCCACCTATGGTCGCTGATGAACTCCGTCGTCAGGCCGACCAGTTTATTGATCTCGCTGATCTCGAGCGCCATGTTGCTAGAAACATATAATAGCGTTCGCATGAGCGAGCTCGTTGTGCTTCGTCGGACTCGGGCGATGTCAGCTCCCTTCGATTAGGGACCGACAAGTCCAAAGGACGAGGTTCAATCGCAATACGTCACGACTTCCTGGCACTCTTGCCAACAACGGCGATTAATTGCACGGAGCGACGAGGGGCGACAGACTTCGTGGCACACGTTTCTAAAGTGACAGTTTGCGTGTCCTGCCGGTTTGTAGGTGCGGACATTACCGGCGCAGCCGCTTCCGACGCCGTTGTGACATCCATCCATCCCACCCGCTATCGCGGCGGTCGCCGCAGTCAAAGCCACAAGAGTGAGAACACCAATCGTTTTCAGCATGAAAAACTCCCTACACATAAAGTGTACTGACGAATGGCGCTCCATCAGATCAAAGTCATGATCAAAATTCATCATGCGAAAGTTTGCGCAGCGGACCAGATCTTCCGGCACAAGCTTGGACGTTTCGGAAGCCTTGAGCCTTATGCCGCGTAAGGGCGGGCATATTCCGACCATCCATTTAGCACGAAGGCGCGCAGAGCTTTCAACGAGTTCAAGCTATTGGAGTGTACGTAGACGATAAGCGAGGTTGCTAAAATGCAAGCCGCTGGCGCCGTTCCTGCCAGCTACGACGCGATTAACGCATCGATATCGATTCCGAGCATTGCACTCATTTCCCTGACACCCGGTAAGCTTGCCAATCGCCAGCGCATACCTTGATCGATTTTGCTCCGCCACCGGCCGTCATCATCCTGAATTGGATCAACGCGGGCAAAGTAGTCGATACTAGCATCGAACTGGGGCGCCGATTGCTCGGACTTGGGTTTGAAAGGCCAAGCCGCTACGTTACCGCCCAGAAAATGCTGTGGCCGATACTCTTCAAGCTCACCGAGGTTAGCCCAATTCGCGAGGGAAACGAGAAAGCCCTCCGGATCGCGTAATAGATCATTGTGATAGACCACGAGGACGGGCGAGTAGGCGCGGGAAATCTGAACGACATTGAGAGCATCGCGATTGATGATCACCCACGAAAGTACGCATTGCTCTAGTGGTTGTCCGGTGCGGTTTGCAAGGCTCAGCGCAAATGCAAATGGATGGCGCACACAATGCAACGTCAAAATACGACCTCGCCAATCGCTGAAAGCGCGGTGCTTAGAGAGGTTTAAAAACCACCAAGGTGTCTTAGAGCTGTCGAGTATGACTTCACTGCCTACGGCGCGAGCGAGGCACTCATACAGACCAGGACTCGGACCCGTAGATGAAAGCTCTTCGAACAGCGATGGCGTCCAAACGGGACACGCGAGGTCGTGCGCTCTGCAGTAAGCGCAGCTGTCGAGATAGCACTTCGGGTCGTGCTCAAGGTGAGGATGCATATTAAAGGCGCGGATACGGTCGATCTCGCCGGCGATGAATACCTTCGCAAATCGGCCCAACAGCAGTTGCGTCAGCGTGCTGCCTGAGAACGGTGTGCCGATGATCCAGATGGCGCGCGTGGTCATGCGTGAATCGAATCCCCCGCGAAATTCCTATCAACAGCGCTTTCGATAGTTCAACATATTGAAAGGGAATCTCCCCCTTCTATCGCAACTCAATATTGCAATTAGCGCTTTGTATGGTCCATTTCTCGTGTTTGAGCGCGGTGTCGGCTACCTTGGATGTAAGCCAGTTGGCGTTCCTGCCCGGCGGGATCGGCCTTGAAGAAAGGCGGGTACGGGTACTTGGCGGGCTTCGCTACTATCTGAATTTTCCGAATGCGATCAGTGGCAATTAGTACGTACCGATGTTGGGGAACCGGCGTCCGACGTTGGAGACCAGATCGCGCGGAACAGGGCTCGCCGCCAAAACCCTTTCTCTTGAGGAGTACCAACATCATCGGAGCCGTGGCCTATGGACGCGTCATCCCATTCCTCTCCTGCCGATGATCGGCTACCGGGCCCTCGCCTAACAGCTATGAACACATTTGAAAAACGGCTCTCGGCATCGAGATGCGTTGCACCGATGTCACTCGGTTCTGCGCGAGATGTTCTGCACACTTTGTCCGAAGATTCCTCGCTGTATAAAACCACCCGGAATTTTGTCTTTCCGGGGTGATTTTCCATCATTCGGGTGATCTTAAACCGCCACGGTGATAAGGCGACTCAGCCGCAAGATTTTAGTGGCTTGGGATTTCTTTGGCGACTGTCCATTTTGTTCTGCCGACGGACGTCCTTGTTCGCCGACGAGTTGGATTTTGCATGCACGATGAAACACGAGCTTCAGTCATTTGCTATGGACACCGGAAGTTTGCCCCCCCAAAACAGCGATCCCTTTTTCCTCCGCGTCTTGGCCCTCGTCGAAGAGTGGATTGATAGCGAGTGGGATCGCAAGGAAGCCATCCGCGCCGAGGCCCGGGCACTTGGTTGGAATGCGGAGCGCGAAGCTAAGTACAAAGATGCGATCCTTACCTCTCATCGTTTGGCCAGCGCTCTCGACGGAATGAGCGAGGCGACCTTCCGGCGGGAGCTCGAAAGGCTCGGAGCTCCGACGCCAGGTGAAATTATCCGAAAGTCGCGCCTGCGCTTCGCAGCAAAGCTCCTGACCCACACGCGCCTCAGGATCAACCAGGTCGGGAGGAGGGCTGGCTATCAAAGCGAGAAGCACTTCACTGACGCTTTCCGGTCGGAATTCAAACACACGCCCACCGACTACCGACGCCGGTCAAGCAACGTGAATGGAGAATCACAATGATACCGATATCGTCGGTGCTCTGCCTGGCGTCACGATGCGCGGGCTCGTCCATCAGGTGAGCAGCTTCGGGAAGGCGAAGCCGCCATCCGCCTAATCGTTGCATTGGAGTTGTGTTGTGACCTTGCGTGCCGACGTCATCATGCCAATCCGCAACGGAGCGCGCTTCATCGTTCCGGCGTTGAAAAGCATCCTCGCGGATCAAGCGCTTGGTACGCTAATCATCATCGACGATGGGTCCACCGATGATTGGGAGAGCGCGGCAACACCTTATCTCAAGCGCGGGCGTACGATGGTCATCAAGCAACCCGCATCCGGTATCGCGGCAGCACTGAACCGTGGACTTGAAGCAAGCACCAGCAAGTACGTTGCGCGGATGGATGCCGATGACGTGTCCCTGCCAGGACGACTTGAGTCACAGATCGCGTGGATGGAGCGCTTTCCGCACATTGTGGCCGTGGGTGCCCAGGTTGTTGAGATCGATACCGACGGAGTACTGGGCAAGCGCAGCAACTACCCCACTAAGCCAGACCAGCTGCGCCATGAATTATTAGAGCGTGGCCGCTGTGCCGTCTGTCATCCCTCCGTGATGCTTCGGCGCTGTGACGTCATCGCAGCGGGGGGCTATCGCCAAAGCTTCCTTCACGCGGAAGACTACGATCTTTGGCTGCGGCTTTCCGAAAATGGCTTGGTTGCAAACCTTACACGCTGCTTCCTCCGCCGCCGCGTCCACTCGGGGCAGATCTCCCACCTTCAGCGAGTCCGCCAATCCTTTACGCGAGATTTGGCACTGTTCGCGGCACGGGAACGCGCCGGTCGACGGCCGGATCCGACAGCCCCATGGGTCAAACCCCTCTCATATCTAGAATTGCAATCGTCGTTGCATCATCCGACGATCCAGAAACTTGCGACGGCTTACGAGGCCATCGACAACTTCTACACCGGCAGACATGCTTCCCTGTCCGTCGGAGCCGTGCGAGCGATCCCGTTGCTCGCACGGCAGTCCTATCTCGGTGAGACCCGGCGCATCCGTTACAATCTCATCCGCACAGCGGGTAACGCGGCGCTGCGCCGAGGCAACATCGGCGACGCCCTCGAGGCCTACATGGCGCTCGCGCGGTGCCGGACCGCCGACAGCAAATACTTCCGCAAGAAGACGCCCGTGGGCGCCAGATGACAAACCCGATTCCGTATCAGGAAACGCCGGCCATGCTCTACTCCATAACAGAGTTCGAGCCGCTGCTCAGGCCTCTGCTGTTCAAGCCCCAGATCCGCAGTGTGTGCGAAATCGGTGCCGAGAACGGCGGTTTCTCCGAGATCTTATGGCACCACGTCGAAGTTGGCATTCTCTCACACACAACGATCATAGAGCCCGAGCCCAAGGACAAGATTATCGAGCTTTGCCAAGACCCGCGCATGATCCTGTGCGAAGGGCCGTCCTTATCAGCGTTGGCCGATCTGCGTTCGCACGATCTTTATATCCTCGACGGCGATCACAACTACCATACCGTTCTCAATGAGCTGCGTCTCATCTACGCGTCCAACCGGCATGCTATCGTCATCGCGCACGATGTCGGCTGGCCGTGTGGAAGAAGAGACCAATACTACAGCCCATCGTGCTTGCCGGCTCACGCGATCCGTCCGCATTCGTTCGACATCGCGATCAGCCCGGGCCAGTCTGGTGCCGCTCCCCATGGGATGATCTCAGCCGGCGCCTACGCCACCGCGCTTGAGGAGGGCGGGAAAGAGAACGGCGTGCTCACCGCCATCGAGGACTTCATCACCGAACGGCAAGGGCACACGTTCTTTTCCATCCCCATTTTCCATGGCCTCGCCGTCATCCATCCGGCCGACCACCCGCTTGGATCTTGGCTCTACGAAACGATGGTGCCGAACCCCGCCTGGATGCAGATCCTGCGGCGCCTCGAAGACAACCGGCTCCGCAACTGGCTGGGACTCATCGAGTTGGGCCAGAGGCTGGCGGTTGTTACCCAGAATATGCACCGTAGCAACGGAGAAGTTCCATGAAACACTTCGCCCACGGCGATGTGTCCTTTCCCCCATACTTCCTCCAGCGTTCGTTTTGCTCGACGGTGGATGAGGCTCTGGACCGCGCTTCTCTGGTCTCCTTCGACGTATTCGACACGCTCCTGCGAAGGCCTTTCCTCGAACCCACGCATCTCTTCGACGCCCTTGGCACCTTCTGCGGAGCGGTGGAGTTTGGCCGGGAAAGAAGGTGGGCGGAGGCGCAGGCGCGCCACCGGCACGCCGCTGCGCGGGATGTGACGCTCTCCCAGGTCTACGACCAACTGCATCAGCCGGCAGAACTCGAGCTCGCCTTCGAAAAATCGCATATCTACCCGCGCGCCGAGATCATCACCTGGCTGAGCTTAGCGCGGGCCAAGGGCAAGAAGGTGGTCGCGGTCTCAGACATGTATCTTCCGAAGGCCTTCATCGCCGAACTGCTGCAGATGCACCGGTTGCCCGTTGACGACCTCATCGTCTCCTCAGTCGACGACGTCACCAAGTGGGATGGGACGTCCTTCCGCCTTCTGTCGGCGCGACACAGCGTGCCGTTCAAGGACATCCTGCATTTCGGGGACAATCCCCATGCGGACTATCACGCGCCGTTGTCGCTCGGGATTCCCTCGGTGCTCATCGCCAACAAGCTGCCGCGTGGCGCGGACCAAAACCATCTCACTCAGATGTTAGCAGCCTTGGAGGTCAACGGCTCGCACCAGAGTTCGACCGTGGGAAGCCTCATTCGCGATACCTTTGTCACAAACGGTCCCGGCCGCTTTTGGGAGGACATCGGGCGTTATGTCGTCACGCCGCTGATGGTCGGATTTGCGCAGTGGCTCGACAAGGAGGTGCGGAAAACTGGATGCGATAGACTGGCCTTTGCAGCGCGCGATGGAAAATTGCCGCGCGATGCCTTCAACGCCCTGCAAGGGGACAAGACTATCGCCACGCCCTACGCGCACCTCTCCCGCTTGGTGGTGCTGCGAGCGGGCCTGGAGACGCGCTCTGAGATAGTCCTCTTCCAGCTTTGCTCCGGTGTTGAGGCGCCAGTGTCCGATTATATCAGAAGATTGGGCGAAGGATCCGAACCACTGCTTCAAAAGGCGCGGGCGCATTTCGGCGGCGATCCCATCATGGGGAGGGACGCCAAACGCGAGGACCTTGTCGAATTTTTCCACTCCGCAAGAGAAGAGCTTGGCGCGATCTCTTCGCGCGCAAGGCCCCTGCTCTACCGTTACCTGGAACAGCTCGACCTGCTGCGCGATCCATCCAAAGTCGCGATCGCAGACATCGGCTGGGGCGGCACATGCGCATCGGTGCTGTGGGACGTCGTGCCCGAGACTCGCAACTGGAGCTGGCTCTATTTCGGGACAAGGAAAGAATACCAGCCTAACGCTGGCAAGCACCGCGCGATGTTTTTTAGCTACGGCGTGCCGTGGGATCATTACACCGTGGTGTTCGACTGCGTAGAAATCACGGAGTTCCTGTTCTCGGCACCGGAAACATCAACCATTGGCCTTCGTGAAACATCCTGCGGCGTGGAACCTGTCTTCGCGGGCGAGGAGACACAATGGGAGGGCTGGGCGCCGCGCGTCACGGCGATGGCGCAAGGCTTCGCGGAGGTGCTGCCCGCGTTCGTGCGACGCATTCAGCATGCCCATGACCTTGTCATTGGCCAGCCCACGATCTTCGCGCTGCTCAACCACATCGTCCGCACCGCCGACCCCGAAGTCATCCGCGAGTTCGGACAATTGCAGCACCAGCTGGGCTTTGGCGCGTCCCGTTATGAGCCGCTGCTCGCCGCTGACGGCATCCGGTACTGGAGGAATATTTGGCGATTGCTGAAGGGCCGGTCTCCCAAGCCGGGCGCAGGACGGCTTTACTGGAAGAACCAGACCGTCGGCCAGTTCCTGTCGCCGCTGAAAGGCTGGAAGCGTAGCATCGCCCTCTGGGCACTCCGACAGCACGCGCATGGCGGCCTCTTCAAGTCGCGGAAGCGCCGCTGAGCACAATACCGACGCCTCGCGCAGTGCAGAAGGAGGACTCATGGCCGACGCCACAGCCCTGATCCCGCGACACGGTGTGGACGATCCCCGCCGGGCACGACTTGGCGTTGGTCCAGAAAGTTTGATGATGGCCCGATCATCGAAAGTCGACCAGTTACAGGCGGTGGCGGCGTCATGTGCATAGCTCCAACGTATTTTCGTCCGTCTAGTGACGATTGATACCGAAAGCACATTGCATGCAAGACATCTGAAGCGGCAAGTGGCATGCTTTTATCAAGACGAAAGGAAGTTGCTTCCCTGGGCGTGGCCATCCAGCGCGCGCTTGCATTTCTTTGCAAACCATCGGATTGAGGCCTATTCGAAAATTCGATTCTTCTGCTACGCCATATAGGCGCGGGATCCATGATCCAGCCCACATCGCGCACACAGCAAATGATGCGGCAATCAGGATAGAGGCCCGCGAGCAGAGAGGCGCGCGCCGTCCAAGTACGGTTGGTGTCGAAAATCACACCGTTAGGTGGCGGCCGCTCATAATATGCTTTGAATACGTTTTTAAGAATAGCAGCCCGGCGCTCGTCATCAAAGAAGAGGGAAAATTCCGTGGCGCCACTCATCTTATGTTGCAGGGCTGCGAATAGCAGGGCGACGGGGCTGGTCATGGCCGCGTGGAGGCGCGGTTTTGCCGCAAGATCGCCGCGAGCAGGGTCGAACCCGAGCCGGGCAGGCCTGATATGAAGTGGACGGTTCCGGCCACTCTAGATCTCCCTTAAGCAGCTGCATCTAGACAGCCTTAAGCTTTTCAGACAAGTGCATATTACTATCGGGCTAGCGATCAACAGCGAGCAGCTTATTGCGCTGAAACGGTACCAAGGGTTGCTGAAAGAACCCTTGGAAATCTCGAGACGACAAGCTTCGAGCGGATGCTATCCGACTCCCGGACAGTGTTTCTTGTCAGCCGACCGATCGCGGTCGATGAAGTCTGGGAGCTGGTGAAGATACTTCAGGGGGAGACTTACGTCGTCATCGAGTCCCGGAACAACTTTTAGAAGGCTTTCCCGAAGCAGCCCGGGGACTAGCGCATCCGCAACAAGCATATCCGTCATGGAACAGGGAAAAACGACGATCTACAGATTCTTGGACTCAAATGAGCAGATCGCGCAGTCAGAACATCAATCGCAGATTCTGCGGCTAGCGTAGGTCGCGGACCTTCTTGTCACGGGCGCGATCGCGCCCAAATTCTCACTATGTCCTAGGTTGCACTCGTTGAATTATTTTTTCCGGCCGAAGTCTGTCAGCTCCACCGTATCGTTGCGGATGATATGCCCACCCTGGCGAACAATCAAACTGCGCTTCACCCAATGATCCAGATCGGGGCTGTACCATGTCTTCTGCGTGATTTCGCTGAAGCGCGAGGGAGCCCTATTATTCCGCTCTGTGAATTTTGACTCGATGACGAAGGCGTCGAATGCTCCAACCTTGGTCGCCACCGTCTCCTTGCCGGTGACATGGGCGCTGCCACTCCGCCTGAACGTTACGCCCGTGTTTGAATTCTGGCTGTTGTTTGTGAACTTCCACTCGGCATTGACTGCCAACGGTAGCCTAACGCCCGTTCCGTCATTCGGCGTATAACGGAAGGCCTCGTCCGAGAGTATGTTCCATGATTGATCGTACACAATGACTCCCGACCGTCCGTTGCCGACAATGTCAAAGCGTATGGTGACGTTAGTTTTTGACAAGTCGGTAATCAGGACTGTTCGCGTTGCCGTAAGCTTGCCGCTGATCTCGTCGGTAACTTGATAGGTCCAGTGATCGCCGACGGCCGGGTCTTGCATGTTTGCGGCCGCTGGCGGTGTGGAGTTTGTCTGGACGGCAGGGTCATCCGCTGCGCGGGCGGACAAGATTAAAAAGAGGAACATGACTCCCGCTAACAATGAGCGCAGCATTGTAAACTCCGGAGATAAAGCTGGCGGGGATAATGACGTTCAGCGTCGGCCGCAATCGACCAGCGCGAGGGACAAGTTCTGGGTAACGTGGCCGTTCTCCTCTACCTTCGTTGTCCGTTTTACCCAATGATCAATCGAAGGCGCATACCATGACGTCAAGGTCGCCTGGGATTTCTTGGTGGGATTGTTGATGTTGTGCCCATTGATCACGGTCTCAATCTTGAATGTATGAAATGTCCCGGCATCTGTTGTTATCGTCTCCTCGGCCTCGACCTTTGATGAGGAGACGCGCGCCTCAGTCGCACTGCGTCCTTGGAACACTGATGTGTCCTGACGCCCTTGGAACAGAGCCGTGTCGTGGCTTTTCCAAGTGCTGCCCACCTTCAGTGGCAACTTCACGCCGGTGTCGTCCCCTGGGGTGAATTTCCAGACAGGACCATTTTTTATATTCCAGAGATTGTCGTAGACAAAGTCCGCAGCCGAGGGTCCGCCAACTGTTTCGCTCCGCACGCTGATCTCGGTCTGTGAGATATCGGTGATTGTTTCGGTGTAGGTATTTTTGAGCGTTCCAGTGATTTCGTCATGAACTTCATACGTCCAATGATCGCCAACCATCGGCTGATCCATTGCAGGCGCATCTGACGTGTCAGCGTCGGACTTTCCGTCGACCGGAGCTGTTTGAGCAGTGGCTGGACCAGAGTGAAGTGCGACAAGCGATGCAGCCAGGATTGCGACAGCCGCAAGGCACAGCCGCCTCAGATCGGTTCCTTCGATATGAGTTCTCAAAGCGCTCCCCCTACGTCTTGTGTAGTCGCAGGGATTGCCATAGCGCCACCATGTGATCCCGCCCATTGCCCAAATGGCAGAATTGACTCGCGATCGCTTACAATTTGCTAAGTGGCTAGAACGGTCACGTTCGGGCGGAAGACCTGGATGACCACAATGTCCGAACTACAGGTCCCATTTGGAAGGCTGGCCCGTCCTCGCAGCGATTGCGTGTCAGCAACCTGGGCCAGGAGAAATCCGGGTGACCGACCATTGTCATCGTCGTGGCTGTGTTGGACTTCGGAAGTGAAGAAGCCTGTTCCCGACGAAGCCCGTGGAGGCCTTCGCCGCAGCCATAACTTCGGGAGACACCTTTGAGAGCCGATCTTTCGATCATCGCAACGCGCCGCCCCAGGCTTCTGCCGGCAGTGTTCAAGAGTTTTGAGAGATACATCTTTCCGAAAGTCGACATCGCGCACGTCGTCGCCAACGTCGATCCGGTCTTCGACTCCGAACGGAATCAGGCGGCCGCCATCGCTACGATCCGGCGCTACTTCCCAACGGCGACGCTCTTTGAGCCGGATAACTGGCTCTGAGAAGCTCCGTGTGCAGTATTCGGCACCGCCATTTTGGCAGTCTCTGCTCAGCACTCGTCATTTGTTCATCCAGCATTCAACGCAACCTTATAAATGTGCGAGCTTTGCAAGGATTCATCCGTGAGGCGGCGCACCTTTTTGACGACCGGATTAGCGGCCCTAATCCCGATCAGGGCCGTGCGGGGGGAAGGCATGACAGAGGTCGCGACGCTCCCCAGCGATCGAGCTGGCCACAGCCGCATCGCGGACGTTGTGTGTGATTATGCGAAGCAACTGTCCGAGCGTGCGTTCGATCCACCAGTGGAGCAAGTGCCGCCTGCGATAGCCACAATGGCCTACGATGACTATCGAGATCTCAGATTTCGACCGGATTGCGCCGTTTGGCGAGACGAGAATCTTGGCTCCCAGCTTCAGTTTTTTGTTGCCGCCTATATTTACAAGTCTCCTGTCGATATTTTCTTTGTCGAGAATGACACGATTAGGAAATTCGAAGCCAACTCCTCCTTATTCGATTTTGGACGGCAAGTGGTACCTACCGGCGTAGGAAGCTACTGGAGAAGCGGCGCCGCCTGATGGACGATTGTTTACGCATACTGGAAGGCGTCATCGACAAGACGGTCCCATACCCATTCGGAGCCCTGGGGTACGAGTACCCAATCGAAGAATCGCTCGCCGTGTCCATTCTTGAACCGCTGAACCATTCCTGCATTGAAAAGGAATGCGGCGCGGCGCAAGGGTAGCCTAACGGCCAACTGCCCCTCGTGCAGATAAGCAAACAATCTACCGTTGTGACCCATTCCGATGATTTCTCTCCGACGCGAGACCGTAATCGGTTCGGCACCAAGTGCCATGATGCGCGCTAACAAACGGGAATACTGCTTGGAGATGTTGACGGGCTGCCAGATTGAACGCTCGCCGTCCATCGGTGATTACTCCGAACATTCGACTTTTTCCGAGGGAACTTAAGTGAACGATCAGACCGGCGTCCGTTAAATGGAATTTTGCAAAAATATTGCCGTCGATTGACCGTTCACCGTCTCGAACCTAGCTCGTCAGCCATCGAACCATTTGACCTGAGTCAAGCTGTGCGACGTGCGGCATACGGATGATTGGTACAGATTATTTCGAGTTGTGAGCGCTTTCGCTCGGCGCTCTTTTCGAATGTTTTTGCTCATCGCTGAGCAAAAAAGGACAAGGGTCCCTTCGCGGATGCAAACCTAGCGGATCTTGGCGAGCGCCGCCTTAAGCGCTTCGACTTCACTGGCAAAGCGCCGAGTAAGGGCGCGAGCGTTGTACTACCTCAAAGACAGACTGACCGGCGCGAGTTGCACAACCGCCGCGTCACCTGCGTGTGTCCATAAATCTGATCTTCCAGAACCCCTGTTTCGTTTCAGAAAAGGCCGCGACTTCCTCCGACAGCTCCGACCACGGTGATGAGCGACAGCGTCAGCAGTATCCGATGCATGCGCTCCATGCGCGCAAAATCGGCGGCGGGATCCGGCGACGCCCTCATGCGCTTGTGGAGGATGAGAGGTTCAACGACGAACAGCATCGTCGCGAAGATGAGCCAGACGCCGAGCATGGCTTGCATCCACCGGAAGTGCGAATCGGCAAAGCGGTCCCAAAGCGACGCGCGATAGGTCATCCAGAATCCGCCGGCGCCGGCGATAAGCACCCAGATCCGTGCCTGCGGCGCGAAACGGCCCTCGATGCGGTGAAAGGAGGCTAGGCGCTCCTGCGGTGCAGAGGAGCGGCGGATGGACGGTATCATGACTGTGGTGACGAAGGCGACGCCACCGATCCACATCAGGACGGCGAGAACGTGGATGACGCGTGCAACTGTGAAATCATCCATCGTCCAGGAAGATCCGTTCGGCGTAGAACTAGACCAAGGCCCACAGCACAAATGTCCGGTCGATCCTCATCTTGCCGCTCCACTCCCCAGCTTTGGCAGAAAGAGACACAAGCGAAGCGGATAGCGATAAACATGAGCGAGTCATGCGCTCGATCGCGGGCAAGCGCTTATAATGGGATCCATGATGAAAACCCTAGGAGACCCGCCTTATTAGTGCGTGTATTCGCGACCGAACTGGAGAGGCTCAGCTCCCCTGAACCAATCCACAGCTTGCCCGGCCAACGCGATGATCGTCGTGCGCTGATCCATGACCCGGCAAATAACGCCTCAGAGACTTGCCTCCAAGGTGAGGGTAATGCCGTCTATGCCTTCCATGACAGAGGTCTTCTTCCAATGACTGGCTTTTACCGACAACCGCTTAACGCAAAGACGTGCGCTTAGCGTAGTCCACGGTTGGTAAAAGCCCGAGACAAGCAATATGAAAATTGTGCGAATCGAAGGGTTGATGAACCTTGTCCAGGCATTTGATGCCAACCCAATAAAAGCATGGAGGCGATGATGTACGCACTATTCGAATACAATTGCCACGTTCCGGCCCATCTGACGGACACCAAAGCATGATCGTTCGGTCACGGCCTCGTTTTCGAGATATTCTCTTCGCGGTAAGAGGCTCGATCCTCCCGCGAATTTGGCTGCATCTCGTTTCAATCGCGTTGGTGAGTGTCTTCGCTGTCCTTGCGGCGTGGGAACATCCGGGAATCTTTGCTCGGATGAGTGCCATTCCGTTCACGCTGGTTGGCATCGCGCTATCCGTCTTTATGAGCTTCCGCAACAGCGCCTGCTATGACCGCTGGTGGGAAGGGCGGAAGCTTTTGGGAGATATGGTCATCACCTGTCGCTCGATCGCACGCCAAGTATCGACATTGGACAATGCTGACAAGATCATCATCCTCCACGGCTTATGCGGGTTTTCGGCAGGGTTGGTCGCACACTTGCGCAACGAGGATGAACGGCAAGCGATCAAGAGTTGGTGCGATGTGGGCTCTGCGTCGCATGCTCCCAACCCTACCAATGCCGTACTCGATTACGTCGGGCGCCACTGCCTATTGCTGATGAACGAAAACAAGATCAACCCTATTCATTATTCCGTCATCGAGGAGCAACTCAGCAAGCTTTCAAATGTTCAGGGTGGATGCGAGCGGATAGCGTCGACGCCAGTGCCCTATGCCTACTCGCTTTTGCTTCACCGTACCGCTCTCATTTTTTGCGTTACGCTGCCATTTGCGCTTGCCGGCTCCCTGAACTGGTGGACGCTATTGCCAGTCCTTCTCGTTGCTTACACATTTTTTGGCCTCGACGCTCTAGGGCATGAGCTCGAAGGCCCGTTTGGACTAGAGCCAAATGCGCTTCCGTTGAACGCGCTAAGAAGGACGGTTGAGCGCGAGATGCTCGCGAGCCTCGGATTGAAGGATATTCCGCCTTTAATCGAACCACAGGGTAATGTGCTTACTTAGCTTGGATGGCGGTATCTAATTTACGTCACGGCTATTCCGCAGCTGCCGGAACCTTTGTCGGGTCGTCTCCGCGCTGAGAAAGTCCGGATTCAGCCATGGCGGTCCATCGCTGAAAATTGGCGATGTCCTCCGATGAAAGCCCTGCGGGATTCGCCGTCAACTATAGAATCCGCTCATTCATTTGCAGGAGCCCCGAGGCCGTATGCGTGGAAAGGTGCCCATCCTGATGCAAGGCCTGAATGATATGATGATAGCTGTCACGGCCGAAGCCCGCATATTTCTTGCGCTGCAGGGGGTGCAGGATATTCGTCACTGCTAGATCGATGCGGTCGCGAACCCGACGCCAGTCTCGTTGCACTCTAGACCAATGGTCGTAAACTTTCGTTGCCATTGACGAGGCGTGGACAGCTACGGCAGACGCAGCAGCGTCGGCGGAGTTGCCCGCTGCGTTGGCGATCTCGGCAGCCATGTCGATTTTGTTGTTCAATTCGACGGCAAACTCGGAGACCTGAGCCCCGATTTTACGCCGCTAGGCGCGGGCTGACTCAAAAGAGGATGCCGACCATGACAAGACTGCACAAGGCATCCAGGCACCTCTGAGAGCTTCAATTTGCGGTGCGGCCTGCGTTGAACACTTCGCCAAGCAGTCGTTGTGGCTTCACCCTTACCGAACGCCACAGCGTCTGAGAACGTGATTGAAATCCTACTCGGCCAAAGGGCAGCGATCCGCGTCGGTTTCGACGTCGCCTGCCAGTTGCTCTGGAACCAAGCGCAATACGCAGGACGACAGAAGACTTGCTACGCCCGCAGCAGCAACGCCGACGCAAAATCCCGGCCCAGAGCGAATGCTTTATGCTTTCTGACCTTTGCCAGATAGGTACGCGGTATAAGCCTCGGATGTGAGGAGCTGCGCGGTATCTGAGGGCTCCAACCGTAGTTTCAGAAGCCATCCCTGTCCGTAACAATCTTCATTGATGAGCTGGACGGACTTCTTCAACGAAGCGTTAGGTTCAAGGATGGCTCCTGAAATCGGCGAGTGCAGGTCAAACACCACCTTGCTTGATTCCACGGCGCCGAACGTCTCCCCCTGCGTAACCTTGGTTCCAGCCACTGGCAGGTCTACAAACAGGATTTTCCCGAGCTGCTTCTGCGCGTACTGCGTAATGCCCAGGTGGTATTCCCCTGCTGCTTCGGCAGGCCGCAGCCAGAAATGTGTCTCGTGATACAAGAGATCGTCAGGAAAATTGAAGGATGTCATGGTGCTGCCGTTTGCTGAGGAGCTTATGCGTGGCTTGCCCGAGTGCGTCCTCTACAGCCTCCAGAACCGCTTCCGCGATCGTCGGATGCGCGTGAACCGTTGCACGCAGTTCTTCTGCTTTACCGTATCTTTGCAAGAGCAAAGCACCCTCATGCACCAATTCTGAGGCATGTGGTCCGATGATGTGCAGTCCCAGAAGATGCCCGTTATCTTTGGCCACAATGGCTTTTACGAAACCCGAAATTTCACCCAAGGCATGCGCCCGACCAAGAGCACGCAAATCGAATTTTCCGACTGTGTAATCAAGCTCGTCACGCTTCGCTTCTTCCTCAGTGCGCCCGACATAGGCAATTTCCGGATGGGTAAACACGGCGACCGGAATGGCACGATCCCGGATGGGTGTGCAATGACGGTTGAGGAAATGGTCTACGGCGAGCTTCGCTTGGGCTGACGCCGCGTGCGCAAGACCGGACCGGCCATTTACATCACCGGCGGCGTAAATATCGGCGGCCGTCGTTCTCATGAGATCGTCGACGACGATTTCGCCATAACCGTTAATTGCCACACCGGCACTTTCGAGCCCGAGGTTTTTCGAATTCGCGTCACGGCCAATGGCGACTAACGCGCGTTCGGCCACCGCGACCGCTTGGCCGTCCTTATACGCTACGACGCCTTCCGGTTCGCGGACAACCCGTTCGATCCTGCAATCGAAGATGCACTTGATTCCGTTCTTTCGCATTTCTCGCTGCAGCACTACGGAAACGTCCTTGTCTCCTGCCGACATCAGCCGCGAGCCACTGGCTAGGATCGTAACATCGACATCGAGGCTTTTTAGTATGCAGGCAAACTCGCAGGCGATGATGCCGGACCCGATAATAAGGATGGATTGCGGTAAGCTCTCCCACTGCAGCAGATCATCAGAGGTTCCGATGAAGGCGCCATCAATGTCGAAGCCGGCTGGCGCGGTTGGAAAGGAACCCGTACAGATAAGCGTGGCATCCGGCCTGATCACCTTGTCGGCGACGCGCAGGGTGTCTTCGTCGATGAAGCATCCGTAGCCGCGAATGCATGTCACGCTTCGGTTTTCCATGAGTCGATCGATGCCTTCGCCCAGCATCGCGACTACTTCGCTGAAGCGCTGCTTGAGTTTCGACCAATCTGCCGATATTGACCCGACGGTCTGAAGACCGAACTCCTCCGCGCGTTTGAACTTTTCGAGAAGCACGCAGCTCTCGACCAGCACCTTGGTCGGAATGCATCCCTGATGTAGACACGTTCCGCCAAGGGGTCTGGGATCGATAAGTGTCACGCGGGCGCCGTGGGCGGCCGCGTGGGAAGCGGCGACGTAGCCCGCAGGCCCGCCGCCGAGAATTGCCAAATGCCTCATCAGGCCGTGGCCTCGAGCACCAGAGGATGATCGTTGAGTGTCACGCTACCGGTGACCTCAACCGGCACCTGCAGGGTGTTGAGAACCGGACAGTGGGTTTCAACGACCTGCACTAGCTTTGCCATCGCTTCGGGACTTGCTGAACTGCGGATTTTTGTTTCGAACATGATCTTCTGGAACCCTGCCCGAACACTGGGATCCATCGCGAAAAGACCGCGAAGATCAAGATGACCGCGGACGTCGCACTTCACGCTTTCCAGCGGAATGCCCATCACAGCCCCGTATGCGCGATAAACGATCTCCTGGCATGTGCCGAGAGCGGCAAGAACGACTTCAACGGGGTTCGGCCCACGATCCATACCGCCAAGCTCTGGCGGCTCATCGATGCTCATCGCCGGAAATTCGCGGATTTTGCTGGTGCAATGCATGCCTTCGCCGAGCTCGGTTGATGCACGGAAGACGACCTTGGCAGCACCCGGATTGGCCTTGATATTATCGATAGCGGAAAGCAGGGTCTTCTTGATATGCTCCGTGGACATTGCATTTCCTTCCCATTTTTAGAATTATTATTGGCCGCGGAACATACGGGTATGCGGGAAGGTGCAGCAATTGGGGCTATTCCTTATTGTCTTAGGAATCACCCTAATATCTGTTTTAACTTTCGAGGGCCGCCCGACTGCGGAAAGCGACATAAATTCTTACAACTGCGACCACGCCCGCGAAGCTATTACGTAGGTGAGTTTTCTTGGGCGCGAGTGCCGTTGCTGCGCTGCGGCAGATAAAGCCACCGGCAATCCCTCTGGGCGATATACTAGGCCGCGAGCATCCAATTCACGAGACCGGATACATCGAAATAGGCCGCTGACGTCGCACCAAAGGCCATGACAGACGCATGCGATGATCCGATCTCGTGAATCAACAGCATGCCCGTGGCCGCCGTAGGCTTGGCACGATCAGGGAGCCGCCACCAATTCCAAAAAACCAAAAGCAGGCTAACCGCAAAACCGTAGACAACAACGGGCGGCAACAGTTCGACGGGTGTTCTCGCGGCAAAGCCTTACGTCCCCGTTGCTGTCTCGCTTCTTCTTGAAGAACAACAATGTGGCTATCACAAGCATCAAACCGCTTGCATCAACTGCGTTGTGCAACGGGTCCTGGTTCGTTCAACAGGCGAGGATCGACTTCTGCATCACCTCGACAGGCGCCACAAAATGTGGAAGCGACTTGGTCGCTCTATTTCCCCAAAACAACTGGCATATCACGCCATTCAATGGGAGCGGCAACCACTTCGATACGTCTTGCTGAAGGCATAGTCCCCTCATCCCAGGCATCCGAACATCAAAGGATAAGGCAGCCGCGACGTCCCTCATATCCATCCAGGAAGGCTTCTGCGGATGCATAACACGCCACAGATACCACACGGACGTGAGCAGCAAACCAGGGGCTCTTGAGCGGCCTTGTTGTCGTCGCCGACGAAGCCGCATTCCTTAGCTGGCATAGGCTAATTCCCGATGCGCAAGTGGCAGGTTGACCACGAACGTCAATCCGCACTCGGGTGAATTGCTCGTCACTCTGAGTTGACCGCGGTGCGCTTCGACAATAGAGCGGGATATGGGAAGACCCATTCCCATCCCCATCGACTTGGTTGTGAAAAACGGCTCGAAGATCTTGTCTAGATCCGGATCTGGCAGAAGCGAACCACTGTCGCTGATCAATATTTGGACCACATCGGATTGCGTAGCATCGGTCGTGATCGTCACGACTTTGCTGCTCGCCTGCGAACCGTCAATGGCCTCGATTGCATTGCGCACGATGTTGAGAATCACCTGCTCGAGCTGGATGGCATCGCCCTTCACGTAGGTTGGTAAGGGGCTCGGCACCACACGGATGCCAATACCGCGCGACTGCGACTCAGGCAGCACGACGCGCAACGCATTCGAGATGAGCACCTGCACGTCGAGCTTCCGGAATGCGGGATCACCTTTGACGAGGAACCGTCGCACACTGGCGATGATGTCGGCAGCCCGGTCCGCCTGTTTGCACACATGCTCCATGGCCCAACGAACCTCGGGATCATTTGGATTTTGATCAAGACGGTACAGACACCCACGCGAAAAGTTGGCAATCGCCGCGAGCGGTTGGTTCAGTTGATGGGCAAGAGCCGTTGTCATTTGCCCCATCGAGCTCAGGCGGGAGGCAATTGATAATTCGCGGTGGTGCAGGTGAAGTTCGTCCTCGTACCGTTTGAGTTCGCTGATATCGCGCGTGATGCCGAGGAGGGACGTGACGCATCCCTCCTTGTCGCGCAATGGCGCCGCATGCGTTTCGAGCCAACGTGTGCGGCCTTTGAGAGAAATGATCTGGAACTCGAACTTGACGTGATGACCGGCAAAGACCTTGCGGGTCATCTTCTCGTAGATCTCGCAATGGGCGGGAGATATTACATGGTAGACGGATCTTCCGACGATGTCTTCAGGCTTCTCGGCATCGATAAGATGCAGGCCCGCCGGGTTCATCTCTAAGATCGTGCCATCCTGGGACTGGATCTTCACACACTCCGGTTCCGTGGCGATGATCTGGCGAAGTCGTTGTTCGCGGTCAGCAAGTGTGCTTTCCGCGCGAATGCGATTGGACCGTTCGGCCATGAGAAGCTTCTTCGCGTTGCCAAGGGCACGGCGCACGAAAAGCGCATATGCGCTCGTCACAACGGCCAACGCGTAACCTGCAAATGGAAGGATTTGCGTCGTAAACATGGGCGTTTGACCGGTAGTCTCAGCCTCGTCTTTATCTCTTCGGAGGTTGCCCGAATGAGGCTTCGCATCAATAGCACTGACCTCATATTCTGAGACATTGTGATCGATTTTTCTGTCGGGAAAATCCCTGCGTTGGGTAAGGGAAAACCCTCCATTTCGTTGTTTTTATTTGACACCGCCTTCCGTCTACCGACCCTGACCTGACAGATTGTTCGTTTCGAATGCAATTCTAGAGAATCATACCTGAAATGTAGTGTCTTTCTGTCGATGGTTCCGGAGGTTCCGCCATGAATCTGCAGCAGCTAAGGTACGTCAGGGCTTTAGTCGAGGAAGGATCCTTTGTAAGCGCAGCTGCCCAATGCTCTGTCACCCAGCCGACGCTATCGAATGGCATCGCACAGTTGGAAGCTGAACTTGGTCAACGGATTTTCCGCCGTACGACGCGCAGTTTGTCTCTCACGCCTGTCGGAGAGCGCTTGCTGCCGGCAGTGATCGAAACGCTCAAGTCATTCGACAAAATCAAGGACCTTGCGGCACAGGCTGGTCCCGCTAACAGTTCGATCCACGTTGGTATTTCCCCCGTCGTGGGGATCAGTCGAGCTCAGACCACCCTCGAAGTGTTCCAGCACAATCGTCCCGACGTGGAGCTTGTGTTTCGGGAGGCCAACCTCCAGGGCCTCAGTGATGCGCTCAAGGCTGGGGAGTTGGACTTGATCCTGGCCCCCATGGATGCCGACTGCGCCATCCTCACGGCTTACGTTTACAGGAAACTTTGCAGTGAGCCTCTGCTCTTCCTACCGAAACTTATCGACCGGCATAGATGGAAAGGACGGACGTCCGTTGCGATTGAAGACGTAGCCGACGAAACATTTGTGCTTGTACCAAATCTTTGCGGGCTCACTCAGGTCACGCGCAAGTTATTTGAAAGGGCCTCGCTTGTCCTCCGGCGCTATCCAGGAGAGGCCAGTAATTACAGTGTCGTGCAAGAATGGGCTACGTTTGGACTCGGAGCTGCGCTTCTTCCGGCCTCAAAACTTGCCTCCACACCAGACGCGGACTCCGCGCTGTCGCTGACCTATCAAGGCGAACCGGTGCTCATTGACTACTACGCATTGGGCAAACCCAACACGGTATTGCCTGAACTCTTTTTCGAACTGTGGGAGGGACTTCGTCCGTTCGACATCAAGGAAGCCTGCGTACCCTCTTCCGAAGGTGATTACGTCCTCGATTGGGCGGTCTAACCGGCAGACGGAACCCCATAGGTGGTTCGAGCGGAGCAGGGTGAGCTTCGGTTAGCTACGAAATCACCCCGACAGCTCTCCGGAGGCCCGCCGGATTCCCGATGCGACGGACACACCGCCAAGCCGGGTAGGATCCCCGCAAGTTCCGTAGAAGAATGAACATAACGCGACCTTACCGGTCGTATAATTCGACAGCCGTCTTGGCCTTCAGGAGCGGAAAACAAGGCGTCAGTCGCGCTTTCTGCCGATATCACCGTGGAGGTCCTATAGACGCCTTACAACAGTGACGTAAGTGACGTACGCAAACAAAAAGGAGAGTCGCCGAAGCTCTCCTTCAAGTTATTTGGTAGTGCAGCGTAGCGGACGGAGAGAACCGGCGGTTCCAAAAAATGAGGAAGCGTGTTTTCGGACCGCCGGATAGCGAACCATGGCGCGAAGTCGCTATGCGTCTCCGGCCATGGTGAACAGACTAGAAGTTGATGAGTGCGCCAGCCGTAATCACGTTGATGTTGTCAAACTTGCCCGTGAGGCTGTCGCCGCCGTTGTTGAAGCCTGCCGGCGTCGGGCTCCCAGGACCCGAAAGCGTCGGCTGGTATTGCTTGAAGTTGACCCAAAGCGACATTGAGGCGGCGTCGATTTCCTGAACGGCGCCGACACCCCACTGCGTAAGGTCGCTTCCCGTCACTCCAAAGAGGGTCAAAGCCTCCTGGAACATATCCGAGCGTTTGCCATACTCGCCGTAGACAACCGTATGACCCAGAGGGATCCACTGCTCGCGGAGTCCGGCCTTGAGATACCAGTTATCGCCGCTCGGCTGATTCGCCGTCACGAATGCAGCAGCGCCTGCACCAAAAGCGGCATCGATGGTCGCCGGGTTATAGACGTTGTTGTTCCATTCCTTGCCGTAGGCGCCATAGACGAAGAAGCCCGACGACACGTGCTCAAGATAGGCGCCAATCTGCAGGTACTGAGCATCCGTCTTAATTGGATTGAAAGCAGCAAGCCCCACAGCGTCGTTGAAGCCAGGAGAGTTGTTCGTGTCGTGGTTCTGCAAATAAGAAATGGCAGAAGAAAACTTGAAGCCGCCAAATTGCCCAGCGTAGTTACCAGTCACGTCCCAAAAATCGTCCTCACCCCAACTCGCCGACACAGAGAACCCACCAAAAGTCGGGGAGTCATAGCGGATGCCATTGAGAGGCACGCCATTGCAATCACCGGCGAGAGGAAGCTGGGTGGAACCGCACCACATCAAAGCACCCTGGGGGAAGCCCGTGTTTGGCAACTGAAGCTGGCGTCCATTCCGGGCAAGGTTGATGGCCATGCCGTCCAGCGGCGCCCAGTTCGCCGGAATCAACGATCCCGAACCGTCAACCAACGCAGCGGCATGTGAAGAGCTTTGCGGAATGCTGCCGACGCTCACCTTTCCGAGAGCATCACTCTTCATGAACCAATACGAGTAAAGGACATCGACAGAGTTTATTATGAAAGCACCGTGGTTCTTAACAATGTGAAGCCCGGATGGCCCCTCAACGCCGAATGCCGTATTGCCAGCGGTTAGCGGGTCAGACGTACCCACTTCGAGTTGCAGGACGTAGCCGGCACTCCAATCCTTTGTGATCTGAGCGGCACCCGTAAAGGTCACGTGCGAGTTCAGCGTCGATCCGACGCCGGTTACGGCAACGTCGCTCGCAGGGCCGTTGTCGTACCACATCAATTGGTTCGCGACCCAGCCAGTTATAGTCAAGGAGACCTTACGGTTGCCCTTTCGCGCGGTCGTCGCCTCAAGCTCAGCAATGCGCTCTTCAAGGTCCGCGCAGCAATTGCCTCCAAGGTCAGCGGCCACGGCGGCCGTTGACATGGGTGCAATAGCGGCCCCAGC
>JAFECE010000004.1 GCA_018242295.1 Pseudomonadota bacterium
GGATGCAGTGTGAGTGATACCGGAGCTCCGCTGTGCACCCCCGTGCCTGTCAACTGGATCTCGCGGGCAAGCGTGGTTTGCCGCGCACCGATGAATCGATTCGACATACAGCGCCGTCCCTCATTCTTTTGGCGGGCCGCTGCTCCCCAGCATAAATGCGGCCAACCAACCCCCTGACCCCGTTTGGACGATCCCCTTTAAAGTTCAGGGCGAGCCAGCCTTATTTCGGCCGTGTCTGCTCTGATCAAAGGCGCATCGCAAGTGGTCGATGCACAAAAGCTAACTGCTTCGCCAAACACCGACAAATCACGCTTTCTTACACTGTGTTACGCTTTGGCAACCATGCTTGACGTCGTCGCCGTCTTGATGCAGCCGCATTTTCTGCGCGTTTTTGGCGAGAAAAATGACCTGCTCTCGCCACGTATTTTCCACGATTTAAGATCGAAAGCATAGCGCATTGTAGGCATCCGTCTGGCGCGCTTTCTATTTTCTTCCCCGCCCCGCGAAACGTTCAAGAAGTCCAGGTTTTCTGGGCTCTTCTGCATCTCTCGAGCTCGCGCGCGGCGACGCTCCGTGATGCGCATTCCATTCTTTCTGCGCCTGCGGAGGAAATTCTTCGATGCCCGGCAGACGGCGCCCTCCGCGATGAATTTCGGCGGGTGCCTGCGGCTCGAATCGGGAGTCGAAATGTTGGCCCTGAGGCCCCGCCGGAAGGGGCGGCGTCCGTAACAAAGCGTTGCCTGAGAGGGGAGGAAAATTTTCTAGGCCGTCTTCGATCATGACGTTTCCGGGAGCGATCCAACTGTCACGATTCTGTCGTGAAGCTTCGCTGTGGACAGGTTGAGAAATATTCTGGCCGTGAGCACCTGCTGGAGGCTGCAATGCTTCCGCCAGCCGTCTTTGCAGATCCCCTGACGGCGGCGGAGGTGGAATGGATGCGCCCGGCGCATGAACGGCGGGCCGCGGCTGCTGCATTTGAGGCTGGGGCGCGGCAGCCTGCTGGGTGGCGGCCTGTGCACCCGCGATCGCGCGCAATCCGCCCTGCTGACCGACGATCGATTCAGCCGCTCTGTTCATGCCGGAAGCAACGATAGACACCCGCAAGCGGTCGCCAAGCTGCTCTTCGAACGTCGCGCCGACGATGATATTCGCATCGGGATCGACTTCTTGCCGGATCCGGCTTGCCGCTTCATCAACCTCATAGAGCGTCATTTCCCGGCCGCCCGAGATCGACAGCAGAAGCCCCTTGGCCCCGCGCAGCGTCACGTCGTCAAGCAGCGGATTGGCGATGGCTTCTTCCGCCGCGAGGATAGCCCGGCGCTCGCCCGTCGCTTCGCCGGTTCCCATCATCGCCGTGCCCATGCCGCTCATGACGGTCCTGACGTCGGCGAAATCGAGGTTGATCAGGCCTTCCTTCAGCACCAGCTCGACGATGCAGGCGACGCCCGAATAAAGCACCTGATCGGCCAGCACGAACGCTTCGGCGAAAGTCGTGCGCTCGTTCGCGATACGGAATAGGTTCTGGTTCGGAATGACGATGAGCGTATCGACGAGATGGCGCAGGCTCTGCACACCGGCTTCCGCGATGCGCATGCGCCGCGCGCCTTCGAACTGAAACGGCTTGCAGACGACGCCAACCGTCAGCGCCCCAAGCTCGCGCGCGATCCGCGCGATGACCGCGGCAGCGCCCGTTCCCGTGCCGCCACCCATGCCGGCAGCGATGAACACCATATGTGCGCCGGCGATATGCGTGCGAAGCTCTTCGAGCGCTTCTTCGGCTGCCGCTTCGCCGATCTCCGGCCGGGCGCCCGCACCGAGGCCCTCCGTCAGATTGACCCCGAGCTGGATGCGATGTTCGGCGCTCGATGCCTCGAGTGATTGCGCATCGGTATTCGCGACGACGAATTGCACGCCCTGCAATCCGGCTGCGATCATGTTGTTGACGGCGTTGCACCCGGCGCCCCCAACGCCGATCACGGTGATCCGCGGCTTGGCGTCGACCAGCTTCGGCAATTGCAGCTTGATGCTCATAGCGTCCTCGACATTGATAGTTTGCCGTTTCGCGTGATTACGCTGGGCTCCCGCGCCCATCACTTCGGCGATTTCAACTCGTTCTGCGACACGTCTTCAAAACCCGCCCTTGAGCCAACTACCGACGCGGCCGAGATACCCTTGCGTTACCGTTTTCCGGCCCCGGGCGACGTTCAATTCGCCTTCGCCTCGTGCCGCAATCATTGCCAGCCCCGAGAGCGTAGCAAGCTGCGGTCCCGCGAGGCTTGCGTTGAGACCGGGAAGGTCCGTCGGCCGTCCAATGCGCACGGTTCTGCCGAACTCGTTCGCGACGACCTCAGGCAAGCCCAGAAGCTGGCTGGCTCCGCCCGTCAGAACGACCTTGTCTCCCGCGTATCGGCTTGCCGCGTTGAGCGCCAAACGCTCACGCACAAGCCCCATGATCTGGTGCACGCGCGGACGGATGATATCCGTGAGCCGCGCTCTGCTGGTTTCGTAGCTCGCGTCGTCCTCTTCGCCCGAGATTGGGTAGGAGAACGACTCGTGCTCGTCGGACTGGGCGTTGAGAAGTGTGCCATAAAGCGTTTTGATTCGCTCGGCTTCGGCGAGTGGTGTCTGCAACGCCTTCGCGATGTCGTAGGTGATGTGCTGGCTGCCGACAGGGATGACGTCGGTCCCTGTGAACGCACCGTCGGCGAACATCGCAATGGACGTCGTTCCAGCCCCAAAATCGATGCAGGTAACGCCAAACTGGCGCTCCTCCGCCGTCGTTGCCGCAAGCGCGCTGGCGTAGGGAGCCGCGACCAGACCGTCGCAACTCGCATAACACCTGTCGACCAGCACGAGCAGGTTGCGCAGCGGCGCCTCATCCGCCGTGACCGCATGCAGTCCCGCTGAAAGCCGGTGCGCCGAAAGCCCGAGAGGATCGCGGACACCGCTTGCTCCATCGACCTCATAGCCGAGACGATTGAGATGTATCAGCGTCCGTCCGTTGCGTTCGGCGTAGCTCTCTCCCGCCGCCATGAGCCGCGCGAGATCGTCGTGCGTCACGCTACCGGTCTCGACTTCGGTTCGCGCCGTGCAATGAACCGACGATAGCCGCCCGGCAGCGATCGAAAGCGTAAAACCGCCGACCGAAATGCCGGCGGCACGCTCGGCTTGACCGATAACGCCGCGAACGACCGACTCTGCCTCGTCGAGATCCGTCAAAACGCCGGCTTTGATGCCCTTCGAACGCTGCATGCCAAGGCCCGCCAGCCGCAACGACGGCTTGGCTGCACCAGCGCTGTGCTCAGCCACGACGACGGCGGCCACAGTCTTGCTGGTGCCGATATCGAGAAGCCCAATGGTCCGGTAATTACGCCGATCCGCCACAAGAATCTCCGTTAGGGCCGTTCTGAAACCAGGGACACGGTCTGCACACCCGCCTTTGACGCGGTCCGTCCGGAATTTCCGTCCAGAGGCCGGATCGCAATCCGGCCCGGCGTGCGAACATCGACAACCATCGGCGATCCCTTGAGCGCCGATGTTGCTTCTCGCGCCGTCGCGATTTCTTCGAAGCCTTCGATCTCGCGGTCAGCACCGAGTTCGAGCGCGGTGCCGTTCTTGAGCACGATCCGCCAGCGGCGCTCCGCGATGCGTTCGCCGTATGCGTACTGCCGTTCGATCTGCGGGTATTGCCGCAAGGCCGCGAGCATCAGGATGGCTTCGCTTTCGGCGCCTTCGCCGCTGACCCGCGGCAAATTCCAATTAGTGCCGCGAGCAGCGGGTCCAAGCGTCCGCCCAGTGGCGTCGACGAGGAAGCTCGTTTCACCCCGTTGCAAAAGGAAAGCCGGCGTCCGTTCCCGAACGACGATGTCGAGAGTTCCCGGATAAACGCGCGTGATCTGCGCGGTATCGATCCATGAGATCCGCTCGATCCGTTTCAGCGCCGCATCGGAATCGAACGCCGCGAATGTCTTTACGTTCAGAAGATCGAGAGCATCGAACACGTCAGAATCCGACGAGAAATGCTGGCCCGAAACGTTCACCTGATCGATTCCGAATCCTGCGGCGACCATCACGTCGTTGACCTTCGCCGTGAAATCGATCGCGCCGAGTCTGCCGAGCGGCAACGCGTAGCCGGCTGCACCGATGAAAACCAAAACACCCACGGCGATGGCCGAAGGCTTCACCCAGCGCTGCGTGCGGCGCGACCTGCGAAAGCGGCGTTCGCCGCGTGGAATTTGGAGAGCGAAAGGCGAGCGCTTGGCCGCGCCGCTGGCGACGCGTCTGCTAGCCGTCGCGACACCGCGTGTTTCGGCCATCCAGCGAGCAGCATCCGGTTCAGGCGTTGGCGCATCATGTGCTGCCCGCCACCAGAACCGTTGCTTGCTCTCTACCTGTTGCAACTCGCGTCCTCGACCATCCATCGGACGAGGTCACCGAACGACCAGCCGGCATACCCCGCCAGCTCAGGCACTAGGGAGGTCCCCGTCATGCCCGGCTGAGTGTTGACTTCGAGGCAGATCAGCTCGTTGGTTCCGCCCGCGGTATCGTCGAAGCGGAAGTCAGCCCGCGATACGCCGCGACAGCCTAAAGCTTGATGCGCCCTTAAGGTTAAGGAACGGACCAACTGGTAAATATCTGGTAAAAGTTGTGCAGGCAGCTCGTGCTTGGACCCGCCCGGCGCGTACTTCGACTCGTAATCGTAGAAAGCGAGTCCCCTTAAGGGCACAATCTCGATCACGTCCGTCACAAAATCGCCGATGACAGCGCAAGTTAGCTCGCGTCCCGCGATATAGCGCTCGACCATCACGATCTCGTCCAGCGGCCCCCCCGCTGCGATGGAATTCGGCGGCCGCACCGTATCCGGCGGCACGATGACGACGCCGACACTCGACCCCTCCGTCACCGGCTTAACGACGTACGGCGCGGGCATCACATGGCCTTCGAGCGCCTCCCCGCGCGTCACGAGCTTGGCTTCGGCGACAGGCACGCCGGCGAGCTTCATGATGTCCTTCGCCCGCTCCTTGTGCATGGCGAGCGCCGAGGCGAGCACGCCCGAGTGGGTGTAGGGAATTCTTAAAAGCTCGAGGACGCCCTGCACACAGCCGTCCTCGCCGAATTTTCCGTGTAGTGCGTTGAAGCAGACGTCTGGCCTCAGCTCCTGCAGCCTGCTCGCAAGATCCCGATCGACGTCGATTTCGGTGACCGTGTAGCCCTCTTGCAGAAGCGCTTCGCCGACTGAGGCGCCCGAATTCAAACTCACCTCGCGTTCGGCGGAAAGCCCACCCTTCAAAACCGCGACGTGGATACGCGTGCGCTTGGGCACCGGGCCGAGTTCATTCATGGCTGGCTCGCTTAGGTCAGAGATGCATTCGCAGTTTGATCAGTTTTGGCTGGCGTGAATAGCGGCACTTTCCGCCGCCAGCGCTTCGCCGACAGGACGGCCGGGCTTCGGAACGCCGAGCCGGATGATCTCCCAATCGAGCGTGATGCCGGAAGTTGCCAGAACGCGCGCGCGCACCGTCTCGCCGAGCGTCTCGACGTCTTCGCCGGTAGCTTGCTGGTCGTTGATCAGGAAGTTGCAGTGCATCTCGGAAACTTTTGCTCCGCCGACGCGCAATCCCCGGCAACCCGCTTGATCAACCAGCTTCCAGGCGCTGTGGCCCTGCGGATTCTTGAACGTCGAGCCGCCTGTACGTTCCTTGATCGGTTGATTTTTCTCCCGATAGTCGGCGACTTCATCCATCTCTTTCAGGATTTCGGCCGGATCGCCCGCCTCGCCTTCGAACGTCGCCTCGGTGAAAATCCAGTCTTTCGGAATGCCCGAGTGGCGATAGGTGAAACCCATATCGGCAAGCGAAAGCACATGCACATTGCCTTGCGGGTCGACAGCACGTGCCCCGACGAGGCAATCCTTCGTTTCTCGTCCGTGCGCGCCAGCATTCATGCGCAGCGCCCCGCCGATCGATCCCGGAATTCCGCGATAGAATGCAAGGCCCCGAATTCCGGCCTCCGCGGCGGCGCGCGCCACTTTGACGTCGGGAACGGCGGTGCCGGCCCGTAAGCGCTGGCCATCGACCTTGATTTCGCTGAAGCCGCGTCCGAGCCGAATGACGGCGCCCGGAACGCCCCCATCGCGCACCAACAGATTGGACCCAAGCCCAATGACCTGAACGGCAAGCTCGCACGGCCGGTGCTTCAGGAAGTACGCGAGATCGGCTTCGTCCGCCGGCATAAAGAGCACTTGCGCCGGACCGCCAACGCGAAACCACGTGACATCGGCGAGCGAGGCGTTCGCACTCAGCCGTCCCCGAAGATCCGGCATGGCGGCAGCAAGTTCACCGGTGATGTCATCGAACATCAGCCGTTGCTCCCGGTCCGCTGCTGTGTTTCGGCGAGCCACCCGGGCAGCGCGTTCGCCCATTCCGTCGAATTCCCAGCGCCGAGACAGATGACGATGTCTCCCGGTCGCGCTAGGCGTTTGATGGCCGGTGCCAGCAGGCTCGGATCGTCGACCGCTTCGGCCGGACGTCCGCCGAGCGTCCGGATGCGCTCCGCCAACGCGCGATTGTCGATACCCGGGATTGGACTTTCGCCCGCCGTGTAAAGCGGCGCGACCACCACGCTATCGGCATCCTTGAAGCATTGCGCGAACTCGTCGAAGAGGTCGCGAACGCGCGTGAACCGGTGCGGCTCGACCACCGCAATTACCCGGCCTTTGCTGCCCCCCCGCGCTGCCGCCAGAACCGCGGCAATTTCCGCCGGATGATGGCCGTAGTCGTCGTAGATGCCGACGCCGTTCCATTCTCCAGCGAATTGAAAACGCCGTTTGACGCCGGAAAATCCCGCCATCGCGGCTTTGATCTTCGCGTCCGGCAAACCCGCATGCGTCGCGACCGCAATCGCTGCGAGCGCATTAAGAGCGTTGTGCGAACCGGGGATCGGCACCGACCAACCTTCAAGACGCCGCGCGCCACCCTTGACGTGCGCCGCCAAGGTCGCGTCGAACGTCGTCACGTTTCCCTCGATGCGGACCGACTGCAGCACGAGATCGGCATCCTTGCTTTGGCCGTAGGTCAGAAGCTTCCGGCCATCCGCTCTGAGGTTCAGCCGCTGGATCATTTCGCGCACGACCGGATGATCGATGCACGCAACCGCGAGGCCGAAGAACGGAATGTTCCGTAAAAACGCTTCGTATTCGCGATGCATTGCCTCGACCGATCCGAAATAGTCGAGATGCTCGGGATCGATATTCGTGACTATGCCGATTTCGGTCGGCAACCGGGTGAACGTGCCGTCGCTTTCATCCGCCTCGACGATCATCCACTTGCCCTGGCCGAGCCGGGCATTCGAACCCCATGAATTGATGATGCCGCCGGTGATGACCGTCGGCTCTTCGCCCGCTTCCGTGAAGATGTGCGAGAGGAGCGACGTCGTCGTCGTCTTGCCGTGAGTGCCGGTGACCGAAATCGTCGAGTAGAGCCGCATCAGCTCCGCCAGCATCTCGGCGCGGCGGATGATGGTCAGCCCCTTCTGGCGAGCCGCGACGAGTTCCGGGTTGAGCGGCTTCACCGCCGTCGAGATGACGACGTAGCGCGCGCCGATGAGGTTTACCGGATCATGACCGACAAAAACGCGAATGCCTTTGGCCCTGAGCCTTTTGACATTGGCGCTCTCCTTCTGGTCGGAACCCTGAACTGTGTAGCCTTTGGCAACCAGAATTTCGGCGATGGCGCTCATGCCGATGCCGCCGATTCCGATGATATGGAAAGGCCCGATGTCGCGGGGCATCTGCATGGATGGAAATTACCTCGATAAATCTATCTGAAACACCGGCTTGTAACGTTTCAGGGTCTCGAATGCTCCCGCCGTACCCCAGAATACGTCTTCTCAGCTAAAGCGAGCGTAAAGTCGGCCAAATTCCGGACGGCATCCGGACGTCCCGCGGTTTTAGCCGCCTTGGCCGCCATCGCAAGGGCAGCCGGCGCCTGCAAAAGCTTTTCCAACTCGTCCGCGATGCGTTCCGGCGACAAATTCCGCTGTTCGAAGCACCATGCGCCACCCGATTCGGCAAGGCGGCGCGCATTGTTGAGCTGATCGTTGTCGAGCGCATGCGGCAACGGCACCAGGATCGACGGCCGGCCGATGACCGTCAATTCGGCGACGGTCGATGCGCCCGCCCTCCCGATGACCAGGTGCGCCGCCGCCATCCGCGCAGGAAGGTCGGCGAAGAACGGCGCGACTTCCGCACTGATGCTGGCCTCCGAATAGGCTTCGATGACCCGCTCCAAATCTTCGTCACGCGCCTGCTGCACGACGCGCAGCCGCTTCCGGAGCTGATCGGGAAGCGCGAATAGTGCCAGTGGAACGGTATCGGAGAAAAATCGCGCCCCCTGGCTGCCGCCGAAAATCAAAATACGAATGACGCCGTCGTCGGTCAGAGCTTCGTAGCGCCGCGCCGCCGCATCGATCACAGACTGACGAACGGGATTGCCGGTCAGCACGGCCTTCTCAGCGAGCTTGCCTTCGAGAAACTTCGTCCGCTCGAACGATGTCGCAATCGCCGTCACGCGCTTGGCGAGCAGCTTGTTGGCGCGGCCGAGCACGGCATTCTGCTCGTGGATCGCCGTCGGAATCCCGCGCAGCCGGGCCGCGACGAGCGGCGGGAGCGTCGGATAACCACCAAAGCCGATGACGGCGGCGGGCTTCACTTTGCCGAGTATCGAGAAGGCGGCGCGCGTTCCGCGGGCGAGTGAAGTCGCCGTCTTGGCAATCTCAGAAGGCGCGCGCGAAGCCAATGTCGCCGACGGAACCTGATAGACATTGCGCGCCGGAAAGCCGCTGCCGTAGCGGTCGCCGCGCATGTCGGTCATCAGATCGACTGCGATGCCCCGGCGTTTCAGCTCTTCGGCCAGAGCGAACGCCGGAAAGAGATGCCCACCCGTTCCGCCTGCGGCAAGCATGATCGATTGCACGCCGGTCATTCAAATCTCGCTCATGATTTCGGTGTTGGTCTTGCGAGTTGTACTTCGTCGATCGCCGGAATCCATCGCGGCTTTTTGAGGCGTTGTGGATCGGGGCGCCGGCGCGTCAGCGCCAGCAGCATTCCCGCCGTGACCGAAAGCGCCAGCATGGACGATCCGCCCGCCGAAATAAACGGCAGGGTCATGCCTTTCGGCGGCAACAGGCCGATATTCACACCCATATTGATGAGCGCTTGAAGCGCGAAGACGAGCGCCAGACCTTGGATTGCCAGGCGGTCGGCCGCATTTGGCTCTCCGGTCGCGCGCCGCATGGACTTGATGGTTATGAACGCGAAGACGCCAAGCAGCGCGATGCAGGCGACCGCGCCGTATTCTTCGCCGATCACCGCAAAGATGTAGTCGGTGTGGGCATCCGGGAGGATCGACTTGATCGTGCCTTCACCCGGCCCCCGGCCAAAGAGGCCGCCCTCGGCGAACGATTGGATCGCGCGCCCCGCCTGCGAACTCTCGAGCGGTGCCGAGCCGAAAAATTTCGCGAACCGCGACTGCACGTGCGGAAAATATTCATACGCGAGCCACATCCCGCCGCTGCCCGCGAGCACGAGCAAGCCCGCCCCGATAGCCGGCAACCCCGCAAGCAGATAGAGAAGTCCCGCCGTCGAGCTGATCAACACCGTCTGGCCGACGTCCGGCTGCGCAACGAGAATGCTGGCAAAGAAAGCCCACAAAGCCAACGCGAACGGCAAAGCCGGCATATCGCTACGGGACGACGCCTCCCCGAAAAGCCATGCGATAATGACGATGAAAGCCGGCTTCGCGAACTCCGATGGCTGCACTGAATAGCCGCCGAAATTCAGCCACCGCTGCGCGCCCTTGATTTCGGCCCCCGAGAACAGCACCGCGATCATCCCGGCGACCGCGACAAGAAACAAAACCGCAGCGAGACGCCTCACACCGTTCGGCGAAAAAAAGGAAATAACCAGCATCAGCGCCGTGCCGAGCGCCGCGAAGAAAATATGGCGCTCGACGAAGTAATAAGCGGGCAGGCCCTTCTTCAACGCAACGGCAGGCGATGCCGCCCCCGACAGCACGACGCCGATGACGACAAGCGAAATAAGCGCGATCAGCAGGCCCCGATCGATCGTGAACGACCATTCTGCGAGCAAACTGCGGTCTGCGCGCGAGAGCTTCATGGGGCCGCTCGCATCGCAATCCCGGGGAGCGAAGCGACAAGACCTCGAAAACTTTCGCCGCGAACTTCGAAGTTCCGGAACTGATCGTAGCTCGCGCAAGCGGGCGACAGCAGCACGACCGGCTCGGCGCCCTCGCTCGATTGTGCATCGCCCGACGCAGCCCACACCGCCTCATCGAGTGTGCCGCTCCGCACGAACGGCACCGTGCCCTCGAGCGTCTGCGCGAATTCGTCCGCCGCTTCGCCGATCAGATAAGCCTTCGAGATACGATCGAAATACGGAACGAGGCTCGTGATGCCGCCAGCCTTCGGCTTGCCGCCGAGGATCCAATAGATGTCGCGAGGAAAGGAACTGAGTGCCTTCTCGGTGGAATCCGCATTCGTCGCCTTGCTGTCGTTGACGAAGAGCGTCTTGCCGAGATTGCCGATTTCTTCGAGCCGATGCGGCAGTCCCGGAAACGACGACAACGCCCCCTGCCAATCGAGATCCGTCGATCTGCCGAGCGCGTTGAGACATTCCCGCACGGCAGCAACCGCGGCCAGCGCATTCTGTCCATTATGCTGCCCGCGCAGCGTCGGAATGCCCTTCAACGACCCGAGCTTGACGGCTAGCCCTTCACGATTGCTGCATACCACCGTGTGGTCGAGCAAACTGTAGCCGGGCGCGATGGATTTCTCGGCGCTGAAGGCGATCGCCGGTCCGGAAACGATCCGCCGTCTGAGCATCGCCAATCCGTAGTCATCGTCGATGCCGACCGCCGCGATATCGGCGCCCTGGACGATGCGTTCTTTGATGGCGGCGTAATTCTCGATCGTCCCATGCCGGTCGATATGATCGGCCGTCACGTTGAGCATCACACCGACCGTCGGCTCCAGCGTCGGCGTCAGGTCGATCTGAAACGACGACATTTCGATGACGTGAAACCGTCCAGGCTCCGGCGGATCGAGCGTCAGTATCGGTCGCCCGATATTGCCGCCCATCTGCACGTCGAGCCCGGCATGCCGGAGAATGTGGGTGACAAGCGCCGTCGTCGTCGACTTGCCGTTGGTTCCGGTGATTGCAATGAAAGGTGCGCCCGGCGAGTGCAAAGCCCGCTCGCGCGTGAAAATCTCGATATCGCCAATGATCTCGACGCCGTTCTCGCGGGCCTTTTTGACCGTCCAGTGCGGCTCGGGATGCGTCAGCGGCACGCCCGGCGCCAGCACGAGGGCATAAAACCCCGCCCAATCCGCGATGCTAAGGTCGGCGAGCGGAATATCGCTGGCAATCGCGGCCTCGCGGGCCGTAGCGCCATCGTCCCAGGCAGCGACTATGGCACCGCCATCACGCAGCGCCTCGGCAGCCGCGAGCCCCGAGGCCCCGAGCCCGAACACTGCAACGGATTTGCCTTGAAAAGACGTGGCGCGAATCATTGGCCCGACTCTACCGCATGTCGCGTCGTTTGGCGTCCTAGCGCAGCTTCAGCGTCGAAAGGCCGACGAGCGCCAGAATGACCGAAATGATCCAGAACCGGATGACGACCGTCGATTCCTTCCACCCCTTCTGTTCGTAGTGGTGATGCAGCGGCGCCATCTTGAACACGCGTTTCCCCGTCCACCGGAACGACAAAACCTGAATGATGACGGACAGTGTTTCGAGAACGAAAAGGCCGCCGACGACCGCCAGCACGATCTCGTGCTTGATCGCAACCGCAATTGCGCCAAGCGTGCCGCCGAGCGCCAGCGAACCGGTATCACCCATGAAGATCATGGCGGGCGGCGCATTAAACCAAAGGAAGCCGAGACCGGCGCCGATCAGCGCCCCGCAAATGACCGAGAGTTCGCCCGTCCCTGGCACGTGATGAATTTGCAGATAGCCCGCGAACTTCGCGTTACCTGAAAGATAGGCGATCACACCGAACGTCGCCGCCGCGATCATCACGGGAACGATAGCCAAACCGTCGAGGCCGTCCGTGAGGTTGACGGCATTTCCCGCGCCCGCGATCACAAGCACGGCCATCAGCACAAAGAATGGCCCGAGATTGATCACGAAGTCTTTGAAGAACGGAAACGTCAGATCGGTGCTGAGCCCCTTCGGGCTGAGCATCATCAGCGCGAAACCGGCGATCGCAGCGACGAGGAGTTCGAGTAGGAACCGGATACGGCCGGAAAAACCCGCCGTCGTGCGCTTCGTGACTTTCAAAAAGTCGTCGTAGAAACCGATAGCGCCATAAGACAGCGCCACGCCGAGCACGACCCAGATATAGCCGTTGGAAAGTTGAGCCCACAGCAGCGTCGACACCGTGACGCCTGCGAGGATCATCAGACCACCCATCGTCGGCGTGCCGCGCTTCAAAAGATGCGACTGCGGCCCATCCGTCCTGATCGGCTGACCCTTGCCTTGCTTAAGGCGAAGAAGATCGATGATCGCCGGCCCAAACATCAGCACGAACAGAAGCGCGGTGAAGATCGCACCGCCGGTTCGGAAGGTGATGTATCGAAAAACGTTCAGCGCACTGATCTGATCGCTGAAATTGACGAGCTCGTAGAGCATGCGGTGAAAACTTCCTTCCCCCTTATGATCCACGCCGCCTAGGCAGCGGGCTCGTCGTTTCCAAATTGCGTCTTGAGCGCCGCGACCACGGGACCGAGGCGCGTTCCATTGGATGCTTTGACCATCACGACATCCCCCGCTCGTAGATTTTCGGCAAGCGCGGGTCCGATTGTCGCGGACGTCAAAGCGTAGCCGCCTTTCTTGTCCGCGGGTAGGGCGTCGTAAAGGCCTTTCATATGCGGTCCGCAGGCAAAAACCAGATCGACGTCCGCCTCGTCAACCGCGCCTTTTAGACCCGCATGAAGCGCCGGCGCCTCGCTGCCAAGCTCCAGCATGTCGCCGAGGACGGCAATACGTCGCGAATATTTGGCCCTTGGCACTGCGGCAAGCGTTGCCAGAGCGGCCCGCATCGAGGCCGGATTTGCGTTGTAGCTCTCATCGATTAGCAGCGCTTTCCCGTCGCCGATATGGAGCGTGCTGCGCGCCCCGCGTCCGCTCGGAGGAGCGAGATTGGCAAGCGCGCCGAGACCCTTCCGGACGTCGGCTCCGATGGAATAAAGCGCAGCGGCCACAGACAGCGCATTTTCGGCAATGTGCCGACCCGGCATCGCAAGATGAACAGGGAAGCAGCCGCCACCCATAATGGAGACAGTCATGTCGCTGCCGTTGTCCGATGCCGTGAAATTCAATCCCTGCACATCGGCCCGGTCATCGAATCCGAAAGTCATGGGCTTGGCACCGAGGCTCGAAGCGATCGCCCGGAGGCGGCTCGCATGCGGATTATCGAATTTGATGATCGCCGCGCCACCCGGCAGCAGCCCCTCGAAGATCTCGCCCTTGGCATCCGCAATGGACTCGACCGAGGGAAAATGTTCGAGGTGCACGGGCTCGACCGTTGTAATGATTGCGGCGTCGGGCCTGACCATCTTCGTCAGCGGCCGGATCTCGCACGCGTGATTCATCCCGATCTCGAACACGCCGAATTTCGTCTCACGCGGCATCCGTGCCAGCGTCAGCGGAACGCCCCAGTGATTGTTATAGGATTTTTCGGACGCATGGGTTGCACCAAGCAGTGACAGGCACGCCCGCAGCATTTCCTTGGTGCCGGTCTTGCCCGCGCTCCCCGTCACGCCGACGATCCGCGCATCGGCAGCAAGTCTCTTCCGCGCCGTCACGCCCAAAGCTTCGAGACCCGAAAGCGTATCAGTAACTCGAAACAGTGCGCCATCGCCGGGCTGACGCGCATAGGCTTCGCTCACCAGCGCCGCCGCGGCGCCCGCCTTGAATGCCGCCGAAACGAAATCGTGCCCGTCGCGCTGATCTTTGAGCGCCACGAAGAGATCGCCCGGCAACAACGAACGCGTATCGATGGAAACGCCGGTAATGGCTTCGCCCGACCCGACTTCGGCATCAGCCGAGAGCGCGGCGCTCAATTCGGAAGAGGACCAGAGTGGATGCATCAGATCGTCAACTCGCGAGCGCCCGCCGGATTTCATCGTGATCGGAAAACGGCACGATGCGATCGCCGATGATCTGGCCGGTTTCGTGGCCCTTTCCGGCCACAAGCACGACATCCCCGGGAGACATCATTTTCACCGCCGTCGCAATAGCCTCCCCGCGATCCCCGATTTCGCGCGCACCGGTCGCCCCGGCAAGAATTTCCTTGCGAATTTGCGCCGGGACCTCGCTGCGCGGATTATCGTCGGTCACGATCGTGATGTCGGCGCGATCGACCGAAATCCGTCCCATGATGGGCCGCTTGCCCTTGTCGCGATCGCCGCCGCACCCAAATACCGAAATCAGCCGCCCTGTTGCGAAAGGCCGGCACGCGTCGAGCGCCGCCGCCAGCGCTTCCGGTTTATGCGCATAATCGACGATCGCCAGACCGCCATTTCGCTCGCCGATGATTTCAAGCCGGCCCGGTACACCCTTGAGGTCGCGAAGCGCCGCCAGAACTGCGCACGTCTCTTCACCGACGGCAATCGCCAGCCCCGCCGCGACGAGCGCGTTCTCCACCTGATAGGCGCCGACAAGCGGCAGATCGACCGCGTACTTCTTGCCGCCCGCTTCGATGCCGATGTTTTGCCGGAAGCCCTCGCGCGTCAGCGACGTGCGCGTCAGCGTCTCGCCCAGCGCCCCGACCGTCAGCACACGGAGACCGCGCGCCTTGGCTGCGACCAGAACCTCCATCGCTGAGGCCCCGTCGGCATTGATCACCGCCGGCTGGCCAGGCTTCAGAAGCTCGGTGAAAAGCCTGAGCTTCGCATCGAGATACGCTTCGACCGTCGGATGATAATCCATGTGATCGCGGCCGAGGTTCGTGAACGCCGCCGCCGCAAGCTCCACACCGTCGAGGCGGTGCTGATCGAGCCCATGCGAAGATGCTTCGAACGCGAGATGCGTAACGCCTTCATCCGCCAGTGCCGCAAGCGTTGCATGCAGCGTAACGGGATCGGGCGTCGTCAGTGAACCGTAGACCGCGCCACCCGGCTTCACGATGCCGACCGTTCCGATCGACGCGGCGCTATGGCCAAGAGCCGAAAAGATCTGCCGCGTGAAGTCAGCAACCGACGTCTTGCCGCTCGTCCCCGTAACGGCGACGGCGCATTCGGGCTGTCTGCCCGCCAGTTTGGCCGCGATTTTCGCCAATGCCGCGCGCGGATTGTCGATTTCGATCAGCGCGACGCCCGGCGGAACCGTCACGCCCTTGTTCCGGCCCACGATGACCGCCGCAGCACCCCGCGCAATAGCATCGGGAACGAATGACGCGCCATCGACCTTGGTGCCGGGAAGCCCGGCGAAAATCGCGCCTGGCCCGACGGCTGCACTCGCGGCGGTAATGCCCGTTACCTGGACATCCGCCGCGCCCGGCGGCAATTCGATACCGGCTGGAAGCACATCGCTAAGCCGCATGGCCCCGCTTTTCGCCCTCTATTCGTCTGCACTTACGTTCGGCCCGGAGCTTGATACGGGCCCCCATCGAGGCCGTCAAATGCGGCCGAAAGTGGCTTCATCGATATGTCATTGACGTGCTGTGGCGAACTCCGGCGCAACGCCAAGCTGCGCTGCGACGCGCGCGATCAGCTCTCCGGTCACAGGTGCGGCGTTCGTGCCTCCCGTCCGGTGTCCCTTGGTGTCCGGGATGCCCTTCGGCTCGAACAGCACGATGAACGTCAGATACTGCGGATCGTCCGTCGGAAACGCGGCGAGAAACGAGGATATGACGGCATTGGACGTATATCCGCCCTTGCTCGCGATATCGGCAGTTCCGGTCTTGCCGCCGACCCTGTAGCCCGGCACGTCCGCTTTCCCGCCCGTACCGTCCTTATCGACGACGTTCGCGCGCATCAGCTCGGCCAATTCGCGTGATGTCGCAGCGCTGACCACCGGTTTGCCGTCGGCGGTCCCTGCATCGAATTTTCGTAAGAACGTCGGATGAACAGTCCTGCCGCCATTGAAGAGTGTCGCAGCCGCAGCCGCAAACTGCAGCGGCGCGACCGCAATGCCGTGCCCGAACGAAGTGGTGATCGTCGTCGCCCGGTTCCAGCGCGAAGGAACCTGTGGCGCCGCCATTGCACCCGCCTCCGTCTGCATCGTTTCGAGGATCCCGGCCTTCTGCAGAAATGCCTGCAGCTTCTCCGGCCCCGCCTCCAGCGCCAGCATGCCCGCGCCGACGTTCGACGAATGCGTGAAAACTTCCGTAACGGTCAGCGGCCGGCGGGAAGGATGCATGTCCGTGACCGTGAACCGCCCGGCTTCGAGAGGCTGTCTCACGTCGAGAACCGTATCGGGCTTTGCCAATCCCTCGTCAAAAGCCATCGCCAGCGTGAGCGTCTTGAACACCGAGCCAAGCTCGTAGGTCCCGCCCGTCATGCGATCGATGTGCTTGTCGTCAAGCGCCTGCATAGGCCAGCTGGGATCGACTTGCGGCAGCGATGCGCTCGCGAGGATTTCGCCCGTCTTGATATTGAGAACTGCGCCGGCCGCGCCTTCCGGCTGGTAGCGACGCATGGCGTCGTCAAGCTCATCTTCGAGCGCGTGCTGAACCCCGAGATCGAGCGAGAGGCGCACCGGCGGACGATTGGAAAGCACAGCCGAATGCACCGGATCGACGCCAACTTTGTCGTCGATATATTTCTCGATGCCGGCGACGCCGCGGTTGTCGACATCGACGTAGCCGAGCGCGTGTCCGGCCATCTTGCCGCCGGGATATGCACGCTTCAGCTCATAACGGAACGAAACGCCGGGCAATCCGAGATCGTGCACCTTCTGCGCAATGGCAGGCGACACGCCTCGGCGTACCCAGACGAACCGGCGCGACCGGTCCGACAGCGCGCGCATCAGTTCAGATGCATTGAGATCAGGCAGCACGGTCGAAAGCTTTTCGACGACCTCGTCGCGATCGAGAACGACTCCCGGATCGGCGAAGATCGAGGGTGCCTCGAGATCCGTCGCGAGCAAACGCCCGTTGCGATCGACGATGTCGGGACGGCTGAAACTCGTCGCCGCGACTGGCTCCGAAATCGCCAGCGCGATATCCGAATGCCGTCCGGCCGCCAGCACCAGGAGCTGCACGCCAACGACCGCGAATGCGGAAAACAAAACGCCGTAGACGGCCGCTTCCGCACGTCGCCGCGTTTGGCCAAGCCCGGACGCCGCGTGCGTTCCCGCACCACGGATTATCTGCGCGCCCGCGCCCCCGATCAGAAAGTCTGCTCGATCAACGGCCATTGGCGCTGCCCTGGCGCTCGCTGAGTTCGGAGACTTCCCGTCCATTCTGGAATTGCTCGGCCCTCGGTGGTCCAAGACCGAGCCGACGTGCCAGCTCATCGATTCTATCGGGACGCGCCAGCGTGCTGCGCTCTGCCTTCAAAACCGCAATATCGCTGCGGGCGCGATCTGCCTGTCGCTCCTTCGCCTGAAGCTCGGCCTCGAGGCGGCGCGTGTCGTAGTTCAATGCATAAAGGAGCAGCGCACTGGCGACTGCAAAAAAGAAGGCGGCAACATTCAAGAGACGCATTTTGATACAATTCCCGTTCAGCTTGTCTCCAAGCCCAGCATTATCGGTGTCGAGGAACCCCCAATGCGTCCAGATCCAAGGGCCAAACCGCCGCGTCGGTGCGAGTTGCGGCCCGCAAACGTGCAGACCGCGAACGAGGGTTCACTTCCAATTCACCTTTAGAAGGTGTTAACGGGCGTGAGTTAACAATTCGGAAACTTGGCTCGCGCGATTTTATCGATTCCGGCGGCAGATGCCGGGAAGCACCAGCCGTCCGCCCACTCCGCTCTGTGAGAAATTTCTTTACGATCCGGTCTTCGAGACTGTGAAAGCTGACGACGACCAGCCGTCCTCCGGGCTTCAAGATCCGCTCCGCCGCCGCGAGCGCGTTCGCAAGTTCGCCAAGCTCGTCGTTGACGAAAATCCTGAGCGCCTGAAATGTCCGCGTCGCCGGATGCCGCCCGTCGATCTTTCGGCCGTGAAAAACGCGCGAGACCGTATCGGCGAGTTCGAGCGTCCGCGAGTACTTCGCCTCCTCTCGTCGCTTGACGATGGCGCGAGCAATCGCCCGCGAACGATGTTCTTCGCCGAACGTGTAAATGACGTCGGCGATCTCTTCTTCTTCCGCCTCGTTGAGGAAATCCGCAGCGCTCATGCCCGAAACCGACATCCGCATGTCGAGCGGCCCGTCGGATTGGAATGAAAACCCACGCTCGGCATCGTCGAGCTGCATCGACGAGACGCCGATGTCGAGAACCACGCCGTCGACTTGTTCATCCGGAAGGTTCTCGCGAACCGCATCTTCCATCTGACTGAACGGCAATTGGATGAGCGTCAGCCGGCCGCCCGCTTCTTCGAGCAATGACGTGGCGTTGGCGATTGCCGTCGGGTCACGGTCGAGAGCAAGCACGTTGCAGTTGGCGGCGCCGAGAATGGCGCGCGTATAGCCGCCCGCGCCGAACGTACCGTCGATGTAGGTTTGACCATCCTTCGGTGCGAGCGTCTCGAGAACTTCCGAGACGAGCACGGGAATGTGGCGCGAAGGCTTTTCAGCCGGCCCCTGCGAGGCTCCCTCTGCCCCGCCACCCCGCGTCATTCCCGTGCCCCCTCGTCGCCGCCGTCATTTGACGGGCGGCTCCCCGCTGCAAAAAGTTTCCGCGTTACCTGGACTTTGCTCCGCGCCTCGGCGCGGCGGGCTTCGAAGAGTTTGGGCTCCCACATCTGGAATTTTTCACCAAGTCCAACAAACGAGACGGCGGCGTCCAGGTTGGCGTGGGCACGAAGGTTTTCAGGAAGGACGATGCGGCCGTCGCCATCGATCGAGAGAACCTGGACGTCGCCGTAGAGTGCGACAGACAGCTCATCGCGCTCATCCGAATAGTCCGGCAAGCCCGCGAGAAGCCCGTCGATTTTCTTTGCAAGTCTTTCGCCGCCTGCATCGAGTGCTTGAGCATCGAGCGAGGGGTAGCAGTAGAGACCACCGGCGATACCGCCGGCATACCCGTCACGCTCGAGGACAGCGCGGAACGAGGCTGGAATGGAAACCCTGCCTTTGGCGTCGATCTTGTTTGTGAATGTCGAGACAAAGCGGTCCATCCCTCAGCTAACGAATTTCGTCCTCCACTCAGCTACTGGCTACGCTTTGTCTTGCCGTCCGCCGGCTCCCCCGCACGGAGTTGCCGAACCAAAATTGAGACCCTTCGTTTCTTTCGGACGGCGGGAACGCGAGGTGCCGTGTCGCCCGAAATGATCAAGTAAGGGGCCGTGGCGGTCGCTCGGATTTGGGCCCTCTACCAAATCGGCGCCCGGCCACGGTGTCCTGCCCGGTGCGGACGGGCCTTTATGGGATCGCATGGGATTTGATGGTCGTCAACGGAATATTAAGGATATTTCGTGGTGCGAAGCGGAATTGCATCATCTGTCCACAACAAGACGGCTTCCGCTCATCAAGTAAAAAATGAATAAAAAAGGATAATATTATGAAAATTATATATTTTAATGAATCGAATGAGCGGTAACGCAGACCTGACTTGAAGCTTTCGGGGAAGAGCGCATCCTTCGTGCAGAAGGCGAGGCGGGGCGCTCCGATTGTCCGGTGCCAAAGGCCATCGATCACTTTGGCGCCACAACATCAGCAGGTGCCGACATGGCGAACACCATTTCTCGATCCCCAACCGCACGACCCCACGCATACCCGGGCCGCGATTTAAGGTGGCCATCCTCCATTATCTGGCGCGACACCGACCCTGCGGTCCGCAGGATTACGACAGCCGACGTCTGGAAATCGCTTGTCGAAGGCTACGATGACTTCCTCGCGATGCCGACCCACCTTGTCTTTGCGGGCCTCATCTATCCGGTCATCGGCATCATTCTTGCGCGCATCCTGTTCGGCTACGGACTGCTTTCCCTCATCTATCCGATGGTCGCGGGCTTTGCGCTTCTGGGTCCGTTCTTTGCGGTCGGGCTGTACGAGTTGAGCAGACGGCGCGAAGAAGGCCTCGACACCTCCCAGATCCGCGCGTTCGCCGTCATCCACCGCCCAGGGATGGGCGGAATATTCGCGCTCGGGCTCATGTTGGCGGCAATCTTCGTCGTCTGGCTCTACGCCGCGAACCTGATGTACACGCAGATCATGGGTGGCGAACCCGCGTCCGTTTCGGACTTCCTCCATGACGTCTTCAGAACGGGGAAAGGCACCGAACTCGCCATCGCCGGCAATTTGCTCGGCTTCATGTTTGCACTCTTCGTGCTCGTGACCAGCGTGGTGTCCTTCCCGATGCTCGTCGATCGTAATGTCAGCGTCGGCACCGCCGTGCGAACATCCGTCCGCGCCTCGATTGAGAATCCGGGACCAATCGCCCTCTGGGGTCTTATCGTCGCCGCCGGACTGTTGCTCGGCGCAATACCGCTGCTGGTCGGACTGGCGATCACCCTGCCGATCCTCGGCCACGCGACGTGGCACCTCTACAGGAAACTCGTCGCGCTTCCGGAACAAGATCCGCTCCAGGACAGCGGCGACGATACCGGCTGACCGTTTGTCGTAGCGCTAGTGCGCGCTCACGAAGTCGGAAAGCGCCGGCACAAGTTCTTTGGCGAGAGGCAATCGCGGATTGCGGTATGTCGCAAAGTTTGCGGCCCGATCCGCGGGTGCCTCTCTCAACGCATGGTTCATGCCGTCGATCATTACGAGCTTGGCGTTGGGTTGCGCCGACGCCAGGAGAGTTGCGTTCTCCGTCGTAACCTGAAGATCCGTCGTCCCCTGCACGATCAGAACCGGGTTCTTGACGCGCGCCAGCTCTGCCGCCGGATCGAGAGGCAGCCACGACATCAGGTAAGGCTGCACGCTCTGACGATAGAGGCTCATCAGTTCCGGCCGAATGCTCGCGACCCGAATTCCCTGCTCGAGGCTTTCGGAAATTCTCTTCGATTCATCTTGCAGTTCGCTTGGAGCCCCAGCGGCGGAAAGCTGTCTGGCAATAACGCGTCCTGCGGGCTCGCCGGCGCCAGCGATCAGTATGAGACCGACGACGTCCGCCTTTTGCGCGGCCATCGTCGCGATCAAAGCGCCTTCGCTGTGCCCGAGGATGAAGATCCGGCCGGTTTCACGCCTTGCGTGAAGAACCTTCAGCCATTCAACGGCGTCCGCGACGTAGGTATCGAAGCGCAGGTCTTCTTCGCGCAGCCCCGACACACGGCTCAGGCCAACGCCCCGCTTGTCGACACGCAGCGAGCCGATGCCGAGATCGGCAAGATCGTGCGCGAGGCGCTTTAAGCAATCGTTGCGAGCTTCCACCAGATTGCCGTCCCGGTCGACCGGACCCGAGCCCGCAAGGATCAGGACGGTAGCGCCCGAATTGGAATTGAAATTGGATTTGGACTTCGTACCGTCAGCGGTGATGAGCGTGCCGTGAAGCGCCCCCGTGCTGATCTCCCGTTCCGTCCATGCCATCGCTGGCGCCCATGTCAAAAGCGAAGCAGCAACGAAGCTGAGAAACCGTATCAATTCGCTCCCTCGCGAGTTGAGACGACCCGCCCTGTCCCTTCAAGGCGAGTGAAAAATACCAGCTGGCCTATAAGCCGGGTTCTGTCTGGAGTTTCCTCCTCGACGGCCATTCATCTGGGGCGCCTGTCGCCAGACGCCTCGTGCAATCAACCCGGGTGGGTAGCGTGAGGACGCGCCTTGCGTCTGCGGTTTCCCGCTCCGCGCGCCCACCCCTATTTGATCTTGCTCCCGGTGGGGTTTGCCCTGCCACTGCTGTTACCAGCAGCGCGGTGCGCTCTTACCGCACCTTTTCACCCTTACCGCCGGATTGTGCCCGAAGGCAGTCCGGCTTCGCGGTATGTTTTCTGTGGCACTTTCCCTAGGGTCGCCCCCGGCGGCCGTTAGCCGCCACCGTATTCCTCATGGAGCCCGGACTTTCCTCTGCCGGATGTCAGCTCGCGAGCCTTTAGAGCGCGTTTCGCCACAACGAAAACCGGCAGCGGCCGTCCAGCCAGCTGGTGCAATGAGATAAGCGACGTGCGCGCCCAAAGGTCAAGGCCATACTTCCTTCTCCCGTCGGGAGAAGGTGGCCGAAGGCCGGATGAGGGGACTTTATCGTCCGTTATCCAAGCCCCTCACCTGCCCTCCTCGCCGAAGGCGAGCCTCCGGCGCGACGGGCATCCTCTCCCGTTCCAGGAAAAAGACTCCGTCAATCTTCGGCCTTCATTCGCTCCGCTCACGCCGCCGATCTGCAAGTGGCCAGAAGCCCGGCCATAGGATCACCCGTCTCGAGCAGGCTCTTGAGGTTCGACAAAATCATCGGCCAACCGCCTGACACATCCTCAATAAGCTTCGACTCCGGCCTGTCGATCTCGTGCAGCACAGTGAGCTTCACGCCGCTCGGAACCTCTTCGATCTCCATCGTGCATCGAGAGAAGCCCTCGGCTCTGATTTCCGCGCTGCGTTCACCCCGCCAGCGAAAGACGAGACGCTTTTCCGGCTCGAAGTCGAGAATTTCGCCGTCGTGAGCGATGCTGCCGTCCGGCAAGACCATTTTCCACGGCCCCCCGATTTTCCAGTCGCTGACGAGCGTAACGCCGAACCAATATTGCCGCGTGAATTCCGGCTTGAGGAGCGCCTCCCAAAGCTTCTCCGGGGTCGTACGGATGTACGTAACGTAGACGAACTTATCGTTTGCCATCGGACTTTCCTTCCAGGTTCTTCTTGAGTTCGTCGAGCGCTCTGAGACGCCCGTGCTCAAATTTTCGGACCCACCGGTCGGCTATTTCGAAAATTGGCAGGGGATTTAGGAAGTGGAGCTTCTCCCTGCCGTCCTTACGTGTCGCAACGAGATTTGCGTCCTCAAGGATCGTGAGATGCTTGGTGACGGCCTGCCGCGACATGTCATGTCCTTCGCAAAGCTCGCCCAGCGTCTGGCCATTGCGCTGATGCAAGCTGTCGAGCAACTGACGCCGCACCGGATCCGCAAGCGCTTTGAAAACGTCGTCCATGCTCATGAACCCAATACGCAACCATTTGGTTGCTTGTCAAGGCAAGTTTTGTTCCGCGCTCTGAAAGAGGCGAAACGGATCAAATCTCGGATGAACGGCACAGCACTTCCTTTTCCCTTGGGGAGAAGGTGCCCCGAAGGGGCGGATGAGGGGCATTGTTCTGCTCTGCTTGAAGTCCCTCACCTGCCCGTCTCGCCGAAGGCAAGCCTCAGGCTGGACACGCATCCTCTCCCGTTCCGGGAGAGGAAAACCCTCAGGCCCCCATCGCCGCCCGCATGTTGTGCGAACGGTCATGGATAGCGCGCTCAAGCCGATTGCCGGCAGCCTTCGCCGTCAGGATCTGATTGACGCGCTCGGCAATCTGCACGGCGGCTTCGCTCGGCGGCAACCCGCCCGAATAGATATTCGAGATCACGGTGTATTCGTAGCGGATGTCCGGATTGCCGCTGAATTTCACCGCATCTTGTCTCGCGTCATCGTCGAGACGATAGGCGATGTAAGCCGACATGCTGCGCGACGCCAAAGCATCGCCGCCCGGCCGCTCGCCGATGAGGTTGATGACGAGCTTCGGCTGCAGAGCGTCGCCCAGCGCTTCGGCAAGCTTCACGCGGCCGTAAGGCGCAAGGATCGGCTTTCCTGCCGAAATTCGCTGCTCCTTGAGCCCGTCGAGGAGCGCCGGAAGCAGATCCGGAATATTGTGATGCACCGCTTCCGCCGAGAGACCATCCGAAACGATGATCTGCACATCCACGCGTTCCGGGGAAAGCTCCGCAACCATCTCGTCGGACGGCTTCGCGCCACGATCGGGATGGCTGAGATGCGCTTCCTTGCTTGTCGCCGACGTCTTCACGCGGCGGAAATCGATGCCTGCCAGCCGCTCCGGCGTGACCTCGGCATAAATCGCTTCGCGCGCCGCAGCCAGGTTCGCCTTGATTGCGCGTGACACCTGTTCCGTCGGCCGCGGCCCCGCGCTTTCGAAGCCGTAAGCCGCGGGCAAATTCTTGCGCAGCCGTTCGAATTCGTCATCCGAGCAGAAAATCTTCGGATTGCCCCAGTTCGGGCCGCGCTCGACGTCGCCATCCTCGTCGCGAACGAAAATCCCGCGCCCGATCGCCCATTCCAGGAATTCCGGCGCAGGCGTCAGCCCGTGCACCTCCCGCATCGTCTGATCGTCGTGCCCGCACGTGTCGAAATACGCGAGCATCCGATCGATCGACAGATAGACGTCCATGAAATAGTTGGCGCCCGCCGCCGTCAGCAATTCCGCGGCGATCTGCTGGCCTTCCATCGTGATCTCGGAATGCAGCGTATAGCAGGGCGCCATTCCCATCGGCAGGCCGAGCAGCTTGCCCATGAAATGATCCTGCAAATTCGAGACGATCATCTCGAAGTTCGAGCGATGCGTCTCCGGCCCGATGAAGCCGGTGACGTTATTGACCATGAACGGATCGTAGCGCCGCGCGAGGCCATAGCAGAGCGCCTCCGTCGTCGTCATGTCGATGCCGTTGTGCTTGCTGTAGGTGAGCTCGCTGCCCTGCCCGGTCTCGAAATACATGAACTGCGCCGCTTCGTCCTTCAGCGGCCCGTGCTTCGCCATCGTCGTATAGGCTTGGTCGAGCACGTCGGCCGTCACGTCGAACTCTTCGATCAGCGTCCGGTCGGTGCCAGCGAGCGACTGGAACATGATCTCGACTGGCGCCCCGCTCTCGAGGCAAGCGAGCTGTGTCTTCACGTGCGACAGCACGCAGATCTGCGTCGGCGCTCCCGTCTCACGGCGAAGCTTGTCGAGATGCGTCAGCGTCTTCGAAATGTTTTCAACCGTATCGATCGCCGGATTGAGACCCAGCAGCGCATCGCCCGAACCCATCGAAAGGCCAGTATAAATCAGCGCCGACATCGCATCGAGATCGTCGGTCGGATGGTTGGGTTGCAGCCGCGATGACAGCGTTCCCGGTGCGCCGACGAGCGTCCGCGCCTTGCCCGAACGTTTGAGCTTCTTAGCGGCATAGACGAGTTCGTGCACGTCCATCAGCTTGGCGATCGCCGCCGCCATCACGCCGGTCAGCGCGCCACCGATGAGCTTGGCTTCGGAAGCCTTCGCTTTGAGCAGCAGATTTTTGATCTCGCCCAGCGTTTTGGGCGCGATCTCCGCGAAGGTATCGCGGTCAATACCGTAATTGATCCGCATCACGGAATCGACGCGGCCTTGCTCGTCCGTCAGAGGCCGATCGTAGAGATGCTGCAGCGTCAAACGTGAGAGGATCGACCGCGCCGCCTCCCGCTCGACATCGTCCTTCGCCGCAAGACCGCAATTGCGATCCCCCGCCTTGTCGAAATCGGCGGCGCCGAGCAGCGCTTTCAAACCGAGAAAGCGGTACGGCCGGTCGAATAGGGTGATTTCGTAGAGTTCGTCAGGACGAGGTTCCGGAACCTCGATTTGCCGCCACGGCTGAAGATCCACCATGCGAACCGCCCTCGCTGCTCACGCGGCCGGTAGGGATCTGCCTGTCACCCAACAACAGGACTCGCGGCCGCCTGAACGCAACATTAGCGAAGTTCGTGGCGCGCAAGTCAAGTTCCTATTAAGCAAAACGCCCGTCACGTGCGGCTGGGCCAACTGGAAAGCCGCACGAACCGGACAAAAGCACCGGGCTACTGACGAAGCTGACTGGCGCGGTGCGAGACTTCCGCCTGGCTCACCTCACCCGCTTCGACGAGCGCGTTGATGCAGCGGGGTGAAAGCTTTTCGCCCGCAGCACGCATGCACTGGCGGACTTCCGGGCTATCGGAAGCAAACTGACTGCACAGCGCATAGTAGTCACGCGAGCAGGCAAGCTTCACACGAAGACTGACGGCGTTCGCCGTCGTTGCCCAGATCATTGGAACTGTTGTCGCGATTGAAAGCGCGATTGCAAAAACACCCGAACGCGGACTGAACACACTGGCTCGCATCTGTGTCGCCATGTCGGCACTCCGGTATGGAAAGTCGTTTTGAGAGGTTGGCAATATACTGTTTAACAACAGTTAATGACCATCCCATATCTGTCGAATGGGCGCAGCGATGTCAGCCTCGCGTCAGCGTCGGCTTCATCGCTACACAATCGCGCTATCGCTGCGCGCGGTCGAGGTTGATCGCTTGCCCGAGACCTTTGGCCTCTGCGATGCCGATGGCGCCGACGAAATTCGCACCGTCGAGATCGGCCCGCGTAAAGTCCGCGCCGGCGATGTCCGCGCCCGCGAAGTCGGCGCGCGAGAGATCGGCATCTCTGAAGTTGACGTCCCTGAGATTGGCGCCTGTAAACTTTGCAAACCAGAGCACGGTGCGTTCCATGTTGGCGTCGGTCATGCGCGCCCCGGAGAAATCGCAATACTTGAGAATGTTGCGATAGGCCGTGGCGAGCGTTCCCTCCCCAGGCCGGCCTTCGAGCGGATAGAAGTTTGCCCGCGACAGGTCAGCTCCCCTGAAATCGGAACCGGAGAGCTCGGCCTGGACATGCACGTCCGTCAAATTCGCACCCGAGAAATGCGGCGCGTCGAGCACGTTGTTGGAAAGATCCGCGTAGATCGTCGGACGAAGAATCGTCGCGCCGGAGAGATTGGCCCCTGAGAGATCGGCGCGCATCAACACCGAACGATCGAGCCGGGTATGCGAAAGATCGGCACCCTTGAGATTGGCGCCCGTGAAGTCCGTGCCGTAAAAATCCGAATGCGCGAGGTTCGCGCCTTTGAAGTTAAGCTCGGAAAGATCGAGATAGACGAGATATTTGTTTGAGAAATCCGGCCTTGCACCGGGCTTCGTCTGAAACAGCAGGGTTGTGATGGTGCGGGCGTTCATCTCCGGCTTGGGCGCCACGGGCCCGAGCGGCTGATCCGCGAAGACGGAAACCGCGCTAGCAAACAGGAGGGAGAACGCCAAACCAGTCAACCTGCGGATCATGCCTGACCTTTCCAAACGGCCGTTGCGCGGTGATCGTCACATGACCGATCATGCATGAGTCCGGATAGCCCGGGGATATTATTTTCGTCGCGGGCTCACGCGAAATTGTCGCGTCACAGCTACATCCGCTACATTATTTCATTCGGATTGAATCAGGAAGCGGGCTTCCGGCAAGGCGCGAACAGATCGAGTGACGGATCATAAACGCGGGTCGCCACGCCCATGATCCCAAGGCTCGAATGAAAAAGATTATCGTGCCCGACGCGGCTTCCGCTCCGACTGACAAGGCAGCCTTGCTCGATACCGCGCGACTCCTTCATCGCCGGTGAAAGCCAGACGACCATCGGCACATGGATCTGCGCGTTCGGCGCGATGGCGTAGGGCATCCCGTGAAGATACATGCCCTTCTCGCCAAGGCTCTCGCCATGATCGGACACATAGATCATGCCCGCATCGACGCCATGGCTCGCCCCGCCCTTCAGCACGTCGATGAGCCGCGCCAGGACATGATCCGTATAGAGGATCGTATTGTCATAGGCATTGACGATGCTCGCCAGATCGCACCGGCTGAACTGCGCATCCTTGCATGCCGGCAGGAACGTCTCGAACTTTTCCGGATAGCGCTTCCAGTACGCGGGACCGTGACTGCCCATCATATGAAGCACAATCACCGTATCCCGATCGAGCTTCGCGATGCGCTCTTCGAGACCATCGACGAGAATATCGTCGAAGTTCACGGTGCTCGCATAGAACGTCGGAACGTTATGCCCCGTCAGCGTCTCCGTCGGAATACGGGCGCACACGCCCTTGCAGCCCGCTTGATTTTCACGCCACACGACATCGATGCCGGCGCGCTTCAGGATATCGAGGAGATTTTCGCGCCCATCCGCTTTGGCGTTCGTGAAAAGATCATGACCGAACCCGGAGAACATGCACGGCACGGACTGCGCCGTATCGGTGCCGCACGAGTAGGCTTGCCCGTAGTTGATAAGATCGCCGATCGACGCCAGCCCCGGGTTCGTCGGCCTTTGATAGCCGTTGAGCGAAAAATGATCCGCGCGTGCGGTTTCACCGACCACGATGACGAAGATCGATTTGCGGCCACCGCTGAAAGCGCTACGCCGCGCATCCTCGCCATAGGAAGCCACAGTCTTCGGCCGCTTGCGCTCCTGTTGCCGCCAATAGGCTGCGAGCGCCGAAACGAAATTCACCGGGGTCAACGTCATCTTGAGTGTGCGGTAATCGTGCGTCAGCGAAAGGAAATCGCCCCAGGCCGGAACCAGCACGACAACGAGGATCATAAACGACAGAGCAGCCGCCTTGAGCTTGCCTAGAGCCTCGCTGCGAAACGATTGCTCCGTCCATGGCGTGAGCCAGAACAGGACCGCTGGAACCAGTCCGAGGAACACGACATACGCGATAAGCTTCAGCGTCATCAGATCGCCCGCTTCGCCCGTATCCGTCTCGAACACGTTGCGAACCATATGCGCGTCGATGACGATGCCGTATTCGTTCATGAAGTACGCGGCCGCTGCCATCACTGGCAGAAAGAGCAGCACGACGATACGCAAAAGCGGCTTTACCGATAGCGCCAGCAGAACGAGATAGGCGACGATAACGATCAACACCGCTGCTGAGCCGACGTGCAGCCAATCGCTGAACCGGGATGGCTCAACGACCTCGAAAAATTTCCGCCAGAAGGGCTGATTGAGAACCAGCGCCGCATAGATCGCAACGATTAGCGCCAAAAATTCGGGGCGCCGCGGTTTAAACACGGTTGGTCCTGCTTCGGAATGGCTTGGGCTTGCCTGGCCCATGGCGAACGTGCCGGTCACGAGCCGGCTCGATCTGCATCAACAGCACCGGCCAAGCCTCGTCAAGCGGCGGCGCGCTTCCGTGATGCCTCGACCAACCGCTCGAGCGTAACTTCCGTCGATCGGTCGAGACGGCCGTCGACCCGGCGGGGGCGAAAATGCAACTGGAAAGACTTCAGAACTTTTTCCGTGCCCGGATCGAGTGTACCCGTGGCGTTCACATCGTAACCATATGAAGCGAGATGCTCCTGCGCCCGAAGAACGCGCGGACCCGAAGCCCCGGGCCCTAGTCCAGGATCGTCCTCTCGGACCGGAGACGGACGCACCCAAAGCCCGAGCCCTTCCTTCGCAAGAAGCAGCCAGTTGAACTTTTCGCCGGGATCGATCTTTCGCCCCGGTGCCACATCGGAATGCGCAAGAACGTTATCCGGTGCGATGTGGTGGCGCCGCACGATGTCTTTCGAAAGCGCGATGACGGCCGCCATCTGATCGGGTGGGAAATCCGGATAGCCGTTCTGATGACCGGGATTGTGAATCTCGATGCCGATCGAGTGCGAGTTGATGTCCGTCTCGCCGCGCCAGTACGAAACGCCCGCATGCCATGCACGTTGCTCTTCCGGCACGAGCTGCGTAATGCGCCCGGCTTCGTCGACGACGTAATGGCAGGACACGCCGCTTTCGGAACGTCCGAGCCAATCGATTGCCTTGGCGGCCGAGCTCATGCCCGTGTAATGCAGAATGAGCAGCGACGGCTTCACGCCGCCGCGCCTTGCCTCACGATTGTCTGCGGGATGCACGTGATGGGAAAGCGGCGTGTCGGCTTTGAAGGTCACGTCGGCTCCAGAGCTCGTTCAACGCGCTGGCCGCGCTCTTCCAATATCGCCTCATATGCAGCGGTGATTGCCGCAAGCCGGCGTTCCGCGCCCGCCAGGAATTCAGGCGGCACGCCCTTCGAGACCAGCGCATCTGGATGATGGCCTTTGACCAGCTCGCGGTAGCGCGCCTTGATTTCCTTGTCGGATGCCGTCGGCGAAATGTGCAGGACTTCGTAAGGGCTGTCGGCATCGACGACAAAGCTGCGCCGGACGCACCGGAATTCGCCCTTCGTCAAACCGAAGATCTCGGCGACATGCGCAAGATAACGATCCTCGTCGGGATGCAAAATACCGTCGGCGCTCGCGACATGAAACAGGCATTCAAGCACAGACAGCTTCAGTTCCGGCTGCCCTTCGAGAATGCGGGCGATCTGCGCCGCATAGGTTTCGTATCCGGCAACGTCCTGGCTCGCCAGCTCATAGAGCTTCCGGACATGCGCGCATTCGCTATCGGGAACCTTGAACTGCCGTTTGAAGGCTTCCGCTTCGATCGGCAACGAAACGCCGTCGGCTTTGCTCATCTTGGCTGCGAGTGCGACCACGGCAATCGTGAAGGCGACGCGCGACTGGGCCGGCGTATGTCCGCCTTCCAGGCCGAAGGCCCCTTTGACGTGATCCAGCGCGGAGCGCAGTCCTCCGCCATACGCCGCAACGGCGTTCTTCAGAAATTGCCAGGGCATCTAAGGTCCGTGGGTTCGTACGCGCCAAACTTGCCAGCCCGCCGCGGCTGTCACGGGAAACCATAAACGACGTGCGACAGTAACACCCCTAAAATAACGGCAACATAGGCGAAAAACGGGAATTCCAGCTATGCAGCCGACCGGGAGAGCCTAGCGGGCAGGCCTACGAAACGGAGGAACCGCCGTTTTTCCGGCTCTGCAGAAAAGCCTGAAACGCCGAGGCATCCGCCGCCCGGCGCAGCTTCTCGAGATACGACCGGAACTCCTCGGCCTCGTTCTCGATACGGGCTATCGTCGCGCGCCGGTAATCCTCGAACGCCGAGTTCTCTGGATTGCGATCGGCCGAACCGCAAGCGCCTCCCATCCCGCAGCGCCGCCGTGCCAATGGCCGAAGCAAAATCGCTGCGCCCATGATGAGCAGCACCACCGCCGCAAAATGCAGAATGACGAACGGCAGGAACAGAAGGTGATGAAACATCGGAATAGCTCCGTCGGCTTGAGAAGATAAAAAATTGGGGCCGCCGGTCAGGCAGCCCCGTTGAATTCTTCTTGGATCAGGCCGTCGCGCCCTCATTCGGTGCCGGACGCTCGCGGCGTTCCGACATGAACTGATCGAATTCAGACTTGTCCTTGGCCTGCCGCAAGCGATCGAGGAATGCGCGGAATTCCCGCTCCTCTTCCTCAAGCCGTTTCAGCGTCGCCTCGCGATAATCGTCGAACGCCTTGTTGCCGCTCGACGGGGCGCCTCTGCTGAAATTACGAAACTCGTCTTCGACGCGTGACCGCGCCCGCTCAAATCGATCGGCGAACCGGCTTTCCCACCGGCCGCGACCCCGTCCACCATGCCATCCGCAGTTCATGCGTCCACTCCAGAGCATATAGGCCAGAATGGCGAGGCCAGCCGGCCAGAAAACGATGAAACCTAAGACCATCGCGGCAATCCACGCCGGCCTGCCGAAGTCATCGAGCGTCTGAACCACTTGCGTCATCGCCACCCTCTCCTTGGTTAGGATGTAAATGTATTTTACATTCACATAGGTGGAACGGCAAGTGGGCACGTCAAGAGCCCGCTGAGGTTTTTTGTTTCCGGCGGCGGGAGGCTCAATGCATCGGAGCCCGGCCGCTCGCCGGCCTACCGCCCGCCCTTCAACCGCTTCATCAACTCAATGGCGATTTCATTTTTGAACGCGAACGGGTCAACGGTGACGCCCAAAATCGTCTGGCAATGCGGACAGTTGTAGCTTGCACCGGCAAAGACATTTCCCATCGCATTCGAGATATTGATCTGCTCCGCACGCACGTTGCCGACGATGTTCTGACATTTAGGGCACTTGCCGGGCATTACCACCTCCGACGCATCATCATCCGATATCGACCCCAGACGTCGCGGACGTTCGTTGATCGCATTCGTTTCGATAGTTGGTACGACGCCTGAGCCAGCCAGCCGTTGCTGTTTGCAGCGTTCCGCCGCCATCAACCGCAACTGATCGCGAGCGAGTCGCTTTTCCCTAGATGTTTGTAGGCAGAATATTGCCGGACGGACAATCGGCTGAACATTCGACTATCCACACGCGTCAACAGCACGCTCCTGTCGCCGGCCTAGCCCCCGCTCTTCCGCGGCCGTGCGCCAAGCCCATCGAGATAAATGAGCACCGCCGCATCGAGGAGATCTTCGGGACTCATCGGAATGGGCCGCCGGGCTTCGTCGCCGCGCGCGAAAAGCGATGCGATGCCGTGCGCTTCAGCCCAGATGTGAAGCGCCATCATCATGGCGGGCGGCCGTTTGGCCTCGGGCATCCCCGCAACGAGCGCTGAACAGGCGTCCTTCAAAACATTGAACGCACGTTCGCCCGCAATATGGAGATCCGGAAACGCCTTGAATGACAGCCCGGATTCGAACATGGCGGAATACTGCGCGGGCTCGACCCTTGCGAAATCGAGATACGCCCGGCCGACACGTTCGAACGCTGTGAACGCATCCGGCGTGCCACCCGCCCAGGCTTGTTTCAACTTCGCCTCGAACGCCTCGAACGCGCGCCGGGCAACGTCCGCCATCAACGCATCGCGATCGCGGTAATGCCGGTAAGGCGCGGCAGGGCTGACTCCGGCCGCGCGCGCCGCCTCGGCGAACGTGAACCCGGCCGGTCCCTTCGCCGCAATCAAATCGAGCGCAGCCTTCATCAAGGCTTCGCGCAGGTTCCCATGATGATAGCCGCGCCGGCTTCCGGGTGGCGGATCGTGATCCCAAGTCATGCGGCGCTTCTAGCGGATTTGCATGCGATCTGCACGCTCTCACCGTTCGCCGCCAATCACTTGCAGATATTCTTCAGCCCCGTAAGGCCATGATGTGCAAGGTCGAGATGGAAATGGTCGCTGTGTAAGCTGTTGTAGTTCGGGCCAAGCACCGTCATGAAATATTCGCAGGCGCCGTTGTGCACGTCGCGTAAGAACACCTGCTCGCCTTCCGACCCGCCCCATCCGCGCTGAACACTGATCGACCGGCCGTCAGCCAGAACGAAACCACCAATGTCGATGGCGTTCGCATAGGCGTGCTCGGAAATCGTTGCCCCTTCGACGCTGTTCATCGGCCGGCACGAATAGGACGCGAGTACCGTTAGGCCGACGAGTTCCTGGCGAAAATAACGTCGCGCTGCAGGCTCGACGACGTCCCGCACCCAGCTGTCGATCTGCGGGATCATGGGGCAGCGAAGCGATGCCGACGGTCTGAGTTCGACACGCCCGTTGTCCGCCGCTGACATCTCGAACGGGCTTTCCGCGCCACATACGCTCGGCCCACCGAGCGCTGACCGGGGACGGACGAATGCCGTTTGCCGCACTGCGCCCGATGCCAAGCAGGCCCGCTCTTCCGGCGAGCGCCAGGGATCGTCCTTGACCACGAAATTCGGGCCCGTCGCGCAACCCCACAGCAGCCCCAGTCCCGAAAGCATCAGGACGGCCGACGGCACAAGAACGCTGATACGAAAACGCGAGACCATGACGGCCCAAATAGCCGTTGTTAAGGTTAACGGCCGGTTAAGCGGCAGACGACCCAAATTATCCGTGGTTTTTCAGACGGATTTGGGCCTGAGCCATGTCGAACCGAAGGCGGACTGCGGCGGCCCTGCGTCGGGCGACATCGTGGCGGTCAAGCCGCAGACGGCCTCCGGCTCAAAGTTATCCACAGTCAATTGAAGGCCGACATAAGCCTGAAATCATCGCGTCACTCGGCACAGATATTCGGCAAGGGCCCTGAGAGGTGCTGGGGCGGGCTCGAAACTTGTACCGCGTGCGAGCTGGAATACGCCGTCCTCGCGTCTTCGATCGGGCATGTACTGAGTACCGATCAGAAGACGCATCGACGGATGTAAAGCACTCGACGGGGCCCCTGACTGGCCTCGGCGGGGGCGTGTGCCCTGGTCGACCTTGATCCCGGCTTCGCGATATCCCCCGTGTCAGCCCGGTCATCAGGTCACCAGGCGCGCCGTCTTCCGGCAGGCAACCGCTCAAGTCGCTGTTTCAAAAAAGGCTAGTGTTTCGGCCTTGAAGCTTCGGTCGCCGACCGCCCGATTGTGATCCTTGTCCGGAATTGTATACGCACGCGCCCCCGGAATGAGCGCCGCGAGTTCGTCAGCCGAGCCGCCGATCACATCGGTCTCCCCGACCGCGACGAGCACAGGCGCTGCGATTTCGCCTGCCATCTCCGCCGAGATTGGTGCCCGCGCCGACCGAATGCAGGCTGCAAGCGCCTTGAGGTCGCTTTTCGTCTGTTCGGCAAACGCACGGAATGTCCGCGCTGTCGGATTTGTGACGTCCTCGATGCTCGTCGCTTCGAGCGCCCGCGCAATCGGACCGGTGCCCGCCATGCCGCGCACCATGTTGATGCCGAGGCCGCCGAAGACGACGCGCGCCACACGCTCTGGATGGGCGAGCGCGAGGAATGCCGCAATCCGCGCCCCCATCGAGTAGCCGATCACGTTCACCCGCGCGATGCCGAGATGATCGAGAAGACGCCGCGCATCCTCCGCCATCAGCGGCGCACCGTAGTCGACGAGGTCATACAGCTTTTGGCTTTCGCCATGGCCGCGATTGTCGAACGCAATGACGCGATAGCCGGCCTTGGTGAGGAACGAGACCCATCCCGTATTCGCCCAATTCGTCGCGACATTGGAGGCAAAGCCGTGGATGAGCAGAACAGGAAGTTTGCCGTCGCCGCCCCCGGTATCGAGGTAGGCGATTTCGACGCCGTCGCTGTCAAAGTAGTCCATACCGCCCGCTATCGCTCACCTGCCGGAAAGTCTTTATGTCCCCTACCATCGTGGATGCCACGAGGATATGGTGCGGCCAAACATCTCCTGTCTTGGAAGGGTGAAGCATGGCCGGAGCCGTAATTCCACATTTTGCAAACGACGTTGGCGCGGAGCGGATATTCGTCGGCGTCAAAGAGTTCAATTGCATGGGCGCCCGGTCACCGTTCGACCATCCGCATGTCTATCTCGACATGGGTCAGGACAATCAGATTCTCTGCCCCTATTGCTCGACGCTCTTCATTTACGACCCTCGCCTCAAAGCCGATGAAAGCGATCCAAAGGGCAGCCTCGTGGCTGACGCTGCCTGACGCCATGAGCGCGAGCCGATCCATCGCCTCGGACGCGGGCTGATGACGGCGAATCCCAGGAACGCCATCGTCGCCGGCGCCGGCATCGGCGGGTTAGCCGCAGCCATCGCGCTCGCACAGCGCGGCATCGATATCCTCGTTTGCGAACGCCGCTCCGAATTCCCGGAGGAAGGCGCCGGCATCCAGATCGGACCGAACGGCTCGCGCATCCTTCGTGATCTCGGCGTCGCGAAGTTCCTCGAAACGAAAGTCGCGCGCCCCGATGCACTCAGCGTACGCGATGGCGCAACCGGCCGCGAGCTGACGCAATTGCCTCTCGGCCACTGGATCGCGGAGCGGCACGGCGCGCCCTATTGGACCGCGCATCGGCGCGACCTGCATGTCGCGCTGAGAGCACGTGCCGAGGCCGAACCCCGCATCACCATCACGCGCGGAACCGGAATCGCATCCTTCGAAAACAGACGCGACGGCATTCGCGCCACTGCCGCCAACGGCGAAACGTTCGACACCACTGTTCTAATCGCCGCCGACGGCCTCTGGTCCGGCCTCAGAGAACAATTCGGCAGCAGTCGAAAAACCGATTTGATCCCGGTGGGCAAAACCGCCTTTCGCAGCGTTGTACCGGCCGGACATTTGCCGGCCGAACTGGTTCCGAACGCCGTGCATATTTGGCTCTCGCCCGGCGCCCATGTCGTCCACTACCCGGTCAACGGCGGCCAGGATATCGCCCTCGTCGTTATCGCGGATGATGTCACGCGCGTCGAAGGTTGGGATTCCCCAATCGTCGCCGACGTCGTCAAAGCGAAGGTCGCCGCCTTCGCCAGCCCCCTCCGCGCGCTAGTGAACTCCGCTGACAATTGGAGAAACTGGTCGCTCTACCGCATGCCGCAGCTCGCGCATTGGACATCCGGCCGCGCCGCACTTCTCGGCGATGCCGCCCATCCCGTTCTGCCGTTTCTCGCCCAAGGCGCCGTCATGGCCCTCGAAGATGCGATCACGTTGGCAAACGCCATTGCGGCTCATGACGGCGCCATCGAACCGGCACTCGGCGAATACGAGCGGGCGCGCCACGCGCGCGTCGCAAAGGTAGCAGAAGCATCTGAGCGGAACGGCCGCATCTATCACATGAAGGGGGCGTCCGCCCTCGCCCGCAACGCCGCGATGAAAATGGCACCACCGTCACGCGTCATGACCGGATTTGACTGGCTCTATGGCTGGAAGCCATGAGCATGCTGACGCGATTGACGGCCCTCCTGTCGAACCGCGACGACATCGTTACGCTCGGCGCCCAAGGCATCGTCGTCGATGACGCGTCGCGCGTCCTGCTCGTTCGCCACGGCTATCGTGCCGGCTGGCATTTCCCCGGTGGTGGCGTCGAACGCGGCGAGGAAATCGAAGCGGCGATTACGCGCGAGGTGCTCGAAGAAACCGGCGTCGTCATCCTGGAGCCGCCAGAGCTCATCGGCATTTTTTCGCACTTCGACGACTATCCGGGCGATCACATCGTACTGTTCAGAATTGACCGTTGGCATCGCGACAGCATCCCGGCCCCGACTGCCGAAATCGCCGAGCACGGGTTCTTCGCGCTCGACGCCTTGCCCGATCTCGTGTCGCCCGGCACCTTGCGGCGCTTGCAGGAAGTCTTCGGCAAGAGCGAGCCGTCGTCATCATGGTAGCGTCGCGCCGGCATAGCTATCGCTGGCAAATTTTCGCCGCTAAAAAGATGCGGCCTGTAAAGCTGCGATCAGTCCACCTTTATCGATAGGCCCACCCCATGGAATATTGGAGCGCGATCACCGCAAACTTTCTGATTGCGTTTCCTGCCCTGTTTTCAATCGTGAACCCACTCGGCGGGGCGCTGATCTATAGCCAGATCACGATCGGCCGGCCCGTGAGCGAACGCACTTGGCTCGCTTGGCGCGTCGCCTTCTACTCGGCAATCGTGATGCTCGTGTCGCTTCTGATTGGCGCCACCCTGATGAGCTTTTTCGGCGTCAGCATCGATGCGCTGCGTGTCGCGGGTGGAGCGGTCGTCGCCGTCAGCGGCTGGCGCATGCTTTACAATCCGCAGGAAACCGAAGACCGCAAGCAGGACCATGCGACGACCGGAAAGGCCGCCGCATGGGGAAGCGATGTCGCCTTCTTCCCCCTGACGATGCCTTTCACGACAGGCCCCGGAACGATCTCGGTCGCGATCGCCTTGAGTGCCACGCGCCCCAACTCACCGGTCGCCGAGCTGCTGCCCTTCTACACCGGCGTCTGCGGCGCGGCTCTCGCCATCGCCTTCCTCGTCGGCTTTTGCTACGCCTACGCCGAGCGCGTGGTCGATCTGCTCGGACCCGCGCGCACCCGCATTCTCACCCGCCTCTCGGCGTTTCTGTTGCTCTGCATCGGCGTTCAGGTTCTGATCACCGGGGTGCAAGGCGCGCTCGAGCACATCGTCACCGCAAAGCACTAAGCAAGCGTCGCCTTTTCGTGGACGATATCGGCGGCTTCGCGCATGGTCGCACCCTTGAGCAGCAAGCCGAACCAGGCGAACAACTCACGCGAATCCGGATTGTCGGCAACACGCCATTCCGGATGCCATTGCACCGCAAGAATGCGTTCCCCGCTTGCCGGACGAATCCCTTCGACAATGCCGTCCGCGCTTGTCGCTTCGACAGCAAGTTTGCTGCCGAGATCGTTCACGCCCTGAAAGTGTGCCGAGTTAACGACGATCGACGGCCGACCCATCGTGCGCTCCAGAATGCCGCCGGACGCGAGGTCCACCCGATGTTCGAGCGCAAACATCTGATCCAACGGCAATCCCGTCGGCGTATGGTGAATCTGCGCCCGCTCTGTCTGGCCGAGATCGCGCCGGAGACTGGCGCCGTAGGCGACCGCGATCTCTTGAAAGCCCCGGCAAATGCCGAGCACCGGCCGGTCCTGCTCGACCGATTCCGATATCAGCCGGAACGCGGTCTCATCGCGCCGTGGATCGAAAGGGCCCTCCCCCGCATCGGGGCTGCGATAATGGCTCGGTGCAACGTTCGAGGGGCTTCCGGTCAAGAGTATCCCGTCGAGACGGCTTAGAATGGACGCCGCATTCGAGATTTCCGGCATCGAGGGCACAAGCACGAAGTCCGCACCCATGAAGGGCGCCGCCCGCAAATAACGCTCGGCAACACCCTGCACCGGGTCTTCCGGAATACGCATGCAGCAAATGACGCCAACGAGAGGCCGACGAGACATGTTCCGCTATCCTTCCGCATACCTTGAGGCATCTGCCGCCGCATTGAATAAAAAAAGCGCGAAATCGGCCGGCAGATCCTGACCGATCGGCCCGATACCACCAGCGGCGCAAACGGGCAATGCACCAAGACGGCATCACAGACCAGCGGAATAGATCAGACTTACCTGTTTCCCAACGCGCGGCTAACCCAATAAAGTGCGCGCCAACAACAAATCGATCCGGGAGTATGACGTGTCAGCAAGCTCAAGTTTCGTGTGGGAAGACCCCTTGCTGCTCGATGATCAGCTGACCGAAGACGAAATGCTGATCCGCGACACGGCAAATGCGTTCGCGCAGCACAAGCTTCAGCCCTACGTCGTCGAAGCCTACGCGCAGGAAAAAACCGACCCCGATATTTTTCGCGAATTGGGCGAACTCGGACTCCTTGGCTGCACCCTGCCTGCCGAGTATGGCGGCTCCGAATCGAGCTACGTCGCCTACGGCTTGATCGCCCGCGAAATCGAACGCGTCGATTCCGGCTACCGTTCGATGATGAGCGTGCAATCGTCCCTCGTCATGTATCCGATCCACGCCTACGGCAGCGAAGAGCAGCGCCGGAAATACTTGCCCAAGCTCGCGAGCGGCGAATGGGTCGGCTGTTTCGGCCTGACCGAGCCCGATGCCGGATCGGACCCCGGCGGCATGCGAACGCGCGCCGAAAAAATTCCCGGCGGCTACCGCCTCACCGGCTCCAAAATGTGGATCACCAATTCGCCCATCGCTGATGTTTTCGTCGTCTGGGCAAAGTCGGCGGAGCATGGAGACAAGATCCGGGGGTTCATTCTCGAAAAAGGCATGAAGGGCCTCTGCGCGCCGAAGATCGGCGGCAAGCTTTCCTTGCGCACATCCGTCACCGGCGAAATCGTCATGGACGGCGTCGTCGTTTCGGAAGACGCACTTCTCCCGAATGCATCCGGGCTCGCCGGACCCTTCGGATGCCTCAACCGCGCCCGCTACGGCATCGCCTGGGGCGCGCTTGGAGCGGCGGAATTCTGCTTCCATGCCGCGCGCCAATATACGCTCGTCCGCAAACAATTTGGCAAGCCGCTCGCCGCCACCCAGCTCATCCAGAAAAAACTCGCCGACATGGAAACGGAAATATCGCTCGGCCTCCAAGCGGCTTTGCGAGTCGGCCGCCTTTTCGACGAAGGACAAATCGCGCCCGAGATGATCTCCCTCATCAAACGCAACAACTGCGGCAAGGCGCTCGATATCGCCCGCACCGCCCGCGACATGCACGGCGGCAACGGCATATCGGAAGAATTCCACGTCATGCGCCACATGCTGAACCTCGAAACGGTAAACACCTACGAAGGCACGCACGATATTCACGCATTGATCCTCGGCCGCGCCATTACCGGTCTGCAGGCGTTCGCATGACAGCATCGGAAGGCGGGAAGCCGCTCGCAGGACTGCGCGTCCTCGAGCTTGCGCGGGTTCTTGCAGGTCCCTGGGCCGGACAAACGCTCGCCGATCTCGGCGCGCACGTGATCAAGGTGGAACGGCCCGAAGGTGGCGACGAGACGCGAACGTGGGGTCCACCGTTCGTCACCGGTAGCACTGGCGAAACTTCCGCCGCCTACTTCCACGCGACCAACCGTGGCAAGAAGTCAGTCGCTATCGATTTCGAAACACCCGCCGGTCGCGACGCTGTGCTGGCGCTCGCAAAGGACGCTGACGTCATTATCGAAAACTTCAAAGTCGGCGGCCTTGCCAAATACGGCCTCGACTACGCCGCGATAAGAGCGATCAATCCCCGTGTCATCTATTGCTCGATCACCGGTTTCGGCCAGACTGGCCCCTACGCCCCCCGCGCCGGCTACGATTTCATCGTGCAAGGCATGGGCGGCATCATGGATTTGACTGGCGCGCCCGATGGCGAGCCGCAAAAGATCGGCGTCGCTTTCGCTGACATCTTTGCGGGCGTCTACGCGACAGTCGGAATTCTCGCCGCGCTGAATTCCCGGAACGTAACCGGCGAAGGCGCGCACATCGACATGGCCCTGCTCGACGCTCAAGTCTCAGTGCTCGCCAATCAGGCCATGAACTTTCTCGTTTCGGGCAAAGCCCCGCGCCGCCTCGGCAACGCCCACCCGAACATCGTCCCCTATCAGGTCTTCCCCGCTGCCGATCGCCCGATCATCATCGCGGCCGGCAACGACGGACAATTTGCGCGCGCCTGCGCGGTGCTTGGGCTTTCCGGCCTCGAACGGGACGAACGCTTCGACACAAACGCACGCCGAGTCGCGAACCGGGCGGCACTCATCCCCCTCATAGAAGCGGCGACGGCCAATAGATCCTCCGGCGAACTCCTCGCCGGCCTCGAAGCCGCCGGTGTCCCGGCCGGACCCGTGAACCGGCTCGATCAAACCTTTGCTGATCCGCAAGTCGTCGCGCGAGGAATGCGTCAAGACTTACCGCGCGCGGATGGAACGTCGGTGCCGACGGTTCGGAGCCCAATCGTCATCGACGGCGAGTCCTGCGTGGCAAGCACCCCCGGCCCCGATCTCGGCGAGCATACGTCGGATGTTCTGGATCTGCTGGCGGTTGGACGCGACCCGTGGACGGCCTTCAGCCACGGCGAATAGCGGATTAAATCTCGCGTAGCTTCGGCATCGCGCTCGAAAATGTGCGCGGCGATTTCGGCCCCGTCAAATGCGCGTAGGCATCGATCGGCAGCGGCTTGCCGAACATATAGCCTTGGATCTCGTGGCAGCGAAGCAGTCGGAGCATCGAAACCTGCTCATCGTTTTCGACGCCTTCCGCCACCACGCGCAATCCCATCGCGCGGCCGAGCCCGATGACCGAATTGACAATGGCCGCTGCATCCGAATTTTTGACCATGTCGGAAACAAAGCTGCGGTCAACCTTGATGCGGTCGAAGGGAAATGCCCGGAGCGTGCTGAGCGACGAGTAGCCCGTTCCAAAGTCGTCGATGGCAACGCTGACGCCGAGTTCCTTGATCTCGCGCAACGTCATTTGCGCAGTCGCCAAATCCTGAATGAAGAGACTCTCAGTCACTTCAACTTCAAGGCGCTCTGGCGTGAGACCCGTTTCGGACAACACATCTCTCACGAGCTGAGCGAAATCCGATTCGACGATCTGGGCCGCAGAAACGTTGACAGAAACTCTAAGCTTAGCCTTCCATCGCGCGGCTTCTCTGCACGCTTCTCGAAGGACGAAAGCGCCCATGCCGAGAATGGCGCCGTTGGATTCGGCGGCCGGAATGAAATCCGCAGGCGAAATCTGCCCGTGTTCCGGGTGGTTCCATCTCAACAGCGCTTCAAAGCCGCCGACTGTGATCGTCCGCGCATCGACCTGCGGCTGGAAGACGACCGACAGTTCCCTCTTGTCGACCGCGAGACCGACGTCGCGCTGCATAATGCGGCGGCGATGCTGCTCCCGCTGCATTTCCGATTCAAACAGCGCGTACCCGCACCCGCCTCTTTTGACACGGCGCCGCGCCGTCTCCGCATGCGCAAGCAGCGTATCTTGATCTTTGCCGTCAGCCGGAAAATTCGAAACGCCGACCACGGCGTCGATCGCAATGCGCTCGCCGCTTTCCAGGTCGTAACGGCCGCTCAAACCATCCACGATTGCGCGAGCGAACGGCTTGACGCCTTCATCATCGGCAGAGAACGTTTTTGCGACCAAGAACTCGTCACCGCCCAATCGGACGATCAAATCCGACTCCGAAGCGACCGATCGCAACCTGTCGGCAACTCTCTTCAGTACGATGTCGCCGACCGAATGGCCGTGGAGATCGTTGATCGCTCTGAAATCAGCGAGATCGACATGGAAGATGCCGACCGACCGCGCCATCTCATCGGCGCGCTGCAAGACGAGCGCGAGCCGCTTTCGCAGCGTTGCCCGGTTGCCGAGACCCGTCAACGGATCGAAGAAGGCAAGCTCGTTGAGCTTGGAACGGGCATCTGTACTCTCGATTGCCATTGCGCAGATCTGGACGCACTTGGCGACGATCAGGCGCTCGACGTCCGTCGCTCCGCGCGACTTGCGGAAATAGAATGCGAATGCTCCGAGCACGCGCCCGTCGGCCGCCACGATCGGGCTCGACCAGCAGGCGCGCAGACCATATGGCAAAGCGAGGTTTCTATAATTCTCCCAAAGCGGATCGCTTTCGATGTCCTGAACTTCAACCGGCGCCCTTCGGAATATTGCAGTGCCGCACGAACCGACGTTAGGCCCGATGACGATACCGTTCAGCTTTTGGGAGTCTCCGGGAAGGCTTGGACCCGCGATGAAGCCCAGGCGCCCGTCATCATCGACGCCAATGATGGTACAAATGACTTCCGAGGCGAGCGCTTCGACCTCGTGGCAAAGCAACGTCATCATGTTGAAGAGCGACTCGCCGGAAGCGATCCCGACAAGCATCTCCCGCTGGAGAACTTGTAGCCGCTCCTTGACGTAGTCCGCATTTGCGATCGGGGGCCCGCTCAGCATCATCGCCCGACAATCGCTTCTCTGCGCCGCACGGCATTTACCTATAATGGAACCTGCCCATTGTAGAGCTTCGTATGTAAAGAAAAAGTTGCGGAGAGTTTAATCTCAAATGCACCAATGTTTGGATCGGCAATATTGGCGATCGACGCCGCAAATTGGCTAACGGAAGTTTCCTGGTTGCTCGGATTGGGACAAGTCCGAGCCAGCTGAACTTGCCGATCTTCCCCTGGACACATTTGCAAACGTAAGCACCAGCCGGCCCGATCGTTCCCTGCACGCCGAATGAACCGGGCCCAGCGGGCACGCCGACCCTAGCGGTAGGACGCCGCAGTCCAAATACCGTCAAACTCAGGTCCCCGCAGCGGCCGATGATCGGCCCGCGCGAGAGGCCGTTCGCGAGATGTTGCCGGAGGCGCTCAAAAGCCGGGTTTGCGCCCAGTTGAATTCTCCCGTTTCGTAGCAGATATAGGCTGCGCCACACTGTTACTTCCAGCCCACTATTGGTGACATCGAAACAACATGCCCTTCATGCTTGATCGTCGAAACGTCTTGGCCGGTGCCCTGACCAGCACCATGGTGGGATGGAGCAGCAGACCCGCAATGAGTGCTGCACCGATTGGAGCCGCCGAGCTCGGGCCGCCACAGCCGTTTTCCTTCGACGACCTGAAGCAAAAGGCGAAGGCGCTTTCTAAGGAAGCCTACGTCGCTCCCCCCCAGCCGGACGCTGGCGACCCGCTGAAGGGCATGACCTTCGATACCTTTGCTCAAGCCGTCTTCAAGCCCGAGATGGAACTCTGGCGCGGCGTTCCGGGCGCCCAGACGGTCCGGCTCTTTCCGCAAGGCCGCTTCTATGCCGAACCCGTCGGCATCTACGTGATCGAAAACAATGCCGCGCGCGAGGTTCTCTACAGCCCCGACTACTTCAACATGCCGGGCGACCACCCGCTGCGGAAATTGAAATCGGCAGGCTTCGCCGGTTTCCGGTTGATGTCTCGCGGCGGCACGAGCGACTGGCTCGCCTATCTCGGCGCATCCTACTTCCGCGCTTCCGATCCCTACGACCAGTACGGCGGATCTGCCCGCGGCCTCGCCATCAACACCGGCGAGCCGGAGGAATTTCCGCGCTTCACGAACTTCTGGTTGGAGCCAAACAGCAGCGGCATGACCATCTACGCGCTGCTCGAAGGCAAGAGCGTGACGGGCGCCTACCGCATGGACAGCCGCCGCATTGAAGGTGGCCAAGGCGGCGCTCTGCAGGACATCGAGTGCGAGCTTTATTTCCGCGCGCCGGTTCATATACTCGGCATCGCGCCTTTGACCGGCATGTTCTGGTACGGCGAAAATTCCGGATCCTTCCGCGGCGACTGGCGCCCCGAGGTTCACGATTGCGATGGCCTCTCGATGTGGACGGGCCGCGGCGAACGCATCTGGCGTCCCCTGTCCAATCCTCCGCGCATCGTCACCAACAGCTTCCTCGACGAAAATCCGAAGGGCTACGGACTGATCCAGCGCGACCGCAATTTCGAGAACTACCAGGACGACAGCCTGTTTTACGACCGGCGGCCGAGCATGTGGGTCGAGCCGCTGTCGGATTGGGGCAACGGGTCCATCAAGCTGGTTCAGCTCCCAACACCGAACGAAACCGAAGACAACATCGTCGCCTTCTGGAACCCCGCGCAACCTGTCGAAGCCGGCTCCGTGGTCAACGCGCGCTACCGGCTGTATTGGGGCCTCGACTCGCCGCCGGCAGGCGATGTCGCGCGCATCGTCGCAACGCGCATCGGCCTTGGCGGTCTCGGCGGCCGCGACCTTGACCTTCGCCACACCAAGCCCGGCGCGCGAAAATTCATGATCGACGTCGAAGGCAAGACCTTGGAGAACGAAGTTCGTGGCGGCCCGCAGGTGGTCGTGACATCGTCGCACGGCATCATCAGCGGCGTCGAAGCATTCCCTGTCATCGGCACCAAGCGCTGGCGCATGATGTTCGACTTGGGCGATCTGAACGGGCAGGCCGCCGACATCCGCGCCTATCTCGCGAAGGACGGCCAAGCGCTCAGCGAAACCTGGATCTACCAGATTTTCCCCTGAACTCCGGCTTCTTAAGCAGCGGAATGCGGGCCGCCTTTTGGAGCGGCCTAACGGAACGATAGCCCCCGTCGCGAGGTTCACCTTGAGTTTCGGCTTCAAGATGCGCTGAGCCTCGCGGTCGGATGCCCGACCGAAGAGGACACAGGCTCCTGCAGCAGGTCTGCAAGGTTCTCCTCTTCTTCTACGGAGGCATTGGCACATGGTCACCACAGACCAATTGCGGGCGCTCTTTCCCGATGAAGCAGAGCTTGAAGTTTACGCTCCGCCATCTCCGATCGATCAGCGCGATATTCTCTTGGACGGCGAGCTGAAGCGCTGGACTGGTGCGACCGTTCCTGTACGCTCCGCGATATGCGTTCGCAAACCCGACGGCGCGCTCGAGCAGATCAACCTCGGAAGTTACCCAACCACCGGAATTCCCGAAGCCATGGAGGCGCTCGCTGCGGCTGTCGAAGCCTATGACGACGGCCGTGGAGAATGGCCGACGATGGCTGTCGCCCAGCGCATCGACTGCATGCAGGAATTCACCCGTCTGATGATCGAGAGCCGGAGCACGATCGTCAATCTCATCATGTGGGAGATCGGCAAGAGCCTCACCGACTCGGAAAAGGAATTCGACCGCACGGTCGAATTCATGCGAGCGACCATCGCCGCCTTGAAGGAACTCGACAACTCCAACTCGCGCTTCCTCGTCGTCGAGGGCACGATCGGCCAGATCCGTCGCACGCCGCTTGGTGTCGTGCTCTGCATGGGCCCGTATAACTATCCGCTGAATGAAACCTTCGCAACGTTGATCCCTGCAATGATCATGGGCAACACCGTCGTGTTCAAACCGCCGACGTTCGGCGTTCTCCTGTTCAAGCCGCTTCTCGAAGCCTTCCAGAAGGCATTCCCGCCAGGCGTGATCAACACCGTTTACGGCAGCGGCGAGAAAATCGTGCCGGTACTGCTCGAGTCTGGAAAGATCAACGTCCTGACGTTGATCGGCTCGAGCAGGGTCGCGGACCACCTGAAGAAGATGCATCCGAAGGTGAACCGCCTTCGCGCTATTCTGGGCCTCGACGCCAAGAACGCCGCCATCGTCTTGCCGGACGCCGACATGAGTCTCGCCGTCAAGGAATGCGTGGCAGGCGCTCTTTCTTTCAACGGGCAGCGTTGCACAGCCCTCAAGATGCTCATCGTCCATCGCGATATCATCAATGATTTCGTCTCGCGCCTTGTCGCCGAAGTGCAAAAGCTGAAGATCGGCATGCCTTGGGAAAAGGGCGTTACGATCACCCCGCTTCCCGATCTTGGAAAAGTCGAGCACATGACGCGTCTCGTCGAAGACGCGAAGTTGAAAGGCGCGCGCATCCTCAACAAAGGCGGCGGAACGGCGTGCGGAACGCTCTTTGCGCCCGCAGTGATCTATCCCGTTAAAGAAAACATGCGGCTCTACCGCGAGGAGCAGTTCGGCCCCATCGTCCCCGTCATGTCCTTCAACGACGTAGAAACCGCGCTCGAATACGTTATCACTTCCGAGCACGGTCAGCAGGTGTCGATCTTCAGCGAAAATCCCGAGACCATCGGCAAGCTCGTCGATCCGTTGGTCAATCAAGTTTGCCGCGTGAACGTCAACTGCCAGTGTCAGCGCGGGCCGGATGTCTTCCCGTTCACGGGACGCAAGGACTCCGCGGAAGGAACGCTGTCTGTGACGGACGCTCTGAGATCGTTCTCGATCCGGTCCATGATCGCGGCCAAGCAGACGGAGGATTCCAAACGCATCTTGGACAAGATCGTCCGCGATCACGACAGCAACTTCATCAACACCGGCTTTATCTTTTGAACGTCCCGCGGACTCGGGCTCCGGGCGGAATGCTCGGCCACCCTCCCCTTTTATCTCTAAACTGTGCATTCCGGCAGCAGGCTGCGGAATATCGCGCGGCCAGCCCTGATTAGCCCACAAATCTGCTTGACCAACGGCAGCAGAAATAGGACGGCGAGACGGGGCATCCCCTGCACCGGAGACGAAATGCACGTCCTTCTGCGAGGAGACTGGAGACAGAGACTTCGCCTTATTTCGGGGCTGATCCTTTTCACCTTCGCGACCACCCATTTTCTCAATCACGCGCTTGGCCTTTTTGATCTTCAGGCGATGTACGAAGTCCAGCAATGGCGTTGGACCGTAACGCGCTCATGGCCCGGCACGATCATCCTCGCATCTGCGCTCGTCACGCACATCGTGCTGGCGCTCGACAAGCTTTCCGACCGCGCGACGCTTCGTTTGCCGGCGTGGGAATCGATCCAGCTCGCGCTCGGTCTTTTGATTCCGTTTTTGCTTCTTCCGCACATCGTCAACACGCGCGGCGCGCGCGACATCTTCGGCGTGAACGACACTTACCTCTACGAGCTCGCGCGGCTCTGGCCGGATAGCGCCGTCCTGCAGAGCACGCTTTTGCTGATCGTCTGGATTCACGGCTGCATGGGCATTCATTTCTGGCTGCGCCTTTACGCGCCGTACCGGAAATTCCAGCCCCTGCTGCTGTTGATCGCGGTCGCGATCCCGATAGCGGCGCTCGGCGGATTCATGGTGGGCGGCCGCTCCGTCGCCCAGATGATCGCCGACCCGAAAACATTCGACGAAGTGAAGCAGCTCTCACACTGGCCGAGCCCCGACAACGCCGACCGCTTAGCGGCGATGCGCCTGATCGTGCGGCTCGTTTTTGCCGCGATGCTTGCCGCGGCTTTGGCGCTCCTGGCGTGGCCCGCCATTCAACGGCGCTACTGGCCGCATTTCAGCATCAACTACGTCGGCAGCGGCACAGTGAATTGCACCTTCGGCGCGACATTGCTGGAAATAAGCCGGATGAACGGCATCCCTCATGCATCCGTCTGCGGCGGCCGTGCTCGCTGTTCGACATGCCGCGTCCGCATTGACGAAGGCATCGACGCATTGCCCCCCGCGACATTTCCCGAAGCCGTCACGCTTGCAAGCATCGGCGCGCCGCCGAACGTCCGCCTCGCCTGCCAGATCAGGCCGCGCGGCCCGATGACGGTCACACGATTACTGAGACCTTCGACGACCGGCCCCGAGGCGGCCGATGCGGAGGAGCTAGGCTCGGAAGGTATCGAAAAGCCGCTTGCCGCCTTCGTCCTCGACCTGCGCGACTTCACGCGCCTGTCGCAGAAGAAATTGCCTCACGACGTCGTCTTCATGCTCAACGAGGTATTTACGGCCGCGGGTAGCGCCATCGCAGTCCACGACGGCTGGATCGACAAATTCATTGGCGACGGGCTGTTGGCCGTATTCGGCGAGAAGCACGGCATTGAAGTCGGCTGCCGCCAGGCGCTCAGGGCCGCCCGCGACATCGACCTCGCACTGGACCACATCAACGCCAAGATGGAAGCCGAATTCGGACGCCCCCTCCGCGTGGGCATCGGCATTGAAGCGGGTCAGCTGTTAATGGGCCGCATCGGCTACGGCCCGAACGTCGACATGACGGTGATCGGCAGCGCCGTCAACGTCGCGAGCCGCTTTGAAACCATAGCCAAGGATAAGGGCGCCCAGATCGTCATCTCCCACGAAGTCGCGAAACTGGCCGGATGGACCCCCGCACCCGAACTCATCTCGAAGGTCGATGTCCGCGGCGTCAGCGAACCGATGGAAATTGTCGCCATCCTTCGTGGACGCGACCTGCCGGCAAGCCTTTTGGCTTCAATGCACGACGCCAACGAGCACGTTGTCGGCAGAGCGTCCTTTTGAGGCACGCGACCGGCACATTCGCGGACCCATAAAACCCTGAAACATCACGCGATATTCCGTTTCCGCATAACGGTTATTCCTTGCTTGTGCGTTGCGGTCGCCCATCATTTCGCACATGCACAATGCGAGCCGGGAAATGGCAAACGTTGGTGAAGGCGCGATGGGCAAACCCGAATTTATTGGCAAAAAGTCGAAGGCGGCAGGCGGCTGGGGCGCCCTGAAGAGCTGCGGAAAAAAGCTGCTTGCGAGCGGCGCGCCGCTCTCTGGCGCCGTGACAATGCTCAAAGCCAATCAGCCCGATGGCTTTGATTGCCCGGGCTGCGCCTGGGGTGACCCCGAGCACGGCTCATCCTTCGAATTCTGCGAAAACGGCGTGAAAGCCGTCGCCTGGGAATCGACCGACAAGCGCGTCAGCCCCGACTTCTTCACAAAGCATACGGTCAGCGAGCTCCGAGCCTGGACCGACTACGACCTCGAGCGCGAAGGCCGCCTGACCCATCCGATGCGCTACGACGCTGCGAGCGACCGTTACGTCCAAACGACCTGGGACGAAGCCTTCGCCGAAATCGGCGGCGTCCTGAACAGCCTCGGCAGCCCCAACCGCGCCGAATTCTACACCTCAGGCCGCGCTTCGAACGAAGCCGCCTATATCTATCAGCTCTTTGTCCGCCTCTACGGCACCAACAATTTCCCCGACTGCTCGAACATGTGCCACGAAGCGAGCGGCGTCGCGCTCGAGCAGGCTGTCGGCATCGGCAAGGGCACGGTTCTGCTCGAAGACTTCGAGAAGGCCGACGCCATCTTCGTCATCGGACAGAATCCTGGCACCAATCATCCGCGCATGCTCGGCGACCTCCGCCGCGCGGCACTCCGTGGCGCCCGCATCGCCGTTTTCAATCCGGTCCGCGAAAAAGGCCTGGAACGTTTCGCCGATCCACAGGACAAGCTGGAAATGATTACCGGCGGTTCGACGCCGATCGCCAGCGAATATTTTCAAGTCCGCGTCGGCGGCGACATGGCGGCCGTACGCGGTATGGCAAAGGCGGTTTTCGCCGCTGATGACTCAGCGCTCGCCGCCGGACGTCCCTCGGTTCTCGACCGCAATTTTCTGGCTCAGCACACGTGGGGCTTCGAGTTCTACCGGGCGAGCGTCGACGCGACGACCTGGCAACAGATCGAAGATCAGTCGGGCCTGACCCGCACTCAGCTGGAAGAGCTGGCGCAAATCTACATCGGTGCCAACCGGACGATCTGCACGTGGGCGATGGGCGTCACGCAGCATCGCCACTCGGTGGCAACCATCCGCGAGATCGCGAACTTCATGTTCCTGCGCGGCAATATCGGCCGCCCCGGCACCGGCCTATGCCCGGTACGCGGCCACTCGAACGTCCAGGGCGATCGCACCGTCGGCATCAACGAAAAGCCATCGCGGGAATTCCTCGAGTCGCTCGAAAAGGAATTCGGCGTTTCGATGCCGCGCCGGCATGGTCACAATGTCATCGCCGCCATCGGCGCGATGCTAGATGGATCGGCTGAGGCCTTCATCGCTCTCGGAGGCAACTTCGCCCGCGCGACACCGGACAGCCCCTTGATCGCCAAAGCGCTGATGAACCAGAAGCTGACGGTCAATATCGCGACGAAGCTCAACCACTCGCATTTGCTTCCGGGCAAGGTCAGCTATGTCCTTCCCTGCCTCGGCCGTACCGAGATCGACCGCAATGCCGACGGCGTCGCTCAAATCGTAACTGTCGAAGATTCGATGAGTATGGTGCACGGATCGGGCGGCATCAACAAACCGGCATCGCGCGAGCTTCGCTCCGAGATCGGCATCATTGCCGGTATCGCCGAAGCGACGGTCGGATCGGCGGTCGTTGACTGGAAGGGCATCGCCCACCATTACGACCGCATCCGCGATCTCATCGCACGCACGATCCCTGGCTTCCAAAATTATAACGAACGCGTTCGTCGTCCTCGCGGCTTCCGCCTGCCCAATGGCGCCGCCGAGCGTATCTGGCACACGCCATCACAGAAGGCGGCCTTCGGACGCGTGGAACTTCCAGATCTGACCGAGCACCAGCAGGCGATGGCCGAGAAAGGCACGTTCGTGCTCCAGACCTTCCGCTCGCACGATCAGTATAACACCACCGTTTATGGTCTCGACGATCGCTATCGCGGTGTTTACGGCGAGCGCCGCGTGGTGTTCGTCAACCCGGCGGACCTCGCCGAGATCGGTGCCGAAGCTGGCGAGCGCGTCGATATCATCGGCCGGTACGACGACGGCGTAGAGCGCATCGCGGAAAGCTTCCGCGTCGTCCCCTACGAACTCCCGCGCGGCTCGGTTGCGGGCTACTATCCGGAACTGAACGTCCTCGTTCCGCTTTCAAGCGCCGGCGAGCTGAGCGATACGCCGACCTCCAAATCCGTGCTCGTCTCGTTCCGGCTGTCCGAGCAAGCAAAGGCGGCATGAGCACGGACCCGGAAGACGAGATTACGGAAGAAAGATTCCTCGAGGCCGTCTCGGCCTTGAGTTCCGAAGAGCCCGCACTTTCGCAGCTTGGGGCCGCCATACTTGCGGCCCTTCACTTCGGCATCGCCAAGGATAGCCGGACATTCTCCCGCAAATTCGACATCGCGCACGCGCTCGCCCTTCGCGAGATCACGGCACTCTCTGAAGATGTCAGTTTTTTGAGAGTCGTCGGGAGAAATCCCCGAACGCAGCGCACCGAATACGCGTTTTCCGAAAATGCGCTGGAGCTTTTGTCGCGCGCGATCGGATAGCGCACGACAAGTTGCAATGACGCTAAACGACGGTTTAACGCTTGCGTTTTCGACTGTCATTACGGGATTTTATGCACTTCGACTGATCGGCATATGCTTCGAGCACTGCTTCTGTCCGATGCCAGACGTTCTTTGAACTGACATTGGTGTGTGGTATGCCATCCGCGTGGGGGAGAAAGCTCGGAGGTGCACCGATGAACTCTTCTCACGCTTTTCAGCCCGAAACGCTTGACCGCATGACGCTCGTTCTCGAGCGCGCAGCAAGAGAGCTTCGCCTCGACGGCTCGCGGGCCGCCGAAAAAGAACGCCTGGCAACCTGCATTCTCTCGATCGGCAACGCCTATAGCGACGTCAACCGCCTGCTCGAACGGTCCGTACGCCTTTATATGCGCGGGCGGTTTATGGCGGCGGAGCCGCGCCAGAGGCAGCCTCTGGTTATCGTGGCGCAATGCTTGGGATGACGTCGTTATCGGCATCAATCTGCGACAAAACGCCATTACGTTCCGAGAGACTTCGATCGCTGTCGAAACTGAGTGCAATGCCAATCACCCCGACAAGAACAACCAGCGCAAGAAGCCAAGGAAACTGAAAGCGCGGGCGGGACGAACCATCCGGTCGTTCGTCGATCTCTTCGGGTGTCACAGCCATCGCATCCTCCTTCGTTGGCTCGTCCGAGAAAACCGATGCTCGGCCCAGGAGGTTCCAAGGAAAGTCCACACCGCAAGGCTGGCGGCAACGTATCGGACGCGAGCAGCGATTGCGATCGCTAGTGCGTCCCCCACGGCATGATGGGGACCGTCGAAATGGCGTTATAAGGTGAGCCTTCGATTAACCTGTCGCTGATCGCAACATAGACGAGCGTATTGCGCTTTTTGTCGACAGTGCGGAAGACATGCGTGTGCTTGAAAAAGAGCGACGTGCCCGCCGAATAAACCTCGTCCTGATCGGCAAGCTTGGAAACGTCCGTGTTGATCGGCCCGACCTGACGGCACGCGATCGAAAACTTCGACGGATCTTCGGCAAGACCAAAGGTTCCCTTGAGCCCGCCCGTCCGCGCCTGACTGATGTGACAGGCAACGCCGGGCACCTTGGGATCATCGAAGGCGCTGATGCAGACCTTGTCGTTAGCGCCGATGATCCTGAATGTCGTGCTGACGCAGCCGATGTCATCGGCTCTCGCATTCCCCGCCGAAAACATGAAACAGATGAAAACAGCCGCTGTAAAAAATTTCATCGCGTTCTCCCTCGCTCCGGATCACCGAAGCACAAAGCAAGTGGCCATCGCCAAACCGCAATGCAAGATGAGCGGAGACGGAACGTCGTCCAGCGCACACGGATCAATGTCGGGGCTTATGCGACGTCCGCTTCGAATTCTGCAGCATCGAAATTCGAAACGGTGTGAAACTACCGCTGCCTCAGATATCGCGCCGGCACTTCCCCGGCGTTCACCAGGGCTTCGATGCAGTCTCTCGAAAGCACGCGCCGGTTGCTCTCGAAACATCTGCGAAGCTCAGAGCTTCCCTGCCGGTATTTTCCGCAAAGACTCGCGAAATCAGACGAGCACGCGTTCTTCACCTTCTGTGTGTAGGCATCGGCCGAGGTGCCCACAAAGGCTAGCACCGCTGCGGAAATTGCGATTGTTTGTACTATCTTTTTTGACATCATCGCGACTTGCCGGACCAAAAGGCCCACCCCTTACTGTGAAAAGCGCGTCTGCCAATGCCATGACAGCGAGTTCGACGCTACGGAATTCAAGCAAATTTGGCGTGTTGGGCCCGAATTAGCCGCCCGAGGCTCAACCTGGGCCCTAATGCAAACAATTCATCCGTTCTTGCAACAACTTTATTGATAACCACGTTCTAGTCGCTAATAGCGGCCGGGTTGCGGCCGCTGCGGCAGCCTTTATTGTCGGAATGTGCCGTGTTTGAGGTCAGACCCGGGTTTAGTCGATTGCAAAACCTACTTGTTCCCGTCAGCAGCCGTGCAATTTCTCGATGTCTGCGTTTCACTCGAAGCGGCGTTTTCCTGGCAGCCGGCGTCGCCGCGTTCGTACTGTCGAGCGCTTACGCCTACGCGGTCGACAATAACGTAAGGCAAGCGTGCAGAGGCGATTACTATCAGCACTGCAGTCAGTTTTCCGTTGGCACTGAAGAGCTTCGCAAGTGCATGCGGTCTGTCGGCGAAGGTCTGTCGGCGCCGTGTCTGGTTGCACTCGTGCAAGCGGGAGAAATAACACAGGCTGACGTCGAGCGTCACAACGCTGCGAAGGCCGGCAAAAACGCCACCAAGACGGTGGCGGCTGGCGGCAACGATACTAAAGCAACCGTCGACCCGAAGGATGTTAGCAGCAAAAGCATAAAGAGTAGGAAGGCCGCCAAGGCTTCGGCCGCCGCGAATGCGGGAAAGACTGGCAAACTTCCAAAGAAGATAGCGGCGAGTTCCAAGGCGAAGCCGGGAAACAAAACGAAAGCCAAGACAACCGCGGCTGCGGCCCCTGCCCCGGGCAATGCCGGCAAAAGTGTCTCCGCCGTCAGCGGCAACAAAAACAAGAAGGCCACCAAAAGCAAGAAGACTGCGAAGAAGATGAGTTCCTCCAAGCCAAGCGCCGGCAAGGCAGGCGCGACGAAGCCAGCCGCTGCCAATACTATCGCCAGCAAGAAGGTGAAAAAGGTACCTGTAAATCAGGCGCCGTAAAAACCTTTGATAAAGAGCCTGCCTCGGGATGGCGCGGGGTACGAGATTGAACCGGTCCACGCTCGCTCATACGGAGGTCGCATGTCGGATCAACATTTTCACGCGGTCGTCTGGATCGACCACCACGAAGCCCGCATCTTCTACTTCAATGTTTCGGACGCGAAGGAGATCGTGGTCCGTCCCAAAGATCCCGTCCGCCATATCCATCATAAGGCCAACACCATCGGCAGCGGGCACGCGCTTGAGGATACCGATTTTTTGCAACGCGCGACCGATGCGTTGGCAGACGCGGGAGCTATCCTCATCATCGGCCCTGCAAATGAAAAGCTCGCCTTGATAAACCATATCGACCGCCGCGCGCCCGCGCTCAAGCCGAAGATCAGAGGGGTGGAAACCGTTGGTCACCCAACTGATGGAGAGATCCTCGCCCTCGCCCGCAGGTTCTTCAAGGATGACCTTATGGAGCCGCCCAGAGCCCGGTAACAAAAAAATCATCGCCCGCCGTAAGCTTGCATCCGCCAGACGCGAGCCATGCGCACGACGACAGGCCGCAGCGATGCTCTGCAAATATCCAACCCGCGACAGATCGAATTCAGCGCGATAGATTTCCTCAAGAAGAATTTCTCAACGGATCAATCCGCAAGCGAAAGAGTATTCATGTCAAAAAGAGATCCGATGACCTGGATGTTGGCTGAAGCCGTCGAAACGTTGACGCGCGCTGAGCGTATGCATCGGCAGTTTTTCTCCCTGCAACGCCCGGAAGCCAAGAACGAGCCTGCGTGGGAACCTCCGGTCGACGTGCTGGAGACGGAAACTGAAATTCTCGTTTTTGTAGCGCTACCAGGCGTCGATCCGGAGATGGTCGAAGCCTCGATCGAGAACGGCATCCTCATCGTTTCCGGCCGCCGTGTTGTGCCGCCGCAGCTTCGCAATGCCGTCATCCATCACCTCGAACTTCCGCAAGGCCGCTTCGAGCGCCGGATTCAACTACCGGCAGGACGATACGCCGTTCGCCAATTCGTAGCGAACGGTTGCCTCGTGTTCTCGCTGACCAAAGCTGGGTGAGGTAAAAGCAATGGCACTTGGTGACGCGAACTCCGCGGGTACGGAAAAGACCACGCCCGAGACGGGCAACGGCACACGGAACGCAGAGCTTCAGTCGGATGCACTGATTATTCTTCCCGTCCGCAAAGTCGTGCTCTTTCCGGGGCTCATCCTGCCGCTGACGATCGGCCGCGATAAATCGATCGCCGCGGCTCAGCAGGCCGTGCGCGAGCAGCGTCAGATCGGCGTCTTTTTGCAGCGCGACCCAGACAACGATGATCCCGGCCCCGGCGATATCTATCGCATAGGCACGCTGGCCAACATTATTCGCTACCTCGCGGCACCCGACGGCACGCATCACGTCGTCGTGCAAGGCGTGCAGCGCGTCCGCATCGATGATTTCCTCCCCGGCACACCATTTCTGACGGCGCGCGTCATCCACCTGCCTGAACCCGACGCGCGCTCGACCGAGATCGAAGCGCGTTTCCGCAATCTTCGAAATCAGGCGCTCGAGGCGGTACAGCTTCTTCCGCAAGCCCCCCAGGAACTGATAGCGACGATCGAAAATGCGGCGTCTCCCGCAGTGCTCGCCGATCTCGCCGCCGGCTACATGGACATCACGGCCGAAGACAAACAGGCAATCCTCGAGACCCTAGATCTAACCACGCGCATCGAACGCGTTTCGAAATTGCTCGCCGAGCGCATCGAGGTGATGCGCATCGCGCAGGAGATCGGCCGTCAAACCAAAGCTGCGTTCGATGACCGTCAACGCGAAGCCGTGCTTCGCGAGCAATTGGCGGCGATCCAGCGCCAGCTCGGCGAAGGCGACGGCAAATCTCAGGAAGTCGCGGATCTCAGCGAGGCCATAACCAAGGCGCAAATGCCGACCGAGGTCGAGCAGCACGCGCGGAAGGAACTCGCCCGCTATCAACGCTTGCCGGAAGCCGCAGCGGAAACGGGCATGATCCGCACCTATCTCGACTGGTTGACGGAGCTCCCTTGGGCGCTGCCGGAAGAAAAGCCGATCGACATCGTCGCCGCCCGCCGCATTCTCGACGAAGACCATTTCGGCCTCGAAAAGATCAAGACGCGCATCATCGAATACCTCGCCGTACGCAAGCTCGCGCCGCACGGCAAAGCGCCCATTCTCTGCTTTGTTGGTCCCCCGGGCGTCGGCAAGACGTCTCTCGGCCAATCGATCGCCCGCGCGATGCAGCGGCCGTTCGTACGCGTTAGCCTTGGTGGCGTCCACGACGAATCTGAAATCCGCGGCCATCGCCGCACTTACGTCGGCGCGCTTCCCGGCATCATCATCCAGGGGATAAAAAGAGCGGGCGCGCGCAATTGCGTCATGATGCTCGATGAAATCGACAAGATGGGCCGTGGGATTCACGGCGATCCCTCGGCTGCCATGCTCGAGGTTCTCGACCCCGAGCAGAACGGCACGTTCCGCGATAACTACCTCAGTGTCCCCTTCGATCTGAGCCGCGTGGTTTTCATCGCAACCTCGAACATGCTCGAAACCATACCAGGGCCGCTGCTCGACCGTATGGAGATCATCAGCCTTGCCGGATACACGGAAAGCGAAAAGTTGCAGATCGCCCGCCGTTATCTCGTCAAGCGGCAACTCGAAGCGAACGGTCTGAAACCCGACGAGGTCACGATCGACGACGCGGCGTTAGGCGCGATCATCCGTAGTTATACCCGCGAGGCCGGAGTTCGCTCGCTCGAGCGCGAAATCGGCAAGGTGTTTCGGCACGCAGCCGTCAAGATCGCCGAAGACAGCACGGCACGCGTCAGCATCGGTCCGAAAGATCTCACGGAAAGCCTCGGAGCCCCGCGCTTTGAGAATGAAGTCGCCATGCGCACCAGCGTCCCGGGAGTTGCGACCGGTCTTGCATGGACGCCTGTCGGCGGCGACATCCTTTTCATCGAGGCGACGAAGTCCCCCGGCAAAGGCGGATTGATCCTGACCGGGCAACTCGGCGATGTGATGCGCGAAAGCGCTCAAGCCGCCATGACGCTCGTCAAAAGCCGCGCGCAATCCCTAGGCATCGATCCGGCTATTTTCGAGAAGAGCGAAATTCACGTGCACGTTCCGGCTGGCGCAACGCCGAAAGACGGCCCGAGCGCTGGCGTCGCGATGTTCATGGCCCTCGTCTCGCTCCTCACGAACCGTACCGTCAGAAGCGACACCGCCATGACGGGAGAGATCTCGCTCCGGGGCCTCGTTCTCCCGGTCGGCGGCATCAAGGAGAAAGTCGTCGCCGCGGCGGCCGCTGGAATCACACGCGTTATGCTGCCGGCGCGAAACCGGCGCGACTTTGACGACATTCCTCAAGACGCCCGCAATCGTCTCGAATTCATATGGCTGGAGCGCGTGGACGATGCGGTCGCCGGCGCGCTGGACCGCAAACCGGCCGAGGCCGCGACGGATACGATCAACGCCTGATCCGCTCACGGAAATTTGCGCCTGGCCCCAGGGAAAAATTTGCAATCGCCGCAGCCGTTCTGGCGCGCGAGAACAAGGCGCTTCTCATCGGCGAACGCGCCAGCGATGAAGTCATCCATTCTATTCTGACCCTGGCAATCAGTGAGCCGAGCATCGAAGGCGCAAACAACGTCTTCGCCGTGCACCTGTCGCCGGAGCAGATCCTGGTGGCGCTCAGCCTCGAATTTGCGAATGAGCTTCGGACAACCGAGATCGAAGCTGCCATGGTCCGCCTCGAAGACCGGATTCGCAAAAAGCATCCGGAAGTGATCGCCGTATTCATCAAGCCGCAGACACACCGATCGTTCGAGCAAATGCGCGCTGGCCGCCGCGGCGATAGCGACGGAACGGCCTGATTGCACGCCAGCGGCCGCACAAAGCGCAACGATACTCGCGCAACCACTCATCGCGCATACGGCAAACAATCCGTTAACAGATAATAGCGCTAGATTGATTTAAACCCTCACCAGTTCAGCCCTCGTTAAAGGATCGCGGCGTATAGCAACAGAGAGCACAAGAGATTGCGGCGGTCATATCGGCGAAACACCAAGGTTTCGATCGCCCGCCTGAGGGGACCGCGGCAATGAATTCATTCGTAAGTGGGGTTCAGTCTGCCTTTCAGGGAAACCTCTTAAAGCGAATGACGAATTCATCCCCGCAAACAAGCGAACCCTATACTTGGAATAAGGTGATTGCGCTCGACCTGCTCGAGCGCACGATTATCTTCACAATTTTCGGCCTGTTCGCCGTCCGCACGTTCCACAAGCTGTCGGCCACTCAAGACCTGCGGTTTTATCTGTTGCTTCTGTCCGAGGTCGTGCCGGTGACATTCCTCCTTCTGCGGCGCCCATCGCCGACGCTCTCGGATCGCCCGTTGGATTGGCTGATCGGCGTGTCAGGCTCGATTGCTCCCTTGCTCATTACGCCGAGTCCGGCACTCCCTTGGGTCCCTTCTATTGTCTGCTATATCATCATCATCAGCGGCATCTGCGTGCAGCTCTCCGCGAAAATCATCCTTGGGCTGAGCTTCGGCATCATCGCCGCCAATCGCGGCGTCAAGCATGAAGGTCCCTACCGGTTCGTCAGGCATCCCATGTATGCGGGCTATACGATGGCGCACATCGGGCTGTTGCTGGCAATGCCGGTCGCCATCAATGCCTTCTGGTACGGGATTGCATTTTTGCTGCAGATCGCGCGCATGAACCGCGAAGAACGCGTGCTGAAGCAATCTCAGGAATATCGCGATCTCATGAAGCGCGTCCCCTATCGGCTCGTCCCCGGCATCTACTGACGGCTCACGGGGTAGCTTTAGAGGGTAAAGCCTCGCCGGCCGATTTCCGCTTTCCCATATAGGCGAGATAGCTGACGAGCGCATCGAGCTCCGCATTCGAAATTGCCGCCTCGCTGAAGCCTTCCATTTGCTGCTGTGGCCAGCTGCGTACAGCTTTCGGATTGCGGATGATCGCCCGCAGTCCGCGCTCGGTGATGTAATCGACGGCGCTCATCGGCCGACCAAGATCCGGTCCCATCTCGCCCTCTCCCGCACCATTGATGCGGTGGCACGTCATACAGTTCTTGATGAACACCGCTTGACCCTTCCGCTCAGGCGCATCGTCCGCAAGGGATCGATCCACGGCTATTTGCGGCCAACGCCTGATTGGATCATCAACGCCCGAAAGCGACGCCAGGGAAAACGGCCACAGCTCGTTGCCGATGGCGGAGCGCTCAGCGCCTTCCCAGACCAGATAGAACGGACCTGCGCTACCATCCCTGTCGGGCAGTTTTGGCCACGGCTTGGCCGGATCTTCGACCGCGATCCATGCCACGGCGCCGCCCGCGGCGCCCTTTGTCACGAGATCACTTGCGATTTGCGACACGTACCCGTCGCTCGCACGCGCTTCGATCGTATTGAAACCATCCTTCAACGCAGTGCCGAGAAGCCCCAGCAGTGGCACGGCGCGATACTTCATTTCGCGGTGATATGCGGAATCATTGGGAACGACCAGGTCGGTCGCGTCCGGCCGCGCGAGAAGCTCTGCCGCAGTAAGACGGTGCGGCTCGCCGCCGAACGACAACGTCAGAACGCGCTCGGCGCCAAGACAATTTCCCGCGCTGAACGCCCAGAGAAGCAAAAGCGCCAATACCCGTGCCATTCCATTTCCCCTGATGATCTTCGCCTGCCGCAAGACGATCGCCCCCTCGAACGGCGCTGCACGGCTCCACGGTCCGCCCCGCGACTGCGCCGGATTGCTATCCGGCTCTTACTGCGCTTCCGGAATGTCCGACTTTTTCAGCGACGCGATCCTCTCCTCAACGAGGCCCTCAAGCTCCGGCAGCAGCACGACACTTTCCTGCTCGTTCGGGTCCGTGCGTGCAATGACGGCCGAAGCCGGCTTGTCGCTCATATTGATCGGCAGATGCGGAATCCCCGCGGGAATATAGACGAGATCGCCTGCCCGCGTCGGAATGCAGTTCTCGAGCCGATGCCCGAACAGCGTCAGAACCTCGCCGTCCAGCATATAAATCGCAGTCTCATGATTTTCATGGAGGTGCGCCTTGGCGCGTCCACCAGCCGGGACGGTCAAGAGATGCATGCAGATGCCCTTCGAGCCGACTGTCTCCGAGGCAATCCCACAGAAATAAGTCAGACCCTGCTTCCCGTCATAGGTATCCGCCGCGCGAATGACCCGGCACGTGAGGTCCGGCGAAGTAGCCATTTGAAATCACTCCTTTCCAATAGTCGTTGTTCGTGACAAAACCCACTGCAAGGGTTTGCGGATCGTATCTATTCCGCTGCAGCCATTCAAAAAGCTTGTTCGAGCTTAGCCAAGCGCCCTGTTTTATTTAAGCAAGCTAGGCAACGAAAAATGACAAACAAGAAACCCGATACCCTTCAGCCTGTTGACGACGCAGCGCGGCGCCTGGGCAAAACGCTCATGCGCACCGCCCGTTACGCTTCGCTGGCCACGATCGACCCGCTCGACGGTTCGCCGTCGGTCAGCCGGGTCAGCCTCGCGACCGCGATGGATGGATCTCCGGTCTTCCTCATCTCAAGGCTCTCCAGCCATTTCGCGAACCTCGAGGCCGATGCGCGGTGTTCGCTGCTCGTTGGCGAACCCGGGAAAGGCGACCCGCTGGCCTACCCCCGGATGACCCTGATCGGCGCGGCCGAAAATCTTGGCGATAGTCCCGCTCGCGCCCACGTGAAAAGCCGCTTTCTGAGACGCAATCCGAAAGCGGCATTATACGCCGACTTCCCGGATTTCGCCTTCTGGAAGTTTACGACCGCGCGTGCGTCGCTGAACGGCGGCTTCGGCAGAGCCTACGCAATAACGGCGGGCGACCTCGCCGTGCCAGCCGGGGCGCTAGAATCCCTATCGGGGACTGAGGAAGGTGCCGTCGGGCACATGAACTCGGACCACTCCGACGCAGTCGGGCGCTACGCCGTGAAAGCGGGAGCGAGTTTCCCCGAGGGCTGGCGTCTCGCCACCATCGATCCCGAAGGACTGGATATGACATCCGGTGATGACGTCACCCGGCTCTGGTTCGATGCCCCACTGAAGTCGGCACAGGACCTTCGGCCCGTCCTCGTCGCGCTCGCAAAGAAAGCCGACGCGTAACCGGACGGGCCGGAAGCGCTCGTCACGCCGTTTTCATGGCGCTCGCGGGCTTGCGCGTTTGGCCTGCGTGCTGACTGAGAAAGCGCACGAAGGTGCGCACGATCGGCCGGCTGTCGTCGCTCTCGGCAAGCCGGACTTCTTTGAGTGGCATCCGGTCAGCGCTGTCGCCCGGCACACGCTGTCTCTTGGATTGCACTTCGACGCTCAGCTCGCCATGTCCCAGCACCGTGAAATGGTCGATGTCTATGAGCGCGCCGGTGTTGTGTGCCATTGGCTCGATGCACGCCCCGAGCTCAAGTACGACGTATTCGCACGCGACTCGAGCGTCATGACACTCTTTGGCGCTGTCATCACCATGCCGCAGACGCGTTTTTGCCGCGGCGATTACGCACTGACATTTAAGTTCTACCAGGAAGCCAGAATTCCGATCTCGACAGCGGCGAACAAGGACCTCAGCGCTCGCATGCTCGGGATTGAAGTCTACGACCCAGATCTCTCGATGTTCACACTCGGCGGCGGCGGCCCCCATTGCCTTTGCCAACCACTGAAGCGCGACCCCTTATGAAAATAACTGTGGAATGCGTGCTAATCGCCTCGACCTCAACTTTGAGGCGTGGCGAGTCTGCCATTCGTCATTGTCAATAGAACGTATGATCGGTGCACCACTTGCAAGCGACCAATTTCGCGTCACAAACAGCGTGTAATCGGCGACTTCCATACTATTAGTCATTTCAAGTCCGGACGTTCGGGGGCATATCCACAAGGGAAGCATCGGCCAATTTTCGAGCCAATGACACAGCCTCGGGCGCCAAGCCAGAACGCCTTACATTAGCTGATCGAATCGCTCCATATTTTCGTTTTGATATTTAGTTTGAGATCACATGAGTTCCGTCCAAAGATTGGATTCCAGTGGATTACAGTTGTCGCTTCGCGAGAAGCTTCCCGGCTATCCTTGGATAAGATTACTCGCACACCGCATTAAGAGCTCAAGACGCGTTCACACGCGATCGCTCACAAACAAGAAAATCGCGAGCACCTGGAACAAAGATCCAACCCTTTCGCCTCCAACCGATGATTTCTTTGACATCGTCGCGGGCCCGATCGGCGACGAAAACGGCCTCGGTCGTTCTGCGCGTTACGATCTCGATTACCTGAATGCGAACGGCCCGCAGGCAACGATCGTCGATACGACAAAATCCGGCCCCGGCGAGCTATTGCGGAAAATCCGCAGCGGCAGATTGGCCCCGCCACGGAGCTTGCTGCTGCTTGGCCAGCCTGACACCTATGCGCGGACCCTTGCATACTTGCCTCCCGATTTCATCGCGCAGAGCTGGAGGGTCGGCAATCTGGTCTGGGAAATGCCCTACTGCCCCCAGGAGTGGAAATTCCTGGAAGCCGTGTTGCATAGCTTCAAAACACCCTCGCGATATTCGGCCGCCGCCATTTCCAGCGGCTTGGGTCTGCCCTCCGAAGTTACGCCCCACAAAGTCAAGCTGACCGAACCCTCGGGGCTTTCCCGCGCGCAGATGGGTCTTTGTAAGGACGCATTCGTCGGTCTCGCGATCATGGATTTGCGTTCGTGCCCTGCGCGCAAAAATCCAATGGCCCACATCAACGCTTGGAAGTCGGCATTCGGCGACGACCCGAACTTTCAGCTGCTGATCAAAGCGCAATTCACAAAAACAACTTTGCTCACGCGCGGCTCCATGCTGCGGCAGCTCGGAAAAAACGTTCACCTCATCGAAGGCCGCCTGACGGACGCCGACATCTCTGCACTATACCGAATGAGCGATGTCTATCTCTCGCTCCACCGCGCGGAAGGCTTCGGCCTGACGATCAAAGAGGCGCTGGAAGCCGGTGTGCCGACCATTGCAACGAACTGGTCGGCACCCGCTGAATACTTGAACGATTACGATCACGCCTTTCCGCTACCCTTCCGAATGACGCCATACCGCGACATACTTCGACACTACCGGTCTGATGGACTCTACTGGGCGGAAGCGGACATTATTGCTGCTGCCGAAATATTGAAGAATCTTGCCCACGCGAACGATTGCGCACGTTGAAGAACGGCGAATACAGACGATTTTGAAGTCCATTTTCTTGTCGCTGATATTTTGGGGATTTTCATGAAAACTGCATTTATCACCGGCATCACCGGTCAGGACGGCGCATACCTCGCAAAATTGTTGCTGGAGAAAGGCTACGCTGTCCATGGCGGCGTGCGGCGAACCGCCAGCATGAACCGCAGCCGCCTTGCCGAGCTCGGAATCGAAAACGAGATCAGCTATCACGACTTCGACCTGCTCGAGCTTTCGAACATTGCGTCCGTTATCGACGAAATAAAACCCGATGAAATTTACAATCTGGCGGCGCAAAGCTTTGTCGCGGCCTCATTCCGGCAGCCTCTCCTCACCTCCGAGCTCGATGCGCTCGGTGTCCTGCGCATCCTCGAAGCCTTGCGAATGACCGGCTCGCAAGCCAGATTTTATCAGGCATCGACATCCGAGATGTTTGGAAAAATTCAGAATCAAGTCCAATCGGAAATGACGCCGCTCTACCCCCGCAGCCCCTATGGCGTCGCGAAGCTGTTCGCACATTGGATTACGGTCAACTACCGCGAGGCCCACAATATCTTTGCCGCAAGCGGCATTCTCTTCAATCACGAATCCCCCTTGCGTGGACAGGAATTCGTGACCCGCAAGATCACGCTTACGCTGGCCAAGATCAAGCATCGTAACGCGAACATACTGGAACTTGGAAACCTGAATGCCGTACGCGACTGGGGTTTTGCCGGCGATTTCGTGCAAGGCATGTGGAAGATGCTGCAACATAAGGTCCCCGATACCTACGTGCTCGCGACAGGCCGAACCAATTCCGTTCGCGATTTCGTCACCCACGCCGCGGACGCATTGGGCTTCAAACTCGCATGGGAAGGCGACGGCGTAAACGAGACGGCACGCGATCGCCGCACGAACAGGGTCGTGGTCCGCGTCAACCCGGCATTCTTCCGAGCTTCTGAAGTCGACACCTTGATCGGCTGCCCGGCGAAAGCCGAGAGGGACTTGGATTGGAAGCCGAAGGCCACCTTTGAAGAGCTCGTCGAGCGCATGGCCTCCGCTGACAACGATCGCGTCGCCCTCGGGCGCGTTCTGTTCTGAGCCGCGGCCGAATTTGCACACGCGATTCTGTCCGATGCTCGCGCCTGAACGCGCGAGCATCAAGCCGCCGCTGCCTCCGCCTCGAGTTCGTTCGCCAGAACCTCGCGTATCGACTCCGCGTCCTGATCGGCCTTCAGATCCAACACAATATCATCGACGCATCCATGACGAACCATGTTGTCAAAAACGAAGAGGCGAGCATCCAGCGCTGACAATACGCCATCTTCATCGATCTCGAAGACATCGAACAATTTCCAAAGTGTCTCCGCAAAGGACAGCGGACTTCGTCTTGCCGCGAACGCGATCGCAACGGAATTGAACTCCATGAAGATCACAGGACGGTCGCGAGCCAGCGTCTCGGCCCCGCCCGCGAGAACGTGGGCTTCATACCCTCCCACATTCAAGTTGACGAAATCTATGGGTGAACTGATCGCCGCCGACCAGTTATCGATCGTCTCCATCGCAACGCGCGCATCATCGACCGATAATGGCCGCCAACCGGGATCTCTCACAATCGCTGAGTTCGCTGCACAAGCAGCACCCAACGCACGCTCCACGACAGTCGTATTCGATAGAGCATTGGCCGTCATGTTCCGGCGCAAATGCAGCGCGCGCTTGGGCGAAGGTTCAAAAGCATAGACGTGCCCTTTTGGACAGGCGAGCGCCAAGCTCGCCGTCGTAAGTCCGATACGCGCGCCGATATCCAAACATGTGCTCGTTGGATGCAGATGCCGTGCTGCAAATCTCTGCAAATTTCGCTCGCCGGGCCCATGCGAAAATTCGGAAAGGTTCTGGAAATAATAGTCACCTTCCTCGCCATCGAACTCCAACGTGCGTCCTGCCAGGACGATGCGTTGCTTCATAAAAATCCGATACCTATGAATTTTAGAAACACTCTATCGTTTGAAAATGAAATTCACTCCATCGCAGTATGCACATGGCGAGCAAGCCATTGAATTAACATCGACAGACAAAACTGAAGTACCGCTAAATTCTCCTCGACTAATGCCGTATCTGGACATTTCGGCGAGTGCTTACGTCAATATGTCGACAATTATGCTTGGGGAGATCTAGCGCTTCGATATTGCGCGACACAGCCGCTAAGTTATCATTCCGACTCAGTTCGCGTATTTTGACCAGTCGATATTCAAATTATTTTCACATATTGAATTGTGACTTTCTCATATATTTCGGGAAAACGGACATGCGTTATATTGCGACGCCTATCCTATTTTTGCTTTCTTTCAGTCCGGCCTTTGCAGACGCATCCCATGACTGCGAGTCAGGACCAACACCAGACTCGCACATTACCGGCTGCTCGATCTTGATCGAATCGCCATCCAACAACCCTAGAAACCTTGCCATTTACTACGGAAACCGCGCGCTTGCTTACTTCTCGAAACGCGATTTTGAGCACGCAATAGCGGACTTTTCGAGCGCCGCCAAAATGATCCCCGATCCCTATTATTACGTCGGCCGCGGCATTGTATATGCCGCACTCGGCGATTGCGACCGCGCCATAGACGATTACGACGAAGCTATTAGATTGGAGACTTATTATCCGAGAGTCTATAATAACCGGGGAAATTGCCTGCGCAAGAAAGGCGACCTAGATGCCGCTGTATCTGATTATTCCAGGGAAATAAAAATCAATCCGAACGAGCCGGTTGTCTATTTCAATCGGGGTGTAGCATTGAAGATGCAGGGCAAGTTCAGCGACGCCATCGATGACTTGAGCAAGGCCGTCGCTCTCAATCCAAAATATGCGATGGCGTACTTCGTTCGCGCCGATACATATATCGACGAAGGCGACCTGGACTCGGCAGACCGCGATTTCAAAACCGCGTCGATGCTCGATCCGAGTTTGGATCGCAAGAGCACGCACTTGGAGGTGCCGCCCATAAATTGATGGGTGGCATACCTTCGCGGCACTACGCCGGCGCCAAGGAACGCATTACCTATCACGCACATCGAGGCTCCCGGGATTGATGACCGGCTTGCTCAGATTTATGCGCTGGCAGATCGCATCGTAAAGCGCCTCGATGCGGGCTTCGTAATAGGTGACGACGGCTTGCCGTTCCTCGCTCGCCCGCAACGCGTTGAGCTCTCCCTCCAGCCGCTCGATTCTCTTGAGCAGATATCGCGTGCCGAAAAACGGAATCCAGTATTTAAAATTCCGTCGTTGAAACTTCAAAGCCATCTCATGCTCCCGCCAAAATATAAGAGATCGCTTCAGCTACCGAGAACTTCTTCGGCAACGCATATCTCTGTTCCGTCCGGGTTCGGCCGACTGTGTCCGGCCATCGCCACCTTTGATACTCCGCCATGATCGCCGCGGATATTTCGCCGATCTCCCTCTCTGGGTCGAGACTGATGAAGTAATCCGCCTCCTCCTCTCGAAACGCCTGATAGCAGGACATCGCGACTCTCACGCCCGTGTCGCGAGCAAGATTGAGCGTTCCGCTGGTTTCTCCGCATGAGGGAAAACGAAGGTTGCATAGAAGAGAAACCGACTCCATCTCGCGTGCGAAGGCTTCGTCGGATAGCCCGCTGAGATGAACGCAATGGCTCTCAACGCCGTAGACTTTCGCCCAATACAGAGGATCCAAGGTCTTATCGGCCGGCGAGCCTGCAAACTTCAGCTCGACATCGGACCGCGCCTCCTCGGGTAATGCCAAAAGAAACTTGGCGAAACCCTTGATGACCTGAAGCGGCCGCTTGGATAGAGCGATCCACCCGAAACAACCGACCGTAAACTTGTCCGGCCTACCGCGCACGCGCTCGATCGCGCTCTGATCGTGCGGGAATTGCATGACGATGATCTCCGGTAACGCGGTGCCATGTGAACTTTCAAGACTGAGCTTTAGGCCCGCGTAATAGCTATGAACGATGATCGCGTCGGAAAGCCTGAGAATTTTCGACTGCGCGACGAGATTGCAACTCACAATTTGCGGCAAGCACCGATCTGAAAATTTCGCCAGGATCCACTCCTGCAGCTTCGGCATTTCGTACTTTATATGCTCGGCCAATCCAGCCATATCGACGCTTCCTCCGCGCCTCGAATACATGTTGGAAATGGCATGAAAACATTGTGGCTCATGAAGAACGCTGATGAGCCTCTTTCGTCTCTCGGCCGCTTCAGCGATCGCGTACGCGAAGCGATGAAATCGATTATTCGCGAAAAACGCGATCACGACGTCGTCGGGATCGGGATCGTAGTCTTCTACCGCGATAACGGGCATTCCCATGTAGTGATGATCGAAGCGCCCGAACTCCGCGGTCGTCACGATCAATACGTCTTGCGAGCGGAGAACCGGCAGACCGGCAGCTATGAACAGCCCGAGATACGGCGCCGTTCCGGTATTCATTGGCGGCACCGGCGAAGCTAAAACGATACGCCCCATAAAATTCCTCTGCCGGAAAACAGCGCCTCGGCGACGAACGCCTGAAAAAAATAGCTTAGATCATTGGATGTCCCCAACGAAGTACATCAATATGGATATCCCGTGAGAACGTAGTTCTTGGTTCCGCCACCGCCTTCGTCGGAAGAGGCACCGCTGCACAAGTTACAATTTTTCTGGAAGAGATAGACGCGTCGGATATCCGGGGGATGACGCAAGCTGTATTCTTGAAGAAAATCGAACGATACAGTTCTCAAAATCACTGCCCGAGAAGGCGACCCCAAGATCGGCGAGGCCGCCTGATCGTCACGAAGTTCAAGTCCGGCAACCGCGGCAAACACCGCAGTTCAACCAGCCGAACATTCGATCACCGAGCCTTTGCGTCCGGTAGAATGCCGCATTCGCGAGGTTTGCCGTGCGGTCGAAGACGCTGTGGATACCCGTCCCAACCGTATCCAAGCCGAGGCAATGCGCCTCCGATGCAGCAGGCGCGGCTATTGTGGCAACGCCGATCATGACTGCTAATATGAGATGCTTTGACATGCATAAAACTCCTTTAGACACGCAGTAATTCAGCGAGACTAAGCCGCAGTTTTTAAACGACGAGCGCAGTCGCTGATTTTGGTTAGTTGTAAATTAAGTCTGCGAATGAGCATTAAAGACTCTGAAACCTGGAAGCACCCCGGGCGTTGAGCGATCAAGCCGGAGCGAGTTCATGATCCTCTATTACTCACCAGGAGCCTGCAGCCTCGCGAGCCACATTGCGCTGGAAGAAGCCGGCATGAAGTTCAAACTGGCTAAGGTTGATCTCAAAACGCATAAGCTCGAAGACGGCCGCTCGTATTTGGACATCAATCCCAAGGGCTATGTCCCGGCACTTCAATTCGACGATGGCCAAGTCCTAACGGAAAACGTCGCCATTCTCAGTTTTATCGCCAGCAATTACCCGGGGCTCATGGCTCCGGGACAATTCGGTCAGTATCGACTTCTCGAGATGCTCGCATTTATATCAAGCGAAATTCACAAGGCTTTCGCGCCGATCTTCCGTGCCTCGGCGACAGACGCTGACAAAACCGCCGCCGTCGCAAAAATCCACGAGAGGTTCAAAGAGATCGCCGCGCAAACGAAGGGCCCGTATCTTTTCGGCGAACACGCGACCGTCGCCGATTTTTTTCTTTTCGTGATGTTGCTCTGGGCTGCGTCGAACAAGATCGATTCTCCGAAGCCATTGAAGACCCTCTTCGAGCATGTCCGAGCCCGCCCCACAGTCGACGTTGCGCTGAAGCAGGAAGGCCTCGCTTGAGTCGCGCGCCGCAAGAAGGGCTTCTATAAAGTTGCGTAGGTATTCACCGCGGCAACGAGATCGGTAAAAACCTTCCCCTTGCCGTCTTTCATAACGAGCGCGGCAGTACAGCGCTCTCTCACGATCGTGCCGTCATGAATTGCGAGGATCATGGCGCGATCAGCGCGATTCTCGAATATCTCGCGATGACACTTTTCCTGGAATCGATGATCGCCGACAAGAATGACCTCGTCGATCAGAAAACATTCGAAATCGATTGCCAGCGACAACGCGAACGCCAGGCGCATCCGCATTCCGCTTGAATAATATCTGACGGGTGTATGAAGCTGCCGTCCGATCTCGGAGAAATCACTGACGAATTCATACGTCTCTTTGAATGGAACATCATAAATTCGCGCGATGAAGCGAACGTTATCGAATCCTGTAAGTTCGCCTTGGAAGCCGCCAGACAACGCTAGCGGCCAGGACATTGTGAGCCCGCGCTCTATCGTACCGCTGGTTGCGACCTGAACGCCCGACAAGATTTGAATGAGCGTCGACTTTCCGGCTCCATTCCTCCCGAGAACAGCAAGGCGTTCTCCTCGGCCCACGCGAAACGAAATGCCCTTCAGTACCCGCCGGACGCCGATTTCCGTATGAAATTCTTTCACGAGATCGCGGACAATGATCGCGTCGTCATTTGGCGCCAAAATTGTTGATTGCATCCCGGTCATGTATTTTCCGCAAAACCACTATCTTCCAGCGTGCGCCAGCACTTCGAGCACAAGCTTGCGGCCAATCGCATAGGCGAGACCGCAAAGCGCGAACGCACCTATGAGTTGCAGCAATCGCCGGGGATATATCGGATAGTCAGGAGCCGTTGGGGCACTGATGTTCTCGAGAAAAATCTGCTGCCGGGATGCCTCGATACGCGCCATTTCCAACGCGGATTGAGCCGATGCAAAAGTACGTTCGGCAAATTCGCGATTGAGCGTGAGCATTTCATATTCGGCGATTAGAGGCGCAAGAGACTGGTCCGACCCCGCGAGCAACCGTCGCTCTTGCGCAATTTGATCGTTGATCGCCGCTATACGACGCTGAAAAGATATCGCCTGCGGGCTGTCCGGGGAGGAACTCGTCAACTCTGCAAGCTCGGCCTTCGTTTTCGCAATGTCGAGCGAAAGCTGTGTAATGGTGTCGAGAGCCGACGCGGAAATCTTTCCGGGATCGATCAGCCGGTTCTTCTTGCGAAATTCGGTAATCTTATTGACGGCATCTTGCGCATTGAGCCGGCTATCTTCGACCGTTCGCGCAGCGGTCGCGACGGCATCCCCTTGAGCTCTTGCGCTGATGTGATTGACGAGTGTCTCGGCCGAGCGCAGGAGAACTTCCGTTATTATTTTTGCGTCGTCAGGGCGAAACGCTTGCACGCGAAGAGTGCTGATACCCGTCGTCTGATCATAGTCGATCGTCAGGAATTGATTGAAGTGCTTCCACAAATGTTCTTGCGATTGCTTGAAAAGGAAACTTGGATAGCGCCACAGGAAATCCGCCTCGGGACGATTTAATCGTTCTAGCAAGTCGGCTTGCGATACGAGCGCCTTAAGCGCATCTCGCGAACGCATATACGCGTGAACAATGTAAGCATCGTTCGTCATCCCGGCGCCGCCGACCTCCTGCATGAGGCCACTAAGGGACGACGTGCCGAGGCTGGGATTGCGGACAATGAACTTGGATTCCGATTCATAGCGATCAGCGGCGATCGCGAATAAATACGCCGCAGCGAGTGCAGTTGGCGCGCCAACGAATATGAGGAACCAGCGCCAAGCCGTCACGAAATGAAGAAATAGATTTTTGCGTTCAATTGCGGATGCACTGGGGCGGGCCCCAACCGGTACGAGTTTGACCGTCTCTGGTTCGAGCGCAGGCCTTTTCAACTGCAAGGACTGCCCTCCATATTAGAATGCCCTCGAAAATCCAAGCTGCAGCCATCAGGCTACCGAACGCGATCTCGCCTATAAATTCAATAGAAGTAATTGATGAGGCGGCCGGGGCTTTGACCTCATCCGGCCACTCGGTAATATATATAGGCACTACGGTGCTGGGAAATGAAAGTACGCTATGAGGGGGCGATGCGCGTAACGGAACAGTTCCTTCTGGCGACCGGCATATTATTTGCGGCGCTTGCCGGATGTTCAGCCAATCTAGCTACGCCAACAGCGACCAATGGCGGTCTCAGCCTCTCATCTAGTGGCCCAGAAGCCACACAGGCGAACGATAGCAAACCGTTGGCCGTGGCGGGCGTTGGAAACGGGCCTATGACGAACGCATCCTCCTCGTCGGCGCAGCGGCAGATGGTCACCGGATTCAAGCGCGCGACAGTGATCCTTTATGGGTCGCCGACCAGCAATGATGGGGAACGCGTGCCGGCGGACTCTCTATCCGTGCCCTTCAAGCCAAGCGCCCAGGCGGACAACGGAGCGCGCATTCAAATTATGACCGTCGATGGACCGCGTTGGATTGCAAAATCTGATCTTACTTTCGGGCCGGACACCTGAACTGAAAGCTATGAGCCGTCGAATGCTGAATGCGGGTTTGTTGAATGGCTGGTGAGTTTCAACGTGGCCTGAAGACTCAGATTCGATGTATCGGCGCCTTGATAATTCGCGACGTCATGAGCCATTACGGCCGCGCGAATATTGGCTTCCTTTGGATCGTGCTCGAACCTCTGATCCTGGCCACCGGCGTCATGACTATCTGGCATAGTATAAAGCCGTCCTTCGAGCATGGCGTGCCGATTTTGCGCATGGCCTTCACCTGCTATCTGCCTTTGACGTTGTGGCGCCACCTCACGAACTCCTGCATCGGTCTCCTCTCTCACAGCCATGGCCTGCTCTATCATCGGCGCATCACGCTCGTAGACATCGTAATCTCCAGGCTTGCGCTCGAGGCTATGGGCACCACAACCGCCCTCGTGTTCGCATACTTGGTTCTTGCGGCAGCCGACCTCATCGAGCTCCCGACCGATCCAAGTTGGGCGGTGGCCGGATGGATATCCATGATTATCCTGGCGGGCGGGATGGGGTTCGTCCTCGCGATTCTGAGCGAATATTCCGAAGCGACCCAAAGATTTGTGCAGCCGATGCAGTACCTAATGCTGCCGCTCTCTGGAGCATTCTTTATGGTCGACTGGCTTCCGACTTCTACGCAATCGATCGCGCTGCTAAATCCGACTGTGCATTGCTATGAAATGTTTCGCGCCGGCGTCCTCGGCGACGGGGTCGTAACGCACTTTACGCCGTGGTATCCGGCACTCTGCGGCTTCGTGCTGTTCGCTATCGGCCTTTACGGCCTGGATTCGTTGCGAAGTAAGCTCCATAGCAACTGAGCCCGCACTGTTCAGTCATGCTGGGATTCCACGACATGCTCTTTGAATCCCGAAACCACCAGCCACAGCACCAGAAGCATCACGACATTGAGCCCAGCGACAGTAGCTATATTTTTTATACGCGTAGGCGCCATTGAGCTATCAGGCGCAGTCGGCTCGACAATGCGCTCCAGGTAAAGCTGCTGTCTCCTGGCGTTCTGTTGGGCCGTCTCGAGCGATCTCCTTACGGATGTAAGAGTCTCTTTAGCGAATTGTTGATCCAGAAGCAGTCGCTCGTAGCGCGCGAGTTGATCGGCGATGCCATCTTTCGGATCGGCGATCTTCTGCCGTTCCGCGGAAATTTGAGACTGCAGTGCCTCTGTCCGAAGCCGAAGGCCTGGCAACTGAGGGTTGGTGCCCGCGCCTTTTGCGATTTCCCGGATCTGAGCCTCCAGTTGCGCGCGCTCCGCTTCCAGCCTCGCGATAACCTCAACCACCACGATCGCAGAACCGGATGCATCGATCATCAATTCTTTGTTGCGAAACTGCGTAATCGCAATCTGTGCCGACACCATCCGCTCTTCAGCGCGGCGAACCTCTTGCTCTGCAAGACGCACGGCATCTTCCTGCATCCGAGCATTCATTCGGTTGACCACATCCTCCGCGAGCGAGAGCAGCGCAAGGCTGACATCTTTCGCATCCTCAGGGGCGAATGCATGCACGTTCAATGTCACTATTCCAGTGGTGCTACCATAGCGGGTCGTGATCATCCAATTCAGGTACTTGTAAAATTCTTCCTTGCTATCGTTGAAAAAGATCGACGGAAATCGCGCGATGAAGTCAGCGCTTGGCGGTCCGAAAATTTTCCGAACCGGCAGGCGCTCTGCTAGGCGGTCGGCCGCGCTGCGCGATGATAGGAAGGCCTGCACCGAGTAGACGTCATCCTCTACCCTTCCGATGCCGCTCATCTGCAGGAGCGCGCCGAATCCCGACGACCCGGCGGGCTTTTCGGATGTCCGCAAGACAAACTGCGATTCAGAGACGTATTGGTCGGTGGCAACTAAGCCGTAATAGACGATCGCCAAGATTGACGGCAGCAACCAAAGTGAAATGCGCGCATACTTCGACAACGGACCCCGTTCAGTTTCGGACCGTTTGCGAAACGAAGCGGCCCGAGCGCCATCTGCCCCCCTTTTTATTGTCTCGGCTCTGTCGGCTGCCGTCATTGACTTGGCTCGGTCCTTCTCATGTTCGAACTGTCATACGCAGTCAGTTCTATATACGTCCTATTTTTCAGAACCTGCGGCGACTTCCCGATTGACCGCTTTCTGCGTATAGCCTTTTTATTTCATATTCCCACCTAAATCCCGTGAAGGTGCAAATTGCAACAACGCACGGCATTCCGCCATGCTGTCATCACCGGAGCCAGCAGCGGGCTCGGTGCCGCGTTGGCCGTGAGACTTGCGCATAACGGGGGCAATCTCACACTTTTTGGACGCGACGAGGCCCGCCTCGAGCAGGTGGCCGCCGACTGCACGCGGCGAGGTGCACGGGTAAGCACGGTCATCTGCGACGTCAGCGATGCCGCCGGAATGAAGAAAGCTCTCCTCCAGGCAGACGACATAATGCCCGTCGACCTGATTGTTGCGAATGCCGGATTAGGCGGGCGCGATGTCCTCGCAGGGCCGAACGGCGAATCTATTGAATTGGCCCACAATATTTGCGACGTAAATCTCCACGGGGTCTTCAATACAATTATCCCCCTGATCGATTCCTTCATAAAGCGAAGGAATGGCCATGTCATTATCATCAGTTCGATTATGGCATTTCAGGGCCTCCCGGAAGCGCCCGTCTACTCGGCGTCTAAAGCTGCAGCCCGCATTTACGGGCAGGGAATCCGAAGAATGCTAAAGCCTCACAACGTTCATGTCATGGTCGCATGTCCAGGGTTTATAGACACACCGATGAGTGCCAGCCTTTCCTATCCGAAACCGTTTTCGATGAGCGCCCAAGCCGCAGCGGACCGCCTAGTTCAAGCGATCGAACGGAAAAGATCCGAAATCGTATTCCCCTGGCAGCTCAATTTTTTGCTGCGGCTAGTCAATAGCATGCCAGCGAATTGGGCAGATCGAATTCTCGCGGTGATGAAATCGTTGGCTATCGGGAGATCCCATTGATGGCCGAGTCTATTTTCATAAAGGAAGTCACGACGAAAAGAGATCTGCGTGCCTGGCTTAAAGTTCCCTACACGGTGTTTAAGGACGATCCATTCTGGGTGGCAACGCCAGACATTCTGGAACGTGAGCAGATCTCGCGCAAATACAATCCATTTTTCACGTCCGGCGAAGCCGCATTCTTTGTCGCCTATCAGGGAAGCGAGCCCGTAGGCCGCATCTCGGCACAAATCAACCACCGGTACCTGACGCAACACCAGGACGAGACCGGGCACTTCGGATTTTTCGACTGCATCGATGATAAAAAGGTTGCCGAGGCATTGGTTGGCGCGGCGAAGGACTGGCTTCGCCATCGCGGAATGAAGCGGATGATGGGCCCGTTTTGCCTCAGCATAAATGAGGAATGCGGTCTCCTCGTCAGTGGTTTTGAGACAACGCCCTCGATTTTGACGAGACATAGCCGTCCGTGGATCGGACCGCTTTTGGAAACGTGCGGGCTAAATAAGTCGATAGACTTATTTGCCTACCGCACAAGTCCGGCCGCCTCGGTCCCGCAGATCGATCGTCTCGCACGATTGGCCCGTGAAACCAGTCGCATCAAGATTCGACAATTCGATATGGCGCGCTATTCAGATGACGTCAAAATCGTCTTCGACATCTTCAATGATGCATGGCGTGACAACTGGGGCTTTGTGCCGTTCTCCGACGCCGAAATCAACGCGATGATTACTCAAACCCGGCCAATAATGCGCGGAAAATTTGGCCGTATCGTCGAAGTTGACGGCGTTCCGTCGGCGATGATGGTCGCATTGCCGGATCTCAATCGCACCTTGGCTCCGTTCAATGGGCGGCTTTTGCCCGTTAACTGGCTAAAGCTCATCCACGCGGTTTGGTCCGATCGCTGGAAATCGGCACGAATACCCCTTCTGGGCATTCGTCAGAACTTCCGCCGAACAGCATTGGCCCCCGTTATTCTTTCGCTCCTTGTTTCGGAATTCATGCAACTTGGCCGGGATTACGATCTCGACTGGGTGGAGTTCTCTTGGATTCTCGAAATCAATGAGCCCATGGTCAAGCTCGCGGAGCTTGCAGCCGGACCGCCGAGCAAAGTGTTCAGAATATATGAAGTGCTGGTCTGACTACCCGGCGACTTTGTCGTAGACGGATCGCAAGCGACGACCATACTTCTCCAAGGAGAAGTCGGCCGCGCGCTTCAAACCGCGCACCGCCAGTTCCTCGCGATAGCCCGTGTCCACATCCAGCCGCCGAATGGCCTTCGCCATCGCGTCCACGTCAAACGGATCCACCAAGCATCCGGCATCGCCCACAATTTCCGGCAGCGACGTGACATTCGATGTCATCGTCGGCGTGCCGACCGTCATCGCTTCGAGCACCGGAAGGCCGAAGCCTTCATAGAGGGAAGGAAAAAGCAACGCTCGCGCGCCTCGCGTAATCGAGACGAGATCGCTGTACGGCACATACGACAAGCGCCGTACGCGCCGCTTGGGCACTATCTGTTTTCCAGCGACCGTGTAGGATAAAAAGCGCTCGTCGGCGATTTTCTCGAGATCCGTTTCGTACATCCATCCGAGGCCTCCGGCAATAATCAGCGGCCTCTGCACGCCCGATGCTGCATAAGCATCAATGAGCCTTGCGATATTCTTCTTCGGCTCGATAGCTCCGACGAACAAGAAATAATCTTTGAAATCGAGGCCATACTTGGCCGCAAGCATGTCCGAGACGACGGCATCGGGCTGTTCAGTCACGTCCTCAGGCAGAATCACAGGCTGATAGGTGTTGGTGATCCTATCAGGAGAAATTCCCGTCAGCCGAATAATATCTTGGCGCGAAAATTCCGAAACCGTCACGATATGATCGGCGGTCCGAACGATCTCGCGCAACATACCCAAATAATATTTCTTGTCATCGGCTGTTGCCGAAGGAAGCCGAAGCGGAATGATATCATGGATCGTATAAATATTCGCGGTGTTCGGAATATGGAGTGGCGCAGCACGCGTAACATGAAATACATCTGGAGGCTGATCTATGCGGAGGCGTAGCCGCTTCCCGTGGCGCATGAAATGCAGTCTCTCGACGTCCAGCAGAAATGGCACGCCATAAATGCGACGGAAGCCGTCAAAGGATGCATTCGGTCGCGCCACCACCCCGTCAATGCTTTTCAAGACGCCGGCTTTGACGCCAAGCGGCGCACCAAAAAACCGGCGCAGCTCCATTTGGCCTTTGTGAATGAGATTCAGGTTTCGAGGTCCATCGAACACCGTGATCTCCGCCAGCACCGCATCGCCCTCATCAATGGCGCGGTTCGTGCTGACGAGAAGGTCTGTTTGATATCCAAGCGCGCGCGCCGCACTTCCCAACGTCCGAGAATACGTCGCTATGCCAGTCCCAGCCGAAAGCGCTAAATTATATCCTTCAAGGATGAGACGACGGGTTTTGTTATCTTGCCCGTCCCCCGAAAGTGGCATACGAATCTGTTGCATGAGGGACGAATAGCTTTTCCGATTGCTGAGATAAATAGCTGGCAGCCGCGGACGACATTATAGATGCTCATCCGTCCGAGGTCACTTCAATGATTCCCGACGGTTCTTTTTTTGTCGGGCGACATCCTTGAATACGGACGAATAAGGCGAGATTTTCCGAATGCACTGGGTGGCCGCTAAATTTCTCAGTCGACTATCAATACGTCCAAGCTGGCTTCTCAAATATTCGGCCGAAAAGTCTGTCGCTTCAGGTGACCGCGCGCGAGATAACCAGCGCTGGCAGGAGGCAGCCGCACATTACAAACGGGCCTTGGATTGTGACCCGGCCCTATCGCCTATTTGGATTCAATACGGACATGCTCTCAAAGAGTCAGGTCACGTCGCAGACTCCGAAGCCGCCTACCGTCAAGCGTTGGCTTTAGGATTGGATGATTGTGACGCCCATCTACAGCTGGGTCATGCTTTGAAGTTGCAAGGAAGGCACGAGGAAGCTGCGCAGGAATATTACTGCGCACTCTTACGGGACCCCACCAACCCCGGCCCCATTCGAGAACTGCGAATGCTCGGTTGGCGACGCGAAAAACTGCGCACGGTATTGAATGTTTCGGAATTTGACGGCACCGGCCCGGCGGGCACAATTCGCCCCGAATGGCCGACCATTGTTTTCGATATTACGGACATCGCCTACTACATTGTGAATTCGCGCTGGCCAACCGGCATACAGCGCATTCAACTCGCCGTCCTATCGACTCTCATAGCTCAGCCGCCCGAAAATCTGAATATTCTGTTTTCTGCATTTTCGCGCGCCTCTAATTACTGGACTCCGATAGCGAACGAAATTGTTAAAGACCTCGTGGCGATGACCGCCGCCGATGGCCAAATTGACGACGTCCAGTGGAAGCATCTCGTTGGACGAATTGAAGCGCAGATTTTTATCGGACCCGACCTAGAGATCCCGTCGGGAGCCCGCCTGGTCAATCTCGGATCGTCATGGGCGATGCCGAACTATTTCCTGGCTGTTCGCCGCGCCAAGCAGGAATGCAATCTGATTTACATTCCCTTCGTCCACGATTGCATTCCGATCATCGCGCCCCATTATTTCGTCCCCGAGCTTGGTTACGATTTCCGCGAATGGCTACGCGGCATCTTCGATCACGCAGACGGATTCCTGACGAGTTCAAACTCGACGGCCAAGGATCTCGACTCGATTGCCATAAAGTTCGGTTACAATCCGCCAAACGCGTCACGGATTCGCTTGGACGGCAAGTTCGAACCGATCCGCACCGGAAAAAAGCAGACGAAAGAATTGATATTGAACCGATACGGAGTTGAAGAGTCCAACTTCATACTGTTCGTATCGACGATCGAACCTCGAAAAAATCACAAGCTTGTCTTTCAAACTTGGCGCGATCTCATTCACGAACGAGGCATCGAGAATGTGCCGACGCTGGTTTGCGTCGGTGGTCGCGGCTGGAAGAACGAGTCTGCATTACATCTTTTGAATTCAGATCCAGGTCTGCAGAAGAAAATCAAACTATTCTCGAACGTCTCCGACACAGAGCTAGACGTGCTTTACGGCGCGTGCTTGTTCACACTCTATCCAAGCCGCTATGAAGGCTGGGGACTTCCCGTGACCGAATCTCTTGCCAAAGGGAAGGTGCCGCTCGTCTCGAGAATATCATCGTTGCCCGAGGCTGGCCTCGACTTCGCGGAATACTTTGACCTGTCAGCTGAGAACGACTTCCGCGAAAAGCTCGAAGCGCTTCTGAACGACCGAAATCGCCTATCGCGAAAAGAGAAGCGCATCATTCGCGAATTCCGGCCACGCCCCTGGATCGAAATCGTTCACGAAATCATCGGTAAGTCATTAAGCGTCGAACGCCAAAACCACACCTTCTCGATCTACCACGACGCGACGTTCTATTCGTTTTCTCGGAAACATCGCCGTGGGCTGCTCCCGCACGCTGCTTCGGCCGAGCGCTTCCGCGCCGGAACCGGCTGGGCTGAACCGGACGAAAAAGGATGCTGGATCACGGACGAAGGCCTGACCGAGTTGGTGTTTACACAAGCCAGTATTCGATATCCCGACAGATTGCATCTTTACCTTCTGGCGTACGGCGGCACTCCAGCCCCGCCGACTGAGAAAAATACTGAGAGCCTCTGCGACGATGACGGCCGCCTGCATCAACTGAATATCCAAATAGGAAAGCGCGTCCTCTCGTATCATATCGAGGCCGAGCGCGAACTTTGGATTCTCATCCCGATTGAAGTGGACGACATAGCTGATAAGGAGGTTCGCCTCCAACTGGACGTGTCGCCAAAAGGCGGAAGGCAAAACACGTTTGCCGTGGGGATCAAGTCCGCCTACCTGTGTGAGGCTGGCGACACAGCTGCACGGCTCAACTTCGTCGAAGGTATAGCCCTCGGTGCGCCTGACGCGCTCGTCAATCCTCACGCGATCGCAAGCGAAAAGATGTCCCGGCCAATAGCTAGCGAATTGGCTTTGGCGGCTCCGCACGATGGCCGTGATTGATGATAACCGAGAAGGATTCGCTGGTTATTGGACCGCCGGGCGGACTGACGTTCTGGGCGTTCGAGGTGCTGCGGGCTCTAGCAAAGAAAAACCTCGAAGGACCCGTTGACGTGGTGACTGTTGGCGTCGCCCAACCCATCCCCGCTCCTGTTGAGCACACCACCGGCCGGCTATTGCTCACCAACTATCCCGGCGTCGAATTTATCGACGCAATAGAGCGAATGAACGTGCCGGTTCTCTACCTGTCGGAAGAACCAAGCCGCGTCGTCAATTATCTGAAAGAAAAGACCAACCGAACGAATATCGAAGCCGTGCGAGTTTGCTCGGCGTCGTATTCGGCAAATTTGGCATTACGAAAAGGCGCGAAGGTCGCCGTCCTCGACCGTGAGATGGATATAAGTCTGCCGGACCTTCTTCGCGCAATCTGCGCACATCTCAATCTGAATATTGAAGCAACGGAAATTCTCTCCTACGCCGCGCACATAACGCCAAAGGAGATGGCCGAAGGCACGCTCGGCGCGGCAGTCCGCAAATTCGAGGGCGTAGCGGACCGCCCAACAACCGCCGACGGGCCCGACGAGCTTGCCGAAATTCTGATACCGTCTGTCCTGAGTCCACTGGCCGCGCTGATCACGCGCCATGAGATTGGCCCCGTCGTCTGGCCACAGAATGCATTCTATTCCGCAGAACGTCCGACAGAAATGGCGCCAGCAAGTATCGATCTCATGGGGCCTGCGCGCATGCTTATTCACGGCCCCTACCTGCACCTTCCGCCTAGCCAATATCGCGCCGAAATTCTGGTGGACCTTTTCGAAACCGAACGAGACGCTTCGTTTCGCGTCGAACTTCATGCCGGCGAGGTGTGTCTGAAGCAGGTGCGCTTCGCGTCGCCGGCGGCCGGCAGATTCTCAACCGCATTCGAATTCCTACATCCGCATGCAGGCCCCGAACTTCAGGCGCAAATCATCACAGAGCGTGGCGCGCTTGACGGGAAGCTATCTCTTTTGCAGGTCTCCTTCATGCCGCAACTGTGAGCCCTCCGCCCAAACCTCAAAGCGGTTTCACGGCATAAAACGAATGGGAGCCATACATTCCCGTGCTGGTGTCCATCAATACCTCCCTCAGTTTTAGTCCAGCGTCATCAATGCACGTCAGAACTTCGGACATAGGCAACAAGTGCATATCGAAAACTTCGGTTGCGCTCTTGAGATAGCTCGCGATGGAAAACCTATAATTCGGAGTGTGCGTCGGCACCTGAAAATAAGCGGCACCCCCGGGCCGGATTTTGGAAAGCAACGTCGTAAGAAAATATCTGATAACTGGCGGAGGATTATGCTGAAGAACGATGATTGAATAGAACATATCGTATTCAGGCAAAGCTTCGATTTCGACCGGGGACTTGATCACCCGAACGTCCACGTTATGCTTTCCGCTCTCCAACAGATATTTCCTGCAAAGCGCGGAATTGCCCTCCGAGACGTCAACCCCGATGACCTTGTCGAATTGATCCGCGAGGTGGCGCGTAACCCGCCCGACGCCACTCCCGAGCTCCAGGCAAACTCCTGTCGGAACGGTGGCTTGGCAGCGCGCAGCGGCACGCCGCAGCATTTGCAAAGATTGCTCGCCCGTTCTTTCAAATTCCGCTTTGTTTTCTCGAAATTTCGACAGTCGATATCGATCGTTCGTCAAGACGGACCAATACGGCTCGACATCACCCAACTTTTGCCATTGGCGGCAAATTCTGTCGAACAGCGCACGCAGCTCATCTTCCGTTGCATCGACCGCCACGTCCTGTCCAGCGGCCACCTGCCCTATTCTGAGCGTTTCAATAAAATTCTTATGCGAAGCTTGGAATTCCTCGGACGATAAGAAATGCTGAAGAATATCGACTGGGTCCTGAAGAGCCGCGGCTTTTGCCGTCAAGACTTCTTCGCTTTCAGGTTCTCTCCCCAGAAGAGCGACATAGGCCGCCCTCACGAGTTCTTTTGTGTCCACGATGCGTTTCCAACGTCTCATAATATTTCAGGTCTACAGCGCAAAGCTGCCCCTCTGACCGTACGAGGATCCCTCAACCACGGCCTCCAGCACACTTATTGAGAAAGCAATCGGGCGCCTAATGAAGAAAGCACCGCAAGTTTCTTTGCGCTCCCATCGAGAATTCTGCACTGCCTGACAAAAACGCCAAGAGCTCTCTGATCCGCCGAGCCTAACGCTTCGGATGGCTGAAACGACCGGTCAATTTCGATATCGATCATCCAGGCCGACGCCTCTTCCACGAGCGACCGCGGGATAACGCCTCCAATCATTGCCACGCGCCCATTGTGTCGCGTTTGACGTGCGATCTCGACATCATTGATCCGAAGCGAAAGCTCGCGCCGTTTTTCTCCGACCAACGCGCCGGCCCCTATCCCAGCCATCACTTCGATGACCAAGTCCCGCTCGGAAATCGCCTCAGGGCGCAGAAGGAACGACCCTCGCACACCATTCGTCCAACGACCTTTGACTTCGGCATCATGCCAAGTCTCGGACGAAAGAAACGGATCGGCATTCCGTTGAAAGCGAACACTGACTCTTCTCCCGAACGCCAGGGTGTCGCCGATTTCATAGCTGCCCGCCGCAATATTCCTGTTGCACGCCCGGCCAGGAGAGACGGACAGGCTTCGAACCAGTACGCCTAGCAGCCTGTCATCCTCTGACTCGCCCGCGCGCGCCGGCACGAATGTCCGATCCGTGGACAATCGTATCCTTAGGGACTTTGAACTTTCCGCGAGCAACTCCGGCGGAATGCGCGCGCGAATAGCTTCGAAATTGGCGTGGGCGCACGATTGCCGTACGATTTCGCGACCATTGATCTCGACGGCAAGCGACGGCCCACCAGTGGCATCGATAAGTTTGCCCGGAACGGCCGCGACGATTTCGATCTCGACTTCTGGCGAAACGTCGTCCTGCAACCGTAGGTCGAAGCAGCCGGTTTCTCCGAGCGTCCATCTCCCGTGCGGCTCAGGCGGGTGCCAAGTCGACGGCAGAACGAATGAAGCCTCTGTCGGGGTAGCGTCGCTGAGTTCAATGGTCTGACCGAAAGGAAATAACCGGGCTTTTGGCTCCGCCGCCACATCATCGGAACTGCGAAGGCGGACCCCGAATATCCCAAGTGTAAATTCCTCTTCACCGCTGCCCACGCCGAGCGAGTTGGGCGACCGCATGTCCATTCGCAAAATTTCCAAGATCAATGGCCGAGCCGAAACCACGAGCTTTTCGGGTATCCGGATCGTCGACCAATGAAGGTTGCTGTCCGTCGCCTCAAGACGGCCAACGACCTCGCCGCCTTCCGCAACGATGACAGCCGACACGGGCTTCTCGGAACTCGCAACGGCACGAAACCGGACATCGAGATCAAGATCTCCGGATCTGCCGCGATGAATTTCGAACTTCAGTTTGGAATCGGCTCCAGGATTCCGGGCACCCCAAGCGGAATCCGTCTTGACGTGAGGACCAAGGATACGGCGAGCGACCTCGGGCAAGCGAAGATCGAGTTCATCGCCGACGTCCACGGAATTCAAAACATCATCCGGGCCGGCTGCATATCGCTTGACCGCGAACGGGTAGCTTGCGTCAAGGAGCGCAAACTTCGCTAATCCTATGCCTACGGGACGGTCGTCTGCACTTTTTGCGACGACCGAACTAATCGGAACCAAGCGCGAGACATGAAATGAAATGGCGATTTGACGCTTGTTCCGAAGAAGCTCCTTGGGAATTGGGACCGAGCAAAGCCTGACGGTAGCGGTGTCGAACTGCAGTGTCGCAACGTGCTTGCCATCGACCTCGACTGCACACGTTACAGGCATCTGATAGCTCGCCAGAGCGCGCGCATGCAGAAGTAACAATGCATCCGCAGTCAGGGGACTTCTGAGAGACACGGCGAGAACCGACTTAGCCTTTGCTGCCCAAACGCCCCACCCTTCCCTGTTAAACCATCCGACCAAGCTGACATCAGGCCTCGCTGGACTGCCAACGTCGACGAGAGCGCCCGCAAGGTATCCGTCTTTAACGGCTCGTTCGGATAAAGGTGTCGTGAGCTGTTTCGCAAATTCGTCTGCCGCCAACGACCAGGGATAATTTACGTACTCCTCCTTGATCTGAGCTTCACGCAAGTCACGAGCGCTCTTGCTCCCGCAGTAAAAAAGAATCTTTGCGTACCACGCAGCAAAATCCAACGGATCGATCAGGTCCGCGAGCTGCCCGCCGACTTCCGGAATGGAAGACGAATTCGACGCAATGCATATCTTTCCACGAGCAAGGCTTTCCGCCACGGGAAGTCCCCACCCCTCATAGAGAGAGGGATAGGCCGTGAACAGGCAATGCTCATACAGCCAATTGAGTAGATCATCCTCGATATTGTCGACGATGTGCACGATTGGCGCCGTCCGCGGATCTTCCTTGAAGGCGCGCGCGACGTCCGTGCCGTTCCAGGCCACACCTCCCACGATTACGAGCTTCAGACATTTCCTTCCGAGCTTTTCAGCGAGCCGTGCCCAGACGTTATACAGCAGGCCGTAATTCTTGCGCGCGTGGATGGCGCCGACTGCCAAGACAAATGGCAGCCCTTTCAGGGCTTCGATCAATGATGATCGGTCATCACCCGCACCGGTCGATGACAAGACCCCAAAGTCATCCCCTTCACGCAAAATTCTGATCGTCGGCAAGAACAGCCCGTTGGCAAAGGCAAAGTCTTCGACGTCCTTTTTCGTGTTCTCCGACACCGCCAGAATATCGCGGGCATTGGCCAAAACGACTTTAAGATTAGCGACGAATTTTGGTGCGTATCCCTCATTGAACCAATGTGGAAATTTCACAGGGACGATGTCGTGAAACGCCACCGTCAGCGCGAGCCCGGCACTTGTGCAAAAGTCACCCAGGGCATCCGCGTACCGTGAATTCTGCATCCATGCGCTGCCACCCACGAAAAGTCGCGTCCCGGGACAAAATTTCGGAATCGGGAATCCGCGTTTGCCGGCCAGCGCCAGATTCGAACCGACGTCGCGCGACAAGATCGCGTTGTGATCGATGAGCACGAACTTCTGCGTCGGATCATGCCAAGCAACAAATGAAACCCTATCCCGCCGCGTTTTGATCAAGTGGCTGGCCAATGCCATTTCAAAGCGGGCAATCCCGGTCCAACGTCCCTTATGATTGGCACTCGTCGTGACGTCGAAAACGATGTGGCCGCCGCCTGGCTCCGCAGCATCATTTTCGGTCGACGACGTGAGATCGTCATGCTCCGCTGCCGCGCGATCCTGGATGGAAGAACGTCCCTTTGCTGCGAAGTCTCGGGCGGCCTTCTGATACACCTGGTGCGTCTGCTCCGCGTACCGCTCCCAACTGAAGTTCCGAGCTACATAGTCCTTCTGCTGCTCCCGACGGCTCGAATTGAACGGAGCTTCATAGGCTTCGAGGATAGTGTCGCGAATAGAGCCGAGATCTGCCGGATCACAATATCGCGCGAGGTCACCGAAATATTCGGGTTCCGAGCTTCGGTTGGAAAGCACCATCGATGCCCCAGCCGCGGCCGCCTCGAGCGCCGCAAGAGGCGCACCCTCACACCAGCTTGGCAATACCGCAACCCTTGCACCGGCGAGCGCAGAAGCGAGCAACGGACTACCGGGATCTATCCGGCCGGTGAAGTGAATGTTGTCCCCGGCGCGTCGGCGAATATTTTCGCCATACTTTTTATCGGAAACCGCACCAATCAGGACGACCGGAATATTCAGACCGCTCAAAGCCTGAATGAGCATCAGCTGGTTTTTTCGCGACTCTATCCGGCCAACGCAAACGACATAATCTTTGAGCCCAAACGCATCCGCAAATATGCTTGGATCTGCCTGCCCGAAGCGACCGGCATCAACCGGATTGCGAACGATCGTTGACGTTTCGACATCAGCGCCTATCCGTCGGAGAGCGCATTTCTCGTGCTCACTCAGACAAATGACTTCATCGGCCAGCCTGACCATTTCCCTGACGTACGCCTGATGGCCGGGAGCGGCCTCGGTACTCGTTCGGCCGAGCTCGCGCGCATGCTCGAATGCTGCACGTGCCAAGTCGAGCTCAGCCTCGAGGCGATCAGACTCCCATTCCTGCGCAAAAAGCTGCGGGATCGTTCCAGACCATAATTCATTCTCCGACTGATCGAGGAAGATCGGAGAGAACACGAACGGCTTGCTCAGAGAATGGCACTTGCGAACCATCGTCAAAGCGCTTTCGAGCGACCAGACGTTGAAGCCATGCACGACGTCGGCTTCGAAAATCGCAGGATCGGGGAAATTGCGAACCTCGGCGAAAACGCCGCGCCGCCGCAAATATTCCGCCGTAGCCGGCACACGCACCGTCGGCCCACCCAGCGAATGGCGCTCAGACCCGTGCGTGAGAAGAACGACCTTCCCCAAATCCTCGCGAACATCGTCGCCCGACGAAGAGCCGTTCTCTGAAATGTGCAATCGAGGGCGATGCTCTCTCAGCAGACTTTGAAAGAGCCTGTCGTGCCCCTCTGCCCACGCGTCCCACGTACGGTCGAGCACGGCGCGCCGCAAGGCCGTTCGCTCCGAGACGACTTGCTCCAGCACACGGCGCAGATCGGCCGCATCGCCATTCTTAAACGCGATATGGGGAAATTCCCCGACCCAGCCGACCGGCGAGGCAATCACGGGTACGCCGCAGGCAAGAGCTTCTACGACGCACATCGGCCCACCTTCATAGAAAGCGGGCACCAGAATGTAGTCCATCCCGTTATAGAAATCGCAGAGCTTGTTTCCAGGAACCGGCTCCGCCGGCCCAGGCCACCCATCGCCGGTGAAATGCCATTCGATCCCGGGAATATCCATCACTTGCTGGACAAGCGATTCACCCTTTCGTCCGGTGTGATAGGTGCGTCCGACGACCCCGATCTTCACCCGCGGGACAAATTGGTCCAAATCCACGCCCGGCGAAATCGAGATGACATTTTCAATGCCCTTGTCTCGAATAACGTCCTCATACATTCGAGAATGGCAAACGCAATAATCTACGTCGCGCGCCACAGAAAAGAATTCCGCGGCGGTTTCCTCGATTTTCTCCAAATGAGCGAAATAGGCCAACTCGATTGGCGAAATTCTTTGCCGCCTGCAGGAATACGTAATGTAATATTGAATGCTCGCACCTGGGTCCACGGCGTCGCGGTGACGAACGTACGGCAGACGTTGCGCCAGTTCCGAAGCCAGCTTTTCTAGAATCCACCCCCGATCCGACGTAACAATATTTACGCTACCAAGCGCCATTTTCAGTTCCCGCTACGAACAAAACTAGCCCATCTGGCGCGGCGATCGGCAACCGGCCGATAATGCAGCGAACCGCTACCTGAAGCCCCCTTGAACCAAGCCACGCGGAAGCTAACTCTAATGGGACTACCCCAAAGAAACGCATTTTAAAAGCCAAGAAACAATATCAAGCAGCGAACGAAGCTATTAGAAAATGACGGCCACGAATTGCCAATTCCGAATTGGCCGCCGCCTGGCAATTTCTTCCTGCTGGAACCTGTCTGCATCACGCGGAAGTTGGCAACACGACATGACGACCTTATCCCGCCGCCGTTTCATCATTGGCGCAGCTACAACGGTGAGCGCGCCGGCCATATTGAACAGAGGAAATATTTGCGTCCCGGCCTTCGCTCAGAAAGCCGGCGATGAGCCAATACGCCCGTCCTCTCCGCTGATCAAACGCGTCGTCCGCTCGCCCCCGAATACCTACTTCACATATCCCCATTCCAACGGCTTCCTGTCCGACGGCCGCGCCGTACTGGCTTCGCCGCCGAAAACCGGACCCGGGCTCGACTTCATCGCCTTCGACCCGCGCACCGGCAGCGCCGAACACTTGGCGTACGTGCGCAACACCCGCATGTACTATAGTATTGCGGAAAACGGCCTGATGCTCGTCAGCCAGAAAGAAGGAGCCGCCGTCGTCGACCTCGGTGCGAAGAATCCCCAACCTCGCACGATCCTACACGAAGCGAATTGGATCACCTCCGGCGACAACGACATCTCACCGGACGGCAAATGGGCGTTGCTGACGAGGTCCCGCTATGTGGCGCCTCAAAATTACCGATGCGACATGGTCGAAATTGCCACTGGGCGCATCAAGAACATCGCCGCGCCAGGCTGGTCGGTGGACCATGCGCACTTCTCCCCCTACGATCCCACGTGGATCGCCTACTGCGCGAACCGCAGCACCCGCGATCCCCAGCGCATGTGGGTCTGGAACGAAGAACGCGCGCCCCGAGGCAGGAATATTTTCCGGCAGCAGCAGCTCAGCGGGAAGTTTTTTCATATCGGCCACGAACGCGCGATGTTCCACAAACCCGCGATGCTGGTCGTCGCCTACGGCTCGAGCAGCGCAACTCCGCGAGGCCTGTATGAAGTCGAATTCAACGGCAACGTGCGCCTCGTGAGCGGGTCAAATCGCGACCTTCACTGCAATATCAGCCACGATGGCCGTTGGGCCGTCGTCTCGTTGCAAGGCAAATATGACCCCAGCGATGCACGACCCACGCCCGATTGGCTGAATTCCGAGGGAAAATATGGATTCACGGACGTTGTGATTGTGAGCGTGAGAACTGGAGCCCGATTTTTCCTATAACGCGGTACGAACTCTGCCACGGGGCAGCCCTATGAAGTTCAACCAACGATTAGCCCCAACGGCCTTTGGGTACTTTTGAAGGATGCACGCGAGCGATGCGTAATTTTTCTCGAGATCTCGCGCGAAAATCTTATGAAGTCGATTTGAATAACATTCCGTGTAGCAGGCGCCCGTGCAAGAATGACGCTGCACCGGTTGCAGAACGAGCCTCAAAATAATAGCCCGCTAGTCTCCCGTCGGAATTAAACGATCAACATCGCTCCCAGTTGCTGTATGAACAGTGCCGGGCGAAATCTAACATTGCAGAAAGATCAAGCGGATGATGAGTCGTGATGACATTCGCGGCGCCTACCGGCATTTTCTCGGCCGCGAGCCTGAAAGTGACGAGGTGGTCGAGCGACATCTCAAAACTGTCACCGATCTACATTCCGTCCGCGCACGATTTTTGTCGGCGCCTGAATTTTATCAAACAAACGCCCGTGAGCTGCTGCGATACTTTTCGACTTGGGAAGCCCGCCGCAACGACGGCTCGATTGACTACGATTGCTCGACCGCCGAACTCGATCGACTATTTGCCCATATCAAGGACGTATGGAGCAGGTTAGGGAAGGTGGAGCCGCACTTCTCCGTCCTAAGCACGCAGAACTTCAAACCGGAGAATCTCGGATCAAATATTGAAGTCTTTCTGAAATCAGGAAAGGGCGAAGTCGACCTGCTGCAAGCCGAGCTCATGGGCCATGGGCTCAAAACCACGGGCTACAGCCACTGCGTCGAGCTCGGGTGTGGCGTTGGCCGCGTTACCCGGTTTCTTGCCGAAATGTCGGATCGCATCACAGGCTTCGATATCTCTGCGCCGCACCTGAAGCTTGCAAGTGAATATTTGACAGCCGAAGGCGTTCAGAATGCATCGTTAGAGCTGATCAAAGACCCCGCAAGCGCTGAGTTTCCTCCGTGCGACCTTTTCTATTCACGGCTTGTTCTTCAGCACAACCCTCCGCCGGTCATGTTCTTCCTACTGCGCAAATTTCTTCGCGCGCTCGTCTCGGGTGGAATTGCTGTGTTTCAGCTTCCCACCTTTATCGACGGCTATACCTTCAAGGTGGATACCTACCTCGATGGAATGGACAAGCTCGACAATCAAGAGCTTCACGCGCTTCCTCAAAAAGCAGTGTTCGCCGCCATTGCAGACGCAGGTTGCGACGTCGTGAGCACGTATCGTGATAACTCGCTCTCAAAAATCACCCAGGTATCGAACCGCTTCGTTGTCATGAAGCGTTGAAATCCGGCATATGAACAACGGTGACCAAGCGGAGCGCAAAGGCCCCGCAATAAGATCTCCGGCCAAACCTTCGAGCATCAACTCGAAGCCATCGGAGCCGACACAACGACAATGAAGCCGCTCCAATTTCGTGGCTAAAGGCGTCCACTTGTTGGAACTTAGCGTCCAGCCTCCTGCTCGCGTAAGCCTTGAGCGCTGCCGTTAGCACGCGACGGGTTCGTTCGTCTTTCGACCTTCCTGGAGCCGAGACTGATGTCCACGCGACGGAAAAACTTTGATTGCGTTCAGCACCCCGTCCAACTGATCTTTCTCGTGCTTCGCCGTAATGAAAAAGCGAAGGCGCGGCCCATCCCGCGGCACAGCGATCTGCACGATCGGCGACACATAATAGCCGGCATCAAGAGCAGCGCCGGCAACTTTTAAAGTTGTGGGAACATCGTCGAAAAATATCGGAACGACCGCAACGCCAAAGGTGTGGCCCATGTTCAATCCGGCCGCACGCGCGGATGCCGTGAAGTACTCGGAATTTTCGCGTAAACGAGCCAATCGCGCCGGCTCTTCCTGCAGCATCGAAAGAGCTGCAAGAGCCGCGGCTGCGCTCGAAGGCGAAAGCCCGACGCTATAAACAAACCCAGGCAACGTATAGCGAAGCCATTCGACAACGCTGCGTTTACCGGCGATGAAGCCCCCACAGGAAACAAATGCCTTCGAAAGCGTGCCGATGATCAGATCGATTTCCGAAGGATCAATGCCGTAATGCTCGGTGATTCCGCGTCCGGATGACCCGAGAACTCCTATGGAGTGGGCTTCATCAATCATAAGCCAGACTTGATGACGGCGGCAGATGTCTATCAGCGATGGGAGATCGGGAATATCCCCGTCCATGCTGTAGAGCCCTTCAACGATGACAAGCGCTCTGTTGTATTTCGACCGTTCGCGCGCGAGCTGATCCCGCAGATGATCAAGATCGTTATGGCGAAACGTAAGAACGTCGGCGCGCGACAGCTCGCCTCCCACCATGATGCTATTGTGGCAAGCCTCGTCGACGAAAATAATATCGCCTTTTGTCAGGAGGTGCGAAACCAGCGCGACGTTTGCCCCGTATCCACTTACGAGCGTAAGGGTGTCTTCGACCCCCAAGAACCGCGCGAATTCGCATTCCAATGTTCGATGCAGCCGAAGTTCCCCGCCGACCAGGCGAGATGCTCCGGCGCCCGGGCCCATCGTGTCGATAGCAGTCTTCGCCGCTTCCCTGACCCGCGGATTATCCGCCAATCCCAAATAGTCGTAGTGTGCAAAACTTATGACCTCGGTGCTGCGTGGTCCGGCATTCGGGTTCACCCACTCTTCGCTTGGTCGGCAATACGGAAACTGATCTTTGACGACTGACGTCCCAGACAAAACAAACCTGCGCCCGGCGTACTGAGCAAGAGAGGCGCGTTCCTTATTGCTCATCGCTTCCCTCTGCAGGGACTGAAAGACCGAACCCGTACGAACTGAACTTAGTCATAAATCTAACCGCTTGGAGCAAGCCCACAGGTTCAAGCGAACCGACATGTGATGAAGATTAGGACTGTCTGGCCGGAGCGCCCACCGACTCGAGGGTGATCATATTGACCTCGGACGCGCTGCCCTTACCCCGAGCCGGATCAAGTCTGGCGATCTCACGCGCGTCTTTCACAAACATGACGACAGCGCAACCGAGAGCAAACGCCGACACCCCGATCGCGACGAAATCAAACACCGTCAGATCACCGGAGATCGTTGACACGGGAAACGGCTCGACAAAGAGCGTCAACAGCATCCCCGCTCCGACAAGGATACGAATCTCTGTCGGCCCCACGCCGAAATAGCTCAGCTGCATCGTGCGAGACACGTGCAATTTGACGAGAGAGTAGATCGTCATCACCAGATAGGCGACGAGCGCAACGAGAATGGTCGGAAACTGCAGATAGGGGGACAATCCCAAGCCAAAAACGATCAGAATTTGCGAAGCGACATCGCTCAGGTGATCGACAAAAAATCCGTATCGAGGCCGTTCGATCTTGCGAAAACGCGCGAGGGTCCCGTCAAGAGAATCGCCGAGCCAGTTCAAAAACAGCCCAGCGATGGCAAGATACAAAAAGCCAGTGGAGATATTGGTCAAGGCCGCGCCGACGCAAGCGCAAGCCGCCCCAAAAACTCCGAGCGCCGTGAGTTGATTTGGGGAGATGGCTTTTGGAACGCGCGGCGTGAGCCAATTCAACACCGCTCTTTCGGGACGTGCGGAGAAGCCATCTAGGATTCGATTGTGGGTTTCACGCACATCAAATGTATTTACCATCATAGTCCCCCACCCAAAACCTTACTAATAAAATTAACTATTCAATATGCACCGCAACGTGACGATGTCCACTGGACTTTTCAAATCCTTGACAGGAAGTCTTCCATGTCGCGCACGCGACACAGCCATTGGCGCCGCAAATCGTCTAACGATGTTCCAGGACGCCTATTTGATGAGCGTTCGGTATCGAATATCCGCAATATTTCTCTTTTCCATCCCAAACCATCATCCGGCGATAGATAGGTCGGTCCATCCAAGCCACGAAAACACGGAAGCTCGGAAGCTACAACCGGAACACCGAGCGTCAAGGCCTCCGACACGGGCAATCCAAAGCCTTCTGCAAAAGAGGGCATCAGGAGCGCCCGGGCACCCCGAAAAATCTCGACAAGCTGAGGTGTTCTGAGCGCTTTGAGCCACGTCACATGACGCGCGATCTGCGACGTTCGCTCAAGCAAATCGCGTACATTTTCGTTCTCCCAGCCGTTCGCCCCGATGATCACAAGCCCGGGAACGTCATCCCCGCGCTCAGCCACCAGCTCGCGCCATACATGCAGAAGCCAGAGGTGGTTCTTTCTCGGCTCGACCGTGCCCAGAACGACAAAATAGGGTCGCCCCAGCGCATTGGAATCGCGTTTTTCGGAATACGCAAATTGCTCATCGACAGAAATCGGTATCGTAGCCATGGGCGGGACGGGGCCGCCGCGTCGTTTGATTTGATCGACAAGCGCGTCTTTTGTTTCGGAATGCGAGACAATAATTCCGCTTGCACATTTCGCCAGCACGTCAATTCGAGCCGAATGAACGCGTTGCTCGATGGGCGGAAAAAACTCCGGATAGATGAGAGGCAAGATATCATGCACCATAAAAACGGCTTTGATATCAGGTCGCTTATCGAGAAACCGAAAGTAGCGGCTTAAAAACAAGGGGAACTGACTGATGTTCAAATATACGGCGTTCGGCGGTGCCGAGCGGACCAGACTCCCACCCGACAGCACACCACCAATGAAGACGTTCGCAGACTTTAAAAAAGCAGCCCGGGAAGCGATCGTGTGACGCTCGGCGACTGCGTCAAAACGCGTCCTTACTTCACCTTCCCTGCCCGTCGCCAAGCACTTGCTGAACTCGGAATAGGGTGGCTCCGCCCCCACCGACGTGTCCTCACGCCAGTGGACAGTGAGGTCATCCAAGAGGCGTCGCGCAGACAAATTTTCGATCAGGCGCGGACCAAGGGGACCGACGAGAACGCCCCGACCGCCACGAGAATGGCTCAAAAAATGTTGGGCATAGCGCAAATCTACGCGATCGATGCCGTTTGGCGTAGAGCGGGAAAATCGCGTCGCCAATCGGGACAGATCAAAAACGATTTCCCTCGGCATGCATGCCCGCGATACAGCCTCTTCGATTATCGGTCGGACGGTAACAACATCTGTCAGGCCTTGTCATCAACGAAGAAGAGCAATTCGATAAGTGAGAGGCGGCCGCGTTCGACGCCGCGTTCGACGATCAGCCTGATCTCGAGTGATTGCAGCGCGTCAACATGATTGAGCACAAAATATCCTCGGTAGCCGCCGGCCTTTCGACGCTCGATACGCGCCCGGGCTAACGCCAAGTCGTCGAAGCGTTCGCCGTAGAATTCAAGGACGAAGGGCACATCCGCAATTTCTTCCGAGAAAGCGAGGAACGCCTCCACCCGATACCGGTTCGGGGGAAGATGGAAATACGGCCCATAGTAGAGAGTGCGCGCGGGTCCTGCGACGTCGATGACCGCGGGCGGGGGCAGCTCGGGATCACCGCTGAACTTGAATACAGGCGTCGGCCAGGAAATCGGGCGCACAATCGAACCCTTTGCCATTGCCAGCAGCGGGTCCATGACGCTTCGCGCCAAATTCAGCTGATCGATCTGGCCGTCGCCCAGGCTAAATCGTACCGGCGCGAGGTAATCGCGGACATGTTGTTTGAGAGCTGCCTCGAGACTAGCGCCACCCGACCCCCCGGCAACTTCTTTGACAACGTCATCAATCTCATCCTGCCCGAGGCCGATTTGCAGCGAACGAGCGATCGAATGAACGACGGCTTTGGCGTCCGTGGAATTGTCACGCGACAGCAGAGTTACGCGATCGCTCTGGCCGATGGCGAAATTGGCAACGGCCGACGTCGTTTGCGCGCGAATTGATTGGAGATGGGAAAGGCCGAGGATCGTTCGTTGAAAAGCGAGGATGTCTGCCGGATCTTCGATAACCGCGACGACACTTAAATCTCCGCGCCCAATGGCATCGATGGCGGCAAGGCCGGGATAATTCGAGAGGTAAATCTGGTAGTCTTTGCCGGGGCTTAGAATACCGTCTTCGCGATCGATCTGTACGACGTTGGCACGCGGTGCCCGCGCCGCAAGCCGTCGCACAACGTCAAAAACCCAAGTTATGAAGACTCCGTGCGCACCGACGATAATGGACCCAAACGGCGAAGCATCCCTCATTTGGGAATCCGGTATCTCCACAGACGAACGAGCAGGTTAGCCCCCATCCGCGGATCTTCTCCCGTGCCTTTATCGGGACGTATAGTAATATGTCGAAAGGGCGGGCGAAGCCAACGTCCCGACAACTCTGAAGACCTTCTCGATCTCCGTTAGCGGCGCGGTGCTTACATACAGAATGTCCTTATCCCGCATAGAGAAACGCCGGGCGCGGAATAGCGAGATTGGGTTGGTCACATCAAGCCGATAGACGACTGGAACGACATTACCGTATTCCAACAGACGCGGTGAAATATTGGGGTATTGGCGCGCGAGGCGCACAGGCTCATATCGAAGGACAAACACACCCGTCGGATCTGACCTTTCATCAAGAAGCCCGCCCGCTTTTGCCATGGCTTCTTCAAGTGTGATGCCACCGGCGTCAAATGGCACAACGGCATTGCGCCCGGTAGCGCCGACCGCAGTGAAGGACTGAGGCGCTCGATACACCGTCACGATATCTCGTGGGCGAACGTAGATGTTTTCCTTGGTATTGGCGAGGATAGCCTGCATCGGGACGCTCAAGGACGTCCCATCCCGCGAGAGTGTGATGAACGCCTCATAGACGGGCGCCTTGATGCCACCGGCTTGCGCGATGACATCCAGAATGCGGTCCCCCTTCGGATTGAGAGGTACGATCGCGCCGTTGGCTACGTCGCCGGCAACCGTCACCGATTGGCTGACATTCTTGGTCAATGTGACCATGGCCTGCGGATCTGCAGTTTTACCCTGCAATCCCTTGACGATCATCCGTTCAATTTCGGGCGTCGTTAAACCCGCCACGCGCAACCGGCCTGCATAGGGCACGTTGATCGTTCCGTCGCGCGCAATGACCTGCTCGGGGATGGAGGAGTTGCGCGTTCCCTGAGCCACCGAGTGATCGATGGCCGGCGCTGAATAGAGGCCTCCGGCTCCCGTTTCCCAAATGTTGACTTGAACAGCGTCGCCGACTTCGACTTTTTGAGCTTGGGGCCCGCGGTAGTCGCCGTAGGTCGCGCTGAATGATGGACGGCGCCAGTCCGATACGACCTCAAGCGTCTGATCGGTGATGTCGACGAGCGCGAAGGGAGCATCCTCTTGGCTGCCCGCAGCGATGAGGTCACGCCCGCGCGGCCCAGTCCCACTGCAGCCAGCGAGGCCAGTTACCACCGAAAGGATCGTTAAGGTGAACGCAAGCCGGAACGCGAACGTCATGTGAAATATAGCCCCCCACTAAAAGCTACTATACGAAGCTATATCGCGACGTCAGCATAAGAAAATTCTGATCAATTAGAACGCAGAGAAATGTGACCCTTCCGCCACAAATAAAATGCCATTCAATTTGAGTTTAGCAGCGGCTATCGCCAAATCGATCCAAAATTCATCGGCATCCCACGCTAGTCCCCAACAAATATTTAAAGCGCGCGCAAAAAATCGTCGACCCCCTCAAAATATGAGGTCCAATTAGGCGCACGAAACGATTGAGTTGCGGCCCGTGCTTGGACTGCGCGAGGGTGGTTCTCGTTGCAGAGATCAAGGATCGCTTGCCTCCAACCCGGCCCATCAAGAGGATGCACGTACTGACATAGATCCTGTCCGACTTCCTTGAACACCGCAATGTTGGAGGCAAGGACCGGCGTTCCGAGACTTAGTGCTTCAACGATAGGAAGCCCGTAGCCTTCCGCAAACGACGGCACGAGTGCCGCACGGGCATTTCTAAACAGTGTCACCAAACCGACATCTGTAATCCCAGCCACTTCGATGACATGAGGTCGAACAAGGACGCCGCGATCAAGTACGTCGAGCACCTGCTCATTTTCCCATCCTCGCCCTCCAACAATGACAAGCTTGGGAGGGCGGGCATGGTCCTCGGCCATGCGCCGCCAGGAATTCAAGATAAGAAGATGATTTTTCCGCGGCTCAATCGTACCAACCATGATGAAATAGGGTTGCCGCACTAACTCGGAATCGAACTGTTGCTCTTTCCTGTTAGCGTTCAGAGGAGACGGTAGCGGCGCAACCCAGATCGGCACTGGTGTGAGACCCCGCTTCCTATACTCATGTCGAACGCGGTCGGCGACTGAAGCGCTTGCGACGATCAACGCTCGTGCGTAGCGAGAAATGGTAGCGAACCGACGTTCGAAGCGCGTTTTGTATCCAGGCCGGAAGAATTCCGGATAGTCGAGCGGCAGCAGGTCGTGGACCATAAAGACGGGCACGACATCCCTGCGATGATCAAGCCACGTAAAGAAGCGATGGTTCTCGAAGACGTGCTGCGCCACATTGAGATAGATCGCCCCTTCCGGCAGTGTGCTCCGGCCACGCGCGAGCCGCCAGGCAATCTGCGCGGCGCGACGTTGCCATCGATTGGCAACTCGTCGATCCGCGCGCTTTTCGGTTGCAGGCACATGCGCGGCGCTGATGCCGGCGACCGCTGACAAAACTTTCGCAAACGCCTGATCATTTTCAAGTACGCCGCCGCTCCAGCGGTCCGCCGTCGCAAGCGCGCTCAGTTGAGGCAGCGTTTTTGCATCATGGAACCGGGGCGCGGTCAGGCCGTAATGAACCACTGTTGAACAGCGGTCGCGCGCAAAATGTTCAAGATAAAAAAGATCGACCTTATCGATCCCAGAGGGCCGTTCGACAACCAGACGTGAAACGACATGTGTCGCATCAAATGCGATCGGACGCGACATCGACTTCCAAGCTTCCCCACACTGCGCATACGGTAGTGCACTCACCGGCGCTCATCGTAAAGTACCATCCCGTTTGGGGGAAGCGGCCGTAAGTGATCAATGCCGGCCAACCAGTTCTTCCCACGCATCCTCGGTGAACGATGGTCTTCACCCGTTAAATCAATCAACGGGTCCAATTGATCAAGTTTTCCACTTGCCGTTGCCGTGATCAGAGAAAACACCGTATATATCGCAACCTCTTGGGGGAACGGGTCGGAATATCGCTGATGACATACCGGGCGGATATTGACGGCTTGCGAGCGCTTGCCATCGTTCTAGTTGTTGTCTTTCATGCTAAACTTGATGTGCTGAGCGGCGGCTTTATCGGAGTCGACGTATTCTTCGTAATCTCAGGCTATCTCATTGCATCGAACATCGCGAACGATGCGGCTAAAGGCGAATTTTCCGTTGCGCAATTCTATGCGCGACGTGCACGACGAATTCTCCCAGCTCTCCTTCTGGTTCTTTTCGCATCGTCCATCGCAGCGTTATACTTTCTAATCCTGCCGCAGGACCTTGAGGCGTTCGCGCGCTCGGCACGAGGTGCGCTGCTATTTTATTCGAACTTCTTTTTCAGCCGGAGCGGAGACTATTTCGGACCCGCGCTTGAAACGCAGCCGCTGCTGCACACGTGGTCTCTCGGGGTCGAAGAGCAGTTTTATCTGATCGCACCCCTTCTTCTTGCACCTTTAATGACGTCGACTCGAACCCGGCCGTGGGTGATTTTTGCGGCGGTCTTAGTTCTTTTTGTTTTTCTTTCGCAATACGGCGTACTGCGCGGCGGGTCAAAAGCTTTCTATTGGCCGCATGCACGCGCGTTCGAACTGATGATCGGCGTCGCGATAGCGTCGCCATTATTAAAGCCGCTACCAAGGAGAGCGATCGGATTTGCTTCGGTGGCCGGCATGATGATGATCATGCTGGCAGCGTTGACCTTTACTGAAAAGACGGCGTTTCCAGGCTTTGCAGCCCTCTTGCCAACGGTGGGGGCCGCATTATTGATATGGTCTGGAAGGTCTGGGCCCTCATTTGTCGGCCGCGCACTATCGATGCCGATCCCAGTATTTTTGGGTAAGATTTCATACCCGCTTTATCTGTGGCACTGGCCAATTTTTGTCTTTGCGGGCTTGTTGCCGGTCCCCCTGGTATCGCCGTTGGATCGGTTGGGACTTATTGCGCTGGCGATAGCATGCGCAGCGGCAACCTACTACCTTCTGGAACTGCCAATCCGGCGCCACGTTCGTACAGACGCCCTGCAACGACCGTTCATTTTCAAGACGACAGCCACGGCTGCCATCGTTTGTCTTCTCCCGCTTGAATTCTTGATCTGGTCGGGAGGATGGAGCGACCGGTTTGGTCCGGAGGTCGCACGATTCACGCGCGAAAATCCAACAAGCCTGATGACGCCCGGTCTTTGCGCCAAGTCCAGCAATCTGTTGTCGGCTGACTGCATGATTGGTGATGCGGAGGCTCCAAGCGCGACGTTTGTCTTATGGGGCGATTCCCACGGCCGGATGATCGCACCGACAATATCGGAGATTGCCAAGACGAAAGGTCTGAAAGGCTACTTCGTTGCGCAGGGTGGATGTGAACCCCTGATTATCCCGGAGAGCGTACGTTTGCCCATCAAATGCCGGGAAGCAACGGAAAGGCTCTTCCGGTATCTTTCTGACGCGAGAATTGAGCGGGTCATACTTATTGGACGGTGGGCCGGGTACTATGCTCGGCCGACGAACGGCAAAGATGCGAAGGACCTCATTCGGTTCGGCATTCCGTTCGCTCAAGCCTTACCCGAAACAGTAAATCAACTCATTTCCGGAAATCGTGAACTGATATTGATGGGGCCTGTCCCGGAGCCGCTATTTAACGTGCCGCTGGCAATGACAAGGGCGCTTATCAATGGGCAGTCCACGTCAGTGTCAATTCCACGATCCACGTTCAATGAACGCAATGATGAAATACTGAAAGTGCTTGCCCACGCGGCAGCGCAAGACCGCGTCAGACTGATCTATCCTCATTTGATTTTCTGCGATCACCAAAAGTGCGACGCGTCCGAAGATGGTCGCGCCCTCTATGTTGATAACAATCACCTGAGCCCGCGAGGCGCAGCCAAGCTGAACAGCGTCCTTTCCACGATTTTTCCGGCATTCGCAGAATCCAACCTGTCACGCTGAATTGGACAATTCTTAATGACGAACTAGATCGTATTTGGGAACAGCGGCCAACAATAGAGGCCAGGACGCATTCGAAAATTCCGGCGCGGTAGCTCTACGCACACCAAATATGCGGTCACAAGCTGTGCGCGGAAGTCACTGAATGGAGTACTACGATTGGCAATCGCAGTGTTGTGCCTAGCTTGCCAACGTCCAGCCCACCGACCTTATCTTGAACGAAATTGATGTAAGAATGGTGCATTATGCGATCTGTAAGGCATCTCGTATGCGCACCAGACCCTTGTTCGTCCTGATCTTCCTTCTGCTAGGCAGCTTTGTTGTGCTGGCACAGGTCGGCGTGCTCACGTGGCCCGTAGAACTCGCCGTCACCATGCACCTGTGGATACCAAAGAAATGGAGACAAGCGACAGCACCCGATGCCGCGACGCCCAAAGTGACGGCTCAGCGCCACTATGAGGAGAATCCGCCTCGGCAGCCTGCTACGACAGCAGCAAAAGAACCCGCGCCATCCGAACCGCCCTCCAGCGAAACTCCCAAAAAAAATTCCGATGCCCCGGCTTTGACGATCGCACGCATCTCTCCAAATGGGCCCTCCGTGTTCGGAGGTACTGCAGCCCCGTTTTCACACGTGACTGTTCTCGATGGCTCGACGCCTGTAGGGACCGCTAAGGCCAACGACAGGGGCGACTGGTCGATCGTGACGGAATACCCGTTCGCGAATTCCTCACCCAATATTAGCTTGCGCGTTGAAGCAAACCCTGAGACTGCCGCATCAACGGCATCCGAGCCGCCGCCCGTGGCTGCGCCCCCTCCACCACCGACGGCCTCAAGCCATCAAACCCCAGCAACTCAGCTACTGAAGAAGTTCGAGAACGTCGTAGCCGCTGCGCGAGAGGAGGCGAAGCATCAGATCCCCGTTGCGCCAAGCACCGGGCTGAGCGGACAGGGCGGTTCCGCTAACGTCCAGTCCTCTCACCCGCCGGAATCGCTGGCAAGTCAGTCCTCAGTCGCGCAGCCGATGCTTTCACCCACTTCGCCTCCGGCGCAATCGGCAAGGCAACCTTCCCCCTCTCAAGTAGCTGCTACGACGGTGCCAGTCCCGATTACCTTCGTCTACAATGAGGCAACTCTGACACCTGAAGGACGCAGCGCCGCCGGGCTGCTGCTGGAATTTTTGAAGTTGAAGAAATTCGCGTCTGTCACCCTGTCCGGTCACGCCGACGAGCGTGGCTTACCCGATTACAACATGGAACTCTCCCACGAGCGGCTCGTGGCCATTGAGCGCGTGCTTCGCAATGGTGGCTATCAGGGCAAGCTTCAATTGCTGCCGAAGGGCGCGACCGAACCCTTCACGGGAGTCGACAGAAGCAAATACTCAGCCGAAGAGCTGTACCAGCTCGACAGGCGCGTCGAACTCCGCGTTGCAAATTGACGGAATTTAAGCCAAACTGCAGGGAGAGAGTTATGCCCAACACGATTCGTCCGCATCGCGTCATTGCTGCCAAGCCCGAGAAGCTCTACCGAGCCTTCCTCGACCGGATGCGGTTGCGAGCTGGCTTCCGCCATTCGGATTTACCTGCATCGTTCACGAGCTGAATGCGAAGGTCGGTGGTCATCATCGAATGTCGTTCCGGAAGTTCACCACCGGTAAGGGTCACACCTTTGGCAGCTCCTATCTGGAACTCGTTCCAGGAGTGCGTCTCGTCTATACTGGAGGAGGAACATGACGGTCTCAGGGGATGGAGAGCTGGATAATTGAGATCGGCTAATGGTGCACCAAACGAACGTGTTTCGCGTTCTCGACCCAAAGTTCTGCTGCGCTATTTGATATGAATAGGTACCCCGCGCCCGGCTATCGGCCTTAGTCGGCTGGAATGTAGGTGTTGGCCCGGAGCGGACGATGGGAATTCGGCCTTGCGGATCACCCTACCATTCCAGCCCGGAAAAATCGCGGGCTGCGGGTCGACCGTGGTCGCGCGGTTGTAGCTGACGTTGAAGTGACGGCGGATCGCTTCGACGTTGCGGGTTTGAAAGTACAGATTACACATGTTGAAGAGCTAGCAACCACTCGTGGTGCTCGCAAGGCAAAGACGGCTTATCCCGCCCAACGCGACGGCGGCCACGGCTCGCACGCGATTCCATCATCGTCCGCGTCGTTGTGTGCCCAGTAGTCGGGAGCACCGCAGCAACCTCGGACGAAACACTCCAGCCGATGGGTATTGCTCGTGCACTGAGCGCGGATTCTGAGGTGATCGAGCCACCGACCGCTTGTGCCCCGCGCATTGCCCTCGCGCACAGCTCAGCATTGTGAAGGTTATAGGGGGTCCTCAGAGGCCGTCGTCCGTCAGTATTTCGACCAGGCGCGCGGCGTGATCGAGTGCGTGCTGTGTGCTTGTCATGCGCGACCGCTCGGCAATCCACCTCGGGCGGCTCCTTCAATTCAGACAAGAAATTCCGCACCTTTTCGAGCGCAGCACCCTACTTCGCAACGTCCGCCTACTTGCCAACGTCTGTGCCCGATGCCGCAGGCTCAATTTTTGGCGAACTGCATCCAGCGTCTCCGGCGACAGCATTGGATTTGCCGCAAGTGAACCTCATCTCGTCAGTGAACAGACATTCATCTTTGTTTGTTGGAGGCCTCGCCAAGACTGAGATTGATAAAGAAGAGTAACTCTATTCTCCTCGTATCGCCGTCGAAATCGCCGAACACGAAATAAAGGGGCATTCGCCTGCGTCCTGATCGGTATCTCGCGCGTTTATACAAACGTCGATCCGACTACGGCCGAAAATGGAAATGGAGGAAGCAATGCAAAAGATTTCAGTTGGATTATTTGCGCTTGCGGCGAGTCTCGCGCTCGGTGGCGCAACCGTGCACGCCGAGGACTATGGCAAAAGCGGAGGTGGCGGCGGAGGCGGAGCTGAGAGCCACCAGGGAGGTGGTGGGGGCGGAGGAGGTGGCGCCGACAGGATGCGTCACGACGGCGGTGGTGGCGACAGAATGCGGAACGATCGAGTTCAAGGCGGCAGCGAAAGGATGCGTGATCACGATGGCGACCGCGGAAGAGACCACCACCGACGCGGACACTGGCGTGGGGGTATTTGGATTTACGACGACTATGATGGCGGGTACGACGACAGCTATTGCTATCGCTGGCGACGGATCTGCGCCGACCGTTGGGGTTGGGGCGGCCCCGATTTCCGTCGGTGCTTGAGGCGTCATGGCTGCTAATCGCGTAACTGACGAGCTTAATGGGGGGGCGGGAAGTTTATTTCAGGTCTCTTTCTTTTTGAAACCTGTCGCTCGGATGATGCCGCATGGAGCAGGATGATCCCGAAGAACAAGCAAGTGCAGTTATCGGGCCATGCAAGCCGAGATTTCTCAGCGTGCTTGGCCCGGGGCTGATCACCGGTGCCTCTGACGACGATCCGAGCGGCATTGCCACGTACTCTCAGGCTGGCGCATTGGTTGGTTACAGCCTGCTGTGGACCATGCTCCTCACCTACCCACTCATTGTGGCTGTGCAGGAAATCAGCGCACGCATAGGCCGGACGACCGGTAAGGGGATTTGCGGAAACATCATCGGCCGCTTTTCTTGGCCGCTAATCTATGGGTTGGTCGGACTTCTGTTCTTCGCCAATGTGATCAATATCGGTGCCGACCTCGGAGCAATGGGTGACGCCGGCGTCTTGCTCATCGGTGGTTCGCGCCTTCTCTATGTCGTCGGCTTCGGCGCGATCTGCATCCTTTTGCAGATCTTCCTCACGTACACACGCTACGTCGCCGTTTTGAAATGGCTTGCTCTCGCGCTCTTCGCTTATGTGGCGACGCTGGTCGTCGTAGAGGTTTCGTGGGGCGAGGCGCTGAAGGGGCTTTTACTACCAAACCTGTCTACGCAGAGCAACTATTGGCAAATCGTCGTCGCGATCTTCGGCACAACCATTAGTCCCTACCTATTTTTCTGGCAGGCCTCTCAAGAGGTCGAAGATATCCACGAGATCCCGCGGCGACAGCCGCTGAAGCGAAAGCCGCAACAGGCGGAAGGCGCGCTGCAACGTATTCGTCTTGATACCGCCGTGGGTATGGCTTTCTCCAATCTCGTGGCGATATCGATCATGATTACCGTCGCGGCCACGCTTCACGTGGCGGGGAAAACCAATATCGAAAGCTCGGCGCAGGCTGCCGAAGCGCTGAGACCGATCGCGGGCGATTATGTGTTCTTACTCTTCGCCGCCGGCATAGTGGGGACAGGTCTTCTGTCCATTCCGGTGCTGGCGGGATCGGCGGCCTACGCCGCGGGCGAAGCCTTCCGCTGGCGAACGGGACTTGCACTCGATCCGCGTGAAGGCAAAGCATTTTATGGAACGATTGCTCTTGCGACCATCATCGGCACCATTCCGGATTCCCAATCGAGCCCGTTGCACATGTGAGGACGCTTGAAGGAACGACCGGATCGTCATGGCGTTGAGCGGCTAACTAGTTTTGGAGTCCGCCAACAGATCTTTCTTCTCAAATCCCGACTGCACTATTCGCAGAAAATATCTGATTACCTCTTCATTTGGGTCCCGGTGCCACTCTCGCCGGTGCCAGCACCAGTGGCGACCGACGTGTTGATCTCCCACGTCGTGTTGTGCGGAATATCGATCGCGAATGAGCCGGCCGGCTCGCCCGGCGGTGTCGCCTTCGAAATGCAAGTGAAGGGCTCGAGCCCGGTGATTCCCTTGTACTTGCCGCCGCCGCCCTTGATGAAATGCGTGCCGCAGTCCATTTTCGGCTGCGACTTGTCGAGGTCGCGCGTATTGAAGGTCGAGAACACTGTGTCGCAGTCTGCGTCGGTCATGGCGCAGGCGCCGTCGAAGTACGTCTTGTCGCCGGTCTCGACTTTTACGGCGTGGCACTCGGCTTTCATCTTATCGAACGTCGGCTCGCCTTTTGTGTTTTCCGTGGTGCCGACCATTTCCAGCACGCGGACCTTACCGACGCCCGAAAGCTCGGTGGCCCCTAAAGGGTGGAACACATAGTGCGAGGTGTAACTCGTGGATCCCTTCTTTTCCAAGGGGGCTCCCAGGACGACGCCGGGGGCAACAAGTACCCCTATGCTTATCAACTCAAGTCTTTAGTTCGGCGAAGTGATTTTTCCCAAAAGGCCGGACACGATCCAGCCTTGAAGATGCTGGGCAGAGCGAAGCGGTGCCGTCTCAGGATCATCGTATATGGCCACAAGTTCACAGAGGTCGCCAAATGGAACGCCCTTTATCGCTTCCTTCCACATCATGGCTTCCTCGGCCAGCATACAACGGAGCTTGGGAGTTGTGTCCTGGCGCCAGACCAAAATGCTTTCGCGTTCGCCCCTGATCTCAACCAGTGGTGGGGTCTTGCCGCTTTTCACGGCGAGCCAAATCGCGTGCGCGTTGGTCACGCAATCGATAAGTCGCGCCGAAGGATGCGGTGCGAAGACGAGGCCAGACCAGTCCTCCGGTGGGATTAAAGCAAGATCTGAGAGAGCGAGCGGTTCTCTGTCTGGGGCATCAAACGCATCGTTCAATGCGCGTTCCAATGATGCGAGCTCGGCATGCTGCGGATCGAAGGGATGTGCTTCTGTTAAATACTCTGGCAGCAGATGGGAAAACCAGCGCGCATTCTGATTCTGTGATGGCCGCGCGGCGATATAGGCTCTCGCGATTTGATCGAAGGCTGCGTCGCCGAGGTAGGCGTATAATAGGGGATGATCGTTGCGAACAACCTCGACGAGGCGGGCAAAGTAGGCGTGGCGGTAAACCCCAAACAGAACCGATCGATCGGTGCGCGAGTTGTCGAGTATCTCACTCAGCACGGCAGAATCGCCGAGCAGAACGGAGCGCTGAAAGGAGGCCTGCATTTCGCTGAGCGACGGCATGGCCGTATCCGCGTTCGCGCTGAGCTCGACCTGCTTGGATTGTGCAACGGCTGGAGGCATGAAAAATTTCTATGCCTTCTCAGTCGCAGAAAAAATCTCATCGGCGATCACGCGTGCCTTGCCGAGCTCTTCGAGCATGTCAGCCAAAGGCGGGATATTGTCATCGCGTTCGATGATGGTCGAAACCGGCCCGAAGCGCTTGAGCGCCGCTTTGTAAAGCGTCCAGACTTCGTCACAGACGAGCGCGTCATGGGTATCGATGAGGTGGGTCATATTATGTTCGTGACCCGCAAGATGGAACTGTACGACGCGATCAGTCGGAATGCCTGAGATGAACTCATACGGGTCGTATTCGTGATTAAAGGCGCTGACGTAGACGTTGTTCACATCGAAAACAAGCCAGCAGCCGGTACGCCTCGCCATCTCCGATATGAACTCCCACTCTGGCATTTCCGAATTTCGAAACTGCACGTAGGTCGAGACATTCTCGAGGGCCAGAGGCCGTTTCAAGTAATCCTGTACGTATTGGATGCGCGCGACGACATGGTCGAGCGCCTCGCGCGTATATGGAAACGGGAGCAGGTCGTGCAGATTGATACCGTGTACGCCCGTCCAACAAAGATGATCTGATACGAAAACTGGTTCGGTTCGTTCTGCCAGCGCCTTAAGCCCCTTCAAATATTCAGTGCAAAATGGTGTCGTCGACGCAATCGAGAGGGATACGCCGTGCATCACGATCGGGTATCTGGCCCGGATGCGATCCAGAATGCGCAGCGGCTGACCACCTGGCACCATGTAGTTTTCAGAGATCACCTCAAACCAATCGATGTCCGGATCGCCGCTCAGGATATCGGCGTAGTGCTGCACGCGAAGGCCCAGCCCATAGCCGAGATAACGCGGCTTACCATCCGGAGACGGCGTGCGATCGGAAACAGCTTTTGCTTCCGTTTGAACGAGCATGACGAACTCCTCAGAACTTCGTGGTCAGCTCAGTCAGCCAAACTGGTGAGATTGCAACAATCTCGGTTTCGAGCGTCTTGTCAAAGCCTGTCAGAATGGCGACACCAGTCAGGATCAGAATGCCGCCCAGAATATATTTGCCCCGCGAACCCGCGGAAGCCAGCGTATCGCGCCAGCGACTGAGGAGTTCGCGCGAGAGCGCCCCGAGGACAAGAAGCGGCACAACGGCGCCGAAGCCGAAGGCGAATAGCGTCAACGTCACTTGACCAAGATCCTCTCCCCGCGCAGCAAGCAGCGAAGCCGCGCCAAGTGTAGGTCCGACGCAAGGACTCCACACGGCGCCGAGCACCAACCCGACGCCAAACTGTCCGCGAATACCGGGCCCAGCATATCCGCCGAGCGCTTGGTCGGCCCAGTTTGCGATCGGGCCGGCAGCAACGGCGAAGCGCTCCTGCAGGACCGGAACGACTAGGATCGCGCCGATTACGATAAGTAGAGAGGCGGCGACGAATCGGAAAAAGGTGCCGTCAAGTCCGATGGCAAAGCCGACGGTCGCGACGAAGAGACTGATCGCGACGAACGAAATCGCAACGCCAGCTGATAATGCGAAGGGACCGTAGCGATGTGCGGATGCGGCCGTTGCCATCACGATGGGAATGAGCGGGAGAACGCATGGAGATAGAACCGACAGAACGCCAGCGAGGAAAGCCAATGCGAGGGATGCGAGCATTGGTGAAATCCTCAGAGTGCCTTGCGCATCAGGCTGTCGATAGCGCTTTCGCTCGTTGCGCCGACGGAGCGCCCCGTTTCCTTGTTGCCCTTGAAGACAATCAACGTGCTCTGAGCTTGAGCGCCAAGCATTCTCAAGACGTCTTTGCGCGTGTCGAAGTCGACATCGAAGATCGTCATATCCTTATACTGCGGCTCGGCTGAAAGCTTTTGGATGATTGGCTTCTGGGCCTGGCAGGTCGGACACCAGGATGCCGTGATGTCGATGAGGATCGGCTTTCCTTCCGCTTGAGCAGCGATGAAGGCTTTCTCGTCGAACGTCTTACGCTCGGCGGCAGCGCCCCCGACCGTCATCAAGACGACTATTGTCAATGCCAAAGCCGCCCGCGCTAAATCTTTAAACGTCATATCGTCGCCTCAATTTCAATTGCTGGCGTTTCAAGCCGGATAAAGCTCGCTCCGGCGGTATAAGAAACGCCGCGCTCGGGCGGCGCTTCTTACTTTTTGGGCTGCCTTACTTCGCCGCTGCAAACTTCCCGGTCTTGCAGCCCTTTCTGGTCGTCTTAGTGAAGCCCTGACCCTTGCAGGCATTTTGGCCTTTGCAGGTGTTCTTGGCGCTCTTGCAGGCGCTCTGGCCCTTACAGGCATTAGCGCCAATGCAGTGGCCCATGCCATTATCAGCCAACGCCGCTGTCGAGACAACGGCGTTGGCGAGCATGAGCGACGCCGCAGCGGCTGCGATAGCAGAACCAGATTTTACACTGATCTTCATGGTATCTTTCCTTTGGAGGGTATCGTGTTTCCACGCTGCCGTTTGTGCCCCGTTTGAATCGGTCACGACCGTGGTTACGGACGACACCCCTCCGACGTTTCAGGGGCCGTCAAAAAAATCAGAATTTTAGCAGCAGGGCCACACGTCAACGTCCGGTACGGACAAATTAGGAAAGGCTCGTAAGGCCCATCAGTTGCGCTCATCCTCCGACTGAAGGCAAAACGCTGATAAGATTTCTCACGCACTGGCTGCTCAACATACCTGAAAGACTTTCCCGCGTCTTCTTGTGGTTGCGCCCGCTCTTCGCACGCATCGTCGTGGGGTGGGTCTTCATGTGGAGCGGGTGGGAAAAGTTGCATGCCCTCCCGCAAATGATAGCGAACTTCGCATCCTGGGGAATTCCGTATCCAGAAATTATGACGCCGTTCGTTTCTAGTGTTGAATTTTTTGGCGGCCTATTCCTGTTGCTCGGACTTTTCACGCGGATTGCGGGCGTACCGCTCGTCATCGTTTTGATTGTCGCGATTATCAGTGCGAAGTCGGATCAGGTCGATACATTTGAAACGTTAGCCGGCTGCCGGTCGCAAGATCCAAGATCTTTTCACCTGGCTTGGGATCGACGCGCAAAACGCAATGCTCGATCGAATCCGCTATTCCACGGCTGATATTCTCGTATTCGGCACCGCCAGAATTCCAGGCCGCCGTCGGTTTCCCGTTGTGCGGCTCGATTGTGCCAGTCATGCTCTCTCCTCCTCATTGTGCGCAGTCGCTGTGTTGCGGCGGTTTCTGGCGCGGTGCCCGACCTGACCTCGCCTTCCGCTTCCCTTTGGGTGGTTGCTCATCATCACGGCAACGATGGCGCCTGATAAAAAGGTCAATCCGGAAATGGAGCCGATCGCCGCTGCATAGCCAAAGCGGTCTGCGATGAGACCGGCGGACAGCGCCCCGATCGCATATCCCAGATCCCGCCAGAATCGATAGACACTCAAGGAGCGCGCTCGCCAACTCGGATGCGCCGCATCGGATACGGCTGCGATCAGACTCGGATAGACCATGGCCGTGCCGAGCCCCAGCAAGACACTCGCAAAAAGCCACCACACGAACCGGGTGGAGAACGCCGTCTGAAATAGCGCGGCTGCTTGCAACCACATCCCGCAGACGATCAGCCCTTTGCGGCCCCACCGGTCACTTAATGGACCGGTCACGATCTGAGTGATGCCCCAAACCATCGGATAGACCGCCTTGAGAATGCCAATCCGCTCGACGCCAAGACCCAATGTCGCAAAAAATAGCGGGAAAATGCCCCAGCTCATCCCATCGTTGAGGTTGTTGACCAGGCCGGCTTGGCAGGCTGCAAAGAGGTCCCGATCTTTGAAAGAGGTGAGCGCGAATACCTCGCGGAAGCTGATTGTCGAAACATCCTTCGCAATACCGGCCGTCTCCAGCTGAACATGATGGCGCGTGTCCCGAACGACGAGGAGAGACAGGATCGTCCCCGCGAGCGCATAGAATACACCAATGTAGATCGGCACTGGACGAAGGCCATATTGGCTTGCGAGCCAACCGGTTAGAAAGGCCGTCGTGCCTACGGCGAAATAGCCGGCAAACTCGTTGAGCCCGACCGCCAGCCCACGGCTTCTAGGACCGACGAGGTCGATCTTCATGATGACGGTCATGGACCACGCAAAGCCTTGGCTCAAGCCAAGAAGAACGTTGGCGGCGATCACCCAGTTCCAGCTCGGCGCGCCGATGATCATGAATGGAACGGGTAGCCCGAGCAGCCAGCCGATCACCAAAACACGCTTCCGGCCCCAACGATCGGCAAGTTGCCCGGATATGAGATTGGCGAACGCCTTGACCACGCCAAAACTGATAATGAACGACGTGATCAGCGTAGCGGATTCAATATGAAAATCTTCGGCGCCGATCAGCGGCACGACGGTCCGTTCGATCCCGACCATGCCGCCGACAAAGGCATTGATCAGCATCAAAAGCGAGAATTGCCGCCAATTCTGTTTCAATCCTAGGCTGACGGCGGACATCGCCTCACGGCGCGCTTCCATAATTATTACCGCATCGGCACGGCCGCACGGCCGGAATTCGTAGCACGGATCTTGGCCGCATCCTGTGGCGGCGACGGAATGTCTTGGAGCATATAGCTGATGAAATCAGCTTCGGCCTCGATGCCGAATGCCTTGTTATGACGCCGTTCGAAGCCGATTGTTGACGAAGGGTTGCCGCTCAACCGCCGACCGCAAACTGAACCCGAGTAAGCGCCTGGGAAGACCTCAAGGTAATCGGGAAGCGCCTTCAATTTCCGAAGGCTTGCAAACAGGTCTTTCGCACCCTGTTCGGCACTCACGGCAAGCTCCGTCCGTCCGAGATCGCCGACCATTAGCGTATGGCCAGTGACGACAAACCACGGCTCCTGGGCGCGGCTCCGATCCGTGACGAGCAAACAGATATGTTCAGGAGTATGTCCAGGCGTCGCCAAAACTTTGATCAAGACGTTGCCGAGAGCGAGTTCATCTTCGTCGCGCACCGCCTTGAAGCGAATACCGACGTCGGCGTCGACGGAGAGAACATAATCGGCGTCCGCCGCCTTCGCTAAGGCGCGGCCCGTCGAAATATGGTCGGCATGGATATGAGTATCGATGACATAGTCGATCTTTACAGCGGCAGCGCTAGCAGCATTGAGATAGGTGGTAACGTCGTCAGCAGGATCGATAACGGCGCCAGTGGCCTGGCCTGCACAACCAAGGAGATAGGATATGCCGATCGGATTCGTGTGCAGGAAACGACGCACAATCATAGGCTTGCCCTCCCCAGGGAGAAGATGCTATATTACATTCAATTATTCATGTGAATGATAGTTCAACGTAGACGGCTTTGTCAAATGCTCGCTTCGAAACATGCAATTTTTGAGTGTCTCGCCCACGTGGCTGAGGCACTTGCCCACCCGAACAGGCTTGAGCTGCTTGAGCACTTGGGCCAGGGCAAACGACCGGTCGAAGATTTGACGGCCGTGACCGGCATGACCTTTGCCAACACGTCGCGGCATCTTCAGATCTTGCGGCGTGCGCGTTTGGTTGAGACGGAGCGGCAAGGAAAACGCATCTTTTATAGCTTGGCCAGCCAGGCCGAGGTCGTCACCTTGTTGAAGGCTCTTGGCTCCGTTGGCGAGAGCAATTGCGCTGAAATCCGCCAGATCATGTCGGATTACTTTGTTACGCGTGACGCGCTGTCCCCGGTGTCCCGAGAGGATCTCGTCGCTCGGCTGCGCGATGGTGAGGTGACTTTGATCGATGTCCGGCCGGAGCACGAGTTCGATTTGGGCCATGTGCCGGGTGCGCTCAACGTTCCATTCAACGAGTTGGAAAAGGGCTTGGCACAATTGCCGAGAGACCAGGAAATTGTTGCGTATTGCAGAGGCCCCTACTGCGTCCTCTCATTCGACGCGGTGGCCCTGCTGCGGGAACGTGGATTTCGTGCGCGCCGGCTCGTCGATGGCATGCCCGAATGGCAAGCATCCGGACTTCCGGTCGAAGTCTCTGTCTTTTAAGTTTTCCTGGGGAATGGTGAGACGATCGCTATGTTAAGGCAGGGGGAATAACATGCAAGAAACCTTCATCACCTTGGGCGCGGGATGTTTCTGGTGCGCGGAAGCGACATACCGACAAGTCCGTGGCGTCACTCATGTCGAGGTCGGCTATGCCAACGGCGACGATCCCACATGTCCAAGTCACGAGCAGGTCAATACCGGCGAAACGGGTTACGTTGAGGTGGTGCGGATCGGCTTCGATCCTGACGTGATCAGCCTTACCCAGATCCTGGAGATCTACTTCACGATTCATGATCCGACGACTTTGAACCAACAGGGTGAGTATGTCGGTACGCATTACCGCAGCGGGATTTATGTGGAAGACGATCGACAGCACGAAGTTGCCGAAGCGGTGATAGGAGAAATCAATGCCAGCGGCGTGCTGGGCAAGCTAATCATTACCGAGGTTCAACCTTTGCGTCACTTTTGGAAAGCCACCGATGACTACCAAGACTATTTTGCAAAGAATCCGGCCGAGGCTTATTGCGCGGCGGTGATTGGGCCCAAGGTACAGAAATTTCGGGCGACATTCGTTGCGTTTCTCAAAAATTGAAGCCTGACCGGTTCGGGGCGGATTATTCGGAACCAATAGGCAGTTCCAATTGCGGGGACCAAGAAGAACGCACGTACATTTGGCTTCTAGCCCTTAGCATCGGAACCGCAATGTCCGTTCTTCAATGTGGTGCGACCGCGAAGTCTCGAGAGGGGATATCTCGGCTGTGGCGGGAGTCAATGTCTGCAAATTCGGCATCGCGACATAGCTGCAAGATCCCAAAAGCAGACATCGAGCCTTCGCTGATCGGCGAAGCAGGAAGCGTGGCCGATTGCGTTGGTTGAAATAAGCGCAGGTACTTCGGGAATTATCGCGACCGCAAAAAATCGACGCCGGAGAAGTTAGCAAGCCATTCAACTTGATGAGCTGTTGCGTCGACTGAAACGCGCTACTCCATTTTCGGAACCGGCAAGCACTCCATGACTTCCACCCGGTCACCGGGAAACATCGTGAAATGCGGATGATTGAGGAACAATCGGGCGGCTTCGTCTTGAGAGTTCGCCTTCACGAGTGTCCAAGCACCTAGCTCATTGCGGACATCGGAAACGCCGTTCTTGTCGGTGCGCTTCGTCTTGCCGAGCGGCGAACCCATTTCGGCAATCACGTTCTTATGATCGGCGACCCATTTGTGCCATGCCGCGATGCCTGCTTGCTCGCGTTGCTTGCGCTCCGCCTCGGGCAACGCTTTCCAAGCATCCATCGCTGCGGCACTGCCGAGGAAGACTGCGAGGTATGTTTTCATATCAGCTCTCCAATTATTTGAATTATTGGCGCCTGCCGGGGGAGGCCAAACAGCGAAGCATCGCAGCTCCACTCGCCGCTTATTTCTTCAAAGGCCCGTTGATCGCCCAGATCACGCCAAAGGGATCTTTGAGCTGACCGTAGCGGTCGCCCCAGAACATGTTTTCGAGCGGCATGATTGCAGTACAACCGGCGTCGACGGCACGCTCGTACCACGCATCGGCGTCATTGACTTTCAGCATGACGCTGAACCCCGCGGGCGGTACTGGCGGATGTCCGTGCTCGGGATAGAAGTCGCTCATCATGACCGATGCACCGTTGACATACACGTGCGCGTGCATCGTGCGACCCTTGTCGTCCGGCGGCACCAGCGCCGCTAATTCTCCGGCAAACGCTTTTTGGTAGAATTCTGCAGCTCTTACCGCGCCATCGACCGACAGATATACGACAGCACCGCCTTTGACTGGGGGATTGGGATACTTGTAGTCAGACATGATGATCTCCTTTAGCCGCATCTCAAGGACGGGGAACCAATTAGTGATCCGACATCTCTCCGATGAAAATTTTCATCTTGCGTCTTGCATCAGACGATCCAGGTGCTGCCGGATATGCGCAGCTTGGGCCGGTGTCCCAGCCAAAGCTATGGCGCGATCGAAATCTGCGCGCGCCTCGGCCGAGCGTCCGAGTTGCAAGAGTAAAGCGCCACGCGCCCCGAAATAGTGAAAGTATCCGGATAATGCTGCTTCGAGCGGGGCGATCATAGCAAGGGCCGCCTCCGGCCCACGAAGCTTAGCAGTAACCACGGCGCGGTTGAGCGTTATAACCGGCGAAGGCTGCATTCGCTCAAGAGCCGCGTAGAGAGCATCTATTCCCGCCCAATCCGTTTGGGAGGCCGTTGCCGCGCGAGCATGCGTCGCAGCGATAGCAGCCTGAACTTGATAGGGGCCGGGTCGATTGTGGCGCATTGCTTTGTCAATGAGCGCGAGCCCTTCGCCAATCAGCTTGGCGTCCCAGAGTGAGCGATTCTGATTTTCGAGCAGGATCGCTTCGCCGGCGGAATCGAACCGTGCTGGCAACCGAGATTGCTGTAAAAGCATCAGCGCGATGAGCCCCATAATCTCGGGTTCAGTCTGAAATAAGCGCAAAAGTAATCGCCCGAGCCGGATCGCCTCGTCGCAAAGCGGGGCGCGTTCCGGCTCGTTGCCAGCGGAATACCCTTCGTTGAAGAGCAAGTAGATCATGGCTGCAACGGCGGCGAGCCGCTCCGCGCGTTCAGCGGGGCCGGGTGGATCGAACGGCACGTCTGCCTTTGCAATTCGTGCCTTGGCGCGGGTGATGCGCTGCTCCATTGCCGCATCACTGATAAGAAACGCCCGAGCGATTTGTGCGACCGAAAGGCCTGAAACGATGCGCAGAGCTAGCGCGATCTGCTGCGTCACCGGAAGTTCAGGATGGCAACAGATGAAGAGAAGCCTCAGCACGTCGTCGCGATAGTGAGAGCCATCGAGCCGTTCGGCCATCGGCGTCTCGACGTCATCGAGATCGGAAATCATATTGTCGGGCGGCAGTTCGGTATCGCGGTTGTGTTTGCGTACCCGGTCCAAGGCTGCGTTCCGTCCAACGAAAATAAGCCATGCCGTAGGATCACGCGGCGGTCCGTTTCTGGGCCAACTGTCGAGGGCGCGCAGGCATGCCTCTTGATAAGCCTCCTCCGCCGTATCCATGTCGCGGAAATAGCGAAGCAAGGCGCTTACCGCCTGCGGCCGGGCCGCAGTCAAAGCACCATGCATCCAGGCTGGGTCGTGGATCAGCTCGCTCATCTCAATAAGACTTTACCCGCTCCTTCGGCGCATTCGGGCGGGCTTCCGGAGCATAAAGCGCGACAGGACGTATCTCGTAAACGCTCGTCGGATTGGCAGCGGAAAGCTCGCGCGCAACTGCAAGAGCCCCGTCGAGGTCCGGCACATCAATGACATAAAAACCAAGCAGCTGTTCCTTGGTCTCTGCGAAGGGGCCGTCGATCACCATGTTCGGCGCTCGTAAGGTCGTCGCGGCTGTCGTCGGCAAGAGCCGCAGCGCTGGCCCGAGCTTTCCTTCTTTCACCAGTCTTTCATGGACGACATTGAGGCGATCCATGACCGCGTCATCTTCTTCCTTGCTCCAGGACCAGACGACATCTTCTTTATTGTAGCAAAGCAGAGTGTAGAGCATGGCAACTCCATAAACGGCTTATTTTAAGACGGCCCAGTTTGCTCAAGGCCGACAAGGGGATGAAAAAATAAACATTCGAGGCCCTGTCGGATCGGACGTTTCACCATCGTCCTAGTACTGGAACTGGAAAAAAGCCATGAGCGGAAACTCACATTTCGCCGCCAGAGAAGGAACAACGTCTTGTCGAACGAACAAAAAGTCGCCGCGCCGACAAACACCATTCGATTGCACCGCGTCATCGCAACAAAGCCCGAAAAAGTTTATCGCGCCTTCCTCGAGCCGGACGCGCTTGCGAGCTGGCTTCCGCCATTCGGATTTACCTGCACCGTTCACGAGCTGGATGCGAAGGTCGGTGGTCATCATCGGATGTCATTCCGGAATTTCACCACGGGTAAAAGCCACTCTTTTGGCGGCTCGTATCTGGAGCTCATTCCGGGAGTGCGTCTCGTCTATACTGACAAGTTCGATGACCCGAACTTGCCAGGCGAGATGAAGATCACGGTGAGCCTGAAGGCCGTGTCAGTCGGCACCGAAGTGAATATTGAACAGCAGGGTGTTCCGGACATGATCCCTGTCGAGGCCTGCTATCTCGGTTGGCAGGAATCCTTGCGCAAGCTCTCAAAACTCGTCGAGCCTGAAATAAACCAGTAGGCGTGGGTTCATGCTGTTCCGTCGCGGTCAGCGATAAGAACACCGATCACGTTGGAGAAGATTCTCGCGACCGATGCCCACTCGCGACGCATTTTCGCCGAACCATAGCATCATGCAATTACTCGGAGCCTTCAATGCCTCCCACCATTACCGCCTTTGAACGGTCGCTTGATTGCGGCAAGGGGCTGGCGCGTGACATGCGCGTTCGCTGGGCATTTGAAGAAGTTGGCCAGCCTTACAACGTTCGTCTTCTTTCATTCAAAGCGATGAAGGAGCCAGGGCACCTCACGCTTCATCCTTTCGGGCAGATTCCGACTTATGAAGAAGGTGATCTCACCCTCTTCGAGTCGGCCGCGATCGTTTTTCAAATCGCGGAGCATCACGCGGGGCTGTTGCCGGACAATGCGAATGCGCGGGCGCGCACGATCGCATGGATGTTTGCCGCACTCGCCACGGTGGAGCCGCCAATCGTCGAACGCGGCATGGCAACGCTCCTGGAGCGCGACAAGCCGTGGTATGCGGAGCGCCTTGCTGTCCTCGATAATCAGGTTCGCGTCCGGCTCGGCGAGCTATCCCGTCGGTTTGGCGATGCGGACTGGCTCGATAGAGCGTTCAGCGCGGCCGACTTGATGATGGTCCATGTGCTGCTGCGGTTGAAAAGCTCGGGGCTGCTGGACGAATATTCGAACGTCTCAGCCTATGTCGCCCGCGGCGAAGCACGGCCGGCCTACAAGCGTGCATTCGCGGCGCAGTTAGCGGTTTTCACCGCTGCTTCGACGAGTTGACAAAAGTCTCTCTGTCAAGGCTCGGCAAGGCAAGAGTCTCGGTGCCGGATAGCGGTGCCGATGCGGTAGCGGTCCGCCGTGCCGCTTATCGTGGCGGCCTCTGAAACCACCGCCTCGAAATATGATGTCATGTGCGAGCGCAACTCGTGAATTTAATAGTATGAATAATCTTTGTACGCGTTTCAGCAGAGTACCGATTTTTGAGAATCTTTCTGCGAGACGCCTTAAATGGCCACGCGCCAGACCTATGGCGCGTGGCTCGACGATTCTAGCTTAGAAGAAACCGAGCGCTTTCGGGCTATAGCTCACCAGCAAATTCTTGGTTTGTTGGTAGTGATCGAGCATCATCTTGTGGGTCTCACGCCCTATTCCTGATTGCTTGTAGCCGCCGAAAGCAGCGTGGGCCGGATAAAGGTGGTAGCAGTTGGTCCAAACGCGCCCGGCCTGGATGGCGCGTCCGAAACGGTAGGCTCGCGTTCCGTTCCGCGTCCACACGCCCGAGCCCAGTCCGTAGAGCGTGTCATTTGCAATGGCGAGCGCATCTTCGTCGTCCCTGAATTTCGTGACCGAGACGACGGGTCCGAAGATTTCCTCCTGAAAGACTCGCATCTTGTTGTGTCCTTCGAGGATGGTCGGCTCGACATAGTAGCCGCTCGCTAGCTCTCCATCGAGGCTCGCACGCCGGCCGCCAGCCAGCACTTTCGCTCCTTCATCCTTTCCGATGTTGATATACGAAAGGATCTTTTCCAATTGATCGTTGGATGCCTGGGCTCCGATCATCGTGGAGGGGTCGAGCGGATGGCCCTGCTTCACCTTCTTGGTGCGCGCGATCGCCCGTTCGATAAAGCGATCGTAGATCTTCTCATGAACGAGCGCCCGCGATGGGCACGTGCACACCTCTCCCTGGTTCAGCGCGAACATCGTGAAGCCTTCTAGGCACTTGTCGAAGTATTCGTCGTCCGCATCCATGACGTCTTCGAAGAAAATGTTCGGAGATTTGCCACCCAGCTCAAGAGTGCAGGGAATTATATTCTCAGAAGCGTACTGCATGATGAGCCGGCCGGTTGTCGTCTCGCCTGTGAACGCGATCTTGGCGATACGTTTGTTCTGCGCAAGAGGCTTGCCGGCTTCGATGCCAAAGCCATTAACGACATTGAGGACTCCTGGAGGCAGGATGTCGCCAACGAGGTCCATCAGAACCATTATCGACATTGGCGTTTGCTCCGCAGGCTTCAGTACGACGCAATTTCCCGCTGCGAGCGCGGGAGCGAGTTTCCAGCATGCCATAAGCAATGGGAAGTTCCATGGGATGATCTGGCCGACGACACCGAGCGGCTCATGAAAGTGATAGGCGACCGTGTCGTGATCAATCTCTGCAATGGAGCCTTCCTGCGCGCGCAGGCAGCCCGCGAAGTAGCGGAAGTGGTCGATCGCAAGCGGAACGTCGGCTGCTGTCGTCTCACGGATTGGCTTACCGTTGTCCAGCGTCTCCACCATAGCGAGGAGATTGAGATTGCTCTCCATCCGATCTGCGATTTTATTCAGGAGGGACGCGCGCTCAGCCGGCGAAGTGTTGGCCCATTTCTCACGCGCGACGTGCGCGGTATCGAGCGCAAGCTCGATGTCTTCGGCGGTGGAGCGGGTAATTTCGCACAATGGCTTGCCCGAAATCGGCGTCAGATTGGTGAAGTACTGGCCTTTCACCGGAGGCACCCAATTCCCGCCGATGAAATTCTCATAGCGCGGGCGAATGCGAATTTTCTGCGAAAGTTCTTCGAGTGTTTGCTGAATCATAGGCTCGCTCCCTGGGGATAAAGCGCGGACTTGCAGATACGCAAAGTCCGCCGCCATTATTTGCTTTTTGGAATGCAGTTGATTTCGATGCTATGGTGGCCGCCAATCTGCGGGCGCAATCGCCAAGCGTCACTATGGCCCAACACGCAGCATGGGGAACCTGTCTCAGTTCTGAGACACCCCTAACCGGGAGCGCAACGCGGTCTAACTGCGGGTAGGCGCGATATCAAATTCGTTCGACAATCCGGCTCGCCTCATCCGGCGATAAAGGGTCGCCCGGCCAATGCCCAATTCGCGTGCGGCTGCTGACATGTTTCCCGACGTCCGGGCGAGCGCGCGCTGCAATTCGGCGCGCTCTGCAGCCCGAAGGTCGGAGGCCTGCCGGCCATGCGCGAGAACGTCGGAGACCGGTAGCGGCAGAAAGCCATCGGGCAGATCTAGGCTTTGTCGCGCGAGCCGCGTTGCGCCCAGGACCAAGTCGTAATGATCAACTGCGAGCAATGCTGCGCCGCGATACCCATGGGCGGGCGCCATGAGAATCCGGCAATCAGGAAATGCGGCGCGGAAAGCCTGGGATTCGATTTCGCGTGCGGCGTCAGCAATGACCGTGGCGATCAGCGGAGCAAAATCCGACATCATCTCGTCCTGGCAAGAAGAGACGTCGAGCACGCCTGCTAGTTGTGCGTGCTCATCGAAGATGGGAGAACCGATGCAGCTCATTGATGTGTTACGCGTGCGGAAGTGTTGATCGCGTAGAATGGTCACCGGGCGATGTTCTGCGAGACAGGTCCCGATGCCGTTGGTTCCCTCCTTTGCCTCGCTCCAGACTGCTCCCGTCCAAAGCCCTCTTTCCGCAAATATTTCGTCGTCGCAAGCCATACCGCGCCGATCGACAATCAATCCATTGGCATCCGTAAAAACCACGCAACAGCCCGCGCGCCTTACGGCATTGAGAACACGCTCAATAACGGGACCGACCGTAGCCGCCAGTCTACCCATACGCTCGCGCGCCATTCGAACAACAATTTCAGTCTCACGGTCTGGCAGAGCCTGCGCTTCCGGATCGAGCCGATGGTAAAGGAGCGAACGCCGCCAGGACGCCGCCAGGGCGGATTGGGCGGCGGACGACGCCGACTCTGCGACTTCGCGGACAAGTTCGGCGTGATTGTCATTCCTCCCGGACGTATTCATCATTGTCGACTCTGCCGCCTGGAAAACCTCAATACAAACAGCAAGCTGTTGTTGGCCGCGTCTCTGCACAAAGCGCAATCAAAGCCCGATTGCCGGCTCATGATTTATCGCATTCAAATTTGGGCGGCGAGATAAAAAAAGCACAGTCATGATAGGTGCACGGCCGACAAAAGTCTTGGCTGATTCACTTCTCTGGAACTGGCGAAAGGAGAAGGGCCCCCGTTCCGTCCAGCAGGAAGGTCCGGTGCGCTCGTTAGAATGCTAAATCGTCAACCTCAGTGTCGACACGTTCTCGATAGTTTCTGATTGTGGCTTACATATTGCGGCGGCGACAGAGCATATAGGATCAGTGTCTGCGCATAGAATTTAACGTTCGACAATTGACTGTCACTGAAAACTGACTCTGAGAAGCTCCGTGTGCAGTGTTCGGCACCGCGCTTTTGGCAGTCTCTGCTCAGCACGCGTCATTTGTTCATCCAGCATTCAACGCAACCTTATAAAGGTAAGAGCTTTGCAAGGATTCATCCGTGAGACGGCGCACCTTCTTGACGACCGGACTAGCGGCCCTAATCCCGATCAGAGCCGTGCGGGGGGAAGGCATGACCGAGATCGCGACGTTTCCCAGCGATCGAGCGGGTCCCAACCACATCGCGGACGTTGTGCGCGATTATGCAAAGAAACTGTCCGAGCGTGCGTTCGATCCACCGGTGGAGCAAGTGCCGCCTGCGTTGGCCACAATGGCCTACGATGACTATCGAGATCTCAGATTTCGACCGGATCGCGCCGTTTGGCGAGACGAGAATCTTGGCTTCCAGCTTCAATTTTTTGTTGCCGCCTATATTTACAAGTCTCCTGTCGATATTTTCTTGGTCGAGAATGACACGATCAGAAAATTCGAAGCCAACTCCTCCTTATTCGATTTTGGACGGCAAACTGGTAAGATCCCGGACGGTGCAACGCTCAGCTTTTCGGGCTTTCGGATTCACGCGCCGATCAACACACCAGACTACTACGATGAAGTCATTGCATTTCAAGGCGCGAGCTACTTTAGGGGGCTCGCCAAGGGGCATACCTACGGGCTCTCAGCCCGAGCCTTATCGCTAAATGCAGGTGGACCTGACCCCGAAGAGTTCCCTTCGTTTAAAAGTTTCTGGATCGAGCGTCCGTCAGATCAACGATCTATAATAGTCCACGGACTGCTCGATAGTCCGTCCGTCACGGGGGCTTATAGTTTCGTAATTGCGCCAGGGGTTCAAACAACAGTCGATGTAAACTCGTGGCTCTTTCCTCGTCGTGATATTCCTGGCGTTGGGATTGCGCCCCTGACAAGCATGTTTATGAAAGATACCCATCAAATCGGGAAGGTTGCAGATTTTCGACCTGCCGTACACGACTCAGAAGGCTTTGCAGCTTGGAACGAGCGCGAGGAGCACATTTGGCGGCCGCTCATCAATCCGGAAAGTGTGCAAACGAGCTGCTTCCTCGACAAAAATCCAAAAGGATTTGGACTCATTCAACGTGACAGAACCTTTAGTGGTTATCAGGATTTGGAGGCCCACTACGAGAGCCGCCCGAGCGCCTGGGTAGAGCCGAAAGGTATGTGGGGGGCCGGTTGCGCAGTTCTGCTCGAGCTGCCGACTCAGGTTGAATATCTCGATAACATCGTCGCCTTTTGGCGTCCGGATAAAAAACTTGAGAGCGGTAATTCCTACAATATCGGCTACCGGCTTACATGGTGCGACGATGCCCCGACGTGGACCGGCTATAAGGTCGGCAAGACCCGCGTGGGACAAGGATTGCGTCATGGCACCATTCGTTTCGTGATCGATTTCCTAGACCCCCGCAGAAATAGCGATATCGTCAGCCGGCCTGCCTTAACGCCGCTGGTTAATAGTACGGCCATAGCGATCACGCCGATAACGAGCGCAAGCGAAGGCGCAATCGAAAAACCTCTCATTGAGAGAAATTACTACACTGCGGGCATTCGCGTTTCATTTGATTTTGACCCTCAAAGTCACGAGGAGAGCGATCTTCGACTTGCGCTTTTCGATGACACGAGAGCGGCGTCTGAGGTTTGGATATTTCGGTGGCGCCGTTGACGACTGCTGCAGAGCCGGAGACACCCATCTTAGGCAAGAAATTTTGCGCTTCATGCAAGGACCAAACGCAAGGCGCGTTTAGCTTGGCGTTACGAAAGCGATCTGCTTGTCTTTTGAGAATTCCTGGCCAGCTCTATGAGAGCCGGAGCTAGCACTGAGTTAAACCTTGGAGTTGCATCTCGTCATTCGAGTTTTGGGGCGCGCCGATGTTTGCGGCTCAAGCGTAGAAAAAAACCTGCTTCTGGCAAAGCTCCCGACCTAGTGGATCAACTTCTGCAATTCAACGTAGGAGCTGATTTTGTAGACTTTGTCGCCCTTGATAAGATACATCCAATCAAGCTTTTCCGTCTGGGCAAGGTCTTCTGGCGTAACGGAGAAAAGTTCATCATTCAGTAATTGCCTGAATATGGCGGCGGTTTCTTTTTGCTGATCCCCGAGAGATGACCATTGTCCACGATTTGGCAGGTACCTCTCCGCGCTCTTAGTGAAAACAACATCGCGCAAAGCCTCCGGTGATATCTGGCCGTTCTTGATGGCTTCTACCATCATCTCAACATATCCAATCTGCACGAGGCCGCTGCAGATGAACTCATTCGGCGGGATCCAGTCCTTCTCGCGAAAGGACTCGAGAGTTTTTTGCCTGGAACTGACCTTTTCTTCGACGCCAAACCAAACCTGTCGAGCGATCTGCCATACAGTCCAATAATCATAGTGAGCTTTGATCTTGTCGAGTAGCAGTCCGCGGACACGCGCCTGTCGATTGGAATCAAACCAAGACGCAGGCTTAAGACGCTTAATGGCGATAAAATTTACATGGCTATCGTGAACATAGTCCGTCAATTTCGTCAGGCCGACGCCCTTTGTGCCCGCCTCGATCACAAACGTGTTCGAAACACCGGTATCGTAGGGAGGGGCGGTATAGACGAGCGCCGCATGGGAAAAGAACGAATTGGTCGCCCAGCGAATTACCCCCGCAGCGACATCGCCAGACCAGCGCTGCTCAAGCATAACGTCCGCCTTTTGCAGATATTCGCCTGCAAGAAAGTCGTCGACTTTTTTCGGCCAAGTATCACGCCGCGCTATGCTCATCGACGGAGCATGCGATTGACCACTTTCGCCGCTAATGTCCGTGAGCGCGACGGCTTGATGCGTGCCAGGCGCAGATAGCGCCACTATCGCGATTAAAATCCAGAATATCGCTAGGGATCTCCCCCGGAAATGTGGTCGATTCATTGTCCTGCCATGTGCCTAAGCCCCATGGGGTTTATCACACTCTCCCAGACGTTCTTCAAATACCGTTTGAAGGTCGCGGCGCGTAAAGGAAGGACGGTGACATTTGGGTTGAAAAGCTGCTGAGCGAAGACGATATGGCGACCCATCTTCGCGTGTCTGCCAGTCAGGTGCGAAAAAACGTCGAACGCGCAGGCCCGAGCCTTACTCACTCAATCCGCCAAACGAACAACCGGGACACGCGACGCACATCAGTATTTCCAACCGAGCCCAACGCGACCATTCAAAGAACCGGGGCCATCGCCACTCTTTTGGTCCTCCAAATCCACGCTGCTGTTGAACTGGAGATCGAGCGAGTTCGTGAGCGGCGTCGTATGCGATACCCCGAGCTGTCCGTAGGTGCCGGCGGCATCGCCGCCAGAAGGTTCACCTTGGCTCGTTTGTGAGTCAGGCGTGCCGACAGAGCTAGTCACGCTCGCTTCCGCTCCGCCTAGCGTCGTCACTCCTGATGAGGAGTCGAGCGACCCGCCGACGCGTCCATTACTTTCGGCTGACCTACCACCGGCAATAGCCGCCGTAAGCGGAAAAATAACAAGCGCGATGGCGAAGACACCGATGCATCTCATGGCGCGATTTCCGTAAGAAGCCAGATTACCGATGTGCGCTTTTACCGGAGACACCGAGCCGATCGAGAAAGTGCGTGCGTTGCCGGTGTAGATGGCCAAACGCGGAGACTATTCCGCAACATTGAACTCGGCTGATGTGCCTAGGCTATTTGGGCGGATCATCGAAGGTGATCGAAACGTCTCCTTTCTGCCATCCTCAGCGCTCAGCTCGCTTGTGGGGTAATCAAAAAACAGAAGGGTCACTTCATGAGTATTTGCAAAGTGGGTTTGTGCATCGCCGCTCTCGTGGCGAGCGCGGCAGCTATTGAATCAGCACGAGCCGGCCACTTAGGTCGCGCGTCAATGAGTGCGCCAGGACACGAGATGCAAACGTCAACATCACCGCCCTCGTCAGCGACGGAACCTGAACATGGGGCATCCTCATGGGCCCCGGGACAAGTGGACCGAACGCAGGATGCGATACCCGGCGCCGCCGAACCGTCGAGCCCAGGCGCTTCAAGTTACGCGCCCGGCGAAAACGTTTCTCACGACGACAAAAAATAGAATCGCAATACCGCAATTTCTCTGAGTGGCGTCGCGTTGTTATGCGGTGCCTCCCGGTGCGTCGCACCGTCTTCGGTGTACCCAACACAGCCGAAGCCTTGCGTCCGGCTCCTGCAATCCACACGGCATGACATAAGAAGACCCCGCCCACAGGCATCAGGCGGACTCTACTTGGGATTAGGAACTTCCCGGCGCGATGTCAGCAGATTAATTCGCGATCTTTACGAACAATGCGCCCGTTACTTGCTTGCGCCATCAGTGAGCGATGCATAGCTGGATGGTCCGGACGAAACGACGACGATTACGGTCCGCCATGAACCATCCGGCCAGCTCGCACTCAATCTAAACTGCCCAGAGGGTCCTGCAGATGTTTCGGTCATGAGAGCACAAGAGCCGAAAGCAGCAGCTAAGCTCATAATACGTTGGCTGACGGGCTCCCATCTTCTGAAGGCCGGCGAGAGCCTGCTCGACGACCGACGGCGTCTTCCTCGTCTCGCCGACTGGCAGATGAGACGCTGTCGGCTCATTGGAGCCGACCAACATCCGAATGCGCAGAAGCCCAGATCTTTATCAGGAATCGCAATGATGTTGAGCGGTTCTTCAATAAGATCAAACATTGCTCCCCATCGCCACGCGCTATGACAAGCTCGCAACGAACTACCTTGCGATCGTGGGGCTTGCCTCGATCCGCTTATGGCTGCGCGCGTTTATGATTTCACGACCTAGTTCACCGACGGACCGCCATGCGAACGAGGCTGCGACCAAATCCCTGTAAGTCGGCTTCGAAAAGCAAAGTAATCAGAGGCCCTAGAAATTTCAGTCGCCTGCGCTGCCCTCGTCGGAGCACTGTAGCTACCAATCGCAAGTCAGCCCAGAATCGTCTGACGCCGACCCTGTCTCGGCTTCGGGATGACCTCATCAAATCATGGAGCCTGCAACACGCGTGACGCGCGAGTCGTCTCTACCTCTGACCTCATGACGCGCCGTGCGCGAGAGATCTTACCTGAATCTTAGCTTGGTGGACGGCCGCCTGCCGCGGTCAAAGCTTGCGTTACCGAGCATCGCGCCGTAACTGCACCCCGCTCCGAACAAATAAAAAAAGGCCCCCTTGATGTGGGGGCTCTTATTTTGGGCTGACGCCACGATTCCGTCTAGCCGCCGACGGGTCGTTAGGCTCAGGCCCCTGCCAACGAGCGCGCAGTCTTCGCGCGGTGGTTAGGCAGGGAACAGACGCACCATGAGAGGGCTGCGTCCACGTCGAATAGCAGGATCGACGGCGGCTAACGCTCGTGAGTCTCAGATAGCATCGTAGCAGCGAAAAGTGAGTGACGCCGATTGCTCTGTCCACAGATTACCGCTTCCGGCCCCCATGACGCGCGCGCTACGGCGAAAATCTAAGGACCTACAACTTATAGATTAAGGGCCTACAACTTATAGGTTTATTTAATTGGACGTTGTTCATACAATTGCGTACCAGGGCGAGGGGGAGGCGCGACGTATCTGCGAGGGGTCGTCGCACCCAGGAACGCACCGGCCATGGGCTATGTCCTGTCCCCATGGCCGGTGTCGCAATTCCAGGCGTTCGCTACCTTCCGTTAAATCGGCTTGTCCTTTCCGACGGCGGCCCGTGCCTCTTGCAAATTATTGATCAAATGATCGAGTTGCTCGGCGTTGAAGTTGACCCATGCCATATCGACACTGCGAATGAACGTCACCACTGTGACCAAGCCATTCGGCTGGACCCTGGTGTAGATGCCGTTCACACCGTCGCGTGCTTGTTCAAGCGCCTTCTCGATGAACTGATCAATCGGTTTTGCGGGCTCACTTGGCGTTGGTCGATCATCTGTCACGCTGGTCTCCCCATCGCATTCAAACCGCGAGCAGATCCATCTTGTCAAATCCTGACTGAACGATCCGCATCGCGGCAGGATAATAACTTCGCGCCAGCGCAAAAGCCTCCGCCGGTGCCCCTGAGAGCCACGTCTCGAAGTCGGCTGCCTCGCTCAACAGCACCGGCATGCGTTCGTGGTTGAAGTCTTTCTGACGGCTTGATGGATGAAACATCCAAGGTGGAGCAAAGCAGCTTTGCAGCTCTCCATCTCGCACAAATGCGACGTTCGCAATCATATCGAAACCTGCGCTCCGATTTCGACGACGCGATCGGTCGGAATGTGAAGATATTCCGTGGCACTCTGCGCTTTGCGCGCGAGCGCTATGAATAGCCGTTCCTGGAACCATGATAGTTCCGAACGTGCAGTTGTGCGGAGCGAGCGCCGGGAAAGAAAGAATGATGTTGCTCCGATTTCGATGCTCAATCCTTTTTTTCGACAACTCTCAATTATTTGGGGCACTGAGGGTGTCTGCATGAAGCCATAGCGCGCGGTAACAGCGATGAAGGTATCATTCGATCGGTCAATCTCGACGCGATCTTGCGCAGAGACGCGGGGAGTATCCTCCGTTTTGATGGCGAGAATGATATTGCGCTCGTGCAGCATGCGATTGTGTTTCAGATTATGCAGAAGGGACGTTGGCGCGACTGCGACGTTGGTCGTAAAGAAAACGGCCGTGCCGGGCACGCGGTGCGGTGGCTTCGCGATTAATTTGCGTGCCAGCCAGTCTAAATCCGCCGGCGTATTGTCTCCTGATCGGCGAAGGACGTCGTTGCCTTTGACCCAGGTGTAAATTGCAAAGGACACGCCTCCTGCTAGCGCGAGTGGGAGCCACCCACCATCGACGACTTTGGTGATGTTCGCCCCAAAGAACGCGATCTCGACAAGAATAAGCGGGCCGATCAGAGCCGTTGTTCGAAGAGCGCTCCAGCGCCATAGATTCCGGATGATGAACCAAGCCATCACTGACGTAAGGATCATCGTGGCCGTTACGGACACACCATATGCGGCTGCCAACCGATCGGAACTTCCAAAGCCAATTACAACGAGGATGACGAGGGCCAGGAGGAGCCAATTTACGCGCGGCAGGTAGATCTGTCCTTCGACGTCGTGCGAGGAATGGATAACGTGCAATCTCGGCAGAAGGCCAAGTTGCACTGCCTGTCGAGTAAGAGAGAACGCACCGGAGACGACGGCTTGACTTGCGATGATTGTGGCCGCTGCAGCTAGCGTGATCATGGGAAGAATTGCCCAATCGGGAAAGAGTCGAAAAAATGGGTTCTCGATAGCCTTCGGATCAGCAAGCAGGAGCGCTCCCTGGCCGAGATAATTAAATGCGAGCGAAGGCGCCACCAGCCAAAGCCATGAGATCTGGATAGGTTTCCTGCCGAAGTGCCCGAGGTCGGCATAAAGCGCTTCCGCACCTGTCACAGCCAGAAACACGAGGCCCATCACCGTCAGGCCTGTGGTCCCGTGTGTGGCAATGAATATCAATCCGGCTAACGGATTGAGTGCCGCAAGCACATCTGGCTTTTCTACCAGACGAAAGAACCCGCCGAGAGCGATTGCGATGAACCAAATGACCATCACGGGTCCAAATAAGCTCGCCACGCGCGCGGTGCCGCGTGCTTGCAAAACGAACAGTCCAACAAGACAAACCAGTGATAACGGCAAAACGAACCAGTGAAGGGACGGAGAAACGAGTTCCAAGCCTTCGATTGCGGAGAGCACAGAAATGGCCGGCGTGATAACGGCATCGCCGTAAAAGAACGAAGCGCCAGCGATGCCGAGGCAAAGCAATAACGGAGCTGTCTTGGCCGAAATTGATTGGCCAAGTGCCATTAGTGCGAACGTTCCCCCCTCGCCCTTGTTATCGATACGAAGAAGGATACAGACGTACTTGACCGTCACAATAAGCGTTAGCGTCCAAAGGATGAGAGATATGACGCCGATAACAGTAGACTGATCTAAAATGCCTCCGGATTGGGCGGCCTTCGCTGCTTCGCGCAATGAATAGAGAGGGCTCGTGCCAATGTCGCCGAATACGACGCCAAGAGATCCGAAAATAAGAGGCCAGAATTTTGCGACAGGGGTGGCTTGCTGATTACTCTCGGGCGCACCACTGGCTGCCACGGGAAACAATCTTGAATGTCTGCTGGGAACTTTGTTAACGGCCACGCGCGTTTCATAGGACATTTGCGACATGTGCAATGGCTCCTGAACAAACGAGCGTTGTCGCTCGAGAGCGAAGGTCAATAGGCAAAAAACGCGCGCGGCGGGTGGCAAATGCGGGGATTGTGCAAACCAAGCACGTTACCTTTCTTCGCATAGAAAGTAGATCGGGAAGACCGCTTGAAGCGCGACGCATTCAGCGCGAAACAACCCCGATTCACATCAACGCCCTGCCGTGCGTTTGACCGCAGGTCCAATTCGACGGCTGGCGCGCCCAGATCCACGTCGACGCAATTGCTGGGATTTTTCCCCGCACTGCGAGCCTTTCCTTACTCAGGCGGCGGCTAAAAAGGCGATATAAAGAGGCTCATGGTCCAGCTTCTGGTTGTCAGAAGCCGCATGCACGATGCGATATTGGTACGGCAAGCCCGCACAGTAGTGTTGGCCCGCCTGCTCCGCCGCTTCAAACGACTCGAAGGCGCCCTGGATCACTTCGTTGCCGCCACCGAAGCATCCCTCGTCGTCGCCACGACAGGATTCACACCAAACGACCACGCGAAATTTTTCCATCATACACCTCGTGAAACGCTTCGCTGAGTATGGGCGTGCGAAAGACGACCTAGATCTTTGCGAACCTTCCTGCTGGCTGGCAGGTTGCCCGAATGATGTAATAATTGGGATGGGTGCTTACCCATTTCGCGCCCTCGAACTGAGAGGCCATCATGCAAGCGATCATCGACGTGTTCTCGTCGAGTCGGATGGGTTGAAGCTCATGACAGTTGGCGCCTTGAACGATCGAGCAGACCGTGAAGACCAATTCGAGCACGATGTAGGGGTTCCCTTCTTTATGTTCTCTGTGCCTTCAGTATGCTTTGTCTACAGTTGAGTTGTATCCCCAATCTATGGGGAGATTCCATACGAGAAGCCAACGCAAATTACCCAGCGTACTGCGTAAAAACCCTCTATCCGCCCCGTGGCGCGCCTATGCCTGTGAAAAGCCAGCCCTCAGGTGAGAAGTGGCTTCATGAGGTTAAGTTAAACGTCTTGGCGTGCTACACCCGAACAAGGGTGAAGCCACAATCTACAGCCGCAATGGCGTGGACCTGACCAAGCGCTTCCACGTTTGGCCATCGTAACCCCTCGTCCGTACCTCATTCATTTGCCGTGATGCAGGCAGTGCTCGTGATGCGAAAGTACGTCGATGACCCGGCAGTCGGAGATCCGTCCGCACGCGCATTCGGCAAGCATGCGTTGAACTTCGCGCTCAAGCGCCCGAAGGCGCGTTATGCGGCTTTTGATTTCGGAAAGATGGCGACGGGCGATGGCGTCGGCAGCCTTGCAGGATCGCTCGGGCTGATCTGACAGATCAAGAAGTTGGCGAATGGCGTCGACCTCGAACCCAAGCTCCCGCGCATGCCGAATGAAACGCAGGCGATTGACGGCCTCGGGTCCATAATGGCGCCTGTTGGCCTCGGTCCGCGACGGTTGTGGCATCAAACCAACGCTCTCGTAGTAGCGGATGGTGGGCACCTTCACGCCGGTCTCGCGCGACAGAACGCCGATGGCGACTTCTTTGCTCATAAACCCCTTGCTCCTCTAGTCGCTAGAGATTGTACGCAGAGACCGCTGAGAGCAAAAGGACGATTTATTTCATGAGCGCTTCCTGCCAATCCACGGGCTGCGGCTGCGGCAGCAATCCCCGCTTTGATGGTCTCGATCCGCGTTACAAGCGGGTGCTGTGGACTGTGATTGCCCTTAACGCGGCAATGTTTGCGGTCGAAATGGTGGCCGGTCAGCTTGCGGGCTCTCAGGCGCTTCAGGCAGATGCGCTGGATTTCCTCGGCGACACCCTCACATACGGCATCAGCCTTGCGGTCATCGGCCGATCCCTCGAAGTGAGGTCGCGCGCTGCGCTGCTCAAGGGAGCCAGCCTGTCGCTCATGGGAATATGGGTGCTCGGCAGTACCGCTTATCACGTACTGGTTCTGGGATTGCCGCGCGCCGAAATCATGGGCGGTATTGCATTGCTGGCGTTGGCGACGAACCTCGCGAGTGTGCTTTTGCTGCTACGCTACAAAGACGGCGACGCCAATGTCCGCTCCGTCTGGCTCTGCTCGCGCAATGATGCCATCGGCAACGTCGCAGTCATGATTGCCGCCCTGGCCGTTTGGAAAAGCGCAAGCGCGTGGCCGGATCTGATTGTCGCTGCGATTATGGCGGGTGTATTCCTGACGTCATCCACGCAAATTCTCCGCCAGGCATGGCTTGAACGACAGGAGGACGCGGCGCCGGTTGCGGATCGCTGAAAGGTCGGTTCAAGACCTCACGGAGGCGATAGTGAGAATTCGAGTTTTCGGTTGTCTCGGCATCGGAGCGTTAGCGGCTGTAACTCAGGTAGTGGCAGCCGAAATACCGCTTCGGCAAATCGTTGTAGCCTTGTTCGCGGCGAAACCCGACCATCCGCTCGATTACACCGGGAAGGACCTTTCATTTCTTGACTTGAGCGGTATCGATTTCAAAAGATCCAATCTCAGCGGCGCAAATCTTCTGGGCGATGACTTGACCGGGGCCAACCTGTCGTTCGTCAACCTTGCCGGTGCGAAGCTCGATCGGACGTCCCTGGCGCGGGCAAATTTCTCACATGCGAACCTCTCTGGAGCGACTTTGTTCGATGCGGTGGGCTCCCTCAACTTCGAAGCTCCGGCAAACCAGGCGCCAATCTTCGCGGGGGCCAATCTCTCGGGTGCTCGAATCTTCGCCCGCCTCAGCCGCGCGGATTTCAGCAGGGCGAACCTGTCCGGCGCGCGCCTCGGCACCGAGCGCAATCAATTCAAGATGCCGAAGCAGACCGATCTATCGGGCGCATTGCTCGCGGAAGCGAATTTAGAATCGGCCGACTTCACCGGCGCCAACCTGATCTTTGCCGACATGCGAAGAGCCAATTTGACGGGCGCCGTTCTTTCCTATGCTGACTTGTCTAATGCCACTCTCAGTGGTGCCGAACTGGCGGGGGCGGATTTCACTGGCGCCAACATCTACGGAACGATCTTCACCGATGCGAAGAACGTCTCAGAGGCTAAGGGCCTGGATCGGGCAAGAAACCGCGACAAAGCAGTTTTTTGATCAACGTCGTCCCCAGTCGGGACTTCCGTTACTGACCCAAAGCCGACGATCGCTACCTAATGCCTCTTCGCTGGCTCAGTAGTCAGTAAGGCCGCCACCATCGTCCCGTAGAATTTGCGACATTCGCGACTGGCCTGAGAAAAGCCGGCCTTCCCGAACGAGGACAAGACCGATTACGGCTTCTCAAATTCCGCTTCTTTGGGAATCCACGTTGTCCCCTGTCGGGCTATCGAGTCTCAGGCGAGCCATGGAGTAGACCGGCAGCAGAGTATCGCCACGACGCGCAAAACACTCGTGCCGGCCATCGATTTCGAATCCAAATTTTCTATAGAGTGAAATCGCGTGGGAGTTGTCACAAAATGTGAGCAGTTGAACGCGTCGGAGGCCAAGCAAGATATCTGCAGTCGAAAGCAATACGGACATCATTAAGGTGCCGATCCGACGGCGATGAAAATCATCGTGGATGAAAAGGACCAGGGTGCCGACGTGGCTTTGGTTCCCAGCGCCGAGGTAAAGGCCACCCATCCCGATCGCGCGATCCCCCACTGTTGCCACCGTATCGAAATGCCCATCGAGGCTATCAAGCCAGGCCTGCAGCTCCGCAGCAGAAGCGAAGGGCTCGAGAACTGCGCCCTGCCGGCATAACGGCTGGCGGAACATGTTCCATAGATCTTCCGCATCGCGCTTTTCTCTGAGCCGAAGCGAAAGCCCACCGGTCAAGACTTTTGCTGAGATCTGCGCTTGCGAGAGTCGCATGGGGAATTGTTGCCCGGTCTTTGAGAATTATCGCAGCACGCCTATTTATGCGCAGGCATCAAAATCAGGCTTGTCCGGTCGTGACCCGCGAGAAGCTCGAACGCATCTCCGGCTCGGACGACAACGGGACGCGAGAAGGTATGAACCACTTGGAGCCAGCCGCCATCCGAATAGTCGTCAGGCGGATTTGAGAACTCTACCCCCTCTGCCACGTCGACGCGTATCCATTGCATGATGCCGACCGCAGTCCCATCCGCGGTAACTGGAAGGGAGAGCTTTTGATATGTCCCTTCGTGCCGCCGTGCTCTGAGATCGATTTGAATAAGATCGTGATCTTCGGAAAGTCTGCGCCAGGAGGTCAGTTTTCCATGGACTGGCAGTCTTGTTGAAGCCAGTTCGGTGAATGGCGAGACGTCGAAACCCGAAACCCGGTCTACGAAAGCGTATTTCGCCAGTACGTCACTTTCGATCAGACAGCCCATAGCTGTGATCGACCTTGGAATAATGGCGGCGTCTTCATGGACAAGTCGATCGATAGCGTCTTCAAATGTGTTGAGCACGCTTTCGGATAACAGATCGCAGGAGAGAATTTCCGAAACGAGCACATCGGCACGTTTGTTGAGATCTTCGCCGACAACCAGCTCCTTGGAATTTTTTGATATCACGCGTATCTGATCTTCATAGCCGTTGATCGACACGATCCTTTTTGTCATCTCGGCAATGATCTCGACGCTTTCGCAGCAGACTACGCTTCGCGCGCCTGCGCGTATCGCCATCATCGACAGAAGACCGCTTCCGGCACCAATATCCAGAACACTGGCGTCGCTCCCATGCGCCGAGATGGCCTGTTGTATAGCTTTCTCGAATGCATCATTACGCGCTTGATCATTGAGCATTGGGATATGCCAGAAAGGCACGAGCGCCGATGACACGCGTCGTATCTGGTGCTCAACGAGCGGGTTACCAGGCTGGATGTCCGCCAGACGACGGAGAACCTTTGCCGCCTCATGGCCGCGGCCCGCATCCAGCAACGCTACACCAAGATTTAAGAGCGTCGCAGGATTGAAAGGATCAATTTGCTCCGCCATTTCCAGATGACGAACGGCGTCGGACCATCTGCCCAGCCGGTGCAGCAAAGCTGCCTTTTCCATCAGCCCAAAAAGATGCGATGGCTGAAGTTCGAGAAGCTGCGACCAACGTTCGAGCGCAATTTCAAAATCGCCGTTGGCGGACGAAATGCCTGCAAGAAGCGGCAGCACATCAATCACCCGGTATCCACGAGAGATGACTGCAACGTACGCCGTCTCGGCCGCCTCGAGCTCACCGGCCGCGTGGAAATCCATAGCCTCGGCCAGAAGCTGGCTCGGCGTCTTTCCGCAATTGCGGTCAATCTGGATGATATTCATTAGGTATCCGTTCCCGAAGCCGAGGCCGTCCCTTCTTGGAGGAGCCAAGAGTCCGCAAGAGCTGATAGCGACACGCCAAACTTGCAGAGAACTAACGGAGCCGGGGGACTAGGCCATGTGGCCGAGATCTGGGCACGCCTGACTTTCAGATTTTGCAAGGGCTCGAATGAAGTCGAATTCGATGATGCTCTGCTTCGGGTCTGTAGTCGGAGCAGGCCACTTATATCGCTTTTTCGAAATTGCTCTGAGAGCGGAAAACTCTGAGTGTCGGTGGTTGGTTTTTATCGGCCTTCGCCTTGCTGCGTGCCGCTTTCATGTTCGGTGGTTCCTAATCGAAGGGAAAATTGAAAAGAATAACGCGCTGCAGTACGACGCCGCCACTGTGCGCCTCGGCTTGAACCGTTTCTCTTTTCCTTGTCGGTGGGCGCTAATTGCCTTCGATCATTGCGCGGTTTTTCCGCGCCCCTGAACGTGCACGTCGTCCAATAGCTTCTGGCACTCTGGGCTCAGCGCCTCAAAGGTAGGAACTTGATAAAGAAGGCTCAGTCATCTGGCGACGTCGGCGTTGTAGCTTTTGAATCCCGTGATATAATCCATTTAAATACTAAGCCATTCATTGATCGGGGGATCTCGAATGACTGTTTTTGAACGCTTTAGGCGCTTCACTGAACAGCAATTATCAGCACCGAATGGCGGAGCCCGTTATGCCCTCGTCTCGGCGCTCCTTGAGGTCGTTGGAAAAGATAGTTCTGCATCTCCGCTCAAGGCAGCAGATGACCTGATCCTGGAGCTCGAAAAGAGAGGCTACAGGCTCACGGGCACTCGGGGATACTGAGTTTCAATTTTCGGCGGGGGCCAAATGACAGATATTCCGATATTCCTGATCAATCTTGACCGATCCCCGGATCGTCTTGCGTTTATGACCTCTCAAGCCAACTCGATTGGGTTCAATTTCGAGAGGCTCAAAGGCGTAGAGGGTTGCGCGGTGCCCGAATGGCTTGCAAATGATTTCGAGGGTGCAACCACCATCACGGCGGGCCAGATCGGCTGTTATGCAAGCCACCTCGTTGCCGCCAAAACGATCGTTGACCGAAACCTGCCATACGCTGTCATTCTTGAGGACGACGCGACCCTATCCCCCGATTTTTTAGAGTGCGCCGCTAACGCTCCGAAAGCCATCAACGGCCCGTGGGATTACATCCACCTCAGCGCCAAACCGAAGCGCTCTGTCATTTCTGTGGCTCCGGTTAAGAACCGGCTATTGGTCAGATTCACATACTTGCCGTTCAACCTGGCGGCTTACGTCCTATCCAATTCAGGGGCGCGCAAGATGCTGGCTCCTGGTCCGCGGACACGTCCGGTTGATATTGACGTGTGGTACGGATGGGAGAGAAATCTGGTTATCTACGGCGTACATCCGGCGCCAGCGAAACAGATGAACAACTTTGGTTCTACGATGATTCATCAGGTTGTCGATAATCCAGGTTCCGGAGTTCTCTCTCTTAAAACTCAGATCCTATCAGCGCTATGGACCATCAAAGAAGTCGGCTTACCGGCGTTCACCGCTGGTAAACTCAGCGATGCCGCCGCGTCTCTTCGGAAGCGCTTCGGATTGTCACGTCAGACGCCGATTATAAACTCTCGGAGCGTTGCTCGATCAGTTTTGGGCTCTCGGAATACCGAAGCAGAAGCGCCCGCTTTGCCCGAGCCCTCCTAGAAGCTCCTCCCGCGATAAATTCTCTAAGCTCATCGTCGCTCATTCGATCAAAATCGCCAGGAGCCCCGCTCTCGACCTGCTTTACGTAGAATTTCCGGAGCTCGCCGCGCTTTACCTCAGCCGTGATCGCCGCGCTGAATTGCCCTTGCTGCTTCGACCGCTCGCGGAGCGTCTTCAGCTCTTTCATGTGGTCTTCAAGGGAGAGAATAGCGTTGACTTCTTCGCGCTTCTGCACCCCCCACAATCCTTAGTGATCCCAGGGTTCGCCAACAGGCGCGAGGCCCCCGACGTTTATCGCCTCAAGTCCTCCATCCCTTGAGATGTCTCAAAGGTCAGATCTGATTGAATTATTCTTTGCTTAGGTAGCAGGTCAGTCTGATCCCGACGTCGGCGTTGTCGCTTTTGACTCCCGTGATATAATCCGTAAGCCGCTTATTGATCGGGGGATTCAAATGACCGTAATTGAAGGCTCCAAGAGCTTCGCTCAAGCGGTGTCGGCAGTGCCGAACGGCGTGGCGGTTATGCACACAAACAGTGATTTTGTTTCTTCCCATCAGGATGAGCCCTTCGTCGTTGCCGCGTTTTTCACCCCGAACTATCTCGATTACGCTAAGGGCTTCGTGAGCAATCTTGAGCAGCACGGAATTCCCTACCACCTCTACGCGATCGGAGATTCCGAATGGAACGCGGCGACAAGATATAAGCCAAGCTGCATCCAGAGATGCCGAAGCGATTATCCAACCCGGACCATCGTTAGTATGGACATCGACTGCCGGATCAAAGGTCCCATCTTTGAAAGTCTAAATGTCCCATCCGATGTTGGCTTGCGCTACGCGGGAAGATTCCGCGCACGTCGCTCGAGTTGCTTCCCGTCAACGCGCGTGACCGTATGGAACCCAACAGTTGGCGCCGCGGCGCTTCTCTCTCACTGGCGCCATCTATGTGCGACGGCCCCGAAAGCACTTAACGACGAAGCTCTTTTGATGCGGGCCATTTCCGAGACCGTCGGAGCGAGCATTTCCGCCTTTGACCCACATTACGCGGGTATTGAAGCAAATTCCATCTGGTCATCTGAGAGCGATGTGATCGTTCATGAAAGCATTCACAACAAGGAACGGTCTACGTCCAAAAAATTGAAACACTGGCTCCGAGATTTCCGGCACAAAGCATTTACTTGCGTCACTGGAAGGGCGTACGCAGATTGGAAATATGGCGATTAAACTGAGCAAGTTGACTATCAACCCTGTCCAATTAATTTCGGCGCATCTGTCTCGGCGGTCAATCTTTGAACGTTCCGTTCAATGGAATCTTTGATCGCCGACCTCGGATGAAGCGGAAAACTGCATTGTACGATTGATCGGCCCACAGTCATCTGACATTCAAGTCACGAACCCCTGCATCGGGTTTTACTTCGTCGAAAACACGACTCCCGACGATCTAAATCGCTATAAGAACGAGAAAAAATCGCTCTAAGTGGACTGCATCGGACGGGTGTGGATAAAAGGCATTGGCGGAGAAGGAGTCCGGACCAACCGCGTCCTCACGAGTCCGCACGCGTCCGCCGCATATCGATAACAGGCGGTTTTGCTGACAAAACCGTCCATGGCAGTCCGCAGCCATCCCAGCAAAGCGAGTGCCCATATTAGGACCGAAATTAGGACCGGGGCATGGGGAGCTATTGCCCTTGGCGAGCAACGCGGATTACCTCGCCCAAAAGCACGTCGAGTTCCGGTGCAAATGCTACCTGCTTCTCGGTCGGCAGCGTCTCGTGTTTTCTGATGGGCTGATGAAGATGAAAATCGGCACCGTCTCGCGCCTGCCCTTGAAGGCGCACCATCGCCGGTTTCAGGGATCGCTCGAAGGGGAAGTTGCTGGCCACCTGCGCAAAAGTCTCAAGGCCAAAAACTGGCGGCACATGGTTCAAAATAGATCGGACTAGGAAGCTCGTTGTCATGTGGCATGAGTTTGCGGACGCAACATTAAGTTCGCGGCAAAGCTCAATCAGGCGAGTGAAGTCCCACCTATCGGAGGGCAACGCCTTTAGCTCAGAGATGCGCGATAGCGATACATAGTTCGAAACAGTTGCCGTTGGCGCAGGACGCCGCTCGCGCTTTCTTTGGATTTGACGAATTGCCCCACGGACAATTTCAGCTGCCTCGCTGACGGCCGTGACAGTCGGGCCACCGAAGAACCCGTTCTCTCCGGAATTAACGGCATTGATGAGGTTAAGCGAGAACCCGTTAGCGTGGCCGAGTACATCGTCTATCTCCTCCTGCGCCTCGATTGCGAGAGACTTGAATCTGGAGGCATGCTCGGTAGATAGAAACCAGCCCATGTTCCCACTGTTCTTATTGAATAGCGGGATTAAGCTGGAAATATCGTCAGCAATTTTCGACAGATCTTCGGTCATTCGCTCGCTCCGTAGGGCGGGCTAACTTCTGCTTTAAGGCTTATTTTCGGCAAGCCATATTTCTGCTCTGTCTACTGCTTCTTTCACATTCTCCTCGTCTTCCTTGGAAATGAAATATGGCACCCATGCAGTGGCATTGATGGCATCAATTAAGTTGCTGATGATGGAGGCAACATCAGCATCCGCCGAAATAGAGGGACTGTGGATCATGTGAACAACTCCACCTGATTAGCCTTTGGGATGTTGCGCTTGGCAACGGGCGACGCATCAGCGAACATGCTCACCTGCATCTGCGCGGCCTCGATGCGCTCGCACGCGATTTCGAAATATTCCGGATCGCGCTCAACGCCGATGAACTCGCGCCCCATCTGAACAGCAGCAACGCCGGTTGTGCCGCTACCCATAAACGGATCGAGTATCGTCGATGCCTCTCCAATCTGCATCAGCGTCCAAGACATCAGCTTCACAGGTTTCTGTGTAGGATGCTTGGCGCCGTCCAGCATCAACTCTACCCGGTTCATCGTACATATGCGCACCGCCCCCGGTAGCGATGTCCAGGCTAACTCTCCATCGGATTGATTGATGCGTTGACCCTTGTCCCACACCAGCCACTTACCTGTCGGTGGCAGAAGGTCAGCAAAGTAATTGCCTCCCCAAATAGCGGCGATCGGCGCCAGCGAGAGCATCGCCTTGAAAATCGAGGGGTCTGGCCGTTCCGCGTCCCATCCCTTGAAGTCGTATGCCTTTCGCCCGCCATGCCCTCCGCTGGTTTTGGACTGTCCATCCTTGCCGATCCCATACGGCGGATCGGTCACGACCGCATCGACCTTATCGAGCGTTGGCAGAATATCTCGGCAATCGCCGAGATATAGCGTGGCGTTTCCAATTACTCGCTTCATACCCCTCTTATGCGCGACGCCAGTCCCCGCCGCGTGGCGAATCCGGTGGCCTCAACGGACACCTCCGTTGCGCCGTAGCGAGCGCAAGTTGATCCGTCAACGGATTATCGACGAGCGCGTCCGTCACGAGGCGGAGTCTCCGCCTAAGGTTGGCGCATGCAGAAGCGGGATTTTTCGAACGCACGGCGGAATAACGCTATGAAATCGCGTTATTATTTACGCGATATTAGGACCGGGATTAGGACCGAGATATGCAAAAAGCGCGAAAAACCTAGGTTTTTCGCTGTTTTTTGGGTGTGCTGGCGGAGAGGGAGGGATTCGAACCCCCGGTACCCTTGCGAGTACTCCGCATTTCGAGTGCGGCGCGATCGACCACTCTGCCACCTCTCCGGAAGCCGTGGCGCCAAACGGCGAAGTGGGCTTGTAGCTTCGCTTTTCCCGCCGCGCAAGCGGCTCAGAGAGACGCATCCCAAATGAGATCGAGTGACTCGGTCGCAGGGCCCGTCGCCTCGTAGCCGCGCGCGACCAGCCGGCCCTCTCTGGCATCGGCAACCATCGCGAGGCGCGTCTTCTCGTTCAGCACCGGCGGCTGAAGCCACGCGAACTGGCGATCGAACTGCGGCTCCGTTCCCCTCATCACATCCGCCCGATCGTGGCTGCATTCACCGCGCGACTGACCGGGCCAGCCCGGCTCATCCCAGTGATTGGCAGCCACCGCGTCTTGGCTGCGCACGCGCGCCGCAGACTCGCTGCGTTCGATGACGGCCGTTTCGTCCGCCGAGATGCCCGCAAGTGTGAAGATCGCCGGCGTCGAAATCGGCCGCTCGCTCAACATTTGGCGCGCATCTTCGAAATCGCGCGCCTCCTCGGCAACCTTGCGTAAGAGATGCGCGGGCGTCGGATGCGGCATTTTCCAGACGCGGCGGCGGTTCGCAGCCCAATCCAGGTAGAAAAGCCCGGTCGGATCACGCATCGGGGCTTGATTGAGAGATGCGGAAAAGCGGCCGGGCGCCATAACTTGTAGAACCCCGGTATAGCCGGGCCACGTCATCACCGCGAACGGCCCGGCTGGCGCACCGTTGACCTTCGCGCAGACAATATTGCGGCCGAGCCCCGGCGTTTTCCAATCGAGAACGCGAATGAGCCGCGCCGTGCGCCCATCGGGCGACGGCGCCGCCCGGCAGGTGCACGCCCATTCATAGTTGATCGAAAAGAAGTATGCGCCCGGCCGGCCAAGCACGCGCGCGATCGTGTCGATCTCATCGAGATGCTCGTTGTTCCAGCGCACGAGCCACGCCCGGGAAACCCTGTCGAGGCCGGCAAGCAGCCGCCGCGGATAGCGCCGCGTCGCGATGTCGAGAAGCGCATGTGTCTTGTCGGGAGCGGCTCGGAGCGTCGCAAGCGGGAAGTCCGGTCCCGTCTCGACAACGGGAATGGACGCAAGCGCGCTGATCCCGGACGCCGGTCTCAAACCCCTAGCAGGAACTCCCATGAATGCTCCGCCTCTCCCTCGAGTTGCCGGCACACTGCCCTCGGAACCGGGCCCACAAATTTAAGAATTACAGCGCCGTTTCCGATCACTAGAGATATGGCCGAAACGCCGCATGGCAATTGACAATGCGCTTCAATTCGACAATAAACCGCCCCTACCGTGGGCAGGAAAACTGTCCGCGCTGAAAGCGCTGCCCGAGGCTCCGCTAGCACTGGCTAGCATTCCCTTGAAAGTCCACCTGTTTTAAGGTGGCGCCACAGGGCGCGGCAACAGGCCTAAAAGGCCGAAAGGACGAAGCCATGTACGCTGTCATCAAGACAGGCGGCAAGCAATACCGCGTTTCCAAGGACGATGTCGTTACGATTGAGCGCGTATCGGGCGACGCTGGCGCCAAGGTCGAGTTCGACCAGGTGCTGATGGTCGGCTCGGGCGCAAGCGTTACGATTGGAGCTCCCGTCGTTTCGGGCGCCAAGGTCATCGCTGAGCTGGTCAAGCAATCGCGCGGACCGAAGCTGATCGCTTTCAAAAAGCGCCGCCGTAAGAACTCTCGCCGGAAGAAGGGCCACCGTCAGGACCTTTCCGTCGTGCGCATTACCGACATCACAGGCGCGTAACGAGCCGCCGCTCCATTCGAGGACTTTGAAATGGCACAAAAGAAAGCAGGCGGTTCGACACGTAACGGCCGCGATTCCGAAAGCAAACGCCTCGGCATCAAACGTTACGGCGGTGAATACGTCATTCCCGGCAACATCCTTTGCCGCCAGCGCGGAACGCAGTGGCATCCCGGCGCCGGCGTCGGCATGGGAACCGACCACACCATCTTCGCCGTCGAAGAAGGCACGGTTGAATTCGCAACCAAGCGAAACGGCCGCATCTATATCTCCGTGAAGCCCGCCAAGCCCATCGCAGCGGAATAATCTTCTCGTGCGATTGGCGGCAGCTCCGCATCAGCGGATCCGCCAGACGCATGAATCATCACGACCATGGGGATGGCTCTGCCGTCCCCTTTTGCCTTTTTGGACGCCCGTCCATTTCGTGAACTGAATTTCGCGGTTAACCGTGGCCATGAAAACCGCACGCCTCAATCTCAGAGCCCTCGTCGAAGGCGATGCCTCGCGGATCGCTATGTTGGCGGGCGAGTGGGACGTCGCGAGCATGACCGGCCGCATTCCCTACCCCTACACGGCAGAAGCCGCGCTCGATTGGGTCAACGGCCTCGCTGAACGCGAGGAAGTGTTCGGCATCGAACGTGACGGCGAGCTGATCGGTATCTGCGGCTTCACGGCCGAAGCCAACGGCGACGCGGAACTTGGCTATTGGCTCGGCAAGGCCTATTGGGGTCAAGGCTATGCAACGGAAGCCGCTCGCGCGGTCATGACCTATGGCTACGCCAAAGCAGGCGTCCGCCGCTTTGTATGCAAGCATCTGACCGGCAACGGAGCCTCAGCTCGCGTCATTCGCAAGCTCGGCTTCAGGTTGTCGGGCTCGGCGACCGGTTGGTGCGAGGCACGCCAATGCGAGCTGCCCGCACTGTCATACGAGCGCCGCCGTCCCTGGACTTTGGCCATTAGAGCTTTGGCATCATGAAATTTCTCGATCAGGCGAAAGTCTACATTCGGTCCGGAGCGGGCGGTAACGGTTGCATCGCTTTCCGGCGCGAGAAATTCATTGAGTTCGGCGGTCCGAACGGCGGCGACGGCGGCAAAGGCGGCGACGTCTACGTCGAGTGCGTGCAGAACCTGAACACGCTGATCGACTATCGCTATCAGCAGCACTTCTTCGCCGAGAATGGCACGCCCGGAATGGGCCAGAACCGCGCCGGACCGAACGGCAAGGATTGCACGATCAAGGTGCCGCCCGGAACGCAGGTTTTTGCCGAGGACGGCGAGACGCTGCTCGCCGATATGACGACGCCCGGCCAGCGTGTGCGCCTCGCCAAGGGCGGCAACGGCGGCTTCGGCAACGCTCACTTCAAGACCGCAACGAACCAGGCTCCACGCCACGCTAACCCCGGCCAGCCGCCCGAAGAGTTGACGATCTGGCTGCGGCTGAAGCTCATCGCCGATGCCGGTTTAGTCGGCCTGCCGAACGCGGGCAAATCGACGTTCCTCGCGGCCGTTTCGGCTGCGAAGCCCAAGATTGCCGACTACCCCTTCACGACGCTCCACCCGAACCTCGGCGTGGTGCGCGCGGGCGACGTCGATTTCGTGCTTGCCGACATCCCGGGGTTGATAGAAGGCGCGCACGACGGCGCCGGTCTCGGCGATCGCTTCCTCGGCCATATCGAACGCTGCCGGGTTCTTCTCCATCTCGTCGACGTCAACTCGGAAGACGTCGCCGCCGACTACAAAACCATCCGCCGCGAATTGAAAGCCTACGGCAACGGCATAGAGAAGAAGAAAGAGATCGTCGCGCTTTCAAAATGCGATGCTGTCGACGAGGCAACATTGCTCGAGCGCCGTGACCTTCTGAAAAAGGCGTCGCGCAAGACGCCGCTCATCCTCTCGGCTGTCTCCGGCCAAGGCGTCAAGGAAGCACTTTACGCGATCGCGCGCGAAATCGCTCGCGCCAACTCAGCTGAAGAAGAGACCGATGCCGAGGCGCCGGGTCCCTGGCAGCCCTGAAGCACGACCAATCGGAACGGATCGCTTGCTCCGTGCGCGCAACTCACTCACAATCGGTACGTGAGATTGTAGCGCCGTAGACAAGCATCCAGGAAACATCGCGCATGACCCACTCCGGCCGAACCCCCGTGTGGACATGGGCTGTCCCCGTTTTCGGACTTCTGTTTTTCGTTGCGGCGTCGGCAGTGGGATTTGGCGAAGATTTCGCCACTCACCCGCTGGGCTTAGCGATATCCCTGATCTTGATCCCTGTGATTATCGGCACGGTTTTCGCGGCCGTCTACCATGCCGAGGACGTCGCACATATCATGGGCGAGCCGCTTGGCACGCTCGTACTGACCATCGCCGTCACAGTCATCGAGTTGGCCCTCATCGTTTCGTTGATGTTGGCGGGCAAGGCGACGCCGACCCTGGTGCGCGAGACCGTCTTCGCCGTCATCATGATCGTCACGACAGGCCTCGTCGGACTCTGCATCGTGGTTGGCGGCATTCGCTATCGCGAGCAAAGGTTCGACGTCACGTCGGCAAAAATCTATCTCGCCGTGCTGATCGTACTGACGACGTTGACGATCATTCTGCCGAATTACACGACGACGGTGCCCGGCGGTCTCTATTCCGAGAGCCAGCTGATGTTCGTCAGCATTGTCACCATCGCGCTCTATTCGGTGTTTCTCTACACACAGACGGTCCTGCACCGGGGCTACTTCGTCGGCGAGCATCCGGAAAAGACCGGCGCCCCGGCGAGCCAGGGCAAGCTCGCGCTCGCGGCGCTTCTGCTTTGTGTTGCTCTGGCCACTGTCGTGTTGCTGGCAAAACTGGTCGCCGTGGTGATTGATGTCGGCGTGTCGAGGTTCGATGCACCGGAGAGCATCAGCGGGGTCATCATCGCACTGATCGTGCTGACGCCGGAATCGATCTCCGCCGTTCGCGCTGCGCGGAAGAACGACCTCCAGAAGAGCCTCAACCTGGCGCTCGGATCGTCGCTGGCGACCATCGGGCTGACGATCCCGGCGATCGCTGCAGCCAATCTTTTCATTCACAAGCCGCTCATTCTCGGCCTCGATACGAACGACCTCGTGCTGGTCGTCATGACGTTCGCAACGAGCATCCTGACGTTCAGTACCGGACGCACCAATGTGCTTTTCGGCTTCCTTCACCTTGTGATCTTCGGCACATTCATGTTCTTGACGTTCGTCCCGTAAGGCCGAATTAGCCATTCGGGCCTGCAATTGGTAAAAAACGCGTCGGCATTGCCGCTATGCGGCCCCTGCCCCTTGCCGGAATGCCCGCATTTGCAGATAAGCAGGCCATAACCCGCTTCCCGCTGCCTTTTTTCGAGATGGAAATGGCCCACCCGTCAGCATCCGATGCCACGACGCTCACCGCGCGCCCTGAATGGGCCGAGGCTCGGCGCATCGTGGTCAAAATCGGCTCCGCCCTACTGACGGACCGTGCCACGGGTCGCATCAAGTCCGCCTGGCTGAACTCTCTGCTGGACGATGTCGCCGAACTCGCCAAAGCGGGCAAGGAAATCGTCCTCGTATCATCAGGGTCGATTGCTCTCGGCCGCCACGCCCTGAAACTCCCGAAGGGTCCCTTGGAGCTCGAACAGAGCCAGGCGGCGGCCGCCGTCGGCCAGATCAGCCTCGCCCACGCCTATCAGGAACTCGCCGCCGCGCGTGGGCTGACGGCTGCCCAGGTGCTTCTGACGCTCGGCGACACCGAAGAGCGCCAGCGCTATTTGAACGCCCGCAACACGATCGAAGTGCTGCTGGCGCTCAAGGCCATTCCCGTCGTCAACGAAAACGATACCGTCGCGACGGCGGAAATCCGCTACGGCGACAACGATCGGCTTTCTGCGCGCGTCGCCTCGATGGTGTCGGCTGATTGCCTCGTCCTCTTGTCCGACATCGACGGGCTCTATACCGCGCCCCCGAACGACGATCCCAGCGCCGTGCACATTCCCCTCGTGACGGAGATCACGCCCGAGATCGAGGCGATGGCTGGTGATGCCGGAACCGAGCTTTCCAAAGGCGGCATGAAGACCAAAATCACGGCCGGCAAAATCGCCCTCGCCGCCGGCACCGACATGGTCATCACTTCCGGCAAAATCTACCACCCCTTGCGCGCCATTTCGGAAGGTGCACGCGTCACGTGGTTTATCGCCAAGTCCGACCCCGTCACCGCGAAGAAGCGCTGGATTTCGGGCCAGCTCGTACCGAACGGCCAGATCTTCCTCGATGCTGGAGCCGAGAAAGCGCTCATGACTGGCAAAAGCCTGCTGCCGGCCGGCGTCACCCGCATTGACGGCACATTTGGCCGTGGCGATGCCGTTATCATCCGCTCGGCGGACGGCCGCGAACTCGGCCGGGGCCTTGTCGCCTATGCGGCGGACGAAGCCCGGCGTATCATGGGAAAACGATCCGGTGAGATTGCCGCGATACTCGGTTACGAAGGACGCGACACGCTTATTCACCGGGACGATATGGCGTTGACGAGGACGTGAGGCGATGAACAGACCGGAGCGCATCGAGAACGATACCACCGCGTTGATGCGCGGCATCGGCGAGGCCGCGAAGGCCGCCAGCCGACGGCTCGCAATCGCCACACCGGAAGAGAAGAACAACGCGCTCAAGGCCGCAGCCAAAGCCCTGCGGGCCGCAACACCTGCAATTCTCGCCGCCAACGCCAAGGACGTCGAAGCAGCGAAGGCTGCCGGACGCCCGGCATCGTTCGTCGACCGGCTCCTGCTCAATGAAAAGCGCGTCGCCGGCATCGCCAAGGGACTCGAGGAAATCGCCGAGTTGCCCGACCCCATCGGCACCGTACTTGCCGAATGGACACGCCCGAACGGCTTGAAGTTCCAACGCGTGCGCGTTCCCTTAGGGACGATCGGCATCATCTACGAAAGCCGCCCCAACGTGACGGCCGACGCAGGAGCGCTCTCGCTGAAAGCGGGCAACGCATCGATTTTGCGTGGCGGCTCGGAAAGCCACCATTCGAGCGTCGCCATTCACGCCTGCCTCGTCGAAGGACTGCGCGCCGCGGGACTTCCTGAAGCCGCAATTCAGCTCGTTCCGACGACGGATCGCGAAGCAGTCGGCGCCATGCTACGCGGCCTCGACGGCGCGGTCGATGTCATCGTTCCTCGCGGCGGCAAAAGCCTCGTTCAACGTGTGCAGGAAGAAGCGCGCGTTCCCGTCTTTGCGCATCTCGAAGGCATCTGTCACACTTACGTCGACAAAGCCGCCAACATCGACATCGCCCTCCCCATCGTCGTCAACGCCAAGATGCGGCGGACGGGCGTCTGCGGCGCGACCGAGTGCCTGCTCATCGATAAGAATGCCAAGAGCGACTTCGTCGCCCCACTGGTGAAAGCTCTATTGGACGAAGGCTGCGAAGTTCGCGGCGATGCCATCGTGCAAAAGGTCGATCTGCGCGTCAAACCGGCTTCGAACGAGGATTTCGGCAAGGAATTCCTTGAGCCGATCATCGCCGTCAAAATGGTCGACGGCGTCGACGAAGCCATCGATCACATTGCCCGCTACGGCTCGCAGCATACCGACGCCATCATCACCGAGTCCGAGGAAACTGCCGAACGCTTCCTCGACCGCGTGGACTCGGCCATCGTCCTCGTCAACGCCTCGACGCAATTTGCCGATGGCGGCGAATTCGGCTTTGGCGGCGAGATCGGCATCGCAACCGGCAAGATGCACGCACGCGGACCTGTCGGCGTCGAGCAATTGACGAGCTTCAAGTATAAGGTGCGCGGCAACGGCCAGATCAGGCCGAAGTGATGAATCGCGGAGAGGCACCTCTGAGTTGACGCGAAAGATTCCGCTGCAGAGCTTCGGCTCCCTTCGCGTCAAAACCCCTGTCTGTCTTCCGGGGCAACGCATAGGTGTGATGGGAGGCACATTTAATCCTCCCCACGATGGCCATCGCATCGCTGCCGAAGCGGCGATGAAGCGGCTGAAGCTTGATCAGGTCTGGTGGCTCATCACCCCGGGCAACCCTCTCAAATCAAACAACGGACTTCCCCCGCTCCACGGCCGCATGAACCTCGTCCAAGCCTTCGCGCGCGGGCCGAAGATGAAAATCACGGGCTTCGAGCGCGAGCTCGGCACCCGCTACACCGCCGGAACGCTGTCGTTTCTAAAGCAGCGCTATCCCGCCATCCGCTTCGTCTGGATCATGGGCGCCGACAACCTCGCCCACTTCGACCGCTGGCAGCATTGGCGGCACATTGCCGACATCATGCCGATCGCGGTCGTCGATCGCCCCGGCTGGCGCCACGCCGGCTTATCCTCACCCGCTGCCCGCACCCTCGAACGCTACCGCGTCCCTGAGTCCGAAGCGGCGATTTTGGCCGATCTTCACCCCCCTGCCTGGATGCTTCTGACCATTCGCCTTTCTGGACTTTCCTCGACCGCCCTGCGCGGTGCAGCGGCGCCAATCATGGCACTGAATGACTAAATCATTGACTTGCATGACACTTTTGCGACAGCCCGGCCCTGATTTCCAATTGCAGCCCGGCGCGACGCCCATTAATATCCCGGGTGCTCCGGATCGTCCGGACCTTGAAAGACATGCGGGACCAACCAGCAAAGGACGTTCGCCGCTTGATTCGAACCACAACCGAGGCCGCCCGTAAGGGCTCCTCTCTCGCCACGTCCGCCGCCCCGGCGCCGGACTCGGCCGCCCTGCTCGATGATGTCGTCCGTTGGCTTGACGACGCGAAGGCAGAGGAAATCGTCTCCCTTCCCCTCAAAGGCAAATCCGCACTGGGCGATTATATGGTCGTCGCGTCGGGCCGTAATGACCGGCACGTTGGCGCCATCGCCGAGCAGCTGCGCGAGAAGCTCAAGGCGCGTGGCGAATCGCGCGTCAGGGTCGAAGGCTTGGGCGCCTGCGATTGGGTGCTGATCGACACCGGCGACGTGATCGTTCACGTCTTCCGGCCCGAGGTCCGCGAATTCTATAATCTCGAAAAGATGTGGCAGGCCGAGATCCCGCCGGATGCATCGCGCGGCGACTCCTCGCAGCACTGATTGCGCGGACTGAGAAGAGTACTTTCGGCGGACGCGGCCGCGCATCTTCGGCCGCGCTAACGGGCGATTGATGCGCATCGCGATTTCGGCGGTCGGGAAACTGAAGGACGCCGAAGAACGCGCGATCGTCGAGCGTTACGCCAAACGCCTCAACGGCGCCGGTAAATCGCTCGGCCTCGGCCCGGTCGAAATTCGTGAGTTCCCCGAAAGCCGCGCGCCCGGCGCCGACGAGCGCAAACGCGATGAAGCTGCGCGCCTCCTCAAGGACATCGGCGCGGGCGACGTCGCCGTCGCACTCGACCCGTTGGGACGATCTCTGACGAGCGAAGCCTTCGCCGCCTACATTCGCGACACACGCGATGGCGGCGCGAAAACCTGCCACTTCCTGATTGGTGGCCCCGACGGCCACGGCGACGCCGTTCTGGGTGCGGTGGCGATGAAGCTATCACTTGGCGCACTCACCCTTCCGCACGGCCTCGCCCGCGTCGTCCTCGCGGAACAGCTTTACCGAGCCGCGACCATCCTTTCCGGACATCCCTACCATCGAGCATGAGATCACGAGAAATTCAGTCAGCTGCATAGGGACCTCCAGAATGGAAGTGCTGTCGAAATATAGCTTTCTCCCGATCGTCGGCCCCAACGCGCGTCTTCTGGTCCTCGGGACTTTGCCGGGCGAGGTATCATTAGAGCTTCAGCAATACTACGGCCATGCCCGCAATCAATTCTGGCCAATTCTTGCAGAGATATGCGGAGAAGATCTTCCATCAGCATATCCCGATCGAGTCGAAATGGTGCGGCGGAGTAAAGTTGCCCTATGGGACGTTCTGCATAGTGCCGAAAGAAGCGGAACGGCACTCGACTCTGCTATCAAAAACGAATGCGCCAACGATTTTGCCAGCTTCTTTCGCCAACATCCGATGATCCGAACCGTCGCTTTCAACGGAAACAACGCGCACAAATTTTTTAAGCGACACGTACAGAAAAAGCAGGATCTCCCGTCTGATCTCGTTTTGTTGCCCTCCTTGCCGTCTACCAGTCCGGCATTTGCTAGGGCTCCGGCAACAAAAGCTGCCAAATGGCGGGAGATACTCGCAGCCGCCCTCTGACATCGCGTGGAATACTCAAGACTTCCGCGTGAAATAATCGATCGCGAACTGCGGCAAAGCCCGCCGCATGGCAACCGCAATATATGTCGGCGTCGTAACGTAATAGTGCCGCCGCGGCCGCGCACTTTCGACGGCGTGAATAAGACGCTTGCTCACCGCTTCGGGCTCGAGCTTGAACGTCGCTTTCCCGCCAGCCTGCATCGCCGCGATGCGCGCCTGATAGACATCCCGATGCGGTGAATTCTCGATATCGACCGTCGCAAGCAGCCGTGCGAGTGCGTGTTCGACGAACCGCGACCGGATCGGTCCCGGCTCGATCAGAGAAACAGAAACTCCCGATCCCTCGAGCTCGAGCCGCAGCGACGTCGTCAACGCTTCGAGCGCGAACTTCGAAGCGCAATAAGCTCCGCGATACGGAGCAACCACCAGTCCGAGCACGGACGAACAGTTGACGATGCGCCCCGATCCGTTCTTGCGCATCGACGGAATGAGCCGCCGCGTCAGATCGTGCGTGCCGATGACGTTGACCTCGAACTGCTCGCGCAGGAGCTTCGGGTTGAGATCCTCGATAGCACCCGGCTGTGCAAAGGCAGCGTTATTGAACAGCGCGTCGATCTTTCCGCGCGTCATCTCCAGCGCCCTGATGGCGCACGTCGCGATCGATTGAGGATCGGCAAGCTCAAGAGGCAATGCTTCGATGCCGAGGAAATTCTTGAGCCGCGCCAGATCTTCAGACTTGCGGGCGGTCGCGATCACGCGCCAGCCACGCTCGCGCATCGTCCGCGCCGCGTCGAGACCGATGCCGGACGAACATCCGGTGATGAGAATAGAACGAGTCATTGGGCTCCGGCCGTTGCGCCGATCCGAACTTAGCACGAAGCTATGCGTATCACCTCGGTGCAGTCCCGAATCAGAAAGTCCGCCGGATTTTAGCGCGTTCCGCGGCGCGCATCCCGGCCCGCAAGCACGGTCGTTGCGCTCGGGCCGACGATGCCGCCCCGACCCGGCTATTTCTTGAACTTCACGAGCACGTGGCCGTCATCCGCCCGGAGCGTCAGCACGTCGCCCTCCACGGCGAAGGAACGCGCGGCTTCGAGCGCCGTGAAGTATTGAGTTTCGATGTCGGACTTGCCTTCGCACGCCATCTTCGTCGCCGCCAAAGGACCGATCTGAATGGCATCGTCCTCGATGGAAATCGGACCGCTGAAGCGGTTGCAGCCGCCGGTCCCCGAAACCTTTTCCGTCGTGTAGTCGAAGGTTAGCCCGTCCACGGGCTTGCCGTTGAGTTCGGTCGCGACCCAACTGGCAGCCAACGGACCATCCTCGTCGTCGCCGGCGAACGCCGGACCACTCATCGCCAACGCCAGCGCGCCAAAGAGCATCGCCCTCATGTATCGCATGTGCCTTTGCCCCCGAGCGATCAGTTGGCGCCCTCAAGCAGACGTCGCGCGATCACCTGTGCCTGAATTTCCGCCGCGCCCTCGAAAATATTCAGAATGCGCGCATCGCAAAGCACGCGACTTACGGGATATTCGAGCGCGAAACCGTTGCCGCCGTGGATCTGCAAAGCGTTGTCCGCGTTCGCCCAGGCAACGCGTGCGCCGAGCAGCTTCGCCATGCCCGCTTCGAGATCGCAGCGCCGGCCGGCATCCTTCTGCCGCGCCGAGAAATACGTGAGCTGCCGCGCGATCATCGTCTCGACGGCCATCATCACGACCTTGTTGCGGACCCGCGGGAACGAATAGATCGGCTTGCCGAACTGCGAGCGTTCGAGCGCATATTTGAGCCCGAGATCCATCGCGCACTGCGCGACGCCGACAGCGCGAGCCGCCGTCTGGATACGTGCCCCCTCGAAGGTGTTCATCAGCTGCTTGAAGCCTTGCCCTTCGACGCCGCCGAGCAGATTTGCAGCCGGCACTTCGAAGTTGTCGAAGGAAATGTCGTATTCCTTCATCCCGCGGTAGCCGAGAACCTCGATCTCGCCGCCGGTCATGCCCTGCGCCGGAAATGGCTCCGCGTCCGTTCCGCGCGGCTTCTCGGCGATGAACATCGACAGGCCCTTGTAGCCCTTTTCGTTCGGATTGGTGCGCGTCAGCACCGTCATCACGTCGGCACGAACCGGATGCGTGATCCACGTCTTCTGACCGGTGATCTTGTAAACATCACCATCCTTCACTGCGCGCGTCGTCAGCGAGGCAAGGTCGGAACCGGTATTCGGCTCAGTGAAAACGGCCGTCGGCAGCCACTCGCCGCTCGCGATCTTCGGGAGATATTTCTCCTTCTGCTCCGGCGTGCCATTGTTATGAATGAGTTCGCCCGCGATCTCCGCGCGCGTACCAAGCGATCCAACGCCGATGTAGCCGCGCGAAAGCTCTTCCGAGGCGACGCACATCGATTCCTTGCCGAGCGCCATGCCGCCGAACTCTTCCGGCAATGCGAGACCGAAAACGCCGAGCTCGGCAAGCTTCGCAATGACGTCGAGCGGAATGTATTCGTTCTTGAGGTGCCACTCGTGCGCGTGCGGATAAACTTCGTCGAGACAGAAGCGGCGCATCAGATCCTGGATCTGCGCATGCGTCTCGTCGAGACCCGTGTCGCCAAAGGTCATCGCTTCGGGCTGCACGGCGATCAATTCACCAAGGCGGGCCTTGACCGTTTCCGAACCGCCCTCGGCGACGATATCGGCAACGGAATCCTCAAAGCGGCGGAGATCGCTCTTCGGAACGCCCAACGCCTCGGCGCGCGCGATTTCAAGCTGGCTCATCGGAATGCCATTGGCGACCTGCGCGGCGTATTCGCCGAAGGCCGCGATGAGCAGAAGCTGCTCGAATTCACCGAAGCGCCCTTCGCCTTCGAGACGGCTCGCCCAATCGTGCATCTGGCGAAGACCCTCGACCGTCGTCGCAAGCCAGGCGAGCCCGTGCGCCGTGTGCTGCGCTTGGTCGATGCCGCCCGCTTCCTGGATCTTGATCCTGACGCCCGCCTTGGCGGCCTGAAGAATTTTGTCCGCCCCGGCGACGACTTCACCGGTACGCTCGATGAGCTTGGCGGCTCCCCCTGCAAGGATGCTGGCTCCAGCCTTCATCGGCGTAACGGACATGCGTTTCTCCTGAGGAATGACAATGCGCTGGACAATGTATTTCGCCCATCCCAGCGGTACTGCGCGACCAATTCACTGCTCTGCGGGATTAGTCAACAGGCCGCGACCCCGAACCAACCCTCGCGCGACGTATTTGCGCAAAACCGGCGGCCAGAGCGCCCCGGGTGCGCTCCGGGAACGATCGTGGACCTTGTAAGGTTTCCGCCGGTTACAGGACTGACCATGAGCCTGAACCTGCGTCCAAATTGCCGCCTCCTTCAGACTTATGACGTCCGGTGTGGACCCCGGTTCTCCGAGACACTAGGTTCCGCGCAACAAAACACGAAAAGCCTGGGGAGAGACGTTAACTCATGAAGCGCATGCGAAGATTGTTCGAGGCCCTCTACCGGGTCTACGAGCATTCGGGCTTCGCGATGGCCGGCGCGATCGCATTTTCTTTTGTCGTTTCCATTTTTCCCTTTTGCATCTTTCTCGGCGCCCTCTCCGGTATTTTCGGCGGCCGCGAGCTTGCTCAGGACGCCATCAACCAATTGTTTGCCATCCTGCCGGAGCCGGTCGTCAAAGGCATCGCTCCGCAGATCGAAGCGGTGATGGGATCGCAGCGTATCGATCTTCTAACGGCCTCCGCATTCCTGGCCCTGTTCTTCGCCACGAGCGCGGTCGAGACATTGCGCGCCGCCTTGAACGGCGCCTACCGGGTGCGCGAGAAGCGGCCCTACGCGCTATGCCTGCTGATCAGCATGCTCTTCGTATTCGTCAACGCGTTCTCGACGCTGGTGATCACCTGGGTCGTCGTCGTCGGCCCGGGCATCTTCGGACCAGCGATCGTCGAAAGCACTTCTGCCGGTTGGATTAAAACGTTTATCGATTCGATCAGCCTCGGGCCCGGGCTCCGATACAGCGTTGCCGGCGCCGTGATGGCCGTGCAGTTGTTTGCGCTTCACTTGTGGCTGGTGGCAGGCAGACGGCGCGTGGCCGATGTCTGGCCCGGCATACTTCTGACGATCGGCCTTTGGCTCGCCCTCGCCGGACTGTGGTCCTACTACATTAAAATCAGCAACTATTCGCTGTTCTACGCCGGTCTTTCGCAGCTGATGATCGCGCTGATCTTCTTCCAGTTCACCGCGATCACCATCCTCTTGGGTGCCGAGTTCAATCGCGGTCTCATGGAAATGAAGCGTATGCGCCGCGAAGCGGCCGAGCGCGAGGCGCTTCGCGTCAGCGCGATTGGCGGCGCGTAAACGCGCCGCCTCGGCAATCGCATATTTTCTCGGAAAAGACAGCCTTCCTTCACCTTGACCGGCAAAGGAAGGTAACGTGTTATCGAGGCTGCGGCCCAGCTTCGATGACGTCTTCCAAAGTCCGGAGACCCGTCGTCGGAGCCGATACCAGCACCGCCATGTTGCCTGGCTTGTGCTCGTTCCGGTACATCCGCATGTGTGCCTTCGGAATCTGCTCCCACGAGAACACTTCCGACATGCACGGATCGATGCGACGCTCGACGACCAGCTTGTTGGCCTGCGACGCTTGGGCGAGGTTGGCAAAGTGCGAACCCTGCACGCGCTTCTGGTGCATCCAGAGATACCGCGCATCCATCGTCAGATTGTAACCGGTGGTGCCTGCGCAGATCACGACCATGCCGCCGCGCTTCACGACCTGCACGGAAACCGGAATGGTCGTCTCACCCGGGTGTTCGAAGACGCAGTCGACGTTGACACCCTTGCCAGTGACCTCCCAGATCGCCTGGCCAAACTTGCGCATCTCCTTCAGCCACTCTTGATACTCGGGCGAGTTCACCTTCGGCAGCTGTCCCCAGCAGTTGAACTTCTTGCGATTGATCACACCCTTGGCGCCGAGCTGGCGGACGAAGTCGAACTTGTCGTCCTCGGAAACGACGCCGATCGCGTTGGCGCCAGAGGTCGCGCAGAGCTGGACCGCGAAGGCGCCGAGGCCGCCGGCCGCACCCCACACGAGCACGTTATGGCCGGGCCTAAGCACGTGCGGACGATGGCCGAAGAGCATGCGGTAGGCTGTTGCGAGCGTCAGCGTATAGCAGGCGCTCTCTTCCCACGTCAGATGCTTCGGCCGTTCGAGAAGCTGGCGGTCCTGCACGCGACAGAACTGGGCGAAAGAACCATCCGGCGTTTCGTAACCCCAGATGCGCTGAGAGGGCGAGAACATCGGATCGCCGCCGTTGCACTCTTCGTCGTCGCCATCGTCCTGATTGCAGTGAACGACGACTTCATCGCCGACCTTCCAGCGCTTCACCTTCGAGCCGACGGCCCAGACGATGCCGGACGCATCCGAACCTGCAATGTGGTACGGCTGCTTGTGGACGTTGAACATCGAGACAGGCGTGCCGAGCGACGCCCAGACGCCGTTGTAATTGACGCCGGCCGCCATGACGAGGACGAGCACGTCATGGCTATCCAGCTCCCACGTCGGAACGACTTCGACTTGCATCGCCGTTTCCGGCAGACCCTCACGCTCTTTGCGGATGGTCCAGGCATACATGTTCTTCGGAACGTGCCCGAGCGGCGGAATTTCTCCGATCTCGTAAAGATCTTTCTTGATGCCCGCCGCCGACTGAGCATCGGCCACGTCGCTTTTTGCTGCCAGCTTCTGGCTCGACATTGGTGTTGCGTCTCCCGACCTTTTCCCCGCGACGAGGGCCGTTATGGCTCATCTTCTTCGCGTTTCTCCCCAACTTCGCTTGGGGATCGCAGTATGAAGCACGTTTTTGCGCTGCAATGAAGAGGGTTAGGCGGCTGTTAATGCCGGCTCAATTCCTCTTTAACGAGAGAGGGTTATTGTTCCGCCTTCCTTTTCCTACCCATTCGGGCAGTTGGAACTCGGCTCATGCAAGACCTCTTTTGGCAGCTCAAGAATACCGACTCCTTCATCATTTACACGACGCTCGTTTTCGTCGCGATCGTCGGCTTGTTTATCCGCGAAATCGCCGGCTCTTCGGGGCTTGCCTTGAGCTCGCTCCCTTTGTTGACAATCGGCGGAATTGCAGGCCCGGCTTTCTTTACCCAGCAAATGATCGCCCTTTCATACGATAAGAACGTCAACGTCGTCACTGCGACAGCATTGGGCGTCCTCGTAGCGCTGCTCGCCATCCTGTTGGGCAAGTGGCTGTGGACGGTCATTAACGAGCATCGGGTCAGCCGGGCGAAACTCGTCGCCATTCCGAGCCGTCCGCCCCGCCTGCGGCGCTAAGCCGGACCCGCGGCAACCGGTCTTTGTGCCATCCCGAACCGGCAGAGCGCGGCGAACTGCCGGTTTTGCCTTTTCATGGGCTTCGGCTACGGTAAATGTCTCGCCACCACAATTTGACCCGAGCCTAGGGGCGCCTCTTCGATGTCGGACACTAAGTCTCGTGACCACGCGACGACCAAATCAGCAAAAGCCCAGCGCGATAAGCCCTGGCTGATCCGCACCTACGCCGGTCATTCGACCGCTGAAAAGTCGAACGCGCTCTACAAGAAGAATTTGGCGAAGGGACAGACGGGCCTCTCGATCGCCTTCGATCTACCGACGCAGACGGGCTACGATTCCGACCACGAACTCGCCCGCGGCGAGGTCGGCAAAGTCGGCGTTCCGGTCTCCCACATCGGCGATATGCTGACCCTGCTCGACGGCATTCCGCTCGACCAGATGAATACGTCGATGACGATCAATGCGACGGCCGCCTGGCTGCTGTCGCTCTACATCGCGGTTGCCGACAAGACGGGCGCTTCACGCGATAAACTGACCGGCACCATTCAGAACGACATCATCAAGGAATACCTCTCGCGCGGCACCTACGTCTTCCCGCCCGAGCCGTCGCTGCGCCTGATCAAGGACACGATCGTCTTTTCGACGAAGAACGTACCGAAGTGGAACCCGACGAACGTCTGCTCCTACCATCTACAGGAAGCCGGCGCGACGCCCGTCCAGGAATTGGCCTACGCGCTGGCGACGTCCATCGCCGTCCTCGACACCGTGAAAGCGTCGGGCGAAGTGCCGCCGGAAGAATTCGGCAACGTCGTCGGCCGCATCTCCTTCTTCGTCAACGCCGGCATGCGATTCATCACCGAGATGTGCAAGATGCGCGCATTCGGCGAGCTTTGGGACGAAATCACCCGCGAACGCTACGGCGTGACGGATGCGAAGCACCGCATGTTCCGCTACGGCGTCCAGGTGAACTCGCTCGGCCTCACCGAACCGCAGGCGGAAAACAACGTCTACCGCATCCTCATCGAGATGCTGGCCGTGACGCTCTCGAAAAATGCGCGCGCCCGCGCCGTGCAGCTTCCCGCCTGGAACGAAGCGCTCGGACTTCCCCGCCCGTGGGATCAGCAGTGGTCGCTCCGCATGCAGCAGATCGTCGCCTTCGAGACGGACCTGCTCGAATACGGCGATATCTTTGACGGCTCCGTCGAGATCGCGAAAAAGGTCGCGGCGCTGAAGGAAGAAGCGAAGGCCGAACTCGCGACCATCGAGAAAATGGGCGGCGCCGTTGCTTCGATCGACTACATGAAGCGCCGCCTCGTCGAGAGCAACACCGGCAGGCTTTCCGACATCGAGAACGGCGAACTGATCGTCGTCGGCGTCAACAAATTCACCGAAACCGAGCCCTCGCCGCTGTCCGGGGGCACCGACGCCATCATGGTCGTCGATCCGGCCGTGGAAGCCGAGCAGATTGGCCGGCTCAAGGCATGGCGCGAAAACCGCGATGCCAAAAAGGCCGCGGCGGCACTCGCCGAGGTCGAACGCGCGGCCAAGGAAGGCCGCAACATCATGGATAGTTCGATCGAGGCCGCGAAGGCCGGCGTCACCACCGGCGAATGGGGCACCGCGCTCCGCAAGATCTTCGGCGAATACCGCGCGCCGACCGGCGTCGCCCAAGCCGCCGTCGCCCGTGATAGCACCGAGCTCGAAGCCGTTCGCGCCAGCGTCGATGACGTGTCCGGCCGCCTTGGCCGCCGCATCAAGTTCCTGGTGGGCAAACCGGGCCTCGACGGCCATTCCAACGGCGCCGAGCAGATCGCGGTCCGCGCCCGCGACGTCGGCATGGAAGTCGTCTACGAGGGCATCCGTCTAACCCCCGGCCAAATCGTTCGCGCCGCCGTCGACGAAGGCGTCCACGTCATCGGCCTGTCGATCCTCTCCGGCTCGCACGTCCCCCTCGTCAAGGACGTCATGGAGCGCATTCGCAAGGAAGGCCTGGATGACGTCCCGGTCGTCGTCGGCGGCATCATCCCGCCGGAAGATGCCAAGACGTTGAAGGCCTTCGGCGTCGCCGCCGTCTACACGCCCAAGGACTTCCAGCTGAACGACATCATGGCGGATATCGTGAAGCTCGTGGACCGCTACGCCAAGGCCGCGTAACCAGACCTTGCGAGAGCCGGCCGGCTCTCGCTACCCTGGACGAATGAAAATCTGGGTCGTCCTGTTTCTTCTTTTGCTCGCCGTAGGCATTGCCTTCGGCGTCGCACGCGATTTGTTGTCCCGCCAGCAGGGCACGGTGGTCGGCATCGTCACCGCACTGGATTTCGGCAATCCGCAGCCGAAATGGTTGCCGGCAACGCCCCCGCACTACACCGCGCGCCTTCCGGATGGCCAGCTGGTAGCGGTCGCCGCCAAAACGCCGCTGAACATCCCCGTCGGGGCCTCGATAACCCTCACGGAAATGATGACACCCTGGGGACAGATCTGGTACAGGCAGCGCGACTAGGGAGGGGCTGTTGCGCGAAGAAACTCGAAAGCGGCTCGAGCGGGCACTCTGGCTCGACCGCGCCAAGAAGCTCGGAATCGCCTTGGCGATCGTCGCGGCGATTGGCTTGGCATTCGGCTACGAGACGCTGGATATGTCCGTCTCCAACACGGATGTTCAGGGCACCGTCACCGACATTGAGCCCCTGGTTTCGAAGCAGAACTCCGCCGATGGCGAAAACGTCATCGTCAGGCTCGACGGCGGGCCTCTGGTCCGCGTGCTGGCCTACAAGTCCCGCAACATCAAGATCGGCGACAAAATCCAGGTCGTAGAGCACCACCATGCGACGGGCCGGGTGACGCATACGCTCAGATAATATCTTCGCGCGTTGACGCGGCGGCCAGGGCCGGTATATGTCGCCGCTTCGCTCGGAATATCCGGGTCGATGCCTCAGTGGCGGAACGGTAGACGCGGCAGACTCAAAATCTGCTATCCATCGGGTGTGGGGGTTCGAGTCCCTCCTGAGGCACCATCGGCGACACATCGCCTATCCGGCCGGGAATTCTTACGCCGGAATGTTTCTGGAAGGTGGCTCACCACCGCCGGACGCAAACACCTCCGTTCCATCGCCTGCACCTGCGGATATCGCGGCGGACGCGACGAATGGCTCTTCTTGATACGCAGACACCATTGACGCGTGTCCTTCCCAGGCCGCATCCGAAGCGCACTTGCGTGATCGCGCTATCCGGCTGATGAACTGGCGCGAGCGGCATGGCCTGTGCAGACGTTGCGACGACCAAGGCAAAGCCAACAGCGATCCATCTGATCATTTTCGTTTCTCCACGTCGTAGCTGTTCTCGAACGCTTCCGAACCGCAGAGCGTCGAAACCTCACGACACGCCTCAATCACCGGCGCGGGCAAGAGGAACGAGCCGTTATGGTGATTGCCGAGCTTGCTGCACAACTGGGCTTTGAGGCGATTGATCTTGTGCTTGCTTACCGCCTGTTAAGTTTGCGGTATCGCGCGAAGGCGTTCCTCGCCACGTGCTTCCGGCAGCCGCCTTACCGGCCGATTTCGGCGCGGCCGCGATTGTAAAGCCACATCCGCGTCAGCGAACCGATGATCTCCTCTGGAGTGTGGTCGAGGATATCGAGAGGCACGCGAACCTTCGATCCCGGCATGAGATAGAACGGCCGCCGCATGAACCGCCGGTAGAGCGGAACCTTAAGCGCGTCCCGCCCGAGCGCAATCGCAAGCGGCTCCGCAAGCGAAATCTCGGCTTCCCTGTAAATATTTCCCCGCACGACGACCTCGACGACGCCGATAGCGGCGATTTCCCTCCAAGCGATGCGCCCAAGAGCCTCGATGAAAAGTCCATCGCAATTGGCCGCGAGCCGCGGCTTGCCAGTCTCCAGTAGTGGATAGCTATAGTAGACGAGGCAAGCGAAGCACACGCTCGTAAGAAATAGAGTCACGCTCCCTTTGGCCAGCGACGCATAGAGAAACCCGGCGCCAAAGATAATCAGGATCCAAACAGGAAATTGGATCTCCTCTTGATCGTAAGCGACCTTATACCGGTCGTGTCGATCGTCGCTCTCGGCAGTCATGGCGGCAGCTCGAAGCATGGCCCGCTTCTCGCACGCGAGTCGAATTTATGGAGCCTCTCTTGGCCCGGCAAATAGTCCTGCGCACCGAACACATTCGGGAACCGGAATATCCGGCTCCCGAAGTGATCCCCCTGTTCCCCGGCCTAGTGAACGATTTCGCCGTGGAGCGTCAGATCGAGACCTTCGCGCTCGACGTCCGGCGCGACGCGTAGGCCAATCGTCCAATCGATAAGCTTCAGTATGATGAGCGTGACGATCACATCATAGACGAAGACGATCGAAATACCGGCCGCCTGGTTGATCACCTGATGCGGATTACCTTCGATCCAGCCTGGCGTTCCACCGTACTCGCCGATTGCGAAGACGCCGGTCAACAGCGCGCCGACGATACCACCGATCCCATGCACGCCGAAAGCGTCGAGTGCATCGTCGTAGCCGAACATGCGTTTGAGACCCGTCGTCCCCCAGTAGCAGAAGACGCCTGCACCGATTCCGATGACCAGAGCGCCAGCCGGTCCGACGAAACCCGAAGCGGGCGTTATCGCAACGAGACCGGCGACGGCTCCCGAGCAGATGCCGACGACCGTCGGTTTGCGCCGCAATATCCATTCGATCAGCATCCATGTAAGAGCGGCCATCGCCGTTGCCAGCTGCGTCACGAGCATCGCCATGCCGGCCTGTATGTTGGCCGTCACCGCGGAACCGGCATTGAATCCGAACCAACCGACCCATAGCAGCGACGCCCCGATGAACGTGAGAACGATGTTGTGGGCGGGCCCGCTGTCCTTGCGCGCTCCGAGCACCAGACACGCGACCAATCCTGCCGTGCCCGAGTTGATGTGAACGACGGTGCCGCCCGCAAAGTCGAGAACCTTGAACCAGGCCTGATCATTCGACGAATTCAGAATCCCGCCTGGCCCCCAAACCCAGTGCGCGACTGGCGCATAAACGATCGTTGCCCAGAGAGCGATAAACCAAAGCATCGACGAGAACTTCATGCGCTCCGCAAACGCTCCCGCGATCAAGGCGGGCGTGATAATTGCGAATGTCATTTGGAAGCAGAGGTAGACCGTCTCGGGGATCGTCGGCGCAAGCGGGTTGGGATTGTTCGCACCGGTCGAAATATCGCTCAATATGCCCTGCAGAAATGCCCGATCGAGCCCGCCGATGTAGGGCGTTCCCCCTCGGAACGCGAAGCTATAATTGAAGGCCGCCCACAATACCGTCACGAGGCATGTGATCGCGAACGACGTCATCACCGTGTCGCCGACGTTTTTCCTTCGCACCATTCCGCCGTAAAACAACCCGAGGCCGGGGATCGTCATCATCAGCACGAGTGCAACCGACGTCAGCATCCATGCCGTGTCGCCGGAATTGACGGTACACTTCTCCAAAGTTTTTGCATCGCAAGCAGGAAGCGGCGCCGGAGCGGCTGGAGCGGCGGCCGCAGGAGCCTCTGGCGTCGTCGCAGCCGGAGCAGGAGCCGCGTCCTGAGCCGCCGAGAATGACGATGCGAATACGCTCGCGAAGCTCGCCACGAAAAGCGCAAGGGCGATGCCTCGAGATAGTTTAGCGATCGATGGAAACCTGCACTTTGCAAATCTTGCGAGCGGAATGTCGGGATGAAGCATCGCCTAAATCTCCTGTGATCGAATTCGAATGGGATCGCAATTGCCGGTAAGGATGCTTGTCGTGCGCAAATCATCCGCACACGTTCAGTGCGCGGGTCTTCACTTCCAGCGGTCGGCGAGGAGCGTCGAACGAAAAAAGTTCAAATCTGAATTTTCGAGAAACGCACGCCGGGAAACGCTTCCACGAGCCGCGCCGGGATTGATCGGCGCTTCGCTGAGTTCCTGACGCTTGAACGGCTTCAGAACGGCTGAGATCGTTTTCATTGGCCCCCGGTTTCCGATGTCGTGGAGGCGACCGGGCCTTGCGCATGAGCAAGGCCCGCTAAGAAATGAAACAAAAATCGTGCCAGCCTGACCAAAAACCAGTCAAGGCCTTGAAACTAGGCAGAATGCGCGTTCATGAGCCGGAGGACGAAGAATAATGCGTACGGAGTATTTGGACTGAAATCTGTGCAATAGCGGCCCGGACTGCACATATGTTGATCATTCAACTCGCGCTGAGGAAATGGGCCGCATTGGCAAAGAATTGCAACCATTCGTGACCGGCCAAGGCGGGCTGAGGCCGGCCGGCGGCAGGGCAAGCAGGAACCGAATGGCGCTCATTTCGTTCCTTCATCGAAGCAATTTGGAGGAAATGCCATGACCTATGAAGATCCTCGCACCGGTCGCGAGCGTAACCTCGGCCAGGACGACGTCGGAAGCTCGACAGGATCGTGGATCGCGGGCCTCATCATCCTGGCGGCAATCGCCTTCGGGGCTTGGTATTACTATGATCACACCCGCAACGTCGCCGATTTGAATCATCCGACAACGAACACCGCAACGACCCCGGCAGCCCAACCCGATAACAGCTCCGCTACCGGCGCGTCGACCGGTACAGGTGGCACGACGAGCCCGGGCGCCGAAAAGTCGACCCAGCCTCCGCAGGGTGCAACCGGCGCGAAGTCACCGGAAACCAACACGAGCCCCTCGAACGCGCCGAAACCGTAAGGCCATCATCTAAATCAGAAAAAGGGGCTCGCCAAAGCGGGCCCTTTTTTTGTCTGGACGGGGCATATAAACCGGAAATAGCTCCAAGCTATCGCGAACAAAATCCAGCGGATGGTTCGAGCGTCAGTTCGCACTGCAACAACTCGGCAGCGGCATAAAAAATTCCGCCGCGAGGCTCGGACGAACGCAGTTCTCGACAAGAACGCCGCAATCGCGATGCATAACTGCGAACATTGCAGAAGCACATTAAATTCCGCTGACGGCTTCTACCATTTTGCCGTAGAGAATGATTTCTTAGAAAAAAATTAGCCCGCGCCCAGGCCGAGAGATGAAGCTTTACCCGAACGAACGAACTCTGCTCCTGATCGACGGAGCGAATTTTCATGCCACTGCAAAGTCGTTGGGATTTGACATCGACTACCGTCGGCTCCTTGACTTGTTTCGAAGCAAAGTCCGGCTCGTCAGAGCGCATTACTACACGGCGATCCCCGAGGAACCGGAATACTTCGCAATACGCCCGTTGGTCGATTGGCTCGATTACAACGGCTATTCCGTCATTACAAAACCTATGAAGGAATTGACGGATGCCGGAGGCCGGAAGAAGTTCAAAGGAAACATGGACGTCGAATTGGCCGTCGACGCCATGCGAATGGCGAACCAGCTTGACCATATCATCGTCTTTTCCGGTGACGGCAATCTTCGAAGTCTCGTCGCCGCGCTTCAGGAACTGGGGAAACGCATCACTGTCGTTTCCACCCTTCGAACCGATTCGCCGATGATCGCCGACGAGCTCCGCCGGCAAGCCGATCATTTCATCGATTTGGCGGACTTGGGAAATGAAATCTGCCGCGTCTATCCCGACGCCGTTGCGAAACAGCCCGCAAAAAAGCGGACCGCCACGCGGGCACGCGATCTGGCCGAGATCGACGAGGAGACAACTAGGCCGAAGTCTCCATCCGCGCCTTCCCGCTAGAATTTGAGTGCGGCGGTCACGCTTAAAATATCGCCTTGAAAGCGGTTGGTCGCATCGATCTCGTGCAACCATTTCCCGACGATCTTGCCCGGAATGCCTAGAGAGGTCGTGTTCCAGAGCAGCGCCGGACCGATGCCCGCCGATGAGCTCTGGATGTCCGGCGCTCCCGCACCGCTGTCGTTCGCGAATTGCGAATAGAAGTACCCGTGCAATCCGACGGCAAAGCTCTGCGAGAAATATTTGTTGAGCATGCCATCGAGATGGAACTCATCGCCCGTCCGGTAATGCGTTGACGGATTTTCCGTGTTGAGCATGACGCCGGGCACGAGCGAAATTTCGTAGCCTTGCTTCTGGTCGAGCCATGTCAACGCGACGACGGAATCGAAGCTGAAGTAATTTCGGCTGGAATTGAGCGCGGCGCCGTCACGGTAGGCGCCTGTCGGCATGATGATCGATTGATAGGCGCTGACATAGAGGTTCCCAAACGCCCAATAAAGAACGAGCGGTGAGACACTGGTGTCGCCGCGATTGCTGACGCTCGCGTCCAGATCGAACGGGGGTGCCTTCGCTTCAGTGTTGGCGTCGAGGAAAGTCGTGTACGAGCCGAACGCGTAAGTCGCGCCGAGAAACTTGTAATCCGTGACGTACTGGAATCCGCCGAGATAGAGCATGGCGCTGGCGGACACCGTGTCAGGAACAGCGGGACCTTTCAATTTCGCCTGATAGCTGTAGGCGGTGCCGTAGACGTAGAGGCCCTGTTGGGGCGCAACGGCCACCGCAAAGTCTCCGTAATAACCGGGAACGTAGTTGGTAAGCCCGCCCTCGGCTGCGCCAACTTCGGGAATTGGGAACAGGGGAAAGGCACAGACTGCCGCCGCAAGGGCGATGTTTCTACGCAATCGATGCAGACGATACAGACATCTCCGGCTACCGAGCATTCCCGCTCCCCCGCAACGATATCAACCTCAGTAATCGATCAATCCAAGATAGAGAGCACGAACTGCGGCGTGTGTTTTATTGGCGGCCCCAAGCTTCCGCATGGAATTCCGCAGATGGCTTTTGATTGTCTCTTCGCTCAGTCCCAGAATTTCAGCCGTCTCCAAAACGGTCTTGCCCCGGCCCGCCCACGCCAGCACGTCGCGCTCGCGGTCACTCAGAGGCACGCTCGAAACCGATTCGGGCGCGAGCACCCGGTTGGGATCGTCTCTGTGTTTTTCAGCAATCAGATCGACAGCGCGCTGAACCCAGTAGACCAGCACCACATGCAGATCGATCTTCTTCCGCAGGATCATGAAGCGGAAACGGCTGATCGTATCCTTCCAATAGAAGGAGCAGAGGCTCGAATTCATGCGGCCGAGACGATCACGATAGTGAAACGGAACCACGACACCGTTCTTGAAACCGTGGTCCTGCGCGGCGTCCATGATCTTGTACGCGCCCGGCTTCGGCCCGCTCGACACGCTCGGAAGCGGCACCTCGTCCCACGAAAATGGCGTATTGGTCCGCCGTGCGAATTTCACGCAATGATCGACATGAACGAACTTGTTCGACTTGTAGTCGTTCTCCCAAGCATCGCCTGTTGTTCCCATATAAAACGGAACATCCTGATGCGGATTCCCGACATCGAGAAAATTAAACGACGCGAACCCGTAGTCCTCCGCGATCTTCTGCAAAGTATCTCTGAGTTCATCGAGGTCGCTTGAAGCTTCGACCGCGGTAATCGCCTCTTCCACGTTCATTTCGCAGACTCTCCCCCTTTCAGGGGATTTCCCAAGCAAGTCATCTCGCGAAAAAGTTCCCCATCGAAATTGCCATACGCACCGAGCACCGATGGGGTCGAAACTTTGCGCACAGTAGTGGCCATGAGTTCCCAAAGACCGAGACTGGTTGCGAAACTTTGCGATGTCCAGAGCAATTCCGCACTCGTGACCGAATTTCAGGAATTCCGACGAAAGCTCTTCGTCGATACGTTGCAGTGGGACTTACCCGTATTCGGTGACCTTGAGATTGACCAATTCGACGGGGCCACCGCGACCTATTGCGCCATCTATGCCGACGCGAAACTCATCAGCGGATTCCGGGCAATACGCTGCGATCACGAATACCTAGCCCTTTCGGTTTTCCCGCAACTTGCCACTGAGCGCCCGTATCCCAGAGCGCCGGATATGTGGGAAATCAGCCGCCTGGGCGTCCATCCGCCGGACCTGAATGTCGCCGGTGTGACCTATGCGGTAATGCTGCATCTCGCGCGCCAGCGCGGTGCCAAGGCTTTAGTGGCGCTCGTCGACCTCTGCCATGAACGCTTGCTCCGGCAGATCGGCATCAAGACGCGCCGCTACGGATCTCCCCAGTACATCGGCAACGACCGGAAGGGACGAAGGCTCACTGCGGTCGCCGGCGAAATACCTATCCAGGAGCAGGGCGGCGAAGCCTACGAAGCTCTCATGGACCTCCTCCAAACAGTTGAGATCGTCGATGAAACACTGGTTTTCAGACCTGAGGTCGTTCAATCGGGACCCGCTGAAGTTCTTCCTGACTCAGGCGGAATCGGCGATCGATCCACTGGTGAGGCTCCATCTTGGGCCAAAACCTATTTGGTTGGTAACCGATCCTGACCTCGTCAGGCACCTGCTGAAGGCCGATGAAGTCCTCGTCGACAAGGGACGGTTCGTAAGCAAGCTCCGTCCGGTCGTTGGCCAGAGCACACTGACGCTCAATGGCGAGGAAAACCGCAAGCGCCGCGCCGTGCTTCATTCCGTCTTCGCAAAAGGCGTCGCCCAGCGTTTCGTTCCGGAAATGTCGTCTGCCATACGCGAGACTGCGATTTACGCTTCGAGGCAATCGGAAGTCTCCGCTCACGACCTGACCGCCCCCCTGGCGCTTCGCATGATCTGCATCGCCATGTTCGGCAAGGACGTGCTGTCCCGCGGCGACGAGCAAGCGATCGTCGAAGCTGTCCGGCTCGTCGAGTCCGATCTGGCGGACGACTTGTTCCGCGTTCTCCCGCTTCCGCCCTGGAAGGCTCGAGCCCGCTGGCGCAAGCGGGAACTGGCGCGGCGCATGATCGACACCGTCGTGGCGAGGGTCCGCGCCTGCGCCGCATCGTCGACCGCCGTCGGCGCCCTGATCAATCTCGGCCTGACCGACGTCGAGATCCGCGACGAGATTGTGACGATGTTGCTTGCGGGCCATCACACGACCGGTTCGGCCGCGGCTTGGATTCTCTATTACTTGGGCACGGTGCCCGGTCTTGCCGACGAGCTCGCTGAGGAGGCCGAAGCCTCCTCGGACGACGCGGGCGAGTTGCGGCCCGACATTCTGCCGCGCGCATCTAAGAGCCTCGCCTTCGTCCGCGAAGTCTTGCGGCTCTACCCTTCGGCGCACTGGTTCTCGCGCGACGTGCGAACCGATTTCACCGTCCGCAATATCCCCCTGAAGACCGGCGACTCGCTGATCTTCTGCCCATGGCAATTACATCGCGACGAACATTACTGGAGCCACCCCGACGAGTTTGACCTCACGCGCAATTTCACAGGGAAAGCCTACCTCCCGTTTGGTGCCGGACCGCGTGTTTGCATCGGCATGGGATTGGCGAACCTCGAGCTGCAGCTCCTTGCCTTGGAAATGGCGGCGGCATTTTCGATCTCGGTCAAAAGCGCCGTTCCCGCGCCAATGCCGACACCTTCCGTCACGCTCGTTCCTCCGGACATCCGCCTGTCGCTCAAGGTTCGTGAGCCATGGGAGAAAAGCATCGCGCTTCCCCAAGAGCCGATGCCGGTCCGCGCCGCATCCTGAAATTTCGAAAAGCCCTGTGCATGGACCGTCAATTTTTCATTCAGTACGATCAGCCGGACGAATTGATCGTACACCTATGCCGCGTCATCGATGCCATTCGCGACGCAATGGACACGTCGCAACGCCGCGGACAAAGCAATGTCACGATGGAACTCGGCACGCGGCTTCAGCAATTCGCAGATCTCATCGACCGCCTGCCGCCGGACAACTAATCGACAGTATTGGCGATGACGCCGAGAATGTCCGTCATTCGAACTTTCAGGGCCTTGCAAATTTCATAAAGCTCGCACGACTTGAAGCGGGCCTCACCCAATTCGCGGCTCGCGTATTCGCCGATGTCCAGTCCGGAAACGCGGGCCATATCTTCGGCCGAAATGCCCGAAGCATGGCGAAAAAGCCGTATACGCTGGCCGATGAGTATATCTACTCTGCGATGACTTCTAAACGAACGAGGCATTGGCGCTTCGCCCCCTGCTCATGAACGGCTCCCATCCGGGCCGAAGGATTTCTCCTGAAACGGATAAACCGGATTCGGATAATACCGCGAATGCCTTAACCTGCAAGCGAAGCATAACGCGCGATGTGATGTATCGACGCCGCGACCTCACGGAAATCTGCGTTGCGTTGTCGATTTTCCATGCTTGCCGTTTCCAAGACGTGGCACGCTTCCTCCGCTATCTCGCCAACCACTGGGAGTGAATTCAATGCGCAAGTTTTCTGGCCAGATGACCGGTTTGACTCTGGCTCTACTGGCGGCCGCAGCGTTCGCCTCAGCCCCCGCCGACGCTAGGGAATGCTTCAAAAAGTATTCGCTGGGATCGTCCCCCCTCGGCGAAACCAACGCAAAATTCCTTGCCGATGAATCGCTGCTTCAGCAGACGGACATGGGCGTGTTTATGGTCTGGATGACCGGCGGCGGCACACCGGGCTATAGCTTCGGCCCCCGCAAGTACCGCTGCTCGCAAGACGGCGTCCTGTCGACCTGTCACGCACAAGCGACCCTCTGCAAGCTGTGACGCAGACGTTCGTTTGACGACGGGGGCGGCGGCGGGACCGCCCCTCTATCACTGACATGCCTTCACAGGCTGATCCTCGACGTCAGTCCTTATCCGAAAGCTTGATCTCTTCGCGCCGCCGTCCGGATGAAACGCTTGCATCCGCCACCGGCGCGCGCTCATGAGAAGCCGCCCGTTCCAAATTCGATTTTGAAGTTCGTTGCGGCCCATTGAGCGCGCTTAAAAGCGCGTTGAAACGCGATGCATCGGCCTCCGCCTGTGTCCGATGCAGAAAATCCGAAATCGGCGAATCTTCAGCGCATATCGAAACGCAGAAAACCAAAACTCCGACAACGAGCAGTCCGCCAACCAGTGCAGCGGCATCGCTCAACGAAAATGGGTCTGTCGTCGCGGCTCGGATCATCATGGCGCTTCGTCCTCTGAATGCGAAGACGAATTAGCCCGGAGGCACGCCCCGAAACTGTTCCCCGCGTAACAGCCGTGTTGTAAGCGGCGTCTCCAACATGTCATCTCGGACCTTGAAACCACGTGTTTTTTTCGCGCGGTGACATGCGCATTTGGCGGCGCGCGGAAGATGTGACAGTAAGGATGGCATTCGGCTTGGCCGCCCTTCCGAACGATTCCCCCTGCCAACGAAAGAATCCACGATGCCGTTGACGTCTGTTGCGCCGATCAGGATCAGGCTGAATGCGATATGTCTGATCGCCCTCATGCTCGCCGGGACGGCTGGCGAAGCGGCAGCAGCTCAATGCGGCAGCGGACCGTCGGGATTCCAAAGCTGGCTTCAGCGGTTCCGTCTTCAGGCGGCTGCACAGGGCATCGGCTCGGGAACCGTGCTGTCGGCGCTCTCGGACGTCACCTATGATCCAAGCATCATCCGCCTCGATCGCTCCCAGCACTCATTCAAACTGAGCTTTCAGCAATTCTATGCGCGTCGCGTCGACAAGGCGCTGATCAACAAGGGCCGGGTGCTGATGCAGCGTCATCGTGCGCTGCTCGACCGCATCGAAACGCGCTTCGGCATACCGGGCGAGATCATCATAGCGATCTGGGGTCTCGAAACGCATTATGGCGCCGACGCCACCGCCCGCTATTCGATCATCCGTTCGCTCGCCACCTTGGCCTACGATTGCCGGCGAAGTGAGTTCTTCACCGGCCAATTGCTCGACGCATTGCGGATTGTCGATGAAGGCGACCTGACGCCTGCACAATTGCGCGGCGGTTGGGCGGGCGAAATTGGCCAGACCCAATTTTTGCCGACCCCATATATCCGCTTCGCCGTCGACTTCGACGGTGATGGCAAGAAGGATCTGATCCACAGCGTGCCGGACATCCTTGCATCGACGGCAAGCTTCCTGGCGGGCCACGGTTGGCAGCGCGGCGGCGAATACCAGCCCGGCTCTCATAACTATGGCGTCATTGCCGAGTGGAACAAGGCGGACGTCTACGATCGGACCATTGCCAAAATGGCCGATGAGCTCGGCGGCCGCTAAGCGCAACCGCCAAGGCCGTGCGCTGGCTCCATCCCCGCCCGGGATCGCCCCGTAGACTCGCACGGACCCGCCTGATACCCAACCCCTTGATGGTGCTGCCGCCCATTCTGTTGCCCGGCTGCCGCCCGAGCCAGCCGCAGCGATCCGGGTAATTCGATTTTGGTTGGCAACTGGCCCCCACGCACTAGGCGGACATCGTCCGCGGGCCTAAGACAACCGCCATGCGCCGCCATCGTTCGTTCTTTTGCTCGATTGCGGCTGATGTCCGTGCATGTCAGAAAGGGCCGTGAGTAGGTGGCCAGACAGCGCCGGACGTGGCGTTCGAGTTGCAGTATTTGTCGTGTGAGTATTGTCCCGTGAGCGTCGGTGGAAAAATCGTAGCGAGTTTCTCCAGCAAGGCTGGAAGCTTCTTTCTCGTATCCGTGACGGCAGGCCTGGGCCTTGCCCTCTATGTGGCGACAACTCCCGACAGTGTCTCGGCACCCGCTCAAGTTCAAGTAAAGGCCGTCGCCAATCCTCCGCTCGTGAGAGCCGAACCTGTGACACCACCATCGTCCGCGCCGAACGTCGTCGAGGTCGCGACGATGGCGTTGACGAAGCCAATCGCGCCGCCAGTTCCATCGTCCGACCGCGCAGCGCGCGTACGCCAGTTGCAGAAGGCCCTGGCGCGCGCTCAATGCTATAATGGCCCGATCAGCGGCATCTGGAGCGATGCCTCCAAGGATGCGATGCGCGGCTTCGCGGCAACCGTGAACGCGCAGCTGCCGGTCGACAGCCCTGACGATGCGCTCGTGGCGCTTGTCGAATCCAACGAAACGGCCACTTGCGCCCGCGGCCGCGCGATCGCAACAGGAGCCTTGGGAGCCGGCGTACAACCGATATCGCTCCAACTGGCGCGCAAAGAAATTCGCACTCCCGCCGCGCCCGCGCCTTCAGCGGTCACCCCGCCTCCATCAGTGGAAGAGCGAACGATGCTGGACCAGCCGTGGGCCCGCGCCGAAATGCTGACAATGCCAAAGGAAGAAGTCGCGGCCGTTACGCCCCCGCCGAGTGAACGTCCCGCGCCGATGCCCGCCGTTGCAGCGACAGCCAACGAACGTACGCCAGCCAATGCCCGCGCCGCATCGCCGGTTTCGACAATTTACTTCGAGGATAACAAGGCTGTTGCGGTTGATCCGTCGGCCGATCCGGGTTCGACCGCTGCGGTCGCCGACCCTGGCGCTCCGCCAGTCACCCCGCCGAAGCCGAAGAAAAAGACTGCCAAACGCAAGCCGGGCACCGACGACGATATTCAAACATCGATCAGCAAGGGCTTCGATAACTTCCAGCGGTCGCTCTCGTCGATGTTCTAGAAGCTTCGCAACGGGGAGGCTTCCATGCGGCCGATCGCCCGAACTGTCGTGATCATCGCCATGGCTTCGGCCTCGGTATCGGCGGCGAACGCCGGAGAATACGCGCCCCTCGATTGCAACAAGGCACAATCATCGGCCGAACTGGCTATCTGCAGTAATTACAGCCTCGGCCAAAGCGAAGCTCGGATGGCGACGCTGTTTTCAATTGTAGCTTCCCTCGTCGCCATGGGACAGCGCGGCAACATCCACGATGATCAGCGAAAATGGCTGCAATCGCGGAACGCCTGCGGCAATAACCTTTCCTGTCTGCGTAAAAGTTACGCCACCCGCATCCAGCAGCTCGAAAACGTCATGGCAGGCATCGCGTCCCGCGGCCCGTATTGAGCACCGTCCCGTCTGCACCCATATTCCCGCAGGAACGCACCTCAGTCTTTCGCGTTCAGCCACCGAGAGTGGCTTCCCTTCTTGCGCGCATGCACCTGACCGTTAGGAGATTTTGCATGACGATGTTCGGCACGGCACGATTATGTCTCATGACGGTCGCGGTCCTGGCGGCTGCCACCGGCTCGGCACGCGCCATCGATTGCGATGAGGATTATCAAATCGTTCAGGGCAGACCCGTCTCCACACCCTACTGCCGTGACAACTACCTCGCAGCCGTGGCGCGCACCTACGGCTACAAGGTCTCCGACAGCACCATCCGCAACAACCCATCCCGCAAAGCTGAAATCTGCAGGTTCATCGGCAGCGATATTCGCGTGTATACGGCATGTGAGGAAGTTCTGCCGGGCTCCCGCGACACCCGCTAGTTTGATCGATACGGCACCGCCAGCTCGCGGCGCTCCGCATACTATCAAGCTCGCCAATCCCTGAAGAAAGGCAAGCAGCCATGTCCACGACCACAGCAACGAAGAGTCACGCCGGCGTCTTCTCCATCGGCGGAGATATTCCGGTCAACCGCCTCGGCTTCGGCGCGATGCGCATCACCGGCAAAGGCATATGGGGCGAACCGGACGATAAGGAAGAATCGCTGCGCACGCTTCGCAAGCTCCCCGAGCTTGGCGTCACTTTCATCGACACGGCCGACAGCTACGGACCCGAAGTCAGCGAACGGCTGATCCGCGAAGCGCTTCATCCCTATCGCGGCCTCACCATCGCAACGAAGGCGGGTCTCGTACGCACAGGCCCCGATGTATGGATTCCGCTCGGCCGGCCGGAGTATCTCCGGCAGGAAGTTCTGTTGAGCATCCGCCGCCTCGGTGTCGAACGCCTCGACCTCTGGCAGTTGCACCGCATCGACCCGAAGGTGCCGCAGAACGAGCAGTTCGAAGCCATCAAGGCGATGCAGAAGGAAGGCCTGATCCGCCATGTTGGTCTGAGCGAGGTCAAGGTAAGCGAAATCGAAGCGGCTCAGAAATTCTTCAAGGTCGCGACCGTCCAGAATCTTTATAACCTCGGCAATCGCGCCAGCGAGGATGTTCTGAACTACTGCGAGAAGCAAAATATCGGCTTCATCCCGTGGTTCCCGCTTGCCGCTGGTGATCTCGCGAAGCCGGGGTCGCGTCTCGAGGCGATCGCGAAAAAGCATAATGCTGTTCCGAGCCAGATTGCGCTGGCGTGGCTTCTGCAGCGCAGCCCCGTGATGCTGCCGATCCCGGGAACATCGAAGGTCAAGCATCTCGAAGAGAACGTCGCGGGCGCGAACATCAAGTTGAGCGACGCGGAATTCGCCGAGCTCAGTGAGCTATCGAAGAAGAAATAGCAGACGCAGACGGTACCGGTGGCGAACTCGCGAAAGAGTTCGCCATCTCTTTCAGCATCGCGCGAACTTCCGGATGCTCGTTCCGATCCCAATCTCGCAGCATGTGACGAAGATCGTCTTCTCGCTGACGAAGCAGCCGGTCATAGACCGATTTCCCTTTTTCCGTGAGCTCGATCGTATCGCCGGTGGCGCGGGCCATTCCGGCGGCCTCGATCCGGCTGAACGGCCGCGGTGGCCGCCCCTCCTTCGGACCGAGCAGGCTTCGAAGCGCTTCCTTCTCCGCCTTTCCGCCCCGCTCGCCCACCCGCGCGAGCAACCATAATTCATCCGGCTGAAGATCGACGCCGAGCCGCGCCGCGGCGCTCTGATAGACGCGCCAGCGATTTTCGCGCGCCGTGATGCGCTCGACGATCCGCTCCAGTTCCTCGAGCGAAGTTGCGTCTCGCGGGATGAGCAGAGGATCGGTCGACGGCTTTGAGGTGATGCTGCTTCGAAGCGGCACTTCCTCGATTGCGAACGAAAGCATGAAAGCCAGAAATGCCAGCAGCGACGCGGTGCGGAAGACCGGATGCAGCGACGCGACGAAAAGCTTGTCGTAAGTGGCTTTGAGATCTCCCGACAGTGCGATGACGGCATCCGGGTTGGTCAAGGTCGCGGTAAGCTCCGGAGCGGTCGCCATCACCTTGTGCTGTAGCGTGTAGGCGAAGATCGCTCCGAACATCGCGACGCCGACGACGCCGCCGATCGATCGGAAAAGTGTCGTCCCGGACGTCGCGACCCCGAGCTGTTCGAAATCGACGGTATTCTGCACCGCCATGACGAGGATCTGCATGACCATGCCGAGACCGAAGCCGAGAATGAGCATGTAGACGGCCGCCGTGAATGGCGTGGTGTCGACAGTGATGCGCGAAAGGAGAAAGAGCGCCGACGTCATGATGCCGGTGCCCATGATCGGGAATATCTTGTAGCGCCCGATGCGGGAGATGATCTGTCCGCTCGTGATCGAGGTAAGAAATACTCCGACCATCATCGGCGTCAGGTGCCACCCAGCGCTCGTCGGATCGAGACCTTTGACGATCTGGAAATAGAGCGGCAGAAGCGTGATCGATCCGAAAAGCGCGAGCCCGACGATAAAGCCGATCGACACCGCGATGACGAACGTCCGGTTTTTGAAAAGCGAGAGCGGCATCAAAGGATCGGGCACCTGCGTCTCGATATAGATGAACGAGGCGAGCGACACGACGCCGAGCAATGCGAACGCGAACAGGCTGACCGGCGCTTCCTTGACGAGCGTCTGTCCGAGGCTCGTAAGAATGACGAGCGCCGTAAGCGCCATGCCGAGCAGAACCGCGCCAGCGTAGTCGATGGAGATATCCGCCTTCCGCGGATGCGGGCGGAACGTCCGGTTGATGACGAAAAGCGCGAGCAATCCGAACGGCAGATTGATCAGAAATATCCAACGCCAGGAAAATTGATCGACAATGAAACCGCCGAGCAGCGGCCCGAGCACGGTGGAAAGTCCGAAGATCCCGCCGAAAAACCCCTGGTACTTCCCACGTTCGCGCGGCGGCACAACGTCACCGACCACCGCGACGGAGGTGACGATCAAGCCGCCGCCACCCAAGCCCTGCAGGAAACGAAAGGCGATCATCTCCGGCAGGTTCTGCGCGATGCCGCAGAGGGCGGATCCGACGAGAAAAATGATAACCGCGACTTGCAGGACCAGGCGTCGTCCGAACAGATCACCGAGTTTTCCATAAAGCGGCACGACGACGGTAGTAGACAGCAAATAGGCCGTCACGATCCACGTCAGATGCGTTAACCCGCCGATATCGCGCACGATTGTCGGAAGCGCCGTCGCAACGATCGTCTGATCGAGCGAGGCAAGAAGCAGCACGAGCGAGAGCGCGAAAAAAATCGCCATCCTGCCGCGCGCGCTGGTTTCAGGCCGAAGCTGTGTTTCGGAACTTGTGTGCCGCATGATGCCGAAACGTCGAGGCTGTGATTATGTAGCGTCTATATTTTCGAGAGGGCACGATTTAAGCACGGCCTGTCAACCCGCTGAAGAGCAAGCGCATACCACTATTGCTCCTGAGCGCCTCAAGCGGAACCTGAGCACGTGTGCCAGGTATTCCCTGCTGGACCACGGAAATCGTGCATTTCTGAACCCCGCTCATACCGACCATACCGACATATCCGCAGATAGCGCCGCACGAGCAACACAACCAATCATAAGGTCGCCGTCAAATGGGGTTCGGTTGGCCCCTCTTCGCGAATATGGTAGCCGATCTCTGGCAAATCCTGAGGACACTATGCGGTCAAGCGCAGCCTGCATCGTTGCAACACTGTTGATTTGGCTGACGGCAATCCCGCCGGCATCGGCAAGTCCGACGCTGCTGTTCGAGCCCGAGACGGGCAAGGTCCTCTATTCCGAAGATATTGACGACATTTGGCATCCGGCCTCCCTGACGAAGCTGATGACGGCCTACGTCACCTTCGAAGCGATCAAAGAGGGCAAGATCCATCTCGACGATAAGATTTCCTGCTCGCTGGTCGCAACGCTGCAGCCGCCGAGCAAGGTCGGCCTGAATGTCGGTGCGACCCTCTCCGTCGAGCAGGCGCTGAAGGCCGTGATCATAAAATCCGCCAACGATGTCACCGTGATGCTCGCCGAAGCGATATCCGGCAGCGAATCCGCATTCATCGACAAGATGAACGCGACGGCCCGCCGCTTAGGGATGACGCATACAAATTTCGTCAATACGAATGGTCTGCCCGACCCCGGACAGCTGACCAGCGCGCGCGACATCGCGAAAATCGCCCGCGCCGTCGTCAGCGAATATCCTCAGTACGCAAGCTACTGGGCAATGCCGGACATGCACATCGGCAAGCGGCGGCTCGGCAGCCACAATGCGCTTCTGAAGACATTCCCGGGGGCCGATGGCTTGAAGACGGGCTTCACATGCGATTCCGGATATAACGTCGTCGCCAGCGCCACGCGCGACGGCCGGCGCCTTATGGCGGTCGTTTTGGGCGAGTCATCCGGCAACGAACGGGCGATCCGCGCGGCAAGCCTCTTGGAATACGGGTTCCAGAATTACGACTGGAAGCAGCTTTTCAACACGTCGACCGTCGACAGCCTGCCAATGGACCCGAATTCCAGAGGCGTCGTCTCGGTTCGCGATACCGTGGCGGCGTGGGGATGCGGCGGCCATAAGCGGCACATTGCGGGCGGCAAGCATAAATCGAAAAACAGGCTCGCGGCATCCAAGACCAAGAGTGCGAAAAAAAGCAGCGAAGCAACGGGTGATAGCCAGCCGGCGCTGAAGGCTTCCGACGCCGAGGGAGCATCATCAAGCGCATCAAGCGGTTCGGCCCAGCCGGAAGCCGCCCAAGCGACCTCAGAATAAGGCCTCGCTCTCGCCCACTGCCGCTAGACGATCAGGTCGAGCGGACCCTTCCGAAAGATGCAGCCCGGAACCGCATCGGGCGGCGATGCCTGGTCCGAACCGGCGCCATCATCGTTACTATCGTTATCGCCGGGCGCCTCGGGCTGCACGCTCGTCCCGTCATCCGGTGTTGTATCGGGATCGACCTTTGGACTGTCCTCTTTCGGCGACGCATCTTGGACCAGTTCCATTCCGGCACAGCCAGGCAAGAGGCGCGCGCTGCCGCCGGTTGCGGCCGTCAACCCGGCGCACGCGCCGAATATCACCACTGCAACGAGCCCCGCAGCCTTCGAAATCCAAATCATATCGATTTCGTCCTAGCTATTTTCCGGCTGCGAGGTGCGCTGACCGTCACGCTACCTCCAGTTAACCAATCGACACAACAGGCATGAATCGGCAGCCTACGAAAATGGCGTCAAACTTGCTTTTCCAAAATCCGTCAATCTGGATTTAAGCCTTGAGTAGGACCTTACGATGGCCTTGCCGTTGCGTACGAGAGAGAACGCCGAACTGGACTGTACGCCGCCGCCCCAAGATCTCGGCGCGATGGCCGAAGTTCTGGAAGGCCAACACGGATCTCTTGCAGCTGGGATCGCCGACTTCTTTGCCCTCTATCATGGGCAGCGCGGGGACGCAGGGCGGGCATGGGCATGGACGGGGGTCGCCGATCTCGTTCGGACGCGGGAACGGGAACGCCTCGAAGGTATTTTGAAGGACTAGAATTCACCGAGCGTGAAGAGCACGACGGCCGAGAAGTGCATCCGGATGCCGATCTGGAACAACCTGCCGACGTTTTGATCCGCTGCACATTCCCCTCCCCTTCGACGGGAAGGCGTTAGGGGTGGGGTGAAAAGAAAATGGCCCCATTTTGAGCGGAGCCACTTGCAACATTCGTCCTTTTGCGACCTGCGCAATCTTCACATCGGCGAGCCGATGACGAGTGTCCAGAACGATTTGAATTCCGTCTTGGGATCTTGAACGAGCGCGATGCCCATGTGCACGGCGTCCGGAGTGAGAAGGTTCTTGTTGTGACCAGGGCTCTCTTCCCAGCCCTTCAACACTTCGTTGAAATTGACCTGCCCCGTGCCGACGTTCTCGGCCGTGAGACGCGCGTGATAGCCGGCCCGCTTGACGCGATCCCAGGGGTTCGAACCGTCCGAACCGTAATGGGAAATGCGATCCCACTTCGCGAGATCGCGCGAGTGCGACTTGGCGGCTTCTGTCAGTTCCGGATTGAGCTTCAGCGGCTTCAGGCCGTGCTGCTTGCGATAGGCATTGATGAGGTCGCGCGCCATCTCCGCATTGAGAGACGTGCGCGAATAGTCGCGATCGGCAAGAACGCCGGGCGCCGCCTTCTCGAACGTGCCCGAGGGCGCCTTGTCGAGCGCTGCGACTTTCACTTCGCGCGGCGTTGAAGGCTCACCACCGAGTCCGACACTTTTGACTGACGGCGAGAACGATGCAGATGGCGAAGGCGACGAGGCCAACGACGCTGTCGTATCGGGATCTGTAAATCCCGATGAGATGGATGACGAACCGAGACTGCAACCGGCAAGCGCGGTCGCAAGTCCGGCAGTAAGCGCAACGCGATACATTTTGGCTACCCCCGGCACGGGACGTGCGGCTGTCCTCAGCATTGCCGGAAATCCGTTAACTGGTCGTTAACGCTAACGAGTTGCGATTCGCGCGCGACCTCGCGCCGCCACTGCGAACTGTCAGAGCCACTCATTACGCCGGACCCCTCACGAACTCGAACCCCTGCCCCGAGGCCCAATAATCGCCCGAATAAGGTGTCGCGATTTTGACCATGGCGCGGCGAAAGCCCGGCGGCACGGCCTGGGCCGAGCATTTCGAGGGCATAGACGCGTTGTGGGTCAAATGCGGGCGCCCCTTGGAAGTGAGGGATCAATCATTGAAGTTGTCGAGACAGCGCTTCTGATTCGCGCGGGGAGACCAATTCGATGAGTGCAGCCATCGAACAATCAGAACGGACAGCCGCAACCGGACCTTCGAGCCATCTCGGGGTCCGCGATCTCCTGCTGCTGAGAATCGCAATTGGCGGAGCGACGCGCGCTGACCTTCAGCGCGACGTTGCGCCGTTGCTGACCCCGCGGATCTCCGGCACCGAATTCCGCCGCGCCGCCGAGCTGGCGCTGAGCACGCTCGCCGGCTCGCACGCGATCACCGAGTCGAAAGGGCGTCTGACGGCAAGTCCAAAAGGCCTGAAAGCGACGGCAGACCTGCTGCCAACGTCCCGCGCCTTCCCCGAGACATGGGCCGACGTGAAAACCGCGCTCGTCCTCGCCGCGGTCGGCGCCAATGACAGCCCGGCGGTTAGGAAGGCCGTCCAGCGCACCGAAGGTCTCGCCGCGCTCGTGTTGCAGCATCATTTTGGAAAATCGACGTCACGCGTCCTCTCGCCCGCCGATCTGAGAGCCGAACTCGCGATCGTCGCCCTCGAGCGCGCCTTCGGCAATAAGATAAAGACCGGACTCGGCAAGGGCGCGGGTCTGCCGGCGAAACCCGGCAGGCTTCTCGCCGGTCAGCTCTTCAAGCAGCCGCGCGAGATTGCCAGCGACGGCAAGCTCATCATCGGCTTGGCGTGCGAGATCGCCGGTAGCCGCGAAACGTCTCTGCCCGCGCTCGAACTCGCACTCCTCAGGGCTCTCATGATGCCCAAGGCCGAGAGCGTTGCCACGCTCCCCGCACGTCCGCGCAGCGAGCCACAGCGGCGACCGGTCCGCACGACGGCGCCGAACGCCGCGAACGATCGCACGCCGCTCGCAACCAGCCAGCCATCGCTGTTCGAAGTTGTATCCCCTCCTGACATGCCAGAATTCTGTCGCGCTGTTGTCGATGCGGCACGACCGGTCGCGGAGGGCTGGCCAGGCAACCGGAAGGCGTTTATCTCTTTGGTATGGAAGGCGATTCGCAACGCGCGTCCCGACTGGGGTCTATCCGAGATTGCGTTCAAAGGAATGCTCGCGGAAGCCCACCGTTCAGGTCAGCTCGAACTGGCGACCGCTGATCTCAAAGACGGTCGCGATCTCAAATCGCTCGAGGACTCGAAGATCCTCTACAAAAACACTGTCTGGCACTTTGTGCGCGTTCAAGATTGAAGGCATTCCGGTACGCAATGGGTGTTGAAGGCGCTTCCCTCAAACCGACGTTTGCTCCCCCGCTCGCGCCTGACAAGCTGAGCGAAGCGTTCGAGCATTCGATTACCTGGGAAGACGATCTCTGGCGCGCCGATCCCGTCGACGTGCCCGAGATCCACGCCAAGGCACGCCAGAAATTCAACGATCTTCTGACGAGCGTCACGTCCGGCCGCGGTTACCACATGCAGGATCGCATCCTGCTGTTCCACGGCCAGTCGGGCGCCGGAAAAACCCATCTTTTGCGGGCTTTGCGCACCGATTCCCATCGCACCGGCCAGAGCTACTTCGGCTACGCGCAGATGACTCCGGACGTGCAGAATTACGCCGATTTCTATCTGCGCCGTCTCGTCCACTCACTCGAAAAACCGTACGACCCCGATCGCTTCGGCGAGTCCGCCCTGTCGCGGCTGACGAACCGCATGGTGCTCGACTCCGAGGTCATCTCGTCAGCGGATCTCGAAAAGCTTCGCGACGCGACGCTCGACGACAAGCAGCTCGCAGGGCTCATCCTGCGCCTCGCCGACCAGATCGTCGCCTGCGACAAGTTCCAGACACGCGAGCTCGACATCAACATAGTGCGCGCGCTCCTTTATCTCCAGCGCCACGATCCGCGTATCGATCAGCGCGTGAGGCAGTATCTCAACGGCCGCCAGTTGACGGCAATTGCGCATGAAGCCGTCAGCGCGCTCGACCCGAACGATGGCGAAGACCGCGCCTTCGAAATCATCGCCGCGCTCGGCGCGCTCATCTGGACTGTCGATCGTGCCGCGCTCGTGTTCTGCATCGACCAGGTCGAAGACCTGCGCTTCTTCGACAATGCCGAGGACCGCTTCCAGCGCGCCGTTCGCGATCTCATCCAGATCGCCAACCGGCTGACGAACGCCATCATCATCATCTCTTGTCTCGAAGACTTTTATGGACAGGTGCGCAGCCTCGTCGCGCAGTCGTATATCGATCGCATCGAGAAATCCGGCCCGGTCCTGCTCCGCGAAAGCCGGACGCCCGAAGAAGCGCGCCTCATCATTTCGAAGCGGCTCGCCCATCAGTCGGAGTTGAGCGGCGGCGGCCTGAGCTTCCCCGACGCTTCGCAATTTTTCGGGCCTCAGTTCTTCGAAGAATTCGGCGGTCTCTCGACGCGCCGGCTATTAGAGCATGCGCAGTCGCGCCTCCGCGAGGCAACCTCGACGGAAGGCGACGAGCGCGAGCGGGAGCCAGAAAGGCCGTCGTTCATCTCGACGCTTGCCCAGGCGCTCGGTCAGGTCGTCGGTTTCGGCGGCCAGGACGATGAAGCACCCTCGACGCTGTCCGCAGTGCAGTTCCGCGAAATGTGGGAACGCTTCGCCAACGAAAGCGAAGCCGAGATGCCCGCCGACGATCAGGAGCTGGTGGACGTTCTATCGGCCGCCCTTCTGCTCGCCCGCGACGAATGGGGTCGGTCGATCGAAGTCACCGTGAAGCGGCTGGAGCTTGGCGACGATTTGCCGGCGTTCGATTTGACCGTCCGCCACCGCACCGGCTTTGCCAACGACGTGCGCGTGTTCCTCTGCAATCGCCCGACACAAGGCGGCGGTCTAAAGCGCCAGCTCGACAAGGTGCTGACGGCAATGCAGGGCAAGCCCTGCTTCATGCTGCGCGCCAGCGACTTCCCGCCGAACAAGAAGAACCAGACGGCGCAGGCCTTCCGCAAATTCCGCGACGGCGGCGGACGCCAGCTGCTCGTGCCGATCCCGGAGTGGGAACGCATGATGACGGTGCGCGAGTTCACCGCCCATCACCGTAACGACGCCGGCATGACGCAATGGCTCGAAGGCACCAAGCCGCTGTCGAGCCTGATCTCGATCATTCATCTGTTGCGTCTCGATCTGCTTGGGCGTCCCGTGCCGCGCCTCGTCGCCAAAAACATGGACGACCCGCAATCGACGCTGGACGGGTTCGACGCCCTCTCCGCCGACCAGGCGCGCGCCAACCAACAGGGCGAGGGCGACAACGGCCTTGCGGCGAACGACGACGATCTGCCGATGTCCGTCATCCTCGACGAGAACGGCAGCTACGGCGCCAGCATTCTGGCGGGCGGCGAAAAGAACAATCGTGGTCGCGCCGTGACAATGAACAAGAGCGTGCTGAAGCGGCACGCGGCATTCCTCGGCGGCTCGGGCTCCGGTAAGACGACGCTGGCGCTATCGCTTATCGAGCAGCTGCTTTTGCGCGGCATTCCAGCCGTCCTGATCGACCGCAAGGGCGATCTCGCAAGCTACGCCAATCCGGACGTCTGGCGTTCCGACGACAACGAGTCGGCTGAACGGCGCGCCGAACGCGAAAAGCTCGCCGACGCAATCGACGTCGCCGTCTATACGCCGGGCCGCGCCTCGGGCCGGCCGATTTCGATCACGCTCCTGCCGAACGGCATCAATGAATTGCCCGATCACGAGCAGCAGCTGCTGGCGAACCTTTCCGCTGCCGCGCTCGGCGAAATGCTTCACCTGAAGAACTCGGCGACGCACCAGAAGCAGTCGGGCGTTCTGGCGGTCGCGCTGCGCATCTTGGGCTCGCTCTCGACGAACGAAGTGACGCTCGCCGACCTGATCCATCTTCTTGAAGACGAGCATCCCGAGCTTACCGATCAGACGCAGCGCATGGACCCGTCCGGCAAGCTGCGCCGTGATCTCGTCGCCCAGCTCGACTCGCTCCGCCTCCGCAACGCCGCGCTGTTCGAAGGCGGCGGCGAAAGCCTGCGCATGGACAGCCTGCTTGGCCTCGGCAAGTACCAAAGACCAAACCGTACACGCCTGTCCGTCATCTACACGGGCTTCCTCGGCGACAACGAGAATATCCTGTTCTGGGTCTCGCAGTTCCTGTCGGAAGCGCTCCGCTTCTGTCAGCGCAACCCGAACGATGAGCTGCAGGCCGTCGTCATGTTCGACGAAGCCGACCTTTACATTCCCGCGAACTCGAAACCGGCAACCGCCGAGCCGCTGCAGAGCTTGCTGAAGCGCGCCCGCTCCGCCGGTCTCGGCATGATGCTCGCCACCCAGTCACCGGGCGACCTCGATTACAAGAGCCGGGACCAGATCACGAGCTGGTTCATCGGCCGCGTCCGCGAAGACACGGCCCTCAGAAAGCTGAAAGCCGCCTTCCAGTCGGAGTCCGGCCTCGATCCGGCGACCGCACTTCCAGGCCAGACGGTCGGCGAATTCCACCTCGTGCAGGAAGGCCTCGTCCGGCCCATGAAGGCACAGCGCTCGCTAATCGCCGCCGAGCAGGTCCCGTTCGACCGGATCGAGCAATTAGCTGCTGAAACAAGAGGCACCGACGAGAGGCAGCTTCGTCTTTTCGACCTTCGATAAACTTCAATTCTGATTTCAAACCACGACATAATCCGTGATGGTGCGATGCCAGCAGTTGCCGCACCGGACGCAACAGATGCGTGATTTTGAATGAATAACATATTGGAAATACACGATTTATATTATTTTCCCCGCAACGCCGAAAGGCGTTAATTCTTATATTGCGCGGGCGAATTCAGTGTGATCCCATTTCTACGCTCAAGCGCGCAAACACCTTGCAACCCCTGTCAAGTTTTTTTGCAAAGCTATATTCTCTGAGATTGCCGGGCTTGAGGGGTTCTGACCGGCAGCGCTGACTGGGGGCGGCTCCAATTAGCGAAATAAGATGCGAGACCGAGGGGGCAAAACCGGTCGAAACATCGTCTTAGGGCCGCGCGTAATAGTGGAGCGAACTCACGAGTTGAGTGCGGGGTAAGTGTTATGATGGCGAAACCATTCGTCATGATGGTCGTTGCAACGCTCATTGGGCCTGCAGTCGGCGTCGGACTTTTTATTCTGATGAACAATTTCTGAGCTTCTGGGGCCTTTCCTGCTTTCCGCTGAAAGATCCAAGCTGCTTTAGCGTCGGCGGCATTGCTGCCAGCGTGCGCCGCATATTTGCCTCATCTCGGAACGGAAGCCGCCTAGCCTTCGCTGAGTTGACGCCGCAAAGCCCAACTACCGTCTAACGCTTGAGGCCGCCGCCCATCCCGGCGCTGGCATTAGCGCGGCTATGCGACAGCGATGTTACGTTTACTGCGGCATCTGACCGCTCTCGCGGAATTCTGCCTTTGGGTTCCGCGCACTGTCGTGCGCTGGCTCATGATGACCGTGGCTTTCAATCCGAAGCTCGGTCCGCTCCGCCACGTTTTCATGGCCGCAGTGCTCTATGGTCTCTTCGCGGTTCTCCTCGTCTACGTCGCGGCACCGATCCGCGGCTATCTCGGCGAACTTTCGATGCACGACAAGCTCGGCTACGACGCCGAGCGGTGGCTGGCGACCGCAATTTACGATCCCAAGGGAAATTTCGTCGGCACGTTCGATCCCCGGCTCGATAGCCTGCGCGACGTCAACTACACGGGCAACGCCATCGCGCTCGGCGACTACGTCGCCAACCCCGATCACAAGTCCATTCCCGTGCGCGAGGTCCCCGAACAATACTGGCGCTGCCTCTCATATCATGAGGATCGTTACCTCGGCGGCCCGCTCAATCCGTTCGGCATCGATCTCGTCGGCGTCCTGAAAATTCCGCTGACGACGATCACGCGCTCCATTGCCGCCCGCCGGCCGAGCCTCGGCGTCGGCGGCTCGACCTTGCCGATGCAGTTTGCACGCGTGATTTACAAAACGCCGCCAAGCCTGGACGAAAGCGGCTTGACGAAACTCCAGCGCAAGCTCGGCGAATGGTGGCTCGCGCCTGTCATCTATCGCGAGTTGACACGCGGCGGCGACGATACGCTTCTGAAGCAGTGGGCAGCGAACCACATCTGGCTCGCGCAACGCACCGGCGGCCAGCCGCTGCACGGCGTCGAGGTGACGAGCCAGGTCGTCTTCGGCAAGGAAGCCAAGGATCTCTCGACCGCCGAGCAGTTCGTCCTCGCCTCGGCCGTCAACAAGCCGATCATCCTGCTCGAAGGCAACGACAGGCTGAATGCGGTCCGCCTCGACCGCTGGCGCTACATCACGGAAGTCCGCGCGCGCACCTGCGCCGAAAAGCTCATCACCGATGAAGCCGAGCAGAAGAAAGTCGTTTTCGAGCTGATGGCGCTCGCCGGTGGCCCGCCCGATCCGAAGGTCAAACCGAAGCTCGAAGCCGCCCTCGAGCGGTTCGCACCCGGCGACGTGAAACGCGCCGAAGCCAATCCCATGATCCGGGCCAATCTGTTGCTTCCGGCCGCGCGCTTCGGCATCCGCGAGGAGATGAAACAGAGCTACGGCTTCAGCTGGCGTGATTACGTGCGCGGCGTGACGACGACCTTCGACATCGGCGAGAACCTTGCCTTCCGCGAAAAGATCGATGGCGCGCTGGCGACGCTCGATACGAAATGGACGTCGCGCATTGACTCCGCCTACACGCTCGATCCGAAAAAAGTGACGACCGACAAGTCCCTGCCGAACGTCATCGTCGTCGCGGCTGATGGCGACGGCAATATCGTGCGCTACTACGAGGCGGGCGAAACGGCCGCCTACTTCGGCTCGCTCCCCGCCCGCCGCTCAAGCGATGGCCGCTATGATCCCGCGCTCGAAAGCCGTCAGGTGGCATCGACAGGCAAAATGATCCTGGCCGTCGCCCTCGCCAATCAGGGACGCGACACCGCCGACACCCTCTATGCCGATCCGCAAGCGCCAACGCAGGGTCTAGAGACCTGCGCCAAGGGCGGAAGCTCCGGCAACCGCAAGGCCATTGTCGCCTTCGCCTGCTCCCTCAACGCCCCTCTGATCACGCGCGGAGCCCAACTCGGGCAAACGCCGGTCAAGCGGCTGATCGACGGCTTCGGCTTTACGATGCCGCCCGCCGCCGAGCTTGGCGGCACGCCGCCGTCGACGGCCGTCGTCCTCGGACAGATAGCCGGAGCACCGCAGCGCGTTCAGTTCATGTCGAGCGTCATCCTCGCCTCGCTGATCGGACGCGGCACGAAGCCGATCAAACCCCCGACGCTGATCGAGGCTTACGACTACACGCAGAAAGGCCGGGGAGGCGCGGGCCGCATGGCCGAAGCTCGCCCGGCGATCATTCCTAAGTCGCTCATCAGGTCGAACGCGGTCTGGCTGATCCGCTCGCTCCTCGAAGCCCCGCTCTGCTATCAGACGGGCGGCCAGTCTTATGGAACGCTGAAGAGCCTAAGCCAGTGGTGCGCACGCCGTCGTGGCGATCTGCGGCTCCACTTCGCCAAGACGGGGACCGCCGTATCGCTCGACCCGAACGCCACGGTCGATGCCTGGGCGTCCGGCGGGCTGCAGTTCGCGAACGGCGCAGCCTATTCCTACGTCGTGCTCGTCGGCACCGGCACGCCTTCGAAGCCGTGGGCCCGCGATCTTCACGCCGCGCAGATTGCAGCACCCCTTCTCGATGTCCTTCTTCACGATCTCGCAGATCATGCAAAATCAAACCCGCGCCGCGACTTCCTTCCGGCCCGTCGCGCCACGCCGGTCGCCAGTCTGCGCAACGCGCCACGCACGGTGGCGGCCGATGATGCCGCGAGGCTGACCGCGCGCAAACGCTCGCCTTCCGATGAGCAGCTCCGCACGCTCACCTCCAACTGAATCTCCCTCTCCCCATTGCTGCACTGAATGGGGAGAGGGTCGGGGTGAGGGCAGCCGCTTGCACAACTTGTCGCCGCCCCTCACCCTCTCCCCGCTTGCGGGGAGAGGGAATGGACTTCGACCGAGCGCTTCGCTTGTTCGCTTCTTAACGTCATCCCGGCGGAGGCCGGGATCCATCCAAGCCAATTACTGATGTTTGGACAGATCCCCGCCTACGCGGGGATGACGTTGTTGAAAATTGAAAACGCGGCCATTTCCAAATTGGCGTCATCCCGGCGAAGGCCCGGATCCAGGCAAATATCCGCACATTCGGAGAGCGCGGTCTGTGCGGAAGACCCACCAACCACCTAACGTGTTGGCGCTTGTCTGGGTGCCGGCCCCGCCGGCATGACGGTGGGTGTGGCGGGGCCAAAATATAATCTCCCATTCATCGCAGCGCTGAAAATCCGCCAATACTCAAACACCGGCGAGCCGCAGTTGCGACATCAAAAACGCTGACTGCACGCGGAACCTGTACTCCTCAAACGGGGATGGGTTGGCGGTGATGAACCTGGATGGTCCTGAACTCGGGCGCGGGACGGGCTCGATGCGCCTCTACGCCGATACGCGCGCGAGCGATGCACCGCAAAAGCCGCCGCGCGATTGGAAGCGCCTGATCCTCGTCATCGGCCTCGGCGCGCTGTCGTGGGTCGCAACCTATGTCGGCATGCTCGAGCTGATCGAAGCCAACATGGGCGACCTGCCGCTCGTCCACCGCGTCATCGTCGGCTTTTCCGTCGCCATGCTGATGACGATGATCATCTGGCTGCTCGACCAGCTCTTCCGCCCGCAACCGTTCACGACGAAACTCTTCTATGCGGGCGGTTACGTATTCCTGTCCCTGATCTCGATCGGCTTCGGCTTTGGCTTCTATTGGAAAGTTCTCGAAAGCCGGGGCGAAGCCTCCCGTTCGGCCGAGAGCGCCGTCAGCCAAGTGCAGAATTCCTTGCACGGCGCCGAAACACGCCTCGAACAGCTTCAGGCGACGCTGGTGCAGCTGACCCAGGTCTCGACCGACAAAGCCGAGCTCGAACGCGCGAAAGGCACGTCCTGCCCGAATTCGAAGCCGGGCGACGGCCCACGCCGCAAGATGCGCGAAGACGACGCGCAGCGCTTTTCCTTTGCCTCCGATTTCGTCAAAGGCCGCATCGGCGCCGTCAAAGGCGACATGACGGCGCTGAACGGCGACCTGGCGAAAATCGTCTCCGCCGACGCGTCGACCTTCGATCCCAAAACCGGAACCCGCAACGAGTTCATGCGCGCGCTCGGTCGCAAGCTCGACCTGACCGTGACCGGCTTCAACGCTTTCCGGACCGACCCGCAGCTTCGCCAGATCCGCTCCGACCTCGCTGACCGCGCCGAGCGCACGACATTCGCCGACGGCAAGAACGCCGCGATCTCCTGCCCCGATCCTCAGTTGCAGATGGCGCTTCGCGGCGTGGTCAAAGCCATCGACCAGCTCCCCGAGCTGCAGAAACCGGAAATTGCCGCCGTCGAAGGTTCCGAGGCGACGATCGAAGCCTTCCGCCGTCTGACGACGACCTTTTACGGCCTTCTTTCGTTCAAGATGCCGCCCTCCGCTGACGAACTGCGCGAATTGCAGAAGAAGGCAATCCAGTCCGTCGAAAGCCCCGACGCCGAGGCCCGGGGCGCGCGTGTCTCTGCCGGAGATCAAACCGCAGGCCTCTCGAAACGCGACTATGTTCCGCTCGCCGTCGCGCTATTCGTCGATCTCTGTCTCTTCCTCGTCTCGATGGGACAGCGCCCCGGCGGCCGCCTCGACGGCCTGGTTCCAAAAATGCAGGCCGCCGAGCGCGGACCGGTTATCGAGATCCTCTCGCGCTTCAACGATATTCACCGCGACAAGCAAATCCGCGAAAACTTCGAGCTGTTCCGGCACGTCGTCTTCGACATGAACGGCGACTACTACGTCGCCGTGCCGCTCGACGCCCCGCCGCGCATGAACCCGGCCGAACGCGAGAACCTGCGCGTTGAAGCGCAGCTTCTGGCCAATCTCTTCGCAAGCTTTGAAAGAGAAAAAATCTTCAAGCGCACGATGCTCCCCCTGACGGGAAGCATTCAGAAACGCTTGCAACGTCAGGGCTCGAAGTTCGCGGGCTCGGAATCGTTCCGCGTCTACAAGTTCACCAACGGCGCCTGGTCGGACATCATCCTCGGCGCCGTCATGGGGGCCGCCCGCCGCGCCGAGCGAAGCGATGCCACGGGCGCGCGTTCCAGCGGACGCGAATCCAGTCCCGAGATTACGAAATCGGAAACGTCCATCCCCGAACCGCCAGCTTCACCAGCTGATGACCGCAACGAGCCACTGGCCGCGCCAATTTTCGAACGGCCCATGCGCGCCCAGCGAGCGAACCTTGCTATCGACCCCGAGCACGCGGCCCGTTTCGGCCCCTATGCCGAGATCTATCGGCCCGAACCCGAGTTTGCGCCGCAAGCCCCGCGTGTCCGCCGCCCGCCGCCGAAACCCGATCCCGAGGCGGACGTGACCGTGAAGACGGCTGCGAACAGCAACACCATTCAACCGGCGCCGATAGCACCGCCTCCTCTGCCGGAATTCCGGCCGGCGACCGTCGTCACGATCCCGCGCACTTCGCAAATCCGGAGCGAAGGGGCCGCTGTCACGCCCGACTCGTCAGAACCGCGCGCCAGCGTGACGCTGCAGCGGGAAACCGCGACCTTTTCCGTGCCCGTCGGCGAGGCGGTGATGCCGCCCTCTCTCGAAGCCGCCTTGCGCGGGTTGGACGGCCGCTGGAGCGAGCTGGAAAGCGAGCCGCCCGAGGTTATCGGGGCAGGTGAACAAGTTGCAGCCCTCGGCGCAGAAATGCAGCTTTCTGAAGACGATAGGGCACTTATCCGGCGCATAGCGCCACCGGCGGCCGAATGAAAAAGACTTGGAAAGAAATAGGGATAACGCCGTTCGCCTTAAATCGAACCGACCGGCAACGCTTGTTTAACATTCTTCCTGGCTTAATGGGGCCACCGAATGCCCAGCGGGGGGCAGTTCGAAAGTCCGAAGTTTTTGTCGGCTCAAGATAGGAATTTTTTAAATGCGCATCGCTTCGCCTTCGCGTCTCATGATGGTGGCTCGAACGGACAAGGAAGCACGCCTCAAGGACTTCATAGGGGATGGACTTGCGCCCCGCGACGAAGGCCCGGCTGATCGGAAGTGCTTGACTGTTTTCGTTCGCAATCCGGATAGCCCGGTCGCCCGCGCGCTTTGCGCCGCCTGGTCGGAAGGCCGTGTCGACGATACGCGGATCAGAATTTTGATCTGCGATACCAACTCTGAAGAACAAGCATCGGGCGCCCTGTTCGACATTGCCCACGCCGAGTTTCGCGTCCTCGCCGATCAAAGCTTCGGCTCCGCGCACGAACAACTCGTCGTCGGAGAGAAGTCGGTCTGGATCGGCGATTGCCTTCGCCGCGATCCGGCAAAGCGCGACGCCTTTGAACTTTTCCATCCGAACGAAGCGACCACTGCCGTTTTCGCGACGGCCTCCTTTGAAAAACTTTGGGTGCGCGGCCGCCCGTTGAAGCCCTTCAAGCCGGAGAGCGTCGCCCCTGAGATCATCGCCGTACAATCGGGCGAGCCGGACGCGTTGCCCCGCAATCCCCGCCACTGACGGCGAGAGTCGCGATTTAAAAAATACACGCACGCGTTGTCATCCTCGGCTTCAAACCCGGGGATGATTTCGTTTTGGCCCACAGCTACGCTCCGTATCCGGCAACGCGACCCACAATCGTGACAGCCAAAACTTATCCCCGCCTTTTCAGGGCGTGGTAATCTCCGCGGATGCATAGAGAAAAAGGCCGCAAGAACGCGCAAAGGCCGGCATTTCGGATTTTGCCGCCGCGCTTCGGCCGTTGGCCCCTGATGGGCTTTCGGACCCATCGTCAAATGCGATACTCAACCTCGGGCTAAGCTGAGGTGCCAATCGTGCGCCTTGCGAAGCTCTGATCGTCGGGCACTCAAACAGGATGCCACCCCATGCACTTTATCGCGCGCCTTGCAGTGTTTTTCGCTCTCATGCTGGCAACGATCTCGAACGTCGCCGCAACCGAGAAGCCCTTCCTGCACTCTGGGATTGCGGCCGATGCGAAACGCTATGAATCCTATCTCAAGACCAACTGGAAGCCCGACGGCAAGACGCCCGCCGCGCTGAAGTCCGAAGCGGAAAAAGTTTTCGCCACGGACCCGCGCGCAGCTTCGCGATCACTCGCCAACGCCGTCGCTATCGACGAGAAGGATTCGAACGCTTGGACGCGCCTTGCCGAAGCCTTGCTCGCGATCAAGCCCGACCCCGACAAAGGCGGCGAACGCTACGATCTGCCGATCTACGCCTCCGGCGCCGCCTATCGCGGCTATCAGCGCGCGACGGATGATGCGCAGAAAGCGCACGCTCTTTACGTTCTCGGCCGCACGCTCGAAGCGCGCTCCTACTGGCGCCCGGCAATCGACGCGCTGAGCTTGAGCCTCTCGCTCGCCAGCGATCAGACGACGCGCGAAATGTACGACCGCCTTCGTGGCGAGTACGGCTTCCGCATGACGGATTACAAGACCGACAATGACGCGACGCCGCCGCGGCTTTGCCTCCAGTTCTCGGAAGATCTTTCGCGCACGCAAACCGACGTCGCGAAATTCATTTCAGTCGGTGGCAAGGATCCGCAGAACCTCGTCCAGGAAGGCAAGCAGCTCTGCCTCGAAGGCCTGAAGCACGGCGAACGCTACGAAGTCCAAATTCGTGCGGGCCTGCCCTCCGACATCGGCGAGACGCTGCTGAAAAGCGCAAACATCGCCGTCTATATACCGGACCGTTCGACCGCAGTTCACTTCGGCGGCAAAGCCTACGTACTGCCGACGCGCGGGCAGCAGGGCATCCCCGTCATCACGACCAATACGAACAAGATCGCCATCGAGGTCTATCGCATCGGCGACCGCAGCCTTGCGGCGACGCTGCAGTCCGGCGACATGGCGCGCCAGCTCTCGAGCTACGACGTCGACAACATCCGCGATCGCTCTGGCATCAAGGTCTACGAAGGCCAGATGGACATCGCCTCGAAACTCAATGAAGAAGTTTCGACGGCCGTTCCGGTGACCGACGCGACGGGCAAGCTCGAACCCGGCGTCTACGTCATGGTCGCGAAGCCGACTGAGAAGCAGAAGGAAGAGAGCTACGAACGCGCCACGCAGTGGTTTATCGTTTCTGACCTAGGCCTCACGGCCTTCACCGGCAACGACGGCATTCATGCACTCGTCCGCTCGCTGACCGAAGCGACCGCCGTCGCCGGAACCTCCGTCAAGCTCATCGCCCGCAACAACGAAGTGCTCGCGACCGCAACGACGGATGATCGCGGCTACGCGAAGTTTGACTCAGGCCTGACGAAAGGCGAAGGCGGAGCCGCACCCGCGATCCTCGTCGCGCAGAAAGGCGAAGGCGAATACGCCTTCCTCGATCTGACGCTCAACGCATTCGATCTCTCGGACCGTGGCGTTCAAGGCCGCGACCCGTCCGGCCCCGTGGACGCCTACGTCTACACTGAGCGCGGCGTCTACCGCGGCGGCGAGGACGTGAATGTCACCGCGCTTGTCCGCGACCAGTTCGGCAAATCTTCAGCCGTACCAACGACGCTGATCGTCTTCCGCCCTGATGGTGTCGAGCAGGGCCGTCTCGTCATGAACGACCAAGGTCTCGGCGGCCGCGCGCTTGCCGTGCCGCTCGCCAAAACCGCGATGACCGGAACTTGGCGCCTCCGCCTCTATACCGACCCGAAGGCAGAGGCCATCGCCGAGAGGAGCTTCCTCGTCGAAGACTTCGTGCCCGAACGCCTCGACATGACGCTCTCGGCCAACATCCCGGCGCTGGTGGCCGACGAAAATCAAACGATCAATGCTGACGGCCGCTATCTCTACGGCCCGCCCGCCGCCGGCCTCGGCATCGAAGGCGAGGTCGTCGTGAAAGCCTCGAACAAGGACGTGCCTGGCTTTGCCGGTTACGTCTTCGGACAGGCCGATGAACTCGTGAACCCCGCGCGCCAGCCGCTCGATGCAAGCTTGGCAATGGACAAGGACGGCAAGGCCGCAATTCCGATCGTCCTGCCGCAAATGGCGAAGACGCCAAAGCCGCTCGAAGCCGCGATCACCGTCAAGCTTCGCGAGGACGGCGGTCGCACCATCGAGCGCAAGCTCACGCTGCCCGTCGATCTGAAGCTCGAGCGCATCGGCATCAAGCCGCTGTTCGAGAACTTCACCGCCGTCGAAGATCAGAATGCCGAATTCAACGTCGTGCTCCTCGACGCCAACGGCAAACCGGAAGCGAACAGCAATCTGACGTGGACGCTGACGCGCCTCGACACGAACTGGCAGTGGTATCGCCGCGACGGGTCGTGGACCTACGAAGCCGTCACCGTGAAGCGCAAGATTGGCGGCGGAGCGCTCGCCGTTACCGCCGACGGCGCCGCTAAAATATCGCAGCCGATCCAATGGGGACGCTATCGCCTCGACGTCGCCTCCAACGATGCCGATGGCCCGGCATCGAGCGTGCTCTTCAATGCTGGCTGGTACACGATAGGCGAAAACGTCGATAGCCCTGAACAGCTCGACGTCGCGCTCGATAAGGACAGCTACAAAGCCGGCGAAACGGCGAAGCTGCGCATCGCCTCGAAGCTCGGCGGCAAAGCGCTCATCGCTGTGCTCGGCACCAGCCTGCACATGATGAAGGAAGTCGACATCGCCAAGGGCGGCGGCGAAGTCGAAATTCCACTCTCCGGCGAATGGGGTCCCGGCGCCTATGCCACGGCCATTCTCTATCGGCCGATGGACGAAGCCCAGAAGCGTATGCCGAGCCGCGCCATCGGCGTTCGCTGGCTGCCGATCGATCAGAGCGGCAACCATCTGAAAGTGGCTGTGACGCTTCCCGAGAAGGTAAAATCGGGCAGCACACTCACCGTTCCGTTGAAGGTCGAAGGCCTAGCGCCCGGCGAAGACGCACGCATCGTCGTCGCAGCCGTCGACCTCGGCATCCTGAACCTCACCCGCTACGAAACGCCAGCGCCAGAGAAGTATTTCTCGGAGCAGCAGAAGCTGGCTTTCGAGATCCGCGACTTCTACGGCAAGCTGATCGACGGCATGCACGCGGAACGCGGCAAGCTGCGCTCAGGCGGCGATGGCGGCGCGGCGCTGCAAGGCAATCCGACTGTCGAAACCGTTGTGTCGCTCTTCTCCGGTCTCGTCCAAGTCAAGGCAGACGGCACAGCAAGTGTCGACTTCGAACTTCCCGACTTCAACGGCACGGTCCGCGTGATGGCCGTCGCCTGGAGCAAGGACAAGGTCGGCCACGGCTCGGGTGATCTCATCGTCCGCGATGCAGTGGCGCTGACCGTCGCCGTCCCGCGCTTCATGACGCTCGGAGACGAGATGAACCTCGGCTTCTCAATCCACAACGTCGATGGACCCGCAGCACCCTACAAGCTCGCGCTGTTCAAGAAGGAAGGTGACGACAGCAACGAAACGCTGACGGCGATCGCCGACAAGACCGCCGACCTCAAGAACGGTGAACGCACCTTGCAGCGCATCGCATTCAAGCCGGCGGATCTCGGCGCGCTGACGCTGAAAGCCATCGTCACCGGCCCGAACGACATTCGCGTCAAGCGCGAGATGACGTTCCAAGTCTTGCCGCCCGCGGGCGATATCAAACGCACGACGATCTCGTCGCTGAAGCCCGGCGGCAAGTTGCAGGTCACGCGCGATCTCGCACAGGATCTGATCCCGTCGCGGACGCGCATCAACCTCTCCGTCGGCCCGGCCGCACGTCTCGACGTGCCGACGCTTCTGGCTCAGCTTGACCGCTATCCCTACGGCTGCGCCGAGCAGACGGTATCGCGCGCGATGCCGCTCGTCGTCGCCAACGCGGTCGCGGCGCAAATCGGTCTCGCCGAGGACAAAGCTCTCAAGGAACGCGTGCAAGGCGCAATTGCCCGCGTCTTCGAGATGCAGGACTCGACCGGCGCCTTCGGCGTTTGGGGTCCGTCATCGACCGATCTCTGGCTGACGGCCTATGTCACGGACTTCCTGACACGCGCCAAGGAAGCGAAGTACGACGTGCCGCGCGAGGGCTTCAATCGTGCCCTCGATAAGCTGCAGAACTTCATCGCCTATGCGTCCGATTTCGAGAAGGGTGGCGAAGATCGCGCCTACGCGCTCTACGTGCTCGCTCGCAACGGCCGCGCACCCGTCGGCGATCTTCGCTACTACGCCGACGAGCGCATCGGACGCTTCTCGACGCCGCTTGCCAAAGCGCAAATCGGCGCCGCGCTCGCGATGATGGGCGACAAGGAACGCGCCGAACGGACGTTTGCGGCGGCCCTTGCAGCGATGCCGGATACGCCGGATAGCGGCTATCGCAGCGATTACGGCTCGACGCTTCGCGACGGTGCCGCACTCGTGACGCTTGCCGCTGAGACCGGCATCGCCCGTGACTCGCAGCCGAAGCTCGCGACGGTCATCGCCAAGGCCTACGAGACGCGCAACTATACCTCGACGCAGGAACAGGCGTGGATGCTGCTCGCGGCGAAAGCGCTGAACGACGAGGTGAAGGCAACGACGCTTTCGATCGATGGCAAGCCCGTCAACGGCCCGCTGCTCAAAGGTCTGAAGCCCGCTGAGCTGAAGGACGGCACGCTGACGATCACCAACAACGGCGACACCGCCGTCGATGCCGTGATCTCCGTCATCGGTGCCGCACTGACACCGGAACCGCCCGCATCGAAAGGCTTCAAGATCGAACGTCAGGCCTATTCGCTCGACGGCAAGAAGATCGATCTTGCAAGCCTCAACGGCGGCAAGTCCGAGGTGAAGCAGAACGATCGCTTCGTCATCACCGTCAAGGTGACGTCCGACGATCCGGCCGGCCGCGTCATGGTCGTCGATCGCCTGCCGGCGGGCTTCGAGATCGAAAACCCGCACTTGATCGACAGCGGCGCGATTTCCGGACTCTCGTGGCTGAAGTCGACGGCCGACCCGGAGCACACCGAGTTCCGCGACGATCGCTTCGTGGCAGCCTTCAACTTCGCCAACGTACGAACAACGTCGGAAACTTCGAACGATGACAATGGCAGCTCGGTCGAAGGCGTCGATCAGCCCTCGGTTGAACTTCCGGACAATGGCTCGGTCGTACTGCCCGACGGAACGGAACAGAAGAAGCCACCGCAGGTGACGGCAACGCTCGCCTACATCGTACGCGCCGTAAATCCCGGCACGTTCGTGCACCCGGCGGCAACGGTCGAGGACATGTATCGCCCCGAACGTTACGCCCGCTCCGCCGCCGGCAAACTAACCGTCTCGGCTAAGGAGTAAACCGCAGTGCGGCTGGGTCTCAGCAGGATACGCACGAAGTTATCTGCCCTCCTATCCTCCCCTCGCAAGGGGGAGGGCCGGAGCGGGGGTGATGATAAGGTTGTGCCCCCAACATCAGCCACTCTCCTCCGGCAACTCTCGAATTGGCGTGTCACTTGGCGGGGCGTCGCGATTGCCGCCGCGTTGACGCTAGTGATCGGCACCGGCGGCGCCTACGGCCTTTATCTCAAGGCCTTTGCCGATGCCGGACCGCTGCCACTCGAGCAGGCGAAAGCGGTTTCTGTCACCGTCATCGATCGCGACGATCGCCTGCTGCGCGCCTTCACGACGACCGAAGGCAAGTGGCGGCTGCCTCTCGATCCGAAGGACGTCGATCCGCATTATCTGAAAATGCTCTTCGCATTCGAGGACAAGCGCTTCTACAGCCACCACGGCGTCGATCCGAAAGCCGTCACGCGCGCCGTCCTGCAGATGGTTCGTCACGGTCGCCTCGTTTCCGGCGGCTCGACGCTGACGATGCAGGTCGCGCGTCTTCTCGACGGCAAACACGAGCGCACCGCCGGCGGCAAGCTCCGCCAGATGGCACGCGCTGTTGAACTCGAACGCACGCTGTCGAAAACCGAGATCCTGAAACTCTACCTGCGTCTCGCGCCCTTCGGCGGCAACCTCGAAGGCGTCAGAGCCGCATCGCTCGCCTACTTCGGCAAGGAGCCGCGGCACCTTTCGCTTGGAGAATGCGCGCTGCTCGTCGCGCTTCCGCAATCGCCAGAAATGCGCCGCCTCGACCGAAATCCTGAAGCCGCACGCCGCGCCCGCAATCGTGTGCTGACGCGCGCCGTGGCGGCAAAGGTCATCACCGTCGCCGAAGCCGAACGCGCCAAGGCAGAACGCATCCCGGCCGTCCGCTTCGCCTTCCCGATGCTCGCGCCGCATCTCTCCGAGACCGAGGCGGCCGCGCACCCCGCCGAGAGCGTCATCAAGCTGACGCTCGACCGCCCACTGCAGCAAAATCTCGAACGTCTCGCGCGAGACCAAGCGCGCACGATCGGCGACAATGTCTCGACGGCCATCATCGTTGCCGATCACCAGACGGGTGAAATTCTCGCCGAAGTGGGCTCCGCCGACTACATGGACGCAGCGCGCCACGGCGCGGTCGATATGGCGACGGCCGTGCGCTCGCCGGGCTCCACGTTGAAGCCGTTCGTCTACGGCCTCGCGTTCGAAGCGGGCCTCGCACATCCCGCAACGCTGATCGAAGATCGGCCCGTGCGCTTCGGAACCTATGCGCCGAAGAATTTCGACGAGGGCTATCACGGCACCGTCTCGATCCGCGAAGCGCTCGAACAATCGCTCAACGTTCCGGCCGTACGCGTTCTAGCCCGCGTCGGGCCCGGCAAGCTCGCCGGCCGCTTCCGCCGCGCCGGTGTCACGGCCCGCTTTCCCGACAAGTCCGAACCGACACTCGCGATGGCGCTCGGCGGCACGGGCCTGACGCTCGAAGAGCTGACCCAGCTTTATGCGGGCCTGGCGCGCGGCGGTGACGGCATCATGCTGACGCATCGCTACGACCAGCGCGGCAAGATCTGGGGAGCGACGCACGTAAAGCCGCTCGTCAATGCACATCGCCTGATGTCGCCGCTCGCCGCGTGGTACGTCTCCGACATTTTGAAAGACGCCCCGCCCCCGCTCAACGCCAAGGGCGGGCGCTTCGCCTACAAGACCGGCACGTCCTACGGCTACCGCGACGCCTGGGCCATCGGCTACGACGGCCGCTACGTCATCGCCGTCTGGGTCGGACGTCCGGACAATTCGTCCATTCCGGGCCTGATGGGCCGGAGCGCCGCCGCGCCGATCCTGTTCGACGCGTTCGAACGTCTCCCGGGACCGCGTACGCCGCTTCCCGGCGCGCCCGCCAACGTCATCAGAGGCACGAACGCCGACTTGCCCGCGCCGCTCAAGCGCTGGCGTGAGCCCGGCGACGACCCGGCCGCCGGCAAATTCCTGCAGCCGCCGGTTCTGATCTCGTTTCCGCCGGATCAATCCGAGATTGCCGAAACCGATCTCGACGGCGAGCCCCTTGTGCTCAAAGCCGACGGCGGCGCGCTGCCCCTCACATGGCTCGTCGACGGCAAGCCCATTCCGTCCGACGCCCACACCCGCGAAGCCATTTGGCAGCCGGCGAGCGCAGGCTTCGCCAAGCTGACGGTGATCGATGCCAATGGCCGTACCGACCGTGCCTTTATCAGGCTAAGGTAGCATTCGCCGCCAGCGAGCAACGACCGCCCTTCCCGCACTGGTCCCTGCTCCGCGCGGACAAAAAGCATTGCCGGGAGCCTGAGATGGACCTCGCCGAGTTGCGTCGCTTCTTTGCGCGCGAGATGCTGGCCATCGCCGGCGTGACCGGCAACGAACGCCTCGAAAACGCCTTCGCCAGCGTGCCGCGCGAAAAATTTCTCGGACCCGGCCGATGGCAAATTCTGACGCCCTGGGCCTTTCGGGATGTCGACGAAGAAGATCCGGCCCTCGTCTACCAGGACGTCGTTATCGCCCTCGACGAGGAACGTGGCGTCAATAATGGCAGTCCGTCGCTGCACGCGCGCTGGCTTGACGTTGTCGCGCCGCGCCCGGGAGATCACGTGGCCCACATCGGCGCTGGAACCGGCTATTACTCGGCCATCATCTCCGAACTCGTCGGCCCGGAAGGCCGCGTGACAGCGGTCGAATACGATGCCGGCTGCGCCGAGAGAGCGCGCGAAAATCTTTCCGACCGCCCAAACGTCGACGTCGTGCATGCCAACGGCTGCTTCTGGCCCGAAGAAAAAGCCGATATCGTCTATGTGAATTTTGCGATCCCCCGCCCGGCCGATCCCTGGATCGAAAATCTCAAACCAGGCGGCCGGATGATCTTCCCACTTGGCATCCCGAATTCGACACGCTCGCGAGGCCGGTCATTGAACGGCGTCGCAATCACGGCAACGCGCCGCGAGGCGGGTTACGAGGCATCGTCCGTGTGCCCGGTCTCGTTCGTTTTCGCGGAAGGACTGACGCCGGAACCCGGAAATGACGAAATCAGGAATTTGTATCGCAGCCTCAGAAACGGCGGCTGGGAGAATGTCAAAAGTCTCGTTTGGAAGCAGCCCGCCGATAGTGCAGATTGCTGGTACGTTGGACCCGATTGGGCCTTGAGCTACAACGCCATTGCCTCCTGAACCTTTTTCTTGCGTCATATATTTGGAATGCGATCGCCCATGAGACGCCTCCGCGCCGCCACCGGGAAATATCTGCTTGTGCTCGCCATGACTGCCGCGTCGCTGGCGTCGGGCGGCTGCAACGAGGCCGCAGAGGAAAAGGCGGCATCCGGCCGAACACTTCCGGCGCTCGGTGCCAAGGCGGATGAAACCTCCGTCTCGGGAATTTCATCCGGCGCCTACATGGCAGGGCAATTCCAGATGGCGCATGCCAAGCGCGTTGCGGGCGCCGGCATCATCGCGGGAGGACCTTACGGCTGCTCCGAAAGCATCTTCGCCGGCACGCTCCCGGGCACCGGCACCGCGATCCTGAACCTTTCGAAAGCCGTCAACGGCTGCATGCTCGACCTTCTTGGCGTCTGGGGCGTGTCCGACCCGCAGGAGCTTGCAACAAAAGCCAAAGAGCGCGCGGAGAAAGGCGAAATCGATCCAATCGCCGACGTCGTCCGCGACCGCATCTATCTCTTCACCGGAACGGCCGACCGCACCGTCGCCCCATCGATCGTACAGCACGCGGCGGCGTTCTACGAAAAACTCGGCGTTCCCCAATCGAACATTGAGCTCGTTTCGAACGTGCCCGCCGGCCACGCCTTTGTGACAGACGGCGAAGGCAGCGCCTGCGGAACCTCGAACGAGCCCTACGTCGTCAATTGCAATTACGATCAGGCAGGTGCGCTGCTGAAGCAGATCTACGGCAGCCTCGAGCCGCGCGCCGCAACGCCAGCCGGTGATTTCATCAATTTCGACCAACGCCCGTTCTTTCGGCAGGACGACAGCGCCGGGCTCGCCGAAACCGGCGTCGTCTACGTTCCGAAGTCCTGCAAGGAACAGCCGGGCTGCCGCGTTCATATTGCCTTCCACGGCTGCTCGCAGAATCGCGAGGCCGTCGGCGACACGTTCATAAAAGAATCCGGCTTCGCCCGCTGGGCCGATACGAACCGGCTCATCGTCCTATTTCCACAAACGGCGGATTCATCCATAAACCCGCAAGGCTGTTGGGATTGGTGGGGTTACACGGGTCCGCAGTATCTCACGCGCGATGCGCCGCAGATTGCCGCAGTGAACCGCATGCTCGATGCCTTGCAAGCGCCGGGAGGAGGCGCATAAACCTCAACGGCCAGTGGTGAATGCGCCTTAAGGGCGCCTGCATCGCCGGCCAGCGCGACGAAAGCCGCCACTTCAGGGCGGCGAATGGGGGGGAAGTCCACAATGCTCGCACGCGAACGCCTTTTTGCGCCCCTCATGTCCATGCCGGCGTCGGTGCCGTGGCCGCAACCTTCTGGCATAAAGCGACCGCTCGAAATCGCGGCGGCGATCGCGACGATGGGATGCCTCATCATGGCGGCCGCGCTGCCGAACGATCGTGACAATGCCTCGTCCGCAGCCTCCGGTGGCATTCCCATTTCGACCGCTCTCCAACCCGGACGCGAAACCGATTTTGGCGCCTACTTGGGTGCGCCCTATCATGTCCCAAGCGACTTCCATCTCGTGAAGAAGGGCGTCACCGACCTCACGATCAAGAACGTCAACTGGTACACGCACCCGTTCGAAAACCCGCTTTACTATGGCATCCGCCTGCAACGCTGGTTTACTGGCCGCTTCGGCTCGATGGTCGACTTCACTCACTCGAAAGTTTACGCGCCGCTCGACGAGCCCGCGAAATTCGAAGGCACGTTCGACGGCAAGCCCCTGCCGCCGGAAGCGAAGCCGCGAGACTATTTCAACAAGCTCGAGTGGACGCATGGCCACAACATGCTGACGCTCAATGGCCTGATCCGTCTGCCGTCGCTCGGAATTATTTCGCCCTACCTCGGCGCCGGAGCCGGAATGTCGTTTCCGCATTCGGAAATTTTTCCGAAGACCGACCCGTCACGAACCTACGAATACCAGTACACCGGCCCGGCCGGCCAAGCTCTCTTCGGCCTCGAGTTCCGCCTGCCGACCGGCTCCGTCTTCGTCGAATACAAATTCACGATGGCTGATTACTGGGGGCCCCTCACCGGCCGCGACGGCACATGGTTCCCGATCGACATGTGGAACCAGTTCTCGCGCTGGTGGAAAGGCGAGGAGCCCCCGAACGGCTGGGCAGGCGCACGTTTGACGAGCCATCAGGTGATCGGCGGCTTCCTCACGCGCTTCGTACCGAAAACCGCGGGCGCGAGGTAAGCAGCAAGCTTCGTCGCAAACGTCCGAAGCTCGGCTGCAAGCCACGTTTCGAAAACGGCTGCGGCTTCCGGAGTTTTCGCGCCCGCTCGGCTGACGAGATAATAACCCTGTCGTGACGCGACGACATCGAACGGACGCACGAGCCGCTTCGCAAGAAGCGCATCACCCGCTTGAATCTGATCGGCGAGCGCGAACCCTTGCCCCGCTTCCGCAGCCGCAAGCGCAAGATCGCCGTTGAGAGTCGGCCCTGAAGGCACCACGCGGCCGGAAATTCCCGCCGCAGTGAGCCACGCGTTCCAGCACTCCTTCGCAGTCTCCTGGATCAGAAGGCCGCCATCCAGATCGAGCGGCGCCGCGAGCGGGTTGTCCCTCAGGAACTTCGGACTGGAAACGAGCATGAGTTCCGCGTCGGCGAGCTTTCTCGCTTCGACGCCATTCCACTCGCCACTACCGAAGCGGATGCCGAGATCGACGTCCTCTTTCGCGAAATCGACGAGCCGGTGGCCCGGATCGAGGACAATATCAATGCCCGGATGACGCGCCGTGAACTTGCCGAGCCGCGGCACCAGCCAGAGAGCCGCAAACGAAACGTCCGACGTCACGACCAATCGCTTTCGCCGCCGTGACGGACGCGCGAAACGGCTCGACGCGGCCGCGATCAGATCGAATCCCTTCGTCAACTCCTGCGCCAGAGATTGCCCGGCTTCAGTCAGCACCACGCCCCGGCCCGTCCGCTCGAAGAGGGGCGTTCGGAATTCCGATTCCAACGTGCGGACGTGACGGCTGATCGCGGCGTGCGTGACGTTGAGTTCAGCCGCCGCGCGCGAAAAGCTCGATAACCGCGCGGCGGCTTCAAACGCTTTCAGAGCATTGAGGGGCGGCAGTCTGCGGGCCATACCTGATGTAACAAAAACTTACACGTCCTGTAAAGCAATGCCGTTTGTCCGGCGCAGCCGCGAGGCGCACAGATCTCGTCAAGTGAACGCCGGAATGGAGAAACGCCATGATGCGCGTTATCGAACATCTGATTGAGACGATAGAAGCACTGCTCTATCCCGCTCGCCACCACCGCAATAGCAACCAGTGGAAGCGGTAGTATCTCCGATGACTTCGTCATCCTCGACCGAATGAGCGAAGCGAATGACGGTCGGGGATCCAGCGTCAGAAGTGCCGAAGGCACGATACTGCGTCGACGAGTCTTACGCTGGATCCCCGGCCTTCGACGCTTGCCGCGCTCGGCCGGGGCGAACAAATCTCCCTCTCCCCGCAAGCGGGGAGAGGGTCGGGGTGAGGGGCCACACATTCGTTCGTCGTGAGGCCGCCCCTCACCCTAACCCTCTCCCCATTGAAGAAATGGGGAGAGGGAACAATATGGTTTTCCCATCGTCATCCCGGCGAAGGCCGGGATCCAGGCAAAGGGCAGCACATTCGCTGTCCGCAGAAGCGTTGGCGAGACGCTACTGTCCCTTCTATGATATGGGGCGATCGGCTTTGTAACGGCCAAACGACCGCTGCCCATCTTTTGTAAAGATCACCACGTCGTAGGGTTCCGGCTCACCACCCATGCCCGGTGAGCCAGCGGGCATTCCGGGAACGGCCAGTCCGATGGCCTGGGGCTTCTCGGCCAGCAGCCGTTGGATAGCATGGGCTGGCACATGGCCCTCAATGACATATCCCGAAAGCTCAGCGGTGTGGCAGGACGAGAGCGCAGCCGGCACGCCAAAACGCGCTTTCACCGCCTTCATTTCCGAGGACTCGGATACGGTCGTCTCAAACCCATGGCTATGCAAATGCTCAACCCAGGCGCTGCAGCATCTGCAGTTGGGGTCTTTGAAGACCTTGAGGGTAGGCGCTGACTCAGCCCGGACGCCAGTCGTCAACGACGACAGCGCCAATGCGAAACCTCCAAGAACGGCGCGTCGATCGTAGCAATTGAATTGCTGCATTCTGGGTCCCTCCGAAGACTGATCCCGCCTACGCGGGAATAACGTAGTTGAAATTGAAAACGGGGACGTTTCCAAATTTTCGTCATCCCGGCGGAGGCCGGGATCCAGCCAAGCATCAACATAACGAGTGCGGATCACTGACTGGGTGCCGGCCTCCGCCGGCATGACGGTAGTTGTGGTCGCTTGCTTCCCGCACCCATTGTCATCCCGGCTGAAGCGGAGCGCAGAGCCGGGATCCAAGATTACACAACTTCGAATTTTGAGTGTCGAGAACTAGAACCGCTTCAAGAGACGGTCGATGTACTCGAGTTCGTCTTGCGGCCTGCGGCTCTCGCCCGAACGCTTGCGCAGCTCTTCGAGAATTTCCCGCGCACGCTGCGCGTCGATCGCGTCGGGCACTTTGACCGACGTGCCGAGGTCCGGACCCTGCGCACGCTGCGGCCGGCCCATCGGATCGCGGGGAGAATTGCCGCCGCGTCCGAGGCGTTGCTGCGCATTCTTCTGCATCTGCTCGGCCATCTGCTGGGCGCTCTGACGCATCTGTTCGAGCGCCTGCCCCTGCTGATTGGCCGCTTCGTCGAGATCGCCTTGCTTCAGGGCATCCTCGGCCCTGCCCATGGCATCCTGCGCCTTGCCGAGCTTGTCAGGATCGCCCGCGCCCATGTCCTCGAGATCCTTCTTCAGCTTCTCGAGTTCGTTGCGCAATTGCGCTTGGCGGTCCTGCAGGCTGCCTTTGCCGCGCCTCTGCTGTCCAGCGGACTTGCCTTGCGAACCCTGCTGGCCTTCGCCCTGCTCGCCGCCGCCTTCCTGGTCGGCCTGCATGTCTCCTTGCCCGGCCTGCTGACGGCCCTGGCCCTGCTGGCCTTGCTTGCCCTTGCCGGACTTCGGCGAACCCTGACCGTTCGGGTCGTCCTGCGAGCCGCCCTGACCTTCCTGGCGGCGCTGCTGGCCGAACGTGTCGTCCATCAGCTGCTGCTGCTTGCCGGTAAGATCGCTCAGCTCGTTGAGCTTCTTCATCATCTGCTGCGCGCGTTTCTGCTGCGCGCGCGCTTCCGGCGAATTGCTCGCCTGCAGGCGATCCATCAGTTCGCGCATCTCCGACAGCATCCGCTCGGCTTCATCGCGCGAACCCTCGCGTGCGCTCTTCTCCAGATCCTTCATCATCTGGTCGAGGTCTTGTTGCCCGAGTTCCGAACTCTGATCGTCCTGCTGCTGCTGATCGCCGGAGGGATTTTCCTTCTCGGCGTTCTTCTGCATTTCGTTGAGATAATCGTTGAGCCGCTTCTTTAGCTCCGCCATCGCGTCTTGAATTTCCTTGTCGTCGCCCTTCTCGATGGCATCCGACAGACGATCCTGCGCATCCTTCAGCGACCGCTCGGCTTGCGACAGCGCGCCGTCCTCGATCTTCAGCGCGATCTGCCAAAGATCGTCGATCGACTCGTTGAACGCCGCCCGCGTTTCTTGCCGGTCGAGGCGATGATAGACCGCCCTGAGACCAAGGTAGACGCTGTTGTCCTTGATGAAGCCCTCGGGCTCCATAGTCAGCGCGTCGAGCGCACGCACGACCATCGGACGGTTGCGCGAATCTTCCGCAAGCTTGCGCCGCTGCTCGACCACGGCTCGCGCCAGCGGATTCTTGAAGCGCCGCGACGGCAGAACGATTTCGATCGGTTCGCTGCGTCCGACCTGCCCGCCGACATCCGTCGCCTCGAGCCAGAGCTGAACGCGCTGTCCGGCCCACGGATGCTCGCCGATATCGAGCAGCGCCGACGTATCGACGGTCTTTGCGCCGGGACGCGGAATCTTGAGGCTCAGCACCGGCGGTCGCTCGAGCGGCAAGCGCGGCCCCGTGAGCGGCGGCGGCTGCGCCCATGACTTCGCGCTGTCGACAGGCTTCGGGGCCACCTTGCGCACCTTAACTTCGGCGCTCTGCAGCCCGTAATCGTCCTCGGCCTTGTAGAAGACGCGCATCGATCCGCGCGGCGTGCCGGTGATGTCCTTGGTCAGCGCGATTTTCGGCAACGCGTCGGGAATGACGTCGAAGGTCCAGGCTCCGAGCTCCCGCGTCCCCGATAAGGCGCGAATGCGTGCCGATTTACGGATTTCGTACCGCGTCTCGGAGAGGTTCGAGGCATTCCCGTTCTTCGATGCCTCAGGCGGCACGATGAGTGGTGCGGTCGCGCCATCGCTCAAGACTTCGAGCGATAGGCCGCTCGAGCCGAAGCCGGTGCCCCTGAGGGTCAGTAGGCTGCGATCCGGGATCTCGAAAAATGTAGTCCGCTCTTTGCTATCGTCGCCAGCTGGCTGCGAGCCGTCGGCGAGAAGCACGGGAGGCAGCGCCGTATAGGGCGGCGGCGTGACCCAGGCATCCACGCGGGCCGGCGGCCCGGACTCGCCCGCACCGAAACGGAAAGCCGACGCCAGCCGGTCGCCCAGATTCCCCGTCGCCAGCAAGGCGATTGGAATGAGCAGGACGAGCAGAAGCCCGCGCACCGCCCACGGATCGAAACGATCGGTTCTGGGCGCGGGATGGCCAACCCGAAGACGCGCGATCGCCCGGGCCAGGCGTTCGCGGTGCGCCTGCCAGATGGCGGACGTCGTGGCATCCGACGCGCCGGACGTCAGCGTATCCTCATAGGACGTCGCGGGCCGGTGCGGTACGTTCGAACGGCGTTCGATCCGCCGGATGGCCTCATCGCGCGACGGCCACGGAACGCGGACCGCGTAAACGACGGCCGCGACGGCGCCCAGCGCAAATGCGGCCAGCAGAATTTTATGAATCAGCGGGTCGAGGTAAGTCCAAACCCCGACGAACGACAGAATGGCGAACACGATCGCCAAGCCGATGATGAGCCACAGCCGCGGCCAAAGCCGCTCGAAAAACAGCGCAAGCGTGCTGAGGCGAACTTTGCGCGCAAACGACCGTGAAATCTCGGGACCAGGATCCCTGCTTTGAGGCTCTACCATGCTTGCCTAAGCTAGCACGGGCCCCACCCCCCGCACGTTAACAAAATGCAACATGATGGGGCCCAATGCCCCGTCTATCTGGCTTCTCTACGGCTATATCTCCGCGGACGGCGCGCGCCTTATGAGTAATGGAACCCCGCCGCTGCCACACACTCCGTCATGCCGGCGAAGGCCGGCACCCAGTCAGGCTTCAACCCGGCGGCAGATACGGTCCGCTCTGCACAGGCCGCCCGTACAAATCCGCTGCACTTCGCCTGGATCCCGGCCTCCGCCGGGATGACGGTGGGGTTGCAAAACAATCAATGACTAAGGCTTCAACCAGGGCGGAATGCGATCGGCGCCGATCAGATCGTCATAGCTCGGGCGCGGCCGGACGACGGCAAATTGGTCGCCGTTCACAAGGACTTCTGGCACCAAGAGGCGGCTGTTGTAGGTCGACGACATCACCGCGCCATAGGCGCCCGCAGTCATGACGGCGATGAGATCCCCCGGCTCGACCGGCGGCAACGCCCGGTCCTCCGCTAGAAAATCGCCCGTCTCGCACACCGGGCCGACGATGTCCTGCTGGATCGGCGACATGTCCGAGCGCGCTTCGGTGACCGGCCAGACGTCGTGGTAGGCCTCGTAGAGCGTCGGCCGGATCAAGTCGTTCATCGCCCCGTCAACGATCGTGAACGTCTTGTCGGTGCCTTCCTTCACGTAGATGACCTTTGTGACGAGCACTCCGGCGTTGCCGACGATCATGCGGCCCGGTTCGAGAATGAGCTTGAGGCCGAGACCGCCCAGCGCCTCCTTGACGACGGCGGCATATTCGTCGGGCGTCGGCGGAATGTCGTTCGCACCCCGGTAAGGGACTCCGAGACCGCCTCCGATATCGAGATGCTCGAGCGCAATCCCGTTGGCCTTCAAATCGCGCGCAAGATCGGCAAGCAGCCGGAACGCGTCGCGGAACGGCGCGAGATCGGTGATCTGGCTGCCGATATGCATGTGAATGCCGGAGATCTTGATTCCGGGAAGCTTCGCCGCCTCGGCGTAGAGCTGCCGCGCATTCTCATAGGGAACGCCGAATTTGTTTTCGGCTTTGCCCGTCGAGATTTTCGCATGCGTCTTCGCATCGACGTCCGGATTGACGCGAATGGCGATGGACGCTGTTTTGCCGAGCGACGTCGCGACCTCACTCAGCGCCAGAAGCTCCGGCTCGCTCTCGACGTTGAAGCCGTGAATGCCCTCTTCGAGCGCGTAAGCCATTTCGCCACGCGTCTTGCCAACACCGGCGAAAATGATCTTCGATGCCGCGACACCAGCTGCCCGCGCGCGGCGAAGCTCGCCTTCCGAGACGACGTCCATGCCCGCGCCGAGCCGCGCCATCGTCGCGAGCACGGCCTGGTTGGAGTTCGCCTTGACCGCAAAGCAGATCAGCGCGTTCTGATCCGCGAACGCCCGCGCCAGAACCTCGTAATGACGGACCAGCGTCGCGGTCGAATAGCAATAGAAGGGGGTTCCGACCTCAGCCGCGATGTGTGCGAGGCTCACGTCCTCAGCATGGAGAATGCCGGACTTATACTGAAAGTGATGCATGGGAGCGCTTCTAGCGGATGAGGAAGACCCGCGTCACCGAAAAATTCGCAAAAGGTCAAGACGAAGTCAGTGAACCGGATAGATACAGAGCACTTTCCTCTCCCGGAACGGGAGAAGATGCCCGCAGGGCAGGTGAGGGACTTTCGACCAGCATTGGCGTCCGGGTTCGTTCAAGCCCCCTCATCCGGCCTTCGGCCACCTTCTCCCAAGGGAGAAGGACTCACCGCAACAGCGGGTCAAGAATGAACGACTCGTGCGGCTTCGGTGGCGCATCCGAATTCTGGCCGGCGGCCTGAGCATTGGGTGATTTCGCATCCCCGGCTGCCTTGGCGGCAGGAGGCGGCTCGAGAGGCCCCTTGACACCGCAACCTGCAAAACCGGCGCAAGCCGCGCCGACGAGCGCCACCGCGATCCAGGATTTCGTGCTGCGTAGGCGCACGGCCATGCCAAAAACACTCCAAAACCATTCGGCCCGCTCGGAGGGCAGGCAATGTAATTAGACTTTTAGACCTTCGCTCGCGCCTTTTCCAACCGCCTGAGCCACTGACGGGCCATTTTGGCGACGTTCTGTGGCGCGGTTCCCCCATAGCTCGTTCGGCTCTTGACCGAATTTTCCACAGACAGCACTGAAAATACGGCTTTCGTGATGCGCGGCTCGACGGCCTGCATGTCGGTTAGGCTCAATTGATCGAGATCGACGCCCTTGGTTTCCGCCGCCTTCACGATCGCGCCCGTCACGTGATGCGCCTCGCGGAACGGCATCTTGAGTTCCCGGACAAGCCAGTCAGCAAGATCGGTCGCCGTCGAATAGCCGCGCCCGGCGGCGGCACGCATGGCCTCCGCGTTGGGCTCCAGATCCGCGATCATGCCCGCCATGGCCGCCATGACGAGACGCAGGCTCGACAGCGCGTCGAACGTCGTCTCCTTGTCCTCCTGCATGTCCTTCGAATAGGCGAGCGGCAGCCCCTTCATCACGATGACGAGGCCCTGGAACGCTGACGCGATTCGGCCGACCTTGGCGCGCGCCAGTTCGGCGGCATCGGGGTTGCGCTTCTGCGGCATGATGGACGAGCCGGTGGTGAACCGGTCGGAGAGTTTCACGAAGCCGAACTGTGGCGTCATCCAGATGACGATCTCTTCGGCGAGGCGCGAGAAATGCACGGCCGCGATGGTCGCCGCGGCAAGGGTTTCGAGCGCGAAGTCGCGATCCGAGACGCCGTCGAGCGAATTCGCCATCGGCCGGTCGAAGCCGAGCGCCTCCGCCGTCATTTCGCGGTTGATCGGGAACGAGGTTCCGGCGAGCGCCGCCGAGCCGAGCGGCGATTCATTGAGCCGCTTTCGGGCATCCGCGAACCGGCCACGGTCACGCCCGATCATTTCGACGTAGGCGAGCAGATGATGGCCGAACGTCACCGGTTGCGCAGGTTGCAGATGCGTGAATCCCGGCATGACGGTCGCCGCGTGCGCCTCAGCCTTCTCGGCGAGCGCCTGCTGCACGGTTTCCAAAGCCGCGTCGATGCCGTCGATGGCGTCGCGCACGAAGAGCCGGAAATCCGTCGCCACCTGGTCGTTCCGCGAGCGTGCGGTATGCAGCCGCCCCGCCGCCGGACCGATCAGCTCCTTAAGCCGATTTTCGACGTTCATATGCACGTCTTCGAGCGCACGCGAGAACTCGAACGTGCCCGCGTCGATCTCCGCCTTGATCTTGTCGAGGCCTTTTGCGATTTCACGTGCATCGGTTTTGGCTATGATGCCTGCCTCGGCGAGCATCACCGCATGCGCCTTCGAACCGCGAATGTCCTGCGGGGCAAGCTGCTTGTCGAAGCCTATCGAGGCATTTATCTCCTGCATGATCTCGGCAGGAGACATTGCGAAACGGCCACCCCACATGGTGTTGGCTGGCTTGTCGGTCACGGGCGGCTCCGTATCAGAGAAGAGAACAAGGTTACCAAATGACAGCGAACGGCGCGGGAAGCCCGCAAAAGGCTCTTTGGATTGTTGCACTGTCGGCGCTGGCCGGGTTCGGGGCCGTATACGTTATCGGAGGCGGGTTAAGCAACGGAAGTTCGGACGAATCCAGCGCCCGCGCGCAGAATATATCGCCGCCCGCCGTCGGGAAATCCGGGGCTTCCTCATTCAAGCTCGGAGAAATGGCGGCCTTCGTAACCAAAAAGACGCCTGAGCCGCTACCCGACATCACCTTCCAGGACGCCGCCGGAAAGGATGTCACGCTCTCGAGCTTCAAGGGCAAGACGATCCTTCTCAATCTGTGGGCGACCTGGTGCGAGCCCTGCCGCGAGGAGATGCCGGCTCTCGATCGACTGCAAAAGGATCTTGGCAGCGACAAGTTCGAGGTCGTGGCGCTGAGCCTCGACCGCAAGGGCTACGAGGCGTCGCGCAAGTTCCTCGACGATTTGAAAGCCGGCAACGTGAAGCTCTATTCGGACGCGTCCGCCAAGCAGGGCATGGCCCTGAAGCTTCTCGGAATGCCGACGACGATCCTCATCAACAAGGATGGATTGGAAGTCGGTCGTTTGGCGGGTTCGGCGAAATGGGATTCAGAAGACGCCAAAAAGCTCATCGAGGCGGCGATGAACTAGCCACCCCGTGTAGCTGAAACGTCCCGAACGGACGGCGAATTACTTCTTCTTCGTTTTCTGCGTCAGCGCCGAAGCAGCAACCGATTTCGCTTCCTTGCTCGCCTTCGGATCGTGCAGGATTTTTGACGCTGCCGATGCGACCACCTTGCCCGTCGTTTCCTTCGGGGACTTCGTCTGCGTGAGCGCCGAAGCTGCAACCGACTTTTCAGCCTTGGTCGCCGTCTTGCTGCTCAGCACCTTTGAGGCTGCCGAGGACACCTTCTTGCTGGTGACTTCCGATTTCGCCATGGACGTTGCTTCCTTGTTCCGGGGGGCCGCGGAAGTGCGGTCCGACGAGCATGCACCATGCCCGATTCGAATTCACCGTGTAATGACGGCAAAGGCCTGTTTTCATCCGATTTGCACGCTTCCGGTCACCGACGGTGCGCGGGCACACCTATTGGCGCTGTTCGAATTGACACCCCGCGCCCGAGAGGCGACAAGCGCGTCTCAAACGCCAAGCTGCACAGCATCGGAGACGCTTTCCCATGGCCCACGACGACCTGAAGAAGACAATCGAAACGGCATGGGAAGCCCGCGACGGCCTTTCGTTCGATACCAAGGGCGCGGTGCGCGACGCCGTCGAGACCGCCCTCAACCTGCTCGATAAGGGCGAAGCCCGCGTCGCCGAGAAGGCGGACGGCACCTGGGTCGTCAATCAGTGGCTGAAAAAGGCGGTCCTTTTGTCGTTCCGCCTCAATGACATGGAAACGATCCCGGGTGGGCCTGCAGGCAGCTTCTACTGGGATAAGGTGCCCCCGAAATTCGCCGGCTGGACGGAAGCAGACTTCCGAAAGGGCGGCTTCCGGGTCCTGCCTGGCGCCATCGTCCGCCGCTCGGCCTACATCGCTCCTGGCGCCGTTTTGCTCCCCTCGTTCGTCAACCTCGGCGCCTACGTCGACAGCGGCACGATGGTCGATACCTGGGCGACGGTCGGAAGTTGCGCTCAGATCGGGAAAAATTGCCATATTTCCGGCGGCGCCGGCATTGGCGGCGTGCTCGAGCCCCTTCAGGCCGGCCCCGTCGTGATCGAGGATAACTGCTTCATCGGCGCCCGTGCCGAGGTCGCCGAAGGCGTTCAGATCGGCGAAGGCTCCGTGCTCTCAATGGGCGTTTACATCGGGGCCTCGACGACGATCATCGATCGCGCCACAGGCGAAAAAATGTTTGGCAAGGTGCCTCCCTATTCTGTCGTCGTATCGGGTACGATGCCAGGGAAGCCGCTGCCGAACGGGGAACCCGGTCCAAATCTCTACTGCGCCGTGATCGTCAAGCGCGTCGATGAAAAGACGCGCAGCAAGACCAGCATCAACGACCTTCTCAGAGATTGAGCGAAATCAGGTGGGGAAGTCATCGAAATTCCGGCAGCTTGATCCGGCTCGCATCACGGCGAGTCTCGATCAGCTTGCTCGGCGTATCGATGAGCGGTTTCCAGGCGCCGGCCTTGTGAACGTTTGCCGCGAACTCCTCGCGCTTGCCAAGGAAACGGCGAGCGCGGCACAGGAGATCAATCGTCCGCATCTCTTCCTGCGCTTCATTATCTGGCTCGCGATCACCGCCGGTATCGTCCTGTTGATCGTCGTTGCCCAGCTCATTCTCGGCGGCACCAAGGCGAACGACGACCTTTTCGGCACGCTGCAGGGCATCGATTCCGGCTTCAACATCGTCGTGCTGATGGGCGCGACGCTTTATTTCGTCTCGTCGCTCGAATCGCGCTGGAAGCAGCGAAAGGCGCTTGCCGCACTTCACGAGTTCCGCTCCATCATCCATGTCATCGACATGCACCAGCTGACGAAAGACCCGAGCATGTTGGCGGCCGTGCATACGTCGAGCTCGCCCGACCGGAGCCTGTCCCCGTTCGAGCTCGTTCGGTATCTCGACTATTGTTCCGAGATGCTGTCTCTCACGGCCAAGCTCGCGGCGCTCTACGCCGAGAAGCTCAGCGACCCGGTCGTGGTCGACACGGTCGGCGACCTCGAACGGCTGACGTCGGACCTATCCGGCAAGATCTGGCAGAAGATCACGATCGTGCAGAGCCTTGAAGGCCGGGACATCCCATTGCCCGCGGTGACCAAGCTCTATCCGCAGCCGAGCTGAAAGGCCGCAAAGAGTCGTCGAGCATTCTTGATATCGGGGCGCATTTCGGATTTAAGGTCGGTCATGATCACTTAACATCCGGCGAAAAAGCAGTCCTGATTGCGTTGGCGATCCCCGGTTTGGCCCTGGTCCTCTTTAACGGCTTCGTTCGGGGAACGCGCGGACCGAACCGCTTCGGACCCGATCCGTTTCAAAAACGAGTTCAGACGGCGATATGACCCTGATTCCAACTGATCCCGTTGCTCTTTCCCAGGCGCTCATCCGCTGCGAAAGCGTGACGCCCGACGAAGCCGGCGCCTTGACGCTGCTGCAGAACCTGCTCGAGCCGGCAGGCTTCACCTGTCACCGCCTCATCTTTTCCGAGCCCGGCACGCCGGACGTCGATAATCTTTACGCGCGCCTCGGCACGGGACGGCCGCACCTCTCGTTCGCCGGACATACCGATGTCGTCCCCGCCGGCAACGAAGCGGCCTGGACCGTTCCCCCCTTTGCCGGCGAAGTCCGTGACGGCATTCTCTACGGCCGCGGCGCCGTCGACATGAAAGGCTGCATCGCGGCGTTCGTTGCAGCGTCAATGAAGTACATCCACCATTACAACGGCCTGCCGCGCGGCTCGCTGTCGTTCATCATCACGGGCGATGAAGAAGGCCCTTCGATCAACGGCACGATGAAGATCCTCGAATGGCTGAAAGCGCGCGACGAAGTGATCGACGGATGTCTCGTTGGCGAACCATCGAACCCGAAGGCGCTTGGCGATGAAATTCGCATCGGCCGCCGCGGCTCGCTCAACGTCGATCTGATGGTTCACGGCAAGCAGGGACATTCCGCATATCCGCAAATCGCCGATAATCCGGTCCCGAAGCTCGCCCGCATCATCGACCGCCTGTCGACGACGAAGCTCGACGACGGAACGGAAAACTTCCAGCCGTCGAACCTGCAGGTGACTGTGATCTCCGTCCCGAATACAGCGACGAACGTCATACCGGGTCGCGCCGTCGCCAAGCTCAACATCCGCTATAACGACGGCTGGACGCGTCCGGCAATTGAAGAGTGGGTGCGGAAAACGACCGCGAGCGCGGCAGCCGAGGTTGACGCCAAATACGATCTCAGCTTCTCCGGCACCGGTGACGTCTTCCTGACGAAACCGGGTCCGCTCGTCACGACGCTGAAGGACGCCGTCAAATCCGTCACCGGCCGTACGCCCGCGCTGACGACCGGCGGCGGCACATCCGATGCGCGCTTCATCAAGGACATTTGTCCGGTGGTCGAATTTGGTCTCGTCAATCAGACGATCCATCAGGTCGACGAGCACACGAGCGTCGCCGACCTCGAAACGCTGACCGAAATCTACGGCCGCTTCATAACGAACTTCTTCCGCAACGGTTGAGGACACGTCATCCTCGGCCGAGCGCGCTCGCAAGCACGCTCACACGATTGAGGATGACGGAGCGTTCCGAGCGCGTGAGTGGAGTTGAGAGTCGCTGAATTTCCCTCCCTCGACGGGGTGGGGTTAAGACGAACGAAGCAGCGCACTTTCCTCTCCCGGTACGGGAGAGGATGCCCGTCGAGCCGGAGGCTCGCTCTTGGAGGTGAGCTGGAGGCTCGCCTTCGGCGAGATGGGCAGGTGAGAGACTTTCCGACGGCCGGGGCGCCGCCGCCAGCATCAAGTCCCCTCATCCGGCCTTCGGCCACCTTCTCCCGATGGGAGAAGGAAGCTCCCAGGCCATTCCCATCACAAGACTTGAGGTGCGCTCAATGAGCGCTTGCAGCCCTAAGCCAAATGAAAAAGGCCGCCATATCCGGCGGCCTTCTCGAATAACCCCGCTAGAGCAATTCCAGCAAAAGTGCGTAGCGGTTTTGCGTCCGGAATTGCGCCAAAACAAAAGGCCAGAGCGATCGTTAGATCGACTCTTTCAGTTCCTTCGCGGCACGGAAGGCGATTTTCTTCGAAGCCTTGATCTTGATGGCTTCGCCCGTTGCCGGGTTGCGGCCCATGCGTGCCGGACGCTTGCGAACCTGCAGAACGCCGAGACCGCCGATGCGGATGCGGGCGCCCTTCTTGAGATGCTTCGAAATCTGCGCGACGAGATCTTCGAGCAGCGCAACCGACTGCTTCTTCGGAATCTCGTGGGCTTCCGCGAGCGTCGCGGCAATATGCTTCAAAGTGACAGTTTCGATCTTAGCCGGTGCCTTCTTAGCTGGCGCAGCTGCCTTTGCCATTGTCGTCCCTCTTATGCGAATCGGTTCGGTATCAAACACTACATCGTTGAAGCCCAGAAACATGCGGTTTTCGGGCCTTTTTCGAATGAAGCGCGCGAAAAAAGCAGCATTTGTGGCCCGAAAGCAAGCGGAACGTAGGGGTTGGACGCAAAAAAAGCCGCCGAATCCGCAGTTTTTAGTGCGTTTTGGCAGAATCGGGCGAATGAACGAGGGATATAAAATCGAAAGTTCGCGAAGGGAGCCTCTTCGCAAACGATACTATTTGAAATGCTTCGATAGCTTCAGACCCTGGCCCTGATAGTTCGATTTGAGCCCCTGGCCATAGAGTGTTTCGGGCGTTTCCGTCATCCGCTCATAGATAAGCCGGCCGATGATTTGCCGGTCTTCGAGGATGAACGGCACCTTGTGCGAGCGCACTTCGAGAACGACGCGTGAGCCTTTGCCCCCCGCCGCCGCGTGTCCGAAGCCCGGATCCATGAACCCCGCATAATGCACGCGGAATTCGCCGACGAGCGGATTGAACGGCACCATCTCGGCGGCATGCGTCGGCGGCACATGCACCGCTTCCTTGGAAGCCAGTATGTAGAACTGATCGGGATCGAGGATGAGCCGGTGCTTGTCCTTGACGTAGATCGGGTCCCAATAGTCTTCGACCGGATAGGCGCCGACCTTGTCGACGTCGACGACGCCGGTATGCCGCCGCGCACGGAATCCGACGAGCCCCGTTTCATCGCCAGCGAGGTCGACCGTTAGCGCGATGCCGCCGGAAATATCGGCGTTCTCTGCCGAAACCAGACGTTCCCTGAGCTGCAGTTCGCGCAGCGCCGTATCGCTGTCGGCGGCCGGCCCGTTGCGGAAACGGATCTGCGACAGCCTGGAACCTTTCCTGACGACGATCGGAAACGTCTGCGGACAGATCTCGGCATAGAGCGGCCCGTTGTAGCCGCGTGGAATTTGATCGAATGCGCCGACCCCGTCGGCGATGACACGCGTAAACACATCGAGCCGCCCCGTCGAGCTTTTGGGGTTCGCCGAAGCTTCGACGTCGTTCGGCAACTCCAGGGACTCGAGCAGCGGCACGATGTAGACGCAGCCCGTTTCGAGCACCGCCCCTTGGCTGAGGCTGATCGTATGCAGCGCCAGATCGTCGAGCTTCCCCTGCACCCGCCCGCCTGGCCTCGGAAGAAAGCTCGCGCGCACCCGGTAGGCCACGGCGCCAAGTCTGAGATCGAGGCTCGCGGGCTGCACCTGCCCCTCGATGACAGCCTCCGCAATCCCGATCTCGCCGTCGGCAATCATGCTCGCGATCACTTGCGACGGAAGAATACCGGCCGCGCGCTCGCGACGCCGCGACGCCGAATGTGTTTTCTCACTTTTTGTCATGGCGTCGGTCTACCCCCTAGGGCTCCCTCTAAAGTAGGCCTAATGCTTCGCCAAGCGCGACAATGTCGGCAATACCGGTTATTCCATGCCGATCGATGCCGCCTCTTGACGCCGCCGAGTGCGGGCGGTAATCCGGCTCAACTCTCGTGGTCCTTTGGCCGGCCGGCTTGCAGCCACGTTAAACAAGTCGCTAAAGAGGCCGTGTGCGCCCCCGGTTTCCCGCGCCCGGTCTTTCGTCAGCCGGCGTCCGCGGACCGGGTTTTTTATTGCGCGAAAGGCCGTTCCGATGGCGAATGACGAGCAGTCCAGGTCCAATAGTCCTGCATGGCGCCCCGACACGGTGCTTGTCCATGGCGGCACCACCCGGTCCGAATGGGGCGAAACCTCCGAAGCCCTCCACCTAACGCAGGGCTTCGTCTACAAAAGTGCAGAGCAGGCTGAGGCCCGCTTCAAGCAGGAAGACCCCGGCTTTCAGTACACGCGCTTCGGAAACCCGACGATCTCGATGTTTGAAGATCGCCTGAAGCTGTTCGAAGGTGCCGAAGAATGCCGCGCCACCGCCACCGGCATGGCCGCCGTTACCGCCTCGATGCTCTCCTACATGAGAACGGGCGATCATGTCGTCGCCGCGCGCGCGATGTTCGGCTCGTGCCGTTACATCGTCGAAACTCTTTGTCCGCGTTTCGGCATCGAAGCGACGCTCGTTGACGGCAAGGATCTCGACGCCTGGCGCGCCGCCATCCGCCCAAACACCAAGATGTTCTTCTTCGAAACGCCGTCAAATCCGGTGCTTGAGCTCGTCGATATCGCCGCCGTCTGCAAGATCGCGCGCGATAACGGCATCCTGACCGTCGTCGACAACGTATTCGCGACGCCGATGCTGCAGCGGCCGTTGGCGCTCGGCGCCGATATCGTCGTCTATTCGGCGACGAAACACATCGACGGCCAGGGCCGCTGCCTCGGCGGCGCCGTCCTCGGCAAGACCGAGTTCATTACCAAATACGTCCAGGAATGGCTCCGCCAGACGGGCCCGTCCATGAGCCCGTTCAATGCCTGGGTCATGCTGAAGAGCCTCGAGACGCTCCCCATCCGCGTCAAGGCGCAGTGCGGAACATCCGCCAAGATTGCCGACCTACTGTCGGGCCTCAAAGGCGTGACGCGGGTGCTCTACCCCGGCCGCGCCGATCATCCGCAAGCGGCACTTGCCCAAAAGCAGATGCCGGGCGGCGGCCAGATGATCGCTTTCGAGGTCGAAGGTGGTAAACAGGGCGCCTTCCGCTGTCTTAACGCTCTGCGTTTGATCCGCATCTCGAATAACCTGGGCGACGCCAAGAGCCTCGTGACGCATCCGGCGACGACCACCCACTTTAAGTTGACGCCCGAGCAGCGCTCGGAACTGGGCATTAGTGATGGTATGATCCGTCTTTCGATCGGACTTGAAGCGGCCGAAGATTTAGCCGACGATCTGTCGAATGCGGTGAAGAAGGTTACGGGGTGACGGGGACAAGATGAGTAAAAGTACGCCGGCTTCGGCAGCCAGAAAGGCCGCATCAGCAGCAGCCGCCTACCACGCCTATGAAGCCACGACACGCGGCATCCGCATCCGTGTCGAGCCGCGCTACATGGAAGACCAGTCGTCTCCGGAAGACAGCCATTTCGTGTGGTCCTACGCGGTCGAGATCAACAACGACGGCGCCGAGACGGTGCAGCTGAAATCGCGCATGTGGCGGATTACGGATGCGCTCGGCCGCACCGAAGAAGTTCGTGGCGCCGGTGTCGTCGGACAAACGCCGGTCATCGAGCCGGGCAAATCGTTTCACTACACGTCGGGCTGTCCGCTGAAGACGCCGCAGGGTATCATGGTCGGCAGCTATCAGATGTCGGACGAGGCCGGTAAGCTCTTCGACGTAGCCATACCCGCCTTCTCGCTCGATAGCCCCTATACCCGGCGCAGCATGAACTGAACGCGGCGGCAGCCGATGAGCGAAGCCCGAGGCCATACCTACACGCCTGTCGAATTGCTTGCGCGCCTCGTGGCCTTCGACACCACGAGCCACAAGAACAATCTCGGCCTGATCGCCTTCGTCGAAGAATACCTTCGAGGACACGGAGTCTCGTCGCAACGGATCGTCAGCGAAGACGGTCAGAAGGCCTCGCTCTACGCCACCATCGGCCCGGCTGACGAAGGCGGCATCGCGCTCTCGGGCCATACCGACGTCGTGCCTGTCGACGGTCAGGACTGGACGAGCGATCCGTTCACGCTGCGCGCGGAAAACGGCCGTCTCTACGCCCGCGGCTCAGCCGATATGAAAGGCTTTCTCGCCGCTTCTCTCGCCGCCGTTCCGGACTTCAAGAAGCGCAAACTGAAGAAGCCGATCCATCTCGCCTTTTCCTATGACGAAGAAGTCGGCTGCATCGGCGTTCGCCCGATGATCGCCGAACTTGGCAAAGCCCTTCCTAAGCCGCGCATGGTGATTGTCGGCGAGCCGACGAGCATGCAGGTCGTCGATGCACACAAGGGTCCGGTCCGCTGGAGCGTCAACGTCAAGGGACGCGCGGCCCATTCCAGCATGGCGCATCTCGGCGTCAACGCCGTCACCTACGCCACTCGCCTGATCGGCGAGCTCGAGCGCATGGAAGCCGAGCTGAAGCACCGCGTGATAGACGTTCGTTTCGAACCGCCCTACTCGACACTTCAGGTGACGACGATCGACGGCGGCACGGCGACCAACATCGTCCCCGTCCATTGCAGCTTTGTTTTCGATATCCGCGCGCTCCCCGGACTGCATGCCGACGAAATCGAAGACCGCTTGCGCCGCTATGCAGAGACGCATTGCCTCCCCGAAATGCGCGCCATCGCCCCTGAAGCCGGCATTGAAATCGAACGCGTCAATGCCGTGCCGCCATTCGGCGCCGAACCGTCGTCGGAGGTGGTGGCGCTCGCCCTGAAATTGACTGGGCAAAACGAAACCTTCGGCGTCTCCTACGGCACCGAGGCCGCGCTCTTCCAGAATGCAGGCGCGCCATCGGTCGTCTGCGGACCCGGCGACATCGCGCAGGCCCATACCGCCGACGAATGGATCGCCGAGAGCGAAATCGCCAAATGCATGACCTTTCTGGATCGCCTCGGAGACTGGGCCGAGACCTGACGATAACGGTCAAGCCATACCGCACCGCGGCGAAATTCAATGCGCTGCAATAGGTTAGGTGAGGCCGAAACGAGTGTGACCTGCCTACGACATACCTTGCGACAATCTTGCAAACCCACGACTTTCTTCGCGGATCGCCGTGCTTCCGGCCCACTCTTGAGCGTACCAATCACCCGAGCCTTCGAGCCGCCGAGCCTTCGCCAATTTTAGAGACGGGCCAATGACCAAACGCTTGCAACTTCTCAACGCCTCGGCCTGCGCCATGACCGCCGCTCTCGCGCTCACCGGATGCTCGACCGCCTCGGTACCGACCATCGGCTCCATCAATCCGTTCGGAAGTGGAAACCAGATCTCGGAAATCGACCGCGCCTATTTGCAAGCTGCGGGAAGCTGGGATCTCAACCACGACAACGTCGTGACCTGCAACGAGTGGAAATCCTACGCCGAAGATGTCTTCAACAGCGCCGACACCGATCACGACGATTCCCTCGACGCGAGCGAGTGGAACAACCTGACCAAGATCGACAAGATGTTCGTCACCGCAGACCTGAAGTATTTCGATCAGAACGGCGACGGCAAGGTCACGCGACAGGAATTCGTCGACAAGCCGAACCCCGCGTTCGTCCTGATGGACAAGAGCGGCTCCTGCAAACTCGATGGCGCTCAGATCGCCAGTGCCCGTTCGAAAACCGAATACGATGTCTCGGGCGCGAAGCCGCAAAACAGTGACCCGCGTGATCAGGGCGGCGATGTCGGTAAAGCCGCGAATGGCGGCCTCAACAAATAAGGGAACGCAGTTGCTCGGCTGACCCGTAGGCGAAACTCAGCCGCCGGCCGCCCGCAATTCATCGAGCGAGAAGACGTATCGCGCCGTGCAGAATTCGCATGTGACGACGATCTTTCCGGTGTCGTCGATCATGTCGGAAAGTTCGTTGGCGCCGAATGCGAGCAACACGTTCTCGACTTTCTCCCGGCTGCATCGGCAGAACGATGAAAGTGGAATGACCCGCTCAATGGCGACGGCCTCTTCATGGAAGAGCCGCAGCAGCAGCCGCTCGACGGTCAAGCTTGGATCGAGCAACTCGAGATCTTCAACGGTCGCGGCAAGCATTTCGACGCGCTTCCAGTCGTCGTCCGCATCGGCCCCGCCTTCGTCGAGCGAAGCCCCGACGCTTTGCACCATCAAGCCGCCCGCGCGCCGGTGCCAGCGCACGTCCGACTGCGACGCTTGCTTTGGCGCAACGTAGTGCTCCGCGACCGCAGTCCGGATGAACGTCGGCAGATTTTCGCGCTGCTGAAAGTAAGCCGCCGCCGTCGCCGAAAGTGGCGCCGCCTCGAAAGCGAGCACGCCTTGATAGCGCTCCTGTCCCGGACCGGAATCGAGCGTAATCGCGAGATGACCGTTGCCGAGCGCCGCCGCCGTCTCCTGCCGCGCTCCGCTTTGCGCAATCTCGGCGACCTTCTTCGCGTCGTAGCGGGCATACCCTCTAAGGCGTCCGCTCGCGGTGTAGTCGGCAACGAGAATTGAAACCGGCCCGTCCGATCGCGTCAGCAGATTGAGGTTGCCCCCTTGCGGCAAGGCCGATCCGCAGAGCGCCGCCAGCGCCAGCGCTTCAGAAAGTGCCCGGCCCGGAAGGTCGGGCATCGCATGCGGCGCAACGATGGCGTCAAGCGTCGCCCCGAGCCGCACCAGCCTGCCCCGGATATTGGAGTTCTGCGTGCGAAAGGCGACGACGACGTCGTCTATCGGTATCGCGGGTGGTGTTGGCGGAGTGTCAACCGGCATCGGTGAGACAATCCCTCAAGCGCCGAAGCACCATGCAAGAATGGCTTTCTGCGCATGGAGCCGGTTCTCGGCTTCGTCGAAAACGACCGACTGCGGGCCTTCGAGAACATCCTCGGTGACTTCGTGGCCGCGATAGGCTGGCAGACAGTGCATGAAGATCGCTTTCTTGGCCGCCTTGCTCATGAGCTTCTCGTTGACAGCATAAGGCGCGAGAATTTTCTTCCGCCGCGCCGCATCCGACTGGCCCATCGAAACCCACGTATCGGTGACGACGCAATCGACACCTTCGACCGCACGCACCGGATCGGTTCCGATCTCGACATCGCCCTTCTCGCGACGAAGCCAGGCGAGCGCTTCCTCTTCCGGGAAAAGCTCTTTCGGGCAAGCGAGCTTCAGCTTGAAGCCGAAACGAACGGCCGCATGCATCCACGAAACCGCGACGTTGTTGCCGTCCCCGACCCAGGCGACCGACTTGCCCGCGATCGGGCCGAGATGCTCCTCGAACGTCTGGATGTCGGCCATCACCTGGCAAGGGTGGCTCTTCTCCGTCAGTCCGTTGATGACGGGGATCGTCGCATAACGGGCAAGCTCCGCGAGCGTCGCATGTGCGTTGGCGCGGATCATGATGCCATCGGCATAACGCGAGAGAACGCGCGCCGTATCGGCAACGGATTCACCGCGGCCGAGCTGCAAATCGGTATTGTTTAGCGTCAACGCGCCGCCGCCGAGCTGACGCATCGCGACATCGAATGAAACGCGCGTCCGCGTCGAAGGCTTCTCAAAGATCAGCGCGAGGACCATGTCTTCGATATTCTTCGGCCGCAGATTGGCCGGCACACGTTTGCCAGCCTTTTTCATCGCATGCGCCGCGTCGATGATCCCGCGCAGCGTCTTGCTGTCGAGATCGGCGATATCGAGAAAATGCCGGACGGTCCGGACGGAAGGTTTCGTGGTCATGACTTGCGGAGCTTTCTCCAGCTCTTTCGAATGTACGGTCATGGGGACGTCTCGCTGGCGACACGCGCGAGAGCGCGCGACAGGGCTCTGATCCCTTCGCCAATCTCTTCCTCGGTCACGATGAGAGGTGGAAGAACACGGACGCTATTGTCTCCGGCCCCAACGATGAGAAGCTTCTCCTCGTTGGCAGCTTTGACCACCTGCGGTGGCGTGACGCCGGATTTCAGCTTCAGTCCTGTCAACAGACCCGCGCCGCGAACCTCTTCGACGAGGCCCGGATGCTGATCCTTGAGGCCTTCGAGGCCCTGCTTGAGGTGCAATGTTTTCATCTGCACGGCTTCGAGGAACCCCGGCTCCGCGATGACGTCCAGAACCGTCGACGCGACGGCCATCGCCAGCGGATTGCCACCGAACGTCGAGCCATGGGTGCCGGGCGTCATGCCCTTGGCGGCCTCCGCCGTCGCCAGCACCGCACCGACCGGAAATCCTCCGCCGAAGCCCTTCGCAATCGCCATGACGTCAGGCGTAATGCCGGCCCATTCGTGCGCGAACAGTTTACCCGTCCGCCCCATGCCGGTCTGAACCTCGTCGAGCACAAGCAATAAGCCATGCTTGTCGCAAAGCTCGCGGACAGCTCTGAGGAAGTCCGGCGAGACGGCCCTGACGCCGCCCTCGCCCTGAATGGGCTCCAGGATGATCGCCGCCGTCTCCGGCCCGATCGCCGCCGCGAGCGCGGCGAGATCCCCAAGGTCGACGTGATCGAAGCCCTCCGCCGCCGGCCCGAAGCCTTCGAGATACTTCTCATTGCCGGCAGCCGCGAGCGTCGCCAGTGTCCGCCCGTGGAAGGCACCGCGAAAGGCGATGATGCGCCGGCGGTCAGGCTGACCCGATACATAATGATAGCGGCGCGCGACCTTGATCGCGCCCTCGCAGGCTTCCGCGCCCGAATTGCAGAAGAAGATGCGTTCCGCGAACGTCAGCCGCGTCAGCTTCTCGGCGACGGTCTCCTGGCCCTCGACCCGGTAGAGGTTCGAGGTGTGCCACAGCTTCTCGGCCTGTGTCTTTAGCGCCGCGACGAGTTGCGGATGCGCATGACCGAGCGAATTGACGGCAACGCCGGATCCGAAATCGAGGTAGCGCTCGCCGCTTTCGGCGAACAGCCAGCAGCCCTCGCCGCGCACAAAAACGATGTCCTGACGGGCATATGTGCCCATCACAGCCGTTGACGGTCCGCCAGTTTCGGAAGCGCTACGGGAAGCTTTCCCCAGCGCAGCGGGGGAAGAAGACATGGTTCGTGGATAACCCTAAGCAGAAAATCAAAAAGCCGCCCAATTCCGGCGGCTCAATCACAACCCCTGATAACGCTCCTGAGCATACCTGTCAATAAATGCTCGGTTCCACCCCTCCACTTCACGGGCCGAATTGCGGGCGCCACCTCCTTATGGTTGAAACAGGGGCCAAGGCTCACCGAATTCAGACATATCCCCTGGCGCGAATCGTCTGTGGCGCCGTCGCCACTTCTCCCTGTCAATACCCCGGAGTTTGAAGCTCCGGCTTGTAGACGGGATTCAGCATGTTGTAACTTATGCTTGTCAGGCCACGACATATGGCGGCGCCAGCTGCCCCTTGCTCGGTTGTGTATCGGCCTTGACCGCGCCTTGGGCTAACCGCTTGTCAGCGGACTGCCCGTGTCTCGTGCGCGTTTCTGTTCTGCGTCTCCTCAAGTTTTTTGCGTTTGTAAACCGGTTGGGACCGTCGTCCTCCGCCGTCGCGTCGTGTTCGTTCACACGCGTTGGCAGGGCTCGATTGCGGCCGGGTAACTGCGGGCACCGGGGGGTGCACCGCCGCTGATGCGGCTCGAGAGGGAGCAATCGACGGATGTCTTGGACTGATGAGCGCGTGGACCTTTTAAAAAGGCTTTGGTCCGAAGGGCTGAGCGCGAGCCAGATCGCAGGCCGCCTTGGAAGTGTGACGCGCAATGCCGTCATCGGCAAAGTGCACCGGCTTGGTTTGTCCGGCCGGGCAACGACGTCACGAATGAAATCGCACCGGCCCCGCACCCGGTTGGCAAATACGAAGCGCCCGGTGAAGCAGCGCTTCGCACAGGCCGGAAATCCTGCCGTGCGGGCACTCTATCTAGACGCCGAAGCTTACGTGGCGCCTGCGGAAGAGATCGAAATTCCTGTCGCCGAAAGAAAAACCATTCAGACGCTGAGCGAATGCAGCTGCCGTTGGCCGATCGGCGATCCGCAAACCTCTGAGTTCCACTTCTGTGGCCGCGCCAAGGTGCCGTTGCTTCCCTATTGCGAAGTGCACGCCCGGCGCGCCTTCCAGCCCGTCGCACCGCGCCGCCGCGAGCGCACGGACGTCGAAACGCCGATCACGGCAAGCCTGCCGGCTCCCGCCATCGCAGGCTCCGACCCGACCAAGCAGCGGGCCTGACATTTAACCACCGGCGTGCCGGGGGGCTTGGCCGGTGGAAGAAGAGAGAAAACCAGCAGCCGCGGGGGCGGTCGCTGGTTTTCTCGTATTTGCGTCAGAAGCGATTGACCATTCGGCCATACGCGTTGCTGCCCGGCCGCACGCTCGTGCTAGGCTCTGACCCGGTTGTCCGGCGACGGAGATTGCAATGGGTAAGAACAAGCACAAAGACAAAAGGCCGGACGAGCCGAGGTCCGACCCGCTGACCGACGAGGCCGCGACCGTTAGCTCAAGCCACGACGGCGCGGGCCGCCCCCCCGAGCCATTCCATGGGCCATCCCATGAGCCATCCGACGATGACCACACGTCGAATTTGCCCAAGGGCTATTCGCTCGATCCGCCGAAACTGCCGGAAGAGATCGAGGACGCTGCGATGCGCTCCGGCGCCTATCCTTACGACAAACGCCTGAAGCGGGAAGACTACGAGGAACAGCTTCAGGCTCTGCAGATCGAGCTGATGAAGCTGCAGAAGCATAATCTCAAGACCGGCAACAGAATTGTCTCGATCTACGAAGGCCGCGATGGATCGGGCAAGAGTTCCTGCATCGCCGCCTTCAACGAACACATGAACCCCCGCAACACCCGCACCGTCGCCCTGCCAAAGCCGACGGAAACGGAGCGCGGCCAGCTCTACTTTCAGCGCTATGCGGTGCACCTGCCGAGCGCTGGCGAAGTCGTCCTCTTCGACCGCTCCTGGTATAACCGCGCCGGCGTCGAACGCGTGATGGGCTTCTGCACGCCTGACCAGCTCGCCGTCTTCCTGCGCGAGGCACCCGAATTCGAGGGCCTCCTGGTCCGCGACGGCATCAAGCTCTTCAAATATTATCTGACGATCGGCCGCGAGATGCAGTTGAAGCGCTTCTACGAGCGGGCGAAAAATCCCTTGAAGCAATGGAAGCTATCGTCCGTCGACCTCGCCTCGCTCAACAAGTACGACGATTACACGCGCGCCGAAATCGAGATGTTCCGCTTCACCAACACCGCCATTGCACCCTGGACCGTCGTTCGCGCCAACGACCAGCGCCGCGCCCGTCTCGAAACCATTCGCCATATTCTGCGGTCGGTCGAATACGAAGGCCGCGACCTCGGCGCGATCGGCAAGCACGATCCATTGATCATCGGCTCTGGTCCCGAATTCTTTCATCCGGCAGTCAGCCAGTAGAATGAGCCCCGGCTCTAACGAACGAGAAGGATCGGCGTACGCGCAACGACGGACGCCCGCGCCAGCTCACGCCCGTCGGCCAGCGCCGAGCCGCCGAAAACCGCGATGGTCAGGCTCGGCTTCAGCCGTGCGATGAATTCAGTCAGCGCGCCCGGAACGCCGAACGTCGGCCCCGCTTCCTCGAAGATGATCGGCAGTGTCGTCTCCGACGCGAGCAGCCGCGATTGCCCTTCGATCTCGGCGTAGTCATCCGCGGTATCGGCGCCGATGACGATATGCACGGGAGCCTTCGGTGCCGATAGCCGTTCCGCCGCACGTAGCATCGACGGCAGGCGCTCCGCATCTTCGACGATGACGACGACGCGCGATTGCTTCGATCGCTGTTCGCCGCAGAGCAGAAATCCTGTCGCACCGCTGACGTTGGCAAGCAGCGTTCCGATCACGGAGTCGCTGCGGGCGGCGGGCATGCGCGCCAGCGCGACGATGTTCCAAGGTCCGCGCTCGTCGCACATCTCTGAAATTCGGTCGACGGCATCGCCTGATGCGAGCGTGTGGCGCACCCTGACACCGTGCGCCGCGCCCACCTCATCGACAGCGCGGCGGCACCGCGTCATCAGCAGCTCGAAGCGCCGCTCGTGTTCGACGAAGCCGCCCTGCACGGCACGCGCGGCCTGTCCAACCATTCGGACGGGCACGCCTTCTGCTTCACCGGCGCTGCCATCGGAAACAACCACAGTTTCGATCTCCGCCCCGTAAGCGGCGGCGAGGCGAACGGGCGCTTCGAGGCGGGACGCCGGATAGTTCGCCTCCGGGTCGAGCCAGAGAACGACGCGGCCGGAAAGCTCCGACGCTTCCGCCACATGAGCGATCACGGCGCGTTACCTTCGGCGCGCCGCGCCAGCGCCTCGGTCAAATCAGCCGCCCGGATCTGCGAGGCCGAATGATCGGCCGCGATCGCATCGGCTTCCTGCAGAAGATGCAAGAGCGCGATCCCCGCGAGCGACACGCGTCCGCCGCCGCGGCGCACGGCATCCTTGTAGATCAGCGGCGCGACGGTCGCGTTGAGCGGACGAAGCCCGTGGTCCGACGCCATACGCGCGGCGCCCTTGGCAAAATCGTCTTCGCTGAGGTCCGCGATCGGCACGGTGTCGGCAAGCTTCGCGACGTGAGGAAAGTATCGCGCGACACCCGGCTCGATGGCTTCGAGCTTCGACCACGATTGCGCATCCGTGATGAGCACGATGGTTGCGAGCAGTGGGATCGGATCCGCCTTGATCCCGACGCCCGTGGCGTTGATCGGCACGATCTCTTTGCTGCGAATGGCGGCACTGAGCGCGAGCCATGCTTGTGGGTCCGCGGCAAGCTTCCACGCCTCGATGATGACGATGCCCGATCCGGCGCGCATGAGATGACCGGGGAGAAGCACGGGCACACCCAGCGCATCGCGGCTGATTTCGCCGAGCAGCTCGGCAGCCGAAGCATTCCGCGCGACGACGACGTGGGTGCGGACCGACGGATCGTAAAAATGCCCGTCGTCACAATCGAGCAGCACGGTCGGGGCATGCCGTTCCGCACCGACGCTGCGCACGGCCAACGTCATGAATGTTTCTTCGATCGCGTCGAGCGCCGCGGCAATCGAGGCGTTCTCGGGATAGGATTTCCTGATCTGGGCGAGACCCGGCCGCACTGCTCGAAGCGCCGTCTGGCGAACAAGAGCATCATGCCTCTCGCTCGCGCCGAATTCAGCTTCCGGGAGCGCCGCGACGATGGATTGAAGCTCGTCCTCGAAAGCCGTGATCTTGGCTTCGACGTTGCGCTTCAGCGAATCCGGCAGTGCGCGAAAAACATCCGATCTGACGACCCGGCCTTCGTGCATCGGCGCCAGCACATAACCGTCGAGAGATTTGACGACGGCAATGTTCTGAGCCTCGGCACGCCGCCGCACCGGTTCGACGGCCTTCTCGCTCTGATAGCGCATCTCCTCCTCGAGCAGGTCGAGGCTGATGCGGTGCTCTTCGCTCTTGAGATACCGGTTGAACGCCGCCCACGCCTTCGTCGTCGCCCCGCGAACATCGCGCCGAAACCGCGCTCCGTCGCCGGGCGGCAGAACGAAGCCCTTCGCGCGCGACGGCGCGTCGTGATCGACGACGTAAATCCAATCCGGCGATGGCGACCGCTCGACGTCCTTGCTGATGGACTCGGCGAGTTCGAGACGGCCCGTGCCGGGTTGCCCCATGATGACAAGATGCTCGCCGCGGCTGGCTTCGAGCGCCGTCCGGATTTTCGCGATCGCGCGCTTTTGCCCGAAGAAGTGCATCTGCTCGATGGGCTTGATCGGCGCCAGATCTTTTGCGGCCTTCGGGTCCTTCGCCGTCTTCGTCTCTTTCGTCACGCTGTCGTCGGCCAAAGTCGAGACGTCGGCCAGGCGATCCGCGAGACGGCTCGTCACGAGCGTCACGACATTGGTCGCCGCCTCCGCGGCGCTGCGCTTTATCCCGTTCGCCGCCTTATCCGAGGTCGCGCGCTCGTCCCCGGCGGTAGCCGGAGCGTCGGCCTTCTTCTCCGTTTTGCTGCGCCAGAATACCATTCGCACGATCTCTCCCCTGGAGACTGACGACTATTCGCATAGCATGCCGGGCGACGAAGAGGCCGCCCCCGCGCCCGCTTGTCAGCGACAGTCGCACGGGCATAATGGCGGCACCATGACCGAGGATAGGCCCTCCGCAACGAATCCTTACCCGCCCGTCCTTTCGGCCGAAAAGACCCGGGATTATGAACGCGCCCGCGCCATCCTGAGGGGCACGCAACGGTTGCTCCGGTCGCTCGACTTCGAAAGCGTTAGCGAAGTCTCCCTCGCTAACGGGCGCCGCGCCGACATCCTCGCCATCCGCCGCGACGGCGAGATCTGGATTGTTGAAATCAAGTCGAGTATTGCCGACTTCCGGGCCGATCAGAAATGGCATGAGTATCGCGACTACTGCGACGCGCTTCTCTTCGCGGTCGCACCGGACTTCCCGGCGGACATTCTGCCAGTCGATACCGGATTGATCTTCGCCGACGCCTACGCGGGCGAGATGGTGCGAACGCCGCCACAGCATCCGTTGCCTGTCGCCCGGAGGAAGGCCGTGACGATCGCACTCGCGCGCACGGCGTCGATGCGGTTGCACGCCGAGCGCGATCCGGGCTTCGGGATGGAATGAAAGGTCGGAGGCTGCCGCTTTATTTCGGCGCGCGCTTCGCCAGGATGCGTTGCAGGGTGCGGCGATGCATGTTCAGCCGGCGCGCCGTTTCCGAGACGTTGCGATTGCAAAGTTCGTAGACGCGTTGGATGTGTTCCCAGCGCACGCGGTCGGCCGACATCGGGTTCTCCGGCGGCGGTGCCTTTGAATCCGTCGGCGCGAGCAGCGCGTCGGTGACATCGTCGGCATCCGCGGGCTTCGCGAGATAATCGACGGCGCCGAGCTTCACGGCCGAAACCGCTGTTGCGATGTTGCCGTAGCCGGTGAGAACGATCGCACGCGCATCGGGACGGGCCCGCGCGAGCTCGGCGATGACGTCGAGTCCGGAGCCGTCTTCGAGACGCATGTCGACGACGGCGAAGGCCGGCGCCTTTTCGCGGATGAGATCGACGCCTTCAGCAACCGAATGGCCGAAACGGACCTCGAAGCCGCGAAGCTCCATGGCGCGCGCCAAACGTTGCAGGAATGACCTGTCGTCGTCGATGATGACCAACGAGCGGTCGGCCGGCAATTCATCCTGTTTGAATGACAGGTCTTCGGTAACCAAAGGAGCCTCCCGGATCAATTATTATCCGTTGCTTTTTTCACGACGGCCATAATCCAACGCCGCCTACCCGGCTGCAACCCCTTAGGCAAGCAAAAAGCAGCCTAAAAGGTTACTAACGGAGCAAAAAAAGATCGGCCATTCGTGCCAAATCGGCGGCTTATGCCACTTTGGTTGCCGAGGCACGCCGTCCCGGCCACGCAAAAGCGCCCGGCGGCAGCTCGAAAGCGGTCCTTGGCCATGAGATTTGGACATTGGCGCCATGCCGTGGGGGCGTGAGGTTCGAGAACGTCACGGTCGCCCCGGAACGCTCCAGAAGTGTCTTGGCGATGAAGAGGCCGAGCCCCAGGCCCGAGTGGCCGTGCTCGCCTTTGTCCTCGAAGCGCCGCGTCGTCACGTAGGGCTCGCCGATGCTGTCCATCATCTCCGGCGCAAAGCCCGGGCCGTCATCGCTGATCGTGAAATAGACGTGAGACCCGTTCCAGCGCGCGGTGATCTGCACCTCCGAGTTCGCAAAGCTGATGGCATTCTCGATGAGATTGCCAAGACCGTAGATGACGCCGGGACGGCGATGCGCGACGGGTTCGATCCTCACTTCGTCGTCGAGGCCCGGCAACGGATTGGCCGAAATGATGATGCGCTTGCCGGCGTTCCTGTGTCGCGCCGATGCCTCTTCCAAGAGCTCCGCAACGCTGAGGCTCGCGTGCATGGGATCCTGCTCGTCGGGCTTGCGCGTCAGCTTCTGCAGAATTTCCCGGCAGCGCCGGGCCTGACTGTGAAGAAGCTGCAGGTCCTCGCGATAGCGGCTATCGCTGCCGAGCTCATGCTCGAGCTCTTTGGCGACGAGTGCGATCGTCGACAGCGGCGTGCCGAGTTCGTGCGCGGCCGCCGCCGCCAATCCGTCGAGCGCGTGGAGCCGCTGCTCGCTGGCGAGCACCATGTCCGTCGCCGCCAATGCGGCCGACATCTGCCGCGATTCCTTGTTCAATCGCCATGTGAAGAAAGCCATGAAAACCATGGACGCGATCGTCGCCAGCAGCATGCCGATCTTGTAGTCGGTCGGCAGTTCGAAACGCGTCCCCTCCCGCCACGGCAGCGGATAATGATGGTTGATGAGCAGCATGCCGATCGCGATCACGGCTGAACCGAGGACCACCGTGTAGCGCGGCGGCAGCGTCGCGGCTGCGACCGTGACGGGCGCAACGAGCAAAACCGAAAACGGATTTTGGATACCACCCGTCAGATAGAGGAGACCCGCAAGCTGAATGACGTCGTAGAGGAGGAGAGTGAGCGCCTGCCGTGTGCTGAGCCGATAGCGAACCGGAAATCGGATCGACAGGAAGACGTTCAGCCACGCCGACAGTGCGATGAGAACGAGACAGCTTCCAATGTTCAGCGGGAAGCCGTAGAGCAGCGTCACCGCCGCGATCGCCGCAAGCTGACCGAGCACCGCCATCCAGCGCAGACGAACGCTCGTCAGGAGGCGGAGCTGACTCTCGCGCTCGTTTACGATGCCTTTGAGAACCGGCGCGGGCGCGCTATCAGTAGGCATATTCATGAGATCGATGAATCCGGTTTCGAAGTCGTGACCGCAAGCCGCATATCGTTCGCGCTTGCACGCCTGCATTAGAAAGGCGACATCTTATCAACTTAGCTTCATTCTTACCCAAAGGGCGACGGAGACATCAAGCTTATGAACCGCACGACGATTGGGATGGTCTTCGCAGGCCTTCTGACTGGCGCCGCTCTTGGGTTTATTGCGCTTAAAGTCCCAACTCCAGGGACGAATACCGAGACCCAGGTGACCGGAATGCCGGCCGTAGGGGGGCCGTTTGGCCTCGTCGATCAGAACGGCAAGCGCGTAACCGAGAAGGACTTCCTCGGACGCTATATGCTCGTCTTCTTTGGATACACAAATTGTCCGGATATTTGCCCTGCCGGTCTCCAGGTGATGTCGGCAGCTCTCGATAAGCTCGGCAGCCGCGCGAACGACGTCGTGCCGGTGTTCATTACGCTCGATCCAGCGGAGGATACGCCCGAGCGGCTCGCGACCTACCTGAAAAGCTTTCATCCGCGCCTGGTCGGCTTGACGGGAAGCGAGAGCGAGGTTGCCGCGGCGGCAAAAGCCTATCGCGTTTTTTACCAGAAGGTTCCTGACGCAAAGGACCCTTCGCACTACAGCATCGATCACTCGGCGATCTTCTACCTGATGGGCAAGGACGGCAGATTGGCCGCGCCGATCCCGCACACGAACGATGTCGATCAGCTCGCACTCGCGATCGAAAAAGCAATTCATTAAACAATCCCGGCGATTCGTTCCTGAGACCGGAGCGCCACACTTTCACATGCTGGAGACTTCACTCCAGACATTGCTGCTGGAGCAAGGGGCCGAACCTTGTTAGGTCATCTTGGTGCTGTATTGATCCGGCACACGCGAACGGCACTTCGTTGCATCGATACGATGCGCGTCGGCTTTTGGGGGCAGAGCGCATGAGGATCATAAATGGATATCGCGCCATCGACCTGAGTTCAAAATCGCGATCGGTTCGCCTCGAGGACATCGGCGCAGAGTTGGAAGTCCGCCGTCATCCCGGAGCGCGCCGCTTGACGTTGCGCGTCAGCCGCACGCGGCGGGCGGTAATCGTCACGCTTCCTCTTCAATGCGATCTCGACGAAGCAGGCACGTTTCTCAATCGCCACATCGATTGGGTGCGCGCCCGCCTCGACAGTCTACCAAACCATGTCCCATTCGAAGACGCCGCCGCGATGCCGCTCCGCGGCGTGCCGCATACGATTGCATTTACGGGCAACCCGAAGACGCGCTTGATCTCCATCAACGGTCGTGAAGGCATTCGCCCGACGATCGTCGTCCCGGGCGACAAGGAGCGCGCTCCCGATAGGCTCACGCGTTATCTCTTCGATGAAGCCAAGCGCGATCTCGCCGCCAGCGTCGCCAAGCACGCGCGTCCTCTCGCCGTGAAGGCAACGCGCATCGCCATTCGCGATCAAACGAGCCGTTGGGGCTCATGCTCGACGACCGGCGCGCTGTCATTCTCGTGGCGCTTGATCCTGGCACCGCCCTTTGTGCTCGATTACGTCGCCGCGCACGAAGTCGCCCATCTGTCGGAGATGAACCACGGTCCGCGCTTCTGGGCGCTCGTCAAGAAAATCTGTCCCGACTTCGAAACCGCGAAGCAATGGTTGCAGGTTCTGGGTCCCGATCTGCACCGCTATGGACCGGCGCACGGCCAGTCCCAAAGTTGACCCGGCTCACCACCAGCTGGTGAATGACAAAAAGCCACCCTGTTGTTCGGCGAGTGTCGCATTGGGCGCGGGCCCCGTCGCGGCCTTCGCTTCGCCCGGCGTCGTCGAAACCGCACGCGCGATGAAATCGTCGTCGATCTGTTCGGCGGGATGATTTCGCACGGCCGCTAGGCGCCGGCCTCCATCCATCGCAATCGTCCCATTCTCGGCTGGACCCGCTTGTGCGTCGCGCCGCGGCGCCCCTGGCGGAACGTCCTTCCCTTCGACGACGCGCGGTGGCCGCATCGCGGTCGAAGCCGGCACGAGCGGATTGATGCCGAAGTCAGCCGCGTCCGCATCGGCGCTTCCGATGACGGTTCCCGGCAACGGTTCGGGCGTGAGACCCTCGTGCGCGACACGCATGACCTGCTTCCAGATTTCGGCGGGCAGCGTGCCGCCGGTCGCACGGTTCATCGGCTTGCCGTTGTCGTTGCCGACCCACACGCCCGCTGTCAGATGGCTCGTGTAACCAATGAACCAGGCATCGCGAAAATCCTGCGTTGTCCCGGTCTTGCCCGCAACCGGCCGGTCGGCAAGCGCAGCTCGCTTCCCCGTCCCGTAGACGACCGCCGCATTCAGCATGTCGTTCAGGGCTCCGAGCCGGTCCGCCTCGGCGATCCTGCGATCCTTGACCGCCGGCCGGGCTTCGAAGAGCACGCGTCCGGCCCCCGTCGAAACCTTGACGATGACATGCGGCTCGACGACCTCGCCCCCGTTCGAGAAGGCCGTGTAGGCGCCCGCCAGCTCGAGAAGCGTCACTTCCGACGTCCCGAGCGCCAGCGCCGGTCCTTCACGCAATTCCGATTTGATGCCGAGGCGCTCCGCGAGATCGGCCGCCGTGCCCCGCCCGATATCCTGATTGAGCCGCACCGCAACCGTGTTGACCGATTGCGCCAGCGCACGGCGGAGGGTGATCGGCCCAGCGTATTCGTTCTTATCGTTCTTCGGCGACCAACCGCCGATCGTGATCGGCGCGTCAGTCGCGACGGTCTCGGGCGTCATGCCGCGATGCAGCGCGGCGAGATAGACGAACGGCTTGAACGCCGAGCCCGGCTGGCGCTTCGCCTTGACCGCACGATTGAACTGGCTGTCGGCATAGTCGCGTCCGCCGACCAGCGCGCGGATGCCACCGTCGCTGTCGAGCACGGCGACGGCCGCCTGACTTGCGCCGAACGCTGTCCCCTTCTGCTCCAGACTATCCGCGACGATTTCCTGCGCCCGGCGCTGCAGCGCCTTGTCGATTGTCGTCTCGACGACGAGATCCACGTCGTCTCCGCCCGCGATCGCCTGCAGCTGATCGACGACGTAATCGACGACGTAACCCGCATCGACCGACGTCTTGGCCATCTTCTGCTCGTTGAAGACCAGCGTCTGCGCGAGCGCTTGCGTCTCCTGCGCTTCGGAAATGATCCCGGCATCGAACATTTTCCCAATGACGACGCGCGCACGCGCACGCGCCGCTCCAGGGCTTGCAGCGGGCGAATATTTGGATGGCGCCTTGAGCAGGCCAGCAATCAGCGCCGCTTCCGGCAACGTCAGCTCGCGCGCGGGCTTGTCGAAATATCTCCGGCTCGCAGCTTCCACCCCGTAAGCACCGCCGCCGAAGTAGACCTGGTTCAGGTAGAGTTCGAGGATTTCAGGTTTCGAGAGCCTGATCTCGAGCCACAGCGCGAGCCCGAGTTCGGCGACCTTTCGCGTCAGTGTCCGGTCTTGGGTGAGGAAGAGGTTCTTCGCCAGCTGCTGGGTCAGCGTCGAGCCGCCTTGCGCGAAGCGGCCCGCCCGCAAGTTCGCAAACATCGCACGGATCATGCCGGCCGGATCGACACCGTAGTGATCGAAGAAACGGCGATCCTCCGTCGCGACGACCGCTGCCGGCACGAGCTTGCCCAGCTGATCGAGCGGCAGGTATTCGCGCGGCGCACCTCGCTCCGTCAGCGTCGAGCCGTCGCGCGCCAAGATGCGGACTAGCGGCGCATGCGCGGAATTGCGAATAGCAAGTGGATCGGGAAATACGACCGTATAATAAACCATCATCACGGCGAAGGTCAGCATCAGGGCGCCCGTGCCGAGCACCCCTGCGCCAAGCGCCAAACGGTATTTGAGCTTCAGGCGCGCGGGCCATGCGCGCCGTGCGGCAACCGGCGGCGATGGCTGCGGCTGTTGCGATGGTTGCGCCTGCAGTTGGGCTGCATCGCCAGCTTCGTCGTCAAATCGAAAGGCTTGCTGCGCAACAGATTGAAAAGAACCAGGCAGCGTCGGCTCCGGTTCGGGCAGAGCAACGCGCGGGCCGCCGAACAGCATCCTGCCGATCAGCCAAAGTGCAAAACGCAAGGCTGCAGCGATGGCGCGCAACACGTCAAACCTCGAAGGCGGAATTCGCCCTATGCCGCTCAAGCTCGAAAAAGCCTGATCTGACAGGAAAAGCGGGGATCTATCTGACGACTATTATCGAACGTTGGCTAAAGTCACGTTAAGCGCCATCGCGCCCCGCCGATATCGAAACCGAAAGTTGAAGTTGTAGGAGCTGCAAAAAAGTCCCGCTTCAGAGACAAAACGAAATTGTCCAGTGACATCCTGCATCACGGGCGGCCATAGTGAATTTCAATATGAATCATTTGAGGAGAGCGGATGTCTGCTGCGGGCGAACTGGCAAACTACAAGGACGCTCTACTGGTTCTAGGCACGGCAGGCGTCGTCGTTCCCGTTTTGCATCGCATCGGCATCAGTACGGTCTTTGCTTTTCTTCTGTCCGGCGCCTTCCTGAGCAGCGGCGGTCTGGGCGCTCTGACACCCCTCGTGCCCCAGCTCTCCTGGCTGACGATCACGGACCCCGAACGATTATCGAAATTCGCCGAATGGGGCGTTGTCTTCCTCCTGTTCATCATCGGGCTCGAGCTTTCATTCGAGCGCCTGTCGACGATGCGGCGTCTGGTGTTCGGCCTCGGCGGGGCCCAGGTCCTTATCTCGGCGGCCTTAATCGGTTTGGTTGCCTATGCGCTCGGCCAGCCGCCGACCATAGCACTAATCATCGGTTCTGCGCTCAGCCTGTCCTCGACTGCAATCGTCATCGAGCTCCTGGCGAGGCAGAAGCGGCTGTCGACCTCAGTCGGACGAACGACCTTTTCGATCCTTCTGTTTCAGGATCTCGCCGTCGTTCCGATCCTCATCCTGATCAGCGTTCTCCACCCTGAAAACGACACGTCGCTCCTTGCCGGAATTTTGACGGCGCTGGTCCAGGCCGCAATCGCACTGATCGCCATCGTCGTCGTTGGCCGCTTTCTGTTGCAGCCGCTCTTCCGCCTCGTCGCGCAGACCCATAACACCGATCTCTTCATCGCTTCGACCTTGTTCGTCGCGGTCAGCACCGCGTTCGTGACCGCCGCAGCAGGTCTGTCCTTGGCGCTCGGAGCCTTCGTCGCCGGCCTGCTGCTGGCTGAAACCGAATTCCGGCGCGCCGTGCAAGCGACCGTCGAGCCGATCAAATCGCTTCTGCTCGGCGTGTTCTTCTTCTCTGTCGGCTCGCAGCTCGACGTACACGCGTTGATAGCCGATCCGGCCGCAATCCTCGCAACAGCCGTCGGACTTATCGTTCCCCAGCTGTTGATCGTCTATGGATTGGCGCGCCTCTTCGGCATCTCGAAATCGACAGCGATTGAATCGGCCGCGCTGCTCGCACCCTGCGGCGAATTTGCGTTCGTAATCCTGACGCTCGCGTACGAGTCAAAACTCGTCAATCACGAGCTCTTGTCCGTACTGCTGACGGCGGTGGCGCTGACGATGGTGCTGATACCCGTATCCGGGAAAATCGGCCGCCGGCTCTCCAAGCGCTATATCCCGCCGCCGACGATCGATCCGGCATTGACGGTCACGCCCGTCAGCGACGGCAGCGTCAAAGCCCTCGTCGTAGGCTACGGCCGAGTCGGACAGCTGATCGGCGACATGCTCACCGAACACAAGGTCTCCTACATCGCCGTCGACCGCGCGCCGAACCTCGTCGCCACTGCGCGACGGGAAGGCAAGCCCGTATTCTACGGCGACGTGACGTACATCGATTTCCTCGAGCATTGCGGCCTCGATACCGCCAAGGCGGCGATCATCACGATCCACAAGGAGGCCGAGATCGATGCCATCGTGAAAGTCCTGCGAGCGCGGCATCCGAACCTGCTCATCGTCTCGCGCGCAAAGGACGCGGCGCACGCGCGCCATCTCTACGAGATCGGTGTCAACGATGCGGTGCCGGAAACGATCGAGGCGAGCCTCCAGCTCTCAGAAGCCGCCCTCGTCGGTCTCGGCGTTCCGACCGGCCCCGTCATCGCGTCCATTCACGAGAAGCGCGATGAATTCCGTACCGAGCTTCAGGGCGCAGCCAAAAAAGCTGGAACAGTGACGCGCGCGTTTCCGAAAAAGCGCTCGAGCTGAGCGCGTTTCGCCGGCACTGGTCTTTTCCCTGAACTTGTCGTTCCCACATTTCGTTTCCTATGGAGATGAAATGAGGGAGACGATGCCGACAGCATTCGCGAGAATGAACCGAACCCGCTTCGGCCGAGGTGAATTTGCAGCGAGTCTCCCGGCAGGCGAGTTCGACGAGAGTTTCGCGCGCATCGAGGCATTGGCGAAGGTACTCGACAGTGCCTTTCGCATCCCCGGAACGAAGATCGTCATGGGTATCGACGCCGTTCTCGGTCTGGTGCCCGTCATCGGCGACGCCATTTCCGGCGCGATCGCGAGCTACATCATTTGGGAAGCCCGGCGCCTCGGCGCTCCGCGCTGGCTGATCGCACGTATGGCGATGAACACGGCGATCGACACGGCCGTCGGCAGCATTCCGGTTTTCGGCGACATGTTCGACGTTGCCTACAAATCCAACCTAAAGAACGTCGCGCTCCTGATGCGTCACGCCGAAAAGCATGGATCCCGCTACGGCCGCCGCACGATCGAGACGGCCTATTCAGTCGTAGACTAAGTCGAATCGCCAAGCCGAACGGCTCTCCCGTATCGGGAGAGGAGCCACGTTTCCTTCTCCCTCGGGAGAAGGTGGCCGAAGGCCGGATGAGGGGGCTGGCGCCTCACACGTCCAAGTTCGAAACGTTGAGCGCGTTTTCCTGGATGAACTCGCGCCGCGGCTCGACGATATCGCCCATCAGCTTGGCGAAAATCTCGTCCGCTTCCGCGAGATCGCCGACCTTCACCTGCAGGATCGTCCGCGCGTCCGGATCGAGCGTCGTCTCCCAAAGCTGCTCGGGATTCATCTCGCCCAAGCCTTTGTAGCGCTGCAAATCGAGGCCCTTGCGGCCGACGTCGTAGACGGCATCGAGCAGCGAACGCGGACCGGTGATGATCTCCGTTTTGTCCTTGCGCTTCAGCTTCGCCGGCGTGTCGTAGATTTCGACGAGATGCTCGTGGCGCTCATTGAGCCGCCGCGCGTCGAGCGAACCCAGAAGCGCGCGGTCCAGCATGTGCACTTCGGTGACGCCGCGAACCTCGCGCTTGAAAACGTAGCCGTCGTTGCCGTAACGGCCTTCCCATCCCGTTTCCATCTCTTCAGCAATGGAATCGAGACGCTGGGCGATACGTGTCGCAATGGCTTCCGCCTTCGCGGCATCCGGCGTCGACAGGATCGACGCATCGAACACGCCGCCAATGGCGCCCTGCTCGACGACATCGCGATTGTAGCGCGAATGCAGCCCATTGATGCCGCCCGCGATCTGCCGTGCCTGCTCGACGATCTCGCGCAATTCCCGTCCCGCCCGCTCGGTGCCGTCGCCGCCGACGAGCACCGCGTCGACGAGACCCTGATCGATCAGGTAGTCCTCGAGGGCCCGCTGGTCCTTGAGGTACGATTGCGACCGGCCCTTCTCCACTTTGTAAAGAGGCGGCTGCGCGATGTAGACGTGGCCCTTGTCCACGAGTTCCGGCATCTGCCGGTAGAAGAACGTCAGCAGCAGCGTGCGAATGTGCGCGCCGTCGACGTCGGCGTCGGTCATTATGATGACCTTGTGATACCGCAGCTTGTCGAGCTTGAACTCGTCACGCCCGATGCCCGTACCGAGCGCCGCGATGATGTTCGTCACCTGCTCGGACGACAGCATCTTGTCGGTGCGCGCGCGTTCCACGTTGAGGATCTTACCTCGGATCGGCAGCACAGCCTGGAATTCGCGCTTCCGGCCCTGCTTGGCGGAGCCGCCTGCCGAGTCGCCTTCGACGATGAAAAGCTCGGTCTTCGACGCATCGCGATCCTGACATTCGGCGAGGCCGCCCGGCAGGCGCAGCCCATCGAGCGCGCCCTTCCGCCGCGTGAGATCGCGAGCCTTGCGCGCCGCTTCGCGAGCGAGCGCCGCCTCCACGATCTTGCCGACGATGACCTTCGCTTCTTTCGGATGCTCCTCGAACCACGCACCGAGCTGGTCGCCGACCATGGATTCCACGACCGGCTTCACTTCCGAGGAAACGAGCTTGTCCTTCGTCTGCGAAGAAAATTTCGGATCCGGCACCTTCACCGACAGTACGCAGGTCAAACCTTCGCGCGCATCATCGCCCGAAAGCGCCACCTTCTCTTTCTTCGCAAGTCCCGTCTCTTCCGCGTACTTGTTGACGATGCGCGTCAGCGCGCTGCGGAAACCGGCGAGATGCGTGCCGCCGTCGCGCTGTGGAATGTTGTTCGTGAAGCAGAGGACGGTCTCGTGGTAGCTGTCGTTCCACCAGAGAGCCGCTTCGACGGTAATGCCGTCCTTGTCGCCGTGGATCATGATCGGCTCGGGAAGCGCCGACGCCTTCGAGCGATCGAGGTAACGCACGAACTCGGCCGAGCCGCCGTCGTAAATGAATTCCTGGCGCTTCACGTCGGCATGACGCGCGTCGATCAGAACGATCTTCGCGCCGGAGTTCAGGAACGCGAGTTCGCGCAAGCGATGCTCGAGCGTTCCAAAGTCGAACTCGGTCACGTTATGAAACGTCTCGGTGCTCGGCAGGAACGAAACTTCTGTGCCGCGTTCCTCACCCGCGTCGCCGATGACTTTCAACGGCGCAATGGCGTTGCCGTTGTTGAACTCGATGAAGTGCTCTTTGCCTTCACGCCAGATCCGGCACTTGAGCCACGACGAGAGCGCGTTGACGACGGACACGCCGACGCCGTGCAGACCGCCCGAAACCTTGTACGAGTTCTGGTCGAACTTTCCGCCCGCATGCAGCTCGGTGAACACGATCTCGGCCGCCGAACGCTTCGGCACCTGATCGTCGTCGCGCTTGATGCCGGTCGGAATGCCACGGCCATCGTCGCGCACCGTGCACGACCCGTCGGGGTTCAGCGTCACCGTGCACGCTTTCGCGTGACCGGCCAAAACCTCGTCGATGGCGTTGTCGACGACTTCGTAGATCATGTGGTGGAGACCCGACCCGTCGTCGGTGTCGCCGATGTACATTCCGGGACGTTTGCGAACCGCGTCGAGGCCCTTCAGCATCTTGATGCTGTCTTCGCCGTATTCCTCCGGCGCAGGGGTTTTCTTGAGCGGTTGAGCGTTCATATTTGAGCTTTCTCAGCGGACGGAATTAGGGTCCATTTTTATAGCACAAATCGCCCCGGAAAGCCTTACAAATTCACAAGAAAATGCAGCCAAAAAGTCGTGGATTTTCAGTCTTTTGGATGTGGCTGTTTGTCCCGTTACTTGGACTCAGGAAGGGCTCCTGATCTTTCCCTCTTCCACCCCCCAGAATTGCGCCTTTCCGCGCAGCGCCGAGAACGCGTCCGCGTCCGTGCCAGTCATCCACGCCTGCGCCCCGAGCCGCAGGATTTCAGCGAACAGCGCACTCCTCCTGTGGACGTCGAGATGGGCCGTGATCTCATCGAGAAGGAGGATCGGCGCCGCCCCCTCCTGCCGCTCGGTCAGAAGCTCAGCATGCGCCAGCACCAGCCCGAGTAGCAGCGCCTTCTGCTCTCCCGTCGAGCACTGACGCGCTTCGAGCTCCTTCGGACCGTGCTCGACGATCAAATCGGAACGATGCGGCCCGTCGAGCGTGCGGCTCGCAGCGCGGTCGCGTTCGCGCGTTTCGCGAAGCGTGCGCGCATAGGCATCTTCCGCTTCGATCGCCGAAAGACGCTCGAGATCGTCCTCGATCGTTCCGACAAGTTGAAATGACGACCACGGAAACGCGGAATCGGGATCGCGCTCGCGCCGCTTCTGAACGATGGCTGCCATCGCCGCCACCGCTTCGAGGCGCGCCGCCGCCACCGCGACGCCCGTCTCCGCCATCACCTGCTCGAAGCCTGAAAGCTGCGCGTTATCGCGCACGCCGTCGGCCAGCAGACGATTGCGGCTCGTCATCGCCCGCTCAAAACGGCCCGCGATCGTGCGATAGCTGTGATCGAAACAGAGGATCAAGCGGTCGAGAAACCGCCGCCGTTCGGATGCCGGGCCGGTGAAGAGGCCATCCATCGCCGGCGTCACCCAGACGATTTCTAGATAATCGGCGAGAATGCCCGAGCCCGACTGCGCCGAGCCGTCGATGCGGACAATGCGGCCCGAACGTCCTGAACCCTCAGCCCGCGCGCTCGTCTGCGAGCCCGCTGCTAACCCCGTGCCGATATCAGCCGGACCCGCGAGCGTGTGCGCATGCGCAGCAATGGCAAAACTTCCGTCGCCCCCAGCGCGCGCGAGATCCACGAACGGCACGCGCCGCAGGCCCGTGCCCGGCGAAAGCAGCGACAACGCCTCGAGTAGATTGGTCTTGCCCGACCCGTTCGCCCCTACGATCACCTGCGGCCCCGCGTCGGTCGCAACGCTCGCCGAAACATAGCTTCGGAAATTCGTCAGCGTCAGCCGCTCGACCCAAAGCGTCATTCCCCTCCCCCTTGCGGGGAGGGGTTAGGGGTGGGGGTTATTTCGCATGCAAGCCGATCAAGCACACCGACAACCGTATCCATCACACCATCGATATTCGTGATCACGTCAGAATTCTGGAATCGAAGAACCCTAAATCCTTGGCTCTCGAGATAGAGTTGTCGACGCGTATCGCTCTCAATCTCTTCATCAGTGGCATGTGTTGCGCCATCGACTTCTATAATCAGTCGGTGGGACAGGCAGGCAAAATCCGCGATGAAATGATCGATTGGCACTTGCCTGCGAAACTTCTGTCCTGAAACCTTCAGGTCCCTCAGCTTCTGCCAGAGTTGGCGTTCGGCAGCGGTGGCATTGTTGCGAAGCTCGCGGGCGTGCTCGTTAGCCAACTAAAGCTCTCAATTCCCCTCGATCGTCACCCCACCCCTAACCCCTCCCCGTCAAGGGGAGGGGAATCCTTGGGCGGAATCCCGCCTAAACCCGCATCGGCATGAGAACGTAAAGCGCGCTGCCGTCGCCGCCGTCGCGCACCATCGTCGGCGAGCCGGGATCGGCCAGCAGGAACCGAGCATCTTCGCTCTCAAGCTGATCGGCGATGTCGAGCAGATAGCGCGCGTTGAAACCGATCTCGAGCGGACCGGACGAATAACCGACGGAAATCTCTTCCGTCGCGCTGCCGCCTTCCGGATTGTTCACCGTCAGGATCAGCTTGTCCTTGCCGACGTTGAGCTTCACGGCGCGCCCGCGCTCGCTCGCAATCGTCGACACGCGATCGACCGCGCTCTTGAACGACGCGTTCGGGACTTTCATTTCCTTGTCGTTGTTGTGCGGAATGACGCGGCCGTAATCGGGGAACGTGCCGTCAATCAGCTTCGACGTCAAAACGACCGGCCCGATCTCGAACCGGACTTTCGTCTGCGACACGCCGACCTTGACCTTCGCGCTCGTGTCTTCGAGAAGCCGCGCAAGTTCATGCACCGTCTTCCTCGGCACGATGACGCCGGGCATGCCTTCCGCGCCTTTCGGCAACGGCAGCTCCACCTGCGCCAGGCGGTGACCGTCGGTCGCAACCGCGCGCAGCGTCTTGGTGCCGTTGGTCTCGGCCGGATGCAGATAGATGCCGTTGAGGTAATAGCGCGTCTCTTCCGTCGAGATCGCGAAGCGCGTCTTTTCGATGAGCCGCTTCAAGTCACCCGCTTCGATCGTGAACTCGTGGCCGATCTCGCCAACCGCGAGATCCGGGAAGTCGTCGGCGGCGAGCGTCTGCAGGCTGAAACGCGACTGCCCCGAAGTGATCGTCAGCCGCTCCTTGTCGCCGTCCCGCTTCATCTCGATTTCGGCGCCTTCGGGCAGCTTGCGCACGATGTCGTGCAGAACGTGCGCCGGAACCGTCAGCGTGCCGGGCGTCGAAACCTTCGCGCCGACGCTCTCGCTGACCTCGCGCTCGAGATCCGTCGCCTTGAACATCAGCGCGTCGCCCGACGCCTTCAGCATGATGTTCGACAGGATCGGAATCGTCGTCCGGCGTTCGACGACGCTCGTAACGTGGCTCAGCGCCTTCAAGAGTTCCCCACGTTCGATCTCGAGACGCATATCTATCCTCAGCATTGACTATGGAATTGCGCGTGGAATAGCGGCCTGAACACGCCGTGGCATCACGCGCGAGAAAACGGTTGGCCCCGGGGCGAACGGAATCGCCCACGGAGCCGGATCAGAGCCGAAAGATGGCATCTTTTCAAGCAAGATGTATCGGCCCGCCCAGAACAGGCCCGCAACCGCGCCGATCCGGCGCGGAATCGACCGGGAATCCGAGGCATGGGGCCCTGGCGAAACACCCATAGCAAGGCCGGCACTCCGGGGGAGGTGTGCCGGCCCTACGTCGCATCAGGCCGCAAGGGGTGAATTTGCGGTCAGTGGTTGAGGAGCCTCTTCAGCTCCTCAAGCTCGTCTCCGAGGTTCGGATTCTTGCTGATTTCGCCTTCGATTTTGCGGATCGCATGCAAAACGGTGGTGTGGTCGCGGCCGCCGAAACGGCGTCCGATTTCCGGGAGCGACCGCGCCGTCAGATGCTTGGCGAGGTACATACCGATCTGGCGCGGCCAGACGACGGACCGATGACGCCGCTGTGACAGCAGATCGCCCTTCGAGACGCCGTAATGCCGCGAAATGATGCGCAGAATATCCTCGATCTTGATCCGCCGCGGCTCGAGGTTCTGGACGAGATCGCGAATGACGGTCTCGGCAATGTCGAGCGTGATCGGCGTGCGCATATACTGCCACGTCGCATAAAGGCGCGTAACAGCGCCTTCGAGCTCGCGCCCGTTCTCCGTCAGCCGCGATGCCAAAAGGTCGATGACGTCCCGCGACAGCGAGAACGACGGATCCGCCGCGCGCTTCTCGGCAAGCCGCTTGTCGAGCACTTTGAGCCGCAGCTCGTGATCTAGCGATTGCAGCTCCGTGACGAGGCCGCGCTGCAGCCGCGACCGCATGCGTTCGTTGAGCCGCTCGATCTGGTTCGGCGCGCGCGCGGAGGCAACGACCACCTGCTTGCCGCCGTCGAGTAGCGCGTTGATGATGTGATCAAATTCCTGCTCCGTCCGCTCGCCCTGCAGGAATTCAAGGTCGTCGATCAGCAGCATGTTGATGTTGCGGAATCGCTCCTTGAACGCCAACGGATCGGAAGAACGAAGCGCTTCGACGAACTGATAGCGGAAGCGTTCGGCCGTCAGATAGAGAACCTGAGCGTTCGGCGCGCGCTTCTTCACTTCCCAGGCAATGGCGTGAAGGAGATGGCTTTTGCCGAGGCCCACCTGCGAATGAATGTAGAGCGGATTGTACCCCGGTGCGCCCGAGAGAACGGTTTCCGCAACCTGCGTCGCGCCGGCATGCGCCATGCGGTTTGAAGCGCCGACGACGAAGCTGTCGAACGTATAGCGTGGGTCCAGCGGCGAGCCTTCAAGGCCACCTGCCGATGTGCGCTGTGCCGGAAGCATCGGCGCGCGCATGACCGCCGGACGCTGAGGAAGCTCGGTGTGCTGTGCCGGGGGCGGCGTTGCTGTGGCCGCGCTCGTCGTCTCGACAGGACGCGCCTCGCCCGGCCTCTGGGCAATCGCACCCGGCTGACGCCAGATCACCTCGACGCGCTCGACCGTCGCGAACTCGACGCGAGAGCAGTGCAGCAAATGCTCGGAATAGTGTTCCTGGATCCAGTTGCGCACGAATTTGACAGGCACCGAAACCTTGACGATCCGTCCGTCGAAGCTTTCGAATTCCAGGCTCTTGAACCAGCTCGAATAAACCTCTTCGCCGAGCTGAACCTTGAGCATCGCGCGAACCTTTTGACCGCGTCCCTCTACCGTGCCTTGAGGAGTCTCCGCGCCGTGTCCACCGCCCGCATCCTGAGACTCTGCTTTTTGTGCTGCCTGCATAGTATGTTACTCCCCGCTGATAACGCGGGACGCCCGAAAGCGCCCCCCTCTTCATCGCCCGCCGTAACCCTCCGCCGAGCGATGCCGTCTATGCCGTCTTCGATGCCTGCTAGCCCTGCACCCAATCGAGCCCGGCGAATTTCCAGCCGGAAACTCCTCCGCGATGCTGGCTAGCGTCCAATGAGCCCTCAAAACCCTCCTTAACGTTGCGGCAACGGCTATACCCGGCCGCTGCCATCTCCTCTGCAGCCAATCGGCTGCGGCCCCCTGAGCGGCAAATGAAGAAGATCTCAGTGGTCTTCTCGACGCCCTTGGCTGCCAGCGCTGCCTCCAGACGCTTGGCGAAGTCCGGAACGATCCGGCTGTCAGGAAACGTCTGCCACTCCATCCGCACAACCTCGCGATGGAGCTTGGAGAGATCCGGGTTTCCGACGAATGCCCATTCGGCACGCGTACGAACATCCACCAGAACGGCCTTCGGATCGCTCTCGAGACGCTTCCAAGTTTCGAGGACGGGAACGTCCTCGATGCCAGAAGCTTCCAGTTTTTCCACTTATCCCCTCACGTCCCACGCAGTACCGATAAAGACCCGCACAAGTCATCCCCAGGAAGAGCCCAGAGAATCCCCAGCTGTTAATGTCGTTGCCAAAGCAACGCCAAAGATTAATCGCAGGTCTTTATCTATTTTGACGATGCATTCGCGGTCGCCAATTCTGTTGGCCCACGAACGCTACGCTCGCCGAACTTACCTGTGCGAACGACCGCTTTTACCCCGCTGCCATCCACTGGCAAATTTACTATCCCTTAACCTTCTTTTCGACAAGCGCCTCTCATCCCCAATCTGGCCGTCCAGCGATAAGAAAAGTTCTCCACAGGATCTGGTGACAACGTGAGTCAACTCGCAAGCCCTGTGCATAAACGCCCTGACTCGTTCGGGATTCTCGCACTCGAAATCATCCCGGCGGCAGCGTGGTCGCACCTGTCATCCGTACGTCATTTTTTTTTGGAACCGGGGCCTGGCGAGAGCTCGGCAACGCGTTTGTCGACCCTCCAAGTGCCGCCGATGAGCGGGATTCCAGCAGGTTAATGACGTTAAAAAAACAGCGGGCCCGAAATCGGGCCCGCTCTTTACCGGTGCGAATATGCAACAGGGCGAAAAATTGGCCCCGGTTATTCACATGTACGTTACGCGCTCATCGCCTTGACACGCTGCGTCAGCCTCGAAACCTTCCGGCTGGCCGTACGCTTGTGCATGATGCCCTTCTGAGCACTGCGAACGAGCAGGGGCTCGGCGGCGGCGAGAGCAGCCTTGGCCTTCGTGGGATCGCCCGACTGAATGGCTTCTTCCACAGCGCGAACGTGGGTTTTCACGCTCGAGTGGCGGCTCTTGTTAACTTCAGTGCGGCGGATCATCTGGCGCGCGGCTTTTTTTGCCGACGACGTGTTAGCCATAGGTTGTCCTTACGTTGCTACGAATACGCCCGCGCGATAGCGGAGAGCTAGGCGAGGCGGCGGGTTGAAGAAATCTCTCGTCGGCCCAGGATTGTTGGTCCAGGCACACGGTTTGCGGGGGGTATAGCCGTCAGAAAGTGATCGGTCAATGAATGAGCACAGGGAAAACGCCCAATTCCGGGCGAATGCGATGTCGCTGCCGGTCGCAGCGCTTTTCTCGGCCAATTGCGATAAGCCAAATGGTCATAAGACCGAAGTCCGGCATCTTGGGGGACCTCTAGAGAATGTTGTCTTGGACCGGATGGCTGTTCGCCCTGGCAGCCGCCATTTTTGCGACCATTCTGGCCGCCGCCGCGAACCAGCCGATGCTGCAGATGGCTGCGGCCGCCGCAGTCGCCATTGCCATAGCCCTGCTCGCGATCCGTGATCACGGGAAGCTGAGGACCGTCGGCGCACCGGCGAGCGCCGTCGCAAGTTCGACCGCGCGCTACCTCGCCCTGCTTTGGGCCTGGGCGGCACTGACACTGTTGATAACCTACCTGTTCATTATCCAGCAGCACTGGCCCGAGTGGTGGCAATTCTTCCTCGGCTTCGCTTTCGCAGCCGTCGCGAGCCTCGGTTTCTCGGCCATGCTCGATCGTGACCGCGCCGCCGGCAACACCGACCTGACCCTCGTGAAATTCGGACGCGTCCTGCTGCAGGCCCAATTGCTCGGCATGGTCGCAGGGGTTGTGAGTCTCTTCGTCGATGGCAAATTTCCGCGCGCCGAAACCTACGCCGACTGGGCTGGCTGCAACATCTTCTTCTTCGGCGCCCTGGCGATTGCCGCGATCAGCCTCGATGCATTACGGTCGCCCGCTCACACGTGATTGAAGACGAACCACCGATCCGAACATTCGACCGAGATGACCTTGCGCCCATCGCTTCCCTGGCTGCTGTTCACTCTGGCGGCCACACTTATCGCCATGTACCTGGCCGCGAGCGCCGTGCTGAAAGCCGAAGCTGCGATCGCGGCCGCGGTCTTCGCATTGGTCATCATCGTGTCGGCGTTACGGACGAACGCACCTGTATGGCGGCGCCCGCCGGGCGCCACCGGGCCGACGCCGCGCGAGGCCCTCTTCAGCACCACCCAGCTTATGATGATATCCTATCTCTGGTGCGCTATCGCCTTCTACGCGATCTACCTCGGCACCCACACGCGCTGGCAGCACGGCTGGGAATACGGTACCGCCATTTTGCTCATCGCCGGAGCGTACGGATATTATCTGAGACGTCTCCGTGATCCGGCCGACAATCTGTCGAGCCCCCCGGCAATCGAGCGCATGGTGAAATTTGCGGCCTGTCAGGCTTTCCTGATCGGCGCCGGACTGATCTGGCTCATCGGCTCGGGAAAACTGGCGACGGTCAAGGGCGATTGGGCGGCGAACCAGCTTTTCCTCGCCGGCGGTTTCGCGGTGATTTGCCTGAGCGCCATCATCGTCAAGACCAACAGTGTCCTGACCGAGCGTCACGCCAACTGAAGTCGTCCGCGTTTCAGCGCTGGCAACGCGGGCAATAGAATGTCGCCCGTCCCGAGTGAACGACGCGCCGTATCTCCCCGCCGCAACCGGGCGTCTGGCAAGGCGACCCAGCGCGATCGTAAACTCCGAACCGCTCTTGAAACGCACCGCGCTTTCCGTCCGCATGCCGGTAATCGCGAAGCGTCGAACCTCCGGCCTCGATGGCCCGCTCGAGCACGTCGCGGATTGCGAGGACAAGCCTGATCGCTCCTTCCGTCGGAACGCCACGCCGGTTCGCAAGGCTGTTCGCCGCTCGGTTCGGCGAAAGCCCGGCTTGAAACAGCGCTTCGGAAACGTAGATGTTGCCGAGCCCCGCAACGACGTGCTGGTCCATCAGGAAGGCCTTGAGATTGACCTTCCGGCTCTTCGCCTTGGAGGCGAGATAGTCCGCCGTCAGCTCCTCGCCGAGCGGCTCCGCGCCAAGCTCGCGGAAGAGCGGATGCTGCAAGCGCTCCGCGCGCGCCATCATCACCATGAAGCCGAACCGTCGCGGATCGTTGTAAATCACGCGCGTCCTGCCCGCGAGCTTAAGCACGACATGATCGTGGGCCGGATCGGGCGCCGTCCCATGCGCGTAGTGGCCGGGCGTATCGGCCGTCCCGTCGTGGACGATCGTAAAGCGCCCCGTCATGCCGAGATGCATGACGAGATCTTCGCCGTTCGAAAGCGACGCGATCAGATATTTCGCCCGCCGTTCGAGCCCGATGATGGACTGTCCCGCCACCCGTTCGGCGAACCTTTCGGGCAGCGGAAATCGCAAATCCGGGCGCCGGGCCTCGAGCGACACAACCCGGCTGCCGACGAGAACGGGCGCGAGGCCCCGGCGAACGGTTTCGACCTCCGGAAGTTCGGGCATGGCTCCCAAATACCTGGCGTTGAGGATGAGTTGAGCCGACGATAGCGCGACGGCGCGCGAACGGCTATGCTGCGGATATGGATCAGAATTCCCAAACTGCAAGTCAGCAAGCAAGCCAGGGCCCCGGCCAAGGCGCGAGCGGCAATACCACGTCCTTCGGCTTCCGCGCCGTGCCCGAAGGGGAGCGCCAGGGTCTCGTCAACAAGGTCTTCGCGTCGGTCGCCAGCCGCTACGATCTGATGAACGACCTGATGTCGGGCGGCATGCACCGGCTGTGGAAGCGCGAGCTCATCACAATGCTCAACCCGCCGCGCGGCGCAACGTCCTTCAAACTGCTGGACGTTGCTGGCGGCACCGGCGACATCGCCATGCGCTATGCGAACGACAGCGGACCGAACGCCACCGCCGTCATCTGCGACATCAGTCCCGAAATGCTCGAAGTCGGCCGCCGCCGCATCGCTGACGCAGGCCTGCAAAATCGCATTCAGTGCATCGAAGGCAACGCTGAGGAATTACCATTCGAGACCAGCAGCTTCGACGGCTACACGATCGCGTTCGGCATTCGCAACGTCACCCACATCGACAAGGCGCTCGCCGAAGCCTACCGCGTCTTGAAGCCCGGCGGCCGCTTCCTGTGCCTTGAATTTTCCGAGTGCCGGGTGCCGGTTCTTGACCGGCTCTACGACTTTCACTCATTCGAGATCATTCCGCGTCTTGGCCAATTGACCGCAGGAGACGCTGAGTCTTATCGCTATCTCGTTGAAAGCATCCGGCGCTTCCCGACGCAGGAGAAATTCGCGGAACTCGTTCGCAGCGCAGGATTTTCCCGCGTCAGCTACCGCAATTTGACGGGCGGCATCGCGGCCATCCACGGCGGCTGGAAGATCTGACGGCAACTATCCAACGGTGTTCTGACCTCGCCTGCGTGTCTCCAATTGACGCCGCCCGAGACCGTTCATAGTTTTCCACACGGGAAGGGAAGAAGCGTTTTCTTCCCTAGGAGGAGGTGGGACTCATGAAATCGATAGCACTTGCCTGTACGTTGGCCGCCGCCGTCATCTCGCTCGGCACTGGCGCAGCAAACGCCGGATGCATGACGAAAGCGGCGGTCGCCACTTCGACATCGGCCGATTCTGCGAAGTGGTTTGCAATGGAAACAATGGTGCAGAACGTAAGCTGGGGCCTCTGGCCGGGCTTCCTCGCAAACGGCGACGTCGCGGGCTACAAGGTCATCAACAAGCAGTACCGGTGCAGCCCCGACGGCGGCATGGTCACCTGCCACGGCCGTGCGACCTTCTGCGCGAAATAAGCCGATTTGAAATTTGGAATTCCGGAAGCGCCCGTGTTCGCACGCGGGCGCTTTTCGTTTGCGCTGCTGCCAACCCCGCGTTGTATGGCAACTTCATCGCCGCGCTTCGCAATGGCGCAGGATATTTAACCGTCTTTACCCGATACATGGGCTTTGCTTGACCTGGACGCATCGCGGCGCAATGTGGCGCGACGCCGGCCACTGGCCCCAAGAACTAAGGACCACGAAACTCTCACCATGCCCGGAGCGATCGTTAACACGCTGAGACTCGCGCGCGCCGGATTTGTGCTTGCACAGTATGGGGTTCGCTTCGTGCCGAAGGGCATTGCCGTTCCGCTGCCGCTGAAGATCGCGCGCGCGGCGACGCTGCCCGTCGAATTTCTCTCTGCGCCGTTTCAAAAGAGCGTGCCGCGATCGACGCGCGTTGCGACCGCACTGACCAAGCTCGGACCAAGCTACGTCAAGCTTGGCCAGTTCCTCGCGACCCGCGCCGACGTCATCGGGCCTGAACTGTCGGCGGACCTGCGCCACCTACAGGACAAGGCCGAGCCCTTCTCGATGGCGGAAGCCCGCGAAGCGGTGGAGCGCGCCCTCGGCGGCAAACTCGAAGATCATTTCGTCGAGTTCGGTCCGCCCGTCGCGGCGGCATCGATCGCCCAGGTCCACAAGGCGTACGTGCTCGATGGCGGCGTCCGCAAAGCCGTCGCCGTCAAAATCCTGCGCCCCAATATCGAAAAGCGCTTCAATCGCGATCTCGACAGCTATTATTTCGCAGCCCAGATGATCGAGCGCTTCTATCCGCCCTCACGGCGTTTGAAGCCCGTCGCCGTCGTCGACAATCTGAAGCACACGACCGCGCTCGAAATGGACCTCCGCCTCGAGGCGGCGGCAATTTCCGAGATGGCATCGAACACCACCGCCGACGAAGGCTTCCGCGTTCCCGCGATCGACTGGAAGCGCACCGCCAAGCGCGTGCTGACGATCGAATGGGTCGACGGCACGCCGATCTCCCACCGCGAGACATTAAAAGCGAAGGGTTTCGACACCGCCGCGCTTGGTTTGACGGTATTGCGCTCGTTCCTCCGCCACGCGATGCGCGACGGCTTCTTTCACGCCGACATGCACCAGGGAAATCTGTTCGTCGATGCGGACGGCAAGGTTGTTGCCGTCGACTTCGGCATCATGGGCCGGCTCGGTCTTCCGGAGCGGCGCTTCCTTGCGGAAATCCTGCATGGTCTGATCACCCGCGATTATCATCGCGCCGCCGCGATCCACTTCGAAGCCGGATACGTGCCGCCCCATCACACGGTCGAGGAATTTGCGCAGGCGATGCGCGCCATCGGCGAACCCATTCAGGGCCGGACGGCGGAAGAAATTTCGATGGCCGATCTGCTTGGCCAGCTGTTCGCCTACACCGAAGTCTTCGACATGGAGACGCGGCCGGAGCTTATCCTGCTCCAGAAGAGCATGGTCATTGTCGAGGGCGTCGCGCGCGACCTCGATCCGTCGCTCAACGTCTGGGTTGCAGCGGAGCCCGTCGCCAAGGAATGGATGGAGGCGAACCTCTCACCACTCGGCCGCCTTCGCGAGGCAGGGCGCGGCGCGGAGGAGATCGGCGAAGTCCTGCTGAAATCGCCGGCGCTTCTCCAGAACCTTGCGCAGGTGATCAATGGCTTTTCAGAAATGGCGCGCTCAGGCCTCCGTCTCGACGACGAGACGACGGAAAATATCGCGTCTCGCTCCAAGCGCAGCCGTGTCGGCGACGCTGCGCTTTGGATTGGCGCGCTAAGCCTCGCCCTAATCGCCGTCAAGCTCATCGGCTTTTTCTGATCGCCACGCCGCTCATCGCTTCGCCTTGCGCGGACCGACCAGATGCGTGCCGTGCGCGATCGCAGCCGTCGCCCGCATCGCCGCAGCGATATAGACCACTTCCGCAATTTCAGCTTCGGTGACGCCGGCATTCTCCGCATTGGTGCGATGAACTTCGAGGCTGTACGGGCACTGCGTCGCCAGTGCCACGCCGAGCGCGATCAATTCCTTATAGCGCCTGGGAATAACCCCCGGTGCCATCGCCGCCCGGTCGAAATTCTCGAATGCTGCCATCGTCGCCGCCGAGAGATTACGAAGGTGCGGCAGATTTGATAGGTTGGCGATATCATACATTTGGTACCCTCCGAGGCTCGCCGTCACTTGCGCCGGCGATTTGCAAGGAAACTCGTGACGTTTTGCGCTGAGGTCAAGCCGCTGGAGCAGCGGGAATTCTAGGGAGACAAGCATGTCGGACGTTCGGCCGCCGCTACCGCCATTCACGCGCGAAACCGCCATTCAGAAAGTTCGGGCCGCCGAAGACGGATGGAACAGCCGCGACCCGAAAAAGGTGTCGCTCGCGTACACGGTCGATAGCCGCTGGCGCAATCGCGCCGAGTTTCCCATCGGCCGCGAACAGATCGTCGAGTTTCTGACGCGCAAATGGAACCGCGAACTCGACTATCGCCTGATCAAGGAACTTTGGGCTTTCGAAGATAATCGCATCGCCGTCCGCTTCGCCTACGAATTCCACGACGATAGCGGCCAATGGTACCGGTCATACGGCAACGAGAATTGGGAATTCGATGACAATGGCCTGATGCGCTTACGTTACGCCAGCATCAACGATCTGAGAATCTCGGAAGGCGAGCGCAAATATCACTGGCCGCTCGGCCCGCGCCCTGCCGATCATCCGGGACTTTCCGAACTCGGCCTCTAAAAAAAAGCGCCGGAAACTCCCGGCGCCGTTATTTTTTTATGCGCTGAGCGCTGGCTGGCTCGCCGGCGCGCGCCGCAAGTAGCCGAGAAGGAAAATGGTGCCGGCGGTGACGCCATAAGCGATCAACTGCAGGCCCGTTGGCCTGTCCATATAGCCAATCAGAACGTGCAGGATCCGTCCCGGCCAGCTCTTTTCCGACAGCAGCCACGATGAATCCCAAACAGGCGTGTCGAGAACGCTGATAAGCCCGGCGTTCGAAAGCTGCGCGACGGCGGATGCGGCGAGCCCCGCAGCGAGAAGCGTCACCAGAACACCGGTTACCGAGAACATCCGCTTCAACGGTATTGCGGCAAGCCCGAGGTAAAGCACCAACGACACGGCGGCGCCGAGCGCCAGCCCAAGCACCGATCCGAGCAGCAATTGCCCGGCGGTTTCCGTTCCGCCCATGATAATGCCTGTCATGAACAGGACAACCTCGCTGCCCTCGCGCATGACCGCGATCGCAATGGCCGCTCCAAGTGCAAAAAGCGATTGCCGTCCGGCCGTGACATCGCTGCCGAGCTGCCGCAACTGCTGAGTCATCTCGCGCGCATGTTGAGCCATCCAGATGACGTGCCAGGCAAGCATGACGACCGCAAAGAGCAGAATGGCCGCGATGAAAATCTCCTGTCCGCGGCCATCGAACGCATTCGAAATGCCCGCCGCGAAGAACGCGACGATGGATGACCCGATAATCCCGGCAAGGATGCCGAGCAAAACCGCGCTGCCCCGCCCGATCACGCCGCGCGAAGCGGCAAGCACTACGCCGACGATGAGACCGGCTTCGAGAACTTCACGAAAAACGATGACGAGTGCCGCAAGCATAAGCAATTACTCCGCTACGATGTGGCCCAAGGCGGTGTCCTGGTGGTATTCGCCGAAGAACATGTAGGTCCCGGGCTTCAGCGGCTTCACCCGGATGATAGCCTCGCTGTTGCCGGCGATGACTTTCTCGAATCCGAGCTCGTAGCTCTCGAACTCTTCCGGAGTCGCATCGAGGTTTTTGATTGAAATCTTGATCGGCTTGCCGGTCGGCAGCTTCAATGCATCCGGTTCGAACTTGTGATCCTTGATGGAGATCTCGACCGCATGCTCTTCCTCGGTAGCCTGAACCTCGAAGGTGCCAATCCACACGCCACCAAGAGCGAAAAGAGCGACGGCCGATGCGGAAAAAAAGGAGCGGAAACGCGCGACGTTGCGCGAGTAGGACGAAGTGCTCATGGCATCTCCTAATAGGTCAGGATTCAAGGTCCTGAGATCAGGTTAAGCGTCAGCTAGAGCCCAAGTGGCCAATAAGAGTCAAGAATTTTTCACCCCGAAAGCGTGCTGCGAATTTTATAAATTCGTGAGGTTTGCGAAGGAGCTGAAAGGGCGCTTCCAGGATCGCCATTTTTTGGCCAGGAGAATGGGGTGCATATGCAGTGCGGGAATTGTAAGGCAGTGAGGATTGGCCATGTATTCCCGCGCTTCCCGTTCGACCGATACGTTCCCAGCCTACGAGCTGGAGGACGTGCTGATGCGGGCCGACGAGCCGGAGGCTTTCTACGCGGGAGAGCCAATCTCCGCGCCGCCACGAAAGCGCGGCAATCCGGTTCGGAAATTTTATTTATTCTTATTCTTAGCCCTGTGCGCGGGTGCTGGCCTCGTCCATTCTGGCGCTCCGCTGCAGCAATGGGTCGCCAACATCGAGCAGGTTGTCTCATCGGCCATAAGCGCGAGAGAGCCGTCTGTGCCGCTGGAACCGGTGCCGGCGAAAGACGTAGCTATGGCGGAAAATTCCGATCCACTTCCACCGTCGACACCGCCCGCGGCAAATTCCCAGCCCTTACCTGAAGTCGTCATTACGGAAGCCCCCGGCGCGAAAACCGGTTCTCCCGCTTCAGAGACAAAGTCCGATGCCCCAGCGACTGATGCCTCTTCTGCGCCGGCCGCACCGGCCGATCCGTATCGCAAGCGTGCGGAAGCTGCGGGTCTTCATCCTGATCTCTCGCATGTGCTGCTCGCGCGGCTGACGGCGGCCGATTATCGCAACGCTGCCTTCGCAATCGATAAGGCCCTGAAGACCATTCCGGACGATGGCGCTTTCGAATGGCCACGCAATCGCAAGAACGGGAACGCCGTCTTCAATATCCATTTCGTGGCCGGCGCCGGGAACGATTGCCGCCGTTATGTCGTGACCGTCACGAAGGACCGCTGGACGACGACGGCGCTGCCGATGGAACGATGCGGCGTCAAGGTCGCGTACCGCGGAGCCGCGAAAGAGAAGACGATCGAATAGAGCCGGATGCGCCGCAATCCGCTAGTTCTAAAGCAAGCTCACGCGCCGACGGCGTGAGCTCTCTTTCGGTCTCCGGATTATCCTGGCGACGTCATTCGGCGGTGCTCGCCGATATGGACATGCGGAACATCGCTCATCAGGCGATGGAAATTACGACCCGTCAAATGCACGAGCGTGCGATGATCACCGCCCTCGAAGTAGATGTCGTTGAAGCCCTCGAGGCTGTCGTCGACGACCGCCATCAAATCATAGGCGCCTGCGACGGGTGGAATGCAGCCCAACTCGCAATCGCCAAAAATGGTCGATGCTTCCGTCTCGCTCGCAAGCACGATCGGCTCTTTGAGCCAATCGGACAGCGCCTTGACCTCTACGCGACAGGAAGCCGGCACGATCGCCAAAAGGTAGCCGTCTTCGCGCCTCATGAGGACGCCTTTTGCCAAGTTGTCTTCGGATATGGAACTGGCGCGCGCCGTCTCTGACGAGGAATGCGTCCGTTCGTGGGTCGTCACATCGTAAGGCACGCCCCGACCGTCGAGATATTGCTGGAGTGATATCGCGATACCCATGGCACATCTCCGTTCCGGCCGTCCCGTAGACGGCCCGTTGTAGCCGGAGAAACCCAACTGTGCTTTCACGCGCCGATGCACCATATGAAGCGGCATCTCTTGCAGCAGCGACTGACTCGACGGTTCAGCACAGAGTGCATCCCACCAGCCGTACTCATTGCCGTTTGAAGTATAGTCCCGCTGTCCGGGCGCTAGCAACAATTCGCCGCGACTGCGGAGGCAAGCGTTAATATCGCGTGATTGCCGAGCAGCCCAGTTGCAAGCCCGAGCACCGAGAGATCGAATTAATGGATAGCGTCCGCACCGTGCATGTCCGCATCAAGGGCCGCGTCCAAGGCGTCGGTTATCGCGCGTGGGTTGAAAGCATGGCGCGGACGATGGCCCTTACGGGCTGGGTCAGAAACCGCCGCGACGGATCGGTCGAGATCACATTGCAGGGGCCGACGGACCGGGTCGATGAAATGCTCAAAAAATGCGAGCACGGACCGCCAGATGCTCACGTTACGAAGGTCGAAATTCTGGGCGAAGGTCCCGGCGCCTACGACGGTTTCGACGTTCTGCCGACCACGTGAAAAACAAAAAAGCACGCCGTCGCCAGCGGCGCGCTTGATAATGATGCTCTAATCGCGCTCTCTAAAAATAGTAGGCGCGCAAGATGCCGTCATATTTGCCGCTATCCATGCAGCAACGTTTGAAACCTGCGTCCTGATCCGCACGGGCACGGATCGTTGCGGCCCAGCTTTTCGAGGAGTTCGACGTCGCCATGAACGACGCGATCACCGCGCTTGACTTGCGTTTCGGAAGGGAAAGATTTGCGACGCTTGCTCGAGACTTCAAAAGCAGGGCAGGTCGTCGAAGCTTCTAGACTTTCTTGCCATGACACACCTCCATCAGCGGCTTGCAACACAAAAAACGCGCCGCTGGCACAAGGCACAGCGGCGCGTTTTGAATTCATATAGAGGGCACTGATTGACTTCGTTATTCACATGACGTCTCGGCAGACCTGGCAACGACCTACTCTCCCGCGTCTTAAGACGAAGTACCATCGGCGCAGGGGCGTTTCACGGCCGAGTTCGGAATGGGATCGGGTGCAGCCACCCCGCCATAA
>JAFECE010000005.1 GCA_018242295.1 Pseudomonadota bacterium
CGTCAAGTCGGCCGAGCGTGCGACAAAGCGTGCCGTCGAGAGCTTGGGCCTCAAGCTCAAGAGCCTCCACCTCGATCGCGTCGCCGGCGGCGGCGTATCGGGTGTCGCGGTCTTGAGCTCCGGGCACCTGTCTTTGCAGGCATGCTCGCGGACAGGCTTTGCCGCCGTCGACGCGCGCGGATGTGCGGGACTGAAGCCGTCATCGGCTCTGCTCGCCCTCGCGCAGGCGTTCGGCGCACGCGAAGCCGTCATCCGTCGCAAGCGGACGGTCTCGGACTTGACCGTTCCGGCCCTTCGCGTGGTGCCAGAGGCAACGCGCAAGGCTCCGCGCCAGAAGGCTCAAGCGAAGAAAGCGGCCTAAACCGCTTCGCTCTCCACGACCAGCGATAGTGGCCGCGATCGGGACCTCCGATCGCGGCTTTCGTGCTTGGCTAATCCTAGCCGACGTGGCCTTCGCTGAGGCGGGCGACTTCCTTGGGCGGCTCGGCTGCCTTCATCGCTTCCGTCGGCAAGAGCGACGCGCCGGCCGATGGCGAAAGCTTCCTGAAGAACAGGATCGACGACACTGAGACAATCGCGATCAGAACGAAGACCGGCGGGAAATGTCCGGCGTCGGTGGCGCTGCCGCCGACCAGGTGCTGCATGCCTTCAAGGCCCATAGCGGCGATCGTGACGCCGACTGAGCCCGACAGTTCCTGACAGACGACGGCGAAGCTCGTCGCCGAACTCAATCGCTCGGGCGGTACGTCTGCGTAGGCCAGCGTGTTGACGCTGGTGAACTGAAGCGAGCGCGAGAGACCTCCCAACAGGAACAGTCCGACGATCAGCAGCGGCGGTGTTGCGCTCGAGAACAGCGACGGAAAGGCCGCAAAGAGACTGGATATGACGGCATTCACCATCAACACCTGCCGGAAGCCGTAACGCCGGATGATTGTCGCGGCCTGCGTCTTCATGAACATGGCGCCGACGCCGGTCGCGAACGTCATCAGGCCCGATTGAAATGGCGTCATGCCGAAGCCGGATTGAAACAGCAGCGGCAATAGAAACGGCCCGGCGCCGAGGCCAGTGCGGAAAAGGAAGCCGCCGACGACGCCGGCGCGATAGGTCGGGATGGTCAGCAATCGCAGGTCGACGATTGGCGCGGGTACCCGCAGGGCATGCCAGACGTAAGCGCCGAGCAGCACCGCTCCCGTTGCCGAGATCAGAAGCACGGATTCCCTGTCGACGATGCCGATCCCCATCAGTGTGACGCCGGTCAGGAACAGCGACAGACCGGGACCGATCAGCAGGAATCCTCGCAAATCGAAGGTGCGCGATACCTTCTCGCGCACGTCCGGAATAAAGCGAGTGATCAAAGCAAGCCCAACGACTGCGACCGGAATGTTAATCCAGAAGATCCAACGCCAGTTGAAATAGGTCGTGATGAAGCCGCCGAGCGGGGGTCCCATGACGGGTCCGACGAGGGCTGGGACCGTCAACCAGGCGATGGCGCCGATCATGTCGGCCTTCGGGATGGTGCGGAGCACGATCAGCCGGCCGACGGGCGTCATCATCGCCCCACCGATCCCCTGGAGGATGCGTGCTGCGACGAGAGAGCCGAGATCGGTCGAGAGGCCGCAGGCGATGGAACCCGCCGCGAACACCACCATCGCAGCGCGAAAGATGTTCTTGGCGCCGAAGCGGTCGGCCATCCAGCCTGACGCGGGGATGAAAACCGCAAGTGCCAGGAGATAAGTCGTCAGAGCGAGTTTAAGATGAATCGGATTTGCATTCAGATCCTTAGCAATGGCCGGTAAGGATGTCGCAAGCACCGTCGCATCCAGGTTCTCCATGAAGAGAGCCGTGGCGACGATGAGCGGAATTAGGTTGCGGCGGAACAGTTCTGTCATTGCTGGTGTCTGGTATGCATGAAACGATTTCCCGACAACCTTTCCGCCGTGCGGCTTTTGCAGATCTCACTTGCGATAAGGTGCGGCATAAGCCTCCCGTTCCCCCTCGGATAGGGGCTGATTACCCCCTTGAGTGGTGCATGCCCATTCGAGCTGAGCTATGCGCCAATAGTGGTCCGGCCACCAATCCGGTATCCGCATATAAAACAAACAACAGCACGGCTCTGCAGGGACCGTTCAACGTCTCGCCGAAGCCGGAACTGTGACTCTCGGGGAAACGCATCGCATGTCTACGAGCAAGGTCATTTCGGCGGACGAAGCTATCGCGCGCATCGGCGATAACGCCGTCGTCACTACGACGGGATTTGTCCAGAGCTGCATTCCGGAAGCCTTGCATGCGGCTCTGGAAAAGCGCTTCGTCGAAATGGGTGCTCCACGCGATCTGACCCTGATCATGTGCGCGGGCGCGGGTGACAGCAAAGGGCTCGGCACCGGCCGGCTCCATCACGAAGGTTTGCTGAAGCGTGTGATCGCGGCGAACTTCGGTCGTATGCCCAAGGTCGCGCAGGCGGCTCAGGACGACAAGATCCAGGGTTATAACCTTCCCCAGGGCGTCATCTCTAAACTCTACCGCAGCTGCGCATCCGGCAGCCCAGGTCTTTTCACGCGCGTCGGTCTTCATACCTACGTCGATCCGCGCCTCGGCGGCGGCAAGGTCAACACCAAGACGAAAGAGGATCTCGTCAAGCTCGTCGAGGTCGATGGCAAGGAGTGGCTGTTCTATAAAGCGACCCCCATCAACGTCGCGCTCATCCGTGCGACGAGCGCCGATCCACTCGGCAACCTCAGCATGGAACGGGAAGCGCTGACGCTCGACGTGCTGGCGCAGGCCATGGCTGCGCACAACAACGGCGGCATCGTCATCGCGCAGGTCGAGCGCATCGTCGCGGAGGGCTCGATCAAGCCCAAGGACGTGAAGGTTCCAGGCATCCTCGTCGATTGCGTTGTCGTCGCCGATCCGCCCGAGATGCACCGGATGAACTACGGCGTCATGTACGATCCGGGTCTTGCGGGCGAGGTTCGCGTGACCGTCGACAGCCTGCCGACGATGGAGCTCGACGAGCGCAAGATCATAGCGCGGCGCGCGGCGTTCGAGCTGCCGCCGAACGGCGTCATCAATCTCGGCGTCGGCGCGCCGGACGGCGTTGCCAACGTCGCCAACGAAGAGAAGGTCACGCCGTACCTCGTCATGACGACGGAAGCGGGTGCGGTCGGCGGTGTGCTCGCGGGCGGGTCGAGCTTCGGCTCATCGGCGAACGCGCACTCGATCCTCGATCAAAACCAGATGTTCGACTTCTATCACGGCGGCGGTCTTGCTCTAACGTGCCTCGGCATGGCTGAATGCGACAGCCTCGGCAACGTGAACACGAGCAAGTTCGGCGGCAAACTCAACGGCTGCGGCGGGTTCATCGACATTTCGCAAAACGCGCGGGCGGTCGTTTTCGCCGGTACCTTCACCGCCGGCGGTCTCGAGGTCGCGATCGAGGATGGCAAGCTGCGCATCGTCAAAGAAGGCCGGGCGCGCAAATTCGTGAAGCAGGTCGAGCAGGTGACGTTCTCGGGCAAGTACGCGGCGCAGAAGGCGCAGCCCGTTATCTATGTCACCGAGCGTTGCGTCTTCCAGCTCACCGATCACGGTCTCGAGCTCATCGAGGTGGCGCCAGGCATCGACATCGACCGCGATATCCTTGCGCACATGGCGTTCAAGCCGCATATCCACTCGCCGGTGATGATGAACCCGCGGATCTTCGTCGATCAGCCGATGGATCTGCTTGCTGATCTCCTGAACCAGAACCTCAAGGATCGCATCAGCTTTGACAGCAAGCAGAAGATCCTCGTCCTCGATCTCGAAGGCTGGAGCGTTCGCAAAAAGGCCGACATTGCCGACCTTAAGAAGGTGATCATCGAGGCCTGCGAGGGGATCGGCGGCCGCGTCAACGCGGTGATCAACCAGGCGAGCTGCCGGATCGCGGAAGATCTCTACGACGAATACGCCGACATGGTCGCTTATGTCACGAAGCACCATTATGGCCGGACGGCGCGCTACGCAACGAGCACGCTCACCCGCCAGAAGCTGCAGGAAGCCTTGCGGCGGCGCGGCCTCGATACGCACGTTTTCGCCAACGCGACCGAGGCGTACGATTTCCTGCGGCAGCAGGCAGCGGCGGAATAGCAGTCAGTCAGCGGAACATCCGTGCGGGCTACAAGTTTGGCCGAACGGTGACGCATGCCTGGAATGCGCCGCAGTGCTGTGCGGCACTTGATGGAACTGAGCCTCGTCGCCATTTGTTCGCGACCTCTTTTTCCTCGGGTGCAGCATGGAACACAGCTTTTTCCGGGTTCTCGACGATAGCGGCATCGAACGCGACGGCGCTCGCCAGGACGGCGTTCAGCGCGATGACACCGCGCTCATGGATGCCTACAGCAACGCAGTGGTCGATGTCGTCGATGCGGTATCACCTGCCGTCGTGCATGTTCAGGTTCGGAGTTCGCGCGGCGGCCGCACGGGGCAAGGCTCCGGCAGCGGTGTTATCGTTTCGCCCGACGGCATCATACTGACGAACAATCACGTCATCGAAGGCGCGCAATCGATTTCGGTTGCGCAAGGCGACGGCCAGCGTTTCGGCGCGCGGCTCATCGGACGCGATCCGGATACCGACATCGCGGTGTTGCGGGCGGAGACGACGGAGCGGCTGAAGTTCGCGCGGTTGGCGGATTCCAAAAAGCTCCGCCCCGGCCAGATTGCGATCGCTATCGGTAACCCGCTCGGCTTTCAATCGACGGTGACGGCCGGCATCATCAGCGCGGTCGGGCGTTCGCTTCGCGCCGAGAACGGCCGCCTGATCGACGACGTGATCCAGACGGACGCGGCCCTCAATCCGGGAAACTCTGGCGGTCCGCTCGTCAATTCGTCGGGGCATGTGATCGGCATCAACACTGCGACGATCATGGGCGCGCAGGGACTTTGCTTCGCCGTCGCGTCGAATACCGCCGAATACGTGCTGACTCAGATCCTGAGCCATGGCCGCGTACGGCGCGGCGTGATGGGGATCGTCGCCGAGCACGTTGTTCTGCCGCAGCGCATCCGCCACGCGCTCGGCCTTACGCAGGCGGGCGCCATCGGTATTCGCAGCGTGCAGAACAATGGCCCCGCGGAAGCGGCGGGTCTGATGGCTGGCGATATCCTGATCGCGCTCGACGGCATCGCCATTGCGGGTGTCGACGATGTTGCGCGCGTTCTCGATGCCGGCCGTATCGCCCAGAAGACGATCGTCACGATCTTGCGCGCTGGAGAGAAGCTCGAGTTTTCGATCGTTCCTGAGGAGCGGAGTTAGCTCTTCCCTGCGTCCCGCGGCGCTCTATAGAGCCGGCCGCGGGACAATGTTTTTTCGCAGCTGGCCGTCGTGCGGCCTATTTGTGCGTGCACGGGCTTGGTCCCCCGAGCGCCTCGCCCGTCTCAAGCATGCTTTTCAAGCTGGACAGAATCTTCGGCCAGCCGCCCGAAACGGCTTGGATGAGTTTCGAGCCCGGCTTGTCGATCTCGTGCACGACGGTAAGCTTTACTGAGTCCGGCGTCGGCTCAAGCTCAATCGTGCAAAGCGAATAACCTTCCGCTTTGAGGTCGGGACGGAATTCATTCCGCCACTTGATCACCATGCGCTTTGGTTTTTCGATATCAACAATTTCGCCTGCGTCGGCAACGCGTCCGTCGGCAAGGACGATCTTCCACGAAGCGCCCTTCCTCCATTCACTCTCCAGCGTCGCGCCGAACCAATAGAGCCGGGTGAATTCCGGCTTTTGAAGTGCATCCCACAATTTCTCGGGCGTGGTGCGGATGTACGAGACATACACAAAACGATCATTTGTCATCGCGCTTTCCTTCCAGGTTTTTCTTGAGCTCATTCAGCGCCCGCAGACGCGAGCGTTCAAATTTTCCGATCCACCGGTCGGCGATTTCGGAGATCGGCACGGGATTGAGAAAATGCAGCTTTTCGCGGCCTTCCTTGCGCGTCGCGATCAGGTTCGCCTCTTCCAGGATTGCAAGATGCTTCGTCACCGCTTGACGCGACATGTCGTGTCCTTCGCAAAGCTCGCTCAGTGTCTGGCCGTTTCGCGCATAAAGCCTGTCGAGGATTTCTCGACGGACCGGATCGGCGAGTGCCTTGAAAACCGCATCCACGCTCATGATCCAAATATGCAACCTTTTGGTTGCCTGTCAAGCAATACTACTTACGGAAAACCACGTCGGCAGGAACACCCTTACAAAGAGAGAACGTTCTCGATAGCTTCCGGGAAAATTCACTCGGATTCGGATTATGCTCTCTTCGAAATTCGCAGTTTTTCACTGCGCAGGTATCATTGTGGTCAGCGCGCTGGCGATCTCTCAACCATGCCGTGCGGAAGATAGAACCTCACCTCACGCGACTGCTCAATCAACGTCATCGGCGTGGACCGTGCCCGATATCGACAAGCTGCCGGACGATGTGTGGGGGAAAACCGTTCGATATGGACGCGATCTCATCACCAAGACGTCGTCGCTGATCGGTCCTGAAGTCGCTGATGTCTCGCGCCGGTTCGCCGGGAACAATCTGGATTGTCAAAGCTGTCACAGCGAAGCCGGCACGAAAGAGTTCGGACTTCCGCTGGTCGGCGTGTCTGCGGATTTCCCCGCATATTCGGCTCGTCTCGGTCAGGTCTATACGATTGAGGAACGCATTCAAGGCTGCATGGAGCGCAGCATGAACGGCAAACGGCTGCCGCCGGAAGGGCCGGAGATGACAGCCATGGCCGCCTATTTGATGTTCCTGTCGACGGGCCGCCCGGTCGGCGCGAAAACACCGGGGCGTGGTAGCGGCTGGATGCCCGAGCTCGACCGCGCAGCCGATCCGGCGAAGGGCCGAACCGTCTACGCAAACATGTGCGCGGCTTGTCATGGCGTGAACGGAGAAGGCCAGCGCACCGGCACCGCCGGCGATGCCAAGGGCTACGTGTTTCCACCGCTTTGGGGACCGGACAGCTACAACGACGGCGCCGGAATGAACAGGCTCATCGAAGCTGCAAATTTTATTCACAGCAACATGCCCCAGGGGACGACATGGAACGCTCCAGTGCTTTCACCTGAGGATGCTTGGAACGTCGCTGCCTATATCGACTCGCAGCCGCGGCCATCCATGCCGGGACTGGACCGCGATTTCCCGAACAAGATCGAAAAGCCGGTCGATACGGCGTATGGGCCGTATGCGGACGGCTTTTCTGAAGAGCAGCACAAGTTCGGGCCGTTCGCTCCGATCGAAGCGTCAATCAAGAAGCTCAAGGAATTGCACGACGCGCAGCGTTAGCGGCTCGGAATACCCGGCACGCTGGCCCAACTATTCGCGCGTCAAACCTTTAGCGGCGAGTTCTTCGAGATATTCACCCCAGCGCGTTTCCTTTTCGCGTCCGATCAGGTGGAGATAACCCCAGGTGAATAGCCCGGTGTTATGGCCGTCGTCGAAGGCAATGCGCGTCGCGTAATTGCCGATCGGGCTAAGCCCCGTGATCTTGACGTGCTTCTTCCTTGGCACGGTGATGCGCTGTGCGGGCGAATGCCCTTGCACTTCGGCCGAGGGACTGACGACGCGCAAAAATTCAGCCGGCAGATCGAATGAGCGTCCGTCGGGGAATGCCGCTTTCAGGAGCTTACCGCCGTCAGCGATTTCGAGAACGGGTGGCGGGGTCAGCATGCCCTTCGCGCGCTCGACCTCGGTCCACGTGCGCGCCGCCAATTCGCGGAATATGCCTGCATGAACGCTCTCGGGCGCGGCAACCGTCACGGGCTTGCCGCTATCGGACGTCTCGCGGATATCCATGTGCAGCGGCACCTCGCCGAGGAACGGCACACCGAACTTCGCCGCTTCGTCGCGGGCTCCGCCATGGCCGAAGACATCCGAGCGCTCGCCGCACTTCGGGCAAAGGAAGTAACTCATGTTCTCGATGATGCCGAGGATCGGAACCTCGACGCGCTTGAACATCGCGATGCCTTTGCGGGCGTCGATCAGCGCGAGGTCTTGCGGCGTCGAGACGATCACGGCGCCGGACAGCGGAACGCTCTGCGAGATCGTCAGCTGCACGTCGCCGGTGCCGGGCGGCATGTCGATGATGAGCACATCGAGGTCGCCGGTGGTCCCAGCCCAGTCGGTAGCGCGCAGCATCTGTTCCAGCGCCGAGACGACCATGGGGCCGCGCCAAACGACGGGAGTTCCTTCATCGACGAGGAAACCCATCGACATGACTTTCAGGCCCCAGCCCTCGAGCGGCTTGATGACCTTGCCATCCGCGACTTGCGGCTTACCGGTGATGCCAAGCAGGCGCGGCTGCGATGGTCCATAGATGTCGGCATCGACAATGCCGACCTTCATTCCGATCGCCTGGAGGCCAAGCGCGAGATTGACGGCGACCGTCGATTTGCCGACGCCGCCTTTGCCGGAGGCGACGGCTATGACGTGTTTCACCCCGGGAATACTCTGGGCTTTCGCGGCGGGGTTGGCTCCAGCAGCCGCTGCCTGACGCGGCCCCGCGGCGTCGCCTGTCGCGCCCTTGGCGCGCGCCTCCTGCACGCGCGGATGCTCAGCGCGGGAACCGGACATGGCCTTGATCGCTCCGGCGGGGGCGCGCGGTGGTGGCGGAGGTTGCCGCGATTTTCCGGCTTCCGCTTCAGCGGTCAGCACGGCCGTCACGCCGGCGACGCCAGCGATATCCGCCACGACTTTCTCGGCGGCGAGCCTGAGCTGTTCCAGCTCTTCCGCGCGGCTCGCGGGAATCGTGATCGAGAAATACGGATGGTCATCCTTGATGAAGATCTCGGACACGAGACCAAGATCAACGATATTGCTTTCAAGGTCAGGACCTTTGACCCGACGCAGGGCGGCAAGCACCTGTGTCTTATCGACTGGCATGAGCGTCTCCCGGGGCGCCAAAGCAGCGCCGCTTTCCATCTGCGCGATATAAGTCCGGGCGGCTTGAGTGGAAAGGACCATTGTGGCGGCTAAATCGCCGGGGCTCAAATATTTCTGCGACTTGCAGACTTCCGGCGAGAACCCTAATCGTTGCGCATGCCCACTTCCGATCAGATCCTCGGCGTCATTCTCGCGGGAGGCCGCTCGCGGCGCTTCGGCGGCGGCGACAAGGGACTTGCAGATCTCGGAGGCCAATCGATTCTCGCTAGGGTCATTGCGCAGTTTGGCCCGCAAGTCAGCCGACTCATTCTCAACATCAACGGCGATCCCGGACGGTTCGCCGAATACGGTATCGAGATTGTCTCGGATAACGAAAACCCGGAGCTTGGACCCCTCAGCGGTCTTCTTGCCGCGATGGATTGGGCAGTGCAGCATGCGGCAGAATGCGCCGCGATCGCTACCGTTTCCGCCGACGTTCCGTTCTTGCCTGACGACGTCGTGGCGCGGCTCGACGCTCATAGGGCGAACGGTGTTGCTATCGCAACGTCGGGCGATCGGCGCCATCCGACGATCGCGATTTGGCCGATAAGCACGCGGCAAACAATTGCAGAGGCTCTGAATAACCGCGCCTTGAGTGTCGATAAGCTCGCGGCCAAGCTCAAGGCTGTTGCGGTCGCCTTCCCGATGAGCGACATTCGGGACACTAAGGTTGATCCCTTTTTCAACATCAATACGCCTGATGATCTTTCAACTGCCCGCGCTCTCCTCGCAGGACCCACAGAAGGATAACAAACTTGGGCAAAGCGTTTCGGTCGGCACAATCATTGCCGCTCTTCGGCGTCGCGGGATGGTCGAATTCAGGCAAGACCACACTGATTGAAAAGCTGACGCGGCACTTCGCGGGCGAAGGGCTGCGCGTTGCAACGATCAAGCATACGCATCACAAGTTCGATATCGACACGCCGGGAAGCGATACGGCGCGGCACCGCGCGGCCGGGGCTGCGGAAACGGCGATCGTCTCAGGCTCGCGAGTTGCCGTAATAGAGGAAATCGAAACCGCAGGCGAGCCTGCGCTCGAGGCGGTCGCCAGCCGGCTCAACCCGTCGGACATCATCCTTGTCGAGGGATATAAGGCGGCCAACATTCCAAAGATCGAGGTCCGGCGTGCGGCCGTCGCGCCGGAGAAGCTGCTCGCACCGAACGACCCGCTCGTACTCGCTATTGCGGCCGACTACGAGGTCGATGCGCACGGCAAGCCCGTGTTCGATCTCAACGATATCGACGGCATCGCAGCGCTGATCGTCCGGACGCTCGGCCCCTTCAACAGGGTCCAGCAGCGGGCCTAGGAATGGCCGCTGAAGCTGGTAAACGTGCGCAGAAGCTCGGCGTTCAAAAAGGCAAAAACGAGCAGCCAGAGCACGGATGCCGTGACAAAACCGAGCACGAAGTAAGCCGCTGGACTTTTCATATTTCCCTCCCGCCAGATTGTATTAATACGATCTAAGACAGCCTGACGCGAGTGCCGAACTTGCCCTTGACGCTGGGAGGTACGATATGAAACGTCTCAGGCGTCTTCCGGAGATCTTCGCATGCTGGGCGAGCCAGCCCATAAGACCGAACAACCGCTGATCGATCCCTTTGGCCGGGCGATCGAATATCTGCGCGTGTCCGTGACGGACCGGTGTGATTTTCGCTGCGTTTACTGCATGACGGAACACATGACGTTCTTGCCGAAGCGCGATCTGCTGACGCTCGAGGAACTCGACCGGCTGTGCGCGGCCTTCATCCGGCAGGGCGTCAAAAAATTGCGCATCACCGGCGGCGAACCTTTGGTGCGCCGCAACATCCTTTGGCTTTTCCGCGCTCTCGGGCGGCATCTCGAAACCGGCGCCCTCGAAGAACTGACGCTCACGACGAATGCGAGCCAGCTCGAGAAGTACGCGAGCGAGCTCTATTCGGCTGGCGTGCGACGGATCAACGTTTCGCTCGACACGCTCGATCCGGTGAAGTTCAAGTCAGTGACACGCTGGGGCGATCTCGCGAATGTCCTTCGCGGCGTCGATGCGGCCGAAGCGGCCGGCATTCGCGTCAAATTCAATGCCGTTGCCCTCAAGGGCATCAACGAGGACGAGATTGAAGATCTCATCCGGTTTGCGCATGGCCGCGGGGCTGATCTCACCTTGATCGAGACGATGCCGCTCGGCGACATCGGCGAAGACCGGACGGATCAATACCTGCCATTGTCGATCGTGCGCGCCCGGTTGATGGACCGGCTGACGCTCCAAGACATCCCTTATCGGACGGGTGGACCTGCCCGCTACGTGACCGTCAAGGAGACGGGCGGCCGGCTCGGCTTCATCACGCCGCTCACGCACAATTTCTGTGAAAGCTGCAACCGCGTGCGCGTGACGTGCACGGGCCAGCTCTACATGTGCCTCGGCCAGGAAGACGATGCGGACCTTCGGGCGCCGCTTCGGGCGTCTCCGGAAGACACATTGCTCGATGCCGCCATCGTCGAAGCCATCTCACGGAAGCCCAAGGGCCACGACTTCATCATCGACAGGCGAACGAAGAAACCTTCGGTTGCCCGCCACATGAGCGTGACCGGCGGTTAATCGCGCAATCGCCTTGCCATCTCACACGCTGAAGCTTGCATAGATCCCGGCCTTCGCCGGGATGACGGTCGGATAGAGGTTATCGTGCCGCCATCTTCGTCATCCTCGGCCGAGCGCTGCGGAGCTGCGTCGAAGGCAGGGGATCCAGCGTTCGATTCGTCGAAGACGCAGTATTGTGCCTTCGGCGCTTCTCACGCTGGGTCCCCAAACGTCCTCGCCATGCTCGTCCGTTTGAGGATGACGTAGGTGGCGTAGATTTCGGCCTTTGGCCCCGATGACAGGGGTCGGTTCGCGTGTCCTAAGACAATACGCTTTTGACGACCTGCTTGATCTGGTCGAGCGTGAAAGGCTTCGAGATCGACAGCAGCCGGCGCACCCTGAGGCGGGCGGCGCGCTCCAGCTGGTCCGTGAAGCCCGACATCAAGATGACGGCAAGTGCGGGCTTCATGACGAGCGCCTTTTCCGCGAGGGAAATGCCGTCGAGCTGAGGCATATCAACGTCCGTAATCAGGATATCGAAGGCGACGCCGTTGGCGCTGAGCGACTCCAGCGCCTCTACGCCGTCCTGCGTAACGTGGACGGTATGGCCGTCCGAACTCAGAGCCCGCCTCACGAGGTCGCGAACCGCAGCATCGTCGTCCGCGAGCAGGATCGTCGCCATTTAAACCGCCCCCCTTCGAACCCGTCATTCCAGTCTAATCAATGAGGCGGCCTACGAAAGGCAGCTCCCTGTACCGGTGCGCGACGTCCATGCCGTAACCGACGACAAACACGTTCGGGCATTCGAAAGCACAATAGTCCGGTTCGATCGATACGGCGCGCGGCGCCTTCTTGTCGAGCAATACGCACGTTTCGATGCGCGTCGCGCCGCGGGCCGAAATCAAATCCTTGGCAAAAGCCAGCGTACGGCCGGAATCGAGAACATCGTCGATCAGAATGACGTGGCGGTTCTGAACATCGAGATCCAAATCGCGCAGAATCGTCACCTGGCCCGACGATTCCCGGCTTTTCCGGTAGCTCGAAAGCGTCAGGAAATCGACTTCCGGCGCAAGGCCCGCGGCATAGAGGGCCCGCAACAGATCGGCCGCAAAAACAAAGCTGCCCTTCAGCACAGGCACAACCAAAAGGTTCTGGGGGGCTTTGGCCGCGATTTCGGCGGCAAGGACCCGGAGACGAGCGCCAATATCCTCAGCAGAAAAAATTGTTTCGATCGTCAGCTTGGCGTTTGAATCGGGCATTTGAACATCCTGTCGTTCAGGGCGATCGTCTGGCTGGACCCTGAAGGATCCTGTGTACACGACCGCGCCACAATCGTAATCGATTGATCATTGTGTCTGCGACGTGTCTATACGTTGCGGGCTTCGCAAAGTGCTTCGAATATCCACTGTCAAGGCAAATACCTCTTGATTCGCTTGACGAATGTCGGACTGAAATACGACAGAGGGCCTGAAGTGCTGCAGGATGTGACGTTCCATCTGCGGCCAGGTTCCTTTCACTTTTTGCATGGGGAATCCGGGGCGGGGAAGTCATCGCTGCTCCGGCTGATGTTCATGTCGCTGCATCCAAACCGCGGCGAAATTCGCATGTTCGGCGAGGATGTCACGAAAGTCCGGCCGCAGAAGCGCGCCCAGATGCGGCGGCGCATCGGCATCGTCTTTCAGGATTTCCGGCTGCTCGACCATTTGACGGTCTGGGAGAATGTTGCGCTGCCGCTGCAGGTGATCGGCAAGAAGCCGTCCGACTACCGGGAAGACGTCACGGACCTGTTGCAATGGGTTGGGCTGGGCGATCGGATGTATGTTAATCCTTCCGTGCTGTCGGGCGGCGAGAAGCAACGCGCGGCCATCGCCCGGGCTGTCATCGGAAAGCCGGAAGTTCTCCTCGCTGACGAGCCGACAGGAAACGTCGATCCGCAGATGGCCCGGCGCCTTCTTCGGCTGTTCGTCGAGCTGAACAGGCTCGGCACCTCCGTCGTGATTGCGACACACGATCATCAGCTGATGCGGCAGTTCAAGGCGCCGCGCATTGAGGTGCACAAGGGCCATGTCCGGATCATCTAGCCGCTTTCCCGGACGTGTCGAGCCAGCAATGCCGCTGCCGGCCTACGACCCCTATGACGAGCCGACCACGGGCGTGACCGCGCGCACGGGAGGCTATCCGCCGCAGTATGGCGACGCCGAACCGACGGTGACGGCGGAAGACCCGCAACGCAATCTGAAGCCTCCGGCGCGTGACCGCGACCGGGCGCGCAAGATGAAAGTGACGGCTCCGGTCGTGCCGCCGGGCTCGGTCACCGGCCGGTCGCTGACGCTCGTCATCGGCATCATGTGCTTCCTCGCGTGCCTCACCTCAGGCGCAGTCTGGATGATCAAGGAATCCTCCGACGCGTGGCTCAACGACATCGCGAGCGAGGTTACGGTTCAGGTCACCCCGCAAGAAAACGGCGACATCGACAAAGTCGTCGCGGACGTCGTGGCCTATCTGAAGAAGCAGCGGGGCGTTGCGAGCGTCAACGCCTTGAGCCTCGATCAATCGGCGGCGCTTCTGCAGCCATGGCTCGGTTCGGCCGATGCGCTGAAGTCGCTTCCGGTACCACGTCTGGTAGCGGTCGAGGTCAACCGGACCGACCCGCCCGATCTCGCCGAAATCGGATCTGCTCTCGGACGGGATTTCAAAGGCGCTTCGCTCGACGATCACCGGCGCTGGCAGGCGCAGATCCGCGCCGTTACGCGATCGCTGGCGTTGGGTGGGATCGCGATCCTTGTACTCGTCGGCGCGGCGACGACGGCCATCATCGTATCGGCGACGCGCAGCGCCATGGCCTCGAACCGCGAGATCGTCGAGGTCCTGCATTTTGTCGGCGCCACCGACAAGTTCATTGCCCGTGAATTCGAGAAACACTTCTTAAGGCTCGGGATCAAGGCCGGCATCGTCGGCGCGAGCTGCGCTATGCTGGTTTTCATTTGTATGCCAGCGATTACGGAGTTGTTGGGCGGGGGGGCCGTAAGCGCTGTAGAGATGCAACGTCTGATCGGTACGGGAGCGCTCGATGCACTCGGCTACGTCATTCTGGGATTTGTCGTCGTAACCATAGCCGGGCTTTGCATGGTGACATCCCGTGTCGGCGTCTATCGCATCCTGAATGGGCAACACTAACGGCCACCGCCGAAAAATGTCGCTCCCAGCCGCGTGCCAGTGCGCGCGATTTCGTGTAGGGCAACGCCGAGACTGAACGGCGGGAGGCTGCGTGACCGGTTCAAATCGGTTACACTTCGTCCCGCTGATCCACGGACAGGCGACGCAAACAAGCACATCCCGCGAATGAAAAAGGTCTCTCACGCGCTGGTTCTCTTGCTGACGCTCGGCGCCGCCGCGTTGGCATTTGGCTTCGTGCTGTTTGCGGTTTCGGTCACCCGGGACGATGCCGCCAACCTCGACAAGGCGGACGGCATCGTGGTTCTGACTGGCGGCGACAACCGGATCGAGGCTGGCGCAAAGCTGATGAGCGAAGGCCGCGCGAAGCGGATGCTCATTTCGGGGGTCAACCGCAAAGTCAGCCGCGAAGAGATGCAGCGCATCGTCAAAATCGACAGTCATCTTTTCAATTGCTGCGTCGATCTCGGATACGAAGCGCTCGATACGGTCGGCAATGCCGACGAGACGAGAACGTGGGCCAATACGAACAGCTATACGAAGCTCATTATCGTGACGTCACGCTATCACATGCCGCGCAGCCTCGCCGAGCTCGCTCTCGTCATGCCGGGCGTCACGCTGCTCCCCTACGCGGTCACTCCGAAACGCTTTCCGGAAACCGCCTGGTGGCTACACGTTGCGACGACGAGGGTGCTGCTTTCCGAATATCTGAAATTTCTTCCGGCCGTCGCGCGTCTCACCGCGCAGCGCGTCATCGACTGGCATGACGGGCAATCGGTCGCGATCATGCCGCAGAAGCGCGTAGATGGCTGACAGCACAATGGACCAAACCTTGCCCCGGCCAGGCGCGCTGGTCATCGCGCGGTCGCTCATCTATTTCGTCGTCTTCTACGTCGTCACCGCGCTTTATCTCGTGCTCGGCTCATGGCTGCTGATCGGACCACGCCCGTGGGCGATGAAGGGGCTCGAGGTGCATGGACGAACCTGCGTCTGGCTGCTCGATTTGATCTGCGGGACGAAGCTCGAAGTTCGCGGCCACGAAAATTTGCCGAAGACGGGATGTCTGGTCATCTCCAAGCATCAGTCGGCGTGGGATACTTTCGGCCTGATTTCGCTCTTTCGCGATCCGGCGATCGTGCTCAAGGACGAGCTGAAGTGGATTCCGTTCTACGGCTGGTTCTGCGTGAAGTTCGAGCACATTCTTGTCAAACGCGAGAAGGCTTCGGCGGCGCTCAAGTCGATGATCCGCGACGCGCGGCAGCGCATTAGCATCAATCGCGAGGTCGTCATCTTTCCAGAAGGCACGCGCACGGTGCCGGGCGCTCCCCCCGATTATAAACCGGGTTACGTTGCCCTTTACGAGGCTCTCGGCGTCGTCACCGTTCCGCTTGCGTTGAACTCGGGTCTCTTCTGGCCGCGCCGGAGCCTCTGGCGATATCCTGGGACGATCGTCGTCGAGTTTTTGCCGCCGCTGCCACCCGGATTGCCGCGTGCTGAATTTCGTTCGCGTATCGAATCTGCGATCGAAGCGGCGAGCACACGGCTGGTCGAAGAAGCCGCAAGAGCTCCCTCTCCGCCACCGCTTGCGCTGGCTTACCAGCGCCCGCACACCGGCTAACGATTTCCCACGACCCTCAATGCGGATGATGTGCGGATGCCGCAACGGGGCGGGAATCCGCGTCACAACCATGGTTTGTTGTACGCGGACGCCTCGCGGATATGGCACGGTCGAGTTCTCATCTAATACTAAGCATGGAGATATCCAAATGCGCACTGCCGCCCGATTGATGTGGGCCGTTCTCGCCATCGGAGGCGCTGCCATGGCAGCCGCGCCAGCTGAGGCCAAAAGCTGCTTCAAGAAAGCCGCCGAAGGCGTCGCCCTCACGGAGGGGCTCGCGCATTTCCAAGTCGACGCTGCCCTCCTGCAGGCGACCGATTGGAGCATCTATTTCACCTGGGTGTCCGGCAACGGCACGCCCGGCTATTCGTTCGGTCCGCGCCGTTACAAATGCAGCGCCGGAACCATCGGCTGGCAGTGCAAGGGCGAAGCGACGCTCTGCAAGCTCTAAGATCCGCACGTTCGCGACTGACCCAAAAAGCCGTCTGCGCGTCGCCTGAGGTCTCCTCGGCGTACAGGCAGGCGGCATTTTTCTGGCCGCAACGTGCTTCGCGATTGACAACATGGCATTCAGAACATATAGTGAACAAAATTTGAAAACGGGGGATTTCGTACCTATATCCCGGACACCTTGATGAGCGCGATTTTGTCAGATTTGCCAGCCATTTCCGACGCTATCTGGCGGCGCAAATACCGCTTTGCCGGATCTCCCTCGGCGGCGGCTGACAAGACGTTGGAGGACACCTTCCGGCGGATCGCGAACGCTGCGGCCTCGGTCGAGAAGCCCGATAGCCGAGAGGCCTGGGCCAGCGCCTTTTATGATGCGGTAGCTGACTTCGGCTTTCAGCCAGCCGGGCGCATCCTCGCAGGGGCCGGCACCGACAGAAACGTCACCCTGTTCAACTGCTTCGTTCTCGGCCGTATCGGCGACGACCTTTCCAGCATTTTCGATAACGTCAAAGAAGCGGCGCTGACGATGCAGGCCGGCGGCGGCATCGGTCATGATTTCTCGACGCTTCGGCCGCAGGGCGCGCCTGTCAAAAGCATTGGCGCGGACGCCTCGGGGCCCGTCAGCTTCATGGATGTCTGGGACGCGATGTGCCGGACGATCATGTCCGCCGGTCAGAGACGCGGCGCGATGATGGCGACGCTCCGGTGCGATCATCCCGATATCGAGGCATTCATAGCGGCGAAGGCGGATGCGCAGCGGCTCAGGAATTTCAACCTTTCCGTTCTGGTGACCGATGCGTTCATGAGCGCCGTCAAGCGTGGCGCCTCGTGGGATCTCGTTTTCGAGGGCAAGGTCTACAAGACGGTCGAAGCGCGCGCGCTTTGGGACAAGATCATGCGCGCGACCTACGATTACGCGGAGCCGGGTGTCATCTTCATCGACCGGGTGAATGCCGCCAACAATCTCGAATATTGCGAGACGATCTCCGCGACGAACCCATGCGGCGAGCAACCGCTTCCGCCCTATGGTGCGTGCCTTCTCGGATCGATCAATCTTGCGCGCCTCGTCGAGCATGCCTTTACGCCTGCGGCCGGCATCGACCGCAACAAGCTCGAAGCGCGCGTCGCGACGGCCGTCCGCTTTCTCGACAACATCATCGATATTTCGCGCTATCCCCTCGAAGCCCAGGCGCAGGAAGCGCGTGCGAAGCGCCGCATCGGCCTCGGCATCACGGGGCTGGCGGATGCTCTGATTTTTCTCGGTCTTCCTTATGGCAGTCCGGCTGCGCGCGAAAAGGCCGCCGAATGGATGGCGGCTATACAGAATGCAGCCTATCGCGCGAGTGCCGCTCTTGCCGCCGAGAAGGGCGCGTTTCCGCTTTACGATGCGGAGGCTTTCGGCGCGCGTCCGAATGTGTTGCGGCTCGATGCCGACGTTCGCGAGGCGATCGCGGCACACGGCGTCCGCAACGGCTGCATTACCTCTATCGCTCCGACGGGCACGATCTCTCTTCTGGCCGGTAACGTTTCGAGCGGCATCGAGCCGGTTTTCGATTTCGTCTACCGGCGCCGCGTTCTCCAAGCTGGACAGACAGCGAGCGAAGAAACCGTCGAGGATTACGCCTACCGCAAATTTCGAGCGCTATCGGGAGAAGACGCGGCTTTGCCAGAAGCGTTCGTCACGGCCGATACGCTGTCACCCGTCCAGCACATTGCGATGCAGGCGGCGCTGCAGCCCTACGTTGACAGCGCAATTTCGAAAACGATCAATTGTCCGGAGAACATTTCCTTCGAGCAGTTCGAAGACATTTATGCGGAAGCTTTCGATCTCGGTCTCAAGGGCTGCACGACCTACCGGCCCAATGCGATTACAGGCGCCGTTCTCTCACGTCAGAGCGATGATAGCCCGGTCGAAGCCGAGGTTCCGCCCGGCGAGATTCCGGCCGTTCGGCAGGCGTCGATGCCCAGAGCCATCGAAGATCCTGCAAGGTCGGGCGATGTCGTCTATATGACGAAGCCGCTCGAGCGCGATGCGGCGCTCGAAGGCGTAACCTACAAGATCAAATGGCCGGCGAGCGCGCATGCGCTTTACGTGACGATCAACGACATTGTCCGCGATGGACGGCGGCGGCCGTTCGAGATCTTCATCAACACGAAAAACCTCGAGCACTACGCCTGGACGGTCGCGCTGACGCGCATGATCAGCGCCGTGTTCCGCCGCGGTGGCGATGTGACGTTCGTTGCCGAAGAGTTAAAGGCCGTTTTCGATCCCGAGGGTGGGCGCTGGATGGGCGGGCGTTACGTTCCGAGCCTGCTGGCGGCCATTGGCGACGTCATCGAACAGCATATGATTCACATCGGGTTTCTCAGTCGTGACGACGAGGGCCGCGACGACACTTCGAAACGCCAGCCTATAGCCGCGGTACAGAGGATCGCTGGGGATGGGGCTCAGGGGCCAGGAGAACATGTTTCCACGATCGCATCGGCCCGCATTTGCCCCAAATGCGGAGAGCGGGCTTTAAGGCATATTGAAGGCTGCTGGACCTGCGCCGATTGCGATTATTCGCGTTGCGGCTGACGCACGGCAATTAACAATACCGAAGCAGCCGCAATCTCTTCCTGCGCCCCGCCGCACCACAAATTGCTAACGTGCGTTGACGTTTGCGCCGATGAACCGCGCATACTCGGACGGAGTGTTTGCAATCCGCTCCGTTCTCAACACTTCATTGACCATCGAGGCGCTGATGGGGCAATCGCGTCAAATTTTCGGACCAAAGTTCACCATTCCTCACGGCTGGGCGGGTATCACTGCATGAAAAGCAGTAATCGGTCAGTGTCGCCGATAAGAGGTGTGCGTTATGAGTGCCGAAATTATTCAGCTTGCTGCGTTCCGAGCTAACCGGCAGGCGGCCGAAGCCGCTCCGCTGGCGAATCTCGCAACATCGCTTCCTGAAGCTCCGCCGAGATTTCATTTCTGGACTGGCGCGTCGGGCAAACGCTACGTGCACACCGTCTACAGCCTCTTCGACTGCCCGACGTTGGAAGACGCAAATTACATTCTCGTCCGCCGGAGCGACCGCTCGCGGCGCACGGTGCTCGCGATCGGCCGCCTCGCCAACCGCTGCCCGACGCAGAACCTCGCGGAGATCCGCCAGCATTCGGCAGTGCTCGGCGCCGATGAAGTTCACGTGCACCTGCTCGCGTCCTCGTCGCAGGAAGCCGAAGCAGTCGAGGCCGATCTCATCACCGCGCAGTTCCTGACAGAACCGCACTCGGCTTAAGCGCCAAGCGACACGACCTCAGTTCGAGCTGTCTTTCGTGCGAGCAGGGGACCGGCCGAAGTCGGGCTGCGCCGTATCCTGGCCCGCCTGAATGATCCCACGCCGGATCGCGCGCGCTTCGGTGAAGAGACGCTGCAGCGTGTCGCCGTCGGCAAACCGGATCGCGCGTTGCAGAGCGGTGAGGTCTTCAGCGAAGCGGCCGAGCATTTCGAGCACGGCGTCTTTGTTATTCAAAAAGACGTCGCGCCACATCACCGGATCGGAAGCGGCGATGCGCGTGAAATCGCGAAAGCCGCCGGCCGAGAACTTGATGACCTCGCTGTCGGTCACGCGCTCGAGATGGGCTGCCGTGTTGACGATGTTGTAGGCGATCAAGTGCGGGACGTGGCTCGTGATCGCAAGCACCATGTCGTGATGCTCGGGCGTCATGATCTCGACGTTCGAGCCGAGCTTCCGCCAGAACTCTTCCAGCTTTGCGAGCGCCGCGGGATCAGCCGCGTCGCCCGGTGTCAGGATGCACCAGCGTCCGTCAAAGAGCTCGGCGAAGCCAGCGTCGGGGCCTGATTGCTCGGTTCCCGCGATCGGATGTCCGGCGATGAAGTGAATGCCCTCGGGAATATGTGGCGCGATGTCAGCGATGGGCGCGGCCTTCACCGAGCCGACGTCAGAGACGATCGCTCCCGGTTCGAGGTGCGGACCGATCGCTTCGGCGATTTTCTTGTAGGCGCCGACGGGCGTGCAGAGGATGACGAGATCCGCGCCTTTCACGGCGTCAACGGGATCGGCGAATGCCTTTCGGACGAGGCCGAGTTCTTCAGCCCTCGCTCGCGTCTCGGGTGCAAGCGCGCAGCCGACGATGTCGCCGACGAGCCCAGCGCGACGCGCTGCGTGGCTGATCGACGAGCCGATGAGGCCAATGCCGATCAGCGCCAGACGCTTGAACATCGGCTTGGTCGTGCTCACGCTCATACTTTCCGGTTTGGCCATCAAGCCGCGCCCTTCAGGTAACGGGCGAGCGCTTCGATGACGCGCTTGTTGTCGTTCTCGGACCCGATCGTCATGCGGAGCGCGTTCGGAAAACCGTAAGCACCGACTTTGCGCACGATGATGCCGTTGGCCTTCAGGAACTCATCAGCTTCGGATGCCGTCTTGCCTCCGATGCCGTCGAAGTGGATCAGCACGAAGTTCGCAACGCTCGGCGTCACGGCGAGACCGAGCTTCTCAAGCTCACCCACGACCCACGACAGCCATTTGTCGTTGTGAAGCCTGGCGCGTTCCGTGTGCTCGATATCCTCGATCGCGGCGGCGCCTGCGGCAATCGCCGGAGACGACAGATTGAAGGGGCCCCGGATGCGATTGAGCACGTCGGCGACCTCCGGCGGGCAATAGGCCCAACCGATACGGAGCGCGGCGAGCCCGTAGATTTTCGAGAACGTGCGCGTCATGACCGTATTGGCGGTCGTGGCGACGAGTTCGAGCCCAGCCTCGTAATCGTTCTTGCTGACGTACTCGGAATAGGCAGCGTCGAGCACGAGCAGGATGTCGCCGCGGAGACCGGCGCGCAGGCGGCGCACTTCCTCGATCGGGATGTATGTGCCCGTCGGGTTGTTCGGGTTGGCGACGAAGACGACGCGGGTCTTCGGCGTGACGGCTGCGAGAATCGCATCGACATCCGTCTTCAGGTCGCGTTCGGGCGCCACGACCGGCGTCGCGCCGTTCGTCAGAATTGCGATGCGGTAAACGAGGAAGCCGTGTGCGGTGTATATTGCCTCGTCGCCGGGACCGAGGTAGCCGCGCGCCAAGAGACCTAAGAGCTCGTCCGAGCCCGAACCGCAGACGATGCGTCGCGCGTCGAGCCCATAACGCCGGGCGATAGCATCACGAAGCAACGTCGCCTGACCGTCGGGATAGCGCTCCAGCTCGCCCGCCGCCATCTTGAAGGCCGCGATTGCCGCAGGGCTGGCCCCAAGAGGTGTCTCGTTCGAAGATAGCTTGACGGGAGGCAAAACGCCGCCCGCCTTGCTTTCGCCGGGGACGTAAGCGGCAATGTCCAGGATACCAGGACGTGCAATTGGCGCAGTAACCACCATATATTATCTCGAATTCTTGAACGGTCTTGTCGATTTCGGGCGCATTGATAGGGTCTTCACCACTTGAAATCAAAGATTAAAGTTGACTTTATCTGCGGCCAGCTTAGCAAGCCCGCCCGACCGTTTAGATCCTTGGACATCGAACCGATACGATGACTGGCGCCTCGCCCAATCTTGCTGCCCCTGTCTCGCGGCGGCATCCCCAGGTGGACACGCCGTCGAGCCCGGTCGTGCATTTCGACGCCAGCGCGCCGCTCCGCCTTGCCTGCCAGCAGGATCTGGCGCCGTTTTCCATCGCCTATGAGACCTATGGCGAACTCAATGCGGCGAAGTCCAACGCAATTTTGATCTGCCACGCGCTAACCGCCGATCAGTACGTCGCGAGCCGCCATCCCATCACCGGCAAGCCGGGGTGGTGGAACAGCATGGTCGGGCCGGGCAAGCCGATCGACACGGACCGGTTCTATGTCATCTGCTCGAACGTCGTGGGTGGCTGCATGGGCTCGACAGGTCCGGCATCCATCAATCCGAAGACCGGCACCCCCTATGGCCTTACCTTTCCGGTCATCACGGTTGGCGACATGGTCGAAGCGCAGGCGCGTCTCATCGACTATCTGGGCGTCGACCAGCTGTTCGCGGTGATCGGCGGCTCGATGGGCGGCATGCAGGTTCTCGAGTGGGCATCGCGCTACAAGGATCGCGTGTTTGCAGCCGTGCCGATTGCGACGGCGGCTTGGCATTCCTCTCAGAACATCGCGTTTCACGAGGTCGGCCGGCAGGCCGTCATGGCCGACCCCGAATGGTCGGGCGGCAACTATTATGCTGCGGGGACCGTGCCGAAGAACGGTCTCGCGGTTGCGCGCATGGCCGCACACATCACGTACCTATCGGAAGAAGCGTTGCATCGAAAGTTCGGCCGCAACTTGCAGGACCGGTCGTCGCTGTCGTTCTCGTTTAACGCCGAGTTTCAGGTCGAGAGCTATTTGCGTCATCAGGGATCGACTTTCGTCGATCGCTTCGATGCCAATAGCTATCTCTACATCACGCGCGCCCTGGATTACTTCGACATGCGCGAAAGCGCCGGCGGCGTTCTCGCAAATGCATTTCGCGGGACGAAGACGCGTTTCTGCGTCGTGTCGTTCACCTCGGACTGGCTATATCCGACGCGCGAGAGCCGGGAAATCGTGCAGGCGCTGAACGCGGTTGCCGCCAACGTCTCGTTCGTCGAGATCGAGAGCGACAAGGGCCACGACGCGTTTCTTCTCGAAGAGCCGACGTTTTTCGCGACGATCCGCGGATTTCTCAATGCCGCCGCGACGAAGCGCGGCCTCGGCCCGGCGGAGGCGCGGAAATGAACGCTCCCGATCTCGGAAAAATCGTTGGCGGACCGAAAGTCCCGCGCGTTGACCATGTGCTCATCGCCGAGATGGTGGAAGCGGGCTCGCGCGTTCTCGATGTCGGCTGCGGCGACGGCGAGCTTCTGCAGCTCTTATCCGAGCGCAAGGGCGTTGACGGACGCGGAGTCGAACTGCAGCGCGACAAGGTCAACGCCTGTGTGGCGCACGGCCTTTCCGTCATTCAGGGCGACGCCGATCGCGATCTCGACAATTACCCCGATCAGGCCTTTGACTACGCCATTCTTTCGCTGACAATCCAGGCGACGCGGCAGCCTAAGAACGTGCTCGAGAATTTGCTCAGGATCGGCCGCCGCGCCATCGTTTCGTTCCCGAACTTCGGTCACTGGCAGGTACGGACGAAGCTGCTTTTTACCGGCCGCATGCCGGTCAACGATAACCTGCCGGACCAGTGGTATCTGACGCCCAACGCGCATCTTTGCACGATCCGCGATTTCGCGGACCTCTGCGAGCTTGTGCACGCGAACGTCGAGCAGGCAGTCGCGTTCAATGCCTATGGTGCGCGCCTGCCGATCAAATGGTCGCTGTCGATGCAGAACATGTTCGGGGAAAAGGCCGTGTTTCTATTGCGCGGTCCCGGACTAACTCCCACCAATCGCTAGAAGCGGCGGACGCCGGTCGTGCTTCGCGTGTCGACCGGTTTAAGGCTTGCGGGCTGAACAATTCGCTTGCCACTGCCGACGGGCGCCATCACTTCCTTCTTCGCCTCGACCAAGATGACCCCCGCGACGCCGATCGACATGCTCGATCCGAAACGCTCCAACGGGTTTGCGACGCGAAGCAACAGGCGCTGATTGACGGGCGGAAAATAGAGCGCCTCACCCCAATCGACGGGCGTGAAGAGTGCGTCGGTAAGCTGGGTTTCGAGCTGGCCGCGGCTGAAGGGCAGGCCATGACCGAAGGGCGTCCGGTCCATGCGCGACCAGAGGCCCCGGCGATTGGGAACGACGAACAGCGCCCGGCCGTCCGGCTTCAGCACCCGCCAGATCTCGCGGAGCAAGGGTCCAGCGCGCTCGGCCTGCTCCAGGCAATGGACGGCCAGAAGCCGATCAACCGAATTGTCAGGCAGTGGCCATTGGTTCTCGGTAACGAGCACGGAGTGGCAGTGGCCGGCTCGGGGCCAGACGATTGCCCCCTGGCGGGCCGGCATCAGGCAGGCGAGGCGGGCTGCTTCAGTCCGGAAGGTGCCGAGAAACGGCGAGGCGAACCCGACGCCCGCGACGGTCAAGCCATTCACCCGGTTCCAGCGCACGCGTATGGCCGTCGCGAGCTGCCGCCGAACCACCCGGCCAAGGGGGGTACGGTAGAAATCTCTCAAGGTCTTTGCGTCGAGAGGCATCTTGGCGCTTACCAGGATTGAAAAAAATCGGTTCTACCGGGTCTGTCTCTAAACGATCCGGGACGACAGAGACAGCCCGACCTCGCAAAACCCTCTACTTCGCTGCGTCGTTTCGTTGCGTTTGACACGGCAGACGCGTCCAACCAAAGTCCCCGTCATGGGAGCTCTCGAAATCGTTCTACTGCCGTGCTTGGCGGACAATTACAGCGTTCTTCTGCACGAGCCGGAAAGCGGCGAAACGGCCGTGATCGACGCGCCATGCGGAGCTACGATCAAGTCCGCCTTGGCCGAGCGGGGCTGGCGGCTCAATCACCTCTTCATAACGCATCATCACACCGATCACACGGCCGGTATTACCGAACTCAAGGCACACTACGGCGCGAGCGTGACGGGTCCCGAAGCTGAGGCCGACCGCATTCCGGGGCTGACGCGCGTCGTCAAGGCGGGAAGCAAACTCGCATTTGCCGGTCACCCGATCGAAATTCTCGAAACACCGGGCCACACGCTCGGCCACGTCACGTACTACTTCCCGGAAGATGGGCTGGCCTTCACCGGGGACACGCTCTTTTCGCTCGGATGCGGGCGCATTTTCGAGGGCGACCCGGAGACAATGTGGGAGTCGGTCTCGAAAATCGCGGGCTTGCCCGGCGATACCCAGATTTATTGCGGCCATGAATATACACTCAACAATGCCCGCTTCGCGCTGACCATCGAACCGGAAAACGAGGCGCTGAAAAAGCGGGTGGCCGAGGTCGAAGCCATGCGCGCGACCGGGCAGGCGACGCTGCCGACCACGATCGACGTCGAACGGGCAACCAATCCATTCCTTCGGCCGAAGTCGCGCGCGATCCAAGCCCGCCTCGGGATGCTCGGCGCGCCGGATTGGGAAGTGTTCGCGCGCCTCCGCCAGTTGAAGAACAAGGCCTGACCGGCTGCCCGAGGAGGATCCTTTGAAGCGAGATCTCTCCGGCGACGACGTGATCGAAATGCTCGGCCTTTCCCCTCACCCGGAGGGTGGACATTTCCGCGAAACGTTTCGCGATGCGGCCGAGCCCGGAACGCGCGCGGCTTCGACCGCTATCTATTTTCTCTTGAAGGCCGGTGAACGCTCACACTGGCACGCGGTCGATGCGGCGGAGGCCTGGCACTTCTATGCGGGCGATCCCTTACTGCTCGAAGTGTCGCCGACGGGCGGCCCGATCACGCGCATACGTCTCGGCGTCGACCTTAGCGAAGGCGAGCGGCCGCAAGCCATCGTTCCGTCCGGTCATTGGCAACAGGCACGTAGCCTCGGAAAATGGACGCTGGTCGGATGCACCGTCGCGCCGGCCTTCATGTTCGAAGGCTTTGTTCTGACGGCGCCGGATTTCTCTCCGGACGCGCCACCATCCGTCGATTGAGCGGCGAAGCTGCAACAGCAGAAAGCCTTTCGCCAACAATCCACACGTCGTCCCCAACTGCCTTTTCCGGCGCCGTGGCGCGATGGCCTTCCATCCACGGGTTAATTGCCCCTTTCCGCCAACAGTGCGGTAGCGCTTCTTGCTGGAGGCCTTCGACTCGTCAACAGTGACGGCGAATCATGTTCCGATTCACGGGGGTTGCAGTCCATGAAACGCGAGTCCTCAGGACCCGTCCTATCAACGGTGTTTGTCGATTACGACAACATCTACCTATCTTTGAAACGTAAGAACGAAGACGCTGCGAAGCGTTTCGCCAAAGACAGTGCCGTGTGGCTGCAAGGAATTGCGTCCGGCGAACTCATCACGTCCACGAACTCGTATTCATTGCCCGGCGAGCGCCGCATCGCGATGAACCGCTGCTACGGCAATCCTGTTCCCCGCCGCAATGCGCACGACAATTCGACAGACATGAACTCGTTCCCGTTCATCCGTCATCACTTCCTGCGCGCGGGGTTCGAGGTCATCGATTGCCCGCCGCTGACGGCGCAGCTGAAGAATTCCGCGGACATCCGGATCGTCATGGACGTTCGTGATATTCTCAATCACGATACGTATTTCGACGAGTTCATCCTGCTGTCGGGCGATGCCGATTTCACGCCGCTGCTGCATCGCTTGCGCGCACACGCACGCCGCACGGTCGTCTTTGCAAACGATCATACCGCGCAGCCCTATACGGCAATCAGCGACGGCGAAATTCGTGAATCCAACCTCATAACGCTGCTGACCAGCGGTGCCCGCGCGATTTCAGGCGAAAGTCCGCGCGAGATTTCGGCGCCCGCTCCGGCCATCGATGTCGAGGCGGCGCGGAAGGCCATTGTCGCCGAGGTCGTGGAATTCGTCCGCCTTGCGCCGCAGGCCGTGCCTCTCGAAACGCTGGCCGACCGGGCGGTGCGCGTCATCGGCCGCGATAAGACGGTCGGCACGAACTGGGGTGGCTATGGTTCCTTCCGCGATCTGCTTCTTGCCGACCTTCCGGACGACATTCATCTCAGCGACACGCCGCCTTATACGGTATTCGACGGCAACCGGCACATCTCGGCGTCTGGACTGATCGCGCCTCAGCTGGCGCCGCCAGTCGCGGAGCCGCGCCGTCGCGAACCCGAGCCTGAGCCGATGCGCGCCGAACCGCAGCCGCAACAGGCCGCGTTGTCGGCACCGGCACGGATGCCTTCGTCGGCCGCGCCGCAGAACGCCTATCCCTCAACCCTACCGCCGTCGCGTTACATCGACCGGGTGACGCCTGCCGCACCTCCGGCGCCGCCGATGCCGTCTCCACGCATGCCGGAACTCACGGCCATTGCTCCGGCGGCCGCGCAAGCTTCGATTGCCCAGGCTGCGGCCGCTCCGGCATTGCCGCCGCGACGGCAGCCAATCGCGCCGCCGCCTCAGCAGGCGAGCTATCAGCCTGAACCGCGCCGCGAACTGGCGCGGCCGCAGGCTTCGCAGACTCCTCCGCCGCCGGCGACGGCCGCACCGCGTGGCGCCGATCACGCGACGCAGATCCAGCAGTCGATCGCGCGGATCCACGAGGCTTGCCAGGCGCCGGCGCTGGCTCCGGCCGAATATCGCGTTCTCTTCGATGTCATGTCGCAAGAGATCTCGACGAACGGACTGCAGGGCGCGCAGACGCTCGTCAACATTACACAGCGGGCACGTGAATTCGGCCTCGACATCAAGCGCGACGATCTGCGTTTCATCTACGACGTGGTGAGCGAGAGCGATCCGTGGTTCGAGCAGGGAACGTCGGCGAGCCTCTTCGCGGGGCGGTTCCGCAACTTCGTCGTGGCGCGCTGCCGTAGTCAGGGGCTCAGCCTGTCCGCCGACGAACTGGATCTGATCGAGGCCTGGTTCTCGGCGCCTCAGCCGCAGCAGGCGGCGCGGCAGCAACCGGCTTACGGTGGGCGTGCCGCTCCCGGGGCCGCGTTGCAGCAGCAGACGTCAGCGCCGATGCCGGGGGCGTCTGCGCCCGGGGGCGAGCGCTGGTGGAACAACGAAGAGGGCCGGCAGCAGATGGTCGAGCAGCAGCGGGATGCCGAGCGGCGCACGGCCTATGCGCATGCCCAGGGGGACGGCGAGGAGGAGTTTCCGCGCATCGTCACATCACGCTTCCGCGGCTGACATTCCGTCTGCACCGATGCCAAACAAAAAGGCTCTGCGGGATTTCCGGCAGAGCCTTTTTCATGTGCGTGAGTTGTTACCGGCGAACTCGCCGCCGGGATCGCGAGGGCCTATTAGCCCGCGAGATATTGACCGCCGTTTGCGGTGAGCGTCGAGCCGGTGATGAAGCCAGCGTCGTCAGATGCGAGAAACACCACGCAGCGTGCGATCTCGTCGGGTTCGCCGAGACGGCCGACCGGAATTTGCGGAAGAATGCTCTTCTCGAGAACGTCCTGCGGGACTGCCTTGACCATCTCGGTTGCAATGTAGCCGGGGCAGATGACGTTGACGGTGATGCCGGCGCGCGCGCCTTCCTGTGCCAGCGCTTTCGTGAACCCGATGTCGCCGGCTTTCGATGCCGAGTAGTTCACCTGGCCCATTTGGCCTTTCTGGCCGTTGATCGACGAGATGTTGATGACGCGTCCGAACTTTCTGGCGCGCATCCCTTCCCAAACCTGACGGGTGACGTTGAACAAGCCGTTGAGGTTCGTCCCGATGACGTCGTCCCACTGCTGCTTCGTCATCTTGTGGAACATGACGTCGCGCGTGATGCCGGCGTTGTTGACGAGAACGTCGATGGGGCCGACGTCCTTGGTGATCTGCTGGACGGCTTTCTCCGTCGCCTCGTAGTTGCCGACGTCGAACTTGTAGACGGGAATGCCCGTTTCGGCCTGGAATGCCTGCGCGGCAGCGTCGTTACCGGCATAGCTCGCAGCAACGCGGTAGCCTTTGTTCTTAAGTGCAATCGATATCGCGTGGCCGATGCCGCGCGTGCCTCCGGTGACGAGGGCAACCCGTGCCATAGTATTATCTCCTGGATTTTTTTGTTTCTGCTTGTGATTGGATGGGAGGAAGCAGCCGCTCGTCCGAACGGCTGCGTTCAAGAGTTGAAGAGGCTCAGTCGCGCGCGATGCACATGGCGACGCCCATACCGCCGCCGATGCACAACGTTGCGAGGCCCTTCTTGGCATCACGGCGCTGCATTTCATAAACGAGCGTATTCAAGATGCGCGCGCCCGATGCGCCGATCGGATGACCGATTGCGATCGCACCGCCGTTGACGTTGACCTTGTCGGCATCCCAGCCGAGGCCCTTGTTCACTGCGAGCGCTTGCGCTGCGAACGCCTCGTTGGCTTCGATCAAATCAAGATCGTGGATCGTCCATCCGGCTTTCTCGAGCGCCTTCTTCGAAGCGGAGATCGGGCCGGTGCCCATGATCGAGGGATCGACGCCCGTGGTCGCCCACGAAACGATGCGCGCGAGCGGAGTGATGCCGCGCTTTTTGGCTTCTTCCGCAGTCATCAGCACGACGACGGCGGCGCCATCGTTGATGCCGGAGGCGTTGGCAGCCGTAACGGTGCCTTCCTTTGGATCGAAGGCCGGGCGCAACTTGGCGATGCCGTCGTAGGTCACGCCGTCCTTGATGTATTCGTCCTGCTCGACGACGGTGTCGCCCTTCTTGCCCTTGATCGTGACGGGCGTGATTTCGTCCTTGAACTTTCCGGCCTTCCGCGCAGCTTCGGCCTTGTTCTGCGAGGCGACGGCGAACTTGTCCTGCTCTTCGCGCGTGATCTGCCACTGGCGAGCGACGTTCTCGGCCGTCGTGCCCATGTGATAATTATTGAAGGCGTCCCAGAGGCCGTCCTTCACCATCGTATCGATGAACTTGATGTCGCCCATCTTCGTGCCGTCGCGCATGTGGGCCGCGTGGGTCGACTGGCTCATGCTTTCCTGGCCGCCGGCGACTACGATCGATGCGGCGCCGGTCTGGATCTGCTGCATTCCGAGCGCAACTGCGCGGAGACCCGAACCACAGATCTGGTTGACGCTCCAGGCGGGCGAATCTACCGGAATTCCGGCGCCGACTGATGCCTGACGGGCCGGGCCCTGGCCTTGAGCTGCGGTCAGAACCTGACCGAGAATAACTTCGGAGACATCGCCTGCAGGTACGTTGGCGCGCTGAAGCGCTGCCTTGATCGCGATCTCGCCGAGTTTCGAAGCCGGCAGCGACGCCAAAGTGCCGTTGAAGGAACCGACTGGCGTGCGTGCCGCACTCGCAATAACGATTGTCGAAGCGTCCTGGCTCATTGTCGGCCCCTCCCTGGGCACAAGTCTGTCTTTTGCTTAAGATTTATCGAACACGCTGCCGGCGCGCCAGTTATTACGGCCTCATTCAGCAAGCAAAGCCACTTTGCAGTGCGTGGTTATTTTCAGCAATTGCGACCTCTTGCCTATACTGCCCGACGGCATTGGTTCGGCCCCGCCCAAAAGAGTGACAGAAACGTCTGGCGGTGATGGGCAAGGGTGTGGTACGCTGCCGCAGTGCAGCAACCTGCCGGTACGCCGCCGTTAGTAGAGATCGCGAACGCCAATGTTGACCAATCCAGATCCGCAGACACAGGCCCCGAAGCGCGAGGCCGTCGTTATTAAAAAATACGCCAATCGGCGGCTTTATAATACCGAAACCAGTACGTACGTAACTCTGGAAGATCTCGCGAAAATGGTTCGCGGCGATCGCGACTTCGTCGTTTACGACGCGAAGAACGGCGATGACCTGACGCACGCAGTTCTGACGCAGATCATCGTCGAGCAGGAAAGCCGCGAAGGCGGGCAAGCGCTGCTGCCCATTCCTTTCCTTCGCCAGCTCATTCGCTTCTACGACGATAGCATCGCCCGCATGGTGCCGAGCTATCTGCAATTCAGTCTCGAGCATCTCGCGAAAGAGCAGAGCCGTTTTCGCGAACAGTTCGCGTCGGCCTTCTCAAACCCGGCGGCGGCTTTCGATTTCTACCAACAGCAAGCCCGGCAGAACATGGCCATGTTCGAACAGGCGATGTCGATGTGGGCGTCGTTCGGAACGCCAGGCAAGGGCGGCAAGCCAGGCGAAGGCCAGGCTTCGGGAGCGGCGGCTGCGAGCACCGAGTCGACTGGCGATCGCGACGAGCTGAGTGAGCTCAAGTCGCAGCTGTCAGCCATGCAGCAGAAAATCGAAAAGCTCTCGCAGTCGCGTCCCTGAGCCAGCCTCTGCGCCAAGCCTCTTAGCGCATCCGGCGTGTCAGGCGGCTTTGACGTAGTCGGAGCTGTCGAAGGGCATTCCGTAGTAATAGCCCTGCATGTACGTGACACCTGCATCGATCAGGTATTTCGCGGCGCGCTCGTCGCCGACCCATTCAGCGACCGTTTCCACGCCCAACGATTTCGCAAGTTCGATCATCGTTTTTACGAAAATCTGGTCGCTGGCATCGTCGGCGATGTTCTTCACGAACGCACCGTCGATCTTCACCATATCGACCTTCAGCAGCTTCAGATTTTTGAAGGACGTGTAGCCCGCGCCGAAATCGTCGATTGCGACGCGGCAGCCGAGTTCCTTCAAGGTATCGACGAAGCTGACGGACTGATCGAGCTCCTGAAGCGCAACCGTTTCCGTGATCTCCACGATCATTCTTCGCAGAACGTCGGGATTGCCCGCGGTCAGACGGCGCAGCGTCTTCAGCCAATCTCTGTCGGTGCACGTGAGACCAGATACGTTGACGGACAAAACCAACTCGCGGTGTTTCTTCAATAGCTCGACCGTCAGCTCAAGTGTCCTGCGATCGATGAGGCGCGCAAGGCCAAGCTGTTCGGCGATGGGTACGAACTCGCCCGCGGAGACGAGACTGCCGTCATGCCGCTCCATCCGCAGCAACGCCTCGTAGATTTCAGCCTTGCCGCTGCTCGTCGCGACCATCGGCTGAAGCACGAGACGCATACGGTTTTCATCGATGGCGCTAACGACACCTTCCGCGATCGTTTTGTTGCGAAGGCGCGCTCCTTCTCCTGCGGGGGACGGCTCATAGAGCACAAAGCAATCGAAGCGCTTCGACTTGGCGACGTCCAGCGTCCGGAGCGCAAAGTTCACTGTGTCCTGAACGGAATTGGCTTGGTCGGGGATGATGACGCCGCCGAGGGAAATGGTCGCCGCCAGCTGCGCAGCCGAAGTCATTATGGTTGCATCGCGGACGGCATCGATGAATCTCTCGGCTGCGGCGTGCACAGCGTTGGCGCCGCAGTTCATCAGGATGAGACCGAATTTATTGGCGGAGTAGCGTCCGATGACGTCGCCGCCACGCAGCTTGGCTCGAATGCGGCGTCCGACTTCGGCGATGACCTCGTCGCCGACTTCGAGGCCGAACGTCTCGTTGATGACCGCCAGGTTGTTCACCGAGATCATGAGAAACGCGCAGGAGCGGCGATCGCGCTCGGTGCGCGAGAGCACGGTGCCGAGGGCTTGCGTCAAGCGGATGCGATTGAGCTGACCCGTCAGCTCGTCGATGTCGTTGCGCGCGAGAAGGAGCTGCTGTTCAAGGTACTGGTCGTCGACGATGCGGACGACGCCGCGCGCGAGCTGCGGATGTCCATCGGGTCCAGGCCACCATCGCCCCTGGTCTTCGAGACGCACTTCCCTGCCGCTGCGCAGGCCACCCGGACGCAGCCGATACTGAATGCGATAGGGAACGCCGCGCAGATTGTCGGCTCCAACGCTGCGCGAAAAGGCTTGGAGGCGGATGTTCAAATGCTCGGGTGCGATCAGCTCGTGATAGGCGGCGCCCGTCGAGATCGTGCTTAGATCGCCGATGCCGAGAATTTCGAGAGCATTGCTTTCCCAGTCCATCCGACCGGTTCGAAGGTCCCACGCGTAGGCGGTTTCCTCAACGGCGGAGAGAATGCCAACGAGGTCGAGCCCCTCGGAATCCGTGTGGGGATCGCTTTTTGCCGAAGCTGCGGATTGCGGTTCGTCCTCGGGCAGCGCGCCTTCAGATCCACGGTCAGCGTCATGTCCCGAAATCACGGTCACCCTCTGCTCTCTCGCCGCTACCCTTCGAATATCGGGAAGTCGAGGGTGCTCGAGTTGAAGGGAAAACCAATTCGGCCGGCTTCACAAGCGCCAAAATCGCACATTTACGGGCGCCGAAGGATGAAGCTCCGGGGCCCGTAAATATTAAACGTCGATAACCTTATTGGTCGGCGCCGATGTTGAGATCGCGGCGGGCGACACGGATGCCGATCGTGTAGCCACCAATCACGTCGATGAGCGTGGCGATCAAGATCAGGAAAAAGACCGATGTCGCGGCTTGCGGCACCATCAGGAACTCAGCCCCTACCGCCATGAAGACGACCATCGAAAGTGCGTGGTCGATCAGCGTCGACGTCGTGGTGAACGTCGATTTAACGATCTCGATAAAGAGCAGGACCAGGGTGACGAGCAAAATGAAGTCGCCCCAGGTGAACGCCCAGTCACCGCCGCTCAGGAGGTGGATCCTGAAAATCTCGTTGTGCAGAGCCTCCGGCCCGATCGTCAGGACGATCGCATTGTAAAGGATGAATGCGAGGACCAAGAGCGGAATGGCTCTAACGGACATGAAAGCTCTCCTGCATAATTAATCACCCCCCTGGGGCGAGCCCGCGCTTTTTGGCACGGTAAACGGCTTTTGCCAAGCAACGGTGGCCAGCAAAAGGCGACAGGCGCCGCTGCGTTGGCAACGGCGCCCTAAATTTCAACCGGAGCAGCGAGGCTGTCTTATTCTTCGGCTGCGGGCGGCAGGATCTGCCGGCCACGGTACTTGCCCGACTTCAGGTCGATGTGGTGCGGGCGGCGACGCTCGCCGCTGTCCTTGTCCTCGACATAGGCGTTCGCCGTGAGGGCATCGTGAGAACGACGCTGGCCCCGCTTCATGGGGGACGTCTTTTTGCGCGGAACTGCCATCGTCTTGCTCCAAATGTGACAACCGCCGCCAAAGCGGTCGGGCCGCCGAACGAGCGGCGGGAAAGCCTATCTCAAATCGCTGGATAAACCGGCGGCGCCGTTTCCGGGCGCTCGGTACCTTGGGCGGCGCTTATACGCAAGTTGTCGAAGAAATGCCAGTCCCCCCGCCAAACCTTTAGAGTCGCCGCTTCGGCAGGACGCAGGCCAGCTGGCCGGAGGGCGCAAGCCGCATGCGGACCTGGATGGCGTTGGCAAGCCGCTGGAGGCCTGGGCCAGGCCTTCCGGCGTTGCGCACCAATGGGTTAGGCAGGGCGACGGCGAGCCGGGCCGCGTCCCGCTCGGACAGGCTTCTGGCCGATTTCCGGAAATGGAATTCAGAGGCCGCACCGACCCCGAATATCCCCGGGCCCCATTCGGCGATATTCAGGTAAACTTCCATGATGCGATGCTTTGGCCAGACGAGTTCCATGGCCGAGGTCAGCGGCAGCTCGATCGCTTTGCGCAGATAGCTCTTCGAGGGCCAGAGGAACATGTTCTTGACGACCTGCATCGAGATGGTGCTGGCGCCGCCGCCGCGCAGCGATCCGCTGCCAGCTCTTTCAACGGCCTCCTCCAAGGCCTCGAAGTCGATGCCGGAATGCTCACAGAAGCGGCCGTCCTCGCTCAGCAAGACGGCGCGGACAATATTCGGCGACATGTCATCTATCGCCACCCACTTTTGAGAAATCGTTTGGCCAGTGATCCATTGCTGGATCATCAATGCCGAAGCTGGCGGATTGACGAAGCGGTAGACGAGGATCAGCAGCAGCACGAGGGCGAGCCATCCAACCGCGATCCCCGCCAAAAGCTTGACCGCTCGCTTCAAGAAAGAGCCACGATCCGCCGCAACCTGCGGCGTCTCCAGCTTCTTCGCGACCTGCGCGAGGTCCGGTCGCATCGAAGGATCGATGGTTAGCCCATCAAACGCCGGCGGCGGTGGCGGACCCCAAAGACGCGGCTCCAGCATGCGCTGAGGCACGGTTTGGCCGAGAAACTCTTTCGCCGGATCCTTGGCATCGGGCAGCGCGATGTCATGCGCAGCGACCGGACCGGTATGGGATTTAGCAGGCTCGACCGTTTCCGTTTCCACGGCGGGATGCGAGCGCGATGAAACTTCGGCGTCAATTTCCGAAAACACATCGCCGGTAAGCGCCGCCTGTTCGGTGGGGCTGGCTACCGCCGGCTCGAGCAGTTGAAGGTCTGGTGCTGGCGCTCGTTCGGGTTCTGGCGCCGGTCGGTCGGGAAAGAGCGGCTCAAACAAAGACGCCGGTTCGATGGCTCGTTCGGCTGGCTCGCGCCTCTCGTAAAAGGCGCGCGGAGGAAGGGGCAATGGCGGCTGCCAGTGATCTCGCTGGTGGTCCGGCGATGCCGTCCTGAACATCGCGTTGTATTCGCCCGTCGCGGCAACGCTGGACGTGTTTGCCGCACGCGTGACGGCGAGTGAACGGGCAATCGCCGCGCCGAATTCAGCCGCGGCAATCGGACGGGGCGGCATGCGCACGTCGTCGCCGTCGCCGAGTGGCGTCAGGGGCGCGGCAGTTGAGCCCGATGTTCCGTCCGGCCGATCCATGCTTTGATTCAATCGATGACAGTGTGATACCGGGTCCGGCATAGCGCCAAACCATGGCCTTGTTTAAGCCGCGGAATGATCCCTGGGGAGAGCATAAGGCAGTGTCACCGTTTCTTGTCCAGCTTGGCAACTCGGCAACAGTCGTAGAAGCCTATTTAGCCGCCGTACTTGCCGAGCAGGAGGCCGCGGGAACGCCGCCCCGGCTGGCTGAGGCGCTTCGTCACGCGGTTCTCGGCGGCGGCAAGCGTTTCCGGCCCTTTCTCGTCTTCCACAGCGCCGCGCTGTTCGGCGCTGGTGAAGAGGCTTCTCTTCCGGCGGCCGCCGCGCTCGAATGCATCCACTGCTATTCACTGGTCCACGACGACCTTCCCGCGATGGACAACGACGAGTTGAGGCGCGGCCGCCCGACCGTCTGGAAGGCCTACGACGACTGGACGGCCATTCTGGTCGGAGACGCGCTGCAAGCACTCGCGTTCGAACTGATCAGCGGGGCGAAGGGCCGTGGCAATCCGAAGGCGCAGGCGGAGCTTGTGCACGTTCTGGCGGTTGCCTCGGGCTCCATCGGTATGGTCGGCGGTCAGGTTCTCGATCTCGAAGCCGGAAAGCTCGGCGCGCGCCCGGATCCGACGATCTCGGACGTCATGCGACTGCAGGCGATGAAAACCGGCAAGCTGATTACGGCGGCCTGCGAAATGGGAGCGATCGTGGGCGGCGCCAGTGTCGAACAGCGCGCGGCTCTCAAGACTTACGGCGAGCACCTCGGCGCGGCGTTCCAGATCAGCGATGATCTGCTCGATGCCGAAGGCTCAAGCGCGGATGTCGGCAAAGCAACGGGCAAAGATGCTGCCGCTGGCAAAGCGACGTTGATCGGTATGCTTGGGATTGCGGAGGCGCGTCGCTATCTCGACCGCTCTATCGCCTCCGGCATCGATGCGCTGTCGATATTCGGAGACGAAGCAGAGCCCCTCGCCGAAGCTGCGCGGCTGATGGGCCGTCGCGAAAACTAAAGCGAGAGGCTCTGCGGGACTTCAAATTCAGAACTTGTAGTTGAGACCGACTCGTACGGTGTGGAAGTCCTGATTTACGCCAAGATCATCGTCGCCCAAGCCGACAAAGAGATATTCGGCTTTGGCGCTCCAGTTCTGGGTGAATGCCCATTCCACACCGCCGCCGACGGCGTAGCCAGTCTGGGTACCGGAGCTCTTCCAACGATCACCGTTCGAGAAGCTAACGCGGGTATCGACATCAGCAAATGCAACGCCGCCCGTACCGTAAAAGAGCCAAGGTCCGCTGGCGATACCGACACGACCGCGCACGGTCGAGAACCAGTTGATGTTGGAGCGGACGGTATCGTCAAAGGCCGTCGTGGTACGGCCACCGATATCGCCGCCCTGGAAGTCGCCTTCGATACCGAACACCAGGCGCCCGCGCTGCCAGTTGTAGCCGACCTGAGCGCCACCGTAGCCGCCTTCGGAATTGGTGACATTCGAATTGGCCCATCCGTAGCCGCCGTTGATGCCGACGTACGCGCCTTGCCAGATCGAAGGCGCATCGTAGCGCACTTCCTGCGGCGGCGGCGTGTAGGGCTGATAGGGACCGAGATCGGCGGCCCAGGCGCCGCTGCTTGCGGCGAGCAAAAGCAAGGCTCCGCCGAACGCGGATTTGACTGGTAGCGATTTCATTTTGAACCCCGTGAATTTAGACCGTCAGGCCATCCGTTGAGCCACTAACGTCCTAAGGGGATATTGGTTTCCAATTGGGCAATTGGATTGCCAAAACGTGGAAACTGCTATGCATAATTAATTTGGCACTAACGGAGTATTTCCGAAATCTCTATGCGCGTGCCGTAAGACGGCTTTTATCGGATTTGAGCTTTTGCTTTCGAGCCAAGCGACGGTCGCGCAATTTCAGCAGCGGCAAAATCCAGTGGGCGAGGCGAATTTCGCGACGTGATTTTTCCGGATCGACCAAATGCGTCGTCGGCAACCGCTGCGTGAACGAACTCTCCATCAGCGTGCCGAGCGGAAGGGTCAACTCGTCCTGCAATGTGATCATGCGCGCATAGAGATCGGACAGCGGAGTGATGAGACGGCCAAAGCCGTTGCGAGCCTGAGCCCATCCAACGATGTAAAGCCCGCGAATGCCTGCGGGGAACGCTCCGCCATAAACCTGCACGACGCCGCGGTTGACCTTCACGAGGCCTTCGCGGAGAAACGGAAACGACGTGTTGAAGCCCGTTGCCGCGACGATAATATCGTACGTGCCGGTCGTTCCATCGGTGAAGGTTACGGTCTTGCCTTCGACATGATCGATCGCCTGCCGCGGATTGACGCGTCCGAGACGGATGGCGTTCAGGAGGTCGGTTCCGAATGCAGGGTGCCGGTCGAAAATTTTGTGGTCCGGCCATTGCAGGCCGTACCGCCGGTAATCACCGATGGTGACGGCGACAATCGATTTCAAAATCGCGCGCTGAAGGAATATCGGCAATCCCCAAATCGGAATATCCGTCAGCGGGCGTCCCAAGAATGTCTTTGGCAAATACCAATAGCCGGATCTTAGACTGATATCGCACGAACTGCCGAAGCGGCCTGCATCGCAGGCCATATCGACGCCGGAATTGCCGCCGCCGATAACAAGGACGCGTTTGTCGGCAAGCTGCTCGGGGCCGATGTAATCCTTGGAGTGCAGAATTTCGCCCGTGAACTTGCCAGGAAAATCGGGGTAACGCTTGTCCCAGTGATGACCGTTGCAGACGACGACGCCTTTGTATTGGCGCTTCTCGCCGTCGGCGAATTTCACGATCCAGGTGCCCGCACCGTCGGTCGATACGGACGCGACGCTCTTATTGAACTCGCCGGAGCTCAGAATTCCGCGATCTTTTGCGTATGCCGTCAGATAGGCGAGCATCTGATCGGCGGACGGAAAATCCGGATAGTCATCCGGCATCGGGTAATCGGTATATTCCGTCGCCTTCTTTGAAGAGACGATATGCGCGTGGCGATAGACGCCGTGGAGCCAGTTGCCGCCAACGCCCGATGCTGCGTCGACGAGGTCGAAAGGAATACCGTGACGCTTCAATGCTGCCGCCATCGCGAGGCCGACGGGGCCCGCACCGATGACGAGGTGGCGTTCGAGCGTGCCTATTCCTTCGCTCATTATCCGGAATTCCTTAGTCGAGGCTGGATCACACGTTCTTTAGCAAACTGCGCAAGGCGCAAGGGGGTCCATTCGGAGATGGTGGTAACTATCGAAGTGGCGAGCGTCGGCCTCCTCGATACATCATCGGGGAAGCGGAGCGCGAGTTCAGCATTGTCGCAAAGCGCGGCGAAACGCCTGCCCTTCCGGCTAGCGCCTAGAAATAACGGCCAATTTCTTGGTTAGCGTGGATTGCCTGTTACTCAGCGGCGGCGCCACCGGCAATTTCCGCAACTCCGAAACGGCGCTGGATGTAATCCTCGACGATTGCCTTGAAATCACCTGCGATATTCGGTCCGCGGAGCGTCATCGCCTTTTTGCCGTCGATGAAAACGGGCGCGGCTGGGGATTCGCCGGTGCCCGGCAGCGAGATGCCGACATCGGCATGCTTGCTTTCGCCAGGACCGTTCACGATGCATCCCATAACCGCGAAGTTGAGCGTCTCGACGCCGGGATACTGGGTTTTCCAATCCGGCATGCGATCGCGGATCATGTCCTGGATGTCGCGGGCGAGTTCCTGGAAGACGGTGGACGTGGTGCGTCCACATCCGGGACATGCCGCAACGACCGGCACGAAGGACCGAAGCCCCATCGTCTGCAGCAGTTCCTGCGCCGCGCGAACTTCCTGCGCGCGGTCACCGCCCGGCTCCGGCGTCAACGAATAACGGATCGTGTCGCCGATGCCCTGCTGCAGAAGGATGCCCAGCGCCGCCGACGAGGCGACGATGCCTTTCGAGCCCATGCCCGCTTCTGTAAGGCCAAGGTGCAGCGCGTAGCGGCTGCGATCGGCGAGCATCGCATAGACGGCGAGCAGATCCTGCACGGACGACACCTTGCCGGACACGATGATCTTGTCGCGCCCGAGGCCCATTTCCTCCGCACGTTCGGCGGAGAGCAGAGCCGACTGCACCATCGCCTCATGCATGACGCTGCGGGCCGATTTTGGCGACGCTGAGTTCGCGTTCTCGTCCATCAGATGCGTCAGAAGCTCGGCATCGAGCGAGCCCCAGTTGACGCCGATGCGGACGGGCTTCCCGTGCTTCAGCGCCGTTTCGATGATGGCGCCGAACTGCCGGTCCTTCTTGTCCTTGAAACCGACGTTGCCGGGGTTGATGCGGTACTTGTCGAGTGCTTCGGCGCAAGCGGGGTTATCGCCCAAAAGCTTGTGGCCGATGTAATGGAAATCGCCGATCAGCGGGACGGCGACGCCGCGCTGGCGCAACTGGTCGCGAATGTGGGGGACGGCTTTGGCGGCTTCATCGCGATCGACGGTGATGCGAACAAGCTCGGAGCCGGCTCGCGCCAGGTCCGCGACTTGCTTCACCGTTGAGGCGATATCCGCCGTATCGGTGTTGGTCATCGACTGGACGACGACCGGCGCGCCGCCGCCGACCTTCACGCTGCCGACGTTGACCGCGACGGTCTCGTGCCGGGCTTTCATCGTGATGCTGCCGCCGTGCGACATCGTGGAGACCTTTCCAAACCCTGTGGGCTTCTTCTAGCGCCGTATCCGGCTTCCCGCCAGAAGCGATATGGACGCGATTGTGCACAGCGCTATGACGATGCTGGGACCGCCCGGCGCGTCGCTCCAAAGCGACAGCCAAAGACCGAGGATGACGCCCAAAATGGCCAGCACTGCGGCCAGGACGGCCATCCTCTCGGGGGTCTCGGATAGTGGCCGAGCGGCAACGGCAGGGACAACAAGGAAGGCCATCACGAGCAAAATGCCGACAATCTTCATGGCGACCGCAATGACAACCGCCAGGAGAAGGTCGAACGCCGCCCGGGGAAGCCGCGGGTTGATGCCCTCGGCCGTCGCCAGATCCTCGTGCAACGAAAGGCGTACGAGGGGCTGCCAGAGGTAAAGCGTGATGGCGACGACGACCGCGCCGCCGCCGTAGATCCAGTAGAGATCGTTTTGGGTGACGGCAAAGACATCACCAAAGAGATAGCTCATCAGATCGATCGCGGGGCCCTTCACGAGCGCGATGGCCGCGATACCGAGGGCCAGCGTCGCGTGGTGCATGAGGCCGAGCGCGGAATCGAGCGGCACCATTTTCTGGCGGGAGAGAAGCGTCAGAACGCCGGCAGCGGCGATGGCCGCGAGAATGACTGCCAGCGTCAGATCGATATTCGCGGCGAGGCCGAGCGCGACGCCCAAGAGGCCAGCCTGCGATAGCGTCTCGCCGACGTAGGACATCCGTCTCCAGACGACGATGCAGCCGAGGGGCGCTGCGATGATTGCCAGTCCGAGCGCGGCGAATAAGGCGCGCCAGACGAACGGCTCGGGCCAAGCAAGCACTCAGGAGCCTCGCCCTTGAGGCGGCGTGTCCGTAGGCAGGACCGGCGCGAGAGGTTTCGGTTCACCTGCCAGATCGTGCCGATGATCGTGATGATGGCGGTAGACGCCCAAGGCAGAGGCGGCTTGGGGCCCGAAGATGCGTGCATAGGCGGCGTGCTGGGACACGTCCTCCGGCTTGCCGGAGCAGCAGACGTGGCCGTTGACGCAAATCACGCGATCGCTGCGCGCCATGACGACATGGAGATCGTGCGACACCAGAAGAACACCGAGGTTATGTTTGGCCCGCAGGCGGTCGATCAGATCGTAGAGGTCGGCCTCGCCGGTAAAATCGACACCGCTCGCGGGCTCATCGAGGATGAGAAGGTTCGGCTTACGGAGAAGCGCGCGGGCGATCAAGACCCGCTGGGTTTCGCCACCTGACAACTTCGACAGCTGCTGACCGATTGTCTTCGCGGCACCGGTTTCTTCGAGTGCGGCCCGAATGTCCTTCAGAGTTGCATGCTCACCGAGGGTAAGGAAGGAGCCGACGGTCATCGGGATCGCCGAGTCGACTTCGAAGCGCTGCGGGACGTAGCCTATGCGCGTCGATGCCGGCTTTACGACGCGACCGGCGTCCGGTTGCTCGATGCCGAGCAGAATGCGCACGAGCGTCGTCTTGCCGGCGCCGTTCGGTCCGATCAGCGTGACGATCTCGCCGCGCCTCACATCGATATTGATGTCCGTCAGCACCTCGCGGCTGCCGCGCCACATCGAAAGCCCGCGCGCGGAAATCAGCGCATCAAAATCTGGCTCGCTCGCGGGTTCCCCGGCAAACGGCTGGTGGCCGTGGTTATGACCACAGCTGCACGGAACGGCCGCGGTGTTACACGAACCATTGCCACTCGGCGCCGGCATACCTGGTGCATCACGGGGTGACAAACGCGTTTCTCCATGCCCGAAGGCTCGGCGACGAACCTCTTTGTTTCATCGCATTTTCTTCACGCAAACCGGTGCCCACTTCGCTTGCAAATGCTCCCGGTCGCAGTCTTGCCGATATTGCCTATGCCTTGCGCCGCGCCGCACAGTCCTGGCACGTTCCAGAGACTTCGACAAAGCGCACGCGAGGCTCGAACTTGGCGCCTTCGGCGGCGGTATCGATGGCGTGGAAGATATCGTCGCCATCGACTTCCTGCACAACACCGCATTTCTCGCAGCTCAAGAACATCGGACGGCGGCCGGTTCTTGGCTGGTGCAAGCGGCGGCAGGCGAAATAGGCGTTCTTGCTTTCGAGCCTATGGACGACACCTGCTTCCAGAAGCGCGTCCAAAGCCCGGTAGACCGAAATCGGGGCGAGCCTCGTGCCTTTTTTGGCGAGCCTATCGAGGACTTCATAGGCGCCGACGCTCGCAAGCGTGGAGGCGATCTCCTCGAACACCTTGCGGCGGAGGTCGGTGAACCTGATGTTCTTTTCCGCGAAGATGGCTGTCGCCTGCTCGACCGAGGTTTTGACCCGCTCGCGGGCGCGTTGGTCTTCGGCTGCTGTTGTTACCATGACAGTCCCCTAGGCCCGGCCTGCCGCCCTTCAAACGCTCGGCGCTTTGAATTCTCAGGCGGCCGGACAATATAACATGTCGTGATTACCCGCCATTCGGTTCAAGGCGGCGCTGCGCTTTTTGTGCGGCGCAGCTATGCGCTTGACCCCCTGCCGTTAACGATCCAACCTCCGAATTCTAAAGAGAAGTTCATGCGATGAGCACAATTCGTCTTAATGTTGCCGCCAATTGGCCAGTTCGGCCGCGCAATCATTGAGCGACGCGGAACGCGATTCGCCAGGAACACTAGGCTGGGACCGTTTTCAGCATGGACGTGAAGTTTCTGATCGACAGGCTGGCGGAGAACGCCCGGCCGCTCGGCATCGCCGTTTTCCTGGCGTGCACCATCGCCCTCCTCCTCCGGACACGGGTTGCCCGGCGCATCCGAACCGCCATCGAAGAGACCGTTTTCTCGAACTGGCGGCTGGCGCTGCTCGGCGCGACGGGCATCGTTCTATCGGCTGCCGCCGGCTGGCGGACCTGGGAAGGAATGTACAATTTCACCGGGGAACCCCTGCTCTCCGGCATGGTGACGTTCGGCATTCAAGGCATCATGCTGATCGTCGCGTGGCTGATCGGCGAGAGTTTTGCGACGGGCATGAACTCGCGCGCGCGACCGGGGCAATCCTCTCTCGTCAGCAGCGCCGCGCAGCCGTGGATCGGCTCGTTCATCGGCCTCCTGCTCTTCATCACGGGGTTCGTCCTTTTCCTGCAGTGGTCAGGCCCGAGCGACGGCAAACACTCTGGCGTCGAGGACATCAACTGGTCGGCCACAAGCGACAAGTTCCTGATGTTCGGGGCGGGCCTCCTGTTTTTCGCGCTTTTCGCACTCTATGCCGCGAGCGATCTGGTGCGGCCCTACGTGCAGGTGGTCCGCGTCGTCATCCGGAATTCGATGCTTTGGGTGATGTTCCTCGCCTGCATGGCGACGAGCGTCTTTTTCTCGTTCGACAGCTTCTTTACCGCGATCTTTCCGCCGTCGGAGCGCGTGCGGGCGGCGGAGCTGCGCGCGCAGAACCAAGTCTCGGGTATCATTACCGACATCGAGCAGGCGATCGCGGCACGTCGCGCGAGCCTTGCCGAAGAGCTGTTCACGACCGGCGCGTGGAAGGGCTACGAACAGCAGCTCGAGAACATGACGAAAGCTGCCGCCCAATCGCAGGGCGTGATCGAGCGGTACGTCAACGATCAGATCGAAGAGCGCCGGCGCGCGGTCAAGGAGCAGCAGGAGCGGATATCCTCGGCGCAGGCGGGCCAGGCCGGATTGGCCAATCGAAAGACATCGCTGACGGACGAGAAGTCGAACCTCGCGGCGCAGCGGCCGGAGCTTGCAGCCGATTATGCCGCGAAGAAAGCCGATTACGACGCGAAGCTTCGCGATGTCGATGCCAAGCGCGTCGAAGCGCTGGCCGAGGACAAGGGCGTCGAAGGCAGCGGCAAAGCCGGACGCGGGCCGCTCTACCGTCAGCGGATGGACGAGCTTGGCCAGCTTCAGGCAGCCGCACAGATTGCCCAGGAGCGCATGAAAGACGCGCAGAAGCGCCTCGCGGGGGTCGAATCCCGGCTTTCGGCCGTCGATCGCGAGCTGGCGACGCTCGACGGCGATCTTGCCAAATACAAGGGCGAAGCGGAAACGGCCGAGCAGCGCATCAAGCTCACCGAGAACAGTAGCGAGACCGACGCCGGTCCCAAGGTCGATCCGTCGCGCATTCTGCCGCTCTTCGAGCAGACGAAATCCGAGTTCCGGGCCGACCCGACGGTCGAGCATCTCGGCGCCGTCCAGCGGATGTGCGGGGACATCACCAGCGCCATGCAGGCGACGCCGGAAACGAAGGCTCTCGTTTCGAGCATCGACTGCGATCCGAAAACGACGGCCGACGCGGCGTCGACGCTGTTTGCGCTGCAGGCGGGTACGAAAATTTTCGAAAACACGTGTATGGGCGGCGACAAACTCAACGCCAACAAATCGACGGACGATCTCTTCGCGTTCGCCCGGCGGTGTCTCGCTGACAGCGCGCTTCCGAGCGCCGACACGGACACACTCAGAACCCACATCAATCACATCGAGCTTGCACGTGATGACAAGGCACACCGCTTCGTCGTGACGCTCAACGCCTTCCAGGACGGGAACCGGCTTGCGTATCTCGCGCTCGCAATCGCAATCGGTCTCGACGGGCTGATTTTCATGTCGGGTCTTTTCGGCGCCAATGCCGTGCGTTCGCCGCTGTCGGATATTCCGAGTTTCAGGACGCGCTCGGGCTCGCAGCTCGAAGCGACGATCAACGCCGCGCTCGGCGCGCACCCTTACGAGACGGCGTGGCTGACGCTGACGTCCCTCAGGCCGATCACCAATCAGGACGGGTTTTCGGCGCTCGCGGATTTGAGCGCGATGGAGCGATCGCAAGCCGATCGCGTCCGCATGGTGCTGACGGCCGGCGCGGACATCGGCGCGGTCGAGACCGTCAGCCATAATCCGGAACGTTACCGGGTCCGGAGCGAGCTGCGCGAATATCTCTCGTCGGTTTGCGACAAGCAGTTCAAGACCGATGCGACTGCCAAGGACCGGGCTCGACTCGATCAACTCGTTTCCGCGGCGCTCGCGCCGCATCCGCGTGAGCATTCGGAGATCGTGCTGAACACACTCGAGCCGATCCGCGAAACCGAAGGCTTCACGTCCATGGTGACTCTGACGGACATCAACAACGATTACGACTCGCGCGTCGTCCGACGCGTGATGAACGCAGGTGCGGCGGCCAAGGCGGTGGCACCTGACGTCAAGATCGATGATCGCTACTACATTCGCCCGGCGCTTTACGAAACGCTTCTCACAATCCGGGCGACGGCGCCTGAGAGTTCAGGATACGGCTACGAGCGCGCGCGGTTCGAAGGCGTGCAGTATCGCCCGGCGCTGGATGGCGGTGTGCTACGAGACGCGCAGCACGAGCTGCCCTTGGCTGGGCGAAGTACTCCAAAGATCGAACAGCGGCGTGAGCAGCAAGCTCTGCCTCACGTTCAGCCGCTAAGCGAACAAGAACGCCAACAACTTGGCGCCTATTATCGGGATGAACTATTGGCTGCGATTGGTTTGAATTCGCAGCTCGTCGAACAAAGGCTACGATCGCCAGAAGTGGCGCGAGCGATCAAAGATGCGTGGAAAGCGCTCGTTGGCGCAGGAGATCGTCGTCCAAATCTCGGACAGTTTCTCCGCAATTTTCAAACGCGCCAAGGCAATGACCTAAGCCTTGCTTATTCTCAGCTCGTCGGCGAAGTTGGTCAGGATCCCAATAAGCGACCGCTTCTCGACGGCATCGAAGATCGAATTCAAACAGAACTCGCTTTGTACAATCTGTTCCCCGAAGTTGAGCTTTTGGATTATTTGATCGAAGAAATCGAACATGCGGCTCAACCAGACGACGGATTGCAAGAAGGGGAGCAGGATTTAAAAGATCAGCTCAACGCGATCCGTACAAGACTCGGCAAGATGGACCTCGATAATCCACGCTCGTGGGACGAGATCCGCCAGCGCCTCGCAATGCGCACGGGTTCGGATTTCAGCAAGTATCCGAACCGGCCCGTTGATCGCGACGGCGAGCCGAGCGACGACGACGACGTTTGAGGAGCCGCGCTGCCCGACCTTCGTCGAGATTATGGTGTTGAAAGATAAATTCTTTCCTAGAGCTTGAATTCGACGACCTTCTGACGCTGTGTTCCGAGGCCTTCGATCTTGAGTTCCATCACGTCGCCGGCCTTCAGGAATTCCTTCGGATTGCGTGCGGTGCCGACACCGGGCGGCGTTCCGGTTGTGATGATGTCGCCGGGGTCCAGAACCATGAATTGCGTCACGTAGGCGAGAAGCTCGGGGATTTTGAAGATCATCGTCGAGGTCGAGCCAGTCTGCTTGCGCACGCCGTTGACGTCCAAAGACATGGAGAGATTATCGGGATCGGGCACTTCGTCCGGAGTGACGAGCCAGGGACCGATCGGCCCGAATGTCTCCGCCGACTTGCCCTTCACCCACTGACCGGCACGCTTGCTCTGGAAGACGCGTTCCGACACGTCATTGCAGATGGTGTAGCCGGCGATGTAGTTCGCCCAGTCTTTTGCCTCGACGTAGCGCGCACGGGCGCCGATGACGAAGGCGATCTCGCATTCCCAGTCGAGATGCCTGGAATTTCTCGGATACATCACGTCGTCGTTGGGGCCGCAGATCGACGTCGAAGCCTTATTGAAGAGAATAGGCTCGGCCGGGATTTCCTGTCCCGTCTCCTTGGCGTGATCGGCGTAGTTGAGACCGATGGCGATGAAGTTGTGGGTGCCGGCGACGGGCGGACCAAGCCGGACGCCGTCCGGCGCTTTCGGGAGCGACGCGAGGTCGAGGCCGCGCAACCGCGCCAGGGCAGCCGGCGAAAGGTGTTCGCCCGCAAGATCCGGGATGACGGCTGAGAGATCGCGAACGGCGCCGTCCTTATCGAGGATGCCGGGTCTTTCGGCACCTGGGGCGCCAAAGCGTACAAGTTTCATCTACAGGTGTCTCCAAAGGCAGCCGTCAAACCGTTCGGCCGAGCTTCTAAGCAGAAAACGCCGGGGCTGCCAATCGCGTGGCGATAGCGGGCGCGACCTTCCTGACCGGCGATCAATTCTCATCCGGCGAGGCGGCATCGGAACTTGAGCCTTCCCGGCCGGTTGACATTCACCTGCGGAGTGTTCGCCGATCAGATGCGGACCGCGCAGGAATCCAAGTCTCGGCTTTCAGCCCTGGGGAACGATCCATGAGAAAGAGGTTTACGGCCGGTTTCTGCCTACTGGCCCTCGTTGCGGCGCTCGTTGCGGTCCTGGGCGCCGGATCCCAGGCCCCAAAAGCGGACATAGGCGCGTTGGCGCAACAGCCCGCCGCCAAGCCGGAAGCCGCGCCGCCAGCCAATGCACAGGCCAAGCCAGTTCCGGTAGAGCCCGCGCCCTCCGGGACGCCGGCGATCGTGGTGGACGACAGTGCGGTTTCGAGCTTGCTCGGGAAGGACGTGAAAAGCGCAACGGGTGAAAAGCTCGGGCAAGTCACCGATATCCTCGTCGGGCGTTCGGGCGAGGTGCGCGCCGCGGTCATCGACTTCGGCGGTTTCCTTGGCGTCGGCTCGCGCAAGATCGCCGTCGCATGGCCGGTGCTGCATTTCTCACCGCAAGGCATCACGCTGGAAATGGGACGCGATGAGTTGCGCGTCACGCCGGAATATCATCCAGGAGAACCCGTCGTCATCGTCGGTTCGGCCGGCAGCCCGCCGCCGGAGGCTACATCCTCACCTCCGCCGCAATCTCCGGCGGCGACCAAATGACGGCGCGACCTTCGCCCGTCGCAGGCGCTCAATCCACTGCCGCGGATTGAGACATGAGCGGCTTCAAAGGGCCGTTGGTGCCTTCTCTCCACGCACCGTCCAAACGAAGCCAGATCGGCGTTGACTGGTTCGCGTTCTTCCTGGCCGATGCACAAGTCGGGTTCGGTCCATTCCTGACGGTCTATCTGACGGCAGAAAAATGGACGAATGCCGATATCGGCCTCGTACTGACGATCGGCAGTCTCTTCGCCCTTGTCGGACAAGTGCCTGCCGGTGCGCTTGTGGATGCGATCGGACGCGAGCGGACACTGGCCGCAGCTTGCACGCTGACCGTCGGCGCGACCGCCTTTTCCATCGCGATCTGGCCCACATTCTACGCGGTGTTCCTGGCGCAAGTTTTTCACTCGGCGGCGAGCGTCGTCATCGGGCCGGCGCTGGCGGCGATTAGCCTGGGGCTTGTGGGGCACAATCTCATCGGCGAACGAATGGGCCGGAATGCCCGCTTTTCCTCACTCGGCAGCATGTTCGCGGCCGCGAGCATGGGAGCTTCCGGCTATTACCTGTCGAGCCAGGCCGTCTTCTTCGTCTCGGCGGCGATGACGATACCAGCGGTGATGGCGCTTTACTTGATCCAACCGTCGGACTTTCATCGCGAGGAACTGGAGCCGAAGCACGAGCCCGAATATCATCTCCTACGGGCCACCAAGACGATCTTCGGCAAGCGGCAACTGTTGATTCTCGCAGCGTCCGTCTGCCTTTTCCATCTTGCCAATGCGGCGGTGCTGCCGCTTGCCGCAAACCTCATCACCTTACGCTCGAGCAAGTCTGCTACCGTTCTCGTCGCGCTTTGCATCATCGTTCCGCAATTCATCGTCGCTTTGATCTCGCCCTGGATCGGCCGCTACGGCGATCAACATGGCCGGCGTCCGCTGCTTCTTTTGGGATTTGCAGCCCTTCCGGTTCGCGCGGTTTTGATGTCGTTCAGCGCCGATCCGGAAGTGATGGTCGCAATCCAATTTCTGGACGGCATTTCGGCGAGTGTGCTCGGCGTGCTTGTCGCAGGTATCGTGGCGGACGTGACGCAAGACTCAGGCAACTTCAATCTTGCGCTTGGATTCATCGGTGTTGCGATGGGGATCGGCGCTTCGATCAGCACGACGCTCGCGGGCGAGATCGCGCTGCACTTCGGAACGTCGACGGCATTTCTGACGCTCGCCGTGATCGGTTTTCTCGGGTTCCTCGTCGTCACGCTGGCGATGCCGGAAACGAGAGTCGTCGAAGCGCCTGCCGACGACTAGATACTAGGACTCCGCCGGTTTTGCTCCGGGCGGCGGGGTGACCGCAGTTGGTGCGGGCTTATCGAGCGGTTCGCGCTTCGCTCCCGTTATCCAGTTGGACAAGCGATCCATGTAGAGAAAGATGACCGGCGTCGTGAATAGCGTCAGGACCTGGCTGATGGCCAAGCCACCGACCATCGAGTAGCCGAGAGGTTGACGGATTTCCGCGCCGGTTCCCGTACCGAGCATCAAAGGCACGCCTCCCAGGAGCGCCGCCAGCGTCGTCATCATGATCGGCCGGAACCGCAACAGCGATGCCTTGCGTATCGCCTCAAGCGAGGTGAGATGCTCGTTGCGCTCAGCATGAATGGCAAAGTCGACGAGCATGATGCCATTCTTCTTGACGATGCCGATCAGCAGGATGATGCCGATCATCGCCACGAGGCTGAAGTCATACCCAAAGATCATCAGCGTCGCGAGCGCGCCCGCGCCGGCCGACGGCAACGTGGAGAGAATCGTGATCGGGTGAATGTAGCTTTCGTAAAGAACGCCGAGGATCAGATAGACGACGAAGAGCGCAGCAGCGATCAGCAGCGGAATTGTCGTCAGCGATTGCTGGAACGCTTGAGCGTTGCCTTGGAATGTCGTCTGCATCGATGCGGGGAGGCGAAGCTCGCGTTCGGCCGCCTTGATCGCATCGGTCGCGGTACCGAGTGATACGTCCGGCGCCAAGTTGAAGCTGATCGTGACCGCGGGGAATTGCCCTTGATGCGAGATCGAGAGTGGCGCGGTCGGACGCGTGGTCCAACTCGCGAAGGTCGCGAGCGGAACGAGGCCGCCTGTCGTCGGGGAGCGGATGTAGAGATTGTCGAGGCTTCCCAAATCGCCCTGGATCGATGGCAGGACTTCCATGACAACGTGGTAGCTGTTCTGCTGCGTGTAATACTGGGCGATTTGGCGCTGGCCGAAAGCGTCGTAGAGCGTCGCGTCGATTGCATCGGGGGTTAGCCCGTAGCGCGAGGCTTCGTCACGGTTGATGTCGACGGTAAGCGTCGTTCCCGCCAGTTGCTGGTCCGTCGCCACGTCGCGAAGCTCGGGCAAGGTTTTGAGCTTGTCGAGAATTTTTGGAGCCCAGGTGTTCAGCTCATTCGCGTTCGCGTCCTGCAGCGTATACTGGAATTGCGTTCGCGAGGCGCGGCCGCCAACGGTCACGTCCTGCGCTGCCTGCATGAAAAGACGCGCCCCTTCGACCTTTGCGAGCTTCGGCTGAAGCCGGCGAATGACTTGAAATGCCGAAGCATCACGCTGGTCTTTCGGCTTCAAGGTAATGTAGACGCGACCGCTGTTGAGCGCGGAGGTGGGGCCTCCGGCTCCGATCGCCATGGCAACGGTTGCGACGGCGGGATCGCTTGCTACGACTTCGCCGATCTTCTCCTGGCGGCTGAGCATGGCCTGGAAGGAAATATCCTGGGCGGCTTCGGAAATGCCGGTGATGAGGCCGGTGTCCTGCTGAGGAAAGAAGCCCTTCGGAATCTCGATAAAGAGGTAGGCTGTAAGTGCCATCGTCGCGAAGAACGTCATCAGCGTGAAGAACTGATGGCGGAGTACAAAGTCGAGGCCGCGGGTATAGCCGTTGAGCATCGCCGTGAAGCCGCGTTCGCTCAAATTGTAAAGCCGGCCGTGTTTGACGTCCTTTTCGCTCTTTAAAAACCGCGATGCCATCATCGGCGTCAGCGTCAGCGAAACGAAGGCGGAGACCGCTATCGTCATCGTAACGGTGACGGCAAACTCGCGAAAGATGCGGCCGATGATGCCGCTCATGAAGAGCAGCGGGATGAACACGGCGACAAGTGAAACGCTGATCGAAATGACGGTGAAGCCGATCTCCTCGGCTCCCTTCATCGCCGCGTCATAGGGTCTGTCGCCGTGCTCGACGTAGCGGACGATGTTTTCCAGGACGACGATAGCGTCATCGACGACGAAACCGACGGAAATCGTCAAGGCCATGAGCGAAAGATTATCGAGGCTGTAGCCCATGGCGTACATCAGGGCGCAGGCACCGAACAGCGCAAGGGGAACGGTGACGCTCGGAATGACCGTCGCCCACAAGCTTCGCAAAAACACGAAGATGACAGCGACGACGAGCGCGACCGAAAGGAGAAGCGTGTATTCGACATCGGCAACGGACGCGCGGATCGTTTCCGTTCTATCGCTCAGAATTTGGATATGAATCGCCTTTGGCATCGATGCCTGAAGGCGTGGCAATTGGGCTTTGATGCGGTCCACGGTTTCGATGACGTTCGCACCGGGTTGCTTGAATACGATGAGAAACACGCCACGCTTACCGTTCGTCCAAGCCGCCTTTTTCATATCCTCGGCACCGCGGATTGCATTGCCGACGTCGCGAACACGGATCGGACTGCCGTTGCGGTAGGCGATGATCACGTCGTCCCATGCCTTCGCTTCCGTCAACTGGTCGTTGGTGTAGATCGTGTAGCCGCGATTGGTGCTATCGAGCGAACCCTTGGGGCTGTTGACCGTCGTGATCGACAACGGAAGGCGGACCTCCTCGAGTGTCAGATTGCGCGCGTAGAGCTTGGCGGGATCCAATTGAATCCGGATCGCCGGCTTCTGCTCGCCACCGATCGTCACCTGTCCGACGCCGGTGATCTGGCTGATCTGCTGCGCCAGCTTGGTGTCGGCGTTGTCATCGACCGTCGTCAGGGGCATTTCGTCTGACGACGCGGACAGGATCAAAATGGGGCTGTCTGCCGGATTGACCTTCCGATAAATCGGCGGTTGCGGCAGATTTTGCGGCAGCTGGCCGCTGGCGGCGTTGATGGCCGCCTGGATGTCGTTGGCGGCGCCGTCGATATCTCGATTGAGATCGAACTGCACGACGACGGTCGTGACGCCGAGGCCGCTCGTCGACGTCGTCTGAGTGACGCCGGGTATCTGCGCAAACTGGCGCTCGAGCGGTTGCGCCACATTCGACGCCATCGTTTCAGGGCTGGCGCCGGGAAGCGTGGCCGAAACCTGAATGGTCGGAAAATCGATCTGCGGCAGCGGCGCAACCGGCAGACTGAGGAACGCGATAACGCCGACGAACAGAATGCCCACCATGATGAGCGAGGTGCCAATCGGGTAACGGATGAAGATGCCAGATACGCCGCCGGTTGCCATGTTAGTCAGCCTCCAGCACGGTGTGTTTGGATTCAGATACCGGGGCGGCTGGAGGCGTTGCTTTCTGTTTCTGCTCCTCCTTTTTTTGATCTTCGGGCAGATCGACGAGCGAACCGGGTTCCAGGCGATAATATCCGGCAGTAACGACCTGCTCACCAGCCTTCACGCCGCTCTTGATAACGGCTTGGCCATCTTGGATCTCGCCGACGACGAGATCGCGCCGTTCAGCTTTTCTGTCGGGCCCGACGACATAGGCAAATAGTTTGTCGGGCCCGCGTTGGACGGCGGCATCGGGAATGACGACGACATTCTTTTCTGTCGTGATGAGCAGACGCGTCGCGACGGTCAGTCCGGGCCAAAGAGTCATTTCGGTGTTCGGAAATTTGCCTTTCAGCTTGATCGAGCCGGTGGTCGTGTCGACCTGGTTATCGACAAGCGAAAGCTCGCCTTTGGCGAGTTCCTGTTTGCCGTCCGACGTGAAGGCGGTGACGGGTAGAGCTCCATGCTTCAGCTGATCGAGGATGCGCGGGAGCCGTTCCTCCGGTTCGGTAAAAATCACGGCGATCGGTTGAATTTGCGCAATGGTCGCGACGCCGCCGGTATCTCCAGCGTGGATGATGTTGCCCTGGTCGACGAGACGAAAGCCGACGCGGCCGGAGATCGGGGCGGTGATGGTGGTGTAGGTGACCTGGACTTGTGTATTTGCAATCGCCCCGACATCGGCCTTGATCAGCGATTCTTGCTGCGTGATGTTCGACCGTTGCGTGTCGATCTGTTGTTGCGTGGTTGCGAGCGTGCCGACTTTCTCGAAACGCTGAAGGTCGCGTTTCAGATTGGCGAGGTTGGCCTCGTCCTGAGCCTTCTTCGCGACGGCTTGATCGAGCGCGGCCTGATAGGGCCTCGGGTCAATCTGGATCAGAAGATCGCCGGCTTTGACGAACTGACCTTCGTCGAAGGCCACCTTGACAATCTCGCCGTCGACGCGCGAGCGAACCGTCACAGTATTCCAGGCTTGCGCCTGTCCAAGGCTGTCCAGGTAGACAGGAAAATTCTTAACTTCGGCCGTCGCGACGGAGACCGGCACGCGTTCGACAGGCTTCTTTTGAGTCGTCTCCGTTACCACGCGGCGATGCTGCCAGACCCAGTAGCCGCCGCCAGCCAAGCCCATCAGAATAATCAGCCAAATGAATGTTCTGACGCGGGTCCTCAACACGTCTGCTCCATGCGTGGCGACTGAGGAGTTGTGAGGCGGGCACCCCGCCTCGCATAAACGACGGATTGGAGAGGCAGTTCCGTCGCTCACCCTTTCGCAGCGCCCACCGGTCAACGGCGGACATACGTCTACGCATATAGTTACTGTTGGGGTTCCGCGCGCATCGTGTCCGAGCATTCATTCCGCTTGCGGATCATTCATGTGCCGCCCAGCAGTCGCACCGAAATGGAAGGTTAGAATAGAACTCGTGGTTCAGATGCGAGATCGACTCAAGGTAACGAAGGAGATGAGCACTGTAGCGCACTGCGAGAGGCGGGGTCGTTTTAGAATCCCCCGCAACCAATGCGATCGTCAGATCACCAGGAACACGATGGTCGCAAGGGCCATCGCGAATGTTGCTATCCAGCCCATGATGAGCATCGGGTGCGGGAGCGTGAGCCGCCCCATGATGTGAGGGTTCATCGCCATCACCATCATCACTGCCATCAACGGGGCAGCCAACATACCGTTGATAACCGCGCTCCAGTAGAGTGCCTTTATAGGATCGATCGAGGTGAAGTTCAGCGCCACGCCGCCGAGCGTCGCGACAGCTATCGTCGCGTAGAACGCCTTGGCTTCCCGCAGCTTGCAGTCGAGACCTTGCCGCCAGGAAAAAAGCTCGCTCACGCCGTAGGCGGCCGAACCGGCCATCACGGGGACCGCCAGCATTCCTGTTGAAATGATGCCGATTGCAAAGAGCGCGAAGGTGAATTCCCCCGCCACGGGACGAAGCGCCTCTGCGGCCTGAGCGGAGGTTTGGATTTCGGTCACGCCATTTGCATTCAACGTCGCGGCGGTTGCGAAGATGATGAACAAGCCAATGAGGTTCGATACGCCCATTCCGACCATCGTGTCCGTTCGAATGCGCGAAAGTTCGCGGCCCGCTTCGCGAGGCGTGATGCACAACGGCTTGATATGCCGCCGATGCAGCTCTTCCACTTCTTGGCCGGCCTGCCAGAAAAACAGATAGGGGCTGATTGTCGTGCCAAGAACCGCAACGAGGCCCATGGCGTAGTCGGCGTCGAGTTTGAAGTGCGGGACGAATGTTCCGTGGAGCGCCGTGCCCCAAGGCACATGCGCGGTGAAAACGACGCCCACATACGTGAACAAGCACAACGTCGCCCATTTGAGCACGGCGCTATACCGTGCGTAGCTCATGAAGGTTTCGAGAAGGATGCAAACGATGCCCAACAATACCGTATAGACCCGCTCGGGACCGCCGATCAGCAAACCCAACGCAGCCCCCATGGCGCCGACGTCAGCGCCAAGATTGATCACGTTTGCCACGAGCAGAAGGCAGATAACCCCGCGCAGCAGCCACCTCGGATAGTGGCGCCGCAAATTGTGCGCGATACCATGCCCCGTCACGCAGCCGATCCTGGCGGCAACGGCTTGGATAGCGACCATCAGCGGAAAGCTGAACAGCATGGTCCAAGCAAGGCCATAACCGAATTGCGCGCCAACTTGGCTATACGTCGCGATACCACTCGGATCGTCGTCCGCTGCACCGGTCACCAATCCTGGGCCAAGTGTTTCCAGGATCCCGGTCGTTGAAGGTGATGGCTCAATCTCGACGATCCCGGACGTTGTTTCCGTCGCGTTCGGATCCATCGACATCGCCGCCCCCCCTTTTTTTCTGCTGTCTCTGCGAAGCTACGCAGGAATCGAATAGACAGTACAGCAATCAACTACAAGGACCGGAATTACGGATCTCCCGGCAAGCCAAGGTTCGCTGAGCGGCGACAAGTTATGAACGCGTTCGGACGGAGCTACGCGGTTTAGCACGCGCAATTTGGATCCGCTTTCAATAGACGCTTCGTCAAAATCCAGGTAGCTAGTTCGAGCGGACTATTGCGGGAGATCGCGCTTTTCACAATGTCCACGAACGTTACAGCCGAATGGCAGCTCTGGAGGGGGGCCTTTGCAGCCCCAAGTTCAGAGGAGTTCTCGGATGAACACAACTTCAAAACATTTTGCGAGCGCACTCATCGGTTCTCTTTCGCTGCTTGCGGTTGCCGCATCGAACGCCAACGCGAACTATCTAGGCTTGGCCGACGGCAACCCTGGCCCAGCCGATATTTGGGCGGCGACCCATCCCGAATTCGGCAAAGTCGTGCATCCCCGTCAGGCACCGATGGGCTTCCGCGCTTCGAGAGATTGTGCGGGGTTGCGCGAAGCAGCATTGGAGACGGGCTCGCGGCGCCTGTGGTACCGCTATCACATGTGCGCTGCTCAGTAAGCTTTCTCTCGCCGGAAGTCTCTGGTGCGGACGGTGGGACTCGAACCCACACGACGTTACCGTCTCAGGATTTTAAGTCCTGTGTGTCTACCGGTTCCACCACGTCCGCGCCGGTCGGACTTATGGCGAGTTGAGCGGCCGAGTGCAACAGCCTGATGCAACTCCGCGACGTATCAGATCGGGTTTGAGCCCGCTGACGGCGACGCGGGTGGCGCCATATCGAATACATGGCGCGCCTTCTTCATCAGAGCGAGAAGCTCGGCGGGCGATTCGACATCCAGAGAGTGCGGATATTGGGGGTCGCCCCCAACGAGCTTGTCTGAGACGTTGCCGTCGGGATCAATGAAAAGCGTGCGCGGGACATACGAGCCGTCCGGCGAAAGCTCGCTGCTGAGTTCCTTGTCTTGATCAACGTCAGCCAAGATCATGACGAAATCGCGCGAGGCGGCGACAACCGCCGGGTCTTTGAAGACTTTCCGAAAGCGTTTGCAAAACGAGCACCACGTCGCGTGGAAAACCATCAAAACGGGACGGCGGGATTTCGTCGCTTCATAGATACCGGAGCGTGCGTCGCGCCAGTTGATCTCGGCGCCATTCCAATCACTCGCATGGTTCGCAGTGCGCGCCAGGGCTGCAAGAGGAAGCGCGGCGAGCAAAAGCGCAGCGCAAACAATGGGACGGATCATGCTTTGGAACTCCAACGCTCGTGGCTTCCCTTTTTCGGGCTTTTGCGGTCTCGAAATAAGTCGGGAAATTAACTACACTACATCGGCTGCTTCGGCGGCTTGCGGTTTCACTCAGTAAACCGTGTTTCATAAGCTTGCAGATGGATAAAGGCCGTTTCGAGAAGGGGCGTTGCAACGCCCTGCGCCCGGCCCCGGCGAATGATATCGCCGACGATCTGCTCAGCTTCAATGCGGGCACCACGTTCGATGTCGCGAAGCATGGACGCCGAAATCTTGGAGGTTGGATCGCACATCAGGTTATGCGTGAAATCGAGCATTGCCTGGTCCGGCGGGTAGCCGTTCCCGGTGGCAATTGCCACGCATTCGCTGACGATACCCATCATGAATTCGCGGCCCTGCCCGGTGCGATTGATCTCGCCGACGGATGCGCGCATCAGGCATGTGGATGATGCGAGCCCGGCTATGAAGAACCACTTGCCCCACATCGAGGCGATGACGTCGTCGGAAAACCGCGCATCGCAGCCTTTCGCGAGCACGTCATGCAGCCTTGCCGACCGGCTCTTTTGCTCAGCAGATCTCGGCCCGAGCGTGATGGCCGCGAACGGCCCGAAGTGCTGGATTGTACCATCCTCGGTCAAGGTAACGCTGATCTGGCACATACCGCCGAGGACGCGCGAAGCGCCGAACGCATCGTCGAGAGTTTCAAGATGCTTCAGGCCGTTGAGCAGTGGCAGAACCAAAGTTTCATTACCGACGGCGGGCCGTATCGTTTCGATGGCTTCGTGCAGGTCGTAGGCCTTGGCACTGAGGATAACGGCGTCAAAGGGGCCTGAGATTTCCTCGCGCGTGATCGCCTTAACCGGCGTCGTCAAATTCCCGACGGGACTTTCGATCTTGACGCCGTCGCGGAGCAGCTGATCGCGGCGTTTCGGCCGGACGAGAAACGTGACGTCGGCGCCGACCTTCGTCAGCCTTCCACCGAAATAGCCGCCGGTTGCTCCGGCACCGAGAAAGAGAAGTCGCATGATCGAGGCCCGCTTTTGGTTTCTGTCCGAATGGTAATGCTGGGAAGATGTCTCGCGTTTTAGGGCACTCTCTGACGATCACATCATCTCACGATTAGCAATGTTTCGCGCACAGGGAGTTGTTTGGTGGTGATGCATGAAGCTCCCTATGTTGAGGGTGACGCGGAGAGAGATCCGCAGCGAAACATAATGGAGCTTACATGATCCGCATCATTTCAATTGGACTGGCGACTGCCTTTTTTGCACTTCCGGCCCTTGCAGAAGAGTCATCTTCAAGCGACGCTGGAAAAACGGCAGCCTTCAGCGCCGAACTTGCCAGCGCGGCCAATGCCGAACAGGCTAGGCAGCAGCTCGCACATCAGGGTTATACGGCGATTTCCCCCCTTCACCGCGATTCCGGCCGTTGGGTCGGCACGGCCATCAAGGACGGCAAGACGGTGTTTGTTGCGGTTATCGCGCCGCTGGCCCCGAACGTCACGACCGAGTGATTGCGCGTTTCGACTGACATCAATCGGCGTCCCTTATTTCGAGGGGCGCCGATTTTTACTTTCTGCCGAGGCAAGAGTCTTGCGCTGGATCCCCGGCCTTCGACACGGCTGCGCCGTGCTCGGCCGAGGATGACGAACTAATTCTTCTTCTCCGGTGCGACGACGCGGATGGAGAGTTCGCGGAGCTGCTTGGGCGCGGCTTCGCTGGGAGCACCCATCAGCAGATCGGCAGCTTGCTGGTTCATCGGGAAGAGCGCGACCTCACGCACCGTCTTGCCGCCCGTCAGCAACATGACGATGCGTTCTATGCCCGCCGCCATGCCGCCGTGCGGTGGCGCGCCGTACTGGAAGGCACGGTAAAGACCGCCAAACCGCGCCTCGACGTCGGCCTTGGATAGTCCGGTGATCTCGAAGGCTTTGACCATCGTCTCCGGCACGTGGTTACGCACCGATCCCGAGGCGATCTCGTAGCCGTTGCAGACGATGTCGTACTGGTTCGCCTTGAGCGCGAGGAGTGCGTCGCGGCCAGACTTCTCGGCCGCTTCCAGCGCCTCGCGTCCGCCCTTCGGCATCGAGAACGGGTTGTGCGAGAAGTCGATCTTCTTGTCTTCCTCGTTCCATTCGTAGAACGGGAAGTCGACGATCCAGGCGAGCGCAAAGCGGTTCTCGTCGATGAGCTTCAGCTCCTGGCCGACGCGATCACGCGCAAGACCCGCGAACTTGTAGAAGTTTGCCGGGTTGCCGCCGACGAAGAAGACGGCGTCGCCATCTTTCAAGCCAAGCTGATTCTTGATCGCGACGGCGCGCTCGGGACCGATGTTCTTCGCGACGGGGCCGGCGCCAGCCTCTTCGCCATCGCGCCAAAAGATGTAGCCGAGGCCCGGCTGGCCTTCGCCCTGCGCCCAGGAGTTCATGCGGTCGCAGAAGGCGCGGCTGCCACCCGTCGGCGCGGGAATAGCCCAGATGCGCGCCTTTGGATCTTTCTCAATCATGCCGGCGAAGACCTTGAAGCCCGAGCCCCGGAAGTGCTCCGTGACGTCGGCCATCTCGATCGGGTTGCGCAGATCCGGCTTGTCGGAACCGTACTTGGCGATTGCCGTGTCGTAGGGAATGCGCGGCCAGTTTTTCGTTACTGCCTTACCTTGCGCGAACTCTTCGAACAGGCCGGTGATAACCGGCTCCATCGTCGCGAAGATGTCTTCCTGCTCGACGAAGCTCATCTCGACGTCGAGCTGGTAGAATTCTCCCGGCAATCGATCTGCGCGCGGATCTTCGTCGCGGAAGCACGGGGCGATCTGGAAATAGCGGTCGAAGCCGGAGACCATCAAGAGTTGCTTATACTGCTGCGGCGCCTGCGGCAGCGCGTAGAATTTTCCTGCATGGATGCGGCTCGGCACCAGGAAGTCGCGCGCGCCTTCCGGGCTCGAGGCCGTCAGGATTGGCGTCGGGAATTCGTTGAAGCCTTCGTCGTGCATGCGGCGGCGGATCGACCGCGTGATCTCGAGCCGCTTCATGATGATGGCATGCAGCGTCTCGCGGCGGAGATCGAGGAAACGATACTGTAGCCGCAGGTCTTCGGGGTATTCGGGCTCGCCAAAGACCGGAACGGGCAATTCCTTCGCCGCCGACAGTACTTCGATTTCTGTCGCGTAAAGCTCGATTTCGCCGGTCGGGAGTTCGGAGTTCGTGGTGCCTTCGGGCCGGTCGCGGACCTTGCCGTCGATGCGGACGACCCACTCCGACCGCAGCGTCTCGGCCGTTTTGAAGGCGGGACTGTCGGGATCTGCGACGACTTGGGTCAGCCCGTAATGGTCGCGCAAATCGATGAAGAGCACGCCGCCGTGGTCGCGCACGCGATGCACCCAGCCAGAAAGCCGCACATGTGAACCGACGTCACTCTTCCGGAGGGCGCCGCATGTGTGCGAGCGATAACGATGCAGCTTAGCCTCGGCCATGGCCGGAAACCCTTTGATCGATGTGGGTGAAAATCGCCGCGGAAAAGCGCATGCGGCCGCGCGAAAGTCAAGGTTAGCACCCTACACGTTAATGGCCCAGGGACCCAAGGGCTCAGTCCGGACCTTAGCGGGCCAGCGGGGCACTTCCGGAAACCCTTGCGAAAAAACGCCCTACCTCTGCGATCAAGCTGATGGCGACAACTTCCAGACCATGCGCTATAGGGCTGCCTTGATGCGAATGATCACGACCACGTCAGAACTGTCGGCCCTCTGCGAGGTGCTGGCAAAAAGTGAATATGTTGCGGTTGACACCGAATTTCTGCGCGAGCAGACGTTCTGGCCGTTGCTGTGCCTTATCCAGCTCGCAGGCCCAGAAGCCGAGGCCGTCGTCGACCCGTTGAGCCCGGGCCTCGATCTCGCGCCATTCTACCAGCTGATGGCGGACACCTCGGTCGTCAAGGTGTTCCATGCGGCGCGCCAGGATATCGAAATCATCTACCTGAAATCGGAGATCGTGCCCGCGCCCGTCTTCGATACGCAGGTCGCGGCGATGGTTTGCGGCTATGGCGATAGCATCAGCTATGTGAACCTCGTCAAGAAAACGACCTCGGTCGATCTCGACAAGAGTTCGCGGTTTACCGACTGGAGCCGGCGGCCGCTCTCGGAAAAGCAGCTCGACTACGCGCTCGCCGACGTGACGCATCTCAGAGATGTCTATCAGCGCCTGAAGCAGACGCTGGAGAAGACCGGCCGCACGCCGTGGCTACAGGAAGAGATGCACGTTCTCACGAGCCCAGCGACCTACGACGCGAAGCCCGAAAACGCCTGGCAGCGGCTCAAGCTTCGCGTCAAGGGACGGAAATCACTGGCGGTGCTGATTGAGCTTGCGGCCTGGCGCGAACGCCTGGCGCAAACGCTCGACGTGCCGCGGGGACGCGTGCTTAGAGACGATGCACTGTACGACATCGCCAATCAGATGCCGGCGAGCGCGGATTCGCTCGGTCAACTTCGGACGCTTTCGGATGGCTTCGCGCGGTCGCAGCGGGCCAAGGAAATCGTCGACGTCGTCAAGGCGGGTCTCGCGCGAGACCCCAAGACGCTCCCTAAAATCGAACGCAACGAAGCGCTTTCGGCCGAAGCGAGCGCCACGCTCGAATTGCTGAAAGTGCTATTGAAAGCTGCCGCCGCGGAGCATGGCGTGGCGCCCCGTATCATTGCCGACAGCGAAGATCTCGAGCAGCTCGCAACGTCGGATGAAGCCGACATCCTGGCGCTCCAGGGCTGGCGGCGGACGCTCTTCGGCGATGCCGCACTGAAGCTGAAGCGCGGCGAACTTGCATTGACGCTGGTCGACGGCGAGGTTCGCGCAGTACCTGCTGCTAGATAGAAGTTTTTCCAAATCACCGGCCGGCGGAGGCCGGCACCCAGGCAAGTCTCCACATAACGGGGCCGATGTCTGGCTGGATCCCGGCCTGCGCCGGGGTGACGTTAAGGGGGGTGGGCGAACTACTTCCGGCCCGGATCGTAGGCGTGCTTCTGGCGCCATTCGGAGAAGAAGTACGACAGGCTATCGTCGATATCCTGCGGCAGCATGATCTTGACGGTCACCAGCTGATCGCCTTGCGCGCCGTTCTTGCCACGAACGCCCTTGCCCTTGAGGCGGAACGTCTTTCCTGAGCTACTTCCCTTCGGAATGTTGAGCTGAACCCGGCCTGTCGGAGTTGGGACTTCGACGCGGCCGCCGAGGACCGCTTCGTCGATCGTAATAGGCAGATCGAGAAGAATATCGTCGCCGTCACGCTTGAAGTCCGGATGCGGGCGCACCTTGATTTCGACCAGTGCGTCTCCCGGCTCCGAACCCGGACCGCCGGGGGTGCCTTTGCCTTTCAGCCGCAGCGTCTGGCCGTCCATCACGCCTTCGGGCACCGCAAGGTCGAGGACGCCGCCATCCGGCAGCGTAACGCGCTTTTTGGCGCCTAGAACGGCTTCGAGAAAATCGACCTCGAGCGAATAGCGCAAATCCTGGCCGCGGGGGGCGAAGCCATGGCCGGTGCGGCGGCCGCCGCCTCCGGCCGAACCGAAAACATCGGAAAAAATGTCGGAGAAGCTGAAGTCCTCGAAGCTACCCCCACCCGGGCGGCCTTCGAAGCCTCGCGCCGAAAACGGACCACGCTGCCCCCCAGCCGCCCGGCTCCACTGCGGACGGCGCATATCGCCCTTGGCGTCAATCTCGCCGGCGTCGTACTGGCGGCGTTTCTCCGGGTCGCTGAGGATATCGTTGGCCGCGGTTATCTTCTTGAAGCGCTCGGCGGCGCCCGCATTGTTGGGGTTGACGTCCGGATGATTGGCTTTGGCCGCCTTACGAAACGCCGCACGGATCTCGTCCTCAGTGGCTCCCCGCGAGACGCCGAGAATTTCGTAAAGGTCTTCCGCCATGGAGGCTGTCTTCATCCCGGTAACTTTTGTAACAGACTAGCAGAAAATGACGCATCGCAAGCGAGGCGTACTGCCTCTCAACGGGTAATTCGGATTTCCGGCCTTTTGCCGACCAAAGCCGCAAGCGTCTCGAATCGGCGGCGCAGCCTTTCGCCGTCCAGGGCTGCGTAGGCCTCCGGTATCGTCAACACCAGGGTGCCGTTCTCGTAACTGAGCGGCGTCTGGTCGACGACACCGGCCATGCCGATTGAAAGCATATGGGCAGTCCGGATGGCGGCACCAACGATTCGTGCCCGGCGCTGCACGCGTTTGCTGACAAGGCTGCGCAGCCGCTCGGACAGATGCTGGCCGTTTTCCTCAGACGTTTCATGACGATGGAAAACGGACAGGGCCAGGAAGATGCGGCCTTGATGATCTACCCCGCCGAGGCCGGCATGGGCGATCGTGTTGACGCTTTGCTCGCCGCGATAATCGGGATGGGCGCGCCAGCCGACATCGGAAAGCAGGCAGGCGGCATGGCGGAGGCGCCGCTCGTCGGCCGTCTCTTCCTGAGCCGGGTCGGCGAAGAGCAGATCGGTCCAACTGCAAAGCTCGATTGCATGGGCGAGAGATCGCGAACGCAAAGCCGCGTAGTCCTCGCAGAAGCTGATGAGCGGATCGCGGGCCCGCTCGAAAGGCGGCAGAAGGCCATAGATGAGTCCTTCGCGAATTCCGAAAACGGAAAATACGACCTGACGCGGTTCCATCACCCGCAGCAGACGTTCGAGGACGAGCGCGCCGAACGGGAGCACCTCGCGGCGCGCCCTGGCGACACCAGTGATACCCGGGATGTCGAGAGGCTTCTTGGCCTTGCGAAACTGCTCGCAGAGGTCGAGCGCTTCGCGCGTCGTCAGCCGGTAGCCTTGCATGACACGCAGCGGATAATCGACGCGATCCATTTGCATCTTGGCAAGGGAACGCCACGTACCGCCGACTGCATAGAACGTCCGGCCAGCGCCGTTTCTGATCCACGGCAGGCTTGCGAGGGCACCATCAATGACGTCGACGGCGCGTTCGATCTTGTTGCCGGTCGTATCGATCAGCCGCAAGCCGCCAAGGGGCAACGTGGCGGCTTCCTTCAGCTTTTCCTGTTCCAGATCGATCAGCTCGAGGCTGCCGCCGCCGAGATCGCCGGCTATGCCGTCGGCGTCGACGAAGCCCATGATGATGCCCTGCGCGGCGAGGCGTGCTTCCTTCTCGCCGGAAAGGACTTCGATTTTGGCGCCGATGGCCAGCTCGCCCTTTTCAATGAAGTCGCGGCCGTTCTGCGCGTCGCGAACGGCGGCGGTGGCGATGACCTTGAGATTTTTGACGCTCAGGATCTGTGCAATGACCCTGAAACGTGCGAGTGCGGCGAGTGCGCGATCAACCGCCTCGAGTCCGAGGCTGCCCGTTGTCGCAACCGAGCGGCCCAGACCGCACAGGATCTTTTCATTGAAGACGGGGGTCGGCGCGCGAACCGCACCTTCATAGACGACGAGACGCACGGAGTTGGAACCGATATCGACAACGCCGATAGGTTCCATTTCCGCGGTACGCTCATTTGCGCCCGAGAGTTCTTTCCACCGTGTCAAAATTGGACTCCCGGTTCAACCGGGCTGGCGGAAGCGTTGCGGGAAATTCTCTTTGAGAGATTGCCCGCGGCCCGAAAGCGATGGATTGGTCATGAAGTACTTCTGGGCATTAAAGGCTTCCTCCCCCGGACCCGGTTGTATCCGGGTCGAGCTGCCATCGGCATTGATCCGCCAGCTCTGTTGATTGTCCTTCAAGTTCGCAACCATGATCTGAGCGAGCACTTGTTCGTGTACAGTCGGGTTCTTGACGGGCGCCAGTGCTTCGACGCGGCGGTCGAGATTGCGCGGCATCATATCGGCGGAGCTGATGTAGACGGCGGCCTTGGCCGAAGGCAAGGCCTCACCGTTCGCGAAACAGTAAATACGCGCGTGCTCGAGGAAACGGCCGACGATGCTTTTCACCCGGATGTTGCTCGAAAGCCCCGGAATTCCGGGGCGCAAGCAGCAGATGCCGCGCACGACGAGATCGATTGGCACGCCGGCGTTGCTCGCATCATAAAGCGCCGAGATGATTTGCGCATCGACCAGCGCGTTCATCTTCCACCAGATGCCGGACGGCTTACCGGCCTTGGCGTTTCTGATCTCTTCGGCGATGTGCGTCATAATTCTGTTACGAATGCCGTGCGGGCTCGCCGCCATGCACTCGAGTTCCACCGGCTCACCGTAGCCCGTGACGAAATTCAGAATGCGGGTGATGTCGCGCGCCATAACCGGATCGGTCGTGAAGAGAGACAGATCCGTGTAAACGCGCGCGGTTTGCGGATGATAGTTGCCGGTGCCGATATGACAGTAGGTCGTCAGCTCGGTGCCTTCGCGGCGAACGATCAGCCCTAGCTTGGCGTGTGTCTTCAGCTCGGTGAATCCGTAGACGACGTGCACGCCCGCGCTTTCGAGATCGCGTGCCCAGCGGATGTTCGCAGCCTCGTCGAAGCGGGCTTTGAGTTCGACGACGGCCGTGACGGACTTGCCGGCCTCAACCGCCTCTTTCAATGCCTGAATGATCGGGCTGTCGCGGGATGTTCGATAGAGCGTCCACTTGATCGCCATCACGTTCGGATCGGCCACCGCCTGACGCAAGTACTGAACGACGACGTCGAAGCTCTCATAGGGATGATGGACGACGATATCCTTGTTGCGGACAGCCGCGAAACAATCGCCGCTGAATTCGCGGATGCGTTCCGGAAAGCGGATCGGGAAGGGCTTGAACTGCAGATCGGGCCGGTCCTGCACGATAAGCTGCGAAGTGTCTGCTAGCGCCAGGATGCCGTCTTTGACGAAGACGCTTTCTTCGCGCACCTCGAGTTCGTCGATGACGAACCGGCGCAGACGTTCGGGCATCCGCGATTCGAGTTCGAGCCGGATGACGTTGCCGCGACGGCGACGCTTCAACTGACTTTCGTAGGAGCGAACGAGATCTTCGGCTTCTTCCTGGAGTTCGATATCGCTGTCGCGCAAGACGCGAAACGCGCCCTTGCTCTTGATTTCGAAGCCGGTAAACAGCTCGGGCAAGAACATGCCGATGACGTATTCGAGCTGAATGAAGCGGATTTCCTTGGGCTTGTCGGGATCGGCTTCAAGACGGATGAAGCGCTCGAGCTGGCCGGGAATGGGAATGAGCCCATTCATCGTTTTGCCGTCGATCGGGCGCACCATTTCGACGACGATGGTCATCGCCTTGTTCGGAATGAACGGGAATGGATGGGCGGGATCGGCGGCGATCGGCGTCAGAATCGGAAAGATGTGCGTCATAAACAGACGCTCGAGCCAATCGCGCTGCGTCTTCGTCAGGTCCTCGGCCTGCTGCAGCACAAAGAATCCGGCACCCGCCAGCTCCTCCGTGATCGTGCGCCAGCTCGCTTGCTTGTCGGCCACGAGGACAGTCGCGAACTTGTTGATCGCCGCAAGCTGCTGCATCGGCGTCATGCCGTCTTGCGATAGCGTCGTGATGCCGGCGCGGATCTGGCCGTAAACGCCGGCCGCGCGAACCATGTAGAATTCGTCGAGGTTGGCTGCGGCTATGGATAGGAAGCGCAGACGTTCGAGAAGCGGATGACTGACGTTGCCCGCTTCTTCGAGAACGCGACGGTTGAACTGGAGCCACGACAGCTCGCGATTGTAGAAGCGGTCCGGCCCTTGGGGGACGGTTTCGACACTTGCTTTGCCACTTCTTTTTTGCGCGGTTGCCATAGTAGGGGAATTGCTCCGAATCCGGTCGATAGATTTAGACTGTACACTACACCCAAATGACGGTTGGGTGGCTTAATGCTCAGTATAAGACGATTAGTAGCCAAGTGAGTCCAGCGTGACAGCGGCAATCGCACGCGTGACGCGGCGCTGCAGCACGAGCGCTCGGCGATCTGCCTCCGCGACGAAGCGTTCGGCGGCCAGCATGGAGCGTTCCATCCGGACGAGCACGTAGTCCACCAATTGCGGCTCGACGCTCAACTGGCGGTCGGCAAAAAGCTTGACCAGGACGGCGCGAAGAAGCGCGTCGTCCGGGGGTTCGATGATCGCGAGCGGCAACGCTTTCAGCCGGGAGCGGAGATCGGGAAGCGCGATCGCCAAATCCCCCGGCACGGTGTCGGTTGTCAGGAGGATCTGCAGGCGCTGCTCGCGGACGAGATTGAGAAGGTGGAACAACGCGGCTTCGTCGCTAATCTTCTGAACGTCCTCGATGAGAAGGGCGCCCTTGGAGGCCATCGCGGGCACCGCTTCCCGCGAGATCGCGCAGGCCTCGAACGGCACTGCTCCAGCCCGTTTCAGCCAGATGTTGGCGAGGTGGGTCTTGCCGCTGCCCTTCGGGCCGGCGAGCACGGCGGCGCCAATCGGCCAATCCGGCCAGCGGTCAACGAGGGCGACGGCGGAGGCGTTCGATTCCGAAACAAGGAAGTCCTCAAGGCCCATCGCCGCCCGGTGCGGCAGTTCGAATACAAGCTGCTCGGGGGTCGTGGTCATGGGGCTGTTCAAGGCTTGTCCTTCAATTTCAGCTCCACCTCACCTTGATAGACCGATGACTCGAGATAGGATCGGAGGGCAAAGCGTACGAGCACGCCGATTGCGGCGGAAACCGGCACGGCGACAAGAAGGCCGAGAAATCCGAACAGGTAGCTGAAGGTCAACAGCGCAAAGATCAACCAGACGGGATGCAAGCCGACTTCGGAGCCGATGATGTACGGGCTCAAAATTCCTGATTCCAGCGCCTGTCCGCCAAGCATGATGCCGACGACAATCAGTATGGGCGTGATATCCGGCCAATGCTGAATGAACGCGATGATCACCGCCGCGAGCGCGCCGAGCGACCATCCGAAGATGGGAATGAAGGCCGCGAGGCCCGTCAGCGAGCCGACGAGCAAGCCATAGTCCAGTCCGGCCAGACTTAAGGCGATCGCGTAGTAGAGCGCCAGCAGGATGCACACCACGCCCTGGCCGCGGATGAACGCGGAGATGCGGCTGTCGATCTCGATGGCGAGGCCGCGGATCTGGTCCGCTTCGTGGCGGGGCAGCCAGGAGTCGATCTTGGCCAACATCTTCGGCCAATCGACAATGACATAGAAAAAGACGACCGGCGTGATGAGCACGACGGTGAAAAAGTTGACGGCGACCGTGCTCTGTTTCCACAGCTCCTGGGCGAACGTCCCGATGAGCGACGGCACAGCGGACGTGAAGGAATCGAGGGCCGATCTTATGGTGGCTTCGGCCTGAGGATATCGCGTCCCCAGATGTTCGCGCGCCAGTATTTCAAACGTATCCTTCAACCGCGTGATTTCTCGCGGCGCGGCTTCGACGAGCGCCGCTGATTGTTGCACGAGCACCGGGACGACGAAGACAAGCACCAGCACGATGATGCAGATCATCGCGGCGAGCAGGATAGCGGCCGAGAACCAGCGCGGGACGCCGGCCCGGCCCATGGTGTCAACGACGGGGTTGAGGAAATAGGCGAGCGCCAAGCCGATCACGAAAGGGACGAGCGCCGGCGCAATCAGTTGAACGATGTAAGCGAACAGCAGCGCAGTCGCCGTCCAGAACAGCGCGTGCCGCTCGAAATGCATGTTCGTCGATCCTTAAATCATCGGCCCGGTGGAATACATGCGCCGGAACGCTCAGCTTTTCGAGCCCGTCGTTTCATAGAACGTCATGTGTTTCAGCCACACGCGCAAATAGGCAACAAGTGAGATTATCGTCGTCGCAGCGGCGAGCAGCGTCAATAGCTGAACCGGGCCTTTCAGCTTCAGCGCGAAACCCTCGTCCGCGAGCACGGTGGCGGCCAGCACAATCTGTGCGACGGTATTCATTTTGCTGATGGCGAGTGGCTTCATCGGCGTCGGGTGATCGAGCAGCCAGGACAGGACAACCGCGATGACGATCAGCACATCGCGGGAGACCACCAGGATGACCAGCCAGGACGGCAGGCGGGCCGTCACGCCGAGGGCGATAAAGATGCAGACGATGAGCAGCTTGTCGGCAAGGGGGTCGAGATAGGCGCCGAGCTCGGTTTCCCAATTGAAGCGCTTCGCCAGGAAACCATCGACGGCGTCCGAGATACCGGCCACGACGAATGCCAGGAAAGCAGCCTGAAGCTCACCCGTAAGCAGCAGCCAGAAGACCACAGGTACGAGAATGACCCGGCCGAGCGTAATAAGATTTGGAATGCTCACGCCGAACTGGTCCCCGTCTTTTTCTGGATCGTGCGAAGTTGCAATTGGTTATGCCGCGCGACCCTAACCTTTGGATGTTTATCTCGTCGAGAACATCCTCCCTTGCACTGCGGTAATGCAGCAGCAACGAGAGCGCACAGGGAGCGATTTCCGGGGAAAGGCTACCCGCGCTGTCACTTATATATTTAAATTATTTCAATATCTTGAGCGAAGGACCCAGGACCCGTCCGCGCCCGTCAGACTCAGTCCGCGGGCACCGAGGGCATTTGCTAAGCCGCGTGCGCCACCGGGGTATTTGAGCGAGATGTCGGCGCTGCCTTCGGTAACGGCCCCGATGTTAAGTGCGTCAACACCCGGCGTGTCGAGGAGTTGCCCACGCATCTGGTCCCATTGGTCGGGGCTCGAGAACTGGACGGTGAGGCTCACGTCCTCCCCGTTGCCGCTCGTCGATGCGGCCCATACGGGCATGTCCGCTCCGGGGGCGGCAGGTGGTGGCCCGGCGGTTTTGATGGCCTTCCAGCGGCCTTCCAGGACGCCCAGCGACACGACCGCGGCGAGCTGAGACGCGTAGTCGAGATCGCCGTCCGATATGCGATACGTCCGCTTCAATAGCAGAGGCCCGACCGCGTCGCGTCCTGCGAGGGTGACTGTCAGCTTTTTCGAGGCGACATCCGGCTCGGCGACGGCCATGACGACAAGGCCGGTCCCATAGTCGCTGGTGAGCGCGCGAAGGCCCTTATCGTTGCCTGCCAGCATCGCAGACACGGTATCGGCCTGGATCGAGGGTTTTAGGTCCTTGACCGTTATCGGCGTGATCGTGTGCTTCAGGTCGAGCCCGGTCCAGGCGCGACGCCAGAGGCCGGAGTCGTTTCCGGCGGCTGGCGGATTGCCTTGCTGCATGACCGTCAAAACCGTGACGGGAGGGGCCTGCTGATCGACGAACGGTATGCCCTGGCGTGAAAGCGCGGAACGGATTGCGTCGGCCTGGAAGGAGAAATCGAGGCTCGCGATATAATCGGTTGCGGAATTGCGCTCGGAACGCACGGAGACGCCCGACACCAGATCACCGGCTTTGAGATCCGACACGGCCGACAGCCGCTTATAGGCGGTCACCGGCACCAGCCGCTTCAGAAGCGAGCGGAGGGCGGCCTGCTGACCATCGGCCATTGCCTGATCCTTCGCCGCGACAGCGTTGGCCGCAGTCGCTTCGACCGGATAGTTGGCAACAGTGTAGGCCACGTCTGCGCCCGCCGAGAGGGCAGGCCTGTTCAGGCCAACGGCCGCTGTCCACATGGCGAGTGCGATGGCTAGGCAGCGACCAACCGACACCTTAATCCCCCCGTTTTCCGTCTCAGGCGATGTATATGGCAGGCGAGTTAAGCATCCCCGGAACTTGCCAACGATCCCTTTGTTTGCTCTCGGGACCAGTCGCTGCTACGACCCCCATCACGGGTTGGCAATGGGGCAAAAGTGAGTTTAACCGATGCCTCCCCACCGCGCCGTTCAAAGACGCAGCTTCAATTCCCAAAACTCTCCCCAAGATGAGGACTAATGCCCGCGGCTGACGACAATCCGAAACAATCCATCACCTATGCCGATGCGGGCGTGGACATCGATGCAGGGAATGCGCTGGTCGCTGCCATCAAGCCGCTGGCGCGCGCCACGAGCCGTCCCGGCGCCGACGTAGATCTCGGCGGGTTCGGCGGCCTCTTCGACCTGAAGCGGACCGGGTTTCGCGATCCAATCCTCGTCGCCGCGAACGACGGCGTGGGCACGAAGCTCAAAATCGCGATCGAAACGGGACGCCATTCGACCATTGGGATCGACCTCGTCGCAATGTGCGTCAACGATCTCGTCGTTCAAGGCGCGGAGCCGCTGTTCTTTCTCGATTACTTCGCCGTCGGTAAACTCGACGTCGCGGTGGCGCGGGAGGTCATCGCCGGCGTTGCCGACGGCTGCCGGGACGCGGGATGTGCACTGATCGGCGGCGAAACAGCCGAGATGCCCGGTCTCTACAAAGGCGGCGACTACGATCTCGCGGGCTTCTCCGTCGGGGCGGTCGAGCGCGATGAAATTCTGCCGCGCGCCGATCTCGCCGTCGGAGATATTCTGATCGGGTTGAGGTCGTCCGGCGTGCATTCGAACGGCTACAGCCTTGTCCGAAAGCTCGTCGAACACGCGGGGCTGGATTGGAATTCGCCAGCACCTTTCGCGCCGGACCAGACGATCGCGGAAGCGCTGCTCACGCCGACACGGATTTACGTCAAACCGCTTCTCGCCGCCATCCGTGGAACAGGCGGATCAGGCATCAATGGCGCGATCAAAGCGCTGTCGCACATTACGGGCGGCGGCCTTTCCGAAAACGTTCCGCGTGTGATGCCGAAGGACATGGCAGCGCGCATCGATCTTGCTTCTTTCGACGTGCCGCCGGTTTTCGGGTGGCTCGCGAAGACGGGCAACATCAGCGACGCCGAGCTGCTCAGAACCTTCAACTGCGGCATCGGCATGATCGCCGTCGTTTCGAAAGCGAAAGTCGACGAGGTGATTGCCAAGCTGAAGGCGGCCGGCGAACAGCCGGTCATCATGGGCGATGTCATTCCTCCGACCGGCGAAAAGTCCGAGGCAAAGGGCAAAGGCGAAGCCTGGGCCGTAAAGTATGAAGGCAAGCTGCGCTTCGCCTGACGCCATTTACGGCAACGCGAAAACGGTGAGAGAACCGCCGAGGCTCGTATAGTCCGCGAGCCTCGCGAAGCCGCCCACGGCGCCCGATCCGTCGTCCGGATTGGTGAGACCGGCGGCGAGGCCGATGCCTGCCCATCCGCCGACGCCCGAGAAGACCGCTACGTACTGCTTGCCCGCATACATGTAGGTCATCGGGTTGCCGACGATGCCGGACGGAGTCTTGAACTTGAAAAGCTCCTTGCCGTCGCGTTGATCGACCGCTTTCAGGTAGCCTTCCAGAGTGCCGTAGAAGGCTATTCCGCCTGCCGTCGTCAGCACACCCGACCAAACAGAAAACCGTTCCGGTTTCGACCAGACGGTTTTTCCTTTCGCGCCATCCCAAGCGATCAGTCCGCCGGTTGCATCTTGGGATGCGGGCGCCGGATACATCGTGAGCGTCGCTCCGACGTATGGCTGGCCAATGGCGTAGGACACCTTGAAGGGCTCGTAGTCCATGCACATGCGCGTGACGGGCACGTAGAAGAGCCCGGTCAGCCGCGAGTAGGACGCCGGCTGCTGGTTCTTGGAACCCAGCGACGATGGGCAGATGCCCTTCGTCGTTTCGTCGGTTCCTGTTTCGAACGGCGCATACTTCTTGGCAACGATCGGACGCCCGTAGTTCGGGTCGTTCTTGTCCATGACGATCGACGTTGCCCAATTGGTATCGGGATCGAATTTGTCGGCGACGAGAAGTTCTCCCGTCGCGCGATCCCAGGTGTAGGCGAAGCCATTGCGATCGAAGTGCGACACGGTCTTTCGAGCGTAGCCGTTGAATTCGAGATCGGCGAGGATCGGCTCGTTTATGCCGTCGTAATCCCATTGGTCGAACGGCGTCATCTGATAGGCCCAGCGCGCGACGCCGGTATCGACGTCGCGGGCGAACATGGTCATCGCCCATTTCTGATCGATCGGTTTGCCGTCAGGCCCGGCGCGTTGAACCGGGTTCCATGTCGAGGGATTTCCGGTGCCGTAGTAGATGAGGTTCAGTTCCGGATCGTAGGCCATGTAGCCCCACACCGGCCCGCCGCCGATTTTCCACTGGTCGCCATTCCAAGTCTTCAGAGATGAATCCTTCCCGGCCGGCTTGCCGAGAACGAGCGTTTTTTCGGGATCGATAAGCACATCTTCGTCGGGGCCCATCGAGTAGGCACGCCAGAGCTTATAGCCGGAGTTCAAGTCGTAGGCGGTGATGTAGCCACGGACGCCGAACTCGCCGCCCGAAACGCCGACGATCACTTTGTCCTTGACGACGAGCGGCGCGCCGGTGCCCGTTGCGCCGTGCTTCGGATCGTCATCAGTGACTTTCCAGAGCTCCATGCCCGTCTTGGCGTCGAGCGCGATCAGGGACGTATCGGCGGTATGAACGAGGATTTTTCCTTCGGCGTACTGCACGCCGCGATTGACGCTGTCGCAGCACATCACGGCGATGACGGACGGATCCTGCTTCAGCTGATATTTCCAGATGATCTTCTGGTCGCGGGAGAGATCGAGCGCCATCACGACGTTCGGAAACGGCGTGACGAGATACATCGTGTCGCCGATGACGAGCGGACCGCCTTCATGGCCGCGGAGCACGCCGGTCGAGAAGGTCCAAGCGACTTTGAGTTCGCCGACGTTGTCCTTGTTGATCTGATCGAGCGTGGAATATCGCGCCCCGTCGTAATCTCCGGACTGGACGGCCCAGTTCGCGGGGTTCCTCACATGCGCGATCACATCACGGTTGGCTCGCGCTGCGGTCGCGAAACTCATCACCGCGGCAAGAATTGCGAGGCCCAGCCACTTCTGCATTCCATAACCTCCGGGTGAGCCCTGTCGCTGACTTCGTTAACATCAGGACTTGGAGCACATGGGCTCATCAGAGCTGTGGAATGAAGAAATTTGAAAGGCGGCAAGCTGAAGCGTGCGCGACATCGCGTAGAACTCAAACAATCGCCGATTGCCGCTTCTCGCGGTCATTCCTTGACGCGAAACTGAGCAATAGTTCGCCACGGAATTGAAAAATTTCAGAGCTATTTTGCGCGGGAATCAACGTGCCACCGGAGGCACCATATGTCTGGAAATGCAGCCGACCTCGCGGTCGGGGAATTCATCGAAATCAAGTACCGGGTTCCGCAGCGCGCATTCGAAGACAACGGCGAGCCGTGCCTTTCAGACCGTTGGTTCATCGCCGAGATCATCTACCAGGATTACGATACCCCACCCATGGCCCGCCTCGCAGACGGGCAGTTCACGGATATTCGGCCGTTCATGACCTGGCGGCGAATCCCGGGGCGTGGCTCCCGCGACTTCGCGGGAACACACGGCTGAGGACAAATATGATTAACTTGCCGGTTCCGCCGGCAATTCCGTCCGACTGTCACACAAACGAAAAGAGCAGGCGGCAGAAGCCTGAGCGAACCGGACGAAAGATTCGGAATCACCTCTCGTTATGCGCTCAGGCATGGGCTTGGGCCGTCTTGGCTGCCTCGCCGAATTAGCTTCCCGAGGGGACTGCAGCCCAACTTCGAGGTAGCGCCATGCGGATCCTCATCGCCACGGACGCCTGGAAGCCGCAGGTCAACGGTGTCGTACGCACCTATGAGAATCTGAAGCGCGAACTCGAAGCGACAGGCCATTCTGTCACGATCCTGTCACCGCTCGATTTTGCGACCGTGCCCTGCCCCGGCTACAAGGAGATCAGGCTGGCGCTCGCACGACGGTCGGTGATCGCCCAACTCCTCAAAGACGGCGCCTACGATCACGTTCACATCGCGACGGAAGGGCCGATCGGGTGGGCAACGCGCGGGGTGTGCTTGCGGCGGGGCATTCGCTTCACGACTTCGTTCCACACGCGGTTTGCCGAATATATCGAAACCTATACCGGGCTCCCCGCGTGGATCAGCTATGCCTTTCAGCGGCGCTTTCATCGGCCGAGTATCGGCACGTTCGCGGCGACGCCCTCTCTCAGGGCGGATCTGGCGCGGCGCGGCTTTCGCCGGTTGATGCTCTGGTCGCGCGGCGTCGATACCAATCAATTCAAGCCGCGCGCGCCGTCGGATCGGCGCGCCGCCGAAGACTCAGAGACAGGGCCAACGTTCCTCTACGTCGGGCGCGTCTCGCGGGAAAAGAACGTCGAAGCGTTTCTAAATCTCGAACTCCCGGGCCGGAAGGTGGTTGTCGGCGACGGACCGATCCTCGGCATGCTGCGCCGCCAGTATCCGGATGTGATTTTCAAAGGGTCGAAGACCGGCGACGATCTCGCACGCGAATATGCCAATGCGGACGTCTTCGTTTTTCCCAGCCGGACCGACACGTTCGGACTGGTGCTGCTCGAGGCGATGGCTTCGGGCCTTGGCATCGCGGCTTATCCGGTTACCGGGCCCATCGACGTCGTGACGCCCGGCGTCACCGGATACCTTGATGAGGACCTGAGGGCAGCGGCGCTCGCGAGCTTGAAGCTCGACCGCGACCAGATCCGTGTGCAGGCGATGCAGCGGGACTGGGCACGCGTCGCAAACACCTTCCTCACCAACGTTCACCAGGCGCGGCGCGCGACGGGGCTTGGCAAACGGCTATTCAGAGCCAGAGCCGCAGGACCCCAAATCAAGGCGAGCGCACGCCCGGTTAGTTGACGATTTCTTTCAACGGCACGTTCGCCAATTTGGGCGATGCGCCTTCGGAAAGCGGTTCGCCGACGATGTTGCGGACGATCTCGACTGCGCGCGCGGTGCCGTTTTCATGCAGCATCGCGCGGCCGATCTCTGCGGCACGCGTGCGGTATTTCGGATTGGTCGCCACATCGCGGAGTCGTTCCGTCAGCGTCTCTTCATTCCAATTCTGGATTTCGAGGAGATCGGGTCCGGCGCCCAACTGGAAGACGGTGTGTCCCCAGTATTTCTGATCGAGCATGAACGGGCAGATGAAGCTTGGCCGGCCGGCGCGAAGCGCCGAATTCGTCGTACCGACGCCACCGTGATGAACGACGGCTGCGACCTCCCGGAAAAGCTTGTCGTGAGGTGCGAATTCATCGAGAAGGTAGAAATTCTCCGATAGCGGAAGGCGATGGAATTCGCCGCGGCCGTTGCCGATGATGGCGCGCAGACCCGCGGCCTCGCAGGCGCGCAGGATCAATTCGGAGCGCTCGAGCCCAAGCGCCGGCATACTGCCGAAGCCGATATAGATCGGACGCGGTCCGGCAAACAGGAATTCGGTCAGTTTCCTCGAAGGCCTCCAGTCAGGCGCCGTCTCGCGGGTCCAATAGCCGGTGAAATAAATTTCATCGCCATCGGTATTGGGACGGAGTTGCAGTACCGGACTGACCGGATACATCACCGGGACGCGACGGCCATCGACGTGATGGGGATGCTTCAACCGATACGTTCGCCGGAGTCCGAGTGACGAGCGGATTTCATTGATGACCGAGACGTAGGCGAGCCTTTGCAGACCCAATACCGAATAGCCATGCCTGTTCCAGGCCGGCTTGGCGGTACCCGGGATGCAGGACAGAAGGGCTTCGGCGGAAGGCGAAACCGATCCAAGGCCAACGAGGATCGCCGGAATTCGCTTGGCTTCGGCGATTTCGCCGGCGACCGAGATGACCGGGTGGAACAGGATGGCGTCAGCGTCGGCCGAGGCGGCGACGGCGTCCCGATAGATGCCTTCGAACAGAGCCCGCATGTCGCGACCCGGCCAAAGCCACTTCGTCAGCATTACGAGGGTGTGGCGGCCGGCAACTTCGGCCATTTCGCCCTCTTTCATGAATTTGGAGAAGTCGGTCCCGCAGCGGCGCGATTCCAGCCCCTGCTTCTCGACGAAATCCTGAAAATCCTCGGGAACGGCGAGGCTGACCTCGTATCCCTCTTCTTTCAGCGCGAGGCCCAGTGCGACCATGGGCTCGACATCACCGAGTGTTCCGACGGTGAGGAGAGAAATCCTGCGCGCCATTGCCATCCAATTAAGAATTAACCGCTCGCGTTCGGTACGCTGCGGACTTGCCGTCCCGAATTCATTTGATCGTCCCCGATCGCTAACAGCATGCGTGAGCAGAATACCGGCCGCAATCTTTGAGCATAAGATTGGCTAATAACCCGCGGTTTCGTGGCGCCTAGGCATCAATAGCCGCTCTCGCCTGACGAAGCGGGCTCTGCTAGACACCCGCTCCATGAGCACAAAAAAGCGCACCGCCATTTTGATCTCGGGCCGCGGCTCGAACATGCAATCGCTCGTCGAGGCTGCACGCGCGGCCAACTATCCGGCCGAAATCGTACTGGTCGCATCGAACCGGCCGGAGGCGCCGGGCATCGGGTGGGCGGAGAAGCAGGGACTGGCGACCACCATCATCGACCACAAGCAGTATCCCTCACGGGAAGCGTTCGAGGCTCATCTGCAAACCGCGCTCGACGCGCATGGCGTGGAACTTGTCGCGCTCGCGGGGTTCATGCGGCTGATGACACCGGAGTTCGTCGAGCGCTGGCGTGGCCGGATGATCAACATCCATCCGTCGTTGCTGCCGAGTTTCAAAGGTCTTCACACGCACGAGCGCGCGCTCGAGGCAGGAGTGAAGATCGCGGGCTGCACCGTGCATTTCGTTCGAGCGGAGATGGATGATGGGCCGATCATCGCTCAGGCTGCCGTTCCCGTACTTCCAAGCGACAGCCCAGATACGCTTGCGGCCCGCGTGCTTGCGGCTGAACATCGAGTTTACCCAGCAGCGTTAAGACTTGTCGCCGCAGGCGGAATTCAATCGAGAGATCAAAAAGTAACTATAATTCAGCATTCTGGCGAAACAGACTCGCTGTTCTCCCCTGCAATCTAAGACACACCCCGCATTTGATAGTTACCTTGCGCTGGCCGTCGCATGGACAGGCACCCCCCGAACCATGGTAATTCTGTGGCTTCCGGGAAGGGGAGATCCGGCGATCTGACGTGCAGCGCGCTGTTTACGAGCTGTCCGAAGCCCCTTGGGCGCACGCGCACGGCTCCGCCGGAACCCGATTGGAGAAATGCCTATGGAAAGTACCCCCAGCACAGCACTGGGTCTAGGTGACGAGTCGAGCATCTGGTTCAAGCTGACGCCGCTTCTCCGCGGCGATCCCGACAATCCGATGCGCATCCTGATGCACATGATGGACCGTTACGGTCCGGTTCTGCCCGTGACGATGGCGAACCAGCGCGTTGTGCTGATCTCGGAACCCGAATATTTCAAGCACGTGCTGGTCACGAAAGCCGACAGCTACACGAAGTATTTCGACGGCCTGAAGCCGATCTTCGGCAAGTCGATGATCACGAACGACGGGGCGCTCTGGCAGAAGATCCGGATGCCGCAGCAGCCGGCGTTTCATCCCGACATGTTTGCCGAGTACATCCCGTACTTCCTCAAGGCCATCGAAACGAAGATGGCGCTTTGGAGCGAACTCGCCAAGTCCGGCGATACGGTTGAAATGGTCGAGCAGACGTGGACGCTCGCAGCCGACATGATTTGCAAGGCGCTGTTCGACCGGGACATGCCGTTCAATCCGCACGTCGTCTTCAAATGCGTGAAGACCTACACGGACGTGATGAACCATCGCGACATTCGCTTGCGCAAACAGGCCGGCGAAGTCTTCGAGATCACGGAAGCCGATCCCGCCAAGGCGATGGAAGTGTGGGCGAGCGTTCCGCCGGCCGTCATGGGAGCCGACCCGCGGGAAGCGCGCGAGCGCACGCTGCTCAAGATGATCGAAGCCGCGGTTAACGATCCGTCCGTTCCGGAGTTCGACCGCGATCAAGCCGTCGACGAGCTGAAGCAATACCTTTGGGCTGGCACCGAGACGACGGCGCTGACGCTCGCTTGGGCGCTTTATGAAATCTCGCGGCGGCCAGAGGCTGCCGAGCGTATTCGCCGCGAAGGCGAACAGGTTTACGGCGACCGCGAACCGACCGCTGCCGACTATTCCGGGCTCGCCTATACACGCGCCGTGATCCAGGAAACGATGCGGATCTATCCGCCTGTCTGGGGCTTGATCCGCGTCGCACAGGCGGAAGACGAGATCGGCGGGGTGAAGATCAATCCGGGCGACCGGGTGACGCTCTTCGCTTACGGGGCCCATCACAACGCGAAGTTTTGGCCGGAGCCTGAATCCTTCCAGCCGGAACGCTGGATGGCTGGCAACGCCAAGAAGCAGGTGAAATACAGCTATATCCCGTTCGGTGCGGGCAAGCGTTCGTGCATTGGCGGCGCAATGAGCCAGGTCGAGAACACGCTGGCGCTCTCACTTCTGCTCCGCCGTTTCCGGCCGGAGTATGTGGGCAAATATCCCGCAGGTCTCAACGCCACAGTGACACTGACGCCGAAGGGCGGGCTGCCATTCAAAATCAGAGAGTTGAGCTGACGTCTCAGCTCAATGCCTTGCGAATTTCTAGGAAGGCCGGGACAGCAGTTCCGGCCTTTTTCGATACTAGCAAATTGTCGTGCGCTGTTATGCACGCGCCTTCGCGCAAAGCGGGCGAAAACTTGATTCACGCTGCTCTGGAAGCGCGTGGTTGATCTTTTCCACAGTTAATTCCCGACGTCTGCAAAAAACTCCTTCATGAGCCAAATGCTGAGCAAACTCGGGATTCGGGTTGTAATGCCTCGCAACTGCGAACCCAGCCGGTGTTCAGGGCCGGCTTATGCTGTCATATTGACGGCACGTTAGCGATTTAAAAGGACTTTCCAGGTGTCACTTCCCCCGGTGACATTCACGTAGGTTCCAACTCCAGGAGGCCCCTCACCATGGAGTCCGTGAGAACTGTAGTGCTCGGCAAGCCCGTTTTCCTGTTAACGGGCGCGAAATCTCGCAAAACAAAAGACCGTGCTTCGAGCGCCCTCGAAGTCGAAGCTCCTGAAAAACTGCTCGAAACAGCACGCCGCAATCCCGATGCCGTCGCATTCGGATTTGTCGCCGGGAGCTGGGTCGCGGCCGCCTAAGGCCGCCCCTCACCAAAATTACCCTCGAGAATTGACGGACTGAGCGCCTTGCTCAGTCCGTCCAGATATTCTCGCCGAACGGCAAGTCGGTCACGCCCGGCTTGACGCCAAAGCCCGTCAACATGGCGTGTACTTGGCCTCGGTGGTGGGTCTGATGATTGAACAGGTGCGCAATCAGCAACGCCTTAGGGCGTGTTAACTCACGGCCCGTCGCACCCGAGATCCACGTGAGATCACCCGCCATGTCCGGCGGCTGAATTTGATCGGCCCAATCCTGAATGACGCCGTCGAAACGGCGTCGCTCTTTACACAGCGCTTCCCAAGTCTCGCAGAGTGTCAGGCCCTCAACGATACCCCGCTTCGCCGGAGGCGGCGCGGCGCCGAACCTATGCAGCCAGGCCTGATCGGCCCACAGGAGATGATTGAGGGTGGCGTGAATCGAGCCGAAGAATGCGCCTCGATCCGCTTTGCGTTGCGCGTCGCTAAACCCTTCGGACGCGCCATAAACGTTGGCGTTTTGCCAAGCATTATAGCGCGCCATCGTGCGAACATAGCTCGGCGAGATCATATCCCTGCTCCAGGCGCGTTATGATCCGAACGAGTTCGGCGTTTAGCCGACGATTTCATCGAGACGGAAATTGAGGGCGATTTCGCGATCGGCGGCGGCTGCGCTATCCGAACCGTGAGTGGAGTTCGAGCCTTTGGATTCAGCGAAAAGTTTGCGAATCGTGCCGGCTGCTGCTTCTTTCGGGTCGGTGGCGCCCATGACTTCGCGGTATTTTGCGATGGCATTTTCGCTTTCCAGAACCTGGAGAACGACCGGGCCGGATGTCATGAAATCTACGAGTTCGCCGTAAAATGGCCGCGCCTTGTGTTCTTCATAGAATTTTTCAGCCTGCGCACGGGTCCACCGCACGCGCTTCTGAGCCACGATGCGCAGACCCGCGTCCTCAATCACGGCGTTGATCTTGCCGGTGAGATTACGGCGCGTTGCGTCGGGCTTGATGATGGAAAACGTGCGTTCGATGGCCATAAGTCTGTCTCGCTTTACGGATTTTATGTGGATCGAGCGGGCTTATAGCGATGCGAACAGCCGCCAGCAAGCGCCTGACGTGCCCCAGTCGAAACATTCGGTTGCACGTCATACGCAATAAGTCGTGGTTTACCGCATAATCGCCCGATTGACGGGCGCAATTGCGTATGAACAGTGTGGACCGGCGCGAGGCGCACGGTTGGGAGGTTAGGCATTGACGCCTACGTGTGCGAAGAAGCGATGATGACGGGACAGACCAACGAAATTCAGTGGTATATCGCTCGCGACGGTAAGCAGCACGGGCCGCTGACCGACGTCGAGATGCGTACGTTCGTCGCGCACAATTATCTTCGTCTCAGTGACCTCATCTGGCGGCCAGGGATGCCCGAGTGGCAATCGGCGCCAACTGTTTTTCCGACTGCGTTCGAAGCGCTCGGCGAGGAGCCGAAGCAGGCTCTCGTCCGGTCGCAGACTTCAAGCGCAAGCTCTCCTGGTCAGCCAGCGGCTTATGCGAATTCCGCGAACGCCCATCCGAACAGCCACGACGACGCTTACCCTGAGCAGGCGGCACCCCGGCCAGAGCGCAACCTCGTGAAGCGGTTGGCGCTCGCGAGCGTCGCCGTCACGCTCATCGGCGGCGGGGCATTTGCGCTCGCGACCTATCGCGGTCCGATCGCGGACATGGTTTCCGGTTCGGGCACATCGGCCGAGCAAGCACCGATCGTCGCGGCTCCTGCCGATCCACACCCCAACGCGATGGCCGAGGCGCATCAGCCGCCGACCGATCAGGCCAGCAATGGCGTGACGATGTCCGCACCGCCGCCCGCGAATGACGTCATCGCGAATGCTGCTGGCCCGACGACGACCTCATCCGTATCTTCACCGTCGCCCGATCCGGCGCCAGCACCCGCCGCTGAGGCGCCGAGCGCACCGAGTGCGCCCACGCGAGTTGCGACCATCGATCCGCAGCCGCCGGCCGCTGCGCCGTCAACCGGCGTCGATGGTTCGCCGCTCGACCAGCGCCTGCAAAAGGTGGCGGTGTGGTCGTTGATCAAGAAAGAGTATCCGGACTGGTACGCCACCCAGATCGGGGATGCGAACAAGCTCGCTGCTGAAAACAAGTCCGATAACGAAGTCGCGGCGCTGTTGGCGCAGGGCCTTGTCAATCTTCGGCGGCAAAACGCGGAGAAAGCGTTGGCCGCAAGCTCGGACAGGCTGCAAGCCATCGCGCAAGCTTTTCTCGATCAGCTGAAATCGCTCAGAGCGCAGAGCGTCAGCGCCTGCTTCGGCTTCATTTCGAAGGGCGAGATGAGCCCGGCCGTCGTGCAGATGATGGAACGTCCAGAGACGGCGACGGCGCTCAATGCGCAAGCCGGCGCGATTTTCCAGGCCATCTCGGAAGGCACGAAGAACCCGGTCAAGCATGACTCGGCGGTCAAGAGCGACTACGACATCCTGATCAAGGAACTCAGCAAGCTCGGCTGGAAAGAAGAAGATCTGCAGGTCTTCTCCAATCCGAAGCTCCTTGCGAAGCGCGAACCGGAACAGGTTTGCAAGATGGTGCAGGAGTGGTTCGTCGCGCACCTCGCCGTGCCGGATAAAGCCGTGCGTGAAAGGCTGCTTTTCGAAACGCTGAAGCCGGTCGTGTCAGGCTGATGCGATGCTTTACGCCGCGATCAAAGTTCTTCTGACCGCGGTTCTGGTTGTCGCGATTTCCGAAGTGGCCAAGCGCTCTTCCGTTTTCGGCGGGATACTCGCTTCATTGCCGCTCACGTCGCTGCTGGCGTTCATTTGGCTTTATGGTGAAACGGGCGACGCGGGGAAAATCGCGAGCCTTTCCTACAGCGTCTTCTGGTACGTGCTGCCGTCGCTGGTGCTGTTCATCGTCTTGCCGCTGCTGCTGGCGCGCGGCGTCAATTTTTGGCTGAGCCTCGTGATTGCTTGCGCTGTGACAGCCGCAGCCTATGCATTGATGGCCAGCATTCTGGCGCGCTTCGGCGTAACGCTCTGACCCAGTGACAGGACGCAGCGGACCGGCTATCGGCTTCGCCCATGCTCCATATCAACGATCTCACCTACCGCATCGAAGGCAGACCGATTTTGGAAATGGCGACGGCCGCTATTCCGTCCGGCCATAAGGTTGGGCTCGTCGGCCGCAACGGCGCGGGAAAGACGACGCTCCTGCGTCTCCTGAAGGGCGAGGTCGCGCCGGACGACGGGTCGATTTCCATGCCGCGGAATGCCCGTCTCGGTCATGTCGCCCAGGAAGCGCCGGGCGGCGACGACAGCCTCATCGATTGGGTGCTTTCCGCGGATACGGAAAGGGCCAAGCTGCTGAGCGAGGCCGAACACGCGAGCGACCCAGAGCGCATCGCCGAAATCCAAATGCGGCTGACGGACATCGAGGCGCATTCGGCGCCGTCGCGCGCGGCGCGCATTCTTTCGGGCCTCGGCTTCGACGAAGAAGCGCAGCGGCGCGCCTGCCGCGAGTTCTCCGGCGGCTGGCGGATGCGGGTGGCGCTTGGCGCGATCCTGTTTTTGAAACCAGACATCCTGCTGCTCGACGAGCCGACGAACTATCTCGATCTCGAGGGCACGCTCTGGCTCGAAAACCATTTGAAGGCCTATCCGCACACCGTGCTGATCGTCAGCCATGACCGGGATCTTCTCAATCGCGCGGTTTCGTCGATCCTGCATCTCGATATGGGAAAGCTGACGCTCTACTCCGGCGGCTACGATGATTTCGAGGAAACACGGCGCGAAAAACAGCGCCTCGAAATGAAGCTCAAGAAGAAACAGGACGAGCAGCGCCGGCATTTACAGGCGTTCGTCGATCGTTTCAGAGCGAAGGCCACCAAGGCCTCGCAGGCGCAGAGCCGCATCAAAGCGATCGCGAAGATGCAGCCGATCGCCGAGCAGGTGGACGAACGTGTCGTCCCCTTTCACTTTCCAGATCCGCAAAAGGTGATAGCAAGCCCGCTGTTGCGGATTGAAAAGGCGAGCGCCGGATATGAGCCGGAGCGGCCGATCCTTTCGGGCATCAATCTTCGCATCGACAACGATGACCGCATCGCGCTTCTCGGACAGAACGGCAACGGCAAGTCAACGCTTGCGAAATTGATCGCGGGCCGCCTGAAGCCCTTATCCGGCGACGTATTCGGCGCGCAGAAAATCGAGGTCGGATACTTCGCTCAGCATCAGCTCGACGACTTGGCTCCGAATGCGACGCCCTACGACTACATGCTGAAACTGATGCCGGACGCGACGGAAGCGCAGCGCCGGACCAAGCTCGGGACCTTCGGCTTCAGCGCCGCAAAGGCCGATACGGCGTGCGGAAAGCTTTCGGGTGGCGAGAAGGCGCGGCTGCTGCTGGCGCTGACGGCGTTCAACGGTCCGCATGTTCTGATCCTCGACGAGCCGACGAACCATCTCGACGTCGATAGCCGCGAAGCTTTGATACGCGCGCTGATGGAATACGACGGCGCCGTCATCCTGATCAGTCACGATAGGCATCTGATCGAAGCGAGCGCAGACCGGCTCTTGCTCGTACGCAACGGCACCGTCACGTCCTACGACGGGGACATGGACTCCTACCGTTCACTTCTGCTCGAGGAGCGCGGTGCGCGGATGGCGGAACGGCGCGACGACGCGGGTGCGGATACGCGATCATCGCGTACCGATCAGCGGCGCGCAGCTGCTGAAAGACGGGCAGAGCTTGCGCCGCTGAAAAAGGCGATGCTCGCCGCTGAAAAGCAGGTTGAAAAGCTCACGAAGGAAATCACCGCGCTCGATGCCCTGCTCGGCGACCACGAGATTTACAGCGCCGACCCTCCGCGTGCGCAGGCCGCCGCGCAGAAGCGGGGACAGTTCGTCCGCGAACTGCAGACCGCGGAAGATGCGTGGCTTTCCGCGACAGAGGCCTATGAGGAAGCTTCGGCCGAGGTCGAAGCCTAGAGCGGGCGAGCCGCCTTCAGGACCGTTTTGGAAGTCAATTCGGCGGGCAAGGCGATTTCGTCGCTGTTGCCCACATCTGGACGAAACCAGATTCGGAACCCATCTCAGCTTCAAGAAGTTCAAATGATCGCGCAGCGAGAAGTGCCCCCCGCGTCCTGCGCTAACAGAGAACAGCCATGAAGCAGAAATTCATCTACCACCCCCTCAATCCGAAGCCCGCCCGCGCACAGGCTGCGAGCGCGAAGTTGATGGTTTCTGAATACCTTGCTTACGTCGCGGCGCTCTCGATCGGCGTCGTGGCCGCGATCATCACCTTTGCTTACGCAGCGAATATCACCGTTCACTGGCTTAGCGCGATGAGCGGTCCCAATTATTTCACGTCCGAAACGCAGCGCGTGACGCACCCAACCGAAAAGCTCACTGCGCCAACGAAATTCGCAATTGTCGCCGCATCCGATGCCACGGGTCGAAAAGACTAGTCACGGCTTGCATTTGGCTCGACTTCATCCTCGGCACTCCGCCGAGGATTTTTTTGTCATGCGAAGGCCGGGACTGGCACAACTAGCCGCTGATCTTCGAGAAATCGGCGACGGTGAGGGTCGCGGCGCGGATTTCGGAGAGGAGCCGCAAGCGGTTCTCGCGGATTTTCGGATCCTCGGCATTGACGAGAATTTTATCGAAGAACCGATCGACGGGCGCGCGAAGTTCCGAAAGCGCGCGCATGGCGCCCGCGAAATTTTCGACCTGGATCGCCGCAACGGTGTCCTGTTTCACCGCCTCGATGGCGGCAGCTAGCGCAGTTTCTTCCTTCTCTGTCAGAAGCGCGAGATCGTAAGTACCGGCGTAGGACTTTTTATCCTTCTTCTCTTCGATCGACAGAATGTTGGCGGCGCGCTTTACGCCCGCGAGAAGGTTGGTGCCGTCTTCCGTTTTCAGGAAGCCGTCGAGCGCTTCGACGCGACGGACGATGAGGGCCAAGTCATCCTGACCACCAAGCGAGAACACCGCGTCGATCAGATCGTGGCGCTTGCCTTGATCCTTGAGGAAAACCTTAAGGCGATCGGCGAAGAAGGAGAGGAGGTCTTGCGTAATACGCCAAGCTTCTCCAACAGTTGCATTTGCAAACGCTTTTGCTGCCGCTGGCTCTGTCTGCGATATAACGTCCGCTACAAGACCCGATTTGAAACCGGCTTGCTCCAACAGCTCTGCCGCCTTCTTCTGTTCTTTTAGATCGTTGAAGCGCTGTATCACGAATACGTCTGCCATCGTGGGCGTGAGGTGCCGCACCAACGGCACGCGCAGATCGTTCTCCAGCACAATGCGGATGACGCCCAGCGCGGCGCGGCGAAGCTGATAGGGATCGCCCGATCCTGTCGGCTTTTCGCCGATGGCCCAGAAGCCGACGAGCGTATCGAGCTTATCGGCAAGCGCAACAGCAACGGCGACGGCATCGCCCTGCTCTTCGCGCGGCACCGTGTCGGTCGGACCTTTCGGCTTGTAGTGCAGTTCGATGGCGCGGGCGATTTCGGGCTTCGTGCCGACATGCTCCGCGTAGTAGCGGCCCATCAGGCCCTGAAGCTCGGGGAACTCGCCGACCATCTCGGAGACGAGATCGGCCTTGGAGAGACCGGCGGCGCGGCGCGCGTCCTGCGGATCGGCGTCGCACGCGCCTGCAAGCTCGAACGCCAACTGCTCGATGCGCTCGACCCGATCCTTCTGGCTCCCGAGCTTTTCATGGAACGTGATGCCCGCAAGCTTGCCCGCCATCTCTCCGAGCGGATGCTTCAGGTCCTGCTCCCAGAAGAACTTGGCGTCCGCAAGCCGGGCGCGGATCACCTTCTCGTTGCCCGAGACGATTTGCGCGCCACCGTCGGTCGGGACGAGGTTTGAGACGAGCAGGAACTTGTTGGCGAGCTTCTTCGATTTCGCATCGCGCAGCGAGAAGCACTTCTGATGCGTCTTCATTGACGTCGTCAGGACTTCACCCGGGACTTCGAGGAAGGCTTTATCGAACGTGCCCAGCAGCACGAGTGGCCATTCGGTGAGGCCGGCATTCTCGCTGAGCAGCGCTTCGTCTTCGACAAGCTCCAGCTTCGCCTCTTTGGCGAGTGCGTGGGCCTGCTCAGAGATCGACGCGACGCGCTTCGCGGGGTCGAGCATCACATGATGAGCCGCAAGCTTTTCCTCGTAGTCGTTGAAGTTCTTGACCTTGAACGGGCCCGGGCCAAGGAAGCGGTGACCTCGCGTTTCATGGCCTGATGACAAGCCCGCGATTTCGAACGGCACGACCTTGCCGCCGAGCAGGCAGAGCACGGATTGCAGCGGGCGCACCCATTGGAAGGGCGACGAGCCCCAGCGCATGGATTTCGGCCAGGGGAACTTGCTGGCGACGTCTGTTACCGTTTCGGCGATGATTTCCGGCGCGGCGCGGCCGGGCTTCTCGATCTTGGCGACGTAGTAGTCGCCTTTCTTCTCGTCCTTGACGACGGTGGCGTTTTCGATCGACGCGAGACCGGCGGATTTCAGAAAGCCCTGCACTGCCTGATCGGGCGCGCCGACGCGCGGGCCCTTTTTCTCTTCCGAGATTGCGGGAGAGCCTGCGGGTACGTTCTCGATAACGAGGGTCAGCCGCCGCGGCGTTGAAAATCCCCGCGCTTCGCCGACGTCGAGGCCGCGCGCCTTCAGGCCATCGACGATAAGGCGCTTCAGATCTTCCGTTGCACGCAATTGCATGCGCGCTGGAATCTCCTCCGATAAGAGCTCGAGTAGTAGTTCAGACATGCAAGATCGATCTCGGTGAAATGGCTCTCATCCCGTCATGCAGGAATGAGCACGGGTGAGGGGTGGAGATGCGGGCCGCCGTCGGCGGGCCTCACCCTAGGCCTCTCCCCGTTGCATGCCGCAACGGGGAGAGAAAGTCGTTAAGGGTTCGTTGGCGCGGGTGCCGGAGCCGGCGACGATGCGGGCGGTGTTTCGGCCGCTGGGGCCGCGGGCGCTGCAGGCGGAGCCTCAGCCGCGGGCGGTGGCGTCGGCGTCTCGGCCTTCATCGCCGCACCTTCGGCTGCCGGTGCTGCTTCCTCGGCCGCCTTATGACCCGGCACGAGCCCCGCGGGAAGCGACGCCCTGACGGTATGACCGATGTCGCGTGTCGCGCCAGTCGTGTGGAGGTAGCCGACACCGACGGCAAGCAGAGCTACAAAAAACGCGAAAATCCACGGCAGCCGCCGCAGGGCGAAGAAGCCGATAACGAATAGCGGTACAGCGATCGAAACGATCCCGAGCGTCGTGTCGTTCATGCGCGTCCTCCTCCTTCTGTCTTTAGCCACGCGGCGCAACAGGCTTTCGCCAGGTCGCGGACGCGCAGGATGTAGCTCTGGCGCTCCGTGACCGAAATCACGCCCCTAGCGTCGAGCAGGTTGAAGATATGGCTCGCCTTGATGCACTGATCGTAGGCGGGGAGCGCGAGCAAGTGCTCCTCGCCACCTTTCGCTCCGGCCTCGAGCAATGCCTTGCACTCGGCCTCAGCGTCTTTGAAATGGCGGAGCAGCAGCTCGGTATCGGCGTGCTCGAAGTTGAACCTGGAATACTCGCGTTCGGCCTGCAGGAAGACGTCGCCGTAGGTCAAGCGTTTGTCATCGTCGCGACCGTTGAAATTCAAGTCGTAGACCCGATCGACGCCCTGAACGTACATCGCGAGGCGCTCGAGCCCATAGGTGATCTCGCCGGCGACCGGATTGCAGTCGAAGCCGCCGACCTGCTGGAAGTAAGTGAATTGCGATACTTCCATGCCGTTGCACCAGACCTCCCAACCGAGACCCCACGCGCCGAGCGTCGGGCTTTCCCAGTCGTCTTCGACGAAGCGAACATCGTTTAGCGACGTATCGATGCCGATTGCATCGAGGCTCGCGAGATAGAGCTCCTGAATATTCGGCGGAGACGGCTTCATGATGACTTGAAACTGATAGTAGTGCTGCAGCCGGTTGGGGTTTTCGCCGTAGCGGCCATCCTTCGGACGGCGGGAAGGCTGCACGTAGGCGGCTGACCAAGGCTTCGGGCCGAGCGCGCGCAATGTCGTCGCCGGGTGAAAGGTGCCGGCTCCCACTTCCATGTCGTAGGGCTGGAGGATGACGCAGCCCTGAGCGCTCCAGAAGCTCTGCAACGTCAGAATAAGGTCTTGGAAGGCGTCTTTGGGGCGCAACGCGGGAAGCCGTGCGGCTCGCGTCGAAACCGTCGTTTGGGGCATTGTCTTTGCTCGTTCGGGCTTAATTCAGAGGCAATATACGCGTTACCGGCACCTTGTCACGCTCTGCCGATCGTGGGCGGGTCTTTCCGGCACCAGGGGGATTTTGGAAAACTCGAGGCGGGCCCGACGTGCCTATCGCTTTGATGCGGACTTTCAATTGTCCCGCTTCACCCGGGGCTTATAAACGCCGGCGGCCTCATCCCATTCGAGATTCCCGAGGTCGCGCACATTGGCCGTGGCTTCGGCTTTCCGGGTGCTGGACCGAGCATTACGGGACATAGCGGACAGAAGCCTGTAGCCGGCAAGTCCGGCTATGCCTACGATCGCGAGAAACATGACTGGGGGCATTGCAAGGCCCTCCGGGCGCCTAGATCCCAAACCGCGACCAGAGCGATCGCGCTTCCATAGCCGACACCAGATCGTCGGCAAAAGCAAGACCGTTGCCCAGCCCCGACGCGCCCGGCGCCCGGCGAAGACGTGAGAGCAGCCCTGCCTTTTCGGGCTCTACGACCTTCAGCCTTACCTTATCGCCGAAGAGCTGCCGCATCTTGGAACGGACATCCGCTATGCCGTCGATCAGGCCGAAGTCCACGGCCTTCGACGCCGACCAGAAGGCGCCCGAGAACAGCTCCGCATCGGGTGCTTTGAGCTTGCCAAGGCGGCGTTCCTTGACGAGTCCGATGAATACGTCGTGCACGTCCTGCTGGATCGCCTTCAGGCGCGCGACGTCGTCCGCATCTTCAGGCAGGAACGGATCAAGCTGGTTTTTATCGGCGCCCGCCGTATAGACGCGCCGCTCGACCCCGAGCCGCTGCAAGAGATCTACGAAGCCGAAACTGCGGGATACGACGCCGATCGAACCGATGATCGACGACGGGTCAGCGTAAATTTCATCGCCAGAGATCGCGAGAAAATAGCCGCCCGATGCGGCGACGTCCTCGCAGAAAACATAGACGCGCTTTTCCTTCTCCGCCGCCATCTGGCGAAGGCGATTGAAAATCAGGTTGGATTGCACCGGCGAACCGCCAGGCGAATTGATTACAATTGCAACGGCCGGGAGTTTCGAGAGCGAGAACGCCTTTTCGATCGCGCCTGCGTAGCTCGCGAGCGAGAGACCCGGACGCAACGGCGTCGCCATGCCAATCGGGCCGCTGAAACGCAAAACGGGGACGACGGACTTGCGAGAAAACGGCCACATGAGGCTTCACTCCTGCGAGCAACTTTGCTCTGACGCTGCGTCATGAAAAGGGAGTTGGATGATCTAGTGCAACCGGCCACGGCTTGCCAGTGGCGATCAGCCGCCGAATTGCGCGGGAAGCGCGGCGCCGTGCCTGAAAATGGCCTCGATCTCCGGAAGAAACGCCTGCTCGGGTCCGTGAAGCACAAGCGGCGGTTTGATCGTAATCGGCGCGCGGCTGCCCTTGATGCCGCTCACGATCACTCGAATTGCAGATGCACCTGCGCGCGGATAGATCGGCAGCACGCCGATGCCGCCGAACCGTCCTTCAAAAACCGATAAAATTCGAGGCAGGGCCTCCGCCTTATGGATCATCGCCACACGGCCTCCTGGCGCCGCCATGCGGGTCATGAAGCGCGCCCAAGTTTCCAGAGCATCCTCTGCCATCTGATGCGAGACGGCCTTCAGCGGGCTCGGCGCGGCCGTGCTTCGGCCTTCCTGATGGTAAGGCGGGTTGGCAAGAACGATCGGGAACGACTCGGATGCGACGCCCGAACGGGTGAGTGCATCGGAAGAGCGTGCAATATCGGTTTCGACAACCGAAACGCGCATCTTTAAGCCGTTGCGTTCGACGTTATGGCGGGCCAACACTGCAAGATCGGGTTCGCGCTCGACGAGCAGAACTTCCGTGTCTGGACAACGCGCCGCGACGCATAGTCCGACGACGCCGACGCCGGCGCCGACATCGAGAACAGGGCCTCTGCCTGCGGTCTCGGGGCTCAACCACGACGCGAGAAGAACCGCATCGGTTCCGGCGCGGTAGCCGTCGCGCGGCTGGCGAACAGTCAATGCCTCGCCAAGAAAGAGATCTTCGCTTGCCGCCTCGATTATGGACTGCTCGGGGTCACTTATTTGCATTTCCGGCCACCCATTCGCCTAGTCCAGCATGCTTCAGGATCTCGGCTGCCTTTGGCCATAGTTCGCCAGGAACGACAAGACGCCGCGGGAAAGCGCCAATTGACCCTTCCATAAGACTAATATTTCGATCAAATACGACCGCTTCGATGCCCTGGTCCTTCAGCAGCGCTTCCGCATAACTGATGAGGACGGGGTCATTCGTCACAATCAACTCGCGCATGACAAATCCTAAACTATTAATCAAAGCGGGTCGGCGATGGCTGGGTGACGGCCTGGAGGCGACGACCTATGTTAGTGCGGTGTAAAAATTGGGGGCCAACTTGGGTCGCGTGATTCCACTCGAAGACGTTCGCGAGACGGGACAGAAGCTACAGCCGCTTCTCGATCTTGTATCGGATGATCTCGAGGCCATAAACCGGATCATTCTCGACAAAGCCGTGTCGGATGTCGATATGATCCCCGAGCTTGCCCATCACCTTATCGATAGCGGTGGCAAACGTCTCAGGCCGATGCTGGCGCTCGCATCAGCGAAGCTCTGCGGATACAGCGGCAACGGACACATTCGCACCGCATCAGCCGTCGAATTCATGCATACGGCGACATTGCTTCACGACGATGTCGTCGACGAGAGCGCGACGCGGCGCGGGCGGAAGACGGCGCGCATGATATGGGGCAATCAAGCGAGCGTGCTGGTCGGCGATTTTCTTCTCGGTCAAGCATTCAAGATGTTCGTCGACGTCGGATCACTGACCGTTCTCCGCATCATGTCGAATGCTGCAGCGACCATCGCGGAAGGCGAGGTCATGCAGCTCGCCGCCGCCAAGAATACATCGACAACCGAAGACGATTACCTTTCGATCATCAATTCCAAGACCGCCGCGCTGTTTTCGGCCGCGGCTGAATCCGGCGCTGCGCTCGCGCAGCGGCCGGTGGAAGAGCAATCCGCTCTTCGATCATATGGCAAGAATCTCGGCCTCGCGTTTCAGCTCGTCGACGATGCGCTCGACTATGCCGGCGACAGCAGAAGCCTCGGCAAGTCCGTCGGCGACGATTTCCGCGAAGGCAAGATCACGCTCCCGGTCATCCTCTCGTTCCGGCGCGGCACGAATGACGAGCGGCAGTTCTGGAACCGCACCATCGCCGAAGGCGAGATCGCGGACGGCGATCTGGAGCACGCGGTGAGCCTGATGCGAAGGCACAAGGCGATCGAAGCCACGTTCGAGCGGGCGCGCTCTTACGGGGCCATCGCGCGCGATGCGCTGGCAATCTTCCCCGAGAGCCGCGAGAAGGATGCACTTGAGCAGGTCATCGGCTTCTGCATCAGCCGGACTCACTGACGAGCCGTCGAGTTCAGATCAAGCGCGTCGCGGCGACCCACCAGCCCGGCTGGATGGCTTTGAGAATTCGGACGCCGCTTGCCGCGGCCTGTTGCGTATCGAAGAGAGCGAAACAGGTCGGCCCGGCGCCTGAGAGCTGCGCGAGGCGGCACCGCGGCAGCTTCGCGAGTTCCGACAGCATCACTCCGATTTGCGGGAATAGCTGGCGCGCCGGCGCCTCGAGCGCATTGCCGCGCGTTGCGGCGTACCTGATCACCTCGCCGAACGACGACAGGTGCGGCGGCTTTTCGGCTTTCGCGTCCGCGGGCAATGGCGGGGCGGCAAGGAGACGGAAAACTTCCGCCGTCTTGTTCGCCGGCACCTCGATGAGCGGATTTGCGAGGATCGCAAACATCTCTCCCGGCAGGTCGATGTCGTGAATTGTCGCGCCGATGCCGGTCATGATCGCGCTTCGGCTGTGCAGGCAAATTGGAACGTCGGCGCCGAGGCTACGCGCAATAGCCGGCAGATCGAGCTTGGCGAATTCCGGATTTTCGGCGCTGAGGAGCCTCAACGCAGCAGCGGCGTCGGCCGATCCGCCGCCGATGCCGCTTGCGACAGGCAGGTTCTTTTCAAGGATCAGCGTGCCGACGTTGCAGCCGGGTGCGAACTGCCTGATCGCGGCGATGGCTTTGTCGACGAGATTGACGCCGCCGATGCCGCTTGCGAAGGGCCCTTCGACTTTGGTTTCGGCGTTCGTCCCGGGGGTGAGCGTCAAGCGGTCGCCGACGTCGCGCGCAAATGCGACGAGGCTTTGAAGCTCGTGATAGCCGTCACTCCGGCGGCCGTGAATTTCAAGCGTCAGATTGATCTTGGCGGAAGCGAATTCCTGCATCGGGGGCATGAGGTCTCAGCGGCATGAAAAACGGGCGCCTAGTGGCGCCCGTTTGATGTTATCCGGCTTTGCAGGAAATTACTCAACCGCCCTGCTCGAAGGCGATCCGGCTTTATTTTCGCTGCGCTTGCGCGAAGCTTCGTCCCTTTGAACCTGCCGGGTCTTCTCCGCGTTCTTGGCTTCGCCCTTGGCGTCGAGGCCGCGTTCGAGCTTGGCCTTGATCTTATCGACGTCCTGGGGCTCCGGATCGAGGGAAAGAGCCTGGCTCCACTGGAAGCGCGCCTCGCGTTCGCGGCCGACCTTCCAGAAAGCGTCACCCAAGTGATCGTTCAAAGTCGGATCTTCGGGCTTGATCTCGACGGCGCGTTCGAGAAAGCGAACCGCCTCCTTGAAGTTGCCCTGCTTATAGTGGGCCCATCCAAGGCTATCGACGATGTAACCATCATCCGGCTTCAGCTGCACGGCCTTCTCGATAAGGCGCGTTCCTTCCTTGAGGTTCTTGCCCTGATCGACCCAGGAGTAGCCGAGATAATTCAAAACCAGCGGCTGATCGGGAGCGAGCACAAGCGCACGCTTCAGGTCCGATTCGGCGGCAGGCCAGTTCTTCAGCCGCTCATACGCTGTGCCGCGCGCGTAGTAGTAACCCCAGTTGCGCGGATCGTTCTTGTTGAGGACTGCAAGGGCCTTCGTAAAGTACGTCACGGCGCCGGCATAATCCTTGCGCGCTCTCATGATGTTGCCGAGTGCTTCGAGCGGACGAACGTCCTTGGGGTCGGCTTCGACGAGTTTCGTGAGAATCGTCTTCGCTTCGTCAGGCTTATCGAGCGAGTTCAGGTCGAAAGCCTTGCGAATATCGATCGCGCTCTGCAAGGGCGTGCCTTGCGGAATCTTGTCGTAGGTCGCAATCGCGTCGCTATACCGTTTCACGGCCTCCTGAGCGTTGGCGAGCGCTGCAAGCGCAAAGGCGTGATCGGGCTTCGCATCGAGAGCGAGCTGCAGATAGATCGTTCCGAGGCTGACGCCACCTTCACCGGCGAGTGCCTCGCCGAGACCATAGAACACTTCCGCCAAACCGTCAGTCGGGTTGGAGATCAAAAGGTTCGGCTTCTCTTTGCGATTGATGACGTCCAGCATCTCTTTCGCAAGCGGATGTGGGTCGCCCTGAGTTTTCGCGAGCTGCTCCTTGATCACCTGACGCGCCGTCTTGAAGTCGCCGTAGTGGGCGGCGGACTGCGCGTAGGCAAGCGACGTGCGAAGCGTGCGGCTATCCTGCTTGAAGACCTTCTCATAGGCTGCGCGCGCGTCGGCCTTGCGTCCGGCGAGGTCGGCGATCAATGCCTTGTGATAGCGTAGGTAGAACTGCGCCCAATCGGGCTGCTTCGGCATATCGAGGGCCTTCAGCGCGCCATCGGCATCGCCGGCCGCGAGACGCGTCCAGCCGATCGCGATCGCGCTCGTCAGCTCACCGATCGGATTTTCAGACGCCGCCGTGAAGTGCTCTTCAGCCTTCGCGTAGTCGTTGCTCTTGAACGCGGTCACGCCCAATAGGAACTGAGACATGCGATGCGACTGGCGTGTCGCCGCCAACTGTTCGGCGAGCGGAATGGCCTTCGGCCAGTTGCCCGACATGGTCTCCATCTGGAAGGCCTGCTCGAGCAGAACTTCATTCGTTGGATCGCGTTCGAGTGCCTTACCGTAGAAGCCGGCGGCTTCCTGCGTGTCCTGCGCCGCGCGCGCGAAACGGCCGGCCAGATAGTTGCCGAGCACCGATGTCGACGCCTCGTCCTGGACAAGGTCCTGATCTTGTGAGCGGGCCGGAGCCTCGCTGAAAAACCCCGCGATCGTCATCGCGATCGCACCAAGGCCTACACTCAGCACACGCCCGAGGGGTCCCCGCATCGACATTTTTCCTTTGCTGCCGGTAGGCAATCTGATTCCTGCAAACCCAAGCCTAGCAAAGATACCGCTCGCTTGGCGACACGCTTCACATGAAAAATGGGAAAGGAGCCGAAATTGCTAACCGTTATGGCCATGACAAACACGCAACCACACGAAAATTGGAAATGACCCGGGCCATTTTGTTGCTGAACGCACTAGAGGGAGACATTCCGTCCAGGCCTTTGAGCGTTACATTCCGGCGTAATTGGGCCCACCGCCGCCTTCAGGGCAGGTCCAGACAATATTTTGGCTCGGATCTTTGATATCGCATGTTTTGCAGTGGACGCAGTTTTGCGCGTTGATCTGGAATCTCGGCTGGCCGACCTCGTCCGTCACGACCTCATAGACCGCGGCCGGGCAATAGCGCTGCGCCGGTTCCGCATACTCGGGCAGATTGATCGCAATCGGAACCGCGGGGTCAAGTAACTTCAAATGTACGGGCTGATTCTCTTCGTGATTTGTGCCTGAGAAGGAGACGTTCGTCAGCCTGTCGAATGTCAGCTTACCGTCGGGTTTCGGGTACGTAATCGGCTTGTAGTTTGCCGCGAGCCCGGTCGCCGCTGCGTCCGTTTTTCCGTGCTTCAAAGTGAAGCCGAGACCGATGCCGGAAATAATGGTGTTGAGCCAAAGATCGACACCGCCCAGAGCGACGCCGAGGATCGTGCCGAAGCGCGACCAGAGCGGCTTCATGTTGCGCACCTTTTTCAGGTCGCGTCCGATGTCGCCCGCGCGAACGGCCTTCTCATAATCTTCGAGCTTATCGTGTGCACGGCCTGCAGCGAGCGCGTCGGCGACCGCATCGGCGGCTGCGATGCCCGAAAGAATGGCGTTATGGCTGCCTTTGATGCGCGGCAGGTTCACCATGCCCGCGGCGCAGCCGAGCAAGGCTCCACCGGGGAACACAAGGTCAGGCATCGACTGCCAGCCGCCTTCAGTGATGGCGCGTGCGCCGTAACCGATGCGCTTGCCGCCTTCAAACACATCGCGAATGGCCGGATGCGTCTTGAAGCGTTGGAATTCCTCGTATGGCGAGAGGTAGGGGTTCTTATAGTTCAAGTGCACGACGAAGCCGACGGAAACGAGATTGTCTCCGTAATGATAGAGGAACGAACCGCCGCCGGTGCGGTTATCGAGCGGCCATCCGAACGTGTGCTGCACAGATCCCGGCCGATGCTTCTCAGGCGCTACCTGCCAAAGCTCTTTCAAGCCAATTCCGTACTTCTGCGGCTCGTGGCCCTTCGCCAGATCGAACTTACGGATCAGAAGTTTTGAGAGGGAACCGCGCGCGCCTTCGGCAACCAGCGTGTACTTGGCGCGCAGTTCCATGCCCCGCACGAAGTTGTCCGAAGGGGCGCCGTCGCGACCGACGCCCATGTCGCCGGTGGCAATACCGGCAACCGCGCCATTCTCATCATAGAGAACTTCGCTTGCGGCGAAGCCGGGATAGATTTCGACGCCGAGTTCCGCCGCCTGTTCGCCGAGCCATCGGCAGACCGAACCAAGGCTGACGATGTAGTTGCCGTGGTTCTTCAAGAGCGGCGGCATTGGCCAGCTCGGAAGGCGGATATCGCCTTCGGGACCCAGCACGCGAAAGATGTCTTCGGTCACCTCAGTCTCGATGGGGGCGCCGCGCTCCTTCCAATCGGGGAAGAGACGATTGATGCCGATCGGATCGATAACTGCGCCGGAAAGAATGTGGGCGCCGACTTCGGACCCTTTTTCGACGACGACGACGGAGATGTCGGAGCCTGCCGCTGCGGCTTTCTGCTTCAATCTTATGGCAGCTGAGAGCCCTGCAGGGCCGGCACCGACGATGACGACGTCGAAATCCATAGCCTCGCGCGGCGGCAGCTCGGCCTCGTCAGCGGACATTTTCACCTCGATTTGATTGCTCGAAAGCCATTTATGCTCGATTAGGTCCCGGCGTCGAAGCCGTCAAGCTGACCGGTGGGCACGGCAGACGCCCGTTCGTAAATCCGGCAGCGGCGCCCAGCCGCGTGCAATTGTGTTGCCGCACCTCTATTCTCGTGACCCGATGGTGAGATCGAACGCTCAGGATGAAATGCTTTCGCTGCTCAATTGGTTGCAAGCCATGGGCGTGGATGCCGCTGTAGACGATACAGCGCATGACTGGCTTTCGCGCGGAAACGAAGCGCCGGGAGCGGCTTTTGCGTGGCCGGAACGCGGCGAACCGGCATCTCCGGCCAAGGCCCCGTCCGATGCGGGCCGCGCCGATCCGAGGCAATCAACCCTTCGCGCCAGACCTTCCGAATCCCAGGGGGCAGCCGACGCCGGCAGGCCTCGCGCCGTCACGCCGCTCGGTGCGAGCGAAGCCGAGACCGGTGCGCGGCGCATCGCACGCGCGGCGAACTCGCTTCAGGAGCTCGAGGCGGCGCTACAGACCTTCGAAGGCTGCGGGCTGAAGGCCACCGCGACAAAGCTTTGCTTTTACCGCGGCTCGCCGACGAGCGACCTGATGATCATCGGCGAAGCACCCGGCCGCGACGAGGATCTCGCCGGAAAACCGTTTGTCGGAAGAGGCGGACAGCTGCTCGACAAGATGCTGGCCGCGATCGGACTGACGGAAGCCGACGTTCACATCACCAACGTCGTCTATTGGCGGCCACCCGGCAATCGCACGCCGACGCCGCAGGAAACGCTTGCATGCCGACCATTTCTCGAACGGCAGATCGAACTTGTCTCGCCGAAGATCGTCGTTGCGGTCGGCGGCTCGGCCGCCAAGGAAATTCTGGGCGTCACCGAGGGCATCATGCGGCTCAGAGGCAAATGGCGGGAGATTACCGCCGGAGACCGCAAAATCCCTGCGATCGCGACGTTGCATCCTGCCTATCTGCTGCGCACGCCGGCCGCGAAACAGCTCGCGTGGATGGACTTGTTGCAGATACGAGCGAAGCTTTAGACCTCACGAGGACCGTCATGGCCGGCATCGATTCCGAGCGCACATTCGTCCCTGTCAGGATCGCCATCCTGACGATGTCCGATTCAAGAACCATCGCCGAAGATACTTCAGGCGACTATCTGGAGCGCGCCATTGGCGAAGCCGGGCATGTTCTCGCCGGCCGCAAGCTCGTGAAGGACGACACACCCCTCATCCGTAGCATCGTCCAAGGCTGGATCGATGATCCATCGGTCGATTGCGTGATCACCACGGGAGGCACAGGGTTTACCGGCCGCGACGTCACGCCGGAAGCGGTGAAGCCGCTCTTCGAAAAAGAGATCGAAGGCTTTGCGATCCTCTTTCACATGCTGTCGTTTCAGAAGGTCGGCACCTCGACCGTTCAATCGCGCGCCTGCGGAGGCGTATCGCGCGGGACGTTTATTTTCTGCCTTCCGGGATCGACGGGCGCGTGCCGCGATGCGTGGGATGGAATTTTGAAATTCCAGCTCGATGCCCGCCATCGGCCGTGCAATTTCGTCGAGATCATGCCCCGGCTCGAGGAGCATCGTAAGGCGGGCTGATCGAGGGACTTCGAAAACCGCGCTTCAAGGCGCCGTCTCGATATTTCCATGCAGGCGAGCGATCATGCCGATGGGCAAGCCCGCGCCATACAGCATCTGGCAGATCTGGCTGCGCATGGAATGCAGCAGATAACCTTCGCGCTTGTATTGCTCGGCCGACGTCACGGCGTTGGCGTCCAGCATCGTGAGGCGACGGCGGCCGAGACGCCGAGCCAGATCGATATCCTCCATGATCGGCAGGTTTTTGTAACCGCCGACCGCGTCGAAGAGCTGGCGCGGGATCAGCAAGCCCTGATCGCCATAGGGGACGCGCAGGACCTTGCATCGGAGATGAACCAGGCCCTCGAGCACGCGCGGGGCGATGCCTTTGTCATCGAGACGGAACGTAAAAGCGCCCGCGGCCGGCGAACGCTCACCCAGATCGACGCCGCGCATGAAGGCAATCGCGCTGCGATCCCAGTCTTCTTCGAGAACGGTGCCGGGATGTAAGAACAGAAGCCACGGAAAGCGTGCCATAGCGGCGCCCTGAGCAAGCTGTCCGCCCCGTTCGCGGGTGCTGACGACGACGTCTGCGCCGGCCTGATCTGCGACATCTGCGGTACTGTCGGTCGAGCCGCCATCGACGACGATGACCTGTTTAACAAGCCCGTCCACGGCCGAGGGAACGAGGGCAGACAACGTCGCTGCCAACGTGCGCTCAGCATTACGCGCAGGAATGATTACCGAGATCATTCGCTTTAACTGACACGGCAGAGACCCTGCGGCAAGGCGCTCCAAGTCGCGGGGCGTTAACCTACCTTTGCAGCGCGGTCACGTGTTTGTTCTTTATTTGTTCCAGGGAAGCTGGTATCGGAAGGCGTGCTTCGAGAACGCGCTCCGAATATGGCTTCTGATCGAGACCTTTCTGATTTTCCGAGCATACCGGACGTCGTCGATTCCGAGCGGCGCCGCGGCCGGGGCGCGCGTTCGAACAAGACCGGGCGCTTTGAGGCGCAAGCGCATGAAGAATTCGATGACGGCTGGGAGACGCTCGGCGATCTCGACGCCTTCAAGACCGAGGTTTTCGAGGACACCAGCAAGACGATCATCTCGCACAATGACAGCCCGGACGTTTCTTTCGACAGTTCGATAAATCCGTACAAGGGCTGCGAGCACGGCTGCATTTATTGCTATGCGCGGCCGACCCATTGCTACCTCGGGCATTCGGCGGGCCTCGATTTCGAGACGAAGCTGTACGCGAAGCCCAACGCCGCGGCGCTCCTGGAGCGCGAATTCAAAAAGCCGGGCTACAAGCCGGAAACAATCGTGATCGGCGGCAATACCGATCCTTACCAGCCGATCGAACGGGAACGGAGAATAACGCGCTCAATCCTAGAGGTGATGGCGACGGCCAATCATCCACTCGGGATCATTACGAAGTCGGCGCTCGTCGCCCGCGACATCGACATCCTCGGGCCGATGGCGGTAAAAAATCTAGCGCGAGTTGCGGTTTCGATCACAACGCTCGATCGTCATATCGCGCGCGCGATGGAGCCGCGCGCCGCGACGCCATCGAAGCGGCTCGATACTGTGCAGCGGCTCGCCGATGCCGGAATTCCGGTGACGGTTATGGTCGCGCCGATCGTTCCGGGCCTAACGGATCATGAGATCGAGCCGATTCTGGAAGCGGCGCGCGAGGCCGGCGCGCGAGAAGCCGGCTACGTGCTCCTCAGGTTACCGCTCGAGATCAAGGACCTCTTTCGCGAGTGGCTTCGAGAGGAGTTTCCGGACCGTGCCGACAAGGTCATTTCGCTACTCCGTTCGATGCACGGCGGGCGTGATTACACGGCGGATTTCGGTGTCCGCCAGCGCGGCCGCGGCCCCTACGCGACCCAGATCGCGCTCCGATTCCGGCTCGCGAAGAAACGGCTCAGCTTCGGCGAGGAGCGCGTTTCGCTGCGGAAGGATCTCTTCATAAAGCCCGGAAATGGGGGACAACAATTACGACTGCTTTGACAGGGAGGTTGGCGCGGTGATCAAAGTGACGAATGAAGATCGCCGATTCGCGCATAAAGCCGACTTTTGAGCTCGAGGCAGCAGAGCATCTGCTCGGGTCTCGGCCGATCGCAGGCGTGGACGAAGCGGGTCGCGGACCGTGGGCAGGACCCGTCGTTGCGGCTGCCGTCATTCTCAATCCCGAGAAGATCCCCGCGAACATCGACGACAGTAAAGTGCTCGATGAAGACTCTCGCGCGTTTCTCTACCGGCGCATCATGAAGGTTGCGATCGTCGGCGTCGGGATTGCGGACGTCGAGCGGATCGACCGCGAGAATATTCTCGGCGCGACTCTTTGGGCGATGGCGCAGGCGATCAGCCAGCTTGCCGAAGTTCCGAAGCTGGTACTTATCGACGGCAACAAGGCGCCGAGCGTGTCCGTTCAGACTCGGACGATCGTCAAGGGCGACTCCAAGTGCCTTTCCATTGCAGCAGCGTCGATCATTGCGAAAGTCACGCGCGATCGTCTGATGACGCAGATGGCGCGCGATTATCCAGGATATGGCTTCGAGCGTCACAAAGGTTACGGCACACCTGAACATCAGGCGGCGATCGACAAGCTCGGAGTCTCGTCGCTGCACCGGCGCTCGTTCAGACCTGTTCAATTAGCACTCGGGCTCGCCGACGCTTAATCGGCGCGCGCCTCAAGTTGCACATCGAATCAAAAAATATAAATCGCTTGCGCGTGTCTAAGCTGTATTCACGCGCGCTTCTCATCATGTACAAAGCTCGCAGGCACGCGACGTGAAACATCAGACGCGTGCGATATGTAATTCGTAGCGTAGCAGGTTCAGTACATGGGTTCGCGTCGCGTCAAAGTCCGCTCGCAAAGCGGAAAGATTCTCGTTGGTGATTGCATTGCCGAGCTAAAAAAGCTCCCAACCGCGAGTGTCGATCTCGTCTTCGCCGATCCACCGTACAATCTGCAGCTCGCCGGCGATCTCATGCGCCCGAACAATACAAAGGTCGACGGCGTCGACGACCAATGGGACAAGTTCGACGACTTCGCAGCGTATGATTCATTTTGCCGCGCATGGCTCACCGAGTGCCGTCGCGTGCTGAAACCCGATGGCGCCATCTGGGTCATCGGCTCCTATCACAACATCTTCCGGCTCGGCGCCGCGATCCAGGATCTTGGCTTCTGGATTCAGAACGACGTCGTCTGGCGAAAGGTGAACCCGATGCCGAACTTCCGCGGCAAGCGTTTTACCAACGCGCATGAAACGATGATCTGGGCGGGCCGCGATCGCAAATCGCGCGTGACCTTCAACTACGAAAGCCTCAAGGCTTCAAACGACGACTTACAAATGCGTTCGGATTGGCTGTTCCCGATCTGCTCGGGGCCGGAGCGTTTGAAAGACGACGGCGGCCGCAAGGCACATCCGACACAAAAGCCGGAAGCGCTCCTGCATCGCATCCTGATCGCATCGACGAAACCGGGCGACACCGTGCTCGATCCCTTTTTCGGAACCGGCACGACGGGCGCGGTCGCGAAGCGGCTAGGCCGCAAGTTCATCGGCATCGAACGCGATATCGATTATGCGACCGCGGCCGACGAGCGAATTGCTAAAGTGCAGCCGCTGGAAAACGACGCGATCGAGACGTTGCCGTCGAAGCGCAACGAGCCGCGGATTCCGTTCGGCCAGATCCTGGAACTCGGGATCATCAAGCCGGGCCGCAAGCTGTTCGGTCCGCGGCGCGAAGTCCGAGCGGAAGTGCGCGCCGACGGCACGCTCTTCTACGATGGTCAGCAGGCGTCCATTCATCGTCTCGGCGCGATCGTCCAAGGCAAGGCCGCGTGCAACGGCTGGACGTATTGGCACTTCGAGGCGGAAGGCAAGCTGAAGCCGATCGACGATCTTCGTTCCGAAGCGAAGCGTCAGCTCGGACTTAACGGCCGGATCTCGATCTAAATCGCGAAGCGCTTTAGCGGGCTCAGTTGTCAGCCAAGCCGTGCGCGATGACCTTCTTCATCACGCTCGGCAGGGCTTGCGCATGCAGGTCGCGGCGATGAACCCATCGGCAGCGTTCCTGCTCGGCCCAGAGCGTGAAGCTCGCATCGATTGGAACGAGCGCGCGGTAGACGATCAGCTCGAGCCGGAAGTGGGTGAAGACGTGGACGACTGCGCCTGGCACCGGCAGCCATGACGTCGTCACGGGCGCGGAGCGCATCGCCTCTTTTCTCCCGGGCAATGCGTCATCCCACGGAGTCGACGGCACCTCGAGCATGCCGCCGAGCAGCCCGGCTTCGCGACGCTGACGCAAGAGGATGGCGCCATCCTCCCGCTGGACGAGAAAAGCGACGCCGTATCGCGACGGCCGCGCCGTCTTCGTGCCGCGCATCGGCAACAGTTCGGCAAGGTTTTGCGCGCTCGCTGAGCAATCCTGCTGCAGCGGACAGACGAGACATGACGGCTTTCTCGGCGTGCAGATCTCGGCGCCAAGGTCCATCATCGCTTGTGCGAAGTCGCCAGCGCGCCGCTGCGGTGTGAGCGTCGCGGCAAGCCTCTTGATTTCGGGTTTGGCTGCAGGCAGGGGCTGCCTCACCGCGAAGAGGCGCGACACGACACGCTCGATATTGCCATCAACTGGCGTCGCCTTTTCGCCGAATGCGATCGCGGCGATCGCCGCGGCGGTGTAGGGGCCGATGCCCGGCAGCTTCAGAAGTTCGCTCTCGCTACTTGGAAATTTTCCACCGTAATCGCGGGCGACGGCATCAGCGCAGGCCTTCAGATTGCGTGCGCGCGAATAGTAGCCGAGGCCTGCCCATTGCTGCAGGACCTCTTCCAGTTGCGCCTGGCTGAGCGCGGTGACCGTCGGCCAGCGCGCGACGAATTTCTGAAAGTACGGAACGACCGCCTTCACGGTCGTCTGCTGCAGCATGATCTCGGACAGCCAGACGCGATAGGGATCGGCCTTTTTGCGCGGGCTGTAGCGCCAGGGCAGATCGCGACGCTCGGCTTCATACCAGGCGAGCAAAGCCTTGACCGTCATCGGTCCGGCCGGACGCAACGGCAGCTGCTGCTGTCGCCTGCGAAACGCTGCATTTTCCTGGACCGCGCCCATGCGCCCTTTATCTCCGGTTGCGCGGGAACCTCGAATCGCATCGACAATGCTAGACTTCCTTTACGTCACCACAAGCCTGCCCGCGATGAGAGACGCCCTTGAGCACTAAAGAACCCACAGCTCAGATGCGCCCGCTACCTCCGGACGTGCGGAATGTGAGGGGGCAATTTGCGAAGGCGGTCGGCGCGTTCGTGCCCAAAGTGACGGCGGCCGTCTTTGAGAAGTATGGCTTTCACAGCGCCGAGATCATGTCGTCGTGGGAGACGATCGTGGGAGCCGACCTTGCGCGGCTGACGAGGCCCGAGACGATCAAATGGCCCCGCGGTGCGCGCTCGCCCGTCGATGCGGAGGACGGCGGACGAAGTGCCGGCGCGACGCTCGTCGTTGCCTCCGACCCGGCCTTCGCGCTCGAGGTTTCCTACCGGCACGCGGAAATCATGGATCGGATCAACCGGTATTTTGGATACCGGGCCGTGACCCAGCTCAAGGTTCATCAGGTTCCCCGAACCGAAACCGCAGCTTCACCGCAGAAAGCCTCCCCTCGTCCGGCTGCACCCAAGACTGTGGCCCAAAACTCCACGAATGCTCCGGACGATATCGCGGCAGCCCTTGAGACCCTCGGCAGAAGCGTTGCCGCCGCGTCGACCCGCTGACAGGATTCCTGGATTTGCTGGGATATTACCGGCCCTTTAGTTGCCATAGGCTGCGGTTTCGGCTTATTCCGGCGCCAGATCCGTGCTAGGCGGCGTGCTTCGACCGCCGTTCCCCCACGGCATGCATCGCGATGAGGAGTTTGGACCTTGATCGAGTTCAGAAATTTTATTCCGGGCCGTTCCTCTGAAGGACGAGGCATTCGCTTCGGTCTCATGGCTTTGGCGGCCGTCGCCGGACTGGCGTTCACGAGCGCTAGCCCGAGCCTTGCTCAGGGCAAGGGCCCTACGGAAGTTTCCGTTGAAGAGCTGATGAAGCCGTCGGATCTTCCCGACCTCGCTATCGGGCCCAAGGACGCGAAGGTGACGATCGTCGAATACGCTTCGATGACGTGCCCGCACTGCGCGCATTTCTCCACCGAGGTCTTCGAGCCCATAAAGAAGAAGTACATCGATACGGGCAAAGTTCGCTTCATTTATCGCGAGTTCCCGCTCGACAATCTCGCCGCCGCCGTATCGATGCTGGCGCGCTGCGCAGGCAACGACAAGGTGCTTCCGCTAGTCGAGACGTTCTACGAGAAGCAGGCGGACTGGGCCTTTGCCAACGGAAGCCCCGTGCCGAAGCTCTTCGATATTGCGAAGCAGGCCGGCTTCACCAAAGAGAGTTTCGATAAGTGCCTGACAGATCAGAAGCTTCTGGATCAGATTACGGCGCAGCGCTCGCGGGCGAGCGAGACCTTTGGCGTCAATGCCACACCGACATTCTTTATCAACGGCAAGCGGTTGCAGGAGGCTCCATCGGTCGAAGCATTTGATAAGGTGCTGGAGCCGCTGCTGGCCGCGAAGTAACTGGAAATTCTTGATGCTCGTCCGTTCGCTGGGTCTTGCCGCCACATTTGTCGTCGCTGGTTGGCTCTCAGGTTGCGGCGCATCGTTTCCGCCGCTTTCTCCGAACGCGACGGCGAGCATTTCCGCTGATGGCAGCGCTCTCGGCGCTGCCTATCCGTCGGTCGCGTCCGAAAAGCCCGATGGCATGCCGACGCCGTTCGGCGACCCGAATGGGACGTCGACCGGCGGCCGCGAAGTCATCGAGAACCCGACAGTTGCCGACGTCATGGCGCCGAGTCCCTTGCCGGAGATGAGCTGGGGCCGGACCGACGCACCAGTGACGATCGTCCAGTACGCGTCGCTGACCTGTCCGCATTGCCGCCACTTCCACGAGACGACATATCCCGAGCTGAAACGCCGGTTAATCGACACGGGCAGGGTGCGCTACATCCTACGCGAGTTCCCAATCGGGAAAACATCGGGCAACGCGACGATCGTGCTACGCTGCGCGCCGCCCGATAAGTACTTGGAACTTTACGGGAAATTCATGCAGCAGCAGACGTCCTGGGTGTCGCAGGAAGTGCGGCTTGACGCCATCTACTCCGTCGCGCGACAGGTGGGGATGACGCGCCCGCAGTTTGACGCTTGCCTGCAGAATCAAGGCATGATCGAGAACTTGAAGTGGGTAAAGGATCGCGGCCGCAAGCTCGGAATCGTTGGTACGCCGAACTTTTTCATCGGCAACAAGCTCATCAAGAAAGAGCTGACGATCACCGAGATCGCTGACTACGTCGAGCAGGCCGGCCGAAGTGGCACGCCAACGGCAGCTGCAAGCCCCTAGGGGCAGTTTTGCACCGGTCCTGAGCCACGACGACACGGCATCGAGGACTGACGAGTAGAATGAAGATCACGCGGCTCAGGCTTCTGGGATTCAAGTCCTTCGTCGATGCGACGGAGCTTGTTATCGAGCCCGGCCTCACGGGCGTGGTCGGCCCCAACGGGTGCGGAAAATCAAACCTTCTCGAGGCGCTTCGCTGGGTCATGGGCGAAAGCTCGCACAAGTCGATGCGCGCCGCCGCGATGGACGACGTGATTTTCTCAGGCAGTGGCGGGCGGCCGGAACGCTCTAGCGCCGAAGTCACGATGTTCCTCGACAACAGCGCGCGGAAGGCGCCTGCCGAATTCAACGACGGCGACCTTATCGAGATCACGCGGCGCATCGAGCGGGAAGCGGGCTCCGCTTACCGCATCAACGGACGGGAAGTGCGGGCGCGCGACGTCAAGGTTCTGTTCGAAGATGCGGCGACCGGCGCGCGGTCACCGGCGCTGGTGCGTCAGGGGCAGATCGGCGAAATCGTCAACTCGAAGCCCGAGCAGCGCCGGCGCATTCTGGAAGACGCGGCAGGCATTGCAGGCCTGCACACGCGGCGGCACGAAGCGGAACTGAAGCTCAGAGCCGCTGAAACCAACATCGAGCGCCTGAACGATGTCGCCGGCCAGCTGCAATCGCAAACGGAATCCCTGAAGCGGCAAGCGCGGCAGGCGCGGCGCTACAAGGAACTGTCGACCGACATCCGTCAGCAAGAGGCGCTTGCCTTGCATCTGACGTGGCAGGACGCGCACGGGAGCGTTGAGCACGAGGAGGCGCAGCTTACCGAAACGATGATGCGTCTCGGCGCGGCGACGGAAGCAGAAGCGAAGGCGTTCAAGGAAGAGCTTCGCCTTGCGGAAGCGTTGCCGCCGCTTCGCGAAGCGGAGGCCGTGAAGGCAGCGGCGCTCGCACGCTTCAAGATCGAGCAGGAAAACCTCGAACGCGAGGCGAACCGGGCGGCCGAACGGGCGCGTGAACTTGAAGCGCGCGCGAAACACCTTGAAGCCGATCTCGCGCGTGAAACGGGCTTCATTCACGAAGCCAAAGAGACATTGCTCCATCTCGATGCCGATCTCGCCGCCATCAAGGAGGCCGATCGCAAGGCCATCGACGAAGAGGCAAAAGAGAAAAGCAAACTCGAGACGGCGGAAGCGCACCGTGTGCGGACGGAAGCCCTTTTCGCTGATATCACGCATCGAGCGGCCGATGCGCGCGCGAAGCTCAAAAGCCTCGAGGCGGCTCTCTCCGAACGCAAAGACCTGGTTGGCAAGATAGCGCGCCAAATCACGGCTTTCGATGCACAGATCGAAAATTTGAGATCGAAAGCGCCGGATGGCGAGCATGTTTCCGACATGGCGCATCGCGGGCAGGCGCTCGCGCAGGACATCAGCAAAATCGAAGCCGATACGCTGACGGCTGAAGAGACTGTCAAGACGGCGCAGGCCGAAGCCAAGGCCCGGCGCGACGAGGCGCAGCGCGTCCGTCTCGCGGCCAACGCGTTCTCGACCGAGCGTGACACGATCGCAAAGCTCTTGGCGCGGTCGGACGAAGGCGCGTATCCGCCGGCTGTCGACAATATCCGCGTTTCGCCGGGCTATGAGACAGCGCTTGGCGCGGCCTTGGGCGACGATCTCGAAGCGCCGATCGCTCCGGAAGCGAGCGTGCATTGGCGGCGTCTCGATCTTCCGGCCGAAGACCACGCACTGCCCGCCGATGCGGAACCGCTCGTCATGCACGTTGAAGCGCCGCAGGAGCTGACGCGACGGCTTCGGCAGATCGGCGTCGTCAAGCGTTCGGAAGGCGCACGCCTGCAGCCGCATTTGAAAACGGGGCAACGCCTCGTATCTCGGGAAGGCGACCTCTGGCGTTGGGATGGTTTCGTCGCGGCAGCGGGCGGCGTCACGCCTGCCGCTCAGCGGCTTGCTCACAAGAATCGCCTGGCGGAACTCGATCGGAGCGCGCAGGCCGTCCTCGACAAAGCCAAGGACACGATTGACGGCGAGCGCAAAGCGGCGACGGCGGCTCAGCATGCCGAGGCGGAGGAACGCCGGCTACGCCAGCTTTGGCGCGAAAAGCAGAACGAGCTTGCGCAAGTTCGCCAACAATTGACGGGGCTCGAGAAGCTTCAGCGCGAGAGCGAGACGCAGCTTGCCGCAGTGACGGCGCAACGCGCACGGGCCGACGAAGAGTTGACCAACGCCCAGGCGCGTCACGTCGAAATCGAAGCGCACATCGTAACGATGAGCGTCGGCGAAGATCTCGAACCGCAGCTCAAGACCGCGCAAGCGGAAGCCGAGGAGGCTCGCCGCGAGGTCGCGGAATCGCGGGCACGTCTCGGCAGTCTCGAACGCGACAAGCAGATCCGGGTTGAGCGCATCCGCCACGCCAATGCCGACATCGCGCGCTGGCACGGACGTCAGCACAGCGCCGAAGCGCAGGTTCAGGCTCTCGACATTCGCCTCAAAGAGGCGCGCGATGAAATGACGGCGACGGCGGATTTGCCGGAGCGCATCGCGGCGCAAAGGGAGACCTTGCTGTCGGCTCTGTCACGGGCGGATGACGAACGGCGCGCGGCTGCGGATACGTTGGCTTCCGCTGAGAACGCGATCCGGGCTGCAACTGAATCGCTCCGCTCCATCCAGTCGGAAGTTTCAGCGGCGCGGGAAGCTAATGCGCGCATCGAGACGCGGCTCGAAAATGCACGGCACAAACGCCAGGAGGCGGCGCGGCATATCCGGGAAGCATTCGAGGTGGCGCCAGAAGCATGCCTCGCACTCGCCGAGCTTCCCGAGGCGTCCGCCATTCCGTTGCTTGCCGACGTCGAACGGCATTTGACGCGGCTCAAAGCCGACCGGGAGCGTCTCGGCGGCGTCAACCTGCAGGCGGATGATGATCTCGCCGAGGTTTCCAAGCAGCTCGACAGCCTCGTTGCCGAACGCGACGATCTCGAGCAGGCCATCGCGAAGCTGAGGGGCGCCATTCAGCAGCTCAATCGCGAGGGGAAATCGCGGCTGGATGAAGCGTTCGCGACGGTCAACGCACATTTCGAGCGGCTGTTCACGCATTTGTTCGGTGGCGGCGAAGCGCGGCTCGAAATGATCGAGAGCCCGGAAGATCCGCTCGAGGGCGGCCTCGAAATCATCGCCAAGCCGCCCGGTAAAAAGCCGGCGACGCTATCGCTCCTGTCCGGCGGCGAGCAGACGCTGACGGCCTTGTCGCTGATCTTCGCCGTGTTCCTGACGAACCCCTCGCCAATCTGCGTCCTCGACGAAGTGGACGCGCCGCTGGACGACGCCAACGTCGACCGCTTCTGCCGGCTCATGGAGCAGATGTCGACGGAGACCGCGACGCGTTTCCTCGTCATCACGCACCATCCGATGACGATGGCGCGGATGAACCGTCTGTTTGGCGTCACGATGGCCGAAAAAGGCGTATCGCAGCTCGTCTCAGTGGACTTGCAGACGGCACAAAGTTTCCGCGAAGCGAGCTAACTACCGATACTTATTCGCATTATTCGCTTATGCTGGCCCCAGAGTTAACGTCTCGGGAACCAGAGAGTTGGGCACGCGTTTCGCTTTCCTGGAGAAAGGAGACCGCCCAATGCAACCACAGAATGATCCGCGCTCACGACGTTCGACAATCGAACCGACGGAAGCCCGGCAGGCGTCGCCGCGCAAAACGAACTTTCGGGTTTTGCTGGCGTCGATGGCGCTCGCGGTGGCGGTCGGTGTCGTTCTTGTTGCGAGCTTCTGGCAAACGACCCCAACGAGCATGGACTACTCCTCGGGTGGTAAGCTCGGGCAGCAGAGCCCGACCCCGCAAAGTCCGCCAGCAACCCCGCCAGCCGCGGCGCTTGGCTCAACGAATCCTGGAGGCCAACAGACCCCTTCCACTCCCTAAATTCATAAAAAAATATCTTTTGATCCCTGGGCCTTCCCGATTCCGGGGAGACCTTTTTATTTTGCGGCGCACGCGCGAAAAAGGCGCGACAATCCCTGCGCGGTTTAGCCGTACCCTAGGGATGGAGATGATAATGCCCAATTCCTTGACACCCCCAGACCCCAAATCTATGGTCCGCGCCGTCGATCTCCCTGAGAGGCCGGTTTTCCTCGTGTTCTGGATGGATTGAGCCATGTCAGCCGATGGCAAGGGTCAGCGTCCGGAAGGCGGTGAAATTAGCCCGGAAGACCGTGAAGCAATTCGCAAGCGGTCGGCAGAAATCGGCCAAAAGCTCGATGCGCTCCAAGCACGGAAAGCGGAACGGGCGAAGGTCGGGTCGGCGACGGGCGGATCTCAGCAGTCCGCCTACGGAACGGCCTTCAAGTTTGCTGCTGATCTCGTCGTCGGCGTTGTCGTCGGCGGAGGGCTCGGATGGGCACTCGACAGGCAATTCGGCACGGCGCCGTGGTTGATGATCCTTCTCGTGGTCATGGGCTTTGCGGCGGGTCTTCTGAATGTTGTCCGCGCCGCTCAAAGGGCGCAGGCAGAAAACGAGCCGCTACAAAAAGCGGCACCGTCCGTCAAAGATGACGACGGGGAATGAGACACTAGGGGGTTACCTTGGCCGCTGAAGGTGCCGGACATCATAGTCCGATGGAACAGTTCGAGATCCGGAAGCTCGTGGATCTCAATTTTCTAGGTCATGATATCTCGTTCACGAACTCATCGCTGATGATGATCGTGGCACTGCTTCTCATTTCCGGTTTCATGATTTACGCGATGAACAGCCGTTCGCTGGTGCCGACGCGCATTCAATCGCTTGCAGAGATCGTCTACGAATACGTCGCCGGTATGGTCAAAGAGAACCTCGGCGAAGAGGGAATGAAATACTTCCCCTGGGTGTTCTCGATCTTCATGTTCATCCTGGTGTTGAACGTCATCGGCCTCATCCCGGGCAACTTCACCGTCACCAGCCACATCATTGTCACCTTTGCGCTGGCCGCCATGGTCTGGCTCACGGCGACGTTTATCGGTTTCTGGAAGCATGGCTTCGGCTATCTGAAGCTGTTCGTGCCGTCGGGCGTGCCGTTCTGGCTGATGCCCGTCATCGTACCGATCGAGCTCATTTCCTACTTCATCCGTCCGGTCAGCCACTCGGTACGTCTCTTCGCCAACATGATGGCGGGCCACACGATGCTCAAGGTTTTCGCCGGCTTTGCCGTGATGCTTCCCTGGTGGGGCAAGGTCGCGCCCGCCGGCTTCATGGTTGCCTTCACGGGCCTCGAGCTGCTGGTGGCCTTCCTTCAGGCACTCATCTTTACCGTGCTCACCTGCATCTACGTCAACGATGCCGTGAACATGCACCACTGATAGGTCCGGTTACCGGACTTTCGGAATTCCAACGCAAAAAGCGAAGCAAAGGGAGACTTTGAAATGGAACTCGCAGCAGCAAAGATGATCGGTGCGGGCCTTGCCTGCTCGGCTCTGATCGGCGCCGGCGTCGGCATCGGCAACATCTTCGGTAACTATCTCTCGGGTGCGATGCGCAATCCGTCGGCTGCGCCTGGCCAGTTCACCAACCTGCTGATCGGCTTCGCTCTCGCCGAAGCAACGGGCCTTTTCGGTCTTCTGATCGCGCTCATCATTCTTTACGGTTGAGACTGGGCTGGTAAGACCAAGATACGCCCAAGCAACCGGAGGCTACTATGTTTGCCGGCACGTCCCTGCTGCTAACGGCCGCCGCTCAGGCGGCCGAGATTGCCGCTGAATCTGGCGCCGCGCCGCACCAGTCAGGCGGCTTGCCGCAGCTCAACTCGCATTACTTCTCGCCACAGCTCTTCTGGCTGGCGATTACGTTCGTGACGCTGCTTTTCGTGATGTCGAAGATTGCGCTTCCGCGCGTCGGAGAGGTTCTCGAAGAGCGTCGCGACCGCATCAAGCGCGATCTCGACGCCGCGTCACGCCTGAAGGCCGAAACCGACAAAGCGCTTGCCGACTACGAAAAGGCGCTTGCCGACGCACGTTCCAATGCTTCCGGCATTGCCAAGGAAACGCGCGAAAAGCTCGCCGCCGAAACGGATACGGAGCGTCATCGCGTCGACGATCAGATCGCCGCGAAACTTCGTGAAGCCGATAAGCGCATCGCCGCCACGAAGTCCAAAGCGACTTCGGCAATCGGCGAGATCGCAACGGATACGGCGAGAGCTGTCGTCGAGAAACTCATCGGTCAGAGCGTTACGCCCGATGATGTGAAGAAGGTGCTCCGCCCGGTGGCGGGCGAGTGAGGATTTAGAGATGTTCGATCCAAACGATCCGCTTTTCTGGGTTGCACTCTCCTTCGTCGTGTTCGTAGCGGTCGTGCTTTACTATCGCGTGCCTGCACTCGTTACGAAGTCGCTCGACGATCGCGCGGATGCAATCCGCCGGGAACTCGACGAGGCGCGGAAGCTGCGCGAAGAGGCTCAGGCCCTGCTCGCTGACTACCAGCGTAAGGCCCGCGAGGCCGAGAACGAAGCCAAGTCCATCATCGAGCAGGCCAAGCGCGAAGCCGAAGCACTTGCGTCCGACTCGCGTAAGGCTCTCGTCGAGAGCCTCGAGAGACGCTCGAAGATCGCCGAAGAGAAGATTGCACGCGCCGAAACGCAGGCTTTGAGTGAAGTCCGTTCGACGGCAGTGGAAACTGCAATCGCGGCCGCGCATGAGATCCTTAAGGCCCGTGCCGGCGGCGCGACTGGCGAATCGCTGGTTGCGAGCTCGATCAGCGACCTTCGCGGCAAGCTCAACTAACGAGCGCCGTAGACAAATCCGAAATTAAAAAGGCCAAGCTTCGCGCTTGGCCTTTTTTGTTTTCCGGATTTGCAGAGTTCGAGAACTGTCTCAGCCGGAGCTCGGTGCCCGGCTGTCGAAACCGACGATTAGCTCATATTCGCCGGGCCGCGATCCTTCGGCGATCGGGAACGTCACCGTTCGCACCGCCGAGAAATAACTGATCGGCTTGTCGAGGCCGACGTTGACGTCCACCTTCACGCTGTCCGACGCGACTTTGGTGCGCTTCGAATCGTTGACGGCGACCGTTATTGGCAGTGTCACGTTGCCCGGCTGGCCTTTCGGGCCGAGAAGAAGGCGGCCGGAAAAGCCGTATTTCACGGTCACGCGGCCGGGCTCGATCTGGCACTCGCGGGCCGTCTTCGTGATCTCGCCACGCTGCGCGACGGCAAGCGCATCGCCTACGTGGCCGACCTGATAGAACGTGATGTAATTGTCATGCGGCGCGATAATGAGCCGCGGACAGCCAGCATCGACCTCGCCGACGAACGTACTGCCCGTCGTCGGGTCGCTCGATTTGGCGGCGTCGAGCAATTGTGCTTCGGACACCGATGAAATCTGTGGATTATCAGAAGAGCCGCCGAACATGCCGCCGCCGAGACCGGAGGTCAAAGACGACATTCCGCAACCGCCGAGAGCCGCGAGCGTGACGGCGAGCGAAGCGTAGGCGCACACCCGGGCCGGCGAAGGACAACGGCGCACCGTCGTCACATCCCTGCTATAAGGATGCCGAAAACCCGAATTGAGCAACATTGTCCCCCAAGGTTCAAACTTCCGGCCCCTTGTTTTGTCTAAAAAGCACCGTAGCATCCGATAGTTTCGGTTCCCAAGTGCATTTTCACGCGCGCCGAACGAGTATAAAGGACGTCTTTCTTCCATGTCGGGCCTTAACCAAACCGAAGCGACCGTGCAAAAGCCGCCTCTCAAAATCCTACTCGCTGCCCCGCGCGGTTTCTGTGCCGGCGTCGATCGTGCCATTCAAATCGTAGAACAGGCTTTGACGAAATTCGGCGCCCCCGTCTACGTCCGTCATGAAATCGTGCACAACCGTTATGTTGTTGATTCCCTGAGGGCTAAAGGCGCCGTTTTTGTGAAGGAGCTGGATGAGATTCCAGATACCTCGCAGCCCGTGATTTTTTCGGCACACGGTGTGAGCAAGACAATTCCTGAGGTGGCGCGCGGCCGAAACATGTTCGTCGTCGACGCGACCTGCCCGCTCGTATCGAAGGTCCACATGGAAACGGCTCGTCACCACGAGCAGGGCCGGGAAATTATTCTCGTCGGACACCGTGGCCATCCCGAAGTCGTGGGCACGCTCGGACAATTGCCCGAGGGCGCGATCACGCTGGTCGAATCCGTCGAGGATGTGCGGGCATTCACGCCGAAGGACCCAGAAAATCTTGCCTTCGTCACGCAGACGACGCTGTCGCTCGATGATACGGCCGAGATCGTTGCCGTTCTCAAAGAGCGCTTTCCGGGGATCGGCGGCCCAGTCAAAGAAGACATCTGCTACGCGACGACCAACCGGCAAAATGCGGTCAAGGCCTTGGCGCCGCAAATCGACGGATTGATCGTGGTCGGCGGTCCGAAAAGCTCGAATTCGTTGCGCCTGGTCGAAGTCGCGGCACGCGCGGGCTGCCGGTTTTCATTCCTGGTCGAGCGCGCGACTGACATCCCGTGGGAGAAGCTCGAGGGAGCGGAAACCATCGGCATCACGGCCGGTGCATCGGCGCCGGAGGTCATTGTCGAAGAAGTGGTCGAAGCGTTTCGCAGCCGCTATGATGTGACGATCGACGTCGTCACGACGCTCGAGGAGCGCGTGATCTTCAATGTGCCGCGGGAAGTCCGGGTCGCGCGCGCTCCCGTCGGGCAGCAGCACTAACTCCATCCAGCGCGCGGGAACATGGCCGTCTATACAGAAGTCAGCGACGACGAGCTTGCGCGCTTCATCGATGGATACGCGCTCGGGCGGCTGCTTTCATTCAAGGGAATTGCCGAGGGCGTCGAGAACACTAACTACCTGGTGCATACGACGGAAGGGACGTTCATTCTGACGCTCTACGAAAAGCGCGTCGATCCCGCCGATTTGCCGTTCTTTCTCGGATTGATGGAACATCTTTCGGCGGGGGGCGTGACCTGCCCGCTGCCGGTACGCGACAAGAGCGGGCGGATTTTGAATGAGCTTGCTGGACGGCAGGCGGCGCTTATCACGTTCCTCGAAGGCGTCTGGCCGAAGCGGCCCAAAGTTTCCCATGTTCTCGAACTTGGGAAGGTCCTCGCCCGCATGCATATCGCGGGCGAAAACTTTTCGTTGAAGCGCGCCAATGCCCTGGGTCTCGCCGGGTGGCGACCCCTGTTCGACAAATTCTCGTCGCGAACCGAAGAGATCTGCGGCGGTCTTCATGACCTGATCGCGAACGAGCTTCGTTACCTCGAACGCTCTTGGCCGCAGGATCTCGCTGAGGGGATCATCCATGCCGATCTCTTCCCGGACAACGTCTTCTTCATCGACACCAAGCTTTCGGGCATTATCGACTTCTACTTCGCCTGCAACGATGCGCTCGCCTTCGACATCGCCATCTGCCTCAACGCGTGGTGTTTCGATGCCAAATCGCAATTCGATCCTGCGAAGGGCGGTGCGCTGCTCGAGGGTTACAACAGCGTTCGTCCCCTCAGCGAAGCGGAGCGCGTCGCCATGCCGGTGCTGGCTCGCGGCGCGGCGATGCGCTTTCTGCTGACCCGCAGCTACGACTGGCTCAACACCCCGAAAGACGCGCTCGTCGCGCGCAAGGATCCCGCCGACTACGTACAGCGGCTCAAATTTCACCAATCGGTCGGCAATATTGCCGAATACACGGCACAGCTAACTTCATGACGCTAACTTGATGACCGGCGAACGACCAAAGGTTCTGATCTACAGCGACGGCGCATGCTCGGGAAACCCGGGGCCCGGCGGCTGGGGCGCAATCCTCATTTCCGGCGAACACCGGAAAGAGATCAACGGCGGCGAAGAGCTGACGACGAACAATCGCATGGAACTCAAAGCGGCGATTTCAGCGCTTGAAGCGCTCAAGAAGAAGAGCGACGTCGAGCTCTGGACGGACAGCGTCTACGTCCGCAACGGCATCACGTCGTGGATCCACGGCTGGAAGAAAAACGGCTGGCGGACCGCCGATAAAAAGCCGGTCAAAAACGCGGAGCTCTGGCAGGAGCTGGACGCCTTACGCAACAAGCATCATGTCGTCTGGCATTGGCTGAAGGGCCATGCCGGCCATCCGGAAAACGAGCGCGCCGATGAACTGGCGCGCATCGCCATGGCCCCGTTCAAGACGCGGGGCCGTCCGGTTCAACCGGCCAACAATTCAAAGTGAGCGGTCGATCATCGAGCAGAGGTTTGCGGCGCTCGACTTTTCCGCGACAGGCGGGCTGTCCTCGACGTTCAGGACTTTGACCACGCCGTTATCGACGAGCATCGCATAGCGCTTCGATCGGAGCCCGAGACCGAAATTCGAAAGGTCGATCTCGAGGCCTACAGCCTTGGCAAAATCGCCCGAACCGTCCGCCAGCATTTCGATCTTGCCCGTTGCGCCGGTGTCTTTCGCCCAGTTCGTCAAGACGAAGATGTCGTTCACGGCCGTGCAGGCGATGGTGTCGATGCCCTTAGCCTTCAGCTCGCCGACGCGTTCGACGAAGCCCGGCATGTGGGTTTTGCTGCAGGTCGGGGTATAGGCGCCAGGAACGGCGAAGATCGCCACTTTCTTGCCGGAGAAAATTTCGCTTACCGATTTGGGTTGCGGGCCATCGGCGCCCATGATCGTGAACTTGCCATCCGGCAGCTTATCTCCAACGTTGATCGTCATGGCATCCTCTGAGTTCGTTTCTCCAGGTGGCTTCTATGTAGCTGCTGCGAAGCGCTACTCAAGAGTAATCGTCGTCTCGGACTGGCCCTTGCCGTCGATCATCGTGACCGTCAGCGGCTTGCCCTTCAAACCCTTGACGTCGACCCCGTCCGTCAGATCGACTTCGAATACGGCCTTCCCTGAGGCGTCCTTTACGCGTTTCGGCAGCGGCACATAGAGGCCTCCCGGCGCTTCCACGAAGGCGTCGGCCGTTGCGAGCTGAGCGGTTTCGACGTTCAACACGAGCTTCGGTTTGCCGCCGTTTTGATCGAGGTGCCAGCCGGCGAGAGTGGGGTCTATACCCGGCCGTGGCTTCGTGACGGGAACGTTGGCGAGAATGTTCGTCAGCTCTTCGGAGGCGCCGACACCCGGCGGGATCACCAGTTGCAGGTCAGCTTCGGCGGGGATGCAGATGTCCTTGCAAACGCCGTAGGCGACCTTGGCGTGAAGCGTAACGGGCTTGGTCGGATCTGCCGGCTTCACCGATACCGGAAAGAACACGCCATTCTTATAGCCGACCACGTCTCCGGCCTTGTCGTGCATCCGGTGCGGCGCGGGAAAAAGGACTGTTGCGGATGCGAGGTTGGCTGATCCCTGCCAGTCGAATTCCGGCGGCACGCCACCGGCATCGCCCGGCGAACGCCAATAGGTTTTCCATCCGTCGGGCATCGCCACCTCGACGCCAGCGTAAAGTCCCAACGCTCCATCTCGCGTGGCGCTTCCAGCTAGAAGCCGGGCCTTGTTGTTGAAACCTTCGTGCCATTCGGACACGACGGGGCCAGGATCGCTCCATGCGGCGACGGTGCCCAGAAACAAAAACGCTATAGCCAGTCTGATCAAAACATCGCCTTTCGAATTTCGTTCATGGATCGGGCACGCCGCCCGAACGTTCCTGTCCAATTATACGTCGCAACGAAACCTGACGTTATAGCGGCGTCCTTATTGCACTTTTGGACGTCTTCACGTGGCGGTTCTATGGGGTTAGTCTCTCCATTATGAAAGTAACCCGACCGACGGGCCAGGCAACAGGCCCCGATATCAAGCTCGAGGGGCAGCTTCTCATCGCTATGCCGGCGATGACGGACCGCAGATTTCAGCGCTCGGTCATTTACATGTGCGCCCATTCGTCCGAGGGGGCCATGGGCCTCATCATAAATCAGCGGGCCAACCACATAACGGCGCCGGATCTGCTCGAAAGGCTCGGTATTTCGGCGCGCAACCCCGACGACGAGATTACGAGCGAGGTTTTGTCGCTTTCCATTCAGGTCGGAGGTCCGGTCGAAACGGGCCGGGGGTTCGTGCTGCACAGCTCCGACTATTTTTCCGAGGATTCGACGCTTGCGATCGAGCCGGGCGTCTGTCTGACGGCAACGATCGATATTCTGAAGGCCATCGCACAGGGCCGGGGTCCGGCGCGGGCGCTGTTGGCACTTGGTTACGCGGGCTGGTCGCCGGGGCAGCTCGAAACCGAGCTGCAGGCCAACGGCTGGTTGCATTGTCCGGCCGATCCGGAACTCATCTTCGACGAGGATCTCGAGACCAAATATTCCCGCGCTCTGGCAAAAATGGGAATCGATCTCTCGCATCTCGTCAGCGATGCCGGGCACGCCTAGGAATTCCGCCCGGCCATTCCTTCGCCCTCTCAAGCACTACCTGAGCTGACCTTCGGGGCTTTCGTCTCGTCGCCAGTCGCGCCGGGCGTTGCGGGGCCGCCGCTCGTCCTTCCCGTCGGAAGCGGTGTTCCGGCCAGTCGCGCGAGACTTGCGGCAATCGATGGCGGGAGCGTCGAAAAATCCGGCTGCGTTGAGGGCTGCGACGGAAAACCGGCGCCGTTGGAAGGCAGCGGCGGCGGCGCCCCAGGCGGAGGCGGCGCACCGGTTGGGCTGTCACTTCTCAACGATGCCGGTACGATCGAGGGCGCTGGCGTGGCTGATGGAGCCGGCGGCGGCGTGGCGCTGGCACGGGCTAAAGCTTCTGCTAGCGGCGAGACGATATTCGGCGGCGCTGGCTCGGACGGCCGATCCTTCGGCTGCATAATCGGAGGAAGCGGGCTTCCGTTCTGCAGGCTCCCGGGGGGCGCGTGAAGGGGCAGCGGGGGCGCCTCGGAGCCCTTCGCGGCGAGCTGGCGCGGCTTGGATGGCGGCCGCTGCGGCGATTGCTGCGGCTGACCCTGGGGCTGCATCGGCGGCAGGAACGGAGCGGAAATCGTAAGTGGGGCCGCCGTAGCACTATGCGCCCCATTGAGGGCCCCGTTTATCGGCGCGCCGTTCATGGACGCGCCGTTTTGAGGCGGAGCGAGGGTCGCTAAACCGTTTGCTTGCGGCTTGGCGCTGGCGGGCGTGGTTACCGCCTTCTGGCGTTGGCGCACCACGGATCCCGACGGCAGCGCGGCCTGCTTCGATTGCGCGGCAAGCTTGGCGGGAGGCGCCGTCTTGTCGTCGGTCGATGCCGCCTTTGGCGGAGGCGTGATCGTGCGCGCGGGCTTCTGTGCAATCTCCTTGGCCGGGCTTTTCGTCTTCGGCCGGAAGAACCCGCGCGGCTGCATCTTCCGCTCGGAGCGGCGAACCATTTTCAAAAGCTGCGATACGGCGCGGTCCGGAATCGGCTCGCCGAAATGATAGCCTTGCGCATATTCACAGCCGATCGAACGCAGGAATGCCGCTTCGTCGGCGCGCTCGACGCCTTCGGAGGCAATCGTCTTCGAAAGCTCGTGCGCCAACGCGACCATCGACCGGACGATCGCGGCGCCCTCACCCGTGCCGCCGCCGCGGATAAGCTCGCCTGAGATCTTAATGGTGTCGAACGGAAAGCGATGCAGATATGCGAGCGAGGAAAAGCCGGTGCCGAAATCGTCGAGCGTCAGCTCGACGCCAGAGCCGCTCAACAGCTTCAGCACCTCGACAGCCTGCTCGGGATTATCCATGAGCAGGCTTTCAGAGATCTCCAGCCGCATCGTTCCGACGGGTGCGATGTTGCGGCCGAGAACGTGACGGATTTCCTGCACCGACTCGGGCCGGAAGAGTTGGCGACCGGAGACATTCACGGTCACGAACAGCGGCCGCTCGGAACGCGGCAGCTCCAATACCCAGCGCGCCACGTCCTTCGCTGCGCGCAGCAGCAGATGCGACGTGAGCTTGATCAGAAGCTCGGTATCTTCACTGTCGGCGACCACAGCGAGCGGATTTACCAGTCCGAGCTTCGGATGCTCCCAGCGGAGTTGCGCTTCGAAGCCTGCAAGTTCCTTCGTCGGCAGGTAGACGATTGGCTGGTAGAGGACCCGAAGCTGACCCTTTTCGATGGCGCGCGCGAGATCGCCTTCGACCTCGTTGTCGAGGAGACGGTCGCGCCGCATACCGGACTCGAAGACCTCAATTCGATCCGAGCCCGCCTGCTTCGCGCGGTACATCGCGAGCTGAGCGTCCTTCAGAAGATCGCCGTCGGCACCCTGCGTTCCGTCCCAAAGGGCAATGCCCATTGATCCTGTCAGCACGACTTCCTGGTTCGCGAGCGGTATCGGCGCGCGGAGTGAGCGGCGCACGCGTTCGGCAAGCGCCGGAAGATTGCGGGCTTCGCGCTCGCCGGTGAACAGCAGAGCGAACTGATCGCCGCCAACGCGCGCGACTGTATCTTGCGGTCCGAGATGGCGCTGGAGACGGCGCGCAACGGTCAACAGTAGGCTGTCGCCGCGCACGAGCCCCAAGGACGCGTTCGCACTCTTGAATTTGTCGAGATCGATGTAGATCACCGCGGGTTTTACGGTGTTGTCGGTCTTTGCGCGAACCATGACCGCCTTCAGGCGATCGAGAAACAGCTCACGATTCGGAAGGCCGGTCAGGCTGCAATGGACGGCGTCGTGCAACAACCGCTCATGCGCGCGTTTGGTATCGGAAACGTCTCGCAACAGGCCGACACACCGCAACGTCCGGCCGTCGGAGTTCGGCACACTGGCCGCCTCGAGCTCGAACCAACGCCAGCTATTGTCGGCGTGGCGCAAGCGGAAATCGCTTTTGATCCTGATGCCGGAACGTTCCTGAGCCGACATCAGCGTGACGCGGAAGCGTTCCTTGTCGGTCGGATGGACGTGCTTCAGGAATTCCTCAACCTTGGCCGATAGCTCGCCCGGCATCAACGACAGCGCGACCTCGACTTCGGGACCGACCTTGATTTCGTCGCGACGGATGTTCCATTCCCAGACGGTCGATCCGGATGCGGCAAGGGCCAGTGATCGTGCCTGCAGTTCCGACGGCGCGCCTGCATACGAGGTATCAGCTGAGCGGAATGCGAACTGCGTTACGGTAAAGCCCATGAGGATGACGACGAGGACGAGGCCCGCGACGAGACTTGCAACGACGACGTCGCCCGACATCCGGCCGCTCAGCGTCATTCCCGTCGCAAAGATCCAGACAAGGAAGAGCAGCCACGTCGGCACGAGTGAGAGCGCGCGGTCCTGACCTTTCATCGCCAGGAAAACCGTGAAGAGGCCGCCGACACCGCCGATCGCCAAGAATGAGAGCCGCGCGAACGTCGCGGCAAGACGCGGATCGATGACAGCGACGGCAATGAGCGTCAGCTGCGCCACCATCCAGACGCCGATCATCATCCGGACGAGACCGTGCCATAACGCGAGGCGCAGGAACGTCGTGAGAAAGATGACGAAACTCGACGCCATCGCGGCTTCGCCCGCGGCGCGGTAGACGGCGTTATCCTCGGGTCGCAGGTTGAACAGCTTGTGGAAGAAGCCGAAATCGACGCAGAGGTAGGTCAGCACCGTCCATGCGACGAGCGCGGCGGCCGGAAAAATTAGTTTGTGATTGGCCGCAAAAATCGCCGTCAGAAAGATCGCGAGCAGACCCGTCAGGCCCAGCATCGCGCCGTTGAAGAGCTGGCGGTCGCGGCTTTTGATTTCGTAGTCGATCGGCTGCCAGAGATACATGCGCGCGTAGCGCTCGCCGGCGAGCTCGGCGACGTAGGTAATGGTCTGGCCGGGTTCCAACGTGATGCGGAAGACGTCGGCCTTGTCGCTCTTGATGCGCTCCGGGACGAAGCCGACCGACGGCGTAACGCTTTCGATGCGGCGCGCGTCGAGATCGGGCCAAACGGTACCCGAGCCGACGATCGTATAGCGGTCGGCGGTTAGCAACCGTTCGAGAGATTTATCGGTCTTGTTGGTCAGCGCGAACACCATCCAGTTCGGACTGGTGCCCGGCACCGAGGCCCGGACCGTCATGCGGCCGGAGACGCCGTCGGCACCAGCGGCTGTCTCGACCTGAAGACTGTCGCCGCGGCCTTCGTAGGCTTCGCCAAGCGTGGTGATCTCGAGTCGATCCTGATCGCCTTGCACAGGGATCGGCGTCAGGGCTTCCGCTCGTCCGGAAAGCGCCACGAGGCACAGCGCCAGCATGCCCAGCGCGGACAGCCAGGCTCTGGCATATCTCCCCCGGTTCATCCCCCCTGCTCCCATCAGCGCCCCCGCTCCGATCCGCCGGGAGCCGGCCCGTCGGCGAGCCGCGCATAAAGCAGATGATCTTCCCACCGGCCGTTGATCTTGAGGTAAGAGGTGGCAAGCCCCTCACGCTGAAAACCGGTAAATTCGAGCACGCGCATCGACGCGAAGTTGGACAGCATGATCGCGGCCTCGATGCGATGCAGCCGCAGCGCATTGAAAGCCATAGGGAGGATCATGCCGACTGCCGCGCGCATGTGGCCGCGGCCCGCGTAGTTCGCACCCATCCAGTAACCGAGCGACGCCGTCTGCGCGGATCCGCGCCGGACGTTCGAGAGCGTTATGCCGCCGATCAAAGCGCCGGTCGCATTCTCGAAGATGAAATACGGGTACGAGACATCGTTGTGAACGTCCTTGGCGTAGGCGCGCAGGCGGCGGCGAAACATGGTGCGAGACAGATCGTCCTGCGCCCAGGTCGGCTCCCAGGGGGTGAGGTGGGCGCGACTGGCAGCCCTGAGTTCCGCCCATTCGCTGTAATCGGCCGCCACGGGCTGGCGCAGCGTCAGCGTCGAGCCCTGGACGGTCTCGAAATCTTCATCGGGACGGATGGACCGAAGAAAAGCCACTCTGTCTCACCTCGTTCCTTCGGCGGCGGGCACGCGCGTGCCGCGCGGCGTGAACCTTCCCGCGATACGCGAGGCCTGGCCATTGGATTTCCGGCCCGAGCCGATGACCGCCACGGAAGGAGCCTCTTCCGTCAGGGTTTGTGCGAACGCCTTGATGCGATTGCGATCGACAGCATCGACTTCCTGGATCAGTTCAGCAACGGGGATGAGACGACCCTGTGCAAGCAGCTGCCGCGCCATCTGTTCGGCATTGACGGCGGAACTTTCGAGCGCCATCAGCAGGCCGGCCTTGAGCTGCGCCTTCGAGCGCTGCAACTCGGCGTCTGTCGGGCCCGTCTCCGCGATCTCTTCCAGTTGCTGAACCACGACGTCGGCGAGTTCGCCGACCATCTCAGGTCCAGTCGCTGCGTGCACGGATAGCATTCCGGTATCCCTCAGTCCCCAAATCGAAGAGTCGATCGAGTAGCAAAGGCCCCGATCCTCTCTGATCTCCTGAAACAACCGTGACGACATTCCCCCGCCGAACAATCCCGAGAACACCTGCGCCGTGTAGAACGCCGGGTCCAGATACGAAGGCGACGGCAAACCGATCAGAACGTGACTCTGCTCAAAAGGCTTGCTCGACGCTGCAAAGCCGCCCCGATAATGCGCAGCTCTGTCGAGCCCCCGTGTCCTCTGAGTGAGCCCGCCGAATAGGGCCTCAACGTGGCGAACGATGTCTTTGTGCTGGACTGCGCCGGCAGCGGAAACCACAATCGACTCAGGGATATAGTGCTCATGGAGGTACGATCTCAGATCGGCGGCGGTAAATCGGCCGACGCTCGCCTTCGTACCGAGGATCGGCCTGCCGATCGATTGGCCCGGAAACGCAACGCCCTGCATCAGGTCGAAGGCCATATCGTCGGGGTTATCGTCAGAGGCAGCAATTTCCTGTTGGATGACGACGCGTTCGCGGTCGAGGTCGTCGGTTGCGAATTTCGAATTCAGCAGAATATCGGCAATGAGTTCCAGTGCGACGGGCTCGTCGCCCTTCAAAACGCGGGCGAAATAGGCCGTCGTATCGAGCCCGGTCGACGCGTTGAGGTCGCCGCCCACGCTTTCGATCTCGTCGGCGATCTGGCGGGCGGAGCGCGTTTTCGTGCCCTTGAACGCCATGTGCTCGAGAAAATGGGCGAGGCCGTGCTGGTCCTCGCGTTCGTGGCGCGCACCGACGGCGACCCAGAGACCGAGCGAGACGGTCTCGAGAGACGGCATTCGGTGGGTAACGATGCGAAGGCCGCTCGGAAGCCTGGTGAGTTCGGTCGCCATCGCTACACCCCCGACGCGACGCGGCTGTGGTGCACGACGAATTCTTGGATCGCGCGCAAATCGTTCGGCAGAACCTCGAACCGTTCGGCGTCGGTCATCAGGTGTTCAAAGCCTCGCGGCAACGCCGGGTTCTTGCCCGTGATCGCTTTGATGGCGTCCGGAAATTTGGCTGGATGAGCCGTCGACAAAACGACGGTTTCGTCTTGCGGCACCTGTTCGGCCGCAACGAGAGCGCAGGCGGTATGAGGGTCCACCACGTATCCGGTTTCGGTGGCAGTCGTGCGAATGCAATTCGCGACGTCGGCTTCGGAGGCCGAGACGGCGGCGAAGTCGGCTTTCAGCGCGGGCCACAGGCTGCCGAGCTCAAAGCGGCCATTGGCGGTGAGTGAATTCATCAGGCTCCGAACGAGGGCAGCGTCGCGTCCCGATGCTTCGAAAAGATAGCGTTCGAAGTTCGAAGACACCTGGATATCCATGGACGGGGACGTCGTCGGGACGACGCCGCGCATCGCGTAGACGCCGGTTTCGACGGCGCGCGGGAGGATATCGTTTTCGTTCGACGCGATGATCAGCTTGTCGACGGGCAAGCCCATCCGCTTGGCGACGTAGCCCGCGAAAATATCACCGAAATTCCCTGTCGGCACCGCGAAGGTCAGCGGGCCCTTCACGCCGGTCAGGCGCGATGCTGCATAGAAGTAATAGGTGACTTGCGCGACGATGCGGGCCCAGTTGATCGAGTTGACGCCTGAGAGTTCGACCCGGTCGCGGAAAGCGTGGTCGTTGAACATGCCTTTGACGAGCGCCTGGCAGTCGTCGAACGTGCCGTTAACGGCGATCGCGTGGACGTTCTTTTCCTTCGGCGTCGTCATCATGCGCCGCTGGACGTCGGAAACGCGGCCTTCGGGAAAGAGAATGACGACGTCGACGCGCTTCGATGACCTGAAGGCCTCGATGGCAGCGCCGCCCGTGTCGCCGGACGTCGCGCCGACAATGGTTGCCCGCGCGCCGCGCTTGGCGAGCACGTGGTCCATCAGCCGCGCGAGCAGTTGCATCGCGACATCCTTAAACGCCAGCGTCGGCCCGTGAAAGAGTTCGAGGACCGTCAGGCCCGGCTTCAACGCGTGGAGCGGCGTGATCTCGGGGCTGTTGAAAGTCGCGTAGGCTTCCTCCGCCATGCGGCCGAGTTCTGCGCGCGTGATATCATCGCCGGTGAACGGGCTGATAACATCGACGGCGATTTCCGCGAACGACTTCTCTGGGAACGAGGCGATGGTTTCGGGCGTGAGAGCCGGCCAGTGCTCGGGGACGTAGAGGCCACCGTCTCGCGCGAGACCGGCGAGAAGAATGTCCTCGAAACCAAGCTTTTCGACTTCCCCGCGCGTTGAGATGTATTTCAAATCTGCTCTCTTTGCCTAATCCTGCCGGCGAGCCTAATTGGACCCGCGCCAGCGAACAACCGAGCCCGGTCCAGCCGGTTCGAATCATTCTTCCTTTGGTTGTAGCTTTTTGCCGTTGGCGCCCTCAAGTCGTTGCCGAGCGAATATCACGAAAACGACAATGAGCGTCGCGGCCAGCCCATACCACGTAACGACGTACTGAAGATGGTTGTTCGGGATGTTGATTTCCGTCGTCCCTCCCTTTGGCCAGCCGCCCGGATTTTCGGGCAATGCGTCGGCATCCAGCGAGAACGGCGCGTACGCTTGGCTCTTTTCGGCATTGAACTGGAGGGGAGTCGGTGGGCCTTGCGGCCCCCATTGCATGGCGTCTAGGTCGGGCCAGTACCAACGGTTTCCGGCGTAGTCGTTATCGGGGGCGAACCAGGGCTTGGGATGGCCGAGGCGCACCAGCCCGGTGATCGTCACCGGGCCCGTCACTTGGCCTTCGGCGCGCTTCGACGGGTCCTTCAGCTCGTCGGGGACCCACCCGCGATTGACGAAAATGGGCGGCAAGCCGCCTTCCGGAATGAGCAGCGTGTAGACGTGCCAGCCCTGCGAGGCAGTGGTCGGCGCGTAGAGATGGCGCTCGCGGCCATAATCGAATGTGCCGGTGACGCGCATGTGCTTGTATTCGACGTCGCCGGATTTGACGTATTCCGCCAGCACCGCTGGATACGAAACGGGCTCCGCCGTTCGCCTTTCGTCGATCTTCGAGATCAGCGACTCTTTCCATGCCATCCGATGCCATTGCCAGTTGCCGAGCCCAATAAGGATCGGCAACATGATCAGCGTCAGAATGGTAGGGACGACCAGACCTGCGGCGCGCCAGCGCGCGAACATAGTCACTCCTTGGCGAGACGGCCTTCCTCAGCCTTGTTTTTGAATTGCAGCGCGATCAATCCCGCCTTGAGAAAGCGCAGGAGAAAAACCGCGATGAGTGGTGTGAGAATACCCCAGAGCAGCACGTGCATCCACCATGGCACACCGAACTTGAATTCGGCGATGAGCGCGCCCCCGACGCAAAGAAATCCGAGGATGAAGATTGCGAACACGGCTGGACCATCGCCCGTGTCGATGAACTTGTAATCCAATCCGCAACCGTCGCAGCGGTCGCGCAAGTTCAATAAATTGACGAAGAGTTTGCCCCGGCCGCACTGCGGGCACCGACAATTCAGCGCGGTTACGAGCGGCGAAACGGGTCTAGCGGCATGAACCACAGCAATCTCGATTTTTGAGAGCTCAATTTGCCGCCGACCCTGGCCCGGCGGCACGGGCGGCGCAACTCTGAATAGTGCCGCGCCTCAAACACAGGAGGCGGCTTTTCGGCCGCCTCCTGCAAAGTTCCGTTGGTTTCAACAGGAGCACCTTATTCGGCGCCCGCCGTGATCGGCCCTGCGCCCCACACGTAGATGCAGGCAAACAGGAATAGCCAGACGACGTCGACGAAGTGCCAATACCAGGCAGCAGCCTCGAAGCCGAAATGCTGCTGCGGCGTGAAGGCGCCGCGCAGGGACCGGAGCAAGCAGACGAGCAGGAAGATCGTGCCGATGATCACGTGCGCGCCGTGGAAGCCCGTCGCCATAAAGAACGTCGAACCATAGCTATGGCCGGCGAAGCTGAAGGCAGCATGGCCGTATTCGATGGCCTGGCAAACCGTGAAGGTCATGCCGAGGAGAACCGTCAGGATCAGACCGATGACCAGTCCTCGGCGATCGTTCTTCAGAAGCGCGTGGTGCGCCCACGTAACCGTGCAGCCCGAAGTCAACAGAATGAGCGTATTGACCAGCGGCAGGCCCCAAGGGTTGAACGTGTGCTTGAAGAAGCCGGGAACGGTCGCTGCCGTCGGATCGACGGCTGCCGGCGGCCAGTGGCCACCATAAAGCTCGTCACGCGCGACCAGGCCGACCAAATGGCCAGGATTGTTCATGAGCTCGTGCACGCCCGCCGGAAAGAGCGCGCTGTCGAAATAGGCCCAGAACCAAGCAACGAAGAACATCACCTCCGAGGCGATGAACAGGATCATGCCGTAGCGCAGGTGCAGCTGAACGACCGGCGTCTGGAAGCCCTGATTGGCCTCGCGAATGACGTCGACCCACCATGCCCATGCGGAAGCGAGAACTGCCGCTGCGCCCATCGCAAAGAGCCACGGTCCCTTGACGCCGAGGACGCCCTCGCCATCGACATGCGTGCGCATCCACGCGATGGCGCCGATCGCCATGACGAGCGCCGACATGGACGCCAGAACCGGCCAAGGGCTCGGGTTTACGAGATGATAATCATGATGCTTTGCGTGGGTATCAGCCATTTCCGTCTCCGTCCCCTTCAGGCTCTGGCCCGTTCTTGCTTGGATAGAAATTTCGACGAGGCGGTCTCGACGTCCCGTCTCGTTTGCAGATCTACTTTCTTGTTTTGGTCAGTCTGCACTCGTTTCAGCCCCCCTTCTTCGGCTGCGCAGGCGCAACCTCGGCTGCCGCCGCCTTCGGCTCGGCCGGGAAGAAAGTGTACGACAGCGTCACCTCGGGCTGGAATGCTGTGGAGCTGTCTTCGACCAGTTTCGGGTCGAGGAAGAAGGTCACCGGCATTTCAACAGTCTGGTGCGGCTGCAGCGTCTGCTCCTTGAAGCAGAAGCATTCAATCTTGTTGAAGTAGGAGCCGAACGCTTCCGGCGCGACATTGAATATCGCCTGCCCCCTCACCGGCTTGTCGGAATTGTTGGTTGCGCGAAAGAAGGCCAGCGCAGTTTCGCCGATCTTGACGTCCATCTTCGTGACGTCGGGCTCGAAGGTCCACGGAAGACCGGGAGCTACGTTGGAGTCGAAGCGTACCGTCAGCGTGCGATCCAGCACCTTCGCCGTGTTGCTGTCCGCGCGCTGCGTCGTGCCGCCATAACCGGTCGCCTTGCAGAACATGGTGTAGAGCGTCGGCGATGCAGCGGTTACCCCGCCCATCACCGCGAGGGCGGCAAGGCAGCCGAGCACAGCCCACCGGTTTTGGCGGGCCGTCTTGGCGGCGGCGCCGTCATCCTGCTGCACGGTTTGGTCTCTCTTCATGCCCTACATCGTTCCTTTGGCGACGTTGCCGCCGAGATGGACAAAGGTCGCGACGTAGAAGGCCAGAACCATAAAGCCGAGCGTCAATGCGATCGCGATCGAACGGCGGCGGCGAACTTTCTCCGCAGCCGGATCGAGACGTTGGGGAAATTTTGGATCGTTGGTCAAATCAGCCTCACGCAAAAAAACGAGTGAATATCGCTTCACTGGAAAGAACGGCAAACAGCACGTACAAATATAAGATCGAAAACCAGAAAAGCTGGCGCGCGGCGGTATCGGCTTCGCGGCCTTCGGTCGTGAAGTAAACGCGAACCGCTAATCCGAGAAAGACCGCGCCAAGGACGACCGACGAGACGAGATAAGCAATCCCGCCAAGCCCGGTAAAGTAAGGCACAACGGCCAGCGGCACGAGAATGATCGAGTAGAGCAGGATCTGTTTCCGCGTCTCGGGGAGACCGGCAACGACCGGCAGCATCGGTACGCCGACGCGCTCATAATCGCGGCAACGGTAGAGTGCCAGCGCCCAAAAGTGCGGGGGCGTCCACATGAAGATGATGAGGAACAGCAGGATGCTATCGAGGCTGATGCTGCCCGTCACGGCGGCCCAGCCGACCATCGGGGGGAACGCGCCTGCCGCGCCGCCAATAACGATGTTGTAGGGCGTCCGCCGCTTCAGCCACATCGTGTATATGAACAAATAGAAGCCTATCGTGATGGCCAGCAGCGCACCGGCGGTCCAGTTGACTAACACGCCGAGCGTCAGAACCGAGCCGACGCTCAGGACGCCGCCGAAGCTCAGCGCTTCATCGCCGGTGACGCGGCCACGCGGCAACGGACGGGCGGCCGTTCGGGCCATGCGCGCGTCAATGTCGGCGTCATACCACATATTGAGGGCGCCCGAGGCGCCCGCTCCGATCGCGATGGAAACGATCGCGATAAAGCCAAGAATTGGATTGATCGAACCGGGCGCCACCAGCATCGCAGCAAGCGCCGTAAAGACGACAAGCGTCATTACCCGCGGTTTCATCAACTGGATGAAATCGCCAACGCTGGGCTCCAGCGTCAGGTCGGCTTGGCCAACTTCACTTTGAATGCTCATATCGCAAGCGCCGTCAAAAAATTCAGTTTCACAAATCGGAATGGCAACGGGGCGAATAGCTCGCCCCGTCGCTCACTCAACTTTCGTCAGTGATGGTCCGTCGCAGCGATCCGCGGCAGAGTTTCGTAGGAGTGGAAGGCTGGCGGTGACGACAGCGTCCATTCCAGCGTCGTCGCTCCGACGCCCCACGGATTGCCCGCCGCCTTTTCCTTGCGGATGAAGTAGGCGTAGAACATGCCGAACAGGAAGACGACCAAGCCCAAGGTCGTGATGTACGACCCGATCGACGACACCCGGTTCCAGTAGGTGAACGCTTCCGGATAGTCAGCGTAGTGGCGCTGCATGCCGGCCAGTCCAAGGAAGTGCTGCGGGAAGAACAGTACGTTGGCACCAACAAACGTCAGCCAGAAGTGAAGCTTGCCGAGCGCCTCGCTGTACATGTAGCCGGACATTTTCGGGAACCAGTAGTACCAGCCCGCGAAGATCGAGAAGACGGCGCCAAGCGACAGCACGTAGTGGAAGTGCGCGACGACGTAATAGGTGTTGTGCAGCGAACGATCGATGCCAGCGTTTGCGCACATCACACCCGTCACACCACCGACCGTGAACAGGAAGATGAATCCCAGCGCCCAGAGCATGGGCACGCGGAATTGAAGAGAGCCGCCCCACATCGTCGCGATCCAGGAGAACACCTTGATGCCGGTCGGCACCGCGATGACCATCGTCGCGAACATGAAGTAGGCCTGCGTGTCAACGCTCAGGCCCGCCGTATACATGTGGTGAGCCCAGACGATGAAGCCGACGAGTCCGATCGCCACCATTGCGTAGGCCATGCCGAGGTAACCGAAAATCGGCTTCCGCGAGAACGTGGACACGATGTGGCTGATCATGCCGAAGCCCGGCAGGATGAGAATGTAAACTTCGGGGTGACCGAAGAACCAGAAGAGATGCGCGTAGAGCAGAGGATCGCCGCCGCCAGCGGGATCATAGAAGGTGGTTCCGAAGTTGCGGTCCGTCAGCAACATCGTGATGGCGCCGGCCAAAACCGGCAGGGACAGAAGCAATAGGAACGCCGTCACAAGAACCGACCAGGCGAAGAGCGGCATTTTATGCAGCGTCATGCCGGGAGCGCGCATGTTGAAGATTGTCGTGATGAAGTTGATGGCGCCGAGAATCGACGAGGCACCTGCAAGATGCAGTGACAAGATGCCGAAATCGACCGCGGGGCCTGGATGTCCAATTCGTCCGGACAGCGGCGCAACGATGATCCAGCCTGTGCCAACGCCATCGGCGTCAGCCGTGCCAGGAAGGAACAACGAGATAAGCAGCAGCGCAAACGCGGCCGGCAGCAGCCAGAACGAGATGTTGTTCATGCGAGGGAAGGCCATATCCGGCGCACCGATCATCAACGGCACAAACCAGTTGCCGAAGCCGCCGATCATGGCGGGCATGACCATGAAGAAGACCATGATCAGGCCGTGGCCCGTGACGAAGACGTTATAGATGCCTTCATTGGCGAAGTACTGCAGACCTGGCTCCTGCAGCTCCAATCGCATCATCACCGACAGAAATGCGCCAATGCAGCCCGCGAAGATAGCGAACAGCAGATAAAGGGTGCCGATGTCCTTGTGGTTCGTCGAAAAGAACCATCGTTTGAAAAACGGCGGGGCGTGATCGTGCCCGTCGTCCGTTGCATGCGCAGTGCTTCCCATTTCGTAAGCCCTTGTCCCTGAAGTTTTGTCCGAACTTCTTTTTTGTTGAGCAACAGATAAGCCGGGCGGTTGCCCGGCCATCATTCACTGCCGTTAATGCGCCTCAGCCATCGACTGAAATTCGACCTTGCTCGCAGTATCTTCATCGAGGATCTGCTGCGCCTTCTTCTTGTCCTTGGCCTTCACGGCCGCAATCCAGGAATCATAGACCGGTTGTTCGACGACCCGTATGGCGATCGGCATCGCTGAATGCAGCTTACCGCAGAGCACTGCGCACTGGCCGTGATAGGAGCCAACCTTCGTAGCCTGGAACCAGGTTGCCGCAACGCGGCCCGGAACGGCCTGCATCTTCACGCCGAAGGAGGGGATCGTCCAGGAATGGATGACGTCGTTGGACGTCACCAGGACGTGAACGACTTTGTTGACGGGAACGGCGATCTCCTGATCGACCGTCAAACGACGAAGCTTCTTCTCTTCGTTCCAGAGCGGAATGGAAGCCTTATAGAGTGCATTGTGAAGCTCGGCGCCCTGAAGCGAACCGAACTGCTTGTCGTAGGCTTCGTCGCCGATTTTCGCCCGGAGAATATCCTCGTCGTTGACGATGTTCGAGGTGATCGTCACCTTGTCGTCAACGTATTCATGTTCCCAGAACCAAGCATTGCCGGTCGCCTTGATCGTCAGATCGGGCTTCGGGAAATTGTACTGATTGAAGAGGAGGTGAAACGAGGGGATCGAAATGCCGACGAGAATGAGGATCGGGAGGATGGTCCAAGCGACCTCGAGCATGGTGTTGTGCGAGGTTCTGGACGGGGTTGGGTTCCGCTTCTCGTTGAAGCGATACATCACGTAGACCAACAGAACGAGAACGAACAACACGATCACGGTGATGATCGTATTTACGACGTGAAAGAGGTCGAAGATCTGACCCATGATCGGAGTCGCAGGAAGCTGCAGACCCAGCTCGCCATTCGTCGGCTGCCCGAGACCGGCCATGGCAGGTGATAGCCCCCCGAGGGCAATCGCCAAACACGCGGCCGCCATAATGGCAACCGCGCCAAACATCCTATTCGACATTCCTTCGCTCCCAATACGTCGGCTCAGATCCCCCTGAACCGACAGCCTCCCAGATACATTTTCCTGACACCCCTGGCCGGCGTGTCATACCCGATTATTTGTTGCCCAGTTCTCACGCTGGGATGGCCCGCCGTCGCTGCGGACGTATGCCTCATCGATTTGTTAAGGCGAGTTGATAAAGAGCACAATCCGTTCATCCCCCTCAAGTCAAGCTTTCTGCGTCATTTCTTCGCGAAACCACTATACCTCATCAGCGAATCAAGCCTCCTCATCATGGGGCGGCGGCGCCTGTGGCGACGAAATTCGGCCAGATTCCTGGACGACGAAGCGCGCACTTCCTCCGACGCTTGACCATTGGGCTCGGCTCGCGAAAGCAAGGACCATCTTTTGTCACCGGAAAAAACGGGCTTCTGGAGCCGATGCCGTCCGCTCATACGTTTGTGGAAAATGATCGCCATCCCGGATAGGAGGCGGGCCGCGGGTCCGCTGGCCGCGCTTCTCGCATTTGCACAACTGGCGGCAATGCTGGCGTTACCCGGCAGTGCGTTCGCCGTCGATGCACCCGAAGGAACGGTCAAGTCGCAGCACGGAGACTGGCAGGTCGTCTGTAAGGACCCTCCGGCGGGTTCGAAGAATCCGGTATGCGCGCTCGTTCAAAGCGTGACGGCCGAGGACAAGAACAACATCGGACTTACGGTCTATTTCCAGAAATTTTCGAATGGCACGCGCGTACTCAGGGTTTTCGCGCCGCTCGGCGTGCTGCTGCCACCGGGGCTGGGCCTCAAGATCGACGACAAGGATGTCGGCCATGCACCGTTCTTGCGGTGCCACAGCTTCGCCTGCTACGCGCAGGTCGTCGTCGAAGATCCGCTCATCGAGCAGTTGAAGACGGGCAAGACCGCCATCTTCATCATCTTCCAGACTGAAGAAGCGGGTATCGGCATTCCGATCTCGCTCAAGGGCTTCGGCGAGGCCTTGGGCGAACTGAAATGACGAAGGCCGATTGGCTTAACCAATCGGCCTGATCGAAACGAACCCTTCGATCCATTCAGACGTCAGGCGACCCTGCGCTCGGCCAGTTCAACGGAACTCTGCCGGTCCAGCAGGATCAAGCCGTCTCTCTTCTGTTTGGGCGGAAGCGGCAGCACGGTCGGCGTGACGGCCTCGGCCGCCTTCTCCACGGCTGCAGCGACGCGCGGAACGGTCTCCATATAATGGCCGGCGATGGTCGCCCAGAAGTCGGCATGGGCGGTGTAGACATCGGCCGGTGTCGCCGGCTGCATCATTCGATGCGCCCAATGCACGAATGCCCGGGTCTGGCGCGCATGCAGACTCGCGACTTCGAGCTGCGTCCGGCCAGCAGCTTTCAGGAAAGGCTGCCAGAACATCGACGTAGTGTCGACCATTTCAAAGGCCTGCTGGTAGAATTGGTAGTAAAATGAAGTATTCGTGCTACGCGCGCCCTCTTCATATGCCATTGCTGCGTCCTCCCAGACACAAAATATGGTGTGGCCTTTGACGGCCCGTTTTTTAATGCTTCTGCGGCAGTAACTCTGACTTGGGCTAATTGTGGGTCAGTATCACGGCAGCCCGCGTGCCGCAGTTCACAGATGCGTGCTCCGACAATCCATTCAAGGGCACAATTGCAATCTCTGCGATCCGGTTAAGATTGTACGCTGCCTTCACTTCAGTTCCATGACTCAGATCAAATGCAATCGAGTTAAAAATGTCAGTAGGCTGAAAATCCAACCCTACGCAACCATAGTTATGCAATCGTAAATTTTGCTTATTTCTGATTGAACCTTAAAGCTTTGCTTAGTTCATCTTGCGTTCTTCTTGACGCTAATCATTTCATCCAGCGTTATGTTCAGCTTGGTTAATACGTGAATTTTTTGACCGCGTCCGCGTTTGATGTTGCGTTTTGGGGAGTGCCGGTGGTGGGGCCTGCTCTCCGCTGTGACCGGGCTGGTCATCGCGGTGGCGCAGGTGTTTCTGTCCGGATCGGCATCAGCGCAGACGAGCGATCTCCCAACCAATTGGGTTCAAGAAAAATATGGCTGGCGCGAAGTCTCCGGCGGCGTCGACGCCGCGAACGATCAGTGGCTCGTCTATTCCGGAATGACGTTCGCGCTTCGGAGCGCGGATATCTACAGTGAAGGCTGGCGACTTCGCGTTGGCGGCGGATATGGCCGCTACAGCTACGATAGCGCGCCTCCACATACAAATTGCGGGGTTGCCGGACAGAACGACATCTGCAGCGAAGAGGGGCGGACCACGCAACGCTTCCAGGTCGCGCATTCCTACGCCGAGGTGCTTCTCGGATATTATCTTCAGCTCGGCCAATTGACCGCGAAGGCATTCGCCGGGGCGTCGATGTCGTCCAAGCACCATCTAAAAAGTGATCCGAACAATGATGACGATGGCACCGAATTCGGCGTCAAGGGTGCTTTGGAATTGTGGCTCACGCTCAACGCGGATTCCTGGTCGTCGCTCGACCTCAGTTATTCGACGGCGCGGAATGAATCCGCCGCCCGGTGGCGTTCGGGCTGGCGCTTACTGCCGGCGCTATCGATTGGTCCGGAACTTCGCTACGACAGGAATATTGAAACCGGCGACAACGCCTGGAACGGACGAGCCGGTCTTTTCACGCGTTACGAATGGAGCGGCGGCGAGATATCGCTGGCGGGTGGGGGACTATGGCGGGTCGACGATTGGTCGACTGCGGCCCCGTCAGCCTATGGAAACGTCAACGTGCTCTTTCAATATTAGTATCGTTCGCGATAATTGATCTTCTGCCGGCGGCGGGGCTTCGGGGAAAAACGATGAGGACGGTACTGTTAAAGACTTCGGCTCTCGCGCTCACATTGCTCTTCCTCGCTCCCTTTCCAATGCGCGTGCTCGCCGATACCTGCGCCTCGTCGCCGGTCGTCGCGCGCGGCGAAGAATCTCGCTACGTCTGGCTCGCAAAAACAAAGGCGAGAGCGAACTGGCGCGCGAAGGTACGCGCCACTTCGGGGCTGGGGCCGAACTTCGCAAATTGGTCGCGGGCGCAAAATACCGAAGAGCGCTGCCTTACGGGACCGGTCGGCAGTTTGTGCATTTTCACCGGGACGCCCTGCGCACCTTGATTGGCCGTGAGACATTTCAATCTCACCTGGTGACGGATCGTATTTCGTCATGGTCAATTGGGAAACATTTCCGCGATTTCAGAATTCGGCTTCCTGAAAGTGCGCTATAGGAGAGGGATGAGACACGTCCCGCTCGCATGATCGATTGCTGAGGGATCCATTCTCGATGACGAACGAATTACTCAAGAATTGTGCATTCATTGTTGTTAGCGGTGTTTCGGATTAGCACTTAGAGGCGCGCCCACTATGAGGCGAATGACTCCTTCGAGAACATAAACCGATCTTGCGAGCGCGCGCGGCAGCCCTTCGACCGGCAACTGCGTCGCGCTTCCCGATTTCGCAAGATTGACGGAATCCGCCCGGCCTCAGGCTCGGGCGGTTGAGAGAGGAGCGGTGGGCTGCGGGACCTACTGCTCCTCTTTTTTCGAATTCATTGCGGCGATCCGCGAGCCCATTTCGAACCTGCTCGTTCAGCGTCTGAGATGTATCTGCCACAAAATCGCCCTACTCCGATATTTTGCAAAACGAACATTTATTCGCCTTGACCTCTCCGCAATCGTCCATCAAGCAGAACGTCCATTCGCTTAAATCTCGCTTTGCATACGGACGGTCGCAGCGATGCCGAAGCTCAAGCCAGACACACAACGCGCACGGCGGGAGCATATTCTCGACGCGGCGCTTCGATGTTTTTCCAACGGCGGCTTTCACGCCACGACGATGCAGACGATCTGCCGGGAGGCCGACGTCAGTCCCGGCGCTCTCTACGTTTATTTTGACAGCAAGGAAGCGCTCATCGAAGGGCTTTGTGAACGCGACCGCGCGGAATTTGCCGAACGGTTCGCCGCGCTCGCGACCGCGCCGGATTTCCTCAAGGCTCTTGCCGAAATCGGCGAGCATTACTTCATCGAGGAGGGGCGCGAGAGGCAGCGTTTCGCCGTCGAGATGGGCATCGAGGCGACACGCAATCCACGCATCGCCGAAATCTTCCTGAGCGTCGACAAATTCTGCTCGGATAACTTTGAAGCGTTGTTCCGCCGTCTCGAAGCAGAGGGGCGCATCGCGCCGCGGACCGACATCCAGACACTCGTAAATGTCTTCAATATCGTTGGCGACGGAATGTTCTGGCGCCGCGCCATTTATCCTGACGCCGACATGGGCTCCGTGCTCCCTGTGGTCATCGACCTCATCGGCGGTCTGCTCAATCCAGTTAAGCAGGGGGCGGTTGAACGGACACCGGCGGAACACAAAGTATCCGGCGCGAAGGTTTCCGCACGCGGGGGGCGCCGATGAATCTTAGAAAATTTGTCTTTGGCCTTTTGGCTGCAGGTGCGGCGGCCGGAGGCGGCTACCTCTACGTCGTGAAGAAGCACACGGCCGAAGTGCAGGCCGAGAGGCTCGAAGCTGCAAAGCCCGTGGCTGCTCCCTCGGTGACCGTGTCGAAGGTCGGGATCGAAAATTTCGTCGAGACCGCCGCCGTCTCAGGTTCGCTTGTGCCGCGCGAGGAAATCCTCGTCTCGCCGGAGGTCGATGGCCTGCGCGTTCTCGAGCTTCTCGCGGACGAAGGCGACAAAGTCAAAAAGGGTCAGGTTCTCGCGCGCCTCGTTGCGGAGCAGCTCGACGCGCAGCTTGCCCAGAACAATGCTAATCTGGCGCGGTCGGATGCCGCGATCGCGCAAGCCGAGAGTCAGATCGTGCAATCGGAAGCGCAGTCCAAAGAGGCGACTGCGCAATTCGAACGCGCCGTGCCCTTGAAGCAATCCGGATATCTCTCCGGCTCGACCTACGATCAGCGCGAGAGTGCTGCGCATACGACTGCGGCTCAACTTCTCGCGGCGCGCGACGGGCTGACCGCTGCGAAAGCCGAAAAGGCGCAAGTCGAGGCGCAACGACGGGAGCTATTGTGGCGCCGGAATAATACCGACGTGACCGCGCCTGCCGACGGCGTCATCAGCCGGCGCATGGGACGCATCGGCGGCATGGCTTCGACGGCCGGCGAGCCGATGTTCCGCATCATCGAGAACGGCGAGATCGAACTCGATGCCGAGATCGTCGAAACCGAATTGAAGAAGGTCAAGGTCGGGCAAAAAGCGATCGTGACCGTGCCCCAGAACGGCGACTTCGAAGGAACGGTCCGCCTCGTCTCGCCTGAAGTCGATAAGGCGACGCGGCTTGGCCGCGTGAAAATCTTCCTCGGCGTCAATCCGGCGCTCAGGATCGGCTCGTATGCACGCGGACGCATCGAAACCGACTCGAGCCACGGCCTTGCCGTTCCGGCCTCAGCCGTCACCTTCGATCAAGGTTTGACGTCGGTGCAGGTCGTCAAGAACGACACGGTTCAAAAACATACGGTCTCGGTAGGCCTGATCGCCGGCGATCTCGTCGAGATCAAAAGCGGCGTCCAAGAGGGCGATCTGGTTGTTACGCGCGCGGGGACATTTCTACGCGACGGCGACGTCGTGCGCCCGGTATTGCCCGAGCCGCGGCTGAGCGAGGCGAAGTAATGCGCATCAATATTTCCGCCTGGTCGATACGCCGGCCCGTCCCATCAATCGTGCTCTTCGCAGTGCTGATGCTGCTCGGCACGCTGAGCTTCAAATCGCTGCCAGTCACGCGCTTTCCCAACATCGATATTCCGATCGTGTCGGTGAAGGTCACGCAATCGGGCGCCGCGCCTGCGGAACTCGAAACGCAGGTGACGAAGGTCATCGAAGACGTCGTCGCCAATATCACTGGCGTCAAGCATATCACCTCGACGCTGACGGACGGCATGTCGGTCACATTGCTGGAGTTCAGGCTCGAGACGAATACGGACCGGGCGTTGAACGACGTCCGAGATGCCATAGCGAAAATTCGCGCCGATCTTCCGCGCACGATCGACGAGCCCGTTATCGAACGCATCGATGTCGAGGGACAGGCTATTCTCTCGTTTGCGGCGACATCGCCGGCCATGACGCTCGAAGAGCTCTCGTGGCATGTCGACGACGTCATCAAGCGCAAGCTGCAGGCGACCAAAGGAGTCGGCCGCGTCGAGCGCTATGGCGGCGTCGATAGAGAAATTCGCATCAATCTCGATCCCGATAAGCTTCTTGCCTACGGCATCACCGCTGCGCAGGTGAACGCCCAAGTGCGTGCTACCAACGTCGATCTCGGGTCGGGCCGCGGCGAAGTCGGCAGCCAGGAGCAGGCAATCCGCACGCTTGCCGGCGCGCGCCAAGTCGAGGCCCTGTCGGATGCAAAGATCATCCTCAACGGCGGTCGCGAAGTTCGCCTCAAAGATCTCGGCCGCGTCGTTGACGATGCCAGCGAGCAGCGGTCTTTCGGGCGCCTCAACGGTCAGCCCGTCGTTACATTCTCCGTCTTCCGCACCAAGGGGACTAGCGATCTTTCGGTATCGGACGCCGTCAACGCTTCTCTCAAAAGCCTCGAAGCCGAATATCCCGACGTCCAACTGACGAAGATCGACGACGCCGTCGCCTACACGCGCGGCAACTATGTTGCTGCAATGGAAACGTTGATTGAGGGCGCCGCACTGGCGGTGCTCGTCGTGTTCGTCTTCCTGCGCAATTGGCGCGCGACAGCCATCTCCGCGATTGCGCTACCTCTCGCAGCAGTTCCGACATTCTGGGCGATGAGCGCGCTCGGATTTTCGCTCAATCTCGTCAGCCTGCTCGGCATCACGCTCGCAACCGGCATTCTTGTCGACGACGCGATCGTCGAAATCGAGAACATCGTGCGCCATATGCACATGGGGAAATCTCCCTATCGCGCCGCGCTCGAAGCTGCCGACGAGATCGGCCTCGCCGTTATCGCCATCACGCTGACGATCGTCGCGATTTTCGCGCCGGTGTCGTTCATGGGCGGAATCGCCGGCCAGTACTTCAAGCAGTTCGGCCTGACCGTTGCGGTCGCGGTGCTCGTGTCGCTCTTGGTTGCGCGTCTCATAACGCCGATGATGGCTGCCTATCTGTTGCGCCCCATTCCGGAGAAGCCCCACACCGACGGCGCGATCATGCGCTTCTACACGAAGTTCCTCGCGACGACGCTGCGCTGGCGCTATCTGACGCTGATTTCCGGCGTCGCGCTCTTCTCTGCATCGATTTACATGACGACGCTGCTTCCCACCGGGTTTTTGCCCGACGAGGACACGTCTCGCGTCGTCGTGTCGGTGGAATTGCCGCCGGGAACGCAGCTCGACGAAACGAGCGCCAAGACCGATCAACTCGTCAAGTCGCTGCGGACGATCCCCGAGGTCACGCAAGTGTTCGTTCTCGGAGGCACGAGCCCCACCGGTCAACTCGAAGTTCGCCGGGCGGCGTTATATGTGAAGCTCGTTCCAAAAACACAGCGCAAGCTCACGCAAAAGCAGCTGAAGTCCATCATCGCAGCAAAGATTTCTGATATTCCCGATACGCGCGCCTGGTACGTCAACGAGCGCGGCGAGCGTGAGCTTTCGTTCTCGATGCTGTCGCGGAACGGTGAGGATCTCAATGCTGCGATCGGCAAGCTCGAGACGGCATTGCGCAGCGTTCCGGGCTTCCGCAACGTCGCAGCGTCCGGATCGACGGAGCGTCCGGAGATCCGTATCGTTCCACGCCTCGATGTTGCGGCGCGCCTCGGGGTCTCTCCAGACCAGATCGCGGAAGCCATTCGCGTTGCGACGATCGGGGACGCGGGGTTCAACCTGGCGAAGTTCACGGTCGGCGACCGGCAAATTCCAATCCGCGTGCAGCTCGAAGAGAGCATGCGGTCGGATCTAAAGCAGATCGAACAATTGCGTCTGACCAACGCCGCCGGCAAGGCGATCCCATTGACGGCCGTTGCGACTGTCGAATTCGGACGCGGTCCGGCGTCCGTCGAGCGCTTCGATCGCATGCGGCGGGCGGTCATCGGCGTCGATCTCGATCGCGGCGTGGCCTTGGGCACGGCGCGCGAAAAGTTTCTTGATGTCGTTCAGGGTCTGAACCTGCCCGCATCGGTGTCATTGCAGCCATCCGGCGACGCGGAGGTTCAGGACGAAGTCGCGGATGGGTTCATCACGGCGATGGGAACAGGCGTTTTGATCGTGCTTGGCCTGCTGCTCCTGCTCTTCGGCAGCGTGTTTCAGCCGATCACGATCCTCTTGTCATTGCCGCTGTCGTTCGGTGGCGTTGCGCTGAGTTTGTTCATCACCAACAATTCGATCAGCATGCCGGTTTATATCGGCCTCCTGATGCTGATGGGCATCGTGACCAAGAATGCGATCATGCTCGTCGACTTTGCGATCGAGGAGATTGCCGCCGGAGTGGATCGCTCCACGGCGATCATCGATGCCGGCCGCAAGCGGGCGCGGCCCATCATCATGACGACACTCGCCATGGCAGCGGGCATGCTTCCCAGCGCGTTTGCGCTTGGCGACGGCGGCGAATTCCGCGCGCCGATGGCAATCTCCGTGATCGGCGGCCTTTTGGTTTCCACCATGCTGTCGCTGGTATTCGTACCGTCGTTCTTTACCGTGATGGACGACCTCGGCAACGTCATGCAGCGTATTTTCGGACGCTTCGTTGGCCCACGGGACGAGCCACCCGCCGAGCCGCAATCGCCGCCCGGCAGTTCGTCGGGTGCCGAGAGTCATCGTCCGTTGCCGCTCGCGGCGGAATAATTCCGAAAGGATTGTTCAGGCGTCGGATTGTGCATGACCGGGTGCGTGCCTACGTTTCAGCCGTGCGGCTGAAACAGAAGGAACCCCCGCTATGTTCGACGCCAAATCCATGCTCGAAAATATTGTTCGCGGCGCAGCGCCCGCGGGCTCTTCAGCTCCAGCGCAACCGAATGGCGCCAACCCGCCCGGTGGCAGCATTGGAGATATTTTGAATGATATTCTTCGGAATGCCGGAGGCGGAACTCAAGGCGCACAAAGTGGAAGTGTCGGCGGCGGAGTTGGCGATATCCTGCACCAGATCAGCCAAAGCCTGTCGCAAGCGCAAACAAAATCGCCTGCCGACGTCCCTTCCGAGCCCGGACAGGGCCCTGCGGGTTCCTCTCCGGATTTTGGGAACATTCTCGCTCAGATCAGAGACAAGCTCAGCGAGGCTGGTGGTTCGGTATCCGGCAGTGGTAGCATCGGAGACATCCTGAGCCGGGTGCTCGCGCAGGCGACGGAGGGCGTGAAGGAGGGTTCGGAGCTTATCGGCCAACAGACCGGCGCGAGCGATGCTCTCGGACGCCTTACCTCGGATCCGCAAACGAGCGAGATGCTCGAAAAGCTTAAAGGCCTCATTCAAAACAATCCTTACGCATCGACCGCTGCAGCGGGTGGGCTTGGTGGTCTCTTGCTCGGAACGCAGACGGGCCGGTCGGTCGCGACTGGTGCGGCGAAGCTCGGAGCCCTCGCGATGCTCGGCGGCCTCGCCTACAAGGCCATTCAAAACTATGAGCAAGGGAAGCCTTTGCTTTCCGACTCAGCCGGGACGACCGATGTTGAGAAGGCTCAGGCGACTCAAGCCGCGATATCAGCCGAACCGCCCCCGACTGGCTCAGGCTTTGAACCCGCCGCGATGACGAACGATGCCGCAGTCCATTATCTGCAAGCGATGATCGCTGCGGCCTTTGCCGATGGGCGCATCGATCCGGTCGAGCAGGCGAAGATCATGACCGGAATCAAAGAGGCAGGCCTCGATCGCGAATCCGAGTCCTTCCTGGCGAACGAGCTCAATCATCCGCATACCATCAAAGAGCTGGCGACGTCGGTGCAGACACCGCAGGAAGCCATCCAGCTTTATGCTGCGGCGCGTATGGCCGTTGCGGACGATTCTCCTGCTGAAGCGCAGTTTTTGGGGTCGCTCGCTCACGAGCTGGGGCTCGATCCGCGGCTAACGGCTCAGATCGATGCCACGGCTCGGGCGGCGGCCTGAAACCGCCCGTCGCGGTCTCATCGCGGACATGAAAAAGGGCGCCCGTGGCAATCACGGACGCCCTTTTTGCTGTCAGAATAAACTGATCAGTTCGTTTTCGTGCCGCCGGAAGCGTTCGCGGCCTGATTGTCGAGCTTGAAGAAGGTGTCGACGCGCATGCCGGTGAAAAGCGGCGGATGATCGTCGAGCGAGACCATGACTTCGACCACTTCGACATCGTTCGGACGACGCGGACCGCGGGTTGCAATCCGCGGCGCGGCCAACGATTGCGAGATCGATGTGACTGTGCCTTCGAACGTCTTGTCGGGGAAGGCGTCTGCCTTCACGACGACGCGCTGACCGACGTGAACTCTTGCGGCGTCACGCTCTTCGACCTCTGCGCGAAGGCGAAGGCTCGACATGTCGCCGAAGACAACGACGGCGCTTTCGGGCGAGGGAACCGCAGTTTCGCCGACGCGCGCCAATACGTTCAGAACGGTGCCGTCAGCCGGGGCGCGGATACGCGTGCGCTCGAGGGCGAGCTCGGCCGACGTCAGGTCCGAACGGGCTAGAGCCAGCGACGATTCCAAACGCTGCTGCAACGGCATGTTCGGCTGCGCGTTGACCTGGGCAAGCTTCGACTTTGCGGCAGCCAGAGCGTCGACCTTGGCGGCGAGATCCTTGCGCGCCTTGTCGACCGCATCGGCATTGCCTTTTTCGGTTTTCTGAGCGCGGTATGCCGCGTCGAAAGCCTCGTGGGCGGCGAAAACGCTACGCTGCGCTTTGGCGACGGCGTCTTCGGCGTTGCGGCGATCGAGCGCCAGACCGGTTGCCGCTTCTTCGCCGCGCTCACGCTCGCGAACGCTGGCTTCGGCGCCTGCCGCGGCGATCTTGTTGTAATAATCGGCGTCCTCGAGGCGGATCAGGAGATCGCCGGCTTTCACTTGATCGTTGGTGTTGGCGATGACTTCGTCGATCTTGCCGCCGACTTCGCTCGCAATGCGAACTTCGCCGTCCTTCGGCTCTACGCGCGCGGTGGCTGATGCCGCCCACTGCGCCGTTGGGGCCGTGGCGTCGGCATGCGCCGGGCCCGCCACGCTAGAAAACTCGCTATGGGTCAGGGTGTTGAAAGCGAAACCACCCAGCATCGCCAGGGCGGCGGCGCCCAGAATGGCCGTGACGGTAGGATCAATCTTCTTAAGCATGCAGCTTTCGCCTCTTCGTCAAATCCGTAATTTCGGGGGAATCTATGCCTTCCGGCCGGCGCTCTTCGCCGACAATTCTTCCGTCTTCGATGCGCACGACGCGATCGGCGTAGCCTAAGGTTCGCGGGTCGTGCGTAACCGCAAGCACGCTGCGATGCTGTTCCTTAGCAATGCGCGACAGCAGCGCCATCACGGCATGTCCGTTCTCGCTGTCGAGCGCGGCGGTCGGCTCGTCGGCGAGCACGATCGAAGGTGAACTTGCGATCGCGCGAGCGACCGCAACGCGCTGCTGCTCGCCGCCCGACAGGTTGCGCGGATAGTTGGTCAGGCGATGGCCGAGACCGACCTCACGCAGGACTTCTTCGGAGCGGCTCGTCGCGGCGAAACCTTTGACGCCCCTGACGTCGAGAGCGATGCGAACGTTCTCGATGGCGTTCAACGTCGGGAACAGGTTGTAGGACTGGAAAATGAAACCGAGGTGATCCCGGCGCACCTTGGCCAGCTCTTCGGCCGACAGGCCGTCGATCTTCGTATCGGCGATGCGGATGCTTCCCGACGTCGGCTTCATGATGCAGCCGAGAATCGAGAGAAGCGTGGTTTTGCCGGAGCCCGAAGGCCCCATCAGCAGCGTCAGCTCTCCGGGGACCAGCTCCAGCGAGACGCCTTTGACGGCGACCACCAAGCCAGCACCGGCACCAAGCTCCTTGACGATATTATCCGCTTGCATGACGGGGGTCGTTGTCATCTCGCAAACACCGTAGCCGGATCTATCTTCGTGACCTTGACGATTGCCGAAAGCGCCGAGATCGCACACATGAACAGCGTCAGCGCGAAAAGCCAGAATGCCAAGCCCGGCGTCATCACCAACGGCAACGACGAATTCCTACTCAAGTAAAGTATCAATAAGGCAATCGCCATGCCGAGCACGTAACCCATGATTGCGCTCAAGCCGGCCTGAGCCAGAATTACCTTATAAATGTAGCCTCTGGACGATCCGAGCGCGCGGAGCGTTGCAAATTCGTGAATGTGATCCTTGGTACTCGAGTATAGCGTCTGGGCGACGATAACGGTTCCGACGAGGCTGCCGAGGATTGCACCCCCGATCAGCGCCAAGCCCGCGCCCGTGCGGAACAGCCATTGCTTAAGGCTGCGGCTTTCAAATTCGTCCTTGGTCAACACGTCGGCTGAATCGAGGCGATGCCCGAGATCTTTTTGCACTTCCGTGATGTTCGCCCCGGGCGCCAGCTTCACGAGCAGAAAGGTCGATTTGTCGTCGTCGGCTCCGAGCAACTGGCGAGCACGGTTGAGCGTCGTGTACGCATAGGGTGATTGCGTGAAGGAGCGGATGCCTTCCGTCAGCGCACGGATCTTGACGCGGCCACCAGCGGCCTGCGCGGTGTCGCCAATGCCGTTAACGCCGAGTTCGCTCAAATAGGTGCTATCGACGGCGATGGCGTCAGGCGCCTTGATGTCTTCCACCGAACCTTGAATGAGGCCCCACGGAAGGAGGCCCTGATCGTCGGCATCGGAGCCAATCAGAACCACGCGAGAGGAACCGCCTTCGGGCTTCCGCCATTCTGCGAACGCGACGACCAGCGGCACGACGCTCTCCACGCCCGGCGTCGCCAGCGCCTGGTGACGTTCGCGATCGCCAAGCAAAAGACCGCCGTCTTCGAAGCTTTTGGCGCCGAAGGTGGTTACTATGAGGTCGGCATTCGAGCGGGCAATATTAGCCGTAATCATCCGGCTCGACCCGAGGTATAGACCGAGTTGCACAGCCACGAGGACGATAGAGAAAAGAATACCGATAAGCGTAACCGCCAAACGAACGCGATCGTGCAACAAATTACGAAGCGCGAGAGTAAAAACCATGTATCTGCCGGATCTCTCAGAGGGGTTTCTATTGGGCCTTGGGGCCTGCAGATGGCGCGAACTCCGCATCAATACCCGCGCGCCTTATGCAGGGTCATATAGCTCTATTGCCTCGCTACGACCACAGCCAAACGCCAAAACGTCCCGCGTCACGTTTCGCTTCGGACCGGGATAAAGGTCAATTGTCGGTGCGGAGACAATTTCCGCGAAAGCCTTAGCGACCGTTTAACAAATAAGTTCCAATGTTTTGCCGCTTTCGGGGCATAGGAGTAGTAAAGTTGAGCTTTGATCTGCGGTTTATTGTCATGCGTAGCTTCAATATTGCGAATTGTTCAGCTGCCGCCCTCGCAGTCGCAACATGCTTGCTCGGTGCTACCATCCGCCCCGTCCCGGCGGCGGCCGATCCGAAAGAGGTCGGCGTCTGGTATGACGACACCGGAAAAGGCGCCGTCAAAATCGAGATCTGCACGCCGACGACGCTATGCGGAAAGATCTTCTGGCTGCAAGAGCCGATGGCCAGCGACGGCCAACCCAAGGTCGACAGATACAATCCCGATGCTTCGCAGCGCAGCCGTCCGATCTGCGGCCTGCCGGTGCTGGGCGATCTCGTACAACTCTCCGGCGGCGGTTTCGACAACGGCTGGGTTTACGATCCCAAGGAAGGCAAATCCTACGACGTCGCCCTCGACCTCATTGATGCCGATACGCTCAAGGTGACCGGCTATAAGGGCATGCGCTTTTTGGGCAAATCTTTTATCTGGACGCGCGCTCCGGCTGATTTGCCGTCCTGTGCTCCCGATGCGGCCTCGGCACCCGCTCCCGTGAAGTCTGGTCCGGTAAAGAAAGAAGCGGCGGGCGCCACGAAGAGGACGAGCAAGACGGCTGCAGGCGCGGCGAAGCCCGCAGCCACGAACGTCGCGGCGACGACGGCCAAAAAGAAAAAGCCTCCTGAGAAGGCGGTTGCTACGCAGCCCCAGCCGCAACCCCAGCCGTCGGTCGCCTCGGACTAACGAACAGCGAATTCTGAAACAGAAAAGGCGGCGCCAACATCGGTTGGGGCCGCCTTTCCACGATTGCGTCAGTCAAGAAAAGTAAAACCGGAAAACGGCGGCCGTTACTCAGCCGCCCCCAGCTGCTTCGAACCGGTCGAAGCGGGTTTTTGTACCGGGACCTTGTCGGCCTGGCGGGCCAGCAAGCGGTCCACGAATTCCATCGTCCGTTCGATGACGTAGCCGCGCTGGCGATCGAGCGTGACCAAGTGATAGCTGTCGTCGAGAACTGAAACTTCAACCATGCCGCCGAGCTGACGCTGGAGTGCCATCGTATTCTTGATGTCGCTCTGGTCGTCGTGGCGCGGATGGAAGATCAGCGTGTGGAGCTTCACGAGCGGCAGCATCGGCCGGACGTTGCGCACGAGGCAGAAAAATTCGTAGACGGTGCCGCCGCCGCGCTCGGTGATGTCGGCAGGCATGTTATCGCTGCCGCGCATCGAATCGAGCGCGAAATTGCGCACTCGCTCATCCTTAATGCCGTAGGGCGCCGGTGTGCGGAATTTGAAAAGGCGGGCTGTCCACTTGTCCGTGACGAGATGGAAGAGCTTGATCGCCTTCGGAATGGCCCAGCCATTGACTGCGAGCGTCGGGGCGTAAAGCATCACGCCACAGGCTTGGTCTTGTCGATAGGCGGCGAGCCTCAAGGCCAGGATCGAGCCGGCCGAAGCGCCACCGATAATGACGTTGTCACAAACGCTGCGCAGGTGATCGAACGCGTCGGAAACGGACTTATACCAGTCCTGCCAGGTGGAAAGGCCGGAAACGTCGGTGCCAAAGGTGAGGCCTGGAACTACGGGGCAATATACCGTCAGTCCCTTACGGGAGAGCGTATGCGCGATAGCCTTCATTTCAAGCGGCGAGCCGCCCAATGAATGAACCAGCAAAACCCCCGATTTCCCGCCGGGAATGTAAACGCTTCCGCGAGGAGGCTGAAATTTTTCTTGGTTTTTCATTACCTACGTTGAACTCGTTATTACCCTGTGGGACGCTAATACGACGGGGTTGCTTCAGATGCCAACGCAACTTTGTCGCGTCGCCGCGGATTTGAGCTATTTTGCAAATACCCTCAGTTCAGATTTGGTTTGTGAAGGTATTACGAAGTAGCTGAAAACACCATAGGTTTTGACCTCCGGATACTGACGATTGGTTAAGGTGGACTTCATGCCGCGCCGCCGTTTGCCGTGAAATTGTTACCGCATTGCGGCACAAGGCTACGGCTTCCCGGGGGAAACTTAGGTTCTTCAGGATACGGTCTCCTTCGCGATCAGTATTTTTGAGAGCGGGACGGGTAAGCGATCTGGAGCAGATGATTATCCAGCAACCCCGAGCTTCTAGACACTGTTCCCACGTAATCGATGCTTTATACTTAAACCGGCGTTACCGGCCGCGTCCCGCGGAAGCCCACCGGTAGGATCGGCCGGGGACTGAACTGAAGTGACCGTTTCCTTGCGTCTGCCCGTTTCGCTGCTGACCGCTACAGCGATGATATTGTGTCAGATCCCGCCGCGGATCGCCGTCGCCGAGCCTATCAGCCGGGCGGATTACGAGGCCTGTCAGGCCAAGGACGATGCCGCGCTCAGGGCCGCCGTCATCGGGATCGCGACGGACGCGATCAAGAACGGAACAAAATCTATTGATTACAATTCCTTAGTCGCCGATCAGTGGCGGCAACGGAACCTCGACCAAATCATCGACAGCCGCGTCGATATCGCTGTTACGGAGATAACGAACGAGACGAGCTGGTCGGAGCGCCTCCAGTCGCTGGCCGACAGCGAGAAGTCACAACAGCTAGCCACCGCAGTCGCCGAACGGGTTTATCGCTCGGACGCGGTGAAGGCCGGCATCGAGGATCTGGCGACCGGCGTTGCGACCGAAGTCGGCAAATCAATCGAATTCGCAAGCTCCGACGCTACGGGTCCCCTTCTCGACTGTCTCAAAGCCTATGTCGGTCCCCGCTATGGAAGTTCCGTCGCCGACGCTCTAGCGAGCGATGCGAGCAAAGGCGTCGTCGTCGATCCCAACAAGGGGACGAGCGGCGTATCGGCCGGTTCGGTGTTGAAGGAGTCGAGCGGCGGGCTCGCCGGCGCGACGATCCTGATCGTGCGGCGCCAGCTTGCCAATCTCGCGGAGCGCGTCGGCCAGCGCATCGTCGGCAGCGTTCTGTCCCGGCTCGTATCGGTCGTGGCGGGCGGCGTCGGACTTGTGCTCATCGCTAAGGATCTCTGGGACTTCCGCAACGGCGTGCTGCCGATCATCGCCACCGAAATGAAGGCGCCGGCGACCAAGGACAAGGTTCGCGAAGAACTTGCCAATACTCTTCGCGACCAAATGAACGAACACGTTGCGGAGATCGCGAACGCCGCCGCAGACAATGTCATCAATGTTTGGCAAACGTTTCGGCGGGCCCATGCACTCGTCCTGAGGATTGCGGACGAGAACGGCGAGTTCCGGAAGTTCCTCGACGGCGTAAAGCCGGATGCGTTGCCACGGCTCGACGAGGTCGTGTCGATCCTGGTCGCCTCGGAGGGCGAGCCCGCCATTTTGAATCGCCTGCAGGACGGATCGCTGAACACCGCCGTTCACCTGATGCCGGAGAAGGGTCTCGAAATCGCGCGCGACCTGAAGTCCGTCGGTGCCGGGCTCGACTGGTCGGCGCTGGCGGGCGATCAAATTGGAAAGGTCACGGACTACGAGTTGCATAAGCGGATATCGCCGAAGGATCTCACTCGGGCTTCCCTCGACCGTATTCTTGCTCTCGATGACCGGATTGCGATCATTCGGATTGCGAGCGTTCCTCCGAATGCACGCGAGATGCTGTTCACGCTTGGCTCGAGCGATCTCGATAGCCTCCTCAGGTCGCTGTCAGAGGATGAGCTTCGGGCGCTTGCCGGCTACCTCTCCGGATTGAAGCCGGGGCCGCGCGAGAAGGTCTTACGGGCCGTCTCCGCCGATCCAGCCAAGATGCAGGTCCTGGCTTCGCGCCGAGTTCGCGAGCGCATCATCGCGAGCAGCGATCAAGGCGCCGCGGCCGACATGATGCTCGCACCGGCGGCCGGGTATTCGACCAAGGTGCTGGGGGACGATATCAAGCTCGTCTGGGATGGCCGGGTGGCGCCGCTGCTGCTCTGGGATAAACATCCGCAAGCGATCGCAGGGGCCGGTCTTATCGGCTTGATATTGTTGGCCTGGCTTGCCCGGCTGTTTCGTCCGAGGCGCATGTCCGGCGCACCTGCCAGCCGCACTTAGGCAAATCGGCACCGCCCAAAGCTTTCCACATGCAATCGGCCGCGCATCGGCTCAACGGGCTTTGCCGCCTGCTATAAGGATTCGCGATTGCGAACCCATGAGACCAAGGGGGATGACATGCGCGTTCGATTGAGAGCCGAGGAGGGAGTGCACGACATGGGTTTGAAGGCGCCAGGCATTGTGACTTTTATGCTTTCAGTGATCCTGACGGTGATCGTTCTGATGTCGAAGTTCTTCGGTGCAGAGATCCCCTGGCTAACGGGAAATGAATCGTGGGCCATGCTCGCCTCGTACATGATCCTTATGCTCGGCTGCATGGTTCGCGGCATGTGAGGCGATGCGCGGAGCAATCCTTTTTTCAGCGGAGCTCGTTGCAATTTTTCGTTTTCGTGAGACCGTCCGTTTACTATGTGCGCAGGTGTCGCGCGGCATCGAGCGGACTAGAGCGTCGTCATGCTGCTGAGTATCGAACAGGGCATGCTGAAAGAGATTCCTCAGGTCTTTGCACGCCGCGCGCGGCTTTCGTCGAAAGCCATCGTCACCGCAGTTGCGTTGACGTTAGCGGCTCTTGCGGCGATGGCCATCGCCTCGCGCCAAGACACGAAGGCTTCGTTCAAGACGGTAAGTCCCGTTACGCAATTGCCCTCTGGAAACCGGCCGCTCCTAGTGCCGGTTGTCGCCCAATAGGCGCGGCACCAGAGGTTCGGCGCGGATAAGCCCGCGCACAGAATTCCCGAGATAAATCGCGCTGGCCGCGTTGACGTCTTCGATCGTCAGCGCGGCTTCAACCGCTCTTCCCTCGTCGATGAGCGCGGCCCGGAGCGTGCCGGGCAGTAGACCGGCAGCGAGCCGTGGCGTCAGGAGATTGCCGTTGCGCTCGACAAAGATCGTCGTGCGGCTGCCTTCGGCCAGTTCGCCATTTTCATTCAGATAGATCACCTCGTCGGCGCCGAGTGTTTCGGAGTAGTGTTTCCACTCTCGGTCGTAAAGCTCGCGGCGCGTCGTCTTGTGGTACAGGAACAGGTCGCCGCTGTTTACGCGCGTGTCGGAGATGACGTAGCGCATGACGGCGTCGGCCGCGCTTTCAGGCTGCGGTGTTGCGGTCGCGGTGACGGCGCCATCCTCATCGAGCAGCAACCGCACACGCAAGCGCTTGTCGGGCTCTTCCGCGATCGCCTTGTCGATCGCATCGCGCACCTTCCCGGCGTCGTAGACGTATCCGAAGTATGCCGCCGACGCTGCCAGCCGCGCCAGATGATAGCCCCTCAGCCACACGCCATCGCCGGGCACGTAGAGCATCGTTTCGATCAGCTCGAACCGGCGGACAGGGTCGGTCAGGAATTTCATTTTGAGGAGGCACTCGGCATATTCTTTCGGTCCGTCGGAGTCGGCGACGATGCCGGAGCCGATGCCCATCTCGCCCGCGCCCTTGCGATCGATCACAGCCGTGCGGATGACGACGTTGAACTGGGCCGAACCGTCGGGCGAGAAATTTCCGATGGCTCCGCAATAGACGCCACGAGGTTCGGTTTCCAACTCGCGGATCAGTTCCATCGCCCGGATTTTCGGTGCACCCGTGATGGAGCCAGGCGGGAAGATGGCTTTCAAAATATCCCTGATGCCGACGCCGTCCCTCAGATGGGCGCGCACGCCCGACGTCATCTGATGGAGTGTCTTGAACGTCTCGATCGTGAACAGATCCGTCACGGTCACCGACCCGAGGTCGGCAATGCGTCCGAGGTCATTGCGCATCAAATCGACGATCATCAGATTTTCGGCGCGATTTTTGATGTCGGTGGAAAGGCCCTGCCGAACCTCCGCCTCGCCCTCGGGCGTGCCAGCGCGCGGCGCCGTTCCCTTCATGGGCCGGGTCTCGATGACGCGATCGTGCAGGTCGATAAAGAGCTCGGGCGAGGCCGAGAGGATGGTGACATCGCCGGTATCGACGAGACCCGCATAAGCGACGCGCTGTTTCAGCCGCAGGTCGCGGTAGAGGGCAAGCGGGGAGCCCTGGAGATTGAACTTCGCCTTGAAGGTAAGATTGAGCTGATAGATATCGCCGCTGCGTATGTTCTTTTGGACTTCTTCGAAGCGCTTCAAATAGGAGACGCTGTCCCAGCTATGGGCAAGCTCGCCGAGGGTCGGATTTCCGATCGCCTCCTCCGTCAGCCATCCCTGCACTTCGGCGCCCGTCATTTCGCGCGGCGAGGAATAAAGGCCGAACCAGAGGAACGGCACTTTACGCCGTTCAGGCAGAAGATGCGTCAGCTTCGGCTCCAGCAGATAGCCAAGCTCGTAGGAGAAAAATCCTGCTGCGTGCAGGCCCCGGGCAATACCGGCCTGCAGGGCCTCCAGCGCGGCTTCGACATCCTCAGGAGCGTCGGCGCGGATGATCTCGACCGGCTTCTCGAAGAGCTTCGATACGGCTTGGAGGCTCGTGCTGTTGTCGAGCAGCACGAAGCCTTCAGCGAGACTTGGCGAGGCCGGCCTGGCAGAGCTTGCTTGGGAGGGGTCCGACGCGGCCGTCCCCACGGTCTTTGAGGAAGATGAATGCATGGGCCGCTTCTAGCGCGGCCGCCGCGGGATTGCCACTCCGTCCTGCTCGCCAAATCTGCGCGATTTCGCCCGGATGTTCGTAGGCGACGGCGATGATCGGAATAACGAAAATCCTGACGAGGCTTGCGCCCGAGCTTGCCCGCGAGAAGGTTCGCGAGGTGCGCAATGGCGTGACCGCTAGGTCCGTGCCTCGACAACGGGGTCGCTTCGTAGCGGATAGCTCACCTGCGAATGGGGCGCACGGGTCTCACTGGGCGAGATGGTGCGTGCCATACGGAATAGGCATGGGCCGCGAGACCGATGCCCCAGCCGATGAGCACCCAGTAGAACCAGATCGTCTGCGGGTTCAAAAGGTTTATGATCAGAAGCCCTACGTTGACGAGCACGTAGGCCAGGAAGTGAAACCTGAAGCCTGGGTTTTGCAGCAATCTGTCCATTTCGGCCTCCGACCGATACATGTGCGAAATCCGCCGCCCCTATGTACCGGCTTTCCAGCCGTCGCGCTCAAGAATCTATCGTCAACTGTCCGTGTGCCTATCGGAACCTTCCATTTCTTGCGAACGTTCAAATACGATGCACTTGCGGATGCACAGCAAGTGCCGATCACGCGGGCGTTTTGGAGACCCCCATGGGTACCAGCGAGAAGCCGAAGGCTCAGGTCGATAAGGAACTCGATGAAGCTTTGAAAGAGACGTTCCCGGGAAGTGATGCCATTGCCGTCGACCGGAAGCCTGACGAGCCCGTGCGACCCGTCGATCGCCGTCCCCCGCTTATCGATAGAGACCTCGTCGAAAAGCTTTCCGAACAAGCCAAATCCGAGCGGGTGAAGTCAAAATAACAGACTGGACCATTGAGGCTGGTACGCCGGCCAAGCCTCGCTCCACACACCACACAAAAATTCGACCGGACAACGCATGTCGTCCGGTCGATTCATATATTTCGCGTCGCTTGCTCAGGGCCCAGGATTTGGCGAAGGCGCGGGATGCGTCGGGCCGGCGTTGGGCGAAGCCGGCGACGTTACGGGTTCGGTAACAGTCGATGCGCCTGTATTCGTTCGATCGACGGTCGGGCTGACGCGGCCATAGAAATACCAGCCGATGAGCGCTAACGCGATTAACAGTGCGATAATGCCAATCGACGATGACCTTGCCGTCGAGCGGGAAAGGTCGTCAACTTCCCTCCGCTGACCCGTTTGGGGATCGGTATAGATAGCCATTTATGCTTCCTCCAGCATCCATTTGGAAAAGTAACGGATCCCAAAAGAGGAAGGTTCCGGGTAGCCTCAAAACAATAAGCTGTTCTTTCAAAACGATGATAATGAGCGATCTGGCCTTACGTGCGCGACCGGAAGACAATTTATGACAATTCGACAGGTTGGAGCCCTGCCCCTACGGAAGACGCGCGACGGACTGGAGGTCCTGCTCGTATCATCCAGAGAAACGGGACGATGGGTCATTCCGAAGGGATGGCCTTCGAAGCGGCTGAGCGATCCGGCAGCCGCGGCGCGCGAGGCCAAGCAGGAGGCCGGCGTCATTGGAAAAATCTCCGGCATGCCGATCGGCAGTTACCGCTATCGGAAGATTATGCTGGAAGAGACACGCGTCCTCACGGTTGCTTGCTACGTGCTGTGGGTGAAGAAGCAACGGAAGCGCTGGCGCGAACAGGACGTGCGGACGCGCGTCTGGTTTCCGCAGGACGAAGCCGTCAGAAAGGTACGTGAACCCGGGCTAAAGACACTCCTCGCCAGTCTCGACGGCCGGCGCAAGCGCTAAAGCATTTTGTTTTCACGCAATTCCGGACGCAAAACCGCTGCGCACTTTTGCTGGAATTGCTTTAGGCGGCGCCACGCTTCTTCGTCATCGGCATTGACGGTGGCGAGCTTTCCCAGCCAAAGACGGAACGGCCGCCAAGGAGCGATGAATTGGCGCGTTCCTGGGCGATGAAGTCATCGAATGACGGGCCATCGGCGGTGCGTTCCAGCTGCCTCGCCTGCTCATCTAATCTTTTCAGCGCTGCAAGCGTTTCGCTGTTTCCAAGCTTGGCCTTTTGGACGGCAGACTTCAGAACCTTGATCGTTTCATCGTAAACTTTCGTCGGGACCGGATAGGGGTGCCGGTCCTTACCACCGTGTGCCAAGGAAAACCGCGCCGGATCCTGGAACCGGTAAGGTGCGCCGTGCAGAACTTCCGCGACCATAGCAAGCGATTGAACGGTTCTTGCGCCAACGCCCGGCATCAACAGCAAATCGGGAAAATCTTTGGGCCCCTGTTCAGCGGCGGCTGCGAGCGTTCCGTGAAGGCGGCGCATGAAGACGTCACTTGCGCGAACCTCGTGGTGCGCGGGCATCGCAAGATGAGGCAACGAAAGTTGCTGCTCAGGACCAGGGTCGGTTCGCGTGTCCGCCAGTAATTCCGCAACGATCTTGTCGGGACCCAAGGTCGAGAGCAGATCGAGTTGCGCCGATCGTGATGCCTCAGCCCGGCGATCCGTAAGGTTGACGATTTCGCCTTGGTCCGGACCGTCGATCGCCGTATGCGGCTCATCGATGAAATTGGATCTCGACTGCGAATACCAATGATAACGGCGAGCCTGCCGTTTCTCCGTATTCATGCCTTGCTGAACGACCGTCCAGTGTCCTTCGCGGGTGACGAAGAAGCCGTGAAGATAGAGGTCGAAGCCGTCCTGTACGGCGGCACTGTCGACCTTGGCGACGAGCCGGCTCGTCCTTGTCAATTCGTCAGCGTCGACGCCGGCGCGTTCACCCACGGCGTTCAACTCTTGCGGCGTCTGACGCGATTGCTTGCCGCGGCCGCCGCAAACGTAAACCCCGAGTTCGTCCTGCAGGGGGCTTAATCCCCGTTTCAGCGCACCGATGACGCTAGTCGTGACGCCGGACGAATGCCAGTCCATTCCCATTACGGAGCCGAATGACTGGAACCAGAAAGGATGGGCAAGGCGGGCCAATAGTTCGTCCCGGCCGTATTCTTCTACGATTGCCTGACATATGACCGCGCCGAGCGCCGCCATGCGGGCCGACAGCCACGCGGGAACATGGCCGCCATGAAGCGGAAGATCAGCGCTGCCTGTACGTCGGGCCATGGGCTCCATCAGAACGACCTCTGATAAAGATATGATGAGTCGGTGGATGCGGCCACAGCGACGTGCCTTCGCTCATCTGCAGATCGCGGCGTGCGCGGTCGAGGGCTGCCTCGAATTTCGCTTTCCGGTCCAGCCGGGACGCGCGTGCGCGCCGCGTGAATTCGCGTAGATTCATCCACCGTTTCCTCTAAAATTTTCGGGATATGTACGGGCAGTCCAGAAGTCGCCGATTCCTCAGAAACTTCCGGGCTTGGCCATTCGCGGATGATCAACTACGCCCCCGAGCTGGTGGTTCCGCTGAACCCGGCTCATCCTCTTTCTTGCGTCGAACCAGCGCAGACATGAGCGAGCGCAAATGTCATCGCCCTAACGCGCGATCCGAGCGATCGGCGTCGATGCCGCGGACGTTCTTGCGATACCAACCCGCCCGAACGTCGATGTCGAGCCAAAACCCGACAGGAACGTTGCTGTGGAGGCCGGCGCCCCGATGATCGCAGGATAAAAGCTCTGCGAGGTGGGGGATGGCGCAGGCGCCGCAGTCGTAGTGGCCGGCGCAAGAATCGTGTTGAGCGCGACGCCCGTCGCCGTCTGCGGCGTCGACAGAACGTCGGCGCTCAGAATCGAGACATTCGAACTGTTTGGATCGATCAGAAGTAGGTGCTGGCTTGCCGCCGCTGGGTCCACTCTGATGGGTTCCGACGGCGACGGGTTAACAATCGCCGGCACTTCCGAACTCGATTGGTTTGTGAGGACGCCGTTCACCGGCGCCGGCGTCAGAGGCGAGGTATTGGGCGTCTGGGTCAGCGGACTAATTGTCGTGGCTGGCGACGCGCCCAAGGGCGACGCCGGAGTGCTGATCTGTTGCGCCGTCGCAGCCGACGTGATGCCAACGATGAGACCAGCTGAGAGGGCAACTAAAATTTTCGCCATGGTCTTCAATCCTGCTTACCCGTCATCACGTAGGAACTGAAGAGACGAATCACAGTTCCGAACCGGGACTGAGCTGTATCCTCGAGCGGGACGCGTTCCTGGTAGGTGGGTCCGTAACGCTGAGTTAACCGGTCGCAGCCTCTTCGTTGTCTGATTGCCCCATCCGCAGCGTTAAAGCTGAAGTGCGAAGGCAAAGGCCCACATAGCTAAGCCGTCTGCCAACTGCGGAAATTTACGAGCTTCCAGATCGAGCAACCGGTGGCGAATAGAAGTGCCTGTCTTGAGGGATGCGTAACTTGACGAGCGACTTGTCGACTTTTGCAAAACACCCCTACCGCTTTATCATCGCAATCCTGAGCGGCTACCGGTGGGGGCATCTCGCTATTCTGCTGTCGGTGATTGCCGCCGTCACCTTTTCGGTTTCCACGCAGTACGGTTTGAAGAAGCTCGTGGACGCGCTTTCCGACTCTTCACGACACGAGGCGGTTTGGTTCGCCTTCGCCTTGCTCATCGGATTTATCGCGGCCGATAATCTCTCATGGCGGCTCGCCGCGTGGATCGGCCACTCGACGTTCACTGGCGTTTCCGGACGTGTGCGGCGGAAACTTTTCCGGCATTTGACCGGACATGCTCCGAGCTTTTTCCAAGGTCAGGCCCCCGGCGCGCTCACGAGCCGGATCACCGCCACCGCCAATGCTCTCTACACGACCGAGACGATGGTAACGTTCAATGCCATGCCGCCGCTCATCGCGACGGTCGTTTCGATCCTCTATTTGACGACGGTCAGCGTGGCGATGGCGTTGACGCTCACCGGAGTGGTTGGGATCGTCGTCGTTCTCATGTTCTATTGGGCCGCAAGAGGCACGCCGCTGCATCACGGGTACGCTCGCGAAGCCGCGAACGTCGACGGCGACATGATCGACGTCATTTCCAATATCTCGGTCGTCAAGGCCTTCGGACGGATGCGGAGCGAGCATCGCCGGCTCGGCGGCGTCATCAGCCGTGAAGTGCGCGCCCGCAAAAAGAGCCTGTACTTTCTCGAGCGCCTTCGGATTTTTCATGCCGTTACCACCGCGGTGCTGACGTGCTGCGTGCTCGCCTGGTCGATCGTGCTTTGGCAACGAGGGGAAGCAACGGCGGGCGATGTCGTCCTCGTTTCGACGCTCGGAATTTCCATTTTGAGCGCGACGCGCGATCTCGCGGTCGCCCTCGTCGATGTGACGCAACATCTGGCGCGCTTTTCCGAAGCGTTGAAAACGCTCCTTACGCCGCACGCCTTGCCCACCATTTCGTCGGCTAAGCGTATGGCTGCGGCACGAGGCGCCGTCGAATTCCGCGACGTCAGCTTCGCCTATCCCGACGGCAAGCAAGTCTTCTCGTCGTTGAGCTTCAAGATCGAACCCGGAACGCGGGTTGGAATCGTCGGTCCCTCGGGGGCGGGGAAATCCACGCTCTTTTCCCTCATCCAGCGGTTCTACGATGTTCAATCGGGCGCCATACTCATCGATGGCGAAGTCGGCGCGCTGCTGCCAGACGATTCCTTAAGAAAGGCCATTGCGGTCGTGCCTCAGGACGTCAGCCTCTTCCATCGAACGCTGCGTGAGAACATTCGTTATGGGCGGCCGGACGCCAACGATGACGAGGTTATGGCGGCGGCCCGGATGGCGCGATGCCTGAGCTTCATCGAGCAGTTGCCTGACGGGCTCGATACCATCGTCGGCGATCGGGGCGCCAAGCTCTCGGGCGGTCAACGGCAACGGGTTGCGATCGCGCGGGCGTTTTTGAAAAACGCGCCCATCTTTCTTCTCGACGAAGCAACGTCTGCGCTCGACAGCCATTCCGAGGAATTGATCAGAGAAGCCCTCACGACGCTCATGCATGGGAGAACTGTGATCGCAATTGCCCACCGGTTGTCGACGCTTCGCAACTTCGATCGCATCATCGTCATTCAGAACGGCGAGGTGGTGCAAGACGACACGCCGGAAACTCTGATCAGCAAGGCGGGCGCGTACAAATCGCTCGTCGATCTCGAAGTCCGGCGTCTGAAATCGGCGGCGGCTTAGCGCGTGCGATTGGCCGAGCGATTACCGGCGAAACAAATTTTCATGCCAGCACGACTTTGGCACCGTCGCGGCAGTCCGTGACATCGATCGACACGCCGCCGTTCTTCCTGCGCAAAATGAAGCCGGCAGAGCCTGCACCCGCTCGCATATTGCGAACCGTCACTTCGCCGACGCGCTCCGGCAAATAGGGAGCGCTCAGTGTGATGGTGCGGGTAGCGCCGTCGATTTTGAGGCCCACCAATGATTTCAAGAGATGGAGCATCGAGCCGCTCGCCCAAGCTTGCGGCGAGCAAGCGACTGGATAAAGTATCGGCGCGCGACCAGCACGGCGACGAAAGCCGCAGAACAGCTCCGGCAGCCGCCTTTGCGACATATTCAGTGCGGCATCGAGCAAGCCGTTAAAAACGGTCTCGATCTGATCCGATCGTCCGTAGCGCGCAAAGCCTGCGCCGATCATCGCGTTATCGTGGGGCCAGATCGAGCCATTGTGGTAAGACATCGGGTTGTATCTCGCCTCGGTGCTCGCGATCGTTCTGATGCCCCAACCGGAGAAGAAAGGCGGCGACAGCATCTGCTCGATGACGCGCGTCGCCCGTTCGGAATCGGCGATGCCCGAACTCAGCGCATGGCCGGCGTTGCTCGATCGCACCTCAAGACGTCTCTTTCGGCCATCAAGCGCCAGAGCATAGATCCCGATCTCGGGCGACCAAAACTTTTCTTCGAACTGTTTCTGTAGAGCGGCCGCTTCAGCCCGCAGACGGCTAGCCAGATCCTTGTCGCCTTGCATTCTGGCCATGCGCGCCGCTGCGTTCTTCGCCTCGTAAACATAGCCTTGCACTTCGACTAGCGCGAGCGGCCCTTCGGCGAGAGTGCCGTCCCTATTGAAGATTGCGTCGTGACTGTCCTTCCATCCTTGGTTCGACAATCCGTTTTCAGTTTCACGCGCATATTCGACAAAGCCGTCGCCGTCGGGATCTCCAGGCCCGTTTATCCATTCCAGCGCTTTGAGGATCGCCGGCCAAATCTCACCGAGGAACTCCTTGTCTTCGGTCGCCTCGATGTAGGCTCCAGCCAAGACGACGAAGAGCGGCGTGGAATCGACGCTGCCGTAATAGAGGCCGAAGGGAATTTCGCGCAGCGCCGCCATCTCGCCGCTACGCATTTCGTGAAGAATTTTGCCCGGTTGAGCGTCGGCGGCGGCGTCGTGGGATTGCGCCTGATATCTGGCGAGGCGCCGAAGGACGCCGCGGGCTATAGATGGATCAAGCCAAAGGACTTGCAGCGCCGTTATCAGCGCGTCCCGGCCGAACGTCGTCGAATACCAAGGCGTACCCGCGTAGGGATAAGGTCCGTCCGGCGTCTCGGTGATCAACAATCTCAGATCCGCCAGGGAACGCTTCAGCACGCTGTCGAGATCGGGATGCGAAACCTCGATACTGGTTGCCTGACGCTCCGAACGGCGCAGGTGACGCTGCGCGTCCAGCAATCCTTTGACGTAGTGGGTGCACGGGACTTTTGCACGATCGCCGCCCGCCACTGATGTTACGTAAACGCGCTGCGATCCCTTGGCGGGAATATGAAGGCGAAAGAACGCCGACGTCTCCTTCAAGGAGACGGGCTCAGGATCGATATGGACAGTCGTTTGGCGGATGACCCGATCCAGACCCGAATACGAAAACCCGACTGAATGCGGAGATTCCACATGCCTGCGAACCGTTCCGCGCTTCTCGCGGCGCATGCCCCGCACCTCAAAGATGTCCAAGAAATCGGCATCGAAAAAGATCGTGACGGGCAGATAGAGATCGCCATTCGAATGGTTGGTGAAGACCAGCCGCTGGCGCAAGCTGGCGTCACGGACATAGGTCGTTCTGAAAACGTGGACGACGTCCTTGTGCAGCCAAAGGGCGCCGTTCGAGTAGACGTCGGTGTTCGTGAGATCGGAGCAGAGCTGAAGATCCTGCCGGCCGAGCGTCGAGCCGAGAAGCAACGGCGGACGTCTCGCTATCAGCATCTCGAGGCGAGATAGATACCGCGTATCGTTATAGAAGAAGCCGTCCGCGTGGTTGCCGAATGCGCCAATGTCGCCGTGCGTATCGACGACGACGAACGCATCGTCGTGCTTCAGCGTTTCATGAGCGCGCGGAGAGCTGTCCGCCTCAGCATGAATCCGCTCAGGCTCATGCTCGGGAGAATGATCAGATGGCCGGGATGGCGCGACTGCCATCGCAAAAACTCCGTTCAAAAAAGATCGCGCCAAGCTAAATATTAGACGCTTTCGATGGCGGCTGCCACTGCGTCAATTGACGAGAGTTTCTTGGGGGGAGGCGATTTCTTCGCTGCGAGATGCCGGCAGGCGGCCAGCCGTCGCAAAGGCCCGCGCATAGAGCGAAACGTAAGCTTTCGCCATCGATGCAGCCGTAAATCTTTCGTCGAAGCGGTCACGAATTCGGACGCGGTCGAGCGCCAGGACACTCGGCAGCGTGGCGATGGCGTTTTCGACGTTATCAACGATGAAGCCGGTTATGCCCTCGTCGATAACCTCTCTGACGGCTCCGCGATCGAATGCAAGAACCGGGGTTCCGCATGCCATTGCCTCAATCATAACCATGCCAAAAGGTTCCGGCCAGTCGATCGGGAAAAGCAGGGCCGAAGCCTCTCCTAAAAATTTTGCCTTCTCGCGGTCGCTGATTTCACCGATGAAATCAATACCGTCGCCACTCAGCATAGGTTTAATTTTTTCATCGAAATATTCGACATCGACCGCATCGACCTTGGCCGCGATCTTGAGGGGAAAGCCCGTTGCGTGTGCGATTTCAATGGCGCGATCGAGCCGCTTTTCAGGCGAGATACGGCCCAGGAACGCAAGATATCCGCCGCGCGGATCGAATGTCGGACGGTGCAGCGCATGCGGCAGGCCGTGGTAGACCGTTCCCGCAAATTTTGCATGGGGGATGGGCTCTCGCTGCGAATCCGAAATGGACACAAGGCTCATCTCAGGGAAGGCGCGATAGAGAAGCTGAAGGTCCGGAAGGTCCTGACGTCCATGGAGCGTGGTCAACGTCTTCTGAGCGATCGTGCGGAAGACGGGAAACTGAAACTGATCGATGTGGAAATGAATGACGTCGAAGGATGAGGCCATACGCCGGATCTTATCAACCATCATCATGTAGTAAGGAATTGGATCGCGCACCGCTGGATTGGATCTTAAAGATTGCTCACAGCACGGAACAAGTTTTGCTGACGTTTTAGAATCTCCGCTCGCAAAGAGCGTAACGTCATGACCTTGGACGACGAGTTCTTCAGTCAGATATGAAACAACCCGCTCTGTTCCCCCGTAAAATTTGGGCGGAACGCTCTCAATCAAGGGCGCGACCTGTGCAATCTTCATGCGTACGTCCTTCCCGTGGTCGGAAAGTTTAACGTCGCGGTACTTGAATCGTTCCCCGATTACGTGCGGCGCGATGACAGACGACGTTTTGATGGAAGACCATCATCTCGCAGCGGCAATTCAGTTCAGTCTTCACACCAGACACACGCGCGCGTGGCGCCGAGCGTTCCTTCGGAGATATCGGATGACGAGGGAACTTTCTCCCGGCGCGTGAGCCGTGCACGCGGCCACAACGAACATCACTGCGCGACTGCCCGAAGGGCCAAGCGTGAGATGCAAAAAAATTCGGACCGAGCGCTTACGAATTCGACGCGAGAAACTACCGGTTGCGGAGGTTCGGGTTCCGCTGCGTCGGATCGGTGAAGAACGGATCGTAGTTCTGCTTGATCGGCGCCGGATACGTCGAAGTTGCGGGCGATGGAACAGAGCCAGTCGCGCCGGCATCGGGAAGGCTCGACGGCGGGATTCTGACCATCGGTGCAGCTGGCTGCGTCAGCGTTGGCGAACTAAGGCGCGTTTGCGCATGGACGGGCGAGGCGAAGAGCACCGCAACAGTCACAAGTATAAAACTCGTTTTCATTTTGCCTCCGTTTCCCCCGATCGATAGTGCGAGACGCCCGCGGTGGCAACGTGTCTGAACGCCCATCCCCCATGCACTCTCAGAAACCGCGACCGCGCGACGGCCGAAACATCGGGTTTGGTCTCGAATCGCGTCAGATATTCTGGGTGAAGCACGTGGCAACCGTTGGGCAGGCCTGAGATACCGATCGCTCGCGTCTGTTAGCCGCTTCATTGCGTCTGTCGACGGCGCTCATCAAGATGGGACGGCGCGATGAGGTTCCCCGATGACATCGTGATGACGCGCGAACCGGCGCATCGACGAAACGACGATTCGATCGGATAAGCGAGATCTCAGAGCCTTGCGAATTTTATCCGCCGCCATCTGCCGCGAAAGTGGACCGAATTCGTTCGGGACGACTCGAAAACAAGGCAACTGGCGACGGCCTGCGAGTCCGCCGTGTAACACTTGCCTTAGCAACCAACGTCTCACGCTCCTAAAACCGGGCGCAACGCCTGGAGGACTAAAGACGGCCGGGCCCGACGCGTGCCAGCATGGCTTTCGTCTGAACTTCTGTTGCTGATGCGGAAGGTGAGCCGATGGGAAAGCTGGTTCTTCTGAGTGGCGAGCGCGCAAAGAAAGAGTTGGAAGAAAAGCAGCGGATTATCGCTGGACTGAAAGAGCTTCTGGCCCGCGCCGAATGCGGCGACCTGAAAGCGATTTGCTACGCCAGTGTCGATGCCGACGGCCAGAACGTCACTCTCGGAATTTTGCAGGATGACAAGACGGGTCTGCACGAGCTCATCGGTCTATCGCAAATGCTGAGCGACGCTATCCTTCAAAGCGCGCGGGATTAGCGGTCCGGTCACTTACTGCTGAAGAGCGCGGGCACCGTCTCTTTTTGGAGCGCTCGTTCGAGTCTCTGAAACCGTGCACGAAAGTTCTCAGCTACGCACAGCGATTTATAATCAGTGCCAGTCAAACTCGCCGATGGTGGCGGCTCGCCGCCATTTTCATTCGGAGAGAGACAGTGAAGACGATTGCAATCGCCCTTGCCGCTTGCGCCACGATCGCAGGCGGCGTGGCGGCAGTTTCCGCTGGGACGACCCAACCGACAGATAGCGCCGTTGTTCAGCCAACGCATGGTCATGGCGGCGGCGGATTTGGGCCGGACGTCGGTGTCGTCGTCGGCGTGCCGTGGGACGCCATAGGGGGCAATCCTCCTCCCCCTGATCCCAATGCCAATCGCTGTCGCGAGGCCCGTCACGCATGCTTCGACCAGTGGGGCACCGACGGTCGCCGGTATGGCCTTTGTATGCAGCGTTTCGGTTGCTGATTTGGCCGCCTCATCGCGGCGGCAGAAAGTGATCCGGCACGATGCGCGCCTTGGCAAGGTTGAGGTGAGAGGCGTGCGCCGCTCACCTCATCATCTTCAAGCGACAGGCTTGTGCTTCGAAACAAGCTTCTTGTGAGTGTGTTTCGACACATAGTGCTTCTTGGTGGGCTTCGAAGCGACGTGCTTATGAGAATGCTTCGATGCGATGTGCTTGTGGGTCGGCTTCGAGGCATAGTGCTTCGTGGACTTATGCGTCGCATGGGCCTGGTGATGATGGCTGTGGTGCACATGCTTCACCGGCTTGTCGGCTGCGCTCGCAACGCCTGCGCCAAGCATCATCGCGGCGGCGGCCAGGGCCACTGTCATAGCGGTCTTCATTTTTAGGCTCCTAGTTTTTCGAAACGTCCCTTTCGACGTTGGCCCCTGTCATAGGGTGCTCAGCCTGTCGCATAGATGAACGGATCGGCCGATTTGACATACAGTTTCGTAAGGTGGGTGCGGTCGTTAATTCGGGATTGCGATGGCACAAGAAAAGTTATCGGATTAGCCGTCGCCCACTGGCGGACCAATAATCAGCGTCCGAAATACTCGAAAGCCGTTTTGCCGGCTCACCTATCAATTGGCGGAAAAAAATATAGCACAGGAGGGGAGGGCCCGCTCCTGTGCCTTGCAATCGCAGATTTGCGATCTACTCGTTTTCGCTCATGAATTTTTCGGCGGCTGTTACCAAACTCGCCTTGGGATTGGCCTGGCAATAGTCGGCGATTTCACTTGTTTGCTTGATGAATTTCTCGACATCCAGCATCGTCGAGCCATTGTTGTAGCTAGCATGATAGCCGGCGAGCCACATGAACGTGTCACCGATGTTCTTGATCACGTCCTTGTTCGTCAAAACCGTTTCGCATGTGACGATTGCCAGGTCGTAGCTTTGGGGGCTCGCGTCGTCGATGTTGTCGCCCATAAACTTTTCGCTCGCCGATAGCACGCCTATTCCCGGATGTTCGGAACAAAATACGACTGTCTTATTGAAGGCGTCAGATAGTTTGTCCCAATCAACGACCGTGCCCTGTTCCGCGGTAGCATGATATCCGCCCATCCAATTCAGAATGCCGTTGACGAATGACAGGTCGCTCGGCGTCTTCGCTTCATAGGCCGAAACCAGTCTCTCGCAGCTGATTGTCGATACGTCGATCGGGTCGGCTACTGCCGCGAGCGGAAAGATTGCCCAGATCAGCAACGACGACAGAACGGAAAGGAAAACACTCTTCATCGAACGGCCCCTGATGAAACCACCGACCGGCGCAGCTTGCGAGTCGGAGACGCGGGATGATCCCCAGCCGGACGACGTTAATCCCTAGAGATTAATAATCGCCCTGAGCACCCGCGGCGGAAGGAACTTGGATCGAGCGCGAGGTGCTGATCGCACGACGCCCGTTTGCTCAGGGTACGTTGTTCATTCTCAGGCGCCGGGGATTCGACAAATCCACAACGAGGCACGCTGATTGCACGTCGCGTTCAGAGCACAGCGTTGAAGGGCCGCCTTGCCATGTTTCGGGACAATGTCATCTGGGTCGATTTCCGAATCTCGAAAGACATCAGAGACCAGCAGGCCCTATCATTTGCCGAGCGCAGGAACGCTAGCTCCGGGCAAACACGCCGACATCTTGCAGCCTCCAGAGTTGCGCTCGACGCGATCATGCGCCCGCCTGAAGGCCGGCCCAGCTTCTCCAAACCAAACGAGAAGCCATAACCGCGAACGATGAGCTGGCCTCAAGACGCCTTTCGTTGGAAGGCGCCCGCGGGATAGATGACCTCGGCTCCGTCTATCCCATACTGCGTAAGGTCGTGAGGTTCCAAACTGCCGGCCGAAACAACGATCGGAACCTTGAGGGCTTTGACGGCGTCGCAGAAGTCCATGGTATCCGTTTCGACGTCGAACTCGATAACGACAGAATTGACCTTCGTTTCCTGCACGAAGGCGAGTGCCTGTCCGTATGATCCGAAGACGAAGGCGCTGCCGCTTCTCTTACGGCGCGTATCACAGAAACGCATCGGGTGATTGGTCGAGCGCTCGACTATGACGATTGCTCTGTAGCTTCCCATGTGGGGTACCTCTAAGCCTCTCGGCTTCAGGAGCGGAATTTCCGCAGTCCCTTGAGGTCAATCTATCGGCGGTTCAAATGGTGACAATGAATAAAACGTAGAGCCGCAAAAATATCTGTGAGTTCGGGCGAGGAGATCGCGATGGCACGCCTCGTGCGCCTACGAATGGACATGATCACGGTGGCCGAAACCTCGGATCGAACATCAGAAATGCAAGCTCCGCGAATGCAGCGTTCGAGTTCCGCTCGGCGGAGCGATGGTGGAAGGGCGCAGGAATGGTCGGCTCGGAATTCGCTGCGCCGCGAGGCGACCGGTCCGTTACTCTATGATCCGGCTCGGGGCGCTGCAGGAGACGAATAGCTGGAGAACAGTCAATCGTGGGTTCGGATCGGTGGATGCTTGCACTGGACGCAAATGCGTTCACCTATTGGATCGAGGCGATGAACGCGGCCCCGGAGCAACCGTCGGGGCGATTGGCTGAAGAGAAGCTGGCGCTCGTCCGAATATTTCTCTGGATGCCGCCCGAAGCCAGTTTCCATTTGGTACCCACCGTCAAAATTGAGTACGAGGCGATACCCAATCGCGCGAAACGCGAGCGCCACATCGCCTGGGCGTTGAGCCACGTTTCCGAGATCCAGCTTTCGCCTCAGGAAGCCCTCGTGGCTAAGCGCGCGGAGGAACTGGTTTCCTATCGGGTAGGCGAAAGCGACGGGAAAATCATTGCCGAGTGCGAGCAGGCTCGCGTCGGCGCGTTGTTGACCTGCGACGGAAAGCTCATCGAGCGTCTTCGTATGGAAACGCGTGTTTGGCTGGTCCGGCCGTCGGAGTTTTGGGATCGCATGCGGATCCCAAAAGGCACTCCTCCGAACAGGAGACCTGTAGACGGAAGCGCACTACATCAATGCTCGTGGTGGCAGTGGTAACGCAGACCTCGGAATGTCTCTCTGGTCATCTGCAAACACAATCTCTCTTATTTTAACTTTTCAGGCGAAGTTCATTGCACGCTATTGCGACGCGACAATTGCATTTATCGTCGGTGCACGGTGCCGGATACGCAAGTATTATCTGAAAGACATAGGCCAAATGCATATGATCAAAAGCGACCAACCATTACAAACCGAGCTTATCGTTTGTGGGTTAGAGAGACCTTTTTGATTGGAAGAAGGATACTCAAAAAATGGCTCAGAAACCTCACGAACATCACCAAAAAGCCGCCGAGCATCACGAGCAGGCCGCTCAGCACCACAAGGAAGCTGCCAAGCACCATCAGGCAGGCCAGCACGAAAAAGCCGCTCATCATGCCCATTTGGCAGAGGCGCATCATATCCACGCAACAGAACATCACGAAGAGGCGGCAAAAGCTCATCTCGCGATGCACGGCACTAAGCATTGATCGTTACATGCGTCCGTCGCAATGCGTGTGATTCAGATCTCGGTCGCGGGAGTGTGCGCGGCAACGCCCGACACTGCTGGTTCATATCAACCAGAAGCCTCGATCCAAATATTCGGATTGGGACCAGACTTCGAATGGCGCTTCTGCGCCTCTCGCGATCCCTCTCGTCGTAGCAGCCAGGTTTAAGCATAAGGTCGCACGCGGCCAGATGCCGGCGGTGTCGCGAGGAATGGAACGCAGAAAATCGCGCGGCAAACCTGGATGCGTCGCGTGATCTTTGATAGAAGCGCGTATGTCCTTCTCGTCGCTGCTACGCATTCTGATCTGGGCGTGCTTTGCTCTCACGGCGAGCCAGGCTCCGAACGTCGCCGCAAGCTTTCCCGGCGTTGAGCCTCCGCATGTCTCGACTTGGGGGACGAAGGACGAGAATTTTGTCGCGCCTTCACGGCTCCAGATCGTCTCGAATTTTCAATCCGTCATCAAATCGGATGCTGGATCGAACGGTCATGATTCCGCAAACGCGACCGGCGGCCATGCCGCTGAGCTAGAGCTTCCCAGTGAATTTTCGACGTGGGTTCGGCACGCTTATGGGCCGGGCTCGTATCATCTCGCTCAATCGTCGAATGATCCGCGCGCGCCGCCTTTCGGCTGAGCCACCCAACTCATCATCAATTCTAACGCCGCAAACGCATCAAGCTTCGTCTCCGGGCGAGGCTTAGCTGTGGCATGCAACAATGGAAATTCATATGGAAGACATCGACCAGACTTTAGCCGCTTCGCATTCGCCGGTTTCAAAGCGCGAAAAGGAGCTCGAAGAAAAGCTCGGCGCCCGGCTGCTTTTAATTTGGCTGCTGGGAATGATCGCAAGCGTTGAATTGCTCGTGATCGTGCACGTTCTTAGACACTAGAACGATGGACCGCAGCCGGATCAGATGCCGGCTGCGGTTTCCATTATGAACGACCGAGTCTTCGCAAAAGTCTCAATGTGAATGAATGCCATTTCGCAGACGCTGCAAAATATTTCCCCGCAATTCACGAGAGTTTCTCTCGAACCCAAGAGCAAGCGGCGATAAGCTCGACGCACAGGGATTGTCCAAGCCGCGCTAACGTGCCGTGTCGACAAGCGCCGCATTGGGCACCTCGATTTTCGGGGGCACTCGATATTGCGGACCATCACTTCCTCGATCGCTTTCGCGATTCCCAGCGTCTTGATCTATCTCGTTGTGCATCTGGCATTTTGGCCGGCGCAGATGTCGCCGGACTCTTTAGATCAATGGCAGCAACTGCTGACTTGGGACTTTGACGATACGCATCCCGTCAGTGGCACTTTGTTGAATTGGATGTTTTATCGCATTGTACCCAGTCCGGCCTTCGTGGTCTTCGCGCACTACGCGCTCTTCGCCCTGGCGACCGGCTACTTCCTGACAGAGTTGCGCCGCTGGGGCGTGGCTCTCTCGATCCTGATGGCGGCCGCCGTCCTGTTTCCGCTGTTCCCACCGAACTTCCTCACGGTCACCACACTGTGGAAAGACGTGCCCTTTGCAACGGCGCTCATCGCCTTAACCGCTCTCTGTATCCGGGGCGCGCGCTTCAGTTTCATTCTGCCGGTGTCGGTGTGGGTGGCCATGGGGGCTGCCGGGATCGCCCTCGTCCTGCTTCGCCACAACGGTGTCATCGTAGCGGCCGGTGTCTTCCTGATCCTCTGCGCCGTGCGGCCCGCGCGCGCGCCTGCCGCCACGCTCGCCGCCATCCAAATCGTGGCGTTCGTCCTGTCGAAGACGCTGCTCCTCACAGGCCTCTCCGCAGCGCCGCAATCCGCTCAACTGCGCAGCATCATCGCGCTGCCCATGCTCGCGGCGATGGTTCGCTCCGACGTGCATTTATCGCCTCAGCAGGAACAGACCATCCTCGCCATCGCCCCCGTCGAGGCGTGGAAGTCTATACCTTGCGGGAATGTCGTTCCGTTCTATTTTGACGATCCTCGCGTTTCGCACGCCAGCATCGAACCGAATAAAGTCTTCTCGACCGCAGGCTCACTAGCCATTCAGCATCCAATCATTGCCTGGCAGCAAGAGCTGTGCATGACGGAGCTGTTCTGGCGGCCCTGGGCGCGGTCGCACGAGCAGGTCGCGGACACTCCGCTTGAAATCACGCAGAACGCACTTGCGGCGCAACTCAAGCTGATCACACAATCGAAAATTCCAGGCCTCGCCAATTGGCTGCGCTGGTTTCACGGGCGATATTTCAACGGCAAGGGTCCATTCAACCGGCCGGCCCTTTATCTACTCGTTGGGCTGATCTCGACGGTCAGGCTGATGATCGTTGCCGACCGACTTTTATGGGTGGCTTGGCTGCCAGCCGGATTGAACTGCGCGAGCTTGGTGCTTCTCATCCAATCCCAGGAATACCGCTTCGTCTGGCCTTCGGTCGCGGCTTCGTTGCTGATCATCATTTTTGCCGCCGGCATCGAGGCCAGCCGCCGCCAATCGACGGCAACACCTCATGACGCTCGGGTCATCGCTTCGGACACGTGACGGAAAGTGGTTCGCACTCTCGCAATCAGCCCGCGTCTCCGCCGCCGTCGGCAAAACTCGGCTGAGCACCCTCCGGCGCCTTCTTCCGCGGGTCGACGATCACTCGCCGTCCATCGGATTTCGGCCCCTTGAAGTAGTCGTGCATGGCCTCGAGGAAAAGCGGTTTCAGCCCCTCACCCCCCGCATCGATTATACCCTTCATGGCATCGCGCATCCGCCGTTCCCACGTATTGTGGATGTGCTTGGCGATGCCATCCAGAGCCTCGGACTTCGGATAAACCTCGAAGTACTCGGTGATCTGATTGGCCATTTGAATGAGATGGGCTCTTTCCATGAAGCACCCTCGTTCTCTAGAACATCAACCGTTGAACGCCGCTGTAATGGACCTAGTTCCAAAGTTTGCATCCAAAGACCACGACCTGCAATCGACAAAAGTTGCTGTCTGATCGATTTCTGAAGCCGCATTTGTGCGTCGCGCTTGGTTCGTGCTAGCGGCTGCAAGTTCCTTTTGCTTTTGAGTTGCGAGTTCTGACTCAATCGCCATGATCCTTATTTCGCGCGCGGCGCTGCCCGCCCATTCGGCGAGCGGCGAATGCTCCACGCACCGAAAAAATAGAGGACGTTAAATTTTTTACTGATGAACTTGCCGACGCGACGCCACTTCGCATCGTGCCTAACGCCGCATTGAATTGGCGCGCCCAGGCGCTGGCACCGCCGTATCGATAATTGCGGCGACCGCTATTGCGCTCGCGTCACTCATCTTCTCTTACTTCACAGACTTCACAGACGTAATTGATGTCCGCGAGAGTGACGGTGGGAGAGGGAGTACGCAAATTTGGCGCCCCGCTCAGTGCGGCTTGATCTCTCCTTCGAAGCGCAACAACACTGCGGCAAGTTCATTCCGAATACGAGGTGGCACATCCTCCACCGTCGTCAAATAGCGGATCTCATCCAGCAATTCGGCGATTCCTGCGGCATCCATCGCTGCTCTCGCTTCGCGCCGATAATATTGCCAGACCGGCTTGCCTTCAATGATCGTGTCGGTCGTTTTGCCGTTTACCTGGCAAAGAGCACGGCAAATTCGTTCCAGAACTGGAGATTCGTTTTGGGTCATGACCGGAACCTCCCAGGCACACGACGTATCAAATGATCATTGTGCTTCCCAACGCACATTTAAACTCTTACATGTTCGTAGAGAAGCTAAATTCTTCCGAGCTGCCCAACACCTCATCCACGCTGGGCGGTGAGGATTTGCGCCACGGGATCCAATCCTGCGAGATAGCCGTTGATGAGGATGACGGGCGGCGGGTCGACCATCTAATCTCTGCGCTACTCAATTGGCTTTGCGGAACGATCGGGTGCAGAAATGTCCTACATTCAGAGAACGAACACGACGTGCCGTACGTGCAGCGGGACGGGTTTCGTCTTTCGCGGCCGCACACTACGGCATGAAATCGTCAGCAGGCGGGACGGCATCACTAAGAGGGAAACCACTACATCGCGCCTGCGGGACCTTTGCCCCGAATGCCTCGGCTCCGGCGTAACCCTTCCGCGTGAAGTCCAACGCACGCCGTGGGAGCTTGCGTTTCAGATCGTCGGCTCCAAGTGAAGACCGCGCGACAGTCAAAGCAATCGCAGTGTTGGAGAATTTTGCGCCTAGACTGAATGTTCTCATGGACCTCAATTCACAGCCAAACCTGCTCACCCGGCCGATGAAATCGCTGTTCATGAGCATGAGTATGAGTATGAGTATGAAGACAAGTCATCGACGGCGGCTGGTGCGGAGACCGATGGCGACCATGAAAAAGACGACGGCAAGCTCGCAATGGCTGCAGAGCAGATTGAGCGATCTAAAATCGCTGTTAAAGCCGCCGAAGCTGTTGTCCCCGTAAATATAGGGCACCGCCCTCCGCGATACCCAAACCCTTCGATCAACCCCAATTTCAACAATCCTCAATTTTTCCGACCACACATTCTCCATGATGTCCGCAACTCTCAGACGCACTTTGCTCTGGTCCGTAAATGCGAAGCCTACTGTCGAACTCAAAGCGGGCGTCCTTGCGCAGCGTCATGAGGCGCCAGAGAGCGAGCAGAAAAAAGCAGCGGTTCGGAACGGACATCTGCCCACCTTCAAGCGATCAATGTTTATCGTCACGATTAGGCAGGGGCACATGAACCAATCCTGTGGTGGCTGAATATGCCGCATCGGCGAGGTTCAGGATTTCGGCGCAGGCTTTCGCCGTTCAGCACTATGGCTACGAGCGGAGCTCGGAGGGTATTGTCAGCAACCGCTACCGATTCACAGTCATCATGGAGAGGAGCGTGCTGCCGATATTAGGAAATGAACGCATGGCAAAAAATTGGATCGAACATTTTCCAGGACTCGACCGGTTGCCATCCGAGCTACGCGGTCAGCTGATCAAGGACAGCTCCGTCATTGCCCTTGCAGCCGGCAGCAGGATCTACGGTCCGGGCCAGGCTCCGCGCCACTATTTGCTCATGCTTGACGGCACTGTTCGTGTGCAGCAGGTTTCTGAGAGCGGCCGCGAAATTGTCCTTTACCGCGTCACGTCGGGCGAAAGCTGTGTGCTGACGACAGCGTGCCTGATGGGCTACGAAGATTATCTTGCAGAGGCTGTGGCGGAGACCGACATTCACGCAGTCGCGATACCTCGCAAGAGTTTCGACGAGCTGATTGCAGGATCTGCCGATTTTCGCCGGTTCGTCTTCACGGCGTTCAGTACGCGGGTCACCAATTTGTTTCGGATCATTGACGAGCTCGCCTTTGCTCGCATGGATATTCGATTGGCGGGTAAGTTGCTGGAGCTATCTCGCGGGAGCCGCGAGATAGCTGTAACACAGCAACAACTGGCTGCGGAACTGGGGAGTGCCCGCGAAGTGGTTGGCCGCATTCTTTCCAAATTTCAGCAGCGCGGTTTCATAGCTTTGACACGCGGCAGCATAACGCTTCTCGATCGCAGCCAACTTGAGGCCTTGCAGGCTTCTTAGTTCTAATTTTCCGTCGACCGGGCCGACAACGTGACCCGAAGGTCTTAGAGACTTTGTCGCATACGGCGCCTGCCGTGCCTGTCTAGGCTTCATCATCGCTAATCGATGGAGGGTCCGATGACCTGTAATATCGGCAGGGTAGAGCGCGTTTTACGGGCACTGGTGGGTGCTGGCCTGATCAGTCTCGTCTTCGTGGGACCGCATTCCGCCTGGGGCTGGATCGGCCTCGTTCCGCTGGCAACCGCGGTACTGGGTTGGTGTCCTCCTTACGCGCTTCTCGGCATCAGTACATGCCGGAACGGCACCAAAAATGGTGGTGCTTGACGCGCCTTTTCCTGCTGCCCGGCGACGTGATCTGCAATGCGGTCGGCCTCGTTGGCAACAGCGATCACCGCCAGGTCCTGCATTGCTTTTTGAAGATGCTGATCTGGGGCGCTGTGCCAGTCGGCATTGCGGAGAAGATCGACATATAACGCGATACCTCAGTAAGCAGACGCGGTCGGCGACGGCTTCCGCCTCGCCGATCTTGCGTTTGTGGATGGCAGGGTGCACCACGCACATGGTCCATGCCATTGCCATCGAGCCATTCAGCAAGTTCTGCCGAGACGTAGCTCGATCCGTTATCGCTCAGCAATCGTGGTTTGTGCACGACACGGGCGCTATCGCAGCCCGACGCGACCAGCGCCAGCTGCAGCGTGTCCGTGACGTCATCAGCACGCATGGTCGTGCAGAGCTTCCAGGCGACGATGTAGCGCGAGAAGTCATCAAGGATCGTGCTGGGGTAAAACCAGCCCCAACCGATGGATGACCTTGAGGTATGTGAAATCGGTCTGCCACAGCTGGTTCGGAGCCGTGGTCTTGTCTTTGAACTCGTCGGCCGCCTTGATCACGATGAACGCCGGGCTGGTGATCAGGTCGTGCACCTTGAGCAGGCGATACACCGATGCTTCAGACACATAGTATTTGCTCGTATCGGTGAACTTTGCTGCAAGTTCGCGCAGGCGCATCTCCGGACAATGTATCGAGATAGGTGCGATTCGCTTCGTTGGCAAAGCGCTGTGGTCGCGAGAGCGTGGACAATAAAACGACGCACGCCAGCGGTTCGCAGCATCCCGGGTACGATCGAGCCAAACACGATTGGAGCGATTCAGATGAAGTCATCTTTGGAAAAGAGAACCGCCGAGGAAATTTTAAAAGATCTCGCTCGAGTACTGGCGAAAATGGCGGCGCGAGAAGATCACGAGCGAGAGGTACAATTCAAAAAAGCGGACGCTGGTGTTGAAGGCGGTTCTCAGCGCTGAACCTTCCGTTGGTTCAAATCACTCGACCTTCATGCAAGCTCTTCGTTGCAATTAACAAATCAATTGATGCTTTTTTCATTTTTTTTGGTTGCGGGGGCTGGATTTGAACCAACGACCTTCAGGTTATGAGCCTGACGAGCTACCGGGCTGCTCCACCCCGCGTCACCAAAACGCGCGGCCCGGTACGGCTTGCGCGTCCTTCAGGATAAACAAGGCCGCTCGTTTCGGAGCGGCCTGAGCGCGCCGTATAGCACAAAAATTTCGTCTGGAAACCCCTATCTTTGGATTTCTCCGGGAAGCCAACAGAGATGCCGAGAATCGGGGCTCTACGAGGCCCTTCCAATCACGCAACCCAGCCATCCCTCGCAGACGCCGCCACCCGTGAACTTGCGATAATGAGGCCTAGCGCGAGAGCGCCGCGATGTTCAAACCGGTCTGGTCTAGAGACATCGAGACAAGATAGCGCGGGGTTACATCCCGACTGTAGGCCGTCGTTCGACTGTAGACGGGAGTGGGGAGGTTGCGAATTTTTTGCACGCGCGGTCGAGAATGCGCCACGGCCTTCTTGACATGGACGGGCTTGACGATCGCCCGACCCAGATGTCCGCCAAGGCTCATGTATCCACTCGGCAAATTCGTGCTGACCGCCAACGAAGCTTCGCTGAGGTCTTGAGCGAAGCTCGTGCCGGGGCCTGAGACCATTGCCATGGGCAATATGACGGCTACCGCCACCGATTTTAAAAACGCCATCGCATCCAGTCCGAAGTCAATGATTCTGGCTATATAGAGAGTCCGCAGCGTTTCGGTAAACAAAACGTTAATTTTTGTTCAATTTGGCTTATATTCCGGGATTTTCGATTTTTTCGGCCTAAATCGAATTCCCGGCAATTGGAAATCCGTTATTCCGGCTAATTCCATAAATTTCCCACGCAGTGAGAATATTCGCCGATAACAGAATCCCGATTCTGGCGTCTATTTTCCAGTATTGTGGCACAGCCGCCGAATGGTGGGGGAACGACGAGCACGGTAGACGGCGCGGCGAATTTCGAATCGGGTCGACGACAGCTTGCGTCCTCAGACTCCCGATCGTCGAACGCCGCTTTTTCTCTGTTGCGCCACCTCTTCACTGCAACTCTGGCATGTTCTGCGGACTAACAAACTTCGGTTACATAATCCGGCTTAAAAATGCCGTGGCTTTTCGCGCAATGTTTGAACGTGCTGTCGTGCAGTTGAAGAAATGCTGCACGTACGCATTCGACTTGCTCGCCCGTCTCTCCATCGATAAACGGCAATCCCACAGCCCAAGATGACAACGGCGACTTCGGGCCAGAGATTCGCGTTGGCCACGATCATTCAGCAGAGAAGGACCATCATGCAAACCAAAGCTTACGGCGCGCAAAAGGCCAAAGCCCCGCTTGCTCCGATCATGGTCGAGCGGCGAGAACCCGGCCCGAAAGATGTCGCGATCGATATTCTTTTTTGCGGCGTCTGCCATTCCGATCTGCATACCGCTCGCGGTGAATGGCCGGGCATTCTCTACCCTTGCGTTCCCGGCCATGAAATCATCGGCCGCGTCACGAAGACCGGCAAGGACGTAAAGTCGTTCAAAGAGGGCGAAATCGTCGGGGTTGGCTGCATGGTCGAGAGCTGCCGCACGTGCGAACCTTGCCAGCACGACCTCGAGCAGTACTGCGAAGGGCCGAATGGTTTTACGGGAACATATAACGGCGCATCGAAGGGCGGGCTGCCGAATACGTTCGGCGGCTATTCCAAGCACATCGTGGTCGATGAGCACTTCGTTCTCCGAATTCGCCACAAGGAACACCAGCTCGCCGCGGCGGCGCCGTTGCTTTGCGCCGGCATCACGACATGGTCGCCTCTCAAGCATTGGAAAGTTGGACCGGGCCAGAAGGTCGGCGTCGTCGGCATCGGCGGCCTGGGTCACATGGGCGTGAAACTTGCGCATGCGCTCGGAGCCCACGTCGTCGCCTTCACGACATCGCCATCCAAGAAGAGCGCTGCGCTTGAGCTTGGTGCCGATGAGGTCGTCGTTTCGAAAAATCGCGATGAAATGAATGCACATGCGGGGAGCTTCAATTTCATCCTGGATACGGTTGCTGCTTCTCACAATCTCGATGCGTTCACGAGACTGCTAAAGCGGGACGGCGCGCTCGTACTCGTTGGCGTTCCGGAGGAACCACATCCGTCTCCGTCAGTCGGCAATTTAATTTTTGGGCGGCGATCGATCGGCGGCTCTTTGATCGGCGGTATCGCCGAAACGCAGGAGATGCTGGATTTCTGCGCCGAGCGGAACATCACATGCGACATCGAAATGATTGCGATGGCCGATATCGACAACGCCTACGATCGTCAGTTGAAGAGCGACGTCAAGTACCGCTTCGTCATCGACATGGCGACGCTGACATGAAGCCTTCGTTCCGGAGCAAATGAAAGCAAATTTTCGCCAACGCGACTTTTCTCACCGGCGCACGCGCGCCGCGCCGGTGAGCGAACGAACCAGAGCTCACTCCGTCTTCGAAGGCTTCTGAAAAGTCGATCCGGCTTCCTTAAATTTCATCAGGTGAGCGTCGTCGGCAGATCCTTTCGTCTCGCCCACGACACCGAATTGAAGCGGCTCGTCCTGCGCGTAGCGTTTTCCCAATCGATAAGCAATTTCAGCGCGAGCGGTTTCGACGCCGAGATAGAAGGCGTGGCCAGGGTCGCTTCGCGTATCGATATGCGGGTAAAGCTGGAACGGATCATCTGAAACGTGGTGGCCGTTGCGGTTGTAGATATGGATGCCATCTTCCGCGACCTCGATGCGATAATTCTGGTCGCGAATCTCGGCCGCTAGCGCCTTGATCTCTTCCGGCGATGAGGCGAAGCCCTTGCGATCTCGCAGCGCCATCAGACCTTCGCCAAATCCTTGCGGCAACGCTTCCGCTTTACGCGCGGCAAAGAATTCGCGACGTGCCCGGTCGAATTCCTTGATGGCCGTCCGACAATGCGGGCTCACCTGCACGGCCAGGACCGCGGTAATGTGGAGTTCCGAGCACATGCCCATCAGCAGCGCATTGATGCCCGTCGTGTCGGCGTCCGTCAGTTCGGTGACGTTGCCGATGCCCATGAGAATCGGAATATCCGGGCGGCGTTTGCGGAGATCGTAGTAACGAGCCACCGAAGCAGTGAAGCCATAGTGGATTGGATCGAGAATGGGGTCGGCGTAGAACGGCCGCCCCTTGGCGATCATGATGTCGATCACGCGGTCGAGCGAATCCATGTCCGCAGCGCCCGCAGAGATGAGGATCGGCGTCGCAGGGCCTTCGTCGACAATCGATATGGTTTTTTCGTTGAGGCTGAAGAGATAGTCGGCACCTGCGCGCGTCGCTCTCGACAGCTCCTCCGCATTGAAGGAGTCGACGCTCACCTTCGCGCCATCGGCATGAAGCGCGGCGATCGACTCTTCGAGGTGAGGAAACGGGCTATCCGGAAGACAGCCGAGATCGATGACGTCGGCGCCATCGGCACGCATCTTGCGCGAGCGTTCGACGATTTGTTCCGGCTTCATCAGCGTTGCATCGACGATCTCGCCGAAGATCGTGACGTCGTATTCGGAGAGATCGACTTTTCGAGCCGCCTGCCCAAGATAGGCGGGCAGATCGGCAATCTCCTCAGGCCCGCGTTCGAAGCGCGTTCCGAAGTGATCGGAAAGACGGTCGATATCGCCACGAAAGCGGCCCGGAAGAATGACCCGGTCGGCATTTTCGGGAAGCTTCAGCCGCCTCTCGACGATTTCCGTCGTCATCAACGCGGCAACCTTGACGCCGACGCTGGCGACGATTGGTTCAAGCTCCGCGTCATTGAGTTCGCCGGCGATACGCTTTACCCGCGGCTCGGCCAGCGATCCGGTTACCAATACGATGCGCTTGGCCATCTCTGTGCATTTCCCTTTACGGATGCTTCTTGCGTGAATTGGCATCGAACGGGGCGCGGCGCAATCTCCCCAAGGTGTCCCATCGACAAATTGCTGGATTTACGGTTTTCGTCGTCCCTCAGGATGGAGATGCGTTGCCATGAAGACGGTTCTTCTCATAGGTATCGGCGCCGGCAATCCGGATTACGTCACGATACAGGCCGTCAAGGCGCTGAACGAGGCCGATGTGTTCTTCTTTCTCGACAAGGGGGAGGAGAAGGAGGACCTCATCAATCTCAGGCGGACCATTTGCGAGCGCTTCATAGAAGACAAATCGTACCGGATTGTCGAGGTTCCGGGTCCGGTGCGGGATGCGAGCACGCCCGACTACAAATCCGGCGTCCACGCATGGCACCGCGACAAGGCGAAGATCTTTACCGATCTCATTGCCAATCAGCTCGCGGATGGCGAAGTTGGTGCCTTCCTCGTTTGGGGCGACCCTTCCCTCTACGATAGCACCGTGCGGGTCATAGAGCACATCATCGCCGAAGGCGCGCTCACCTTCGAATACCGGATCATTCCGGGCATCACGAGCGTTCAGGCGCTCGCCGCAGAACACAAGATCGCGCTTAATCCGATCGGCGAACCCGTTCACATCACAACGGGCAGGCGGCTCTTGGAAGGCCTGCCGGACAGCATCGATACGGCCGTGGTGATGCTGGATAACGGATCGGGACTCAGAGCCTGGGTCGATGAGGACGCTGAAATTTTCTGGGGCGCCTATCTCGGCACGCCGGATCAAATCCTGATTTCTGGAAAGCTCGCGGAATGCGTCGAGGCCATAGAAGCGGCGCGCGGCGAAGAGCGAAAGCGGAAGGGTTGGATCATGGATACCTATCTCTTACGGCGCAAGCCGCGGAGGTAGTCGCTCGGTCCGCCTTCAGCGCTTCCTGTCCCAGTCGTCCCATGGCGGCTTCTTTCCGAAGCAATCAACGAGAAAATCGATAAAGACGCGGGTTTTCGCTGCGAGATATCGATTTGGCGCATAGAGAGCATGGATCGTCAAATCGGGGGGGCGATTGTTCGGGAGGACGAGCTTCAACCTGCCGGCCGCAATATCGTTGCCGACGATGAACGTGGGAAGGACGGCAACGCCGATGCCTTTCACGGCCGCCTCGCGCAAGACGTCGCCATTGTTCGATGACATGCACGAGGCGATCGAGACCGAAATAGACTCGCCATTTTCCGTCAGATGCCAGCGCTGCAACGACGTCGTATGGCCGTAGCTCAAGCAGCGATGCTCTACCAGATCTCCCGGCGTTTTCGGTTCGCCATGCTTCTCGATGTAGTCGGGCGATGCCACGAGAACGATACGCGCGGGCGCGATGCGACGCGCGATCAAGCTCGAGTCGGTGGGCGTGCCGATCCGCACCGTCACGTCGGCGCCTTCTTCCAGCGGATCGATCAATCTGTCGGTCAACGTCAGTTCGACCTTCAGGTCGCTGTACCGGATCATCAGATCGGCGATGGCGTTGCCGAGATAGAGCGTGCCGAACGACATCGGCGCGTTGACCTTCAGCGTGCCTTTTGGCTCGTCGTGAAGGCGTGAGACCTGCGCTTCCGTTTCCTCCACCTGCGCCAGAATTGCGAGGCACCGCTCATAATAGGCGAGGCCCGCTTCCGTCGGCGTGACGCGACGCGTCGTGCGATCCAGGAGGCGTGCGCCGAGGCTCTCCTCCAATTCCATGACGGCTTTGCTGACGGCCGACCTCGTCAGACCGAGCCGACGCGCAGCCTCCGCGTAGCTGCCGCTCGCGACCACCTTCACCAGCGCGTTCATGGCAGCAAGCTTGTCCATTTGTATCCAAATTGGAACCAGACTGCGCAAATATTGGCGGATTGAGGAATTCGTGTCAACGCGTCATGTGTTGGTGGTCGGCGACGGCGAGGGTCGCCAAGTGCAGCATTCACAGGGGTCGGAGGGCATTCATGACCAAGGTTCTGGTTCTTTATTATTCAAGCTACGGCCACATCGAGAAGATGTCCGCAGCTGTCGCGGAAGGCGTTCGCGAAGCCCGGGCCGAAGCAACGATCAAGCGCGTGCCGGAGCTGGTGCCTGAAGAGGTTGCCCAGAAGATGCACTTCAAGCTCGACCAGGCGGCACCCATCGCCACCGTCAATGAGCTCGCTGACTATGACGCCATCATCATTGGTGTTCCGACGCGGTTTGGAAACATGCCCGCGCAGATGAAGAACTTTCTCGATCAAACAGGCGGCCTCTGGTTGTCCGGCAAGTTGATCGGCAAAGTCGGTAGCGTCTTCACGTCGACAGCCACTCAGCACGGCGGGCAGGAAAGCACGATCTTATCGACCCATACCGTGCTGCTGCACCAAGGCATGGTGATCGTCGGACTCCCCTACTCGTTCCAGGGGCAGATGGGCGTCAAGGAAATCACCGGCGGCTCACCTTATGGCGCATCGACGATCGCCGACGGCGACGGTTCACGGCAACCTTCCGAGAATGAATTGGCGGCCGCGCGCTTCCAGGGCCGTCACGTCGCTCAGATCGCGGCTCGGCTCAAAAGCTGACGGTCCGGTAACGGATCGTCGCCAAAACGGCGACGGTCCCGTTCCACCGGCCGCCAATTGAAGGGCCGGTGCCACTAACCACATTGAGAAGCAACACAGCGAAATCTCGTGCAGACGAGAAAGGAGAAGCCATGTCTGGCATCCATCACATCACAGCGATTGCTGGCAGCGCATCCCGCAATCTGGATTTCTACACCAATGTTCTTGGTCTGAGGCTGGTCAAGAAGACGGTGAATTTCGACGATCCGGGCACCTATCACTTCTATTTCGGTGACGAGGCCGGGACCCCCGGAACGATCCTCACCTTCTTCCCGTGGGACGATGCCCCGCGCGGACGGAACGGCGTCGGTTTCGCGCAGCAGACGATGTTTCGCGTTCCCGAGAGCGCGATCGGCTACTGGGCCCATCGCTTTGTCGAGAAAGGTGTTGCGCATGAAGCCATCGAGAAGCGCTTTGGGCATTCGGTTCTGGCGTTCCGCGATCCGGACGGCATGACGCTCGCTCTCGTCGGTGTTCCCGGCGCGGAGACGGAGGCGGCTTGGCAGGGCGGCAACGTTCCGGCTGAGCACGCGCTGCGCGGCTTCTATGGCGTCAGTCTTCTCCTTGAGGACGCGACGCGAACCGGCGCGATCCTGACCGACGTCTTCGGATTTACCGAAGCCGGCTGCGAAGGACCAACCAAACAGTTCGTCGCGAACGGTGCAGTCGCCGGAGGCGTCGTCGAGATCCGCGAAGCCAAGGGCTTCCTCGCCGGGCAACTCGGCCGTGGGTCGGTGCATCACGTGGCGTTCCGCGCCACGACCGACGATGTGCAGGCTGAGATGCGAAAGAAGCTCGTCGAGACTCATCGCATCCGGACCACGGATCAGGTCAACCGCGACTACTTCCGGTCGATCTATTTCCGCGAGCCGGGCGGCGTCCTCTTCGAGATCGCGACCGACCAACCGGGATTTGCCATCGACGAACCTTTGGCTTCTCTCGGCCAATCGCTGAAGCTGCCGCAGTTCCTCGAAGGGAAGCGGAAGGAAATCGAAGCCGTCTTGCAACCATTGGGACAAGCAGCATGACGACACTTACGACGGAAGTCATTGGCGCGGGCGCACCCATCGGTGCCGCCCGTGCGGCGATGGTCATGGTTCATGGGCGCGGTGCGAGTGCGCGAAGCATTCTCGAACTCGCGGGTGCGTTCGATGCGCGTGACGTCGCCTACATCGCACCAGAGGCTCAATCGGGAAGTTGGTATCCCTACTCGTTCATGAGCCCTATTTCCCGCAACGAACCATACCTCAGCAACGCGCTTCAAACATTGTCCGGCGTGGTCGAGGACCTTGAGCGGGAAGGCATGCCCTCGGAACGCATCGTGCTTCTGGGGTTTTCCCAAGGCGCGTGTCTCGCGCTCGAGTTCGCCGCTCGCAATGCTCGCCGCTTCGGTGGCGTGATAGCACTGAGCGGCGGCCTAATCGGGCCTGAGGGCACACCGCGAAACTATTCGGGCTCGCTTGCGGGCACGCCGGTGTTCCTTGGCTGCAGCGATGTCGATTCACACATTCCGCTCACGCGGGTGCATGAAGCGATGGACGTGCTGAGGAAGCTCGGCGGCGATGTGACCGAAAAGATCTATCCTGGGATGGGCCACACCATCGTTCAGGACGAAGTCGATCACGTTAAAAAGATCCTGAGCGGCATCAAAGCGCCGGAAAGCAGGACATGAAATGGAATTCGACTTCGAGAAGCTGGCTGCGGACGATCGCTACAAGATCCTGACGAGCACGATCGTACCGCGGCCCATCGCCTGGGTGACGACGATCTCCAAGAACGGCGTCCGCAACGCGGCGCCGTTCAGCTTCTTCAATGCCCTCAGCAAAGATCCGCCGTTGCTCGCGCTCGGCATCACGCCTGACGCTGGCGGCGGCATGAAGGATACTGCGCGCAATATCCTCGATACGCGCCAATTCGTCGTCAACCTCGTGCCGCGTTCCGCCTCGCACCCGATGACCCTGACATCCGGTGACGTACCGCCGGACGTCGACGAACTGGCGCTTGCCGAGCTCGAGACACGTTCGTCGCTTAAGGTTCAGCCGGAGCGGATCGCGATAAGCCCCGTAGCATTCGAATGCCGATTGCATACGCCTATCGTGATTTCCAATCAGCTGATTGCGCTCGGCGAGGTCGTGCAGGCTCACGTCGATGATGCGTTCATTCTGGATCCCGAGAGATTCTATGTCGATACGCTCGCGCTCGATCTCATCGGGCGCATGCACGGCCGCGGCTGGTATACGGGAACGAACGACATGTTTGAGATCGCAAGGCCCTGACCGGCAGCCCATTAGAAACGCAAGAGGCGCCGAGAGACGGGCCCGGCGCCACAAAGCTCAGGTCTGTCTTTGACTTAAAGTCTCAGGCTTCGTGAGGAATATTCCGCGTCGCTTCAAACAGGAACCACACGCGGCGTTCGCCTTCGTCGATCCAGTTCTCCAACAGACTGGTGGTGGCGACATCGCCGTGCTCGTCACATAGATCGTGAACCTGGCGCATCTCATCGACAAGCTGAAGATTGTCGTCGCGAAGCTCCGCCAGCATGTCATTGGGCGTGACGAAGTCCGCATTGTTATCGAGTATGCGTTTCTCGCTATTGATCTGTCCGATGGAGCGGATCGTGGTGCCGCCGATTTTACGAGCGCGTTCCGCTATGTCATCGGTTGCAGCGAAAATCTGCTCGCCCTGTTCATCCAGCAGTAGGTGATAGTCGCGGAAGTTCGGGCCGGACATGTGCCAGTGGAAGTTCTTCGTCTTGATATACAGCGCAAAAAAATCAGCGAGCAGCGCCGTTAGCGCGCCGGAGATATCTTTGATCGCATTATCGGAAAAGTGCGATGGCGTATCGAGTGGAAGCTTGCGACGGGCCTTAGCGGTATCCGCTTTCATGACTATCAGTTCCTTACGCTATGTTGCTTCGGGGGAGTTCCAACCAAAGAATTCGCAACCTCTTGAAATGTTCATTACGAATCGTGAATTGCCGATTATTTTTTCAATCAATCACCTTTGCCTGCAGCCTCCTCGACGACAAGCCTTAACAGAGAGGATAGTTTCTCCACAGTCGACCGAACGGCGGACGCTATTCCATACCGGTTCGCCAGCCACTCCATATCCTGATACGTCAGCCACGTGACGTTCTTGTCATCCTCCCAAACAAGAACCTTGGCCGGAAGCTCCAAGCCGATCAACTGTTCCTGCTGCATAAGATGTGTACCAACATTCGGGTTGCCGAAAATCAGAACCTCTGTCGGCCGCAATTCCAATCCGACCTTTGCAGCGGCGGCGGCATGGTCGATGCGGGCTACGACGGTCGCTCCCTTGTCGGCGATTTTTTGGGCTAGACGGTCGGCCGTTTCCTTAGCCGAGTGGTTGCTGCGCTGCGTGATCAGGCCTTCGACCATGGCTCATCACCCGTTGCGGTTGACCCTTTGCCGAGCGCCACTGTTAGCTCCGAGGAACGGTCATGTCCAATAAACGCGAACCAATCGGCCTTCCAGAAAGTTTTCATAAAGTTATCCGATGCGTCCGTGCACCGGAGGTGGGAAGGCGACGGCCGTTGCTATCGAACGCGGTCATCAATAACTGCGGTGAATAAGTGCGATGCCGCGGATTGGCCTCTTCAGACGAGGCCGAGCCGAGACTGCAGTCGGTCCGTCGATGCGCGCAGCAACCGGTCGGCGACGATGCCGATGAAGGCGATAGCAAAGCCTGCCGTCAGGCCTCGTCCTGCGTCGGCCTTCGCCAAGGCAATGAAAACTTCCTGACCAAGGTCTCGCGTTCCAATCATCGCGCAGATGATGACCATGCTGAGCGCAAGCAGCACCGTCTGATTGAGGCCCAGCATGATTTCCGGCAACGCCAGCGGCAACTGTACTCTCCAAAACATTTGTCGGGGCGTGCAGCCGGATACGGTGGCGGCCTCGATCAAGTTTTCGGGGATCTGCCGAATACCGTGATTGGTGTAGCGAATTGCGGGGACGATCGCGAACAGCACCGTCGCAATCATCGCCGTTACGTCGCCGACGCGGAAGAGCATGACGACGGGAATGATGAAGCAGAACGAGGGAAGCGTTTGCAGCGTGTCGCAGATCGGCATGAGAAAGGCAGCGAACCGGTCGCTTCGCGACGCTGCGATGCCGAGTGCGATGCCGAACAGGGCCGCGACAAGCGCCGACACACCGCAGAGATAGAGTGTAGCCATCGATTTTTCCCAAAGTCCCGTCGCCGCGCAGAAGGCCGTCATGACGACGACAATCGCCGCAAGGCGGGGACCGGAAAGCCGATAGCCGGCAAGGCCCACGAGAAAGACCATTCCGAGCCAAGGAAAGCCGACGAGGAAATCTCGCATCGGATTGAGGATGTAGAGCAGCAGGAACGTCCGGAAGGCTTCAATCGCATCGAAAAAATGGATGTTGACCCAATCCACGACGGCCTTCCACCATGGCGCTGTCGACATCTTGATGGCTCCCGGAACGGAAGCGAATGCTGGCACGAAATGGCTCATCAAAGTTGTGACGGCAAGGACGGCCATTGCGGCCGTCAACATCGGGTAGCGCTGCAGAAAAGTCTGATCCGGCATGTGGGCCGTTGGACGCTGACGCGCAGCCGCCTGACTCAGGCGATCAAGCACGATGGCAAGCGCGACGATCGCGAGACCTGCCTCCATGCCTTGACCGATTTTCAAAGCGCGGAGCGCGAGCAAGACGTCGTAACCCAATCCGCCGGCGCCGATCATCGAAGATAGGATGACCATGTTGAGGGCAAGCATGATCACCTGATTGACGCCGACCATCAGCGTCGGGCGTCCGGATGGCAGCAACACCTTCAGCAACTTCTGCCGCTGCGTGCAGCCGACCATTTCGCCGAAATCGTCGATCTCGTGCGGTACGCGTTTGAGTGCGAGAACGGTTGATCGCACCATCGGCGGCATCGCGAATATGGCTGTCGCCAGCATTCCGGAAACCGGGCTGTTGCCAAACAGGAGCAGCATCGGGATGAGATAGGCGAACGTCGGCATCGTCTGCATCAGATCGAGCATCGGCTGAATGATGGCGCGATCGATCCATGGCTTGCGGAAAGCGAGAATGCCGATGAGGAGCCCGAAGACGACGCACAGCGGAACGCTTATCGCGATCAACGCCAGCGTCAGCATCGCGCTATCCCATTGCCCGAATAGCGCGATGTAGATCATGCAGCCTGCCGCCAGCGCGGCGAGCCTGATACCACCAAAAGCATACCCCGCGAGGGCGAACGCGGTGCAAACGCCGATCCACGACAGGCGCGGCAGCACGAGCGCGTCAGGCCCGTATCCGAATTTCCAACCCTTCGCAAATAGTGAGATGGCCCACTGCAGGGGCACGTTGAAGATGTCGGTTATGCCTCGCGTCAACCATGTGAAATTGGTTTTCAACCACACCATGAACGCCGAAATCCAATCGGCGATGGGAATGACGGCGTCCGATGGATATTTCGCGGCCCAGGGTGCGATACCGGGCAACATGTAGAGAATGGCGACGCAGGCGACGGCCGCGACCCAAATCAGTGTCCAACCCGAAATTGCTGTCGCGCGCGGCGAAGTCCGAGTGTCCGCAACCGTCATACGCGAGCCTCGCGCAGGGGATCGCGGTCGGCCAGCAGATCAATGACGGCGTCCGGCGTCACTTCCCCAAGCGGCTTGCCGTCGGGTGCCGTGACGAGAAAGCTCTTACGGCAGCCGACGATCCGGGCCGAGAACGTCGAGATTTTATCCGTCGCCTGCACCGTTCCGCCGTAATCGGCGGATGGCGTTACCGGCCGCATGAGACGTGCCGCCGACATGACCTTCGAACGCTGCACATCGCGCGTGAACTCGGCGACGTAATCCGTCGCCGGATGCAGGACGAGTTCTTCCGGCGTCCCGGTCTGGATGATCTCACCATCCTTCATGATGGCGATGCGGTCCGCCAGGCGGATCGCTTCATCGAAGTCGTGCGTAATGAAGATGATCGTTTTCTTCAGCACGCTCTGCAAGCGTACCAGCTCGGTTTGCATTTCGCGGCGAATGAGCGGATCGAGCGCCGAGAACGGCTCGTCGAGAAACCAGATTTCCGGCTCCACGGCGAGGCTTCGCGCAATGCCGACGCGCTGCTGCTGGCCGCCTGAGAGCTCGCGCGGATAGAACTGTTCGCGTCCGCTGAGACCAACGAGTTCGATCACCTTCCGCGCGCGCTCTTCACGCGATTTGCGGTCAACGCCCTGAACCGACAGCGGGAACGCGATGTTTTCCAGCACCGTCAGATGCGGCAACAGCGCGAAGTGCTGAAACACCATTCCCATGCGGTGGCGGCGAATTTCGATCAGCTCGTCGGGCTTCGCCTTAAGGAGATCCATGCCATCCAGCTCGACACTTCCCCACGTCGGCTCGATAAGCCGCGAAAGACAACGCACGAGCGTGGACTTGCCGGAGCCCGAAAGGCCCATGACAATGAAGATCTCGCCGCGTTTCACTTCGAGGGACGCGTGCCGGACGGCGCCGACGAGCTTGGCTTCGGCGAGACTTTCCGAAGTCGCCACGCCTTCGCGGCTTGCCAGAAACTTTTCCGCGCCGGCGCCAAAAACTTTCCAAACGTCCTTGCAGCGCAACTTCACCGGCCGGTCATCAGCGACGGCATTCATTTCATCGCGCAGTGGCGCTTGATTATTCATTCCAGAGGCCCCATGCGCTCGTGATGGATCGCTCTAAAACAAAGAGAACCGGACAGTCTTCGCGATGACCGCCGGTTCTCGTTGTTTCAATCAGTACTGCAAAGAAAAGGTCCGCGTCTTACTTTGCCCATTCCTTCCACTTCGCCTCGTTGGCGTTGACCCATTGAGCAGCAACATCGTCGATCGATTTTCCATCAAGATCGACTTGACCCGACAGCTTGTTCAATTCGTTGACGTCGATCGTGTAGGCTTTTGCCACTTTGTAAGCGACCGGCCACTTATCCTTCAGGCCCTTCCAGGAGTACTTCCAGATTTCGCCGTGCGGCTTGCCGCAATCGTATTTCTTATCCGGATTGACGCCCCATTTCGGGTCCGTGTAGCAGGCCGGTTCGTACTCCGGGAACTGCACCCACTCACCTTGGTATTTCGCGGGCGCCCAATGCGGCGAGTAGATCCACAGCAGCATCGGCGCCTTGCGCTGGTAGGCTGAATCAAGCTCGGCGAACATCGCGCCATCGGTACCCGCGTGCACGACGGTGAATGGCAGTCCAAGCGCTTCAACACGTTCGTCATCGAAGCCTTCCCACGTCACGGGTCCGCCGAGATAGCGCCCCTTGGGAGCGGTATCAGGTGTCGAAAATGCCTCTGCGCACTTTGGATCTTTCAATGCTTTCCAGTCGGGCAAACCGGGGCACTTTTCCTTCATGTAGAGCGGGTACCACCACTCCTCCTTCGCTTTCGGACCGAGGGCGCCGAGGCGCTCCGTCTGGCCCGTCGCGTCCGATGCCTTCATCGCCTCGGCGGCCGTCGTGTCCCAGAACTCGACTCCGATATCGATATCGCCGTTGGTGAGGCCCGTCGTCAGACTCGAAAGATAATCAGCTGTCGGATATTCGACGTTGTAGCCGAGCTTTGTCAGGATGCCGCCGAGAATTTTGGCATTCAAGTTGACACTCGTCCAATCGAAGAGAGCGATTTTGATCGGATCATTCGATTCAGGAGCCGCCATCGCCTGGGGCAGACCCGCCAGCGATAGCAAAGCAGCACAAGCGCCACCGGTCAAAACACCTTTGACGGAACGGTACATTGGTAATCCTCCCCGAGCCAACTTTGTTGCGATCAAAGTAGGAAATCGGCATTACCCGATTTTTCCTGCGAGTGATAATTGTTGAACTATGCTGCTAATTCCATGATGCGTACAAGGCCAATTTCCGAGCAATCAGCGATTAATTCGGCGGCATGGGCGTTCGCATTGATCGGATGTTTGACGAAGAGAGATTTGATTTTTTCCGAGCCTCATCGTTCCGAAGCTTGATGAGTTTTGCTTCGGTGAAGAGCTGCGAAAACTGTCGTCACGAACCTGCGCGCCAGAGTCGAAGCACCGCGACCTTCAGCGCACAGGATGCCCGATTGCGGAATTACGCAGGGGGCATTTGGAAATACCAATTCGCGATAAGCACCACGGCGAGGCCAGCAATCAGCGCCAAGTAGGGGAGCATGCCGGCCTTGCGTTCTCCGAGGTCTTGCCCCGTCAATCCCAAATCCTCAAGCGCGCCTTTTGGAAACTGCCCTTTGTCTTGGACATAATGCCTGAAGGCGAATACCGGAATGATGAGTGCAGCGAAGATAAAACCGACCAAGAGCGCGTTCGAATAGCCCCAGACTTTCGCTCCTGCGCCCATCAGAAGCGCGTTGACGAATGCGAGGACCGTATTCAATCCGATTAGCCACGTCGGCGCGCGATAAGGGCGCTCGATGTGACCACTATCGACGCGGTGCATCCAGCCCGCATTGAGGTTCAAGAAGTTGAAGATGATGTAGCCGACATTCGACACGGCGAGGATGAAGAAGTAGCCGGCGGAGTCAGACGCGATCGCGAGCAGAAAGAGATTGAAGACGAGGTCGGTCCACATGGCGCGCGTTGGCGCACCATGCTCGTTCGTATGGTTCAGATAACGCGGCAGCCATCCGTCGACCGATCCCTGGTAGAGTGTCCGCGACGACCCCGCCATCGCCGTCATGATCGCGAGTACGAGCGCCAAGATCATGAGCGCGACGAAGACCTGCTTTATGAAGGCGTTGCCGCTCGCGACCATATTGGCCATCGCGTCGGCGACGCCCGTGCCGGCGACAATTCCGGGATCCTTCATGCCATCGACACCGAGCACGCCCTGAAACGTGAACGGCACGAGGATGTAGAGCAGCAGGCAGAGAAGGCCTGAATAGAAGATCGCCTTGAACGTATCTGTCCGCGGGTCGCGGAATTCGCGGGTGTAGCAAATCGCGGTTTCGAACGCGTAGGTCGACCAGGCGGCTATAAACATCGCGCCGAGGAATAGCGTCCATCCAACGTTTCCGTCAGCTCCCGGGAGATAAGGGCCGGCCACGTTCGAGGCGTGGAACTGGCCATTGATCAAGGGCACTATTCCGACGATCAACATCGGGATGATGACGAGAAGGCCGATGTATTTTTGCGCGTTCGCCGTGCCAAGGATGCCGCGATGCTGGATTGCGAACACGATCAGCATCAGTATGGCGCCGATGAAGAAGGACGAGTTGAAGTTCAGCGTTCCAAGACCCGGTATCGCCACGGTCAGCGCATTGAAGGATTGGATGGCGGGCGTGTGAACGGCGGTAACAGCAGCGATCGCGTCCGCGGCTGCCTTTCCGGCATTTGCGGGATCCGCGAGCCAAGTAACGACTTCCGGCGATTGGGCGGTAAAGACTGGGATCGGCGCGACGGCGTTCAAGATATATCCCGCCGCGATCGCGCATCCGAGCGACAGAACCGGCGACCAAGCGAACCAGTTGCACCAGACGGAGAGCGGCGCGATCAGCTTTGAATAGCGAAGCCAAGCAGTCGCGCCATAGACTGAGGCGCCGCCGGACTTATTCGGAAAGAGGCCCGCTATTTCGGCATACGTGAAGGATTGCAGGAAGCCCAGGATCATCGAGAGGATCCAGACGATGAAGGCGAGCTTTCCTGCAGTGCCGGCTATGCCGCCGATGGAGAAGAGGACGAGCGCAGGGACGCCGCTCGCCACCCAAAAAGCTCCGCGCCAATCGATTGCGCGATGAAGAGTGTTTTCGGATAAGCCCCCGGCCCGATTTTCGTAAGTCGCTGTCATGCGTATCCCCGATCTTGATTTTTATCGTTGTGCAAAACGAGGAACGCCACGAACCGGGTCTCCGGTGCGTGGCGCTAAACGATCAGTCGAATTTCGAAAACTGTTGGATGGCGTCTGGGACAAAGCCAGACGCTACAGGCATTTCTACCTGTTATGGTTCCGGCTAGTTGCGCGTTGCCCCTGACGGACATGCCAACCCCTGTACCAATTGCCACCAATCGCAACCAATAACCCCATATAAACAGGGCATTTTTAGCGTATCACATTACTCAGTGAGCGCAACGAATTTGCTGAGTGACACGCAAATTGTTTTCTCGAGACGCATCTCCGCTCGCGCTAGCGAGAGCCGATTTCCCTCATGAAGTTGCGGTAGAGTTTTTCCGCGTCGGCCGCAAAATTCTTCATGTGAGGTTTCGCCGTTGCGGCCATGCGCGGAAGCGCGCCGGGACCATGCGTCCGCTCGAGCGCCGCAGCGTAAGCGGGGATATTCCCCCAATCGTCGATCGTGTTGTCCTCGATCTCGACATGGTACTGCATGCTCCACGCGTTTCGGCCGACCCGCATTGCCTGACAAGGACAGACATCGGATTTCGCCAGCACCACGGCGCCTTCAGGCGGCTGGGCCACGCGCACGGAATGCCATTGGACAGCCTTGAACTCTTGCGGCAGATCACCGAACACCGGATCGCTCGCTGCGGCGGGCGTCAGCGCGATGTCGAGAATGCCGATCTCGGACGGACGTTGCGGTCCACACGTGCCGCCCAGCGCATCTGCAAGGAGTTGGTGCCCGAGACACAGCCCAACGAAAGGACGGCCCAAATCGCTGACCCAGTGCCGGATCGCGCGTTTCTCCTCAATCAGCCACGGATGCTCTTCGACATCCCATACGTCCATCGGGCCACCCATGACCCAAAGGGCATCATAGTTTTCGAGTGGCGGGATGGCTTCGCCCTCGTCAAGCTCGACCGCGTCCCAGGAAATGCCATCGGCGGCGAAGAATTTGCGGAAGATGCCGGGATGCTCACAAGCGATGTGTTGGAAAACAAGAAAGCGCACGGGACCCCCTATGTATGCTGCAAATGCTACGGTGTATTTCATGTTACATAGTCGAGAAAAAATTTCTACTATCAGGAAACCAGCGCGAGCGCGGCGTTGGACAGCCGATGCGACGACGAGGCGACATGAGGGAGTCATCGTCGAACGCTAGATCCAGACATTCATCGCATTCCGGACCAACTTCCGGCGCCAGTTCCGAGTGAGGGTTAAATGTCTGCAAAACATCTCATCTCATGCGCATTTCTCGCAGTGTTCGCGAGCGGAGCACCGGCCTTTGCCGATGCCAGCCGGCACAACGTCGTGCTGTTCGTTCCCGACGGGCTGCGCGCCGGCATCGTCACGCCCGAGACCGCGCCGACTTTCGCCGACATCCGGGATAAGGGCGTCAACTTCGCCAACAGCCATTCGCTCTTTCCGACATTCACAATGCCGAACTCCAGCGGCATGGCCACTGGCCATTATCTTGGCGACACCAGCGTTTTCGGAAATGTCCTCTACGCAGGCTTTCCGATCAAAGCAGCCTCTTCGGCGCGCATGGCGTTCATCGAGAATGATCGCGTGCTCGGCGACATCGACGACCATTTCGCCGGCAACTTCATCGATGAGGAAACGATCCTCCGAGCCGCGCATCAGGCAGGGTTCAACACCGCTGCGATCGGCAAGATCGGTCCAACACTCGTGTTCGATCATACGTCTCGCAGCGGTGGTGAGAGCATCATCATGGACGATGCGACAGGCACCGAGGCAGGCATTCCGCTCGCCCCTTGGGTGAGCGAAGGGCTCAAGGCGGCCGGGTTGCCGGAGGAGGCCCCGGGCCGGTTGACGAATAAAGAGAGCGGAAACTTTCGCGAGCCCGGTACGAAGGACGCCAATGTCGTCCAGCAGGGATATTTCACGGCGGCTCTGACGCGGGTTGTTCTGCCGAAATTCAAAGCTGACGGGAAGCCGTTCGTCGTCGTCTTCTGGTCGCGCGATCCGGATGGTACCCAGCATAACCAGGGCGACAGCCTGTTGAAGCTCGAACCCGGCATCAACGGACCGACATCGATGGCAGCGATCCGCAATGCGGATTCGAACCTCGCGGCAATCCGGCGGACGCTCGATCAACTCGGTCTTGCGGAGACGACCGACATCGTCGTCTCCGCCGATCACGGCTTCTCGACGATTTCGAAACAGAGCGGTACCAGTGGCGCCGCCCGCGCGAGCTACGCCGATGTGCCCCCGGGCATGCTGCCTCCCGGATTTCTGGCGATCGATCTCGCGGCCGCTTTGAACTTGCCGCTGTTCGATCCGGAAGCCGCAAATGCCAAAGTCGAAAGTGGCAATCACCCGAAGCTCGCGGATGGCTTGATCGGAGAAGATGCAAACGCACCAAAGGTCGTTGTCGCCGCGAACGGCGGTTCGGATCTCGTCTATATTCCGAGCAGCGATCGTGAGTTGGCCCAGAAGACGATCGATGCGTTGCTCGCTCAGGACTATGTCAGCGGCCTGTTTGTCGACGATCACTTGGGAACATTCGCGGGGACGTTACCGCTCTCAGCAATCAATCTGCAGGGCTCCTCGCTCATGCCGCGCCCGTCGATCGTCGTCAATTTCAGGAGCATGTCGACGGGATGTGCCAAGCCTGAACTCTGCACCGCGGAGGTCGCCGACACGGGTCTGCAGCAGGGGCAGGGCATGCATGGAAGCTTCAGCCGTGCGGACACCGCGAATTTCATGGCGGCGTTCGGTCCGTCGTTCAAGAAGGGATTCGTCAGCGAGGCGCCCGCCAGCAACGCCGACGTCGGCCAGACTATCGCGACGATCCTCGGACTGATGCCGAAGAGCCATGGCAAGCTTGTCGGGAGAGCGCTCACCGAAGCTTTGACCAACGGCACCGTTCCGACTTGGGAGCATAAGACGCTCGTCTCCGCGCCGTCGTCATCGGGTCTGCGAACGATCCTCAATTACCAGGTTGCGGGCGAGACGAAATACTTCGACACGGCAGGTTTCGAAGGACGCACGGTCGGGCTCACGCTGGACGCCGCTTTAGCCGAGACGAAATAAGGCTTCGCGGGTCAGGTCACTGGCCCGCCGGCTACATGCCCCGAATTGGAAATCGGGGTGCTGTTGGCGGCGGGCTTCGCGACGCTCATATCATTACCGCGCCAGACGAACGTATCTCCCGCCCAGCCCTCGATCCAGAGGAGCGGGAGCAAGGCATCGCGCAGCATCCATGCGAAGGGTGACTGCCATTTCAGGTGCCAGCCAGCCACCCGCGCCAAGAGCGCCTCGGCACCGAACCAAATCGCAAGCTGGGCTGCCAATACTACGAGCGGATCCAGACCGTAGCTTGAAGCCGCAGCGACGCCGGCTGCAATCGGCAAAGTCGAGCCGGTCAGAACTTCCGGTGCGTAGAAAACCGGAAACGTTACCCGCCGCAACCTGGCCCAGCGCACCTGGCGCGCCCATACCTGCGCCACGGACCTTGGACCCAATGGCTGTTCGAATGGACGGTCGACGAGGCGGACGTTGAGACCATGAGAGCGGACGATTTTCGTCGCCGCTGCGTCTTCGGCAATCTCTGCGCCGAGCGCGACGATCCCGCCTGCGTCGTCGAGAATATCGCGACGCCAAAGCATCGATTTGCCTTGGGCAAACCCGAGGCCGATCGTGTCGGCGGCGCTTTGCCAGCGCGCCTGATAGGTGTTGAGAAACGCGCATTCAAGCTCGGCCCAGAACCCAATCGGATGGCTTCCTACGGGCGGAGAGCAGACGAGGCCGACGCTCGGTTCAAAGCTGCGAAAGAGATCGTCGAGATATGTCTTCGGCATCAAAACATTGTTGTCAGCGAGGACGATCCACTGAAACCGCGCCGCCGCCCAACCCTTGACGATGTTGTTGAGCTTCGGATTGCTCGTTGGCCTGTCGTCGCCGATGAGCAGCTTCGCCTCGACGTGCGGATACTTTGCGATCAATTTTCTGACGAACGGCACCGCGGGGTCGTCTTCGCGAGCCGCACAAAAAATGATCTCGTAGCCGGTGTCGCCAAGCTCGAACGTCGAGCGAAGCGTCATTGCATCGAAATGATCGCGACCGCAAACCGGACGAATGATGCTGACAGATTCAACGGTCAATCCGCGCGGCCGGGCGCGAGATGAAGTAACGCGGAATAACGCCAACGCGATCGTTACGAGATGGGTGGCAGTTGCCACCATGCAGAAGATCAGAGCCGCCGCCGTGACGAAATCGGCCATCTCACCTCCCCGGTCAATAATTCAGGCGCTGAATTCCAGGATTCAGTGAAATTTCGACGACAGTTACGCGACGTCTGTATGACACGGTGGAAAACGGTGGAGATGCCGCGGCCGGCCGGGCGTCAAACTATGAGAGTCCTCGGCGCGTTGGCTAGGCCGCTCACGTTTTCGGGCGCGCGCCGGCGAGCCGCTGCGCAATGCTGGTAAAAAGATAGGCGCCGACAAATGCCGCCGCGATGAGACCGGCCACCGACGGCAGGCCGTCGTTTAAATCAACTGCGAGCAAAATTTCGTAGGCGATGGCTGCTCCTACGAGGCCACCGAGGGCGGCGACAGCTGTATTGAATACTCCGCGCAGCGACAAGCCGTAGAGAATACCCACGATCAGGCCCGGATACATTGCCGGCCAAAAGTGATCACCCATAGCTTCTGCTCCCCGTTTCATCCCTATCGGCGACGCCGATCTATAGCGCGCGCTTCGTAGCGCTTTTATCAGTCAATCGGCGCTAGGACGAGGGAGTGCAACTGGGAGAGGAACAAGCCGCGCGCAATGTCGCGGCTTGCTGATCAGGATCAGAGAAAGTTCAGTTCTTCTTGGTGGTAATCTGATCGTAGATCCCGCCATCCGCAAAGTGTGCCTTCTGCACCGTCGCCCACGGTCCGATCTTGTCTTCGACCGAGAAGGTTTTGATGGCAGGCAAGTTTGCTGCCTTGAGCGCAGCTTCGCTGCGCGGCCGGAAATGATGCTTGGCTATGATTTTCTGCGCGTCATCAGAATAAAGGAAGTCGAGGTAAGCCTTGGCGACATCGGCTGTCTTGCGCTTCTCAACAATCGTATTGACGATCGCGATGGGCGGCGCGGCTTCGACGCTGACTGACGGATAGACGACATCGAAATTCTGGCCATCGACCTCGGCCTTGATGAGCGCAGCTTCGTTCTCGAACGTGACCAGAACGTCGCCAATGGCGCGCTGCGTAAAGCTCGTCGTGGCGCCGCGTCCGCCGCCATCGAATACCGGCACATTGGCGAACAGCTTGCTGACGAAGTCGCGCGCCTTGTCGTCGGAACCCAGCTTATCGTGAGCATATCCCCAAGCCGCAAGATAGGTATAGCGGCCATTGCCGGATGTCTTCGGGTTCGGAATGACGACGGAAATGCCGGGCTTTACGAGATCATCCCAATTGGCGATGGCCTTCGGATTGCCTTTGCGTACCAGGAATACCGTCGTCGTCGTGTACGGAGAGGCGCCGTGCGGGAATTTCGTGCGCCAGTCGTTTGAAACCATGCCTTTGCTTACGAGAAAATCGAGATCCGTCGGTTGATTGAGCGTGACGACATCAGCCTCGAGGCCCTCGGCCACGGATTGCGCTTGCTTCGTCGATCCGCCATGCGATTGCTTGACTTCGATGTCGTTGCCCGACGACTTCTTCCAACTCGCGGCGAATGCGGGATCGATGTCTTTATAGAGTTCTCGCGACACATCGTAAGACGCATTGAGAATGCTCGTCTGTGCGAAAGCTCCTGGCGATACCGCCATTAGAAGAGCAGCCGTCACGCCAAGCCGCGATACCACACGCCCCATAGTCATATGCAGATCCCTTTTCACATTTCAGAGTGCTTCGATTGCTTATTTCAAAGCGGTACGGAGTGGAGAACGAACAAAAAGTCTGAAGCTTTTCAGTCATCCTTGGAAAATGAGACCGGCGGCAGATGAACAGCCACCGGTCTCAAGGTTCCCGCTCGCAGCGCGCGGGCGGGTCCAGGGATGGAGATGCGCGAATAGGCTTTTGTGTTCGTGCGCTAGAAGTCTGGCGATGGCCCGACGGGCGCCGGATACGGGATCGGATCCGGATGCCAGTCTTGATCGGCCACCAACTTCAAGCGCCGGGAGAGAACTTGTTTCGTTCGCGTGTCCGCGACCTGTTTTGGTTCGAGACGCGAACTTTTGGCTTCGCTGATGTACCTGCTCATAGGGCAAATGCCTCTTGCGTGCGGGCGGAGACGCGCCGGCGACGCCGGCTTGCCTGATGAGCGATCGCAGCACGTTCGGCGAGAAGCGGATTTGCGAAGCGCCTGCCTTCGAGGGCGCTGTATTCACTCAATGCCGCATGGAAGAGATATTCGCGTTCTCCTTCTTCACGGATGATAAGTCCGGCTTGGTCGTCGCCGACCTCGATGACGTAGGATTTTGACATGTCTTTGCTCTGCCGGCGGTGGCCAGCGTCCTCTATGTTGCGATTTTTCGATTGAAGTGGCTGAAGCGGGGCTGCGTGATCTCAACAGCAGCCGGCCATACACATCGAGGCCTTCATCGCGCGATATGTGGAGAGGAAGCAGAGGTCAGAGCTTTTCATAGCGGTCTCCATTGCGGAGCCCACGAGAACCGTGGGGCTTAGCGTTTGATGACGCGGCGCAAGTCGCTGTCGAAATCACCGCGGCCGGCACAACAGCGTGCCAACGGATGCATCAAAGCCCTGATCCCGTCGCGGGGTCAAATAACAAGAACTTCAATGCTTATGAGAGCGGCAGGAAGTGCTCCTGGAAACCCCATAGAATCGGTCCTTACCGCCGAGCGAACCGCCCGGCACGGCGGGGCAGGCGGGCGCAACAAATGTGTCATTTGATCGGACGGGGGTAGAATCGCCATCTTTTTCCGACCGCTCGTCGATTAGCTGGGTATTCTAGGGATCGTCACAACCGCGTGGCAATTTCCCACATTTCGATCCGGTGCTACACCTCGTCAGTTGCAGCCGGTTTGGCACGGAACGGGGACCTGAAGTTATGAAGATCTGTATGGTCGGCGCGGGATACGTCGGACTCGTCTCGGCCGCCTGCTTTTCCGATTTCGGCTGGACCGTCACCTGCGTCGACAAGGACCCCAACCGCTTGGCTGATCTCAAGGCCGGCCGCTCCCCCATCTACGAGCCTGGGCTCGAGGCCTTGATGGAACGGAACATCAAGGCCGGGCGCCTGCTCTTCACGGAAAATCTTGGACCTGCTGTCGCGGACGCCGACGTCGTGTTTCTGGCGGTCGGAACCCCGATGCGGCGCGGCGACGGGTACGCGGATCTTTCCTATGTTTTCACGGCCGTCGAAGAGGCCGCCCCGCATTTCAACGGATTTACCGTTGTTACAACGAAATCGACCGTGCCCGTTGGAACCAGCCGCGAAATCGAGCGCCGCCTGAAGGCAAAGCGGCCGGACGCTGACGTGGCCGTCTGCTCAAATCCGGAGTTTTTGCGGGAAGGCTCGGCGATCCAGGATTTCACCCATCCGGATCGCGTTCTCGTCGGCACCGATGACGACCGGGCGCGCGACGTGATGGGACGTCTTTATAAGCCGCTGGCGCTCCGCGGCTCTCCCGTGATGTTCGTCGAACGGGAGTCGGCGGAGCTCGCGAAATATGCGGCCAACGCCTTTCTAGCTCTCAAGATCAGCTTCATCAACGAGATCGCGGATCTGTGCGAGAGCGTCGGCGCGGACGTTCAGGAAGTTGCCTCTGCAATCGGCAAGGACCGGCGCATCGGCGACAAGTTTCTTCATCCGGGCCCGGGATACGGCGGCTCTTGCTTTCCCAAGGATGTATCAGCGCTCATCCGCACGGCGCGAGAGGCCAAATCGCCGGTTTCGATCGTCGAGCAGGTTGAACGCGTCAACCACGAGCGCAAGCTCGCCATGGCGATCCGGATTGAAGAGGCCGCCGGAGGGTCGGTGCGCGACAAGACGATTGGCGTCCTTGGGCTGACCTTCAAGCCGAACACCGACGACATGCGCGACGCGCCGAGCCTTGTCATCGTGCCTATGCTGCAGGAACGCGGAGCCACCGTCCGGGCCTGCGATCCCCAGGGCCGGCGTCAGGCTGAGCCTTTGCTACCGGACATCGTCTGGTGCGATAACGCCGAACAGGCTGCCGAGGGCGCCGATGTCCTCGTCGTCATCACCGAATGGAACGAATACCGCGCGCTCAACCTCGAAGCGCTCAAGGCGCGCATGAGGGGCAAGACCATCGTCGATCTCCGGAACGTCTTCGATGCCGACGCCGTGCGCGAACTCGGTCTCAGTTATTCCGGGATCGGGCGTGGACGGGCGCACGTTCGAGAGGAGTCGCCGTCCGTTTCAAGGGCCCAATCCCCCCTTCAGCCGGTCGAAGCCGCCAAATAGTTGCAGGGGTGCCGGCGTGCGGCGCAGCAGCGATGGGTTGGTGGTGCAATCACGCGGGTCATCCGTTTGAATTGCGTATCGATTTGCCAGTTTTGAATTTTTCTCCTCCGTTGGCTGCCTGATGACGACCTCGCGCAAGCTTCGGATAGGAGACTCGCCCCCAAATCGCGGGGGAATTTATTCATCATGGCAACCACGAAAACCGCCGAGAGCGGCATCGACCTAGGTTTGGGTCGGCGCGACGCGGGCTTGGCCGTCGGCGTGATCGCCATTCTGACGATCCTGTTCCTGCCGCTTCCGGCGTTCATGATCGATCTTGGGCTCGCCTTTTCAATCGCGCTCTCGATCATCATCCTGATGGTGGCGCTGTGGATCCGGCGGCCGCTGGAATTCTCGGCTTTCCCGACCATCCTTCTGATCGCAACGCTGCTCAGGCTTTCACTCAACGTGGCGACGACACGCCTTATTCTGTCGCAAGGCGCCGAGGGGCCCAACGCCGCCGGTCACGTCATCGCGGGCTTCGCGCAGTTCGTCATGAGCGGCAATTTCGTCATCGGCATCATCGTCTTCATCATCCTGATCACGGTGAACTTCGTCGTCATCACGAAAGGCGCGACGCGTATCGCCGAGGTCGGCGCGCGCTTCACCCTCGATTCGCTGCCCGGCAAGCAGATGGCCGTGGACGCCGATCTTGCAGCCGGCTCGATCGACGAAAAAGAAGCCATTCGCCGGCGCAAGGAACTCGAAGAGGAAAGCCAGTTCTTCGGCGCCATGGACGGCGCGTCGAAGTTCGTTCGCGGCGATGCGATCGCCGGGTTGATTATCACGGCGGTCAATATCTTCGGTGGCATCATCATCGGCATCACGCAGCATGATCTCGCCTTCGACCGTGCCGTCGACACCTTCGTCAAACTATCGGTCGGCGACGGTATCGTAACGCAGATGCCTGCGCTCATCGTGGCGCTCGCTGCGGGCCTTCTGGTGTCGAAGGGCGGCACCCACGGCTCGACGGAAGGCGTGATCATCAACCAGCTCGGGAACTATCCCCGCGCGCTGCTGATCGCGGGCGGCGTGATGTCGTTGCTGTCGCTTGCGCCCGGCCTCCCGTTCCTGCCGTTCGCCGGCATCGGCGCGATGCTCACGTTCATCAGCACGACCCTCGTTCGGCAAAAGGCCGAATTGGAGAAGGCTGCGGCATCGGCCAGCACCGCTGGCCAGGCACCATCCGCCGAAGAGCAGTCGCGTCAGTCCATTCGCGATCAACTTAAGACGACGGAAATTGAGATCTGCTTCGGCAAGCAAATCTCGTCCGTTCTGATGCGTCCGACCAGCGATCTTCCGCAGCGCGTCGCCAAGATGCGGCGCAAGTTCGCCAAGCAATACGGCTTCGTAGTTCCGGATATCAAACTCACCGAAGACTTATCCATCCTGCCGAAGACCTATCAGATCAAAGTTCATGGTACGGTGGTCTCGAGCGCGGAGCTTCGGCTTGGCGACGTCCTCGTCGTCGTCGGGGACGGCCCGAAGCCGGAAGCACCGGGCGACGAAACGCGCGAACCGGCGTTCGGCATGAAGGCGTTGTGGATACCCGACATCTTCACCAACGCGTTGAAACGCGACGGCTTCGTTCCGGTCGAAAACACCTCCGTGCTTTTGACGCACGTCGCCGAGGTTATCCGCAACAGTCTGGCGCAGCTCTTTTCGTACCGCGATCTTCGCGCGCTTCTCGAACGGCTCGACCCCGAATATCGCAAACTGCTCGAGGAAATCTGCCCATCGCAGATCTCTCATTCGGGCCTTCAGAGCGTGCTCAAGATGCTGCTCGGCGAGCGCATTTCGATCCGCAACCTGCATCTCATTCTCGAAGCGGTGGCGGAGATCGCTCCGTTCTCGCGCAAGGCCGAGCAGATTTCCGAGCATGTGCGCATGCGCTTGGCGTCGCAAATTTGCGGCGATCTCAGCGAGGGCAACTATCTCAAGGTCGTGCGTCTTGGAAACCGGTGGGAGCTCGCGTTCCATCAGGCTCTGAGGCGCGATGGCAAGGGAGAAGTCATCGAATTCGACATCGAGCCGCGCCTTATCGAGCAGTTCGGTGGCGATCTCAGCCGCATGGTGCAGCCGCTCATGGACGCCGGGCATCAATTCGTTCTTGTCACGGCAGCCGAAACGCGCCCCTACGTACACACGGTCACCGAACGGCTTTACGGAACACTGCCCGTCCTCTCGCATCTCGAGATCAGTCGCGGCGTCCAGATTCAGTCGCTCGGCTCGGTTTCATGACGCCGCTCACTCACGACACCCTGCTCGTGCCGCTTCTCGTCTTCTGCCGGGTGGGCGCTTGCTTCATGCTGCTGCCCGGAATCTCGAGCGACCGCGTTCCGGTGCAACTGCGTCTGTTCGTTGCCATCGCGGTCTCTATCGCACTCACGCCGCTCGTCTATGATTCGGTGCGTCCCGCGACGAGCGAAGAGCCGAGCAATCTGCTGGCGATGATCGTGATCGAAACCTCGACGGGCATTCTGTTGGGATTTCTGGTCCGCGTTCTCTTCATGGCACTCGAATTCGCCGCGACGTGCATGGCGAACTATGCCGGATATGGGGGCGTCTTCTCTCACGCCGTCGAGAACAACGATCCGTCGTCCCCTTTTTCGTCACTTGTGACGACGCCGGCCGTCGCGCTTTTCTTCATCACAAACCAGCACGTCAACATCGTTCTGATGCTGCAACGCTCGTACGAGATGTTCAAAGTCGGCGTATCGATCGCCGCGCCGCCCAACCTGCAGACGATTGTCACGCTTGTCGGGTCTGCCTTCAAGTTGACGCTGCAGCTCAGCGCGGCGCTCGTCGTCTATTCGCTGACCGTCAACTTCGCCTTCGGCTTCCTCAATAAGATGGTGCCGCAGATACCGATCTATTTCGTATCGACGCCATTCGTCGTGCTGGGCGGTCTCTTCCTTCTGTTGCAGGTCGACAAGACGGCACTCGAAATTTTTACGTCGCTCGTGACGCAGGCCATCCAAAATCTTGGCCAAAATGGCTAGATCATCGAAAAAGGTCCGGCGCCTCGTCGACGTCTTTCATGATCTCGAGACCGCCGAGCGCGCGAGGATCAGCGAAATCACCCGGCAAATGGATGAGCTTCGCATCTCGCAGGACAACCTCATCGCCACCCTTGCCAATCCGTCGGCCGTTCACGAGCCCTTCCTGGCGCTGATGTCACGGAGCCTTGGAAACATCGAGCGCCGCCAACAACGGCTCGCGAAAGAGCGCGAAATGGCGCTCGACCGCTATCTCGAGGCTACCAAGCGCACGCGCGGAGCGACCGAGTTGCTGGCCGACGTCCGCGCCGAGGAAGCGCGCCGGAACGAGCAAAAGGACCTTGAGGCCTTGCTTGAATTTCAGCAGGCCACAGCGGCGCAAGGCCGGGGTAAGTCAACACGTTCATCGTGAGGCGATCATCCGCCAGCACCGAAATGCATCATGTCGATTATTCCTCCTGCAGCCGTCGCCGATCAGGCTATGTGGGCCGCCAGACAGACCGTCCGGACGGGATCGCAGGCGGCAACTCAGCCTGTCGATGACGCCGCACCGGCGCCGTCCGGCCAAGCGCAGAGCGGCAAGACCAAGGATGTCGGCCAGCAGTTCGAGGCGTTGTATCTCCGCCAGATGCTGGAAGAGTGGATGCCGAAGGATTCTGAATCTCTCTTCGGCGAAGGCACGGCCGGGACCGTATGGCGATCGATGATGGTGGATAGCCTGGCGACCACGCTCTCTAAATCGGGAACGATCGGAATCGCCCAAATGATCTTCAAACCGGAATCTCACAGCCCGGGAGAAAAGTAGAATGAGCACCGCACCGGTTGAAGCCAAGACCCGATCGCAGCAATCATCATCCGCAGCACTCAAGCGCGTTGGTGCGCGTGGCAGTCGTCGCGCTTCGCACCTTCCTCGCGCGGTCACGCACGATGCCGATGCGGCACGAGCCGTCGTCGTCGCGGTGATCCGGCGGATCGAGGATTACCTCGATGAGGAAACTGCGGCCCTGGACAAAGCGCCGAACTTCGACCTCAAAGCCTCTAACGATCGCAAGAGCCAGGGCCTCGTCGATCTCAATGAGGCGATGCGGCGGCTAAATCCCGCAGACATCGATGAAGATCTCAACCTGCGGCTTCAGATGTTCCGCGCCAAGCTCGACGTCAATCTTCGCAAGATACAGCTGCACCTTGAGGCCGTCAAAGAGATCGCAGGGATGCTTTCCGACGCCATCCAGAACGCTGAATCGGACGGAACCTACACCCGCAATATCGGACCGAGCCGGAGCATGCAGTGGTCCGATTGATCGTCTTATCAATTATCGCCTGTCTCTCCACCATCGGCGGCGTTTACGGCGCGGCCACGTGGAAGGCGAGCGTTCAGACGCCTGACGCCAAAGATTCCGAACCCAAGTTGCAGATGATGAAGACGCACATGGTGAGTGTGCCAATTCTGCGGGACGGTGAAGTCCTCGGGTATGTCGTGACGCGCCTGCAATTCACTGCCGATTCGGAACTCGTTAAGGCGAGCTCGCTGCAGCCGGAAGTTTTCGTTGCCGACGAAGCATTCCGGCAAATCTATGAAACCACACCGGCCGACATCAAGACCGGACGCAAACAGGCCATCAAAGATCTAGCCGCCAACGTTGCGATTGGAGCCAACAAGCGGCTCGGCCGGGACGTGATCAAGGACGTCATGATCGACAGTTGGACCTATCTCTCAAAAGCGGACATGATGAAGAACAATGAGCGCAATCGATAGTAACTTCGGCTTCGATGCCGTCTTCCGGCAAACGGCGGCCGATCTCAAATTGCGGCTGGCTCGCGACGCCGGGCACGCGAGCAAACCTTTGACGGCTCAGCAGCGCGGTGGAATTGCTGCCTTCGCGGTGTTTGCCGGACTTGGAATGCTGTCGGTGCTGATCTTCGTCATCGGCTATTCGGCGACGCTATCCGATGAGCCGATGATCTGGATTCACAGATTGATGGCTCTCGCCGTCATGCAAAGCATTTTCATCGCTGCAGTGACGATGAAGCTTCTTCCGATCATCGAGCGCCGCCGGTCGTTGATCCGCATAGGACCGTCGCTCGGTTTCCGGCAGACGTCAGATCAAGATGCATCAACGAGCCCGACAGGCGAGCGGTCTGGCGTTTCAATGCCGCCGCCGCTGCCCGAACCGCGCAAACCCGTCGTCGGCGGCAAACTCGCAGGCCGCGAATTTCTCGAATACGAAGATGGGTCCATCGAGATCGATACGCTCGTCGGACGGCGTCGTTTCGCGTCGCTTGCGGCTGCGCGGGAATTCGTCGGCACTTGATCGGCGTCAGCCGGTCATGGGCCAATTCTCGAAGTCGTCGAATTCGCCTGTTAGATCTCCGGATGACTCGTCGCCCGCTTTACGTCCGATTAGCCTGTCGCATACGTCTGCGAGCTTCACGGCGCGCGCGGCATCAGTAAGATCGACCTTCCAATCGACCGACGAGCCGTTTGCGACGCCTGCGAGAAAATCGGCGACGGCGTTGAGGCTCTGGCAAAGCCGATCGAGGCTTTGCAGCTGGTAGAGCGATTGTGACCCGCCGAACGCACCGGCGACTACGAGGTTGCCGATTAGATCCTGAAGTTCGCCGGCCGTATCGGACAGCATGCGGACTTCCACAGAAACGGTCTCCAATACTTCCGGGACCGCCACGCGCGCCTGCGGCGACCCTTGGGCGTCCTGATTGCTATCAGTCATCTTGTCCACATCCCAAGGTAAGAGCGATCAGAAAAGTTCAAGTTCGCCGGCGTTGACATCGATTGAGGCGACCGGCATCGGCGCCGGTTTTTCGATGGGTGCCGGGCCTGCCAGCAGGATCTGTCGTGCACGTCCAGAAACCGGCCAATACTGAATACGCCTTCCTTGCAATCCGCCGGTGCTGCCGCCCACATAGGAAATACCTTCGGCCTTGAGAAAGCGTTGAGCGAATTCGGCATTGTGCTTGCCGATGTCGGAATGCGATCGCACTGTGCGTGCGCCGCCAAACAATTTTGCTTCCAGCCGATCGCGACGCGCGCCTGCCTTCAGAAGACCGTTGACGAGCAACTCCATCAGATGGACGCCGACGCGCTCATCCTCCGCGGCCGTGGCACCGATGTTGCCAGGCAGAAGAAAATGGTTGATGCCGCCCACTCCAGCGAGCGGATCACGAATGCACGCAGCGATGCACGATCCAAGTATTGTCGTCACCATGACATCCTGGTCCCGGGTGACGAAAAACTCGCCTTGGATTATGTGAACGCGCTTTTCCTTTGCATCGGCGACCGTCATGTCAACTTACCGACAACAGCTTCGATGCACGTCTTGAGCTGCGGCACTGAGAAAGGCTTCGCTAGAAAGTTATTGAGGCCCCATTTTTTGCCTTCATCGATCAGGGCTTTGTCGCCCTTACCGGTTACGAGGATGAAACCGACTTTGCTTGTCGGAGCATGCTGGCGCAACGCACGCAGAAGCTGAATGCCATCGATCTTCGGCATGTTGTAGTCCGAGATGACGAGATGGCACGGCGCTGTCATCATCATCTTGAGGCCTTCTTCGCCATCCTTGGCGACTTTGAAATTCTTCAATCCGATCTGATCAAGACCATCAGTTAGAAGCGCTCGGCTGACGGACGTGTCATCAACGACCAGGATCGTCAATTGCTGCATTGCGGGCATAGCCTTGCCTCCTATGGTTTCTTCTTAGTCGTTTCTGATATTATCGCTGCCGCTAGGCGTTCGAGCGGCAGTTGGTGTTCAACAGCACCGGCGTCGAATGCCGCTTTCGGCATGCCGTAGACGATAGAGGTCGATTCATTTTGGCCGAATGTCGTTGCTCCAGCCTTACGCATCGAAAGCAGACCCGCGGCTCCATCCTTTCCCATACCGGTGAGGATGAGGCCGACTGCATCGCCCTTGCACGCTCGCGCGACCGAATTGAATAGCACATCCACCGAAGGGCAATGCCCATTCACGCGCTCGCCGGCTTTCAAGCGGCAACGCAGATCCGGCGTGATTTCGAGGTGGCTCGACCCGCCCGGTGCCAGAAAGATGTTTCCAGGCGCCAGCTTGGCGCGATCCGTCGCCTCCTGCACATTTGGCGCACAGAGCCTATCAAGACGACCAGCGAAACTCCGCGTGAACGCCGGCGGCATATGCTGCGTTATGACGGTCGGCGGGCAATTCTCGGGAAATCCCGAAAGGACTTCCAGCAGCGCCTCGACACCACCTGTCGACGCACCGATGGCAACGACGCGGCCGTCCGATACATAGGACTCATTTGCCGGGTGAACGGCACGTGTCTGCCTGCGATCGCCGTCAGCTCTGGTCAGCGGTTTGACACGCGCCGAGGCTGCAATTTTGATCTTGTATGGCAGCTCCTCGAAGCTGTGCTCGTTGCCCGGCCGCGGCTTCTCTATGCAGTCGATCGCACCCATTTCGAGCGCTTGCACCGTTTCTTCCGCACCGCGCCGCGTCAACGTCGAAACCATGATGACCGGCATGGGCCGGAGCCGCATGATCTTTTCGAGGAATTCGAGCCCGCTCATGTTCGGCATTTCGACGTCGAGCGTGACCACATCGGGATTGAGGGCCTTGATCGCCTGGCGCGCCTGCAGCGGATCTTCGGCCTGACCGACAACTTCGATATCCGGATCCTTCGCCAGCACAGTCGCAATCAACCCGCGCATGGTCGAGGAATCATCGACGACGAGGACTTTGACTTTCTTCATGACGACTGACCGCTCTTCCTGCGATAGCTCGTGATGCCGTCCGTCGATAACATCGAAGATGCAGGACCCGAGATGCGTTCGGAATGACCGATGTATAGAGCGCCGTCTTGCCTCAACATTCGCGTCAAGCGATTCCAAATCATACTCTGCGTATCGCGGTCAAAATAGATGACGACGTTTCTGCAGAAAATGGCGTCGAAGGGTCCGTTGAAGGGCCACGTCCCCATCAGGTTGAGCTGCCGAAACGAGACGAGAGACCGCGCATCATCGGCGATTTTCAGATCGCCACGACTGTCTCCGGGTACGGGCTCGAACCATTTTGCGCGCAATTTAGGCGGAACATCGCGCAACTCCTCCTTTTGATACTGGCCGTTCTTTCCATGCGCAATGACGTGCGGATTGAGATCGGTCGCAAGGATACGGACGTCGAGGGACGCGGCATTAGGTATGACGGACAGCACCGTCAGTGCCATTGAGTAGGGTTCTTGTCCCGTCGAGCACGCGGCTGACCAAAGCCTGACGCGATTGCCGCGACGCGCTGATTCAGCGAGCGGTTCGATGATTGCAGAGCGCAGATGCTCGAAGTGATGCGCCTCACGGAAGAAGCGGGTCACGTTCGTTGTGAGCGCCGCAATCATGCTGTCGCGTTCATTGTCGTTCGAACGAACGGTTTCGCAGTACTCCGAAAACGTCTCGATCCCGAGCGCCCGCAGGCGCTTCGCGAGCCGCGAATAGACGAGAGTCGCCTTCGACTGGGGCAAGTCTATGCCGGCTTCCGTTTTCGCAATTTCCGCGATCTCACGAAAGTTCGCGGCGGAAAACGAAAATTCTCCGGTTACGAGAGCTCCAGAAGGATGAAAGGAATTTTCCGCCGTGGCGCTCATGCGGCGACCTTAGCGGCTATCGGCAGCACGCTTTCCAGCGTGACGATGCTGATCATGCGGCCTTCGACGGCATAGACGCCCTTGACGAAATTTTTCGCGAGATCGGAGGCGACGTCCGGCGTCGGCTGCATGGATGCTTCGGACGTTGTCAGGATATCCGATACCGCGTCCACCAAGAGACCGACGACCTGCTGATGCACCTGCACGACAATGATGACGCTACGCGGAGTTGGCTCCGTCAGGCCCAATCCGAAGCGCATGGCAAGATCAACGATCGGAAGAACGGCGCCACGAAGATTGATCACACCGCGCACATAGGTGGGTGCATGCGGCAGCGGCGTTGCGGGCGTCCAACCGCGAATTTCGCGAACACCCATAATGTCGATGCAGAATTCCTGCGATCCGACCCGGAAGGCGACGAACTCGCGGTTTGCGGAGTTGGCTGGCGAACCGACGTCTTGCATATTCATTATCCTTCCGTTCCATAGCGTGCGGCGGCGGTAAGCTGGCCTTCGAATGAACGAGTGACGAGGGCGTCCACGTCGAGAATGAGTGCGACCCGGCCGTCGCCAAGAATTGTAGCGGCCGCGATGCCGGAGACCGTTCCGTAGTTGGCTTCGAGACTTTTGATGACCACCTGGCGTTGATCCTGGATCGAGTCGACCAACAGAGCATTGCGCGCGCCGCCGTCGGTCTCGACCAGTATCGCGACACTGCGTTCCGGATCGGCCGGCGTGTCGCGAAAGCCAAGCTGCGTGCCGACATCAATGAGGGGCACGAAGGTGTTGCGAATCGCCATGACGCGGCCATCCGCGCCAATGCCGTGGATCTCGCCCTTCTTGGGCTTCAGCGTTTCGACGATCGCCGTCAACGGCACGACGAGTGTCTGGCCTGCGACGGACACGGCCATACCGTCGAGAACGGCAAGCGTCAGAGGCAGGCTCATCGAGAACGTCGAGCCCAATCCCGGTCGCGACGAAATCGAAATTCTTCCTCCGAGCGCCAATATCGAGCGCTTGACGACGTCCATGCCGACACCACGGCCCGAGATGCTCGAAATCGTGGCGGCGGTTGAGAAGCCGGGCAAGAACAAAAGATTATCGATGTCGCTGTCGGACAGTTGCGCGTCCGGCGAGATGAGGCCTTTCTTGATCGCGGAAGCGCGGACCTTTGGACGATTGATACCGGCACCATCGTCTGAAATTTCGATGACGATACGGCCCGAGCGGTGCGCGGCACTCAGCCGAACATTGCCTTCCGGAGATTTTCCGGCGGCGACACGTTCCTCGGGCGTTTCGATCCCGTGATCGACCGCATTGCGGATCATGTGTGTCAGTGGTTCCGCCAGACGCTCAACGACGGTCTTGTCGACTTCGGTCGCTTCGCCGTCGGTTTTGAGGCGGACTTGCTTGCTGGTCGCGTCCGCGACCTCGCGCACGATGCGGGACATGCGTTGAAAGAGCGGCTTCACTGGCTGTGCGCGGATCGCCATCACGCTTTCCTGGATCTCGCGCGTCAACTGCTCGAGCTCTTCCAGGCCGATGACGACCGATGACGAGCCGGCGAAATTTGCCTCGATGACACGTTGAGACAACATCGCCTGATTGATGACGAGTTCGCCGACCAAGTTGATCAGTCGATCGACGCGATCGAACTCGACACGGATGGTCGTTTGCGCGGGAACCGCTACTGTCTTCACCGCCTCTGCGACTTGTGCCGGCGGCGATGCCGTCTCGCTTGCAGCCGCGCCGGATTGCACCGGATCAGCTGGCGTTGGCTCCTCAACGTTCGTTACGTTCGAAGGCTGATCATTCTCGGCCGCGGGCGCGCTTCCGAGGGCCTGCGCCAGCAGAGCCGCAATGGCATCATCAGACACCTCCGGCTGACCGTCGGCTTCGATAGTGATATCGGCTTCGCCGTCGACGAATTCAAAGACCTCGCGGACGGCTTCGATTGCCACTTCCGACGACAGCTTGATCGTCCAGGACAAATAGGCGCCGTTCGGATCGATATTGTCGATATCGGGCACGGCGGAGGCATCACAGGTCGTTTCTGCCTGACCAAGACGCGAAAGCTCTCTAATCACCAATACGGCTTCGTTGGCGTTGGCGTAGAGTTCCGGGCGCGGAGTAAAGCTGACGCGATATTCGTGCACGGGCGCGGCGATAGGCTCGGGAGCCATGTCGGGAAGTCCGAAATCGATGACCGTTGGCTGGAAATCGATAGCTTCCTCGACTTCTTCCGCGCCCTCGGTGGCCGTCAGCGCCTTGACGTCTGCCGCAATGGCCGCGTAGCTCGACTCGTCGATTTCTTTACCGTCGCGCGATGCTTCCACAAGATCCGCCAGAACGTCGGCGGCGCGGAGCATGGGCTTCATCACCTCCGCTGTCGGATTGAGCTTGCCGCTGCGGACGAAATCGAGAGCCGTCTCGAATGTATGTGCGAACTGCACCAGCGCCGTCAGCTTGAACGCACCGGCACCGCCCTTGATCGAGTGGACGGCCCGGAAAACGGCGTTTACCGTTTCAGAATCGGCGTTACCCTCGTCCATTGCCAGCAAGCCGACTTCCATCTCCGAGAGCTGCTCTTCGCACTCCTGGAAGAACGTCTGCCGGATTGCGGCCATCGTATCGACGGTCATCTGTATGCTCTTTTATTTATGCTTCAGGCGGCGACGCGGCGGATTGCGGCGATTAGCTTCGTCGGTTCGAACGGCTTGACGATCCAGCCCGTCGCTCCAGCTTCCTTTGCGCGCGTTTTCTTTGCGACATCGCTTTCGGTGGTCAGAACGAGGATCGGCACCCGGCGATAGCGGCTATCCTTGCGCACCGCTTCAATGAGGCCGAAACCATCCATTTTCGGCATGTTGATATCGGTTACGATGACGTCCGGAGTGGACGTTTGAAGGACTTCGAGCCCGTGGACGCCGTCAACGGCCTGAATGACATTGAAGCCAGCCTCTGCGAGCGCCATCTTCAACATGTCGCGCATCGTTCTTGAATCGTCGACGGTCAGTATCGTCTGCGTCATGGCGAAGATCCTTCAAAAAGAAATTGGTCAGCCGATAATCCAACGAGAGCAATCGTTTCGAGAAGTGCAGGGCTTGGATTCCTGACCGCGTAGTTCTGGCCGTCAGCCCGCCAGGTGTGGGCCGCAGCGAGCAAGACCTGTAACGACTGGATGCCGACGCGCTGCACCTGTCCGGCATCGACGACGAGCGAAGCACCGCGACGCGCGAGGAGAAGATCTCTGATGGAGGCCGCCGACGACGAGTCGAGTGAGTCTGGAAGAACCAGCTCCGGCTCGCTCGCAGTTGCGGTGGCTGCCAATTCGGCGTCCTGCATTTGCGTTGCGACCTTGGGCTTCTTCCGCGACCGGCTGCGATCGCCGGAACCGCCAGCGATCGCCTTCCCTTTCCGGCGGGCCATTAGAATTCCTCCCAGCCAGCGTCAGAAGAAGCCGCGCTGCGGCGTCCCATTCCTACAGCCGCTGCCATTTTGACTTTGGCGGGCGAACGCTGGGCGCGAGCGGCCGGCTTGGACGATTCCCGGCGAGCCGACATTTCGACGACCGTGTCCTCACCTGTGCGGAAGCGGCTGACCAGACGGACGAGTTCTTCGGTCTGCTGCGCCAGAGTCTGCGTTGCAGCCGTCGCTTCCTCGACCATCGCAGCGTTCTGCTGCGTAACCTGGTCCATCTCGTTGACAGCCGTGTTGACCTGCTCGAGACCGTGCGCCTGTTCGTTGGCGCTCGTCGCGATGTCCGTCACGATGCTGTTGATTTCAGCCACCTGCGAAACGATGCGCGTCAATGCCAATCCGGTTTCACCGACGAGCTGCACACCTTGAGCAACCTGGCCTGTCGAAGCTGAAATGAGGCCTTTGATTTCCTTCGCCGCTTCTGCGGAACGCTGAGCTAAGGCACGCACTTCCGACGCGACGACTGCGAAGCCCCGGCCAGCGTCGCCTGCGCGCGCTGCTTCGACACCAGCATTCAAAGCGAGAAGGTTCGTCTGGAACGCGATTTCGTCGATGACACCGATGATCTGGCTGATTTGCTTCGATGAGCTTTCGATGCCGTTCATCGCCAATATTGCTTTGTGAACGACCTCGCCGCTCTTCTCGGCGTCGGTCTTGGCGATTGATACCGTTTCGCGAGCATGCGTTGCACCGCGCGCCGTCTTATTGACGGTATCGGTGATCTCCTTAACGGCAGCAGCCGTTTCTTCGAGACTTGCGGCCTGGTTTTCCGTGCGCCGCGACAGGTCGTCGGAGGCTTGCGAAATTTCTTCGGTGCCCAGTTTGATGCTGCCGGCGCCTTTTTTCACAAGCTCAATCGTGCTTCTCAGTTGCGAAGCCGCAGAATTGAAGTCTGTTTTGAGCTTTGCAAACTCGGGAGCGAATTCGGCGTATACAGTGGTCTCGAGGTTGCCTTGCGCGAGTTCCGACAGAGCTGTCCCGAGCGATGCGACGACGGTATTGATCTGGTTCTCCGCCTCGATCTTCCCGACTTGCGCGGCTTCGAGCTGACCCATCATCAGGTTCATCTGGCTGATGATCGCCTCGTACTCCGGAATAACCTTTTCGGAAATGCGATGCGTGAAGTCGCCGCTCGCAATGCGTTCTGCGGCGCTCGTGAACGCGTCCATGAAGTGTTCGTGCTCCTTGGCATAGTGCTCGCTCTGCTCCTGCTGCTGCTTGGCAGCCTCGACGGCAGCGTCGGTCATCACTTTATTTTCGACGGCTGCTTCCTTGAAGCGCGAGAGGGCGCCCGCGATCATGCCGTTTTCGTTGCTGTCCGTAAGATACGGGATTTCAACGCTCAGATCCTTGTGGCTGAGTTGATCCATCGCGCGCACCAGGCTCGAGAGCCGAAGCGAAATTCCCTTGCCGATCAAACCGACCATGATCACTGCTGCGACTGTTGCCGCGATCAAAAAGCCGAGCGTGCGATAAAGGGAGGAGCGTGCTTCCGCCGAATGACTTTCGGCAAGCTGCGCAAATATGCCACCGATCTGGCCCGCGGCCGTTCCGACCATGCTATTGGCGTTATTGATGGACGAAATCACATCACTACCGATCGCAGCGCGGCGATAGTCAGCTCCCTTGAGCTTGGCGGCGATCTGATCAAGCTCCGATAGAAGTCTGTCGTTCGTGCCGCCGAAAGCGTTCTTGGCATCGCTGGACAGATCGGCGCTCAGAAGCTTATTCGCGGCGCCGCGAAGCTTGTCCGTTGTCCTCTTCAATACGGCATAGTTGATTGCAAGCTTGGTCTGGTCATCTGCCTGCCCTGCCGTATCGAGCGTGGATTTGAGCTCGATCAGTGTCTGCTTGACGCCGGGCAACCGCTGAACCATCACCTCTTGCGCATAATACGCGGCCGGCGAGGCATCCGCGGCGACCCCGGACGACGTGGCGATTAGGTCCAAGAGCTCAGCGCCGAGGTGCACTCGCTCGTCCGCCGATCGCGCGTTTTCGAACGCGTTGACATTGGGTTGAACACCGAGGCTTTGGGATGCGTCCGAGAGCTTCGCCAGCTCTCCGTCGCCAGACCTCGAATTCTCATCGGCGGACATTTTGTTCCAAACGGCAGCCGCCAGCTTGCCACCGCTGATTTCGCGATCGACCATGCTTATCTGATCCAGCTGACGATCTGTGTAGAGATAAAGCTGTGCCAGCGATGGAATTAAGAACACCGCAGATATCAGTGCGAGCCGGCGGGGCATCGACCATTTGCTGTTGATATATCCTATGACCATAACTGGACCTATTTCCTTGAAGCGTTGATTTTGATTCTGGGCTCGGGCTGCGGCGGACTCAGCGTGGAAGCGGACGTCCGCAATGTCGTCGGTGTGCAGGGTTGCAGAAGCGCTCAATGTCCCGGGAGGTGACGCGGGCCGTCATCGCCAAGACAGCGAAAGCTGCTGCGTTGGCGGAAATTCTTGGCAATCGTCGAATTCTTCTGGGCTGACGATGGAAGCGGCCGCGAATTATCGTGCCTCATCGGGAGTTCCTGCTTTTGAAAAGCCTGGAACATGTCGGGTCGCCGACTCGGCTGCACGGCATCATGCCTATGATTTCATCAATCAAGCAGCCGATTGTTAGAATTAATCGGCAAAACTATCGATTTGGTTTACGACAATCGCCCCGTTGCGATTTTATTGAAACGATTTTGCAGTCTCTATTAAATGCGTCTGCATTTTCTTTTCCGCCGGCGCATGCCTATTCCGATTCTTACGGGCGCGATTTCAAGCCGATTAACGGGCCTTAAGAACTAGGTTGCCCTTCTCTTTAACCAGGAAAGACGCCGGGGCGGCCGTACGTACTGCAATCCAGCGATCACGCCTTCGATGCGAATTAAGCGGCATTTAACGATTAAATCGTCGCCGGGGATCTCCAAATAGAATTCGCCATTCAGGCGCTCGGGCTCTGCAAGCTTAATTTTAGCGCCGCCCTCTGATAAATCGAGGATAGCGCCCGGAAGGCGCTGGCCGTCTTCAAGCGCAATAACTGCTGCCTTGAATACGGGCCGGCGGCCAAATCTCCGCTGTTCTTGTGGTCTGTCTATCGGCAAATCTGTCTCGATATTTTCAATCGATTAACGGTTTCTGATTGCACACGCATACATCGACAGAAGAAAACAATTCGGTAATAATGGAATAAAACTCTGGCGCGCTTCCGTTCGGCCCATGGTTTTTGCTTGACTTCAAGAAGGACTATTCTTCATGCGGATTATTTCACCCTAACTGATTCGCCTTCGCGCGAGCTAATCTCGCCTTAATACATTACCTCTAATTGTTTCGATGGATAGGCTGCCAATAGGCTTGGCTTGCGGCGGTGGCATCATACTAGCCGGTTCGCCAAAGTCGTGTTTTCTACGCAGAACATCAGTAATTTTAGGCCCGTAGGCGTAAAACTATCCGATTGCGGCCGGCCTTTTGCCGGCCATGGAATGGGGCGAAATGATGCGAGGTTCAGCGGCTAAAGGCGTCATGGCTTTCAATCTCGATGGATTCGCCCTTAGCGCTCCCAATACAAAGAAGGGGCGCAAAAAAAAGACGTTCAGCCCCTATTTCAGCACAAATTCCGATGCGAAGGCTTTTGCGTCTGCGGTCGATCAACTCGGCATCGTCTCTATTGCGGATCCCGAAGGCCGGATCGTCCATGCCAATGCCGAATTCCTGCGCGTCAGCGGCTATACCGAAGAAGAAGTCGCCGGCAAGGACCATTCGATACTTAATTCCGGCCATCACCCGAAGGAATTCTGGGCTGACGCCTACGAAACACTCCGCAGAGGCGAGACCTGGCGCGCGCCGGTAAAGAATAGGGCGAAAGACGGCACTTGCTATTGGGTCGATTCCATCATCGTGCCACTCAAGGACAGAAACCGGCAGAGCAAAGGTTTCCTGTCATTTCAGATCGACATTACGACAGCCGTCACGCTTCATATGGCTCTGCAGGATCGCAATACTCTGCTCCAGGCCGTCGTCGACAGCTTTCCCGGCGGGCTCACTGTTTTCGATCGCGACCTTCGCTTGCTTCTTTGCAATCGCAAGCAACGGCAGCTCCTCGAATATCCCGATTCGCTCTTCGAGAATTCGCTGCCGACACTGGAAGACCTATACCGCTTCAACGCCAACCGCGGCGAGTATGGTCCAGGGAACGTCGAAGAGCAGGTACGTAGTCGTCTCGAACTCGCGCGCAAAGGCGAGACACACATCTTCGAGCGGCAGCGGCCCAACGGAACGCATCTTGAGATTCGCGGCACGCCATTGCCAGGCGGCGGCTTTGTGACTGCCCATCTCGATGTTACCGAGCGAAAGCGGTATCAGGAAACCATCGGGCGGCTCGCACACCAAGATGTTCTGACAGGCCTCCCGAACCGGGCGCTTTTTCAAGATCGCATCCGGCAGGGCTTGACGCAGGTGCAGCACGGTTCTTCTTTGGCGCTTCATTGCCTCGACCTCGATCGATTCAAGTCCGTCAACGACACGCTTGGCCATCCGATCGGCGACTCTCTGCTCGTCGCGGTCGCGGAGAGGCTGCGCGCGGAAATCCGCGAAACGGATACCGTCGCGCGGCTGGGCGGCGATGAATTTGCAATCATCCAGTTGGCGCCACGATCGATCGAAGAGATCGAGGCTCTCGCAAAGCGCATCATCGGCGCGTTCGCCGAGCCTTTCGTTCTTGAAGAGAATACAGTCTCAATCGGAACCAGCATCGGAATTTCAGTCGCGCCGTCGGACGGCGTCGATGCCGAGCAACTGATGATGAATGCCGACATGGCTCTCTACCGGACCAAGTCGCTTGGCAGGGGCACGTTCGGATTCTTCGAGCATTCAATGCACGAACGCCTGCAATCCCGCCACCAAATCATAATGGGCCTGCGCGAGGCGATCGCCAACAGCAAGTTCGAACTGCATTATCAGCCGATCGTCAATGTCAAAACGCGTAAGATCGTCGGCTGCGAGGCATTGATCCGCTGGTCGCATCCGGTACGCGGGCTCATTCCAGCTCACGAATTCATTCCGATTGCGGAGGAATGCGGACTAATCGGGCAGATTGGTGATTGGGTCTTGAAGACAGCTTGCGCCGAGGCGAGCCAGTGGCCCGACGACATATGGGTCGCCGTCAACATTTCACCAGCACAGTTCCGCGGTCGGGATCTCATCGAGAAAGTCACCAATGCCTGCAGAGGCTTGCCCCTCTCGCGGCTGATACTTGAAATCACCGAGACCCTCCTGATGAAAGATCGGGATATTGCCTCCGATACTCTCGAACGTTTGCGGAAGATGGGTGTCCGATTCGCGATCGATGATTTCGGAACCGGCTTCTCGTCGCTGAGCTACCTGCAAAGCTTTCCGTTCGACAAAATCAAAATCGATCGCTCGTTCGTCTCTGACGTCGCAAACCTCAAGCGTTCGGCGACGTTGCGGCGATCGATCATTCAGCTCGGGTACAATCTCGGCATGACCAGCGTCGGAGAGGGCGTCGAGACCGAGCAGCAGCTCGATCGACTCCGCGCCGAAGGATGCGTTGAGGCGCAGGGCTTTTTGTTCTCTCGTGCCGTACCGGCGGCGAAACTCCGCACTCTATTCTCCAAACCGCTTTGACAACGTTCATGCACGGCATTCCTATGCCGGCTCAATCTGCGAGAGATGACTGTGTTAAGGGCACTTTTAAACTTTCCTGATCCGGCCCGGCCATCTTTTCCGCGCTCGCGGCTTTCGAATGAACCGGATGAAGGCAACGCACTCTTCGAAGCACTCGTCTGTGAATTTCATTGGAGCGCGCTTCAGATCGGCGGCATCACAGGCTGCATGAATGCAAGCTTGGCCTTCGAGCAGACGTGGATGCTTCGATCATGCAGCAACCTCATCCCTGTGGAATCGCCTGTCATCAAAGCCGCGCTCGGCACGTGGAAGGAAATCGGGCTTTCGGAGGAAATTACCTCGGCACTCCGCAAGATCTATTTCAATTTGTCTGACGCCAAGAATTTGGCGTTGCCACTGATCGAGCAGGCCGGAGTCTTTTCCGGACCTCGCATATCTTTGACGAAACTCGAACAAATTACCGCGCTCTGGCGGAAGCTCGCTGAAGACTGCAAAATCGCGGTTGCCCGTCTCGAACCAGAAACGCGCTGGCGTTTCAATGGCATTTACACTGGAAATGCGCTCGTTCTCGGCAAATTTCTTCAAGACGCACTTTCGGGCGGCTTCGGATGCGTCAATCAATACGGTGAAGTCGCAATTCCCGTTCTGCCTCAACGCCGCAAGACGCCGAGATACGTTCTGCTGCAGCCCTGCAAGATAAGCGATAAAAGTGGCGGCTCAATTGCCCTTGCACGCGATATTTCAAAAAACGGCATCGGTCTTGATTGCGAGCGAGATTTCCCATTGAAGGAACGGGTTCTCGTTGAGTTCCGCAACGGACGAAAGATGAGAGGAACTGTTACTTGGTTCCATAAAACGAAGGTCAGCGTTCAGTTCGATGAGCCGCTGTCCGATGACGATCCGCTCATCGCTAGATGAATCTTTGCCTATCGTTTGCGGCAGAGAATTTCTATTCGTCGGCAGCGATACGATTGCGGCCGGCGGCCTTCGCTTCGTAAAGTTTTGAATCCGCTCGATCCAAAAGCGCGTAACAATCCTCGCCCTGGCGCCATTCTGCAATTCCGAAGGATGCCGTGACTTTCCCGATGGGTTGCCCCGTCCGATGATGCATCCATTTCTTGTTTTCGAGTTCCCCACGGATCTGTTCTCCGAGGTTCTTGGCGCCGTCGAGCCGCGTCTGCGGCAGCAGTATGATGAATTCTTCGCCGCCGTAGCGTGCCGCGGTATCACGCCCCTTGATGTTCTTTGAGAGAAGCTCGGCAAAACGCCTAAGGATTTCGTCGCCGACCGCATGACCGAATGTGTCGTTGATCCTCTTAAAATGATCGACGTCCGCCATGATCAATGAGAGATAGCCATTTGTTTCCGTAGCGGTGGTAACCTCTTTTGGAAGATAAACCTCCAGCCAATGCCGGTTCTTAAGCGACGTTACGGCATCAAGCATTCCTAGCTTGTGACTATCGCTGAGGCTGATCCTCAGCTTCTCGATCTGATGCTGCGACTGTTGCAAGCGGCTATTCAGCTCGCGCACTTCATTTTGAACTTTCTTGTTTTCGCTGATCAGCATCTGGATGATGGCGCGGACGCGTTCCGGTGGCGTCGACGCGACTAACGTGCTGCTCACCTTCGCCAACGATTCAGAATGCGAACCGCTGAGTTCAAGATGTTCCTTCAGCAGCCGCACGACAGCGAAAACCTCCTCATCCAGTTCCTGCCCTACCTTTTCCAGGCGCTCGGACAAGCGTTCGTCGATTTCGTTCGGCGTTGCGGCACCCAAGCGGAAAAATTGCAAGGCGCCCCAGGCGAAAGTCATGCAGCCTGCCGCGACCAGTCCAAACAAGAGCGCGAGCGCAAACGGGTGTGAACCGAGCCGCACGAGCCGGCCGCGCGAATCCACTTCCGCAATTTGCCAAGAGATGTCCGATAGGGCCGTGAGGTCGATGTCTGAGCGCATCGAAATATGCCAGACCAGAAACGTCGAAACGATCCCTACTATGCTGACCAACATGATTACGGCGGAAGACGGCAATTGCTTCAGTGCGAATGCGCTCATAATCCTGCTCAGCTCAAGGTGACGAAGCGTTTTGCCTCGTTGGAAAGGAGATCTGCCCGCGAGAAGTCGCATGCCGGCTTCCGACGGAAGCCTTGGGCGGAATTGAGGATGGAGTCGTCATAGTAATTTATTTTCCGGCAGCACCAAGCGAACTCACTGCGAAAGCAGAGAAACGACGCTTCGATTCGCGGACACGGTATCTCCGCCTACGGAACATGAGTCGTCGGCAGGCGCAATACTCTTTTTGATGATTTGTATAATTTACAAAATTTTATGCGACACTGTCACTTAAATCCGAGGGCAATTCGCAGATAGAGTTGCTCGGTGAACACTTTCAGCAGGCTGCCGCTGTAGCTGCCTGTCAGCAGAATGATCAGAAAACCGACAATCAATTTCGGCACAAAGGTAAGCGTCATTTCCTGGATTTGGGTGAGCGCTTGAAAGAACGCTACTCCGACGCCGATCACCATCGCTGACCCCACAACGGGGCCAGCCAAGACGATCGTCAACCAGATCGCTTGTTGAACGATCTCCAGCGCGTCGCCTTCCGTCATGCTGGATAGCCGATTGTTACGCCCGCGCCGATCGGCACTTCCTTGCCCGTCGTCAGAATTGCCGTTGAGCCGGAAGAATCAATTCGCACCGATTGGATCGTGCCCGTTGTGCCGTCTGGTGCCTTCAGCGTCAGTCCGATCATCGTACTTGCTTGGGAAATATTCGAATTCACAAGAAGCTGATCAAGCTTGGAGTTTGTGTTGATGCTCTGCTCGACGGACGAAAACTGTGCAATCTGAGACATGTACTGCGTCGAATCCGTCGGATTGAGCGGATCCTGATTCTGCATCTGCGCGATCATCAATTTCAAAAAATCATTGTAGTTGAGCGTATTCGCTTTAGCAGCGGCAGAAGTTGATGTGTCCGTGCTCGTGCTGCCGGTCGACGTAACCGTTGTCATGCGACCTCCTTGCTCTGTTCCTGAGGATTCATTTCAGCGGCTTCCACCGGAAGCAGTGATCTGACTTTCTTCAATGCATCGAACGGGCGATCGCTATCGAGCAATTCAGCCGTATCAACGAGTCCCTGCTTCAGAACGCGGTTGCTGATGCTGCCGAGAAGATTGGCGACCGACTCGCGCGCCATCGTCCGTGCCTTCATGTGCAATGAAGGATCCATCAGCATCATCTGGATCATGAAATACAGCTGCTTGAACGGTGTCGTCGTGTCCTCGGGCTTCATCACATGCTGCTCGAGAAGGAAGATGACGTCATTCATCAGCTCGAGGCTGACCTTGCGATCGACGCGCAAGACGCCGCCATTGATGAAGATCCGCTCGCCGGCGCGCAACGTGATTTTCAGGCCACCAGCCATCACAATCCTTCCGCGATGACATTAGAGACGTCGATCAGGCCCGCGAAATTCCGCGAGTTGCCCTTGCTGATCGCGTCGGCTTCCTTGAGCATCCAGATGCCGATCGAGATGAGGCTCGCCCGGACTTCATCCGGCAATCCATTTTCTGGCTTTGCGAGATCGTCGAGAAAGAAGCTCCAGAGCCTGTTCAGGAAGAAAATGGCATCGATTGCTTCACGCGACTGCGGTCCGGCCTGCTCTGCCGACTTCAGCAGCGCTACCGACTGTTCTATCGCGAGCCGCTCGTTTTCACGTTGCCGGCTGCTCGATTCAATCAGCGTCTCTTCGTATGAGAACTTGTACATCTTCTGCCTTCCGCAAGACTTGCTCTAGATGCCGCCTAAGCTCACGACAGATAGTCCATGATGGTGAGATTATTCAGCTTGTTCGTGATGGAGTACGCCGCCTGAAGCGCGGTCGAAATGTCCGAAAGCTGCGTGGTGACAGTGGCCGGATCGATCTGCTCGAGGTTGTCGATCGATTTTGTGAGAAAGTCGACCTGAGCGCTGATCTGATCATTCGCGCTCGTAACGCGCTGTTGCGTTACACCAAGGTATGACTGAACTTGCGTAAGTCCGCCAGTTGCGTTGCCGACGAGATCTCGCGCCTTCGCTATGATCACGTCCTGGGTGCCGCTGCTGAGGTTTGCAAAACCCAACCCGGAGATCATCGTGAATGCTTCAGTCAATGTGCGAAAGTTGCTATCGTTCGCCGTCACCGATGTATTCGCTATCTCGGTTCGCGAAATCCGGCTGCTGACGGATTTGTCTGACGCGGACGACCACGTGCTGGCCCAGCTCGAAGGGGTGAACAGATTGGAGAACTCGTTATTGAGAAAGTCCTGCATGTCGGATGGCGAGATGTTCGCGACCGAGGGGTCGGTGGGGCTGACGCCGAATTTGGCGACAAACGCGGCCGTTACGGCCTGCGCTCCTGCAGACGGAGGGCTACCGAAGAAGTCGTCCATCGGCTTGACGTCCGAATTGATGCCTGCAAAGAGATATTGTCCGTCGAGCGACGTATTCAGCTGATCCTGCAGGGTCTGCAGGCCGGATTGAGCAGATTGAATGAGCGTTGCGGACGGCACCGAGGCCGATCCACCGCTAACCAAAGACGACAGGAAAGACTGTGTGCTGGTCGCTATGGTCTGCAGCGCCGATTGCGAAGCATCCATACGGCCGAGAACAAGATTGTTCGAATCCTTGATTGACTGAATCTGCTCCAGGTCCTGGCGCATGGAAACGCTGACCCCGGTCGTCCCGCCGAGGGTCACACCGAGATCGGCGTGCCTTCCCGTTGCAAGCTCTTTTTGCGCGTCGATAAGCTGCGATTGCAAACGAGCGATCGACCGGCGCGTGTCATTGGAGATGGATGAAGACGATACGAACGAGGTTGATATCATGATGTCAGTTGACCGTCTGGAGGAGCGTCGCGAATATGCTGTCGACTGTGTTTATCAGCCTCGATGAGGCCTGGAAGGTTCTCTCCAAAGCAAGAAGATTGGTCATCTCCTCGTCCAAATTGACGCCAGTATCTTTCGAAAGGGCGGCACTGGCGCGATCCGCCAAAGTCTGACGCGATTCGGCTTCAGCGCTTGCGGACTGCCTTAGCGCTTCAAGCCAAGACACCGAGGATTTTGCGTAATCGGTAACGGAAGCTGATTGCGACAGCTGCGCTGACGGGTCAAACGATCGCGCCGTTCCGAGATTTGTTATGAGCTGCTGAATGCGGTCAGTGTAGGAAGCGGCGCCTGTCGAATTGTACGTGTAGGCTGAGCCCGCGATGCCGCCATCTCTGATGAGAGTCGGATCCCCGCCTTGGGAGGGATCGACATTCGGATTGACCTTGATCGAGCCGGCGAGGCCCGCCACCAGAGTTCCGGATGTGGGAATTGCGGGACCGCCGCCATATGTGAATAGACCGGCTGCAGCAGACAGCGTCGGCGTCGCGGACTGATCGGTCTCGGCGGTCGCCTCAATCAAACCGCGAGCGATCTCATCGAGCTGGCTCTGATAGGTGGGGGCGATGTTGTCTCTGACTTCGACAAGGCCGGCCAGATTGCCAGAGCTGATCGACATCGTATGCGGAGTTCCAGCGATCGGAACGCCGTCGGCATAGACCGGCGCGCCGACGGCGTTCGGCCCGAGATTTGCCGAAGCTGCGAACGTTACCTGTCGCGGGGTCTTATCGAATAGCGTTACACCGCTATCGGTGTAGATCGCCATGTCGCCGCCCGCACGCGTGACGGTTCGGATGCCGATTTCGGTCGAAAGCTGCTTCAGAATGGCGTCGCGCTGGTCGAGCGCATCGGTGATGTCGGCGCCGCTGCCGGTTCCGCTCACGATCGTCTGGTTCAGCGTCTGAAACTGGGACAGCAAATTGTTGATGTTGGAGACTGACGTCGCGATGTCGTTATCGGCCTGATTCCGCATATCGGTCACCGCTTGGGTGGCCGAATTGAGAGACGTCGCCAACTGCTGCGCGGCGGATACGACCGTCGCTGCGATGGCGCCGTTCTGCGGAGTTGTGGAGTAATTCTGAAGCGCAGAATTCAGCTTCGCGATGAGTGCTGCGGGAGAGGTTTCGGAATCGGTCTCGCCGACCGTGTTCTGGAGCTGATTAAGCGCCGAGTTGATCACGGTTTGCGTCTGGTTATTGGAATTCGCAGTCAAATACGTGTCGAGCAGCAGTTTGTTTGCAGTACGGGAAATGGAGGCGACACTGACGCCGCCCCCCGCCACAGTGATGACGTTTGCGACCTTACGCGTCGCATCGGAATTGTTCACGTTCGCGATGTTCTGCGATACCACCGAGATTTGCTCGGAAACAGTCGCCAGACTCGAACGCGCGTTGCCGATACTCTGTGTAAGCGTCATATGCTGGGCCTTTACCTTTCAATTCTCCCGTCAGCGAACGAGATTTACAAGAACGTCCAGGAGTTCGGTGCCGGTTTGGAATACTTTGGAGTTTGCCGTGTAGTTGCGCTGCGCCTGAACCATGGTCGTTAGCTCGGAAGCGAGATCGACAGTGCTGCTCTCGAGTGCGCCAGAGATGATTTTGCCCCTGCCGCCTTCGTTGGCCGTGCCGAGCTGCAAGTCTCCGGACGCCTTATTCGTCGCGTAGACGTTGCCGGAAATGGCCGTGAGGTTGTCGGGGCTTGCTACGGTCGCGAGTGGGATCTTGAATGCGTCGACGCGCGATCCGTCGGCATATACCGCCGTGACGATTCCATCAGCGCTGATCTCAAGCCGATCGACAGCGGTCGGAGGGCTGCCGTTCGCGCTCGGTGCGTTTGCGCCCGTCTGCGGCGTGTAGCCCGCGGCGAGCTGCGTCATCTTGCTAATGTCGAGAGAGAACGATGCGCCGTTGGGAATGTTGAGCGTTATCGCAGGCCCACCCGACGCTACGGCACCCGTTGTCGGATCAAATGTGACCGTATTCGTCGATAGAGCGGCACCCGTGTATGGGAAACCACCGTTGGTCGCATCAGCCGCGTTATAGACTGTAATTTCCCAGGTGTTGTCAGCAGTCTTGGCGGAATAGATATCGAGGGTCACCTGATGGCCGAGATTGTCGTAGGTGACGATCGAGGTCTTGCCAGCGTATTCAGCCGTGGCTGCGTTTGCCGACGGCAAGTTGGCCGCAACGGTTGCGGTCGCATCGGCAGGAAGGTTCACACCGAACGTGCCGCTCGTCGAAGGGGTCGCTTTCATACCCAAGCTGCTGGTGCTCACAACCTGGAGGCCGGCCGCACTGTTCACGACCGAACTCGAGCTGCCATCCAGGAGATTGTAGCCCAGGAGCTTGAAACCTGCGGCGTTTACGAGATCACCGTTGGCATCGGCGACGAAGTTGCCCGAGCGAGTCAGATAGGGCGTGCCGGCGTCGCTTTGCACCATGAAAAAGCCGTTGCCGCTGACAGCAAGATCGGTCGGCGACTTTGTATAAGTAAAGTCACCTTGCTGCGATATGAGGCGACGCGCGATTGTCGAAACGGAGCCCGGCACATACTCTGCAACGCTGCCTTCCGCGATCAGCGTCGCGAATTCGGTGGATGCTGCCTTGTAACCGGTTGTATTGATGTTCGCGATGTTGTCCGCGACCGTACCCATTCGGTCAGACTGGACAGACATTCCCGAGACGCTCGTAGTCATTACTCCGTAGAGACCCATCGACATTCTCCTCGTCGCGCATAATGCTCGCGGGTATTAAAGCATCTGGGCCTTGCGTGAGACTGGTTGGCGACGTGTGCGCGGTCTGCAAAACGTCGTCGATTGCGAAGTCTTTCAAGCGGTAACCGAGGAACCGCTGAGAATCGATCGGGTCGTATCCGAGCTTCTGCTTCAATCGCTTCCGAAGCCGGCTGATATGGCTTTCAATGACGTTCTCGTGGATCTCGTCGTTGAATATTCCGTACACGCGATTGAATATCTGCGTCTTGGTGATCCGAGTATTGCGGCTCAGCACGAGGCATTCCAAAATTCGCCGTTCGCGCCTTGGCAAGGGCAGCACGTCGCCGTTAACGATTGGGTCGCGACCGTCGAAGAAGATCCTGATGCCGCCGACATCAACGCATTCGTCAGTGATTTGCATGCGGCGGCGAATGGCGCCACTGCGCGCCAAAATTTCCCTGACGTGAAACGGCTTCGCGAGCACGTCGTCGAAACCCAGCGAGAAAAGCTCTAGCGTTTCGCTGAGCGCCCTCGCTTCGATTAGGCCAATAAGCGGCGCACGGCATCTCGATCGGATGCGCGCCGAAATTTGCCGCCGCGCGGAAACCGTGCCGAGCAGAAAACCCTCGATGACAGCAACATCCGAGTCATTGATGAGCTCGAACCATTCGAAGAACTCAGATGGATCTACAGCTGTAGCTGCAATACCCTCTCGTTCGAAACACGCAACATACCCCCCCGCGACCGTCGAACGATCGTCAAGCACAACGAACATGTTGCCCCCCAGGCCCCGCAAATCATTGGCACTAAAGGGAATACAGTGATTCACGGCAGTTATTAACATTTATTTCATTATTGCTTGCGGCCGAAAAGACACGGCAAATCACTCGGAAGTTACACTCAATGCAGATACATGACGTCCGCGCGTTTGTGGCGCTTCGAGTTTAAATGGCAATTCAACTCCGTATAATTTTATTTGTTTCGATTTCGGCTCCGTAACCTAATTGTTGTTCAATGGAATACGCTAGCTCTACCGCGAACCGGCCAATTCCCAGCCGATAAGCGTTTGGAGAGAATTACGTTTCAATCGCTGCGAAATGAGTGGATTTGTTCAGGTGCGTAATATGAAGCAAACAAAGGTCCGAAAACTCTTTCGCAACTTGGCAGCTGCCGACGCAATTGCAGAAGATGTTATGATCGACGACCGTCGCGTTACTGCGCGGCACGAGGCGCGCCAGCACGTTGCGCTTCGGTTTCGAAAATCTCATTTGATCTGCGATCTCACAGATCTTTCCGAATCTGGCGCGAGGATCAGTGTTCTCGACGGCGTGGTGCCGAACGTCGATGAAACCGTATCTTTGACGCTGTTCGACGGCACGGTCGTCGTCGGCAGGGTATCCTGGCTGAAGGATAAGCATATCGGCGTTGAATTTGTTACGCCCGTAACGAATGTCGACGAGCGTCTGGACTTCGAAAATCTCGGACGAGCTTATTATCAGAAGGCGGTCCGGCTGCAGAAATCGGCGCGCCGCATCTAGGTCGTTCCAAGCTCAGCACTGTCAGCGTTCCGCAAGCCGAATCCCATAGGTTGCCGAGCTTCGAGTGCTCCTTTTCCTTCCGGCAATGCCTATGCGATTGCGGACGCCGCTGCCGTCGAGTTTTGATACTTTGATCGACGACTTGATCGCCCGAGAGGACGAACTCGGTCGCGCGCCTCTGCTTTCGCGTAAATTTTCCCTTAACAGCCTCGAGGCTGCATGGGACCTTGCGGCGCGCAAGCGCCCCGGCGCTACCACCGACGCTTCCCACCAGCGCCGCAAGAATTATGGCGACGATGGCGTCGACGATTTCAATCTCGAAGCATTTCTCGATCCTAACAAAATCTTGCTCGAGCTCGGGCTGGGGCTCTCTTCGAACGTCACCGAAGCTGACATTGCAATGTTCCGGCGCGAGTTCGCCTTGCGCAATCATCCCGATCGGGTTCCGGCTGAACTCAGACCGCTCGCAACGCAACGGATGATGATCGCCAACGATCTGATCGACAGATACGTGGCGCGGTTGCGCAAATCCCAAGGTTAATGACCTGCGCAGAATTTGCTAAAATGCAAATAGCTTTGTTGGCGGTAATGCCATCAATGCTGTGTAAATTCACCCTCATAGCCAGCGGGCCGATGAAAAGAGTTGAGGGACTAAAATGGAAGACGTACGTGCCGATCTTGGGGCCCTTCATGCTCGCATGGCAGGGATTGGCTCACGTCTCGGCGGAGATTGGGCGGAGAAGCTCGAGCGACAGCTACATCTCGACCTCGGAACGGCGGAATGCGCCTACTGGCATTCAGGCTATTATCAGGCCCTTGCAGACGTGCTCGACCTGATGACGAAGCCCCAGCCTATCGACGACACCGCGGACATGCCCAATCTGTGCCTTGCGGCCGGCTAGGGTGCAGAAAGTTTCCGGACGGCAGGAACTGATGAAACATTTCGCACTCCTTTTCAAAGGCGAGCCGCTCTTCTGCGAAATGCCGAAATTTGAATTGCGATGCAGTTCCGATGTGCGCTTTCAGTTTTGATTTCAGATTTTCACCCGCGCTCCCAACATAAGTGATCGAGAACCGGCCAAGGTGATCGGTGAAACCGAGCGCGTATGCACCCGGACAATTTTCGGCAAGCTCTTCATCGATCGCATCGGTCGCGAGCGAGAAGGGGCCATGCAGACCGCTGCCTATCAGTTCCTGCTGCGTCATAACGAGACCTAAATATAAACTGCGCCACCCGCACGTCCGCTAGCCGAGGCGGCGGATGTCTGCTGCGATTGATCTTGCTGACGGCGTTGCGGCTGGCCGAACATCGTACCTTCGCGACGTTGGGAATCCCCTTCCTGCTGGCCCGCGAAGTTCGCGCGCGCCTGATCACCATCGCGGGACGGCGATCCGTTCGCTTGCTGACCACTTGAGTTCGTCGCGTTGCTCGATGAAACATCGGTGATCTTCAAACTGGTGACATCGTAGCCCGCGTCTCGCAGACCTCGCTCCAGCGACGTGCGATCGTCGATGAGGATCTTAGCGGTCGCTGCTTTCGACGCATCCGCTTCTATCTCCAATGCGTTCGACTTGAGACTCATGCGCAACCGCACCGAGCCGAGGTCTGGCGGAGAGAGCGTGAGATCCAACGAGCGCAAAACGGGCGGAGGCGTCGGCGCGCGATCCTGAAGATCCGCCACTGTTGTACTTGGATTCAGTTCTCCGGCTTTGCCGGCTAGAGCATCAACGACACCATTGCGCACTTGCGCCGTCACATTGACCGCGCCTTGCGAGGGCTTGGGATCGACGGACAACATGCTCTCGATCGAATCGGACGACTCGGGTTTCACAATCTTGCGGATCGCCGGATCTCCGGTCGCCGGCTGTTGGAGACGAGGGCCGGTTTGATCCTTATCGGCGAGCAAGGACTCATTGGATGTATCTGCTGACGTCGGGGCTGTGACAGCTTGCACCTGCACGGGCGGTGATGAGTCGTCCGATGGGCCGGCTGGCTTTTGGGGTGTCTCCGCGACGCGAAACGGCGAGAAGACGCGCTGCGCGGGACGATCCTCGGATTGCACTCCTGAAGCCTGCAAAGCAGCGGCGGCGATGGTTTTGTCGTTGAAGTTCCAATGCGTCTCCTGGCCGTTGACGGTCGCTGGAGTTCGATCCGTCACGTTGTCAAACGCATCCGATTGCAGGTCCTGCTGGAGGGGCAGCGTATCCGGCGTCGTTACTTCCGCTGCCTTCGAAATATCCTCACTCGGCATCAGACGCGCCTTCGCGTCGATCAATGCTGCAATGCTATCTTGCCGCAAGAGATTGACTGGACGCATGGCGCGTTGCGAACTTTCTGCCGGCTGCTGGACGATTTCAGGTGTCTGCTGCTTGGCGAGATTGTTGCCAGCAGCGACCGCAGCGAGCGCATTTTGAGGCCAATTATTATCGCCGCTCTCGACCTTTGCGCTAGCGTTCGGCTCCTGCTGCCCGATGCTATCGATTGTTTCCGCGAACGACGCCTCATCATCGGCGGACTCGGACTTGCCTTGTTTTCGTGCCGATGACTTTTCGGAGCGGCTAACGGCGCTATCGGAATTCGAAGCTGCTTTGGGCCGGGAGTAATCCTTCTTGACGTCTTGAGCATCCGACTCGTTATCCCGAGTTTGCCTGTCGTCGTCCCGATGGGAGCTTACGCGGCCACGCACAGACTGCAAAAGTTGATCGACCGTGCCTGGCGCAGCACCACCAACTGACGCTGTCATTTTCCACTCCGTGCGATGATCTGATCGGCTTCGTTTATAAGAGCGTCGGCTTTGCCGAGAACGGCCGCAGCTTTCGGTAAGATCGGATCTTGAGCAATTCCGGGAGCGCCCGTGCCGTTGTGCGCATTTTCTATTTTATCGCCGACGACGGAATTCGCGATGAAGCCCGCGACTTCACGAATTTCCGTATCCTCGTCCGAAAGGCGATCGGCAGTGATCTGATTCAAAGCTTGCAGAGCCTTCCCCGCATCGGCGGAAGGAGCTTCTGCTGCAGCTTGATAGAGACGCGCCTTATCCAAAGTTTCGGAGCTTGCGCCATCGATCTTCAGGACTCGCTCGGCGGCGGCGCGTGCGAGTTTCAGTCTGCCCTGAAGCAACGCTTCACCAGCAAGATCGATAAATAACTCCGACGCATTCTGCATGTCCATGGGATCGAGGGAGTTCGCGAGCGCATCGATTGTTCCGGAATCGTCCATATCGCTGCGCTTTGCCGTTGCTTCCGCGAAATCGCGAAATAACTTCCACGCATAGATGGATTTTCCGAACTCGCGGACATAGCTCGTCGTCAACATGATCGCGCGATCTTTCCGGCCCATACCGATGAGAAGGGGAATTTCCCTTCGAGCGGCGGCCTCGTCGATTGCGGTATGCGGACAAGCGAGCCGCGCGTCATCGAGCAGCTCGATCGCCTTTTCGTGGTTGTCGTCCAGATAAAGCGATGCGCGGGCGAGCGCGAACGGTCCGACGAGGCTGACATCGAGCGATCTTGGGTCGATCTCCATGAATAATTTGCGCGCGGCTCTTGTCTGCCCTTGAGCGAAACTCACGATGCCGGCGGCCAACTTCTGGTCGGCTGCTCCCAGAGTATCGCTGTCGATCAGCGGGGCGAGAACATGCGCATCGCCGCCGCTCAGGACATAGAGCAGGCTGGTGCGTACGTTGACGTAGTCTTTCCAGTCTTCGGGGCCGAAGTGACGAACGTCATGGGCGATCTCGCTCAGCACTCGCGCCTGCTCAGCGAGCGCGGTCCGATCTCCACGAATAATCCTGTCCTGGATAGCCCCGAGCTGCTCGACCTGGCGGAGCGCTTCCTTCCGCGCCTGCATTTCATCCGACGGCCTTTGTGCATATGAAGGCACGGCATGATCGAGACGAGGTTCGGGCTTGTCGTCACCAAAGATCAGCTTCGGCCGAAAGTAAAAGGCCGAGCCTGCTGCAACGCCGGATAGTGCGACGACTGACGCTGCAGAGATCAGCGCGAGCCGTTTCATTTCTTCGCCTCTTTTATGAGGATATCGATCCGGCGGTTTTGGGCTGCCAAAGTATCGGATGGAATTTTCGGATCGCGGTCGGCACGACCTTCGATGGCGGTAACGCGCGTTTCCGGGATGCCGCCGCGCACGAGCATGTAATAGGCCATTTGCGCGCGTGCTGCAGAAAGCCGCCAGTTATCGTAGTTTGCATTCTTGTAGGCTCGGCTATCGGTGTGACCGCGAACCACGATGGGACCGTCGTGACCGTCCAGAACCTTGCTGATTTTGTCCATTACAAGGACGAGTTCCGGCCGCGGCTTTGCAGAGCCCACCTCGAACATGCCGAAGTGCGCATCGTCGGTCAGGCTGATGAGCACGCCCTCAGGAGTTGCCTTAACCTCGACGTGCGGCAGATCGCGCGCGACAGCAGAAATTGCCTTGCTAATGTCGTCTTCGAGCTTCTTCGCCTCTTCGTCTTTTTCCTTTTGCTTATCCTGCTCGTGCGTCTTGTCTTCCTTCTTCGCCTGATCCAGCGTTGCAGGTGTCTGCTTCGCGACGACGTCCGTTTGTTTTGGCTTTTCGAATTGGCTCTGCGCTGGTGGAACGGGCGGTGTCTCCTTCGCAGTCTCTTGCGGCGGCGGCTTCGGATTGCTCGGCGGCACGGCCGCTTTTGCAACTTCGTTCGCTTTCGGGGGAGTCGGCGGAGCCGGTTGGTTCGCCGGCTTCAACGTCGCCTGAGATTTTCCGGCTCGGCGATTGGTGCGATCAAACGGATCGCTGATGTTTCCGTCGGCAGGGCTTGATGCCGTCGTCGGGAAATTGGCCCGTGCTTCATCAGCAAGCTTCTCGAGCAGATCGCCAGGATTGTCGAAAAGCGCCTGCTCCTTTTGAGCTTCGGAACTCTTGCCGCCAGCGGCAGCGCTCGACTTCTGCGCCGCCTCGTCCATCGCTTCACCGATCTTCTCTTTGCTATCTTGATCGGCTTGGCGCGTCTGCTTGATATCGATGACCTGCTTTTCGAAACCTTTTTTCCCTCTCTCTTCCGACGGCTTGGTCGCGGTCTCGGTCAGGTCCTCAAGGCCTTTCGGCGCAGCAAATCGATCCGTCAACCGCATCGGATTGAAATAGGCGGCAACCTGAACGATTGTCTTCTTGTCGGCGGCGTTGATCAGCCACATGACCAAGAAGAAGGCCATCATCGCGGTCATGAAGTCTGCGTAGGCGATTTTCCAGACCCCACCGTGATGCGGCTCTTCGGTATTGCGCCGGCGACGAACGATGACCAGCGGTTGCGATGAGACGTCTTCCTGACCGTTGCTCATGATGCCACCGATTCAAGCGCGGCAACCCACGCGGAAATGTTGACCTCGATTTCGGTTTCTTCGATGTGAGCGCGAATGTCGCTGTTCTCTGTTTCGGAAAAGCCGATTTGAAGACCCTCCACCGGCAAGCGCTCGCGAAGATGCACGACGATTTCGGTCGGCGCGTCTATGTGGACTTTCGCGCCTTCGACGAGTGCGCGCCCGATGGCGTTTTCAAGATCCTGCAGGGCGCGTTCGCGCAATCGTTCGGCAAGCCATGGCCGTAGTAGCGTCGCGACGCGCTCTTCTATGCTCGCCTCGATGAGCTTGGAGACGTTTTCCAAACGCGCCACCAGGACGTCGGCGCATTCGCGTTGCCAGTTTTGCTTCTCTTCGAGAAGTTGCTCGGCATGAAGAGACGTCGCCTCTGTCAGCCGAAGCTCCGCATCGGCCTCCATTTCGGTCCGCCCATCGGCGTGACCGTGGCGATAGCCCTCTTCGAAAGCCGACTTTATCTCGGCTTCATAATCGCGCTCGACGACCGCGTTTTCGCGATCGAAGTCAGATAGGAGCGAAAACGCCGAACTGTGAAGTCTCGTCGTCATCCGTTCTTAACCCAATGCTTCAGGATAGCGGTGGCTTGCTCCTCGTCGCTATCGATGATCGCCCCAAGCTTCTCGACCGGGCCGAGCGCAAGGGACCGGCCAAAGGAAAGATCACCACCGAAGCCGGAGCCCATTGCCATTCCGCCTTCTCCATCGAACGGATTGGCTCCTGGCTCGAGCAGCGGCGATGCCATCTCCGGCATGTCTAGCGGTGCAGCACCCGATCCTGTGATGGACGCAATCGGCGAACCGAGCGCGGCAACTGCGGTGGGCCCTTCGGCGCCATTTGACAGCAAGGTGCGCATGACGGGCCTAAACCCTGCCATCACCACGATCGCCGCGAGCAGAAGAATCGTCAGGGATTTTATTCCCGTGCCTGCAAGACTCATGACCAGCGGCTGCCATCCTCCGGAGGCGGCGTCGGCCTCGAACGGTGTCGGCGCGAAGTCGACGGCTGAGACGCTGATATGGTCGCCACGCTTCTTGTCGATTCCGGCTGCCGAGAGCGCAATTTTCTCGATTTCCGCGACCTGCCTGTCGAGATCTTCGGCCTTCGCATCCTTGCCCATGACCTCCGCGAGACGCCTCTTGTTTATGACTACGGCGACCGAGATGTTATCGACCTTGTAGCCCTCGCTCGTCGTCGAAGCGGACTTCGTGCTGATTTCGTAGTTGGTCGTCTCTTCCTTACGATCCTGAGCCTTTTTCGCCTGGTCCTTATTTGGGGCCGCTTCACCGGGAATATTCTGCTCTACGCTGACGTTCGTTTTTGCAGCGTCCTGCGAACTCTGCGCCTCTTTGATGACCCTGGTAGACCGCTCGACCTTGCTCTCAGGGTCGAAGTTCGTTTCGCTCGTTTGACGCTTGTCGATGTTCAGGCGGGCGATCGCGCTGACCTCGAAATTGTCCAGGCCCAAATAGGGCACCAACGTGCGGCGAACACTGTCTTGGATTTGCTGCGCGACGGTCCGTTCGAGTTCGAGCATCTGCACGGGGGCATCGCCCGTTGCGCTTTTGCCGCCGCCGAGAATGGTTCCGTCGGTGCCGATCACCTGCACTTCATCCGGCGACATTTCCGGAATTGCAGATGCCACCAGATGTTTGATTGCGGGCGCCGCCGCAGCATCACCGGCAATGTCGGTTCTGATCACGACCGAAGCCGACGGGGACTGCTTCTTGACGCGCAGGGCGTTCTGATCGGGAAGAAAGATATGTACACGGGCAGCGCGGATGCCCTTCAGATACTGAATGGTGCGCGAAAGCTCGCCTTCGAGCGCCCGGACTCGGGTGACTTCCTGCATGAAGGAGGTCAGACCTAGAGCGCCCAGCTTGTCGAAAAGCTCGTAGCCTGCGGTTTGGCTTCCCGGCAGGCCTTTTTCGGCTAGGAGCGCGCGGGCCTGAGCCGTATCACCAACGGGAACACTCAGCTTCGTGCCGTCGGTGCTGGTCTCAAAGGCGATGCCCGCTTCCGTCAGCACAGTGCCCATGCGACTGACGTCGGACGGCGTCAGACCGACGTACAGCGTGTCGTAGGCGGATCGCGAAGCGAAATAGCTACCGATCGTTATAAGCGCAAAGACGAATGCGCCGGCAACGCCGAGGGCTATCAGACGCTGCCGTCCTAGGCCTTTCAAACTCTGATATAAATTTTCGAATTGACGCCAATCCATCCCTGGCACCCTACCGGCAAAGTTAGATGCCGACGGTAGAGAGGGAACCTTGTGCAGAGGTGACGGGGCGGCAGCTCAGGATCCGGGCGTGGTTGGCGGATCGTCACTCGGAATGCGGCCCATCTGGGGCGCCAGGCAGTCCCGACTGGGAAGGGTGGAGGGCTCGGCGCCCGATAGGCGCCGAGCCTTAGTCATTAGCGGAAGAGCGAGAGGATGTTCTGGCTCGACTGGTTAGCAATGCTGAGTGCCTGAACACCAAGCTGCTGCTTGACCTGAAGGGCCTGCAATCGCGTCGATTCCTGGTTCATGTCGGCATCGACCAACTGGGAGACGCCCGTGGTGATCGTATCCCGCAAAGACGAAATGAAGCTCGTCTGCAGATTGATACGCTGCTGGGCTGCGCCAAGGTTGGTCGCTGCCGTGGTCATCTCCTGGAATGCGCTGTCGACGCCAGCAATGTACTGGGTGAGTTTCGCTTGGTCGGTCGAGCTGTCCGTCAGCGAGCTGATGTCGATGCTCATGACCGACGTGCCGCCGGTTGTCACGATTGCGCCCGTCGTACCGCGCTGCGAGTCGAGGATACCACCGGTGGTGCCGGTTGTAGCTGTCGAAGAGTCAAACAGAACCGACTTCGATGTATCGACAGCGATCGTACCGATCGAAACGGAGCCACCACTCGTACGCGAGAACGAAGCAACGATGGTCTTCGTCGAGTTGTATCCACTGACCGAAGAGTCGACTGAAACCCAGTTCTGACCGGAGAAACTTGCCGAATCGGCGATGCCCTTCAACTGATCCTGAAGCTGAGTGATTTCAGACTGGATCTTGGCGCGATCAACGCCCGGAGCGGCGGCAGCCGTCAGCTTGTCTTTGATCTGGCCGACGAGCGTGATGCTCTGGCTCATCGCGTTGTAGGCGACGTCGACAGTGCCCTTGCCGAGACCCAGGGCGTCCTGAACGGTCGACAGCGCATCGTTGTCGGACTTCATCGTCGTTGCGATCGACCAGTAGGCGGCGTTGTCCGAAGCGGAAGCAACTTTCAAGCCGGTCGAAATGCGGTTCTGCGTCGTCAGCAGGTCTTTAGACGTGGCCTGCAACGACTGGAGTGCGGTCATTGCCGAAATATTGGTATTGATACTGCTCATGCCCATGTCCCTTTGTTCCTTCTACTCGGCACTAAAAAGCGCACGCATACTGGGGACATGCCGGGTCTTCCGGCTTAACAGATCGGCATCATGCCTGTGGTGCAGGTGTCGGCAACCACTCCGTTATCAAACTTGAAATAGCTGAGAGTTGTTTCTCAATTGTTACTTTTTGGGGCCTAATCGTTAATCGCCGCCTTAGGCGATGCACTTAACACTGTTCGCCCGGTTAGGCGAACGATTTAACCAACGCACCGACGAGTAAACTCCACCCGTCGACCAACACGAAGAACAAAACTTTCAACGGCAACGACACCACCGTCGGCGGCATCATCATCATGCCCATCGACGTCATGATCGTCGCGACGACGAGGTCAATGACGAGGAACGGCAACGTCACCAGAAACCCGATTTCGAACCCGCGACGTAGCTCCGAGATCATGAAAGCCGGAACGAGTACGCGCAGGTCGTCTGATTCGATTTTATTCTGCTCGCCGAAGCGTTGTGATGACATTTCCTGAAAAAGTGCAAGATCTTTGTCGCGCACGTTGGCTTGCATGAAGGCGCGAAACGGCGCAGTCGTCCGCGAATAGCCATCCTGCTGACTAATTTTGTTCTCGACCATCGGCTTTACGCCTTCGTCCCAGGCTTTCTGCAGCGTCGGCGCCATGACGAACAGCGTCATGAACAGCGCCAAGCTGACCAGGATGAGATTGTTCGGCGTCGTCTGAAGCCCGAGACCAACCCGCAAGAATGAAAACGCGATCAAAAAGCGCGCGAAAGACGTCACCATCATCAGCAGACCAGGGGCGACCGAAAGGACGGTCATCACCACCAGAAGCTGAACGATACGGCCAGAGACGCTTGCGTCTCCGGCTGGGAACAATGTCTGCAGGTCTATCGTCTGCGCCAACGCGGCTCCGGACGAGAGTGACAATGCGGCTATCGCGACAAGAATTCCACGAGCTATCATTCGAGAACTAAGCCGCCGATCAACAGACCCAAGATAGCGCCACGGCCGCGAACTCTGGCACGGTCGTCGAGCTGCTCACGCAAGTTCTGAAATCCCCTGACGCCTTGAATGTCGGATACGCTGAGCCCTTTCAAATAGGCGATCACATCTTCCTTCACTTCATTTTTGAGGGTGGTCGTTTCGGGAGTTCCATGCGCAACGACGATCGAGATATCGAGGCGAACCCTGCTCCTCGGCTCAGTCTCGAGGTCTGCGATAATCGAGGAAATTTCAACCGCCAGTGCATCGCTTGGAAAACGGCCAGGCGCCAACGGGGACTTCTCTTCTACGTGGCCAGCTTGCGGGGCAGGTGTGCTCGCGCCGCTTGGCATGACGAAATAGCCGAATGCTGCGCCGCCGCCGACGCCGACGATTGCCGCTGCAAGAGCGGACTTCACCAGATCCGCGGCGCCGCTTGAAGTTTCGCTTTTTTCTGTTGCCACCGCCAACGCCCCTGACTTTGCCTAGAACGGCGCCACGACGTCGAGTATCTGCTGGCCGTACGCCGGCTGCTGGACCTCCATCACCCTGCCTCGGCCGCCATAGGAAACGCGGGCCTCGGCAATCTTTTCGTAGGAGATCGTGTTGTCGGTTGCGATGTCGCGCGGGCGAATCACACCCTGAACATTCAGCACACGAAGCTCGAAATTGACCCGCACTTCCTGTGAGCCGCTGATCACGAGGTTCCCGTTCGGAAGAACCTGACTGACGACAGCGCCGACGAGGAGGTTGATACTTTCGGATCTCGCGATGGAACCTTTCGAATCGGTCGATGTCGTTCGATTGAGATTGCCGTCAAGTTTTCCCGATCCGGCAGGCCCGGTACCCCCGAAACCGAAATCGAAGTCCGCGGATGACTTCAGACCGACGCTCGCGTCGCGCGAGCGGTTCAGGTTGTTATCGAGAGAGGCTTTGTCGTTTATTTGAATCTTTACCGTCACGACGTCGCCGACGTGCAAGGCGCGGGCGTCACGGAAGAGATCGGCTCCGGCATCCTGCCACGTCGAATTCCCCGAGTGGTAGGCGACGGGCGTGACCGGAAGATCGACATGTGCCGTCCGGTCCGGCGCCAAGCCGCTTCCGACCGGCGACAACGTCGGCTCGCGACCTATTTCGCGCAATTGGTCGGCGCACGCCGTGAGCAACAAAGTGAGCGATACGATCGCCGGTGTCGCCCAACGTATATTATTGCGCATCGGCCTTACGCTCCGGCTGAACCGTCACTTCTCCCGCACCCGCTATGACTGCCGACAATCGTGCCGCCTTCGCCACTTCCATTTCGGTCATGATGAGGCTTGAAGCCTTTGGTGTAAGCTTCGACATGATGGCCGCGGCGACCATCTCATCCATCGCTGCGAGCTGCGCTGCGGCAGCATCCGGCTTCATTTTGCTGTAGATCTGAACCAGAGACTCGGTCGCGCGCGCGGTGAAGTCCTCGCGCATCTTGATCCAGCCTTTCAGGACTTCGGCCTTCTCAGCAAGAATGGCTATCCGGTCGTTGAGCTGCTTCTGTGCCTTTTCCAGATTGCGCGTCTGTTGCGCGATCTGGGCGGCGGTCGCCGCATCCATAATGCTCGAGCAATACTGTTGTGCCGGGCTGAGTTCAGGCGCATTCGGCTGCGGCACCTGAAGAACTTCCAGCTCGTTGCTATCGGGCTTTGCCTCGTCGGCGGCGACCATCGGCACGAAGAGAAAGAGACCTAGGAGGACCGATGCGAAGCTCGTGAACAATCTCATTGAACCACCAGCTCGGCTTGCAGCGCGCCTGCCGTTTTCATGGCCTGCAGGATTGCGATAATTCCTATGGGCTTCAGACCCATCCTGTTGAGGGCGGTCACAAGCTCACGCAGATTAGCGCCGCGAGCGATCTGTACGTTGCCGCCTGCCTCGTTGACATCAACTTGCGTATCGGGAACGACGACTGTTTCGCCTCTATTCGAGAACGGCGCCGGCTGCGAAACTTTGGGCGTCTCGGTCACGCGCACGGTGATGTTGCCGTGGGCGACAGCAACAGTTGAAATACGGACTTCGCTGCCGATGACGATCGTGCCGGTTCTCTCATCGATAACGACGCGTGCGGTTTGATCGGGATCGACCTCAAGCTCGCCGATCTCGGCGAGAAGGCGCGACGACATCATGCGCGGCGGCTTGCGGACCATCACCGACTGCTGATCTTTCGAGCGCGCTATCGGCATGCCATAGCGATCTTTGGCGAAGGCGTTAATGACGTCCATGATGCGGACGGACGTCGTAAAGTCGGGGTTGCGCAGCTTGAATTCGAGAGGCATGTCCTCGTCGAAACTGCCTGGCGCGTCCTGCTCGACGATGGCGCCGTCCGGAATTCTGCCGCGCGTCGGAATTCCTGACGTTATGGATTCGGCGGCGCCCTTCGCGAGATATCCTGAAATCGTCACCTGGCCTTGGGCTGCTGCATAGATTTTTTGATCCGCGCCAGCGAGCGGCGTCATGACGAGCGAGCCGCCGGCCAATGACTTGGCGTCGCCGATCGATGAAACGGTAACGTCGAAACGCGAGCCCTTCGAAGCAAACGGCGGAAGCTCGGCCGTGACCATGACGGCGGCGACGTTGCGCGTCCGCGGCTCATACTGCGATCCGCGAATGTTGACGCCCATGCGATCCAGCATCGCCTGCACCGACTGCTGCGTGAACGGCGAATTTCGCAGCGTATCTCCCGTACCATTCAGGCCGACGACCAAGCCGTATCCGACGAGCTGATTGACGCGGATGCCTTTCAGGTCGGTGATATCCTTGATGCGTGTGCCGGCTTCGGCCGTGTGCACCAGGCCTAGAAAAAAAAAGAAGAGTGCAGCGGCCAATCTCATTGATCGTCCACCGTCAATGTCTGATCCGGCTTGATGCGCGCCTTGATTATCAGGCCCGTATCCGGGTTGCGCACATTTATGATTTCGCCGGCCGAACCCGATTGAAGCGGGACGCCGACGCCGACGATCGATACGAAGCGCGACTCATAGGTGAGCTTGTAGGTTTTGCCCTGCTTGATGAGATCCTGCGTTCGAACGGCAGATCCTGGAATCAGCTCTCCGGGAAGCAAGGTGCGGCGGGCAACCTTGCCCAGCAGCTCTCCCGAATCTTCACCAAATACCGGCGGATTGTTCGGTGCGACCAGCAGTCGGCGCTCCACAAGCGCTTCCGTTGTGATGACGTCACCGGGATAGATGACAGCGCGGGGAACGAAGACCGTGCGGCCGCCTTCCTTCGCGTGCGCGACGACGGCCGCTGCGCAAATGGCAAGCAGCGCCGCTGCCGCGAAGCAGAGCCCTTCCCGCACGTTGCGCGCCGTCCTCATCAGCGAATGTCCTTTGTGATGACGCTATACATATCGGAGGCTGCGGTGATGACCTTGGAGTTCATCTCGTAGGCGCGCTGCGCCGAGATCAGCTCCGTGATTTCCTTCACCGGATCGACGTTTGAGCTTTCGAGATAGCCCTGCTGGATCGTAGCAAAGCCGACGTCGCCAGGGCTGCCGATAACGGGTGTTCCCGATGCGGGCGTTTCCTGAAAGAGATTGCCGCCAAGCGCCGCAAGCCCAGTCTCGTTCGCGAAATTAGCAAGCGACAATTGGCCGAGAAGCTGCTGTGTGCCGGTCGCACCGATGACCGCATACACTTGGCCGGTGGAGTTGACGATCACATCGGTTGCGGTGTTCGGTATCGTGATACTCGGGATGACGAGGTTGCCCTCGAGCGTGATGAGCTGTCCCGTTGCGTTCTTATTGAAAGCGCCGTCACGGGTGTACAAAATCTCGTTGTTCTCGCCCTGGACCTGGAAGTAGCCCCGGCCGTTAAGAGCCAAATCGAGCTTGTTATTCGTCGAAGCGAGGGGGCCTTGCATCGAAAGACTACGGATGGCGACGGTACGAGCGCCGAGACCAATCGAGTTAGCTTCCGGAATGATGGTCTCGTCATCGCGGGCGGCCGTCCCGGCAGCGCGATCCGTCTGGTACAGCAAGTCGGCAAATTCCGCGCGCGAGCGTTTGAAGCCGGTCGTGTTGATGTTGGCAACGTTGTTGGCAATAACTTCAACGTTGGTTTGCTGCGCGGACATGCCAGTCGCAGCAATTGAAAGCGCTCTCATGACCTACGACCTCAAATCTGCATTCGACTGATTTCTTGGTAGGCGCTGACGACCTTGTCGCGTACGGCGACGACCGTTCGAAGTGCCTGATCGGCCTGCATCACTGCCTGCACGACCTGCTGCAACGGCGCCTTGCCTTGCATGCCGGAAATCGCGGTCGTTTCACCTGTCTTCATCGTCGAAATGGCGTCGGCCGCCATGTTCGCCATCGTCTGCGCGAAATCGCTTTCCGGTGTGGCGACGGACGGGGCGCCAGGAGCGGCGACAGCTGCAGCGCCTTTCGACGCCGCAGCGCCGCCGACGCGGTCGATCTCCGGAGATAGCATCGCGATGCTCAAGCTCATGACGGCCTCAATAGGTCGATGGTCATCGAGACGATCTCGCGGACCTGTTTGATGACTTGGGTATTGGCAGTGTATGAGCGCGATGCCTCGCGCATATCGGCAAGCTCGGTGAGCATGTCGACGTTGGGCATCTTAACGTAGCCCTTTGCATCGGCCGCCGGATGCCCCGGCATGTATTCCGTGCGAAATGGTGCCTGATCGCGGTCGATTTCGTCGACTTGCACCATGTCCACGCCGTCCATTCCGTCGGTTACGGATTGAAAGCTGACGGTCTTGCGCTGATAGGGATCAGCGCCAGCGGTCTTACCGGTGGTCTCGGCGTTGGCGATGTTTTCCGAGAGAACCCGCATGCGGGTCGACTGCGCGAAAAGGCCGTTCGCTGCGGCCTTGGTGGCAGAGATAAGCGGATCGCTCATTGCTTAGGCCTTCGTCACCGACTGCAGCATCCGGTCGAACGTCCTCATGATTTGGGTGTTCATCGAATAGCTGCGCATCACGTCGTTGGACTTGAGAAATTCCTGCTCGAGATTGACGTCGTTGCCCGAAACGAGAACTTCAGCCTCGCTGGATCCATCTTCCGCCTGACGGAACGTGCCGAGGCCGGATGTGAGATGCTGGGGATCGGTTGCCGTCATCGAGACGGATTTGCGCATCACGTCGTCGAAGCTTTCGATGTCCTTCGCCTTGTAACCAGGCGTGTTGGCGTTCGCGACGTTCGACGAAATTACCGATTGACGTTGTGCGAGCCATTCGTTTTGGCGAAAAGCCAGATCGAAAAGTTGCATGGGCTGCATAGAAAGGGATCCTTCATGATCTTGCTTTCCTATGTGCACCCGCTCCCTTGCGTCGGCCTGAACAGCGGTGCGGGGCGGTGCGACTGACGTTTCAATAAACGTGCGTCAGTTCAGGCGGGCCTCTCCCAGCGCGCGATGCAATCGCGTGGTGTTTTGGCTGGGACCGCTCGATTCGCCTTCAAACGAAATATAGGTGATTTCGACGCCTGCCTCTTGGGCTTCGAGTATCAGCCGGAAGAAGACGTGTACGGACTGGTGGTGAAATTCCATATCGAGAAATACGCGAGGCTGCGAACCCCATTCCAGATGAATGTCGCCGGCATGACCGAAGGTCAGCGTTTCCGGTTTGAACGATAGTTCAATCGAAGCCTGCACGAGCGAGCCGATGCTCGCGATCTGTCCAGTTTTCAAATAGCTGACAAGATCGGGAAGATCGATCAAGCGCAGGTCGGATGCAACGGAACGAATGCTCTCGCCGAGGATCTTTTCACGAACTTCAGAATGATCGATGCGAAATGGAATCATAGCGCCTTTTTTCCCTTCACGCGCGAACAGGACCAGTCCGGTTCCGCCGCGCCTGAAGACGAAGAAGAATTTCAGCGACTGCCTTGTAGAACTCGACAGGGATCATTTGATCCACGCTTACTTTTGCATACAGCGACCTTGCGAGAGCCTTGTCTTCTATAACAGGAATGCCATTTTCTTCGGCGATTTTACGAATTGTCAGCGCGACGAGGTCCTGTCCCTTGGCAACGACCCGCGGCGCGCCCCCTTCGGAACGGACATATCGCAGTGCCACAGCGAAGTGCGTCGGATTGGCGATGACGAGCGTTGCGCGCGGCACCGCATGAAGCATCCGCTGGCGTGCGCGCGATCTCGCAATGGAACGGCGCCGCGCCTTGATATGAGGATCGCCCTCCGACTGCTTGCGCTCATCCTTGACCTCCTGCGGCGCCATTCGGAGCGACCGGCGCCAAAGGATATGCGTGATCGGCAGGTCGAACAGCAAAAGAGCGAATGACAGAATCGCCAGCGCTGTCAGCAACAGCGCGATGCTCTTCTGCGAGAGCCTAAGAATAGCCGCGGGGTCGCTCCAAATCGAATTGATAAAGTCGTGCCACAGGTACATCACGACCAATGCGCTCGTGATCACGATGATGCTCAGCCGCAACGTAAGTTTCAGAAACTCGAACGTTCCGTTCATGCTGAACAGGCGCTTCAGGCCTTTTCCCGGCGACAGCCTGGAAATATCCGGCATCACGCGTTTGAAGATCGGAACCGGTGGCGTCTGAAGCGTTGCCGCCAGTACGCCGGCCGCCGTAAACGAGAGAACGATAGGAGCAGTCAGAAGCGCCGCGGTCTTTCCGACAACGTCGAAGACCATGCCCAAATCACCGGCGTTCTCGAGACGAATGGAACCGGCGTTTGCAAGCAACCCCATCAGCAGCTCGGCAAAGCTCGTTAGGAAAGTCTGGCCGAGCGCCGCGACCATGAGCAGCGCTGCGAGAAGGTACATAAAGTTGGTCGCCTCGCGGGAGAGCGGAATATTGCCCTCCCCCTTCGCATCAGACATTCGCTTGTCTGTTGCTTCTTCTGTGCGGCTATCCTTGTCCTGTGCTTCAGACACGATTCCGCTCCAGCGGCCTGCCGATTAGTCGGCTTCCATGGATGTTCGTGAAATATCGATCGCACCTTCGGCCGAGAGCCGCAGCACCGCTTCGACCATCGCGCGCCGGGCATCGATGATATCGCGCTGAGGCACGTTTGCGGGGCTCTGCAATTCCGCTTCCGCCATGCGGCGCGCTCGCGGCGAGAGTGCCGACAGAACCTTATTCTGAAATTCGGTATCGGCGCCCTGGAGAGCGAGAACCGTTCGCTCGACGGGAATTCCATCCATGAGGACCGTCAGTGCCCGCGCCGGCAACTTCAACAGATCCTCAAACTTGAACAGCATCTTGCGAATCGCTTCGGCGTCCTTTGGCTTGATGCTCGCGAGGTACTGGAGCGCTTGCGCCGTATCCTCTTTGTCAAGGTTGTTCAGAATGCTCGCCAGCGCCAGATGCTTATCCGAAGATCGCCGATCGTTATCGAACAGCTCTTCGTGCAATCCGCTTTCCAAGGCTTCGACGACTTGCGGCGCGACCTGCCCGAGACCCAGCATGCGGTTCAGAAGATCGTTGCGCTCAGCGGGCGGAAAGCACTTCAGGACGACCGACGCCCGTTCGCTTCCGAGCCGATCGAGATAATAGGCAGCGACTTGCGGGGACTGCTTTTGAAAATGCGCTTGCAGCACGTCGTCGGGGAGTGCCGCGAGCTGACTCCAAATGTCCAAGCGGGCGATGATCTGCTCGTTCGGATCGCCGGACGACTTGTTCTCGGAGATGACGTCGGTGACGAGGCGCTTCACATCTTCGGCACGGCCCATAAACGGCACGCCGTGGCCAAACTCGTTTTCGAACTCCTGGACGATGTTTTCGAGCTCAGCCGCGGAAATCGTCGGCATGACCTCGGCGGAGCGCACGAGGATGTTCAACTCTTCGGGATTGAATTTTTTCAGGAGCCCGCTTGCGCGTTGTTTGCCGAGCGCGAGAAGAAGCACCCCGACCTTTTCCGGACCCGTCAATGTTCTTTCGGGCTCTAATGACGGATCGCGCATGGACAGCATGTGCCGTTATTATTTCGCAACGGGTGGCAAGGAGCCGACTTGCGTCAGCACGACACCGAAGCGAGACGTTCCTTCGTTGAGAACGACAACTTCTCCACGCGCAATCAGCCGGCCATTGACCAATATGTCGACCTGATCGCCCACCATTTTGTCGAGCTTGACGACGGATCCCTTGGCCAACTTGGCCAATGTCGCAACGGGCATTTTTGCAGAACCGAGCACGACCTTCATCATCACGGGCAGGCCCATGATCAATGAGTTGTTGTTGCCGAAGTCGGCCGCAGCCTCGTTCATATCGGCCGCAGCCTTGCGCAGGGTCTCCGCCAAGTCCGCGCTACTGGCTTCACCGAAATCGGCCATGCCTGCGAGCGGCTGATCGAAACCGGCTTCAATTGCTTTCGGAGCGTTCTCCGCTTCCACTGCATTACTCGGCATCATGCCGGTCATTCCCTCGTGCTAACGTGTCCGACTCGAATTTTGCCATACGAAACATGCCGCAGCCTTGAGAGCACGGCGCTATAATCCGTAGAACTCGTCTAACGATTCCCTTTGTTGATCGAATTCGTCATCGATCCTCAGGATCAGAGCATTGTCCCGCTTGCCGAGCTCGCACCAAAACAGCGGGCTCTCGTCGGCATCGAGCCGCACGCGCGACATCGACGTGAGCTCCAGCTCGACGACGGTTCCAACGGCAAACCGTTGGACCTCACCCAGTGCAATCGGACGCTCTTCAAGGACGCCGTTGAGTTCAATGAATGAGCGAGCGATCTCCTCGGAGAGCTGCTTGGTCCAGGTCGGGTCCTCGCGCGAGCGTGCGGCCGCGCCCGTCGCTCCGGTGGGCATCGGACCCGCGAGCAAATGGCGTACCGATTCGAGGGCCGCTTGCGGAATGACGATCGTCACGACGCCCTGATGTCCGGCGTAATCTAGGCACAGGCGCGCTGCGATGACGGGCGAGGTCAGAGTCAGCTGCGGCTCGAGCTCAATCTTCTCGACGACCGGTCCGACATCGAAGCTGACATCGACGAGGATCGAAAAAGCGCTCGACAGGGCGCGGGCGACGCGCCGGAACAGAACGCGCAGGACATTCGCGTCGGTTCGGGTTGGCGCGCGCGGCGGCAATCCACCTTGCGGAATCCCCTCGCAGCCCGTCGCAGCTTCCACGAAAAGGGCGCTCGCGGCGGGGTCGGCTATGAAGTAGAGCCAGCTTCTCCATCTCTCCGCGCGAACGACGCCGGCAAAGGCACTCGGCTGCAGCGCGCACGTATCGGCTATGGTTGACGCAAAGAGATCGAGAAGACGCACCTTGAGCGGCAAATGTGAAAGATTGCCAATCTCCTCCGTCATAACGCGCGGCAACTGGCCGAAGATCGTCTGCAGACCCGGCAGGCGATCGGGCCGGTTTTGGCCTGAAGAAAGCGCTCTCTCGAGCGATCTTTCCATTTCTAGATGAACGTTGATTGCGCCTCCGTGCAGACCGTCATTTGTCATAGCGGCCGCCCTGCGATTTTAATCGCTACGTCGGCCGATGACGGTCCGGGGAAGACGCGAAACGATGGCCGGATCATCAGGCTGCCTTTCTTTCTTGGCCCTGCCTGCGATCTGCACCGCCACCCATTGTCGCGGTTTCGACCTCGTTGATCGTCGGACGTTCGTATGCCGAAATCGCCTTGCGGCCGTGTTCGATCGCTACCTGCGGCATGGCTCCGTTCATGAACGCGAGCAGCGACTGCTTGACGATGACGTACGACCGCATTTTCTTGTCGCGGACGATCTTCACCTTCGTCGCGAGGGGGCCGACGACCGCGTAAGAAAAGAAGATGCCCGCAAAGGTTCCGACGAGGGCCGAGGCGATGAGGTGGCCCAGGATTTCCGGGGACTGGTCAATTGCGCCCATGGCCTTCACGACGCCAAGAACCGCTGCGACGATGCCGAGAGCCGGCAGACCGTCGCCCACGGCAACGAGCGCGTGATAGGCCTTCAGCTTGTCGTGCCGCACCGTCTCGATTTCCTCGTCCATCAGCGATTCGATCTCGTGGGTGCGAGCGTTGCCCATAATGATGAGACGGAAATAGTCGCAGATGAAGGTCGTCAGCTCCTCATTCGCCGTGACCGTCGGCGAACGCTTGAACACCTCCGCATCCTGCGGCGCATCGATGATCATTTCCATTTCGGCGCGGGATCGGTCGCGAAGCTCGCGCATCATGAAAAAAAGCAGAGCCAGAAGCTCGATGTTCTCTTCCTGGGTCGGCGTATCGTTCCGGAAGGCCTCGAAGGCTGCCTTGCCCGTGTCCTTGATCGTTTTCATGGGGTTGGCGACGACAAACGTGCCCAACGCCGAGCCGCAGATGATGACGTATTCCCAGGGCTGCCAGATGACCCAGACGTGGCCGCCCATGGCAGTGAAGCCGCCGAGCATACAGACGAGGGTGATGATCAGGCCGAATAGAATGGTCACGTAAGCATTCCCAATGCCGATTTAGGCGAAAACCAATAAGGGACGCTTTGGCTTGCGCGGGACTTGCTCGCTTGGCGAGTCAGCCACCCACAAGTTCGTATCCGTAGCTTCGTGGCCAGGCCGGCACTCACGAAGACGGATTCCGCATGCAATCGAATGTCTACGTCGCTCTTTCCGCGCAGATGGCTCTACAACGGCGCCTGGATACGCTTGCCAACAACGTCGCAAATACCAACACCGTGGGATTTCGCGGCGAAGAGATGTCGTTCGAGGAGCTTATGGCTCCGGCCGGCAAGGATTCGGTGAGCTTCGTTTCGAAGGGCCAGAATCATCTCTCGCTCCGGACCGGCGAGGTGACGCAGACGGGCAATCCGCTCGATGTCGCGGTGAGGGGCGACGCCTTCCTCGCCATTCAAACGCCGAATGGAGTCGCCTATACGCGCGACGGGCGCATGCAGATGACGAGCGAAGGCATGCTGACGACGCTCTCCGGGAACCCGGTTCTAGACGCCGGCGGTACCCCGGTGCAGCTCAACCCCAATGACCCGGCGCCGACGATCAACAAGGCGGGCACGATCGAGCAAGCGGGCAACAATCTCGGCGCGCTCGGACTTTATCGGATGCCGCGCGGCGCGACGCTGACGCGAGCCGACGGCGCGTCGGTCGTTTCCGACATTCCGCCCACTCCGGAAATCGACTTCCTCAACAATGGCGTCATGCAGGGATATGTCGAGAAATCGAACGTCAATCCCGTCATCGAGATGACGCACCTCATCACCATCCAGCGGAATTTTCAGGCCGTCACCAACATGCTGAGCGACACCGAGTCGTCGCTGACGGATTCGCTGAAAACTCTTGCGGGCTCGTGATCTATCGCCGGAGGGACGAGTATTGATTACGGACGCCCCAGCGACGCCGTTCGACCGGTTGGACCGGATGATGGCCATGGCTTCGGCGCTGTCCCCCGCGCATCGCGTATCCGGGCGCGTCGTCCGGATCAGCACGACATTCCTCGTCGTGTCGGGACTTTCGAAGTTCGTCTCCATCGGCGATGCCGTCTCGATTGCGGGACTCGGCGGCTCCGTGCTTGCTGAGGTCGCGACGATCGAAGCCAATTCGATCAACGTCACGCCCTTCGTTGCCGACCATCGGATCGAGCTCGGCGCCCGCGTCACGACGATGTCCGGGCCAATGACGCTCTCGCCCGATGACTCGTGGCTTGGCAGAACGCTGAATGCGTTGGGGCAGCCGATCGACGACGGCGGTCCGCTCATCAGTGGCGTTCACGCATTCTCGATCCAAGGTTCGCCGCCTTCGCCGCTACGCCGAAATCGGCTCGGCATGCCATTGACGACCGGCGTCAAGGCGATCGACCTCTTTACGCCGATTTGCGCGGGGCAGAGACTGGGAATTTTCGCGGGCTCCGGCGTCGGCAAATCGACGTTGCTCGCCATGCTGAGCCGCGCCCCATCGAGCGATGTCACCGTGCTTGCTCTCGTCGGCGAGCGAAGCCGGGAAGTGAGGGACTTTCTCGACGATACGCTTGCGGCATCGCGTTCGCGCGTCGTCTCGGTCGTCGCCACGTCCGACGAGAGCCCGATGATGCGGCGTCTCGCGCCGAGCACCGCGATGTGCATTGCCGAATATTACCGGGATCGCGGAAAAAACGTCCTGCTCATCATCGATTCGCTGACGCGTTACGCCCATGCGATGCGCGAGCTGGCGCTCGCCGCCGACGAACCGCCCGTTGCGCGTGGCTACCCGCCGAGCGTCTTCAGCAATTTGCCCCGGCTGCTCGAACGCGCCGGCCCCGGCGAAGAAGGCGCGGGTACGATCACTGCGATCCTGTCCGTTCTCGTCGATGGCGACGATCACAACGATCCGATCGCCGACGCCGCACGTGGCATCCTCGACGGTCATATCGTCCTTGATCGGGCCATCGCGAGTCAGGGGCGGCTGCCCGCAGTCGACCCGCTGGCATCGTTGTCACGATTGGCGCCGAAGATCAGAACCAAGAATCAAGCACAGTTCGTTACCCAGCTCATTGAGGTCATTTCGCGGTTCGAGGACACGCGCGATCTTCGCGCCATCAGCGGCTACCGGCCAGGTATCGATGCGACGCTGGACCGTGCGATGGAAATCGTCCCGCGGGTATACGAGGCAATAAAGCAGGATCTCGACGAAGAGCCCGTCGAAGACGTGTTCGCCTACCTTTCGCAGAAATTACCCGGCGGACAAAAGTCGGGAGCCCAACCTTCACGTTAGGAGCGCTGTTCGCACCCTAAGGCATCGAGATAGGAATCTAATTTCGAGGCGGAACGATCATGGTGAACAATGCAGAGACAATTGGCGCGCTGATCGTCAACGAAACGCTTCTGCGCGGCGAGCGGCAACTTCTTCAAAATCGAAATCCATCCAAACAGGATATAGGAGGCGAGGCAGGTCCCACGGCGGCGCCGCCGATTTCGCACAACGATAAATCCATGACGCCGGTTCTGCTGACGTTGCTCGACGAACAACTCAACGGCAAGATCGCCGACGAAACACGCCGGGTCGGCGCGCGCGAGGGCGAGGTCTCATCGTCGCCGAACCGCATCGCGGCTCGCTACGTCGAAGACGAGCAGGTGTTTCGTGCCGATCTTCCTGTTGCCGGAACCGCAAGTCCGCTCGATCTCACTCATCAGCATATCGCGCAGACGGCGCCGTCCCCTGATCTGCAATTCTTCTTGCAGCGATTTCTGATCGGCAAGACGCGGAGCATTCCAGCGGACGAGCGGGGATTCCGTGGCGGGGAGCACGGACCCGAAGATTCTGCCGATCCATCAATGGTAAAAGTCGCGGGCGCTGCCGTTGGCATCGCGACGGTGCTGATCGTTATTGCGATCACATACTTCCGTTAGAAGCGGTTCGGCGCTCAACCCGCTTTCACTGCGTCGCGGTCTTGGGCGTTCTGATCGGACTGGCGATCCGATTTTTTCGTGTCGCCGTCATCGCGTCCCGTTCCCGCGCTTGGCATTTTCGACAGCAATGCCAGGAGCATTTGATCGCTGGTGAGGCTGGCGAAAGGTGCATCGCTCAAATCGGTCGCCGATGCCGCCGATGCTGTGATGGGCCGTGCAGTTGCCGGAACAGCGCTTGCGGACGTCAAATCGGAAAGCGCGCCTTCCGAGGACGCCGACGCACCGCTGGCTGCGGCAGCCATCGCGGCGAAATTGGCATTTGCGACCTGTGCCGTTGGCAGGCCCTGGCCGAACCACGAAACTTCCTGAAGTCGGCGCTGCACGAGGCCATCCAGGACGTTGCCGCCAGCCTTGTTGTACTGGAGGAATAGCGAACGTGCCGTATCGAGGTCGCCGCTCGCAACGGCCTTTCCAAGCCCGCTTTGGCTCCAGGTCGTGCCAGCATTGTATGTGAGAGATGTCAGGGCGGCCTTGCTGCCGGCGTCGAGATCTGGAGCGAACTTGTCGACGAAGTCCGCGGACTTTTTGATCTCATCGGAGAAGCGCCGATCCGCCTCATCCTTATCGATGACTTCGCCGGCGAAGCGTGCGCGAGTCCCATAGCCATTGGTATTCTGGGCGTAATCCCAACGGGCTTTGGCTGTGTAGCCTTCGAACTGCTTTATGGCATTGAGATAGCTTGCGTCGACCATAACCGATGCTTTGGCACGGAGACCTTGCGGCAAGCTGGTGTCGATTGTTCAGCCCCTGAGGCAAGAACCTAGCGCCGCGAGCGCGCGACGTCTCTCAGCACGCTGGCTTCGAGTTGTACTTCGTCCAAGCGATGTTTCAGAACGTCGCCGATACTGATCAGGCCAACGACCTTGCCTTCGACGACGACCGGCAAATGCCGAATGCGCCGTTGGGTCATGACATTTGCAACGGCGGCGACGCGGTCGTCGGGTGCGCACGTGATGACCGAACGGGTCATCAAGTTGGCAACGCGCATCTGCGGCAGATCCATGCCAAATTCGTCGATACCGCGAGCCAGATCTCTCTCGGAAATGATCCCCTCAAGACAGCCCTTGCTGTCCAACACGAGCATCGCGCCGACCGATTCTTTTCTGAAACTATGAGCCAAGGCGCGCATCGTGGCATTGGCCTCGATCGTCTTAACCGCCGACCCCTTCGTCTTCAAAATGTCGGAGACTTTCATCTGATCGCTCCAATCAAGTCCCGTCAGCCCTTCGCACTTACTTGCGTGCAGACGGTGTAATACCGATAAAAGATCGGCCCGGTCCTCGGGGGTTAGCGGGTCGTGGGGATTGCGATCACGCGCCGCAAGCAGGCTCGTCAGATCGTCCACACACACAGAATCTTCGCTAAAGACCGGGCTTTCGCGGCAGAATGCGCTTCGCGTCGTGATGACGGAATAGCCCGCCGCCTTCGCTGCAAGCGTGCCGCGGCTGCCGCCTTCGATGACGAGGCTGTGCTTGGGATCGATACCCAGCGCCGCGCGGGCTTCTGTATAGAGCCTTTCGCACTCGCCCTTGCCTTCCTTGTCGCCGGAGATAACGCAATCGAAAAGCGTTCGCCCGCGATCGCCGAGAAGTGTCGTCAGCAGGCGCTCTGTGTCTTTGGGATCGAGCAGCGAAACCAGGACCAGTCGCAGCCCGTCGCTACGAGCCGTGATGATCAAGTCGCGAATGCCGGGGCGCGGCTCGACGGCCGTCGTTGAAAGCATCTCGCCGAAAAGTTTCGAGGCGCGGCGATGCATCGCGTGGATAAGGTACGAGAGATCCTGGGTCTCTGGTTTGCCGCGAAGGATCGAGCGGACGTAATGCGCCATCCGCGCCTCGCCGCTGCCGAGTTTGGCGGTGAGCGCAAATCCCTCTCGATCGCAAGACCACTCAAATCCGGCTTCGGAAAACGTCTGCGCGAACGCTCGCCGGCGTACGTCTTCCGTTTCAGCTAGAGCACCGTCTGCTCGAATGATGATCGCCTGCAGCGTCATCTGCCCGTGATTATCCAATCTGGATTCAAGTATAGAATAAACGTACTCCCAGTTCAGGGGCGCGCCAACGCGACGTAAGGTCTGAGAGATCGGTCTCACGTGGGCCAAATTGCCCCGAGAAGACGTTCTTAGAGGCCCCCTCACCCACTTCGCACTGCAACAGCCGCTGCTTGAACCGCCGGGCGATCAAAGGGCAAGCAAGCGGCGCAAATCAATCAGACACGGAGATCGGCATCCAGCCACGGCATCGACGTCCGAAGCGGGGCGAGCGTGGATGCTTCGAGCGAGGATTTGCATGCTTTGGTTAAATCGCGGGGCAGGGTTCCAAGCTCTTGCCTGCGGCTCACCAGCGTCAGGGTTCGCTTCAGCTGTGGGCCGGGCAACGGCGCAGTTCGAACATCGCTGCCGGCGAGCGCCGCCTCGGCGAGGCAGATCGGCGTCGTAATCGCGAAGCCCTTGCCTCGCGCGACCATGTCGCTCACCCCGAACGGGGTATCAAACTCAAGTCCCGGCGGGAGGTCGACATGCAGCCGGCGGAGATGGCGTTCGATGTCGATGCCGGTTTTGGAGCGGGCGCTATAGCGAATAAACGGAAGCTTTTCTGCGCAGGCCTCAAGATCCTCGACGGAACGGGGGATTTTCTGCTTCGGCGGCAGCACGAGTATGTAGGGCTCGGTCACAATTTCGTGGCGATCGAAGCCCTCGACGTCGCTCATATCATCGACGCCGATGAAAAGGTCGAGATTTCGCGTCAAAAGTGCACCGGCGTGGGCGGCCGTCAGTCCGGACTGCACCGAGACGTGCTCGGCGTGCGAGACGAGAAAAGTCGCGATTGGCCCCGTCAAAGCGCGCGACAGGCTGTCAACCAATCCGGCGCGGATCAGGGCGAGGCGGCCGCGTGCGGTGTGCCTGATAGCGGTCGCAATCTGCCGCGCTTCTGAAATGAGCGCGGACGCGCGCTGGCGCATCAACTCGCCGGCGGGCGTCAACGCGAGGGGCCGGACGCTGCGGTCGAACAGCTTCACGCCGATGCGCGCTTCGAGATCGGCAACGGCTTGGGAGATGGCTGGCTGCGTCATCGCCAGCTTCTGGGCGGCGAGCGCCATGGAGCGCGCTTCGCAGACGCCGAGGAACGCTTCCAGGACGTGGAGATCGAATGGGAGCCGTGTGGGGCGTGTGGCCATAGCCCCCGCAGTATAAGTATTTCTTATATTAGCGTCAATTACGGCGCGATATATAAGCTTGAGCGTTGGTCCACGACGCGCCGGACTCCCCGGTTCGCGTGAAAATGCAGAGCATCTTATGCCGCGCTTAGATCGCTATTCCATCTTTTCAGTATTTCTCGAGGGCCTCCGCGGGCAGACCGGATGGGGTCCTGCCTGGCGCCAGGCAACACCCAAGCCGAACTACGATGTCGTTATCGTTGGCGGCGGCGGGCACGGCCTCGCGACGGCTTACTACCTCGCGAAACGCTATGGCGTGAGAAACATCGCCGTGGTCGAAAAGGGCTGGATCGGTTCCGGCAACGTCGGCCGCAACACGACGATCGTTCGCTCGAATTATCTCCTCCCCGGGAATATCCCGTTCTACGAGACGAGCATGAAGCTCTGGGAGGGCCTGGAGCAGGACCTGAATTACAACGCGATGGTTTCCCAGCGCGGCGTTCTGAACCTTTATCATTCCGACGCCCAGCGCGACGCCTATGCCCGGCGCGGGAATGCGATGCGCCTCCACGGGATCGATGCCGAACTGCTCGACCGCGATGCCGTGCGGTCGATGTATCCTTGGCTGAACTACGACAACGCGCGTTTTCCGATCCAGGGCGGGCTTCTGCAGCGGCGCGGCGGCACCGTGCGGCACGACGCCGTCGCCTGGGGTTATGCGCGTGGCGCAGACCGGCTCGGAGTCGATATCATCGAGAACACGGAAGTTACCGGATTTCGTATTTCGAATGGCAAAATTAGCGGCATTGAGACGACGTGCGGATTTATCGGTGCAAATAAAGTCGGATTAGCCGTTGCGGGAAATTCTTCCCGAGTCGCGGGAATGGCCGGCTTATCGCTCCCGATCGAAAGCCACGTATTGCAGGCATTCGTTTCGGAAGGAATCAAGCCATTCATCGACGGCGTCGTGACATTCGGTGCCGGGCATTTCTACGTAAGCCAATCCGACAAGGGCGGTCTCGTCTTCGGCGGCGACATCGACGGTTACAATTCTTATGCGCAGCGGGGTAACCTCCCGGTCGTCGAGGATGTCCTCGAAGGCGGGATGGCGCTGATGCCGCGGATCGGCCGGGTGCGCTTGCTGCGCTCCTGGGGCGGCATCATGGACATGAGCATGGACGGTTCGCCGATCATCGATCGGACGCCGGTCGACGGGCTCTTCTTCAACGGCGGCTGGTGCTACGGCGGCTTCAAAGCAACGCCAGCTTCGGGATTGTGCTTCGCGCACCTTATCGCGCGCAATGAATCTCACGAGGTGGCGCGGGCCTATCGCCTCGATCGCTTCCGTACCGGCCACATGATCGACGAGAAGGGCATGGGCAATCAGCCCAACCTGCACTGAAGGCGACCCCAACATGCGCATCAATTGTCCCCATTGCGGTCAACGCAGTAACGATGAATTCTCGTATCTCGGAGATGCGAGCATCGTCCGGCCCGATCCAGCAGCGCCCAATGCCAATGAAGCCTTTTACGCTTTCGGGTATGAGCGCGCGAATATCGCCGGCCCGATGCAAGAGCTCTGGTATCACGCTGCCGGATGCCACGCCTGGCTCGTCGTAACTCGCGACACGCGCAACCACGAAATTCTGGACGTCAAATCCGCTCAAGAGGTCGCCCTCGAGCGGCAGAAAGCTGCGGGCACGGCTCAATGACACAATCGGCTCAAACTGCACGGCTCAAAGATCGCGGGTTGATCGACCGCTCGCAGTCTCTCACCTTCACCTTCGATGGCGTTCCTTACAACGGCTATGCGGGCGATACGCTGGCTTCCGCACTGCTCGCCAACGGCGTTCGGTTGGTCGGCCGTTCGTTCAAATATCATCGCCCCCGGGGCATCCTGACTTCGGGATCCGAGGAGCCGAATGCTCTCGTCGAGCTTCGCTCGGGTGCGCGCCGCGAGCCCAATACCAAGGCGACCATCACCGAACTCTATGACGGCCTCGAAGCGAAGAGCCAGAACCGGTTCCCGTCGCTATCGCTCGACCTGCTCGCCGTCAATGGACTTCTTTCGCCATTTCTTTCGGCCGGATTCTACTACAAGACCTTCATGTGGCCGGCGTCCTTCTGGGAGAAGTTCTACGAGCCGATGATCCGGCGCGCGGCGGGTCTTGGCCGGGCTGCACAGGAGCACGATCCCGACAGCTACGATAAGGCTTTTGCGTTCTGCGACATCCTTGTCGTCGGGTCGGGTCCTGCCGGATTGATGGCGGCGCTCACGGCAGCGCGCACAGGTGCAAGGGTCATTCTCGTCGATGAAAACTTTGCATTCGGCGGTAGGCTGCTGAGCGACGTTCGGACCGTCGGCGGTGTTAAGGGCGCAGACTGGGTCAATTCCGTCGTGGCCGAGCTGAGGTCATTTCCCGGTGTTCGATTGATGCCGAGAACAACTGTCTTCGGCGCCTACGATACCGGTACATTTGGGGCCGTCGAACGCGTTGCCGATCACGTCCCCGTCCCGGCCGCAGGTGTGCCCCGGCAACGGCTGTGGCGCATTGTTGCGAAACACACCATCATTGCCCAAGGCGCGATGGAACGTCCGATCGTGTTTGGCAACAACGATCGTCCCGGCGTCATGCTCGCAAGCGCCGTACGCACCTATATCAACCGCTTCGGCGTCAAGCCCGGCGAAACCGCGGTCGTGTTCTCGAACAATGACGACGGCGCGAGCACGATCGAAGATCTGGTGGGGGCGGGTATTCGCGTTGCTGCTCTCGTCGATACGCGCACGATGCTGCAGCCGGCAACCAAATCATTTGCACGCAAGCACGGCATTCGCATCTTCGAAGGCGCTGTCGTCGCCGACGCCATCGGATCTTCGCGCGTCACCAGCGCTCGCATCGTTGGGGCTGACGGCACGTCGCAAAACATTGCGTGCGATCTCATCGCGGTCTCTGGCGGCTTCAATCCGAGTGTTCAGGTCACGACCCATCTCGGCGGCCGTGCACAGTGGCAGCAGGAACTGGCTGCCTTCGTTCCCGGCGCGTTGCCGAAGGGAATGGCTGTCTCAGGCTCCGCAAAGGGCACGTTCGGTCTTGCTTCCTGCCTTAAAGAAGGTGCGCAGGCAGGTGAAGCCGCCGCGGTGGCCAGCGGGTTTCAGGCGGCGGCCTCGGCTGTTCCTGCAGCTGACGACGAGCCCAGCGATATTTCCGCTTTCTGGCACGTCAAGACGGCCAAGCATAAGGCATTCGTCGATCAACAGAACGACGTCACGGCCGCTGATGTCGCCTTGGCGGAACGCGAAGGATATCGCTCGGTCGAACACCTGAAGCGCTATACGACGCTCGGCATGGCGACCGATCAGGGCAAGACGTCGAACGTCAACGGTCTCGCGATCCTGGCGCAGCTGACGGGCAAAACCATTGCGGCGACCGGAGCGACCTCGGCGCGTCCGCCATACACGCCCGTTTCGCTCGGCGCTCTCGCCGGCGAGCATCGTGGCAAGCATTTCAAGGCAACGCGTCTCACGCCATCGCACGATTGGGCCAAAGAGCGCGGCGCCGCGTTTATCGAAACCGGCATGTGGCTCAGAGCTCAATATTATCCGAAGCCCGGCGAGAACGATTGGCTAACGACGGTTTGCCGCGAAGTGAACACGGTTAGAAATGCCGTCGGGGTTTGTGATGTCTCGACGCTCGGCAAAATCGAGATTCACGGCACGGACGCCGGCAAGTTTCTTGACCGTGTCTATATCAATATGATGAGTACTCTCGGCGTCGGCAAAGCCCGCTACGGCATGATGCTGCGCGAAGACGGCATCGCAATGGATGACGGAACGGCGGCGCGTTTCGCGGACGACCGCTACTTCATCACCACGACCACGGCGAATGCGATCAAGGTTTTGCAGCATCTCGAACTTTGCCGCCAATGGTATTGGCCGGACCTCGATGTGCAGCTTTTCCCAGTGAGCGATCAGTGGGCGCAGTATTCCGTCGCCGGTCCTCGCGCTCGCGATTTGCTTGCGAAGATCGTGGATGCACCTTTCGACATCTCGAATGCGGCGTTCCCCTATATGGCGGTGGCTGAACTCACCGTAATGGGCGGCATCAAAGCGAGGCTCTACCGGCTCTCGTTCTCCGGCGAGATGGCTTACGAAATCGCCGTTCCGGCGCGCCAGGGCGATCGCCTCATGCGCACTCTGATGGCGAAAGGCGAGGAATTCGGCGTCGCGCCCTACGGAACCGAAGCTCTCGGCGTCATGCGCATCGAGAAGGGACACGTCGCTGGTCCCGAACTCAACGGCATGACGACGGCTGGCGATCTCGGCCTCGGCAAGATGGCATCGACGAAGAAGGACTTTGTCGGCCGCGTGCTTTCGCAACGGCCGGGGCTCGCCGATCCTACCCGTCCGCGCGTCGTCGGCTTCAGGCCTGTCGACAGGTCCGCACGGCTTCGGGGCGGCGCGCATTTCATCGGCAAGGACGATGCCGCCGTTGCGCAAAACGATCAAGGTTACATGACCTCCGTCGCCTACTCGCCTTCGCTCGGTCACTGGATCGGCTTGGGGCTGTTGTCGGGCGCCGAGTCTCGAATGGGCGAGATCCTGAGAGCGTTCGATCCCGTTCGAAATGGCGACGTCCTCGTCGAAGTGGTTCCGGCTACATTTGTTGACGTTGAAGGAGCGAGACTGCGTGTCTGAGCTTGCAAACCATACCAACACGGCGCATGCGTCCGACCTCATCGAGCGCAACGATGTAACCGTCACGAATATCGCTGCCCGTCGCGGCGCTCGCGCTTCGCTGGACGAACGCGCTCGCGCGACCTTCGGAGTATCGCTGCCATCGACGCCAAAAGCCGTCGAAGCTGGTGGGGCGCTGATCGTCTGGGCAGGCCCCGATCAATGGCTCATTATTCAGAAAGACGAAGCCGGTCGCGACCACTATTCTGAACTTGCGAAGACATTCAACGGATTGGCGTCGCTCGTTGACGTTACCGAAAGCCGAACGATTTTTAGAATTTCCCAGGCACGTCCGTCCCCTGTCCTTTCACGGAGCATGGGCATTGATTTTCACGAGGACGCATTCAAGCCCGGAGACGTCGCAATTACACACGTTTCGCATCTCGGGGTTATCGTCTGGCGGCTTCCCGATGGTACAGCGTACGATTTCGCCTGCGCCCGTACTTATTCGCGAGATTTCGGGGATTGGCTCCGAAAAGCAAAAGCCTAACCAATAATAGGCCCTTTTTACGTACCTGCGTCCTTCCGGCAATAGACAATTTCAATTTGGGTAGTGGCATAATGCTTCCCGACGTGCGAACTTGTTTTTTTAATAATGATTTGAACCGCCGTATCCGGCGGAAGGCTTCATGTCAGATAAAACGCGCAAAAACCCTATTGCTCTTCTGGAGCCGGAACCCCTAGCAACTGGCTCGAATGCGCCGGGCGCGGCAGAGCACACTTTAGAGCAGGCCATCGGACATCAGGTCCGTCACCATCGCAAACACGCGGGTTTGACGGTCGCGGAGCTTGCCACCGCGGCGCAGATCTCGCCCGGCATGCTGTCGAAGATCGAAAACGGCCAGATCTCGCCATCGCTCGGCACGCTGCAGATGCTGGCTTCGGCGTTGAATATACCGTTGACGGTGCTGTTTGCCTCTTTCGAACAGCGCCGTGATTGCTCGTACGTAAGGGCTGGCGAAGGCGTGGTCATCCGCCGGCGCGGGACGAAAGTCGGCCATCAATACCAGCTTCTCGGCCACTCACTCGACGGCCCCGTCGTTATCGAGCCTTACCTCATCACGCTGACCGATGACGCGGTGGCTTACACGGGCTTCCAGCACGAAGGCGTCGAATTCATTTTCATGCTCACGGGCGAAGTGGAGTACGCGCACGCCGATCGCAGCTACCTCCTTGCGCCCGGTGATGCGATCCTTTTCGATAGTGCGGCGCCGCATGGGCCAGCGCGCCTCATCAAGACCCCGATGACATACCTTTCCATCATCATTTATCCCCGCCCCTGACGAACTGCGCCTTCCCGACATTTCTTTTAAAGAAAACTTCTTTCTTCTGAGTTGACAGTCCGACTACCGATTGTTACTGTGTAGGTCCGTTCCTTCGCGGCCCTCTGGAGGCAATCATGTGCGGAATCGTCGGACTATTTCTAAAAAACCCAAAAATGGAGCCGCAGCTCGGCCAGCTACTTTCTGGCATGCTGTCGACGATGTGCGAGCGAGGGCCGGACTCGGCTGGGTTCGCCATCTATGGCTCCGGTACTGAAGGTCGATCGAAAATCACGCTGCAGTCTGCGACCGCAGCGGAAGACTTCGCGAAGCTCAAGGCTGCTCTCGCGAAAGACAAGAAATTGGACGCGCAGCTGACGACCAACGACACACACGCCGTTCTCAGCGTTCCGTCGGATAAGGTTGATGAGGTGCTCGCCACGCTCAGCGCGGACTTCCCATCGATCCGCATCATGGCGACCGGCGAGAATATCGAAATCTACAAGGAAGTCGGCTACCCTACCGAGGTCGCCAAGCGCTTCGATCTCGCCCACATGTCGGGCTCGCATGCCATCGGCCACACGCGCATGGCCACCGAGTCGGCCGTAACGACGCTCGGCGCGCATCCCTTCTCGACCGGCGCGGATGAGTGCCTCGTGCACAACGGCTCGCTTTCGAACCACAACAGCCTGCGCCGCGAACTCATTCGCGACGGCATGAAGTTCAATACAGAGAACGATACCGAAGTCGCCGCTTCCTATCTCACATGGCGGATGAAGCAGGGCATGAACCTCGGCGAGGCGCTCGAGAAGAGCCTCGACGATCTCGACGGCTTCTTCAATTTCGTCGTGGGCACGAAGGAAGGGTTCGGCGTCGTGCGCGATCCGATCGCGTGCAAACCAGCAGTCATGGCGGAAACCGACGACTACGTTGCGTTCGGTTCGGAATATCGCGCGCTCGCAGGCTTGCCTGGAATTGACAAGGCTAAAGTCTGGGAACCGGAACCGTCAACCGTTTACTTCTGGCAACGCTGATGCAGCAGTTAATTGGGGACCTTATGCGAACGTTTGATCTGGCTCAGAGCCCGTTACGCGAACTTAACGAAGAGCTGCACCGGCAAACCGACGGCTCTAATCAACCTCAGTGGGAAATCGTAAATCCACGCGGTGGTCATGCCATTGCCGTCGGCCTCGATGCGCCCGTCAAAGTCGATATCCGCGGTAGCGTTGGATATTACTGCGCGGGAATGAACAAGAAGGCCTCCGTGACGGTACATGGCTCGGCAGGCCCCGGCGTTGCCGAAAACATGATGTCGGGACGCGTCGTCATCAAAGGCGATGCGAGCCAGTACGCCGGCGCAACCGGCCGCGGCGGCCTTCTCGTCATCGAAGGCAATGCATCGTCCCGGTGCGGCATTTCGATGAAGGGCATCGATATCGTCGTCAAGGGTAACATCGGGCACATGTCCGCCTTCATGGCGCAGTCGGGCCACCTCGTCGTACTCGGCGATGCGGGCGACGCCTTGGGGGATTCCATCTACGAAGCGCAGCTCTTCGTTCGCGGCAAAGTGAAAAGCCTCGGCGCCGACTGCATCGAGAAAGAGATGCGGCCCGAACATCAGGAGGCGCTCACCAAGCTTCTCGCAGATGCCGGAATAAAGGACGCCAAAGCTTCGGAATTCCGCAGATATGGCTCTGCACGCAAGCTTTATAACTTCAACATCGACAACGCGGATGCTTACTGATGTCGCCGAAAATCCCGCTTACGACACCACGCCACTCGGCTACGTTCGATGATTACACGCTCTCGGAAATCCGGCGCGCGGCATCGACCGGCATCTACGATATCCGTGGAGGCGGCGCCAAGCGCCGTGTGCCGCACTTCGACGATCTTCTGTTTCTTGGCGCCTCAGTATCGCGCTATCCTCTCGAAGGCTATCGCGAGCGCTGCAGCACGAGCGTGACGCTCGGCACGCGGTTCGCCAAGAAACCGATCGAGCTCAAAATTCCGATCACGATTGCAGGCATGAGCTTCGGCGCACTGTCGGCAAACGCGAAGGAAGCGCTCGGCCGTGGCGCCTCGATCGCAGGCACCTCGACGACAACGGGCGACGGCGGCATGACGCCGGAGGAGCGCGGTCAGTCGAAGACGCTTGTCTATCAGTACTTGCCATCACGCTATGGCATGAATCCCGACGATCTGCGCAAAGCGGATGCGATCGAAGTCGTCGTCGGTCAAGGCGCCAAGCCAGGCGGCGGCGGCATGCTGCTCGGTCAGAAGATTTCGGATCGCGTCGCCGAGATGCGCAACCTGCCGAAGGGTATCGACCAACGCTCGGCGTGTCGCCATCCCGATTGGACAGGTCCGGACGATCTTGAAATCAAGATCCTTGAAATCCGCGAAATCACCGACTGGCAAAAGCCAATCTACGTGAAGGTCGGCGGTACGCGTCCCTACTACGACGTTGCTCTTGCCGTCAAAGCAGGCGCCGACGTCATCGTGCTCGACGGCATGCAGGGCGGCACCGCGGCAACGCAGGAAGTCTTTATCGAAAACGTCGGCCTGCCGACACTCGCTTGCATCCGGCCGGCCGTTCAGGCCTTGCAGGATCTGGGCATGCACCGCAAGGTTCAGCTCATCGTGTCGGGCGGTATTCGCAACGGTGCCGACGTTGCCAAGGCGCTGGCGCTTGGCGCTGACGCCGTCGCGATCGGCATGGCAGCGCTCGTTGCTCTGGGCGACAACGATCCAGCGCTCGATGCTGAATACGCGAAGCTCGGTACGAAAGCCGGCTGCTACGATGATTGGCATGAGGGCCGCGATCCGGCGGGTATCACAACCCAGGATCCCGAACTCTCAAAGCGCCTCGACCCGGTACGGGCCGGACGCCGTCTCGCCAATTACCTGAAGGTCATGACGCTCGAAGTACAGACGATCGCTCGCGCTGCTGGACACAACAACATCCACAATCTCGAGCCCGAAGATCTCTGTGCATTGACGATCGAAGCCGCTGCAATGGCTCGCGTTCCCCTCGCAGGAACGTCTTGGATCCCCGGAGTGACAGGATCGGGCGGCTTATAAGCCGCCCTTTTTTTGCGCACCGGTAACGATAATTGAAAGAAACGCAAGAGTTGAGGAAACTAAGTATGGCTCAAGATCTCGCCCAGCTCGCTAAAGAGCGCGGCATTCGCTACTTCATGATCTCGTATACGGACCTTTTCGGTTCGCAGCGCGCCAAGCTCGTTCCTTCGTCGGCGATCGCCGACATGCAGAAGGACGGTGCAGGCTTCGCTGGCTTCGCGACCTGGTTCGACATGACGCCTGCGCACCCCGATCTCTTCGGCCTGCCGGATGCTTCGTCAGTCATTCAGCTGCCGTGGAGGAAGGAAGTCGCGTGGGTTGCCGCCGATTGCGTGATGGAAGACAAGCATGTTGCGCAGGCGCCGCGCGTCGTCCTGAAGAAGATCTCGGCAGAAGCGGCGGAACTTGGCCTCTACGTGAAGACCGGTGTCGAGTGCGAGTTCTTCCTGACTACTCCGGACGGATGCGAGATCTCGGACAGCAAAGATACCGCCGCAAAACCCTGCTACGACCAGCAGGCCCTGATGCGCCGCTACGACGTTATCGCAGAAATTTGCGATTACATGCTCGAACTCGGCTGGGGCCCATACCAAAACGACCACGAGGACGCGAACGGCCAGTGGGAAATGAACTGGAACTTCGACGATGCTCTGCTCACTGCGGACAGGCATTCGTTCTTTAAGTTCATGGCGCGCTCGATCGCTGAAAAGCATGGTTTGCGCGCGACGTTCATGCCGAAGCCGTTCCCGAACCTCACCGGCAATGGCTGCCACGCCCACATCTCCGTCTGGGACAAGGACGGCAAGACCAACATGTTCTACGACGGCCATGATGAAATGGGTCTGTCGCAACAGGGCTACAATTTCCTCGGCGGTATCATGAAACATGCCGAGGCTCTTGCTGCAATCACCAACCCGACGGTCAACTCGTATAAGCGCATCAACGCACCGCGCACCACATCGGGCGCGACGTGGTCGCCGAACTCGGTCACTTGGACTGGCAACAACCGCACGCACATGGTTCGCGTGCCGGGCAAGGGCCGCTTCGAGTTGCGACTGCCGGACGGCGCCGCAAATCCCTATCTGATGCAGGCTGTGATCATTGCCGCCGGCCTCGACGGTATTCGTTCGAAGGCACATCCCGGCAAGCGCTACGACATCGATATGTACCAGGAAGGGCATTTGGTGACAGACGCGCCGCGCCTACCGCTGAACCTGCTCGACGCGATCCGCGCCTTCGATAAGGACACTTCGCTCAAGGCCGCTCTCGGTGAAGAATTCTCCGCGGCCTACATCAAGCTCAAGATGAAAGACTGGAATTCCTTCGCCTCACATTTCACGCAGTGGGAGAAGGACCATACACTCGACTGCTAAACTTGCGTTCCTCCACGAGCAACTGTCCCCCCGGCCACGTTGGCCGGGGATTTTTTTTGGCATTCGATCACGTGCCGCGCGGCTTCGCCCGTGCCGTAGGTTTGGCGTTGGCCGGATCTTCGGGCCAGACGTGCTTTGGATATTGCCCGCGCATGTCGGCTCGCACGGCGCGCCAGGAGCCCGCCCAGAAGCCCGGCAGATCGCGAGTGATCTGAATTGGCCGGCGCGCTGGCGATAGCAAATGCAGTGTGAGCGGCAGACGGCCGCGCGCGATGGCGGGGTGTTCCTTTAGTCCAAAAAGTTCCTGCACACGAATATGCAGCGCCGGCGCGTCGGCGACATCGTAGTCGAGCGCAAATCTATTTCCGGTCGGCGCTTCGAAATGCGTTGGCGCTTCGGCGTCGAGGCGTAAGCGCATCTGACGCGGCACCAGTGAATTGAGCGCGCTTTCCAGGGTGTCGGCGTCGATTTCGGAAATCCGAGACTTACCCGCTAAAAAAGGCGCAAGCCATTCCTCCAGAGCCGACGTTAGAGAGGCGTCGGACATATCCGGCCACGTCCCATCGCCTTTGCGCAGGAACGCAATGCGACTGCGAAGCTGAAGCTGCGCTTTCGTCCACGGCAGGGCTTCCGCTCCGAGCCCCATCAGGCCGCGGGCGAGAACGGCAGAGACGTCTTCGCCGGAGCCTAGGGGGCGCGGCTCGCTGTTCAGCGCGATCGCGCCGAGGCGGCGGCTGCGGCGTGCGCGTACGGCGCGGGCGTCTTTGTCGAACACAACCTCATCGCTCAGCTCGATCCGGTCAGCGGCGAATGCTTCGATGTCTGCTTCGTCCGCCGCGATCGCGAGTGTGATCCGTGTTGCAGCTGCTCGTCCCTGAAGCTCGGCAACGACCAGATAGGGCGCGGATGCCAAGTGGTGACTGTCGTCGACGATCCCGGCGCGGCCATTGGCGAGCAGAAAGCTGCCGCGCTTGCCGCGGTTTTTTGCAATCCGGTCGGGATAGGCAAGCGCGAGGAGCGCGGCCGGCGATGGCGCTTCGGCTACCGCCGCTTTGACTGCTGTTCCAGTTCTCGCCCACTGACGCGCGAGCGCGCGCATGCTTTCCGCCCGTTGCGAGCGATCGCGGCGAAAATTTTCGAGACGGACAGCAAGATCGAGGTCGTTGCCGCCGATGCCACGTTCGACGAGAATCGCGGCCAGCTCTGCCGCCGTTCCCGAGTGACCGCTGGCCCCAGCTTTCAGGACCATCCGCGCCAAGCGCGGCGGAAGCGGCAGCGCCCGCAATCGCTTGCCATCTTCCGTGATCCGTCCATCTCCATCGAGTGCATCGACCGCACGCAGACTCGCACGCGCTGCGGTGAGCGCGCCTTCGGACGGCGGATCGAGCCACGCCAGAGATCGCGGATCGTTTGTGCCCCACTCGGCACAGTCGAGTATCAAGGCTGAAAGATCGGCGGAGCGGATTTCGGGCTCGGCAAATGGCACGAGGCCTTGCGTCTCAGGCTCGTCCCACAGCCGATAGCAAATTCCCGGTGCGGTTCTTCCGGCGCGGCCGCGACGCTGATCGGCCGAGGCGCGCGACACGCGGACGGTCTCGAGGCGGGTGATGCCGACATCGGGTTCGAATCGCGGAACGCGGGCGACGCCGCTATCGATGACGACGCGCACACCTTCGATGGTAATCGAGGTTTCCGCGATTGACGTCGCCAGAACGACCTTGCGGCCGGTTTTCGCCGGCGAAATGGCGCGGTCCTGGGCAGCGGGATCGAGGCCGCCGTAAAGCGGAACGACATGCACGTTCGCCGGCAAAGCATGCGCACTCAAGCGTTCGGCAACGCGCGCGATCTCGCCTTGGCCGGGGAGAAAGACGAGGATTGAGCCGGCGTCATTGGCGACCGCTCTCTTCACGGCATCGGCGACGTCTTCCTCGATCCTATTCGCACGCCTGCCCAAGTAGCGCGTTTCGACGGGGAAGGCGCGGCCCTCGCTCCTGACGATCAGCGCATCGCCGAGCAGCTTCGCGACGTTTGCCGCTTCGAGCGTGGCGGACATGACGAGGACTTTGAGATCGGGCCGGAGGGCGGAACGCGCGTCGAGTGCCAGGGCAAGACCGATGTCGGCGTCGAGCGAGCGTTCGTGGAACTCGTCGAACAAAACGGCTGCGACGCCCTCGAGACCGGGATCGTCGAGGATCATGCGGGTGAAGACGCCTTCAGTGACAACTTCCACGCCGACGTGCGGTCCGGTCTTGGAATTGAGGCGCGCGCGCAGACCTATTTTGTCGCCGAGGCGACTGGCGAGGTTTGTGGCCATTCGTTCCGCTGCGGCACGGGCAGCAATGCGGCGCGGTTCGAGAACGAGAATTTTGCCGGTAGCACTCCAGGCTTCATCGAGAAGAGCGAGCGGCACGCGCGTCGTCTTGCCGGCTCCCGGCGGCGCGACAAGCACGGCGGTCCCATTGGATAGCAGTGCCGCTCGAATATCGTCGAGCACATCATCGATCGGGAGCGGCTCGGAAAACTTGCTTTGGGTCATGACCCGTCGAAATACGCTCGCCGGCTTCGATTTCAAGCGGCGTTTCAGACCTTCTGCTCTTAGACCTCGAGCCGCGTCGCGTTTCTTATGGCGTCCATGTTGGCGCGATAGCTTTGCTCGCTGCCACCCTTGAAGACCGCCGAACCCGCGACGAGAACGTTGGCGCCGGCCTCGACGACCTGGCGTGCGGTTTCCGGCGTGATGCCACCGTCAACCTCGATATCGATGGGACGCGAACCGACGAGTGCCTTCACGCGGCGAATTTTTTCGACGACCGCGGGAATAAACGATTGGCCGCCGAAGCCCGGATTGACGCTCATCACCAAGATAAGATCGAGGCGATCGAGAACGTATTCGATGGCGCTTTCCGGGGTTCCGGGATTGAGCGATACGCCGGCCTTCTTGCCCAGTGCTCGGATCGCCTGAAGCGAGCGATCGAGATGCGGACCTGCTTCGGCGTGGACCGTAATGATATCGGCGCCGGCGGCGGCAAAGTCTCCCAAATAAGGATCGGCCGGCGCGATCATCAAGTGCACGTCGAAAATTTTCTTCGATGTTCCGCGAACGGCTTTGATGACCGGAGCCCCATAAGTGATGTTCGGCACGAAATGTCCGTCCATCACATCGCAATGAATCCAATCGGCGCCTGCCCGGTCGACGGCGCGAATTTCATCGCCGAGCTTGCTGAAGTCGGCCGAGAGGATGGACGGAGCGATCAAGAGAGGGCGAGACACGGAAGACCTTTCGTGGGTTCGATCATATCACTCGGCGGCGGCGCTCGACGAGCTGGAGAATGAGCGGCGTCAGAATGAGTTGCATGGCAAGATCGAGCTTACTACCAGGAATGACGATGGAATTGGCCCGCGACATGAAGCTGTCGTGGATCATGGACAAAAGATACGCGAAATCGATGCCGCGCGGCTCCTTGAAACGGATGATCACCATCGATTCATCGGGCGTTGGTATCCAGCGGGCAATGAACGGATTCGATGTATCGACCGTCGGAATTCGCTGAAAATTGATATCGGTCTGCGTGAACTGCGGACAGATGTACTGAACGTAGTCGGGCATTCGCCTCAGGATCGACTGTGTCACGTCCTCGGTCGTATAGCCGCGCTCCGTACGGTCTCGCTGGATCTTCTGAATCCATTCGAGATTGATCACAGGTACGACGCCAATCTTCAGGTCGGCATGACGGGCGACGTCGTAGTCTCCGGTGACGATGGCGCCGTGGAGGCCTTCGTACATCAGAACATCCGTGTCCGGCTCAATCTCCGTCCAAGGCGTGAAGCTGCCGACCGGTGTGCCGAGCGCGCGTTCCTCCGCATCGTCATGCACATAATGGCGGATGAGGCCCTTACCGCTCTCGGAATACATTCGAAAAAGCGTTTCGAGCTCCTCGATCAGATTTGCCTCGAGGCCGAAATGGCTGAAATTGTGGTTGCCGCGCTTCGCAGCTTCCCGCATCGCCTTTTCCATGCCGCAGCGATCGTAGCGATGAAATGCATCGCCCTGGACGAATGCCGCCCGCACGTGCTCGCGGCGGAAAATGTTCTCAAAAGTTTGCCGCACCGACGTCGTTCCCGCGCCAGAAGAGCCGGTGACGGATATAATCGGATGCTTAATCGACATTGCGGAGGCTCGATGCGCTTCGGTTCAGGGGAGGAAGACTTTCGACGGACAAGCTCATGGCAGTGCCCGGAACAGGCCTCGCCGACCGAATAGCGGCGAGCGCTCGCCCTTGAATTCCTGGCCGCTATAGATGCGCATCACTCGGTCCACCTCGTCGCGTGAGCCGCAGATCAGCGGCGTTTTCTGATGGAGGGCGGCCGGCACGACGTCCAGCACGCGCTCTCTTCCCGTCGTCGCTCTTCCACCCGCCTGCTCTACGATCCAGCTCAACGGATTGGCTTCGTAAATCAGGCGAATGCGTCCCTGGTGGAAACCCTTCCGGCGATCGCCGGGATAAAGGTAAATGCCGCCACGGGAGAGTATCCGGTAAACGTCCGCCACCGGCGAGCCCGTCCACCGCATATTGAAATCGTGCCCACGGGGGCCGTTGGCGCCGTTTTCACAGTCGTGAATATAGATGCGGATCGGATCGTCCCAGTGGCGCGCGTTGGAAGCGTTAATGGCGTATTCGTCGGCTTCGGGAGGAATCGCGACGGTACGCGTCGTCAGATGGAAGGTCCGGGTTTCCCTATCGAACGTGAAGATCTGGGTTCCGTGGCCGACGGTGAGAGCCAGGACCGTTTGCGGGCCATAAACGAAAAAGCCCGCTGCAAGTTGATGCGAACCTGGACGCAAAAATGCCGCCTCGCGCGTCGAGGACGGATGACGCGGAAGAATCGAGAAAATCGTCCCAACCGAGACATTGGCGTCGATATTCGACGATCCGTCCAGCGGGTCTGTCGCAACCAAGAGCGGCGCATCGTTCTGAAGTGCAATGGGCTCAACGGCTTCCTCGGTCGCGAGAGCCGCGACGGGCTGAGATTTCAGCGCATCGATGATCATGCCATTGGCGAGGGCGTCGACTTCCTTCTGCTCGTCGATCTCGCCTGCGCGCGCGACGACGCGCCCGAGCTTCCCGCCGAGTGCACCCCGCCCGATAATGTCTGAAAGACGGGCGCTCGCGTCAGCAATAGCTAGAATCGTGTCCGCGACTTGACCACGCGTGCGGCCGTCCAGCGTCCAATTCGAGAGATACTCTTTGAGTGTTGGAAAACCCATTCTATCCTTCCAGCGCTCACCTGCCCTTCATTGCGCTGGACACATCTAAGCTTACTTGATCGACAGAAGCGAGACTGCACTTTCAACGCAAGGTGTGCATAGGCAAGTCGCCGTAATTTTGCTGGGGTGCAACATAGATTTCTCTTATACAACGCGCCAATCCGGCTCGGCGGGCTCGAAATTGGCGCGGTTTACGGCCGTTAATCAATCACATCCGTGGACGCGATCGATCAGACGTCGAACTCTTCGATCTTGGAGAATGCTTGACGCAGCGCGTCGGACCAGGCGCCGGAGAGCTTCCGAAAATATTCGTCGTCCGCGCCGATGCGTTTCTCGCGCGTGACGTCGAGCGTATCGCGCTCGTAGATCACGAGATCGAGCGGCATGCCGACGGACAGGTTCGATCTCAGCGTGGAGTCGAATGAGAGAAGTATCAACTTTGCGGCCTCGCCGAGGCGCATGTCAGAGCGCGCGACGCGATCCAATATTGGCTTGCCGTACTTGTGCTCGCCGATTTGAAAAAAGGGCGTGTCGTCCGTTGCCTCGATGAAATTGCCTTCCGGATAGATCTGAAACAGGCGCGGTCTTTCGCCTTTGATCTGGCCGCCGAAGATGAAGTTGGTATTGAAGCCGAGCTTGCTCGCCTCCAGCGCGGCGCCATCGATGCGGCGTGCTTCGCGAATGGCGTCCCCGACAACGCGCGCGGCGCGATACATGTTGGGCGCGGTATCGAGCGTCGCTGAATCTTCACTCGCGTCTTCCGCGAGATGCTCATTGAGCAGACTGACCACGGCCTGGGTCACTGCGAGATTGCCTGCAGCCAGCAGAACCAAAACGCGGTCTCCGGGGCGGCGCCAGAGTTGCAGCTTCTTGTATTGAGCAATGTTGTCGACGCCGGCATTGGTCCGCGTATCGGCCGCGAATACGAGTCCGCCCTCGAGGCGCAACGCTACCGCGTATGTCATGTAGAAAAAATCTCCGGAGTCGCAGGCACCTACTGTTGCTGGCTGCTCTGCTGCTGAACTTCGACGATGACGTCCAGCTCCTCTTTCGCGACGCCCTTTCGAGAGCCGCGAATTGGAGCCGCGTCTGTCGCGTCCAACCCTGAAGCGAGCCGCACGTACTTCTCCGTGGGACATATCCGATTAGCGGGGTCAAAGCCAACCCAGCCCAGGCCCTCGAGCCAGACTTCCGCCCAGGCGTGGTTGGCGTCGGAGGGCTCGTCTGCGCCGGAGAGAAAATAGCCGCTCACGTAACGGGCTGGAATATCGAGCGATCGCGCGGCCGCGATGAAAAGGTGCGCATGGTCCTGGCAGACGCCTTTACCTTCCGCCAACGCCTCGGCTGCCGTCGTGTGCGCGTTCGTCGCACCAATCTTGTAGTCGACAGCGTCGCGTACGGCATACATCAGGTTGTGCATTCCGCGGATGTCCGGCTTGGCGCTTGCAGCACGGCACAAGGCACGGATTTCGTTGGTCGCCGTCGTCTTCGCAGTTTGGCGGCGATAGACCCGGATCGGCGCCGGATCGGCCAATCCACGCACGACGCCGGCCTTATCCTCCGTATCGACGACCCCCTTGGCGATGATCAGCGATTCCGAGTGCTCCTCCGTGCAGCTCGCGAGATGGACCATATTGCCGAAACCGTCGCGAAAGCACTTCACGGCATCGACGCCCGGAGCGCTGACGCGCCATTCGACGACGCGTTGACCTTGAAACGACGGCGGCGTGAGGCGCAGCGCCAGAATGGAATATCTTGTCGGCTCGCTATAGACGTAACGCGACACATGCCCAATCGAAATGCGCATCGTCGATCCTCAATCGCTGAAGTGATACGCGGAAGAGATCTCGTTCCCGAGCTTGTTGTTGCGGCCTATGAAATCCTGCACGAACTCATGCAGTCCGGATTGGAAAATGTTGCGCATGTCGGCTTCGAGCAGCAGATCGCGCGTTGCCTCGGCAGTCATCTGACAGTCGTGCCGGGCACCATAAAACACGGCAAGATCGCGAAGAGCTAACGTCAGCTCGTCGTAGCATGAGCGAAGCGAGCGCGGCATTTGCCGATTCAAGATCATGAAGTCCGCGATCTTAAGCGGGCGATAGTGGTCCTTGAAAACCCAACGATAGCTGCGGTGCGCCGAAACGGAACGCAACAATGCGGCCCACTGATAATTGTCCTTTTCGCTGCCGACCATCTCGCTTGACGGCAACAGGTGGTAATATTTGACATCGAGGATACGCGCGGTGCTGTCAGCGCGTTCGATGAACGTGCCGACCTGACTGAAATAATAAGTGTCGTTGCGCAGGATCGTATTCAAAAGGGCGCCGCGATAGAGCGCGGAGCGCGAGCGCACCCAATCGAGAAGCTCGGGAAGCGAATTCGAGGTGACGGTTGCTGGCCGGATCGCCGAGAACTCGAGCCAGGAGCTGTTCAGGCTTTCCCACATTTCGCGCGTCAAGGCCGTGCGCTGAGCGCGGCCGTTGCGACGTGCGTTTGCAAGGCACGATGCTATGCTCGACGGATTCGACGTATCGAACAGCATATAATCGATGACGTTCTGCGAGATCAGCTCGCCGTGCCGCTGAACGTAGCCTTGCACGCATCCCGCGCTTTCCAACGTCGATCGCCATTCCTCGTGAAAGCCTTCGCCCTCGCGCGGCAGAAGCACGATGCGATAGCCGACCTCGAGAAGACGCGCGATATTTTCAGCGCGCTCGATGTAGCGCGACAGCCAGTAAAGATCGTTTGCCGTACGTCCAAGCATTCCGAAACTATTCCTGCAGCACCCAAGTATCCTTGGTGCCGCCGCCCTGGCTCGAGTTGACCACCAGCGAGCCCTTTTTCAGAGCAACGCGGGTCAACCCTCCCGGCATCAGCCGCACCTGATCGCCAATGAGCACGAAGGGACGCAAGTCGAGATGCCGGGGTGCGACGCTCGAGTCGGCGAGCGTCGGGCATGTCGACAGCGAAAGCGTCGGCTGGGCGATATAATTCGTCGGATTGGCGATCAGTTTCGCCCGGAAAGCTTCGATCTGCTCTTTGGTCGATTTCGGACCGACAAGCATGCCGTAGCCGCCGGACCCGTGAACTTCCTTGATAACAAGCTCGGGGAGATGTTCGAGCACATACTTGAGGCTCGCGGGTTCCCGGCAGTTGTAGGTCTCGACATTGGCGAGGATCGGCGACTTGCCGGTGTAGAACTCTATAATCGCCGGGATATAGCTGTAAATCGCCTTATCGTCGGCTATTCCCGCTCCCGGTGCGTTGACGATCGTCACCCGGCCCGAACGATAGACATCGAATATTCCCGGCACACCGAGCAACGACGTCGGATCGAATACGAGAGGATCGAGGAAATCATCGTCGACGCGCCGATAAAGCACGTCGACGCGTTTCAATCCCTCGGTGGTTTTCATGCGGAGAAGACCGTCGATGACGACAAGATCTGTGCTTTCGACAAGCTCGACGCCCATCTGGTCGGCGAGGAACGAATGTTCGAAGTACGCACTGTTGTAGACGCCCGGCGTCAACAGCGCGATCGTCGGCTCGGCATCGAGATTTCCGGGCGCAACGCTTTCGAGCGTTTTCAGTAGGGCGTCAGGATAGTTCTCGACAGGGCGCACGCGGTTGCGGCTGAAGAGGTCGGGGAAGAGGTGCATCATCGTCTCGCGGTTCTCCAGCATATAGGAGACACCGGACGGCGTGCGGGTGTTGTCCTCCAAAACCATGAAGTCGTTCTCGCCGGTGCGGACGAGATCGACGCCGATGATGTGGCTGTAGACGCCGCGTGGCGGGTCGACGCCAATCATTTCTGGCAGGAAGGCGGAGTTCTGGGTGATGAGCTCTTCGGGAATCTTGCCAGCCTTCAGGATCTCCTGGCGGTGGTAGATATCGTACAAAAACGCATTGAGGGAACGGACGCGCTGCTCGATACCGAGTTCGAGGCGGCGCCATTCCTCGGCCGAGATGATGCGGGGTAGGATGTCGAACGGAATGAGGCGTTCGCCGGCCTCTTCGGCGCCGTAGACGGCAAAGGTAATTCCGGAACGGCGAAAGAGGACTTCCGCTTCGGCCGATTTCTGTCGAAGCGTATCGAGATGCTGAACGCCGAGCCACTCAGCGAGTGCGCGATAGGGAGCGCGAACTTCGCCGCCGAAGCCGTTCATTTCGTCGAATGCCGCGACCAAGACCACCCTCCCGTCACGATTCTTTTCGGATAGGCATCGCAAACCCCAGGCCAATTCGCGCAAACCCTGGAAATGCTGGGTCTAGCGGCTCACATCACCCTACCTTTGCTTGTCGAATATGCAGCTTACGGTCTTCTTAGCATAAAATTCCGGCATGGCCGCCAAGGCGTTGGCAGCGTCCGCTTGCGCGGAATTGAACCCTAAATCTGCGCCGGATCGGCGACGCCGAGGACGGGCGCCGCGGATCTCGATTTCAAGCCCCAGGCGGTGACGATACCGAGCAGACCCATTACGGCACCCGCGAGGAGCATCGTCCAAAGCGTGCCTGCGCCGGAAAGCCCGAGCCCGTACAGCAACGGGCCGAAGGCCTGACCCAAGAACACGAAGAACGAATGCGCTGCGACCCCTGAGGCGCGATAGCGGGGCGCCAGCTCGGTCGCCTGCGTTTGGAGAGAATTATGGATCATGTAGAAGCCGACACCGACGATCACGAACAGCGCCATTTCGGCCGGCCAGGATGTGCCGAACGACAGCATCGCCAGCCCGAGACCCGACACCACTCCTCCTGACATGATCAGGTTGTAAAGGCCGAGCCGACCCAGCATGAACCGCACCAAGAAGGTGTAGATGAAGCCGCCAATCGCGAAGCCGGAGAGGACGATGCCGGCTTCCTTCAGGCCTCCGGCGCCACGCTGCTCGAGCAGAATCGCGACGTAGGGAAAAAGTCCGAAGATCACGATGCCTTCGACGAACACGGCGGAAAAGCAAACGACTGATCGTGGATTGGCGAAGACTTCACGGTAACCGTCAAAGAATTCTCCGCGCATACGCTGCACGGGCTTTGAGGGAGCAGACGGCTTCAGCTGCCAAACCGTCACGACAAGAGCTGCCAGTGCCAATCCTGCCGCCGTCATCGTGGAAATTCGCCAGCCGAACTCGGCTGCGACGAAGCCAGCGCCGATCAAGCCTGCGAGGTTCCCGGTGATGATCGCGGTCAAAACGCGCGACAATGCGATCTGCCGCTCGTGCATCGGAAATGCATCGCCGACGATTGCAAACGCCAGCGGGATGATACCGCCCGCAGCCGCCCCGCCGATGAGGCGCGCGATGGCGAGCATATCGAACGTTGGCGCTGTTGCTGTGGCCGCCAGGCACAGGGCAACGATCAAGAGCGCGATCTTGATGATGCGAGCTTTGCCGAAGCTGTCGCCGAGCGCTCCGAGCACGGGCTGCGCGAGGGCATAGGGAAAGGCGAAAAACGATGCGAGCATCGCGACGGAGGCGGTATCGACGCCGAGGCCGCGCGAAATGTCGGGCACGACGGGATCAAGGATCCGCATCGACATCGAGCTGACGAGACAGCTCGCGGCTAGGATCGGGAGAAGGCGCATTCGGCGGGGATCAACTCAGAAGGAAAGTGCGCTCTTCCTATAGCAATGGGGCAGGCCGCGATACGACCTGCCCCGTATGACTGATATGTCTCGATGCGCGTCATTCTCCGGCCATCGCGTTCGCTCGGCCGAAGATGACGATAGGGTATCTCAGAACAATCCCTGGATCTGGCCCTTGTCGTCGAGGCGGATGGAATCGGCCGACGGCACCTTCGGCAGTCCCGGCATGGTCATGATCTCACCGGTGACGACGACGATGAACTCGGCGCCCGCCGACAGCCGAAGCTCGCGGATGGGCACGATGTGCCCGGTCGGCGCGCC
>JAFECE010000006.1 GCA_018242295.1 Pseudomonadota bacterium
CGCGCGTCGCATCCGTCCGGCCCGCGAAATTTCCGGAAGTCGCGGGCTCCCAGGGCCGCGCGGACGCATAACGTCCAGAATCGATAACGGCCTCGATAGCCGTCTCGACCCGATCGCGTTCAACGATTGCCAGTGCCACTGTCATGATGACAGTGATCCACTGATTTTATGATACTTGAATGACTAATAACGTATTCCGTTATCACATGAAAAAGGGCCGCTTTCGCGGCCCTGATCCGTTGCATCAGTTGTCCAGGAAGCTCCTGAGCTTCCGCGACCGGCTCGGATGTTTCAGCTTTCTGAGCGCCTTCGCTTCGATCTGACGGATACGTTCGCGCGTCACCGAGAACTGCTGGCCGACTTCCTCCAGCGTGTGGTCGGTGTTCATACCGATACCGAAACGCATACGAAGGACGCGTTCTTCGCGCGGCGTCAGCGAAGCGAGCACGCGCGTCGTCGTGTCCCTGAGGTTCGACTGGATCGCCGCTTCGATCGGCAGCACGGCGTTGCGATCCTCGATGAAGTCGCCGAGATGCGAATCCTCTTCGTCGCCAATCGGCGTCTCGAGAGAGATCGGCTCCTTCGCGATCTTCAAAACCTTGCGCACCTTTTCGAGCGGCATCGCAAGCTTTTCAGCCAGCTCCTCCGGCGTCGGCTCGCGTCCGATCTCGTGAAGCATCTGCCGCGAAGTGCGGACGATCTTGTTGATCGTCTCGATCATGTGCACAGGAATTCGGATCGTGCGTGCCTGATCCGCGATCGAGCGCGTGATCGCCTGCCGAATCCACCACGTCGCATAGGTCGAGAACTTGTAGCCGCGGCGGTATTCGAACTTATCGACGGCCTTCATCAGGCCGATGTTGCCTTCCTGAATGAGATCCAGGAACTGCAAACCGCGGTTCGTATATTTCTTGGCGATCGAGATGACGAGGCGAAGGTTGGCTTCGACCATCTCTTTCTTTGCCTGCCGTGCCTCGCGCTCGCCCTTCTGGACGGCCTTGACGATGCGGCGATATTCCGGGATCTCAAGACCCGTCTCGGTCGCGAGCTGGTGAATTTCACCGCGGATCTGTTCGACCTGAGACCGTTCGGTCTTGACGAACTGGCCCCACTTTTTGCCGTTGTTGGCGACCCGATCGAGCCACGTCTGATCGAGCTCGTTGCCGTAATATTCGTCGATGAAATGCTGACGCGGCACGCCGTAGCTATCGGCGAGACGCATCAAACGTCCCTCGAGTCCGATGAGGCGCTTGTTGATCGCGTAAAGCTGCTCGACGAGGCTTTCGATACGGTTGTTGTTGAGCGACAGCGACTTCACGTCGACGATGATTTCGTCGCGGATCTTCTCGTAGGCTTTCTGCTGCTGCCGCGAGCCCTGATCGCCGACGAGCTGCTGCTCGAGCTTCTTGTCCTGCTGCTTGCGGAGTTTTTTGTAGGTGGCGGCGATCTTGTCGAAGGTTTCCAGAACCTTCGGCTTGAGTTCCGCTTCCATCGCGGCGAGCGACATCGCGTTTTCGAACTCGTCCTCGTCCTCGCCTTCTGCGGGCGTCTCCGGGCCGCCTTCAGCCGGCTCCCCGTCGCCCGGCATGGCCGCAACCTCTTTGGCCTCGGGGCCTTCGTAGGTGGCTTCGAGGTCGATGATGTCGCGAAGCAGAATCTTGCCGTCGTTCAGCTCATCGCGCCAAATGATGATGGCCTGGAAGGTGAGGGGGCTTTCGCAGAGGCCCGCAATCATCGCCTCGCGGCCAGCCTCGATGCGCTTGGCAATCGCGATTTCGCCTTCGCGCGACAACAGCTCGACCGAGCCCATCTCGCGCAAGTACATGCGAACGGGATCGTCGGTGCGCTCTGCAGGTTCCGACTTGGTTTCCGATTTGACGAGGGCGTTGTTCTGCGCAACGAGCGAACGGCCTTCCTCGTCTTCCGCGAGCTCTTCCGCCCCTTCTTCCTTCTCCTCGCCTTCTTCGGTCTCTACGACCGTGATGCCCATATCGGACAGCATGGCGTAAAGGTCCTCGATCTGATCGGAAGACACCTCTTCCGAAGGCAGAACCGAATTCAGCTGATCGAGCGTAACGTAGCCTTTGGCCTTCGCCGTCTTTAGAAGACGCTTAACGGCCTGGTCCGAAAGATCGAGGAGCGGGCTGTCACGTTCTGGGGCATCGGCGGCCTGATCTTTGTCTTCCGTCTTTTGGACTGCCTGCTGGGCGCGTGCCATCCTTGGTTCCTTGTCGTCTGGGCCGCCCCCGCACGAGAACGGCTAGATCATGAATTTAGGCTTCGAAATGCTGCCTGTTGCAGCCTTCCGAAGCGGGCATGCTAGTCACACGCCTAGCCGGCGCGCTTGACATCTGAATCGTTGTCGTCGGGCTGATCGAACTCATCCATTTGGTTCATCGCCATCTCGCGGGCGATCTGGCGCTTGATGTCGAGAAGGCGATTTTCAGCGTCTTCCGTGCAATCCCGATACCAAGCCTCCTCAGCGCTCTTCAGGGCAAGGCCAAGCTCGGCCTGTCGCTGTTGTAGCGCAAGAATATGGTGCCAGGCGGCTTCGACATCGGCGGCGGAGGCATCTGGCTCGGCAAAACGGTCGCTTTTGTGCGTAATCGTTCGCGCGACGAGGTCCACCACCTTTGCAACCCCCGATTTGCTCAATTGGGTTCGTAAAGTTGCGCTGTCAAGGGAATTCTGACGCGCATGCACTGCCAAAATCTCATCGCGAAGCGCTGAGATGGCAGGAGAGGCGAACTCAATGACGGCAACTGCTTCCGAATGCTCATCAATCAGCCACGGATGGTTAATAAGTGTTTTCAGTATCAACGCCTCGCGTGGCGATATACTCTGAAAATGGCTTACGAGTTCCGGACTGGCCGTTAAAGTCCCGGGATAGGGGGACTTGTTGGGAGAGCGCTTGTCGGCCGGCGCAAGGCGGCTGCGCTCGCGTCCACGCCAATCCGGCGCAGCCATGGGCCGGGCGTAGGAAGATTGGAACGGCGCGCCCCCAGGTTTTCGATTGGGGGCAGAACTCCTGTCCCGCCTGAGCTGATACAACCTGTCGCGTATCTCGCGAGCGTAGTGGCTCCGAACCGTCGCATCTTGAATGGACTCAGTCAGGCCCTTCAGCCGTGCTTCGAGCGCCGCCCGCTGTTCCGGCGTTCCGGTTGGCTGAGCCTTGAGCTCTCGGTCCCACAGTACGTCGATGAGCGGACGCGTGTTCTCCAGAACTTCCATCATGGCACCGGCACCCCGCTGACGGACGAGATCATCCGGATCGAGGCCGTCTGGGAGAAAGGCGAATGAAACGCTGAAGCCTGGCTTAACCAGGGGGAGCGCGATCTCGACGGCCCGATCGGCAGCCTTGCGGCCGGCGCCATCGCCATCGAAGCACAGAGTAGGTTCTGGTGCAAAACGCCACAAAAGCTTCAACTGATCTTCGGTGAGCGCCGTTCCAAGCGGGGCGACGGTTTCGTTGAAGCCGGCCTCGGAGAGGGCCACGACGTCCATATAGCCCTCGACCGCGATCACCCTGTTCTTGTCGTGGGCCGCCGTCCGGGCGCGCGCGGCGTTGAACAGGATGTGCCCCTTGTGAAACAACGGAGTTTCGGGCGAATTCAGGTACTTGGCGGGCACGTCCTTGTCGAGCGCACGGCCCCCGAATGCGATGACGCGGCCCTTGAGATCGAGGATCGGAAACATCACCCGGTTGCGAAACCGGTCGTAAGGCTCAGGGATATCGTCCCCGGCAATGAGCATCCCGGCGGTCGCCATGTCGGCCGGAGAAAAACCTTTGCCCTTGAGGTGAGCGGTGAGCGCGGTGCGCGAGTTCGGCGCGAAGCCGAGCCGGAAGGCCTGGATCGTCTCCAGCGCCAGCCCCCGCCGCTCGAGATAGCCCCGCGCCTCGGCGCCAAGGCCGATGCGCAGATTGCTCTCGAAAAACGCCGCCGAGGCTTCGAGAAGCCGGTAAAGCCTTTCGCGCTGGTCTTCCTGCTCGACGTTGCGCTCGGCAGGCTTGGGCATCGCGACGCCCGCTTCCGCCGCGAGCCGCTCCACCGCCTCCGGGAATTCGAGCCCCTCGGTCTTCATCAGAAAGGTAAAGATGTCGCCATGCTCGCCCGAAGCGAAGCAGTGGTAGAACCCCTTCTGATCGTTGACGAAGAACGAGGGCGACTTTTCCGCCTTGAACGGCGAAAGGCCGCGGAATTCACGGCCCGATTTTTTCAGCGCGACTTTCCGGCCGACGACCTGACTGACGAGCAGCCGGGATCGGATTTCATCCAGAAGGTTCGGACTGAAGCGCATAGGCGCGGAAAGCCTCGATCAGCGAAGACGACGCCGCGGCCCCATTTGGCGACCCTCGGCGTGATACTGAATAGGTGATTCGCCTAGAAGCTTGCCCGCTCAACGACTTGTTGCGGAAGACGATACCCACTTTCCACAGGCTCGCGCGTGCTGCCGTACGGTCGAAGGTCAGCCGAGGGCGGCTTTAACGGCGGCGCTCGCCTTCTGAAAATCCATCTGTCCCGCGTACTTGGCCTTGAGCACGCCCATAACCTTGCCCATGTCCTTGGCCGTCGAAGCACCGGTTTCCTTGATGGCGTCGGCGATCGCCGCGCTGACAGCGCCTTCATCCATCTGCTTGGGCAGGTAGGCTTCGATGATGTCGATCTCGGCCTGCTCGGTGGCGGCGAGATCGGGGCGGCCGCCGCTGGTGTACTGCGCGATTGAATCGCGGCGTTGCTTGACCATCTTCGTCATGACGGCAAGAACACCTGCGTCGTCGAGTTCCTTCTTCGTTTCGATCTCCGCGGTTTGGATCGCGGCATTGATAAGCCGGAGCGTCGCAACGCGTTGTTTCTCTCCGGCTTTCATTGCCGTTTTGAGATCGGCGTTGATCTTCGCGCGCATGGGTTGTCTCCTTGGAACCAAGGGATTGGTTTACGAGGTGCGCGTATGCCCCCGCAAGCGCTGCGGCGACAAGTTTTACGAGCTGACCATAATTGACGTTGAAAGGTCGTTACCCTAGGTTCCCGCGCGATTTGAGCCTTTGCTCGAAGCCCCATTCAATGGATGACAGATGACCGCACCTGAACCCTGGACAGAAGTGCCTCTGACGGCGCGCCTCGTGCTTGACGATGGCACAGTCATTGCGGGCCGCGGTCTCGGTGCGACAGGCACCGCCGTCGGCGAGGTTTGCTTCAACACAGCAATCACCGGCTATCAGGAAATTTTGACTGACCCGAGCTACGCGGGACAGATCATCACGTTTACCTTCCCGCATATCGGGAACGTCGGCGCCAATGCCGAAGACACCGAGACGTCAAATCTCGCGTCACGCTCAGGCGTCAGGGGCTGCATCCTGCGCGCCGACATCACCGCTCCGTCGAATTACCGCGCAGCCGAGGATCTCGATCAGTGGCTGAAGACGCGCGGCATCATCGCGATCACGGGCGTCGATACCCGCGCGTTGACGGCGCGCATTCGCGAGAAGGGCATGCCGAACGGCGTTATCGCGCACGATCCGGCCGGCAAGTTCGACATCGATGCATTGAAGGCCGAGGCGAAAGCCTGGCCCGGCCTGCTGGGCCTCGATCTCGTGCCGGAAGTGACGAGCGGCCAGAGCTACTCCTGGGACGAGCAGCGCTGGGTTTGGAACGAAGGCTTTAAACGCAACGAGCACCCGGAATTCCATGTCGTGGCGATCGACTACGGCCTGAAGCGGAACATCCTGCGCTGCCTCGCCACCGCCGGATGCAAGGTCACGGTCGTCCCGGCGACCGAAAAGGCCGAAGACGTGCTCGCCCGCAATCCGGACGGCGTTTTCCTGTCGAACGGACCGGGCGATCCGGCGGCGACCGGCGAATACGCGGTGCCTGAAATCAAGAAGCTCGTCGACAGCGGCAAGCCGATGTTCGGGATCTGCCTCGGCCACCAGATGCTCGGCCTGGCGCTCGGCGCCACGACGAAGAAGATGCATCAGGGCCACCACGGCGCCAACCATCCGGTGAAGGACTTCACGACCAACAAGGTCGAGATCGTTTCGATGAACCACGGCTTCGCCGTCGACCGCGAAAGTCTCCCTGCGGGCGTCGTCGAAACGCACGTCTCGCTGTTCGACGGCTCGAACTGCGGCTTGGCGCTCCAGGGCAAGCCCGTCTTTTCCGTGCAGCACCATCCTGAGGCCTCTCCCGGCCCGCAGGACAGCCACTATCTCTTCACGCGCTTCGTCAACATGATGCGTGAACAGAAGGGCCAGACGGCACGCCGCGAGCGCTGATCGGTGAAAATACCGGGGGGAGCGAGAAGTGTCGCCGGAGGTTTGGTTGCCGCTATTTTGATGGCGCTCACGTTCGGAGCAAACGCACGCGCCTGCACGTTCGAGCGCGGGCCGTTTCTTGAAGAGATTGCGCGCCAGGCAAAGTCCTGTTCGCATCCCCTCTGCGGGCAAATTCTCGCGTCCAGTCCGGCAGGCTCCGAGAACTCGGATGGTTCATGTGCGGGCAATCCGTGGAACCGTCTGAAGACGGCAGCATCCGCCGCCATGTCGTCTGGCGGCGTTCTCATTCTCGGCGAGATCCACGACAACGCCGAACATCACCTGCTGCAAGCCGCAGCAATCGAGGAGTTCGGAGGCCAATCGGGCGAGAAGCGGCCGGCGGTCGTTTTCGAACAACTTCGCGCCGACCAGGAAGCCGGTCTCGCGAACTTCAAAGCCTTATCCGGCAGCGCGATGCCGGGCACCGGCACGCTCGGCGATCTGAAGCGCTTCGTCGACTGGGAGAAATCCTCCTGGCCGAAGGATATCTACGATCCGCTGTTCACCGCCGCGATCCAGATGCGTCTCCCGATTTACGCAGGCGACGTCTCACGCGCCGAAATCATGAAAGCTGCCAAGGAAGGGGAGGCGGCGCTTTTGCCCGAACGCCGCTCGCGCCTCGGCCTAGATCTGCCTTTGGGAGAAAGTCTGGACGCGGCCTCGATCAAGGAAATCGAGAACGCGCATTGCGGCGCGCTTCCGAAGGAGGCGTTCGGCGGCATGGCGTACGCCCAGCGGTATCGCGACGCGCATCTCGCGAATGCGGTGTTGGATGCGGTCGCGACGGACGGCTCCGCCTTTCTGATTGCAGGCACCGGGCACGCGCGAACAGACCGCGGCGTGCCTTGGTACATCCGCCACCGCGACGGGCAGAAAAAGATCGTCTCGGTGATGTTCGTGGAGGTCGAGGACGGCAACGATGACGCTCAGACCTATGTGCCGCGTGGACCCGACGGCCAGCCGGCTGCCGATTTCGTGGTCTTCACCGCACGCACCGAGCGCGGCGATCCCTGCGAGAAGATGCGTAAAAAATAGCCGGCCGGCGGCGGCTTCCCGACATCCGTCTCCGAAATCAACCTTGCTGAACTTTAAGATCGCTTCGCGGGCGCTTCTGAGTATAACCAAGTAAAAAATCTGGAGGAAATGAATGCGCGCGCTTGGCTTGGCCATCCTCTCACTCGCGATGGCGGCACCCGCTTTCGCAGCCGATTGCACCAACGAAGTTCTAGCCGCATTTGCCAAGCAGCGAGCATCCAAGGCCTTCCGCGTCGAATTCAGCCAGCCGACGGCTGAGGGCGAGGCGCATATGCGGATCGACTACATGCCGCCCAACCGGATGCTGCAGACAGTGACGTCACCCGCCATGCCGGGCGAGCAGCAGACGATGTTGGTCGGTGACCGCGCTTTCGCCGGAACGAGCGGCGCCTTTGAAGAGCTTCTGCCCCAGTTTACCCAGTCGATCGTCGCCGAGGTGAACCAGGCCGTATACGCGCCGCCGAAGGGCCTTGGAGACTTCGAATGCCTCGGCCCCGCGAAGTTCGATGGCCAGGATTTCGTCGCCTACCGCACCGCGGACAAATCTCCGCCGGAAGCTGATCATACGAAGATCATGGCGCGGACGATCTATGTCGATCCCACGAGCGGACTACCGGCCTTTAACGTCGTGGCGTCCCGCGCGGACGGGGCGAACCCCGTCTTGAAGATCAAGTATTCGTACCCGACCGATATCGACATCGTTGCGCCCACGAACGCTCCCGTGCAAAAGCTCCGTTAAATCCAGCCGCACCCCTGTCTCAGTTAGGATATTTCTATGCGCCGCATCGCGCTTGCACTCGTGACAGTCGCCGCTTTGTCCGGCCCCGCTTTTGCACAGGCTCCCACGCCTGAGGCCGCTCCAGGAGCGAAGCCCAACGCCAATCCGTGCAGCGACGAGGTTTCCGCCGCCCTTCAAAAACTCCGGAAGTCGGCGTGGTTCCGCATGGACACCCAAATGCTGACGGAGAACGGCCCGACCGAGATGCAGGTCGATTACGTCCTGCCCGACCGCATGCATCAGAAAGTCACCGAGAAACTGACCAACAAGACGACGGAATTGATCCTCGTCGGAAATGAAGCCTGGGCGAAGCAGGACGAGAAGGGCTGGCGTCCGTTGCCGCAGAAAGTTACGGACCAAGTTAAAAATCAGATGCAGGAATCCGTCGTGACGCAGCAGACGGATATCGGCAGCTACGCCTGCAAAGGCAGAACGCAGTTCGAGGGGCGCGACGTGTTCTCCTATCGGCTCGATAATGAACCGGAGAAGGGGGCCACGGCGACCTCCAACCAAGCCTATCGCATGTTTTATGTCGACGCGCTCACGGGCCTGCCATCGAGCAACACGATATTGGCGCCGGGCCATGAGGATAGGCCTATCTTCAAAACGAGTTATACGTTCCCGATCGACATGAAGATTGATCCTCCGAAGGACGTGGTTGCAACACCGCCTGCTCCACAATCCCAAGGCAGCGAGCCGGCGCCCGGCAAATAGTTTCTCAGATCTCGTGATGGGGAATGCGAGCATGCCATGCCGGCCGGGATGGCTGATATGCCAGCTTGCGCGATGACCTGACGGTACTTCGGCGTTAAAAGCGGCGCCGGAGATTTTCATGACCACACTGGAATCGTCACGCTCGGCGCTCCGCGCGCCGATGGCCACCGCTTCGCTCGCCGTTCTCGTCGCCGTCAGCTTCAGCCACCTTCTCAACGATGTCATGCAGTCGTTGCTGGTGGCTGTCTATCCGATCCTGAAGCACGATTACGCGCTGACGTTCTGGCAAATTGGCCTTCTGACGATGGCGTTCCAGGTGACGGCGTCTCTGTTGCAGCCGTTCATCGGATACTTCACCGATAAACGTCCCGTACCGTATTCGACGACCATCGGAATGGGGTCGACCTTTGTTGGCCTGCTGATGCTGGCTTTTGCAAACGGCTACGTGAGCCTGATCGTGGGCGCGGCCTGCGTCGGCATCGGCTCGGCGGTCTTTCACCCGGAATCGTCGCGCATTGCCCGCTTGGCGTCCGGCGGCCGTCACGGCTTCGCGCAATCACTGTTTCAGCTCGGCGGCAATTTCGGCACGGCGATCGGTCCGCTACTGGCAGCATTCATCGTGCTGCCGCGCGGCCAGCAGAGCCTTGCCTGGTTCGGCTTGATCGCGCTCGTCGGCATGGCGATTCTCTGGAAAGTCAGCCAATGGGCGGCAACCGCACAGAGCAAGAGCGTCAACCAGCTGCGCCCTGCCGGGCTTCTTCATTCGCGGCGCCGGACGGCCGTCGCCCTGACGGTTCTGACCGTGCTGGTCTTCTCGAAGAACGTCTACATGGCCAGCATAACGAGCTACTACACCTTCTATGCCATCCATCGCTTCGGCGTCTCCGTGCAGACATCGCAGTTGATGCTGTTCGCGTTTCTCGGAGCGTCCGCAGTCGGCACGATGCTTGGCGGTCTCTTCGGCGACCGTTTCGGCGCCAAGATGGTGATCTGGTTCTCGATCCTCGGCTGCCTGCCGTTTACGTTGGCGCTGCCCTATGCCGATCTCAACTGGACGATTGCGCTGTCTGTGTTGATTGGCCTCATCCTGTCGTCGGCCTTTCCGGCGATCGTCGTCTTTGCCCAAGAGCTTGTGCCCGGCCGGGTCGGCATGATCGCCGGCATCTTTTTCGGCTTTGCCTTCGGCATGGGCGGCATCGGAGCGGCCATTCTCGGCATCGTCGCCGATGCCAGAGGCATAGATTATGTCTACCAGATCTGCTCTTACCTGCCGTTTCTCGGCCTGTTGACCGTCTTTCTTCCACGGTCCGACGCGCCAGAATATGACAACGTGAAAAATGGATAAACGCGCTTATCCGCGATGAACAATCGCGCGTAAAATTTTCGGGGTTTCCCCGGCGCATCGCATTGCCTATAAGGCCCCCTTAGCCCGACCCCTGATCCAACCCTGAGCCGACCGCGACGTTGCGAGCCTCGGCCAAATCCGTGCGCCGAATGCCAAAACGAACCGACATCAACTCAATTCTCATCATCGGCGCAGGCCCGATCGTCATCGGCCAAGCGTGCGAGTTCGACTATTCCGGCACCCAGGCCTGCAAGGCGCTGAGGGCCGAGGGCTACCGGATCATCCTCGTCAATTCCAATCCCGCGACGATCATGACCGATCCCGATCTCGCGGACGCGACTTACGTCGAGCCGATCACTCCGGATGTGGTGGCGAAGATCATCGCCAAGGAACGCCCCGACGCGATCCTTCCGACGATGGGCGGACAGACGGCCCTGAACACTGCGCTTGCGCTCCACAAGCAGGGCATCCTGAACAAGTACGGCGTCGAGCTCATCGGCGCCAAGGCCGAAGCCATCGACAAGGCCGAGGATCGCCAGCTGTTCCGCGAAGCCATGCGCGAAATCGGCCTCGAAACGCCGCGTTCCGAACTCGTCAATTCGCGCGACGAAGCGGCAGCCGCCCTCGAGTATGTGGGCCTTCCGGCAATCATCAGACCCTCGTTCACGCTCGGCGGAACGGGAGGTGGCATCGCCTATAACCGCGAAGAATACTTCGAGATCATCGAGCGCGGCCTGGATGCCTCGCCGACATCGCAGGTCCTCGTCGAGGAAAGCGTTCTCGGCTGGAAAGAATTCGAGATGGAGGTCGTTCGCGACAAGGCGGACAACTGCATCATCATCTGCTCGATCGAGAACATCGACCCGATGGGCGTGCACACCGGCGACAGCATTACCGTCGCCCCGGCGCTGACGCTGACGGACAAAGAATATCAGATCATGCGCGACGCCTCGATTGCGGTGCTCCGCGAAATCGGCGTCGAGACCGGCGGCTCGAATGTCCAGTTCGCCGTCAATCCGGCTGACGGCCGCCTCGTCGTCATCGAGATGAATCCGCGCGTTTCGCGATCGTCGGCGCTGGCATCGAAAGCGACGGGCTTCCCCATCGCCAAGGTCGCGGCCAAACTCGCCGTCGGCTACACGCTCGATGAAATTCAGAACGAAATCACCGGCGGCGCGACGCCCGCCTCGTTCGAGCCGACGATCGATTACGTCGTCACGAAGATTCCGCGCTTCGCGTTCGAGAAATTTCTCGGCGCCGATACCACGCTGACCACCTCGATGAAGTCCGTCGGCGAGGCGATGGCGATCGGCCGGACCTTCGCCGAGAGCATGCAGAAGGCTCTGCGCTCGATGGAGACTGGTCTCACCGGCTTCGACGACGTGCAGCTGGAGGGCCTTGGCCAGGGCGACGACAAGAACATCGTCCGCGCGGCCGTTTCCCGGCCGACCTTCGATCGAATCCTGAAGGTGGCGCAAGCCTTCCGCGAAGGCTTCTTGCTCGATGAGATCCATCAGTACTGCAAAATCGATCCCTGGTTCCTGCGCGAGATCAAAGCCATCGTTGACGCCGAAGCCCGTGTCCTAGCGCACGGCTTGCCGAAATCGGTTTCTCACTTCCGCGCGCTCAAGGCGCAGGGCTTTTCCGATGCTCGCCTTGCGAAGCTCGGCAAGACGACCGAAGCGGACGTTCGCGCCCGGCGCAAGGCACTGGGCGTCGAGCCCGTATTCAAGCGCATCGATACCTGCGCGGCGGAATTCGCCTCGCCAACCGCCTACATGTATTCGACCTACGAAACGGGTCTTAGCGGCGCCCCCGTCTGCGAAGCCGACCCAACCGGCAAGAACAAGATCGTCATCCTGGGTGGTGGCCCGAACCGCATCGGCCAGGGCATCGAATTCGACTACTGCTGCTGCCACGCCTGCTTCGCGCTGACGGCCGCCGGCTTCGAGACGATCATGATCAACTGCAATCCGGAAACCGTCTCGACCGACTACGACACCTCCGATCGTCTTTTCTTCGAGCCATTGACCGCAGAAGACGTTCTCGAAGTCATCCGCCGTGAAAACAACAACGGTACGCTCAAAGGCGTGATCGTACAGTTCGGCGGCCAGACGCCGCTCAAGCTCGCGAGCGCGCTGGAAGAGGCTGGCGTCCCGATCCTCGGCACCTCACCCGATGCCATCGATCTCGCCGAAGACCGCGATCGTTTCAAAGCGCTGATCGACAAGCTGGGGCTCACCCAGCCGAAGAGCGGCATCGCCAAAGCCCCGGGCGAGGCGCGCGGCATCGCCGAGCAGATCGGCTACCCGGTCGTCATTCGGCCTTCGTACGTTCTGGGCGGACGCGGCATGGAGATTGTCCACGATGGGGCAGAGGTCGACCGCTATGTCGCCCGTCTTTCGGCAACGCTCGACAAGCCGTCGGAACTCGTAGTCTCCGAAAAGCGCCCGCTTCTGATCGACAGCTATTTGACCGATGCCGTCGAGGTCGACGTGGACTGCCTTTCCGATGGCAAGGACACGTTCGTCGCCGGCATCATGGAGCACATCGAGGAAGCCGGGATTCACTCCGGCGACAGCGCCTGCTCGTTGCCCCCGCATTCGTTGTCGCCAGCCATTATCGCCGAACTCGAGCGGCAGACGCGCGAACTCGCACTCGCGCTGCGCGTCGTCGGGCTGATGAACGTCCAGTTCGCAATAAAGGACGAGCAGGTCTTCATCCTAGAGGTCAATCCGCGTGCGTCACGAACCGTGCCGTTCGTCGCCAAGGTCATCGGCTTGCCGATTGCCTCGATCGCAGCGCAAGTGATGGCAGGCAAGCCGCTTGCCAGCTTCAAGCTGTCGAAGCCCGCTTACAAGCACATCGCCGTCAAGGAAGCCGTGTTTCCGTTCGCGCGGTTCCTCGGCGTCGATCCGATCCTCGGGCCGGAAATGCGCTCGACGGGTGAGGTCATGGGCATCGACCACGACTTCGCGATGGCGTTCGGGAAAAGCCAGCTCGGCGCCGGCCAGAAACTGCCATCGGGCGGGACGGTTTTCGTCTCCGTCAAGGAAAGCGATAAGGCGCGCGTCGTTGCGCCCGTCCGGGAGCTTGCCGCCATGGGCTTCAAGATCGTTGCCACCCGCGGGACGAAGCGTCTGCTGGAGGCCAACGGTATCCAGTGCGATGCCATCAACAAGGTTCTGGAAGGCCGTCCGCACATCGTCGACGCGATGAAGAACGGGGACATTCACCTTGTTTTCAATACAACCGAAGGGGCTAAGGCCCTGAGCGACAGCAAGGACATCCGGCGCACGGCCTTGCTTCACCACATCCCCTACTATACAACATTGGCCGGGGCAGTAGCGGTTACACGGGCCATCAAAGCGTTGGCATCGGACACGCTGGAAGTGGCTCCGTTGCAGGCTTTCGCCCATCGCTAAGCCTTTCTTGGAGTGTTCGGAGTGCGCTGGGAGGCGCGCCCGGCTTCGCTGCTTTCCTGTATGCCAACCCTACTGTTACCGTGTGTTGGGGGCCTCTTCCCCGCAATAATCGAGCCGTTGGAGAACATGATGGAACGGGTGCCGATGACGCTTGAGGGTTACAAGAACCTCGAGGAGGAACTGCACCGCCTGAAGGCTGTCGAGCGCCCGCGGATCATCGCGGCGATCTCCGAGGCGCGCGCTCACGGGGACCTGTCGGAAAATGCCGAGTACCATGCCGCCAAAGAACAGCAGGGATTGAACGAGGCACGCGTCGCCGAGATCGAGGACAAGATCAATCGCGCTGAAGTTATTGATATCACAAAGCTTTCCGGAGACACGATCAAGTTCGGCGCGACCGTTACGCTGCAGGACGAAGATTCCGGCGACAAGGTCACCTATACGATCGTAGGCGATACGGAAGCGGATTTGCGCGCGCGTAAAATCTCCATTTCCTCCCCCATCGCCCGTGCGCTCATCGGAAAGGCCAAGGGCGAAAGCGTCGACGTCACCACGCCGAAAGGCACGCGCACGCTCGAAGTTCTGAAGGTAAACTGGGGCTGAGCCGAGCTGAGCCCGCTCCCGATCCTTCAATCGCTATTGTTGCTGCCATCGAAGAATGCCGAGGCGGACCGGCATTCTTCCTTCGACTGAACAAGGTCGAAGGCGCGATCGTCGCCCGTTTTGTCGTTGAGCTCGACATCGCCGGCGCCGCCTTGGATGGCGATACCGCTATCCCCAGGCTCGAGGCGAAGTTCGCCACCATTCTGGGGCGTCAGCCGGAAGACGCCGCCGTCACCTTCGAGAAAACACTCGAAATCCGTGTCGTTCGTCTTGCATCGTGCGGCCTGACCGTACCAGTCGGGGCCCGATTTCAGCATGAGCCCGAAGCCGATTTCAAACCGGTCGGCGGTATTTGGCGTCCCGTCCGAATTCTGCTTGGAAAGGTCAATCTCGATTTTGTGGACCCGGTGTCCCGGGTGGTCCTTGAGAAAGGGCTCGTCATAGGTCCGAGCAAAACAGGGCGCGCCGTCGAGCACATTCGCGAAATAGCTATTGTAAAGGTCGTCCGAAGTTGCCGCGCTGGACGGCAATACGCTCACGACCGAGATAACGAGCGCTTTTCCGGTACCCAGCGCCAGATTAGGAAAGGTTCTCATCAACCCTCCGCGAAATGGCCTCGTCCACTACGTTCCTTCCGGGCCTTCCATGCTGATCGGCACGCCCGGATCGCGTTTCGCCTGGCGGATCGTCAGATAGGTTTTGACGCTGGCGACATTCGGCGCCGCCGTCAGTTCGTCGAGCACGAAGCCTTGAAACCGTTGCAGATCCCGAGCGATACACTTCAGTATAAAATCGCTTTCGCCGGACAGCATGTAGGCTTCTCGGACGAGGGGCCAGCTGAGAATTCTGTTTTCGAAGGAGCGGAGATCGGATTCCGCCTGATTGTGCAGCCGAACCATGGCGAATGCCGTCAGCGCATATCCGAGCCTTACCTCATCGACGAGAGCGGTATAGCTTGTGATGAGCCCAGCTTCCTCGAGCGCCCGCACGCGCCGGAGGCAAGGCGGTGCCGACAAGCCGATGCGATTGGCGAGAGCGATATTGGTGATGCGTCCGTCGGCTTGCAGCTCGCGCAGGATCCGCCAGTCCGTTTCGTCGAGTTCGATTGCCATGGAGCCGCGCCAATGCAGGGAAGGCAGAGTAATAACAGGAATGTAGATAGCCGCACGAAGTTTCGCTTATTTCTTTAACCGGACCGCCGCTATTCTCAAGACCGCCTCGGTGAGGAGCCGCAAAGTTTGTCGAACATGACTCGCACCGACCCATACGCGACCCTGTTTCAAGGCCAGACCGCCTGGATTTTCTCTGACGGCAAGGCCGGGCATGAAGCCCAGGCCCTGGGCGTCGTCGAGGCGCTCGGACTGTCGCCCGAAATCCGCCGGATAGACCTGGCTGGCATCTACAAGTTTATCGCCCCCTGGGGTCCGCTGCCGGCCGTCGCCACGACCAATGGCGGCAGGCTGCGGATCCGCCCGCCGTGGCCTACCTTCGCATTCGCGACGGGCCGGACCACCATCCCCTACATCCGCGCCCTGAAGCGCCGGGCGGGGCTCGAGACCTATACCGTCATCCTGATGGATCCCCGCACGGGGCCGAGTAGCGCCGATCTCATATGGGTTCCGGCCCATGACCGGCGCCGAGGCCCAAACGTCATCTCGACGCTGACGGCGCCGCATCGCTTTTCGCCCGCCCGCTTGCGTGCGCTCAACACCACCGTGCCGCCGAAGATCGCCGCCCTGCCACGGCCGCGCATTGCATGCCTGATCGGTGGCCCGAACGGCGACTACTGGTACTCGGCCGCGGACGAGACGCGGCTGGTGGAGACATTGGGCCAGCTGGCGGCGAGCGGCGTGGGCCTGATGATCACCACGTCGCGGCGTACGCCCGAGCGTCTCGCAGCGCGCCTGCGGGGCTCGGTCGCTGCCGCGCAGTCCTTCTTCTGGGATGGGGAAGGACAAAATCCGTACCCCGACTTCGTCGCCCATGCCGACATGTTCGTTATTACGGCCGACAGCGTCAGCATGACCTGCGAAGCGGCCGCGACGGGACGGCCGATTTTCGTTTTCGCCCCGAGCGGCGGAAGCGCGAAGTTCAATCGTTTCCACTCCGGGCTCGCGTCTTATGGCGCCACCCGGCCATTGCCTCCGCCCGGCGAACCGCTGCCGTCGTGGACATATGAGCCGCTGCATTCGGCTGACGTTATCGCCGCCGAAATAGCGAAACGCTGGCGCAGGCGCGCTGAACTGCTGCCGGGTCTGGTCAAAGCCAAGATCTGAAGATCAAACGAGAACGAGGAAGGCGAGAGGCGAAGGGCCGATGACAAAAGTCTTCTCGTCGAAGGATGTCGTTTTCGGTTCAGCCGATCTTTGCGCCGGCGGAACGCTCGCCCAATCGTTCGAAGTCATTCATCCTTCGGAACGGCGCAGGCTGCAGCTCTGGGCGGAACTCGGCGTGCTTTTCGTCGGCCTACCGCTCCTGATGCGGATCGCCGTCTTCGACTACCGCGTTCCGCTGTTTTACGCGCTGCCGCCCGTATTCACCGGATTTCTCGCATTCCTGTATTTCGACCGCACCTTCAGCATGAAAAAAGAGCTGAGCCGCGGCATCTGCTGGTCGACGGCGCTCTCGATCCTCGGCACGTTCGTCATCGGAAGCGCGCTGGTCGCCTCGCTCGTTGCGGTATTGATGCCTGAAAGACTGTTCGCGCTCGCCGCCGAGCGTCCGGGCCTCTGGCTGAAGATTATGACGCTCTATCCGTTCACGTCCGTATTGCCGCAGGAATTCGCCTACAGGGTCTTCTTCTTTCACCGCTACGGACCGTTGTTTCATTCGCGGTGGACCCTGATCCTCGCCAACGCGATGGCATTTGGCTTTGCTCACATCCTCTTCCGCAACTGGATTGCGGTCGGTGGAACGTTCGTCGTCGGATTGCTGCTGGCGTGGCGCTACGAGCGCACCCGGTCGTTCTGGCCGGTTTATATGGAGCACTGCCTCTGGGGATGGCTCGTATTCACGATCGGCCTCGGCGTTTATTTCTTCACCGGCGTCAAAAACCCGGCCTGGTGATCGGGGAACCGAGGCGAAGCCCGCCGCGCCCGCGGCACGTCGCACATGGGCGCAATGATGCAATTGAGGAAGCCGCGACAATCGGCTAGGAAGTCCCCAATCCCGAAACTTTACTCCGAACGAGGCGCCGCTAATGGCAGCACATCAGTACGTTTATCACATGCACAAGCTTTCCAAGGCCTATCCGGGCGGCAAGCAGGTGCTGAAGGACATCTCGCTTTCGTTCCTTCCGGGCGCCAAGATCGGCGTCGTCGGCCTCAACGGCGCCGGTAAATCGACGCTGCTCAAAATCATGGCCGGACGCATCGACGACTTCACGGGCGAAGCCTGGGCTGCCGAGGGCATCAAGGTCGGATACCTGCCGCAGGAGCCGGAACTCGATCCCGATAAGGATGTGCTTGGTAATGCCATGGAGGGTGTCGCCGAGAAGAAGGCCATCCTCGATCGTTATAACGAAATCGCGGCGAACTATTCCGAAGAAACAGCCGACGAGATGACGGCGCTCCAGGACCAGATCGACGCGCAGAACCTTTGGGATCTCGATGCTCAGGTCGAGCAGGCGTTGGATGCGCTGCGCTCGCCTCCGGGCGACGCCGACGTGACGAAACTTTCGGGCGGCGAGAAACGTCGCGTGGCGCTGACCCGGCTTCTCCTGTCGAAGCCCGACATTCTTCTCCTCGACGAGCCGACCAACCATCTCGACGCCGAAAGCGTCGCCTGGCTTGAGCGCTATCTGAAGGAATACACGGGCTGCGTCATCCTCGTGACCCACGACCGCTACTTCCTCGACAACATCACGGAATGGACGCTCGAGCTGGACCGCGGACAGGGCGTGCCGTGGAAAGGAAACTACTCCGGCTGGCTCGAGCAGAAAGCCAAGCGCGAAGCCGTCGAGAAGGCGCAGGAGGAGGGTAAGCAAAAGGCTCTCTCGCGCGAACTCGAATGGATCCGGTCATCACCGAAGGCCCGTCAGGCCAAGTCGAAGGCGCGTATCACCGCCTACGAGAAGCTTGTCGATGAGGCAGGCCGCGAGGAAACCGGACGCGCGTCCATCCAGATCGCAACCGGCCCGCGTCTCGGCGGCGTCGTCATCGAAGCGGAAGGCCTGTCGAAAGCATTCGGCGACCGCCTGCTGATCGACAATCTCTCGTTCAAGCTCCCTCCCGGCGGCATTGTCGGGGTCATTGGCCCCAACGGCGCCGGTAAGACGACCCTCTTCAAAATGCTCACCGGTGCGGAGCAGCCCGATAAGGGTTCGATCCGTCTCGGCGACACTGTGAAGATCGGCTACGTCGATCAGTCCCGCGCCCATTTGGACGACAAGAAGACAGTCTGGGAAGAGATCTCAGGCGGCCTCGATCAGATGCTGCTCGGCGGCAAGAAGGAAGTACCCAGCCGCGCCTATTGCGGCTGGTTCAACTTCAAGGGCGCCGACCAGCAAAAGAAGGTCGGCATGCTATCGGGCGGCGAACGCAACCGCGTGCACCTTGCGAAGCTCTTGAAGGAGGGCGGCAACCTGCTGCTGCTCGACGAGCCGACCAACGATCTCGATACTGAGACGCTCGGCGCCCTTGAAGCAGCGCTCGAAGATTTCCCCGGCTGCGCCGTGGTCATCTCGCATGACCGCTTCTTCCTCGATCGTCTCGCTACGCACATTCTCGCATTCGAAGGCGACAGCCACGTCGAATGGTTTGAAGGCAACTTCGCCGACTACGAAGAGGACAAGAAGCGCCGCCTCGGCGATCAGGCCGTCGAGCCGCACCGGATCAAGTTCAAGCGCTTCGAACGGTGATTGAACCCGCTAGCCATCAGACGGTCACGAACATCCGCTCGGAGTGCGTGACCGTCCTGGCTAGCTTCAATACATCTGCAGCGAGAGCACGCCGCCGGGCCCGATCATCACGCCCCAGATTTCATCGGCGCCGACTTCGATCGGCTCGTCGGGCGCGCCCCCGCCTGCGCCACCCTTGAGCTTGTAAGGGTATTTACCGGGCGCAACGTCGAGAGTCGGTCCGTCCGGGCCTTTGCTGCCAGCGCCAGCCGGAACTTTGATCGTCTTGCCGGCGATGGTGATGGCGGCCTCGGTCTCGAGGTAGTTGCCGAATAGAAGCTTTGTCTGTCCCGGCTTCGCCATCAATCCGGATTTCTTCGCCTTATCGTCTTCGCGCACGCTGAGCGCGACAGTCGTCTCGCCATTGGCGCGCCCGAGCTTCAGGACGGCAGGACCTTCAGCCGTCGTGAAGTGAAGCTCTGCAGCGTCGTCCTTGATGACGGACTTTGATGTTTCCTCTTTCCAATCACGCTTGCCGAGTTCCCGGCGATAAAAGGCAAGCACCGAGGTGAGCTTCGCCGGGACACTGGCATTGGCGCCATGGCGGAACATCGACTGCTCGCTCCCGCTCAGCGAATGCTGTTTCGGCACGGGAAGGCCACCGGCATCTTCTGCTTCGAGTTCCTTTTCAGGCTCGTTGGCGGGCGTACTCGCGGCATCGCTGCTTGCTGAGGCTTCCGCTGCCGCCTCGGGTTTTTCGAGTGCCGAACCGTTAGCGGTGACGTTGACCGCCCCGCCCATCTTCATCAGCGTCAGCGAAACGTCCTGCTCACCCTTGTGGAATGCGAGCGCCACCATGTTCGCCTGGTTGATCACGGACTTCTCTTCGGTCCAGCCGAGCGTCTTCATCTGGCTCCTATAGAACGCTGCGATTTGCTTGACGCTGGAAGGCGAGGTGAATTCAAGGTTGCCGCTGGCGCCGTCGAATTCGACGTCCGCCGCCGTCGACGGAACCGGAATGGGTGCAGTGTTGCCGTCGAGAACGGTCAATGCTTCCGTCGGCTCATCGGCAACCTTGTCGGTCTTGTCTGGGGCGGTGGACTTTGCCCCTTGCATCGAGTCAGCCACTGACTGCTGCGCCTGCTTGATGATGCTTGCCGCCAGGTCGTCGATGGCGTCGCCGATCTTGTCTTCAGGCTTGGCTGCCGGAGCGGGAGAAACCTCGGGCGCCTTCGCCGCTTCCTGCTTCTCGGCCGGGTGCAGGACATCAGGGGGAACAGCCTCGATCTTCACCGATGTCTTGCCGCCATCCGCCTTCTGCAGCACAAGGATCAGCGGCTTCCCAGCATCGCGAACGTAGTAGGCATAGAGCCCGTTCTCGGTTTTCTGATCAGCATAAGCCGCCTTGGCGTTGTCCTTCGCCGACCACGGCGACCAGCCGCGCGCAATCAACTCCGTGCGGAGGAAATCGGATGTCGCCTCCAGATTGCCGGCCGTCACGCACGAAAGAAAAGGGCGATCGCCGTCGAACTTGATGTCCGTTGCATCCTTGGGAAACGGCAAGTCGTTGGCGATGATCACCCCGGTATAGGTAACGCTCGTCGCATTGTTCTGCGCGGGCGCAACTGTTACGAACACGGAAAGGCCAACCGCGCCTTTCTTCAGCGTCGCGATCGCCATCGTTGGAGTTTTGACCTGCTCGCCGAACGCCGGCGCATACGGCTGCCAGCCTGCCGCTGTGAGCGCCGCGACCGTACCCTCGGCCGCTTCGGGGACAGCGCCCGGCGCCGTGAAAATCGTCGACGACGGGCTTGCGAATATGTCCTTCGTGCCCGAGATGCGTGGGAGTTTGCTTGTGTCGAGGGTTTCGTCCGCCGAAGCACCACTGATCCCGGCCAAGAACGCAAATGCCGATAAGACAAACGAACGTGCGACGAAGCCGATGCTGCGCATGATTGTTCCATTCTCCGACGCGGCTGAGGTCAATGAGGTCGGAAGACCTGCATATTCGAGCAGCCCAACGTTTGCGAGCGAACCGGCCGGCAAATTCCGTTGAACACGGTGAATTGGCAGCAAAAAGCCGCGCTTCGGTTAAAAGCGCGGCTTCCAAAACAACCTTTCAGTCGGCTGACTAGCCGTTGCTGTTGTTGATGATCGGGAGCTTCTTGGCTTCTTCCGAACTGAGCGACAGCTTCACGCCATCCGATACGCTCGTGATCTTATCGGCTGAAATCGCAAAGACCTTCGCGTTGATGCCGGCCGCAACGCCATCCGTTACGAGAATTTCCTGGACCTTGCCCGCGTCGTCGGACTTGACACCGTTGATCTCACCGATTTTTGCGCCGTCGGCGCCATAAACGGCGGCACCAATCTTAAGATCGCTGGCTGGGACGGCCGCGGTTGCTGCCGCTGGAGCTTGGTTGCCCTCGGCTGCAGCGGGTGCTTCCGGCTGGGCCTGTTGCGCTTCGGTTGCGCCACCTTGCGGATTAGCCCCCTCGGCCGGAGCTTCCGTCGCGGCTGCGCCAGCATCGTGTTGTTCGGGCTGTTCGGCGGACGGCATCGTATCGGCCGCACCAGCGGCGCCGGCATCTCCGGGGGCCGCCTGGTCTGCTTCAGCGGGAGGTTGCTGCTGATCCTGCGCCGAACCCGGCGTTGCCTGCATCGCGAAGCCGATGCTGAAAGCCAGCGCGATACCCAGCGCCGAACGCAACTTCAAAGAAATCATGGCCCGTCTCCAATCCCCACCCGCAACAGCACGCGCACGGCGCTTATGGATAATAGTTATAGGATGCGCGTATCGAAATTGCTCGTTCTTGCTCGACAAGGACCACGGGTGCGGCGCTTTGTCAAAGCTCACGGCATCTCGCAAGTGGGGACCGATTCAGACCTTTGAATGGCAAGTGAACGGGGAGGTAGTAGCCTGTCGGACGATAGTGCCCGAGAGGCCACGCCTAGCGGCTTAGAGCCAAGACGAGCGCGCGCGGGTTGTTGCCGTTCTCGGTGATGTAATTCTGGAAGAGATCATCGAGGAACGACGTCATCCAGAAACCGACCACCTGTGCGTCGCGAACCTTGTAGCCGGTGCCCGACTTCATCACGAGCCAGCGGATATCGTAGCTTTCGCCCGACACCAGCGTGATCCGGCTGTCGACGTTCGTACCGCCCGCATCACCGGGGCCTTGACCCGTCACCACGGCGCTTTTGACCATGTATTTCGGGCCTTCCTTCGCCGCGTATTTGGCGATGAAATTGATCATGCCGTTGTAGTAGGCTGGCCGGTCATCCTTCGGCAGCGTGCGTGCGTGCGGACCAAGTGCCGTCAAGCCAATTCCAGGCACGTCCATGTGCTGACGCAGCACGTTTGCAAACTGCGCGACACCGCCGGACTTCTGGGCGACCATCAATTCGTTTTGCACGCGCTGCATATAAACAGCTGGAGATTCAGCTCGCGCGCCGCCGGCGGAAATCGCGGCAAAGCAGGCGGCGAAAACGACAAGACAACCCGCGGAGCGAATCCGGGAAAATGCCCACCACATGTCTAACCCTCGCATAGTCGTCCCCTGAAAAAACCGAAGCGGTAGGTGGCCCAAAAATGACTCTGCCGTCCTGACTGCTTCGAAACAAGTCTCACCTCGCGTTAGAGAGGCAACAATCTCGTCAAAACGATGCCGGATGGCTACGCGGCCACAGCATTTTCTCGGCGCGAAACCTGATCGGCCATGCCGAAACGGCGCTCGGACGGAGCACATGGAAGGCTCAGCAAATTCCTTAATTCTTCGAGTTCCCGCGCGCCGATATGCTCACCGGTCATCAAAATAATGCTGCGATTTCTATCGGGATGCACCAGAACAGCCTCCTGACGCACGCCGGAAAGCGACGAGCGAACGTGTACCGCCACGCCCTCGTAGGCCTTGAGCGGCATCCGCCAAAGCGTCTTTGAAAAAGCCGTGCGGTCAACGACTTTGACCTCGCCATCGCGGATATCGACGATCCGGTCCGACAACAGAGCGCGCAGGATATTGCGCAGCGGCCAGACGATAAGGCCAACCCAGAAGACAAGGGCGAGCGCAAGCTCGATCGCAACCACGGGATGCGCGATCATCGCATGTCTCACCTCGGGAGAGGCAACGGCATAGGCCGCAAACGCCAACTGCGGGGCAACGATCAGCGCCGCGAGGATTCCCATAAGTATGAGGCCCGGGAGCCGCGCGAGCTTCTCGTTGGTTTGTCTGAGGGTGATCGGCAACCTGTACGGGCCGCTTGAAACTTCAATCACTTCAAAACCCTGACGTCGCATTCTGAACTCGATCCCCGCAGAACCAGCGGCAGGGACCTTATGGTAAACATCGCTAAAAGGCCGTTAAGCCGCGTCCCGAAATATGCTGTCAGCCCCTTAACGTTGCCTCTTGACACATAAACATATCTTTATATCTTGAGCGAATGCATCGAACGCCGGAAATGCGAACCGCAGATCTCGTCGCCGCGCTCAAGGCCGCGGCCGAGCCGACGCGGCTGCGCATTTTGCTGTTGCTCTCGGCCGGCGAGTTGAACGTCAAGGATTTGACCCTGATCCTCGGCCAGAGCCAGCCGCGCATCTCCCGCCACTTGAAGCTTCTCTGTGAGGCCGGACTGATCGAGCGCTTCAGGGACGGCAGCTGGGTCTATTTTCATATTTCCGACCGCCAGCCGGGCGGCCGCTTGGCGCTCCGCCTTGTGTCGGAAGTGGACCCCTCCGAGTCCTCGGTCCGCCGTGACCGTGAACGCGCCGAAGCCTTGAAGCGCGAGCGCGAGGCCGCCGCGCAGGCGTTTTTCGAACAGCATGCCGCCGATTGGGACCGCATCCGCACGCTCCACGTCGCCGAGAACGACGTCGAAGCCGCCATGCGCCGGGCACTCGGCGACGGTCCGTTTGGCCTGTTCGTCGATCTCGGAACGGGCACGGGCCGCACGCTCGAACTGTTTGCCGACCGCTTCGCGCGCGGACTAGGGCTCGACGTCAACCAATCGATGCTCAACTACGCCAACGCCAATCTGAAGGCCAAGGGCTGCCTCAACGCCCAGGTTCGGCACGGCGATATCTATTCGCTCGCGCTGGCGGACCGGCAGGCCGACGCCGTCGTCATGCATCAGGTGCTGCATTTTCTATCCGACCCGGCGCTCGCCATTCGCGAAGCCGCACGCGTCCTCGCGCCCGGCGGCAAGCTGCTGATCATCGATTTCGCGCCGCACGATCTGGAGTTCCTGAGAACGCGGGAAGCCCACGAACGGCTGGGCTTCGCTCACGATCAGGTCAAGGGCTGGCTCACCGACGCCGGTCTCGTACCGAAGTCGACGGAAGATCTGAAGCCCAAGGACGGCGATCGCGAAGAAATTCTGACCGTGACCATCTGGCTGGCGGAACGCCCCGCAGCTAAGTCGGCGGTCGCAAGTACAAGCGCACCCATCGAGGAAGTGCGCGAGGGGGCAAGCTGATGGCACAGGAACGGATAAGTAAACTGCTCGGATCGGGCGACATCGTTGTCAGCTTCGAATTTTTTCCGCCGAAAACAGAGAAGATGGAAGAAGCGCTGTGGTCTTCGATCACGCGCCTTGCGCCGCTCGGTCCTGAATTCGTCTCGGTAACGTACGGCGCGGGCGGATCCACGCGCGAGCGCACCCACGCGACCGTCAATCGTCTCATCAAGGAGACGCCGCTGAAGCCCGCTGCCCATCTCACTTGCGTCGACGCCACGAAGGAAGAGGTCGACGCGGTTGCCAAGACGTATTGGGAGGAAGGTGTCCGCCACATCGTTGCCTTGCGCGGCGATCCTGTGCAAGGCACCGGCGCGAAGTATGTGCCCTTCCCAGGCGGTTACCAAAATGCCGCCGATCTCGTCGCAGGATTGAAGCGCATCGCCGATTTCGAAATTTCGGTCGCTGGCTATCCCGAGACGCATCCCGAAAGCCTGTCGGTTGAAGCCGATCTCGATAATCTGAAAGCCAAGGTCGACGCGGGCGCCGATCGCATCATCACGCAGTTCGGTTTCGATAACGTCCACTTCCTGCGCTTCCTCGAGCGCGCGCGAGCTGCCGGCATCTGGGTGCCGATTTCTCCGGGCATCGTGCCCATTCATAACTTCAAGCAGGTGGCCGGCTTTGCAAAACGTGCCGGCGCCAGTGTTCCCTCATGGCTCGCCCGCCGCTTTGAAGGATTGGAAGACGATAGCGCAACGTCACATCTCGTGGGAGCCGCAGTTGCGACCGAGCAGGTGATGGATCTCGTCGACGAGGGCATCAAGAAATTCCACTTTTACACATTGAACCGCGCTGATCTCGTTTACGCGATCTGCCATCTGCTGGGTTTGCGCTCAGTCAGACCGGCGAACGCCGACGCAGCGTGAAATATCTGAAAGTCGAGGCGTGATATGAGACGCAAAGCAAGTTGGGCCGCGCTTGAAAAGGCCGCAAGCGAACGCATCCTGATCATCGACGGCGCCATGGGAACGATGATCCAGCAGTACAAGCTCGGCGAAGAACATTATCGCGGCGAGCGCTTCGCGGATCATTCGAAAGACATCAAGGGCAACAACGATCTTCTCGTTCTGACGCAGCCGGAGATCATCCAAGAGATCCACGGCAAGTATCTGGGCGCGGGCGCCGACATTATCGAGACGAATACGTTCAATGCGCAGCGCATTTCCATGGCTGACTACCACATGGAAGAGCTGTCCTATGAGATGAACGTCGAGGCGGCGAAGCTCGCGCGCCGCGCCGCTGACGAATGGTCCAAAAAGACGCCCGAGAAGCCGCGCTTCGTTGCCGGTGCCGTCGGGCCGACCAACCGCACCGCGTCGATCTCGCCGGACGTCAACAATCCGGGCTATCGCAACGTCAGCTTCGATGAATTGCGCGACGCCTATAAGGAGCAAGTGAGGGGGCTGATCGACGGCGGCGCCGACATCATCCTGATCGAAACGATCTTCGATACCTTGAACGCCAAGGCCGCGGGCTTCGCGACGCTGGAAGTGTTCGAGGAGAAGGATCTCGAGCTGCCCGTTATGATTTCAGGCACGATCACCGACCGCTCGGGCCGTACGCTTTCGGGCCAAACGGCCGAAGCCTTCTGGTACTCGATGCGGCATCTGAAGCCGTTTTCGATCGGGCTCAACTGCGCGCTCGGCGCCGAGTTGATGCGGCCATACATTGCCGAGCTTTCGCACGTCGCTGATGTGCGCATCTCTGCTTATCCGAATGCGGGTCTGCCAAACGCGATGGGCGAATACGACGAGAACCCGCACGACATGGCCTGCAAGATTGAGCCGTGGCTCGCTGACGGCCTGATCAACGTCGTCGGCGGCTGCTGCGGCTCGACGCCCGATCACATCGCACATATTGCGAGCCACGCGAAATCCTATAAACCGCGCCCGCTGCCGGAGCATCAGCCCCGTCTGCGCCTCTCCGGCCTCGAACCGTTCGTCCATGGGTGAACCGAGCACAATGACAATAGCCAATGCCGCGCAGTCCTTTATCAATATTGGCGAGCGCACAAACGTTACGGGTTCCGCGAAGTTCCGGAAGCTGATCGAGCAGAACGATTATGCGGGCGCTCTTGCGGTCGCGCGCCAGCAGGTGGAAGCGGGCGCCCAGATCATCGACGTCAACATGGACGAGGGCCTGCTCGACTCCGAACGGGCGATGTCGACATTCCTCAACCTGATCGCCTCCGAACCCGACATCAGCCGCGTGCCGATCATGATCGACAGCTCGAAGTGGAGCGTCATCGAAGCGGGCCTGAAATGCGTACAGGGCAAGCCGATCGTCAATTCCATTTCGATGAAGGAAGGCGAGGGGCCGTTTCTCGAGCATGCCCGCAAGGTATTGCGCTACGGCGCCGCCGTCGTCGTCATGGCCTTCGACGAAGAAGGCCAGGCCGATACGATTGAACGCAAGGTCGCGATCTGCGAGCGCGCCTATAAGCTGCTGACCGAGAAGGTAGGGTTTCCGCCGGAAGACATCATCTTCGATCCCAATATCTTCGCCGTCGCAACCGGCATCGAAGAGCACAACGGCTACGGCATCGCCTTCATCGAGGCCGCCCGTCGGATCAAGGAAAAGATGCCGCTCGCCCATATCTCCGGCGGCGTCTCCAATCTTTCGTTCGCCTTCCGCGGGAACGAGCCGGTTCGCGAAGCGATGCATTCCGTGTTTCTCTACCATGCCATTCGTGCGGGCATGGACATGGGCATCGTCAACGCCGGTCAGCTGGCGCTTTACGACGACATACCCGCGGAGCTGCGCGATCTCTGCGAGGACGTCATCCTCAATCGCCGCCCGGACGCAACCGATCGTCTTCTCGAAGCCGCGCCGAAATTCAAAGGCGGTGGCGGCGGCCAGAAGGCCAAGGAGAAAGACCTCACCTGGCGCGAGGCACCCGTCGAAGCGCGGCTGACCCATGCGCTCGTCCACGGCATCACCGACTTTATCGAGGCCGATACGGAAGAGGCGCGTGCCAAGGCGGAAAAACCGCTGCACGTCATCGAAGGACCGTTGATGGCGGGCATGAACGTCGTCGGTGACCTCTTCGGCGCCGGCAAAATGTTCCTTCCGCAGGTCGTGAAATCGGCGCGCGTGATGAAGCAGGCGGTCGCCTATTTGCAGCCTTACCTCGAAGCCGAGAAGAAAGCTTCGGGTCTCGATCAAATGCCATCGGCTGGCAGAATCCTGATGGCGACCGTTAAGGGCGACGTCCACGACATCGGCAAGAACATCGTCGGCGTCGTGCTTCAGTGCAACAACTACGAGGTGATCGACCTCGGCGTCATGGTGCCAGCCGCGAAGATTCTCGAGACGGCAAAGAAGGAAAAGGTCGACATGATCGGCCTCTCCGGCCTGATCACGCCGTCGCTCGACGAAATGTGTTTCGTCGCATCCGAGATGGAGCGCGAAGGCTTCTCCATGCCGTTGCTGATCGGCGGCGCGACGACCAGCAAGGTGCACACGGCCGTCAAGATCAATCCGAACTACAACCGCGGACAGGCGGTTTATGTGCTCGATGCGAGCCGTGCCGTCGGCGTCGTCTCGAAATTGCTTTCGGACACTGAAAACGCACCCTACGTTCAGAACATCAAAACCGAATACGACAAGGTTCGCGAGTCGCATCTCGCCAACGAAGCACGCAAGCAGCGCATCACGCTGAAGGCAGCGCGCGACAACAAGTTCAAGATCGAATGGCCGGCATTCAAACCGGTGAAGCCGAGCTTCCTCGGTGCCCGGAGCTTTTCGAATTACAGCCTCGCGTCGCTCGTTCCCTATATCGACTGGACGCCCTTCTTCCAGACTTGGGAACTCGCAGGCCGTTATCCGCAAATCCTGACCGACAACAAGGTCGGCGCCGAAGCGAAGAAGCTCTTCGACGACGCGCAGGTGCTGCTGAAGCGCATCGTTGCCGAGAAGTGGGTGACGGCATCGGCTATCGTCGGCTTCTGGCCAGCCAACAGCATCGGCGACGATATCGCCCTCTATAAGGACGAAACGCGATCGGGCGAGATCGCGAAGCTGCACACGCTCCGCCAGCAGATCGCACGCGACCCCAATCGCAACAGGGCGCACACGGCGCTTTCCGACTTCATCGCGCCGAAGGAGACGGGTATCGCCGACTACATGGGCATGTTCGCGGTGACGGCGGGCCTCGGCGAAGAAGAAGCCATCGAACGTCACATCAAGAAGACCGACGATTATAATCGCATCATCGCGAAGGCATTGTGTGATCGCCTTGCGGAAGCCTTCGCCGAGGCTATGCACGAAAAGGTCCGCAAGGAGCTTTGGGGTTATGCGAAGGGCGAAAAGCTGACGGCTGACGATTTGATCCTCGAAAAATATCAGGGCATCCGCCCGGCGCCTGGCTATCCCGCCCAGCCGGATCACACGGAGAAGGCGACGATCTGGAGGCTGATGGATGTCGAAAAGGCTGCCGGCATCACGCTGACGGAAAGCTTCGCGATGTGGCCGGGCTCATCCGTGTCGGGACTGTATTTCGCTAATCCCGAGAGCCACTATTTCGGAGTTGGCAAGGTCGAGCGCGATCAGGTCGAGGACTACGCAGCACGCAAGGGCTGGACCGTGGAAGAAACGGAGCGTTGGCTGGCGCCGGTTCTGAATTACGATCGCCGGAACACAGCCGCGGCCGCTTGAATTGAGCTGTCAAAAAAATCGGCGCGGTCCGCTTCGGTACCGCGCCGCATGGTCGTTTGGCTCGCGCCAGACATCCCAGAAATAGTCCCTCGTCTCATTGGCTCCTTGGAGCATCGCGCGTGGGATTACTGTTTCAGGCATTTCCTCCAGACGGTCGCTCTCAAAGGGTCCCGAGCACGACCACACCACGAAATCCAAACGACAATATTACCGCAAGAGCGTTAAGTCAGTCTTGCAGAGCCTTGCCACGTCCCCGGTTGGGGGCTTGGAATTCGCGTCGCTTCTCTCTTCGAAGCTTGGCTGGAAGCTATGCAACGGCGCCCGTGAGTGACAAGCGAAAAGCATTTTGCGTCGCAGAAGCAAACGCCTGTCAGGAGTTGCCGAGAGACTAGGGATCCGAGCCCTTGCCGGTTTCGAAACCTCGGTTAATGGATCTGTTCCACACCGCGGATCGGCAGACAACGCGCAAAAAGCGCCGAAAAATCGATGTTATTTGCGTGAGGGAGCGCCGTTGTGGGCCTACCCGCAGGGAGGGAAAAATTAGAAATGCGCCGCACAATAATGATCCAAAAATATTTGGCTTGCATTCGCCGCTATCGGAGGTTCCGCCGAAACCAGGGCGCAGAAGCGCGTTGAATTTCGTGCGGGCATCGGCAACACAGAAACAATCAACCGGGAGCTATCGGGCCGCCAGCCGTTTTCGAAAAAGTATTTCTGCGGTCCCCTCGGCAACGAGGCCGTCGATGGTCGCGATACGAACGAAGCCGTGCCGCTCGTAAAATGCTTGGGCACCAACATTGAATTCGGACGCGGCGACCCAAAGATTTCGCGCACCGTCAGCTTGTGCTCCACTCTCGAACCAGCCGAGCGCCGAGCGCCCGAGACCCCGCCGATGAAATGCCGGAAGTACCCCCAAGAACTGTAAATACGGTCCCCGGAACCATTTGCGCTGGATAACGATTGCGCCGGCGAGCGCTTGATCCGCTATGATTTGAAATCGCTGGGCGCCCGGCTCCTCTTCGGCCAGGAAGGCCGCGAGTGTGGCTGCGGTGTAGGCATAATGCGCCCAGGGATCGAGCTCGGCGAAGGCGCTTCCGAGTCTCTCCGCCGCCTCAGCCGTCATCGGCTGAAACGTCACCACTGAGGCGGAAACGGAAACCGGCGTGGCATCCTTGTCCGCCATGTCAGTGGTCGGCCGCGATGGGCTTTTGCGGAGCTTTCTTCGCCGCATTTGACTTCGTCGCAGGCTTCTGAGCGGACGCAGGCGCAATAGCGACCTTCGGTGCGTTCAGAGGATGCTGGAGCGCTCCGAGAAAATCGTAGCGATTGGTGTCGCCTGGTCTGCGATCGTAGCATTCGGACGTGATCACAGGCTTGCCCATTGTCATAAGCTCGCTGACCGTCACGAACTTGTAGCCTTTCGCTTTCAGTTTCGGAATGGCGATCAACAAGGCTTCAGCGGTGTGCCAGCCGCGCCCGTTCGCATGATTGACGATGATTGAGCCGGGCTTTGTTTCGTTCACCATGGCTTCGGCGATGCGCGCCGCCGGAACGTGCGGATCAGGATCGCCCGTCGCGACATCCCATTGGATCGCGAGCATGCCCGCATCGTTGACGGTCTTCATCGAGGCGTCGTTGCAGGCGCCATAGGGAAAGCGGAAAAGTTTCGGCTGCTCGGGAACGCTGCTCATCGCCACGGGCGATGAGGCAACGCACTGTCGCGTCGCCAGCCGGGTGCGCGCGTCTTCATAGGCCTTCTGCGGAGCGAGCACCTGCTGCGTCACGGCGGCAGGCTGCAGAAGGCGCAGATTCGCATGCGTTTCCGTGTGATTGCCGATCTCGAACAACGGATCGGCCAACAACTGCTCCGTGCGCGATGCGTGGGAAACCATCCACTTCCCACCCGCAAAGAATGTCGCCTTGACGCCCTGCTGGCGTAGATAATCAAAGATCCGCCCGTCGTAGCCAGCGATCTCTCCGCGTTGCTCGCAAAGGTCGAACGTCAGCGCGACCGCCTTCTCACCGGCTGGAAGAGTGACGCGGCGGATCGCGCCGCGAAGCGCATCCGGAACGGGCGAAGCCGGCGTGAACCCATTGAGCTTGATCGAAGCATCGAAGGTGCGATTGCCCTTGGCGGCCGTTTCTTCCCCCGGCACGGCGGCCAGCGCGCTTTCCGCAAAGCAGGCGTTGCGCAAATTCTCGTCGCCCGCGGAGGCCACGCTCGCGCCGAAGCAAACGAACGCCATGCAGCTGATAATCCGCAACCGGTCGAAGCGCTCGATCACGTCATCTGCCCTTGAATTCTGGTTTGCGCTTTTCGAGGAATGCACGGCGTCCTTCGGCATAGTCTTCGCTTTCGAAACATGCGGCAACCGCTGCATCGAGACGGGCCATATCCGGATTCTCAGGGTGACGGGAAATCTCGTCGATCACCTGCTTCGCGGCTGCCACCGATAAGGGCGCGTTCTGGGCAATCTCTAGGGCGAGCGCCCGAACCGTCGCCTCGAGCTCGGCTTTCGGCATAAGCTGCGAGACGAGACCGATGGCCTCCGCGTCGGCAGACCGGAAACGGCGGCCCGTGAACAGGAGTTCCTTGGCACGCGCGGCGGGAACCGCGGCGAGTATCGGCCTTACCCAGCGGGCATTGTAGCCAATGCCAAGCTTCGCCGCCGGTATGGCGAACTGGCTCGCGTCGTCGGCGATCCGCATATCGCAACACAAGGCAAGCCCGAGCCCGCCACCGAGACAGAAGCCGTGGATCATGGCGATCGTCGGTTTCGGGCAGCCGATGATGGCATTGAAGGCGGCGTCATTCAGCGCGTCGTAGGTTTTGGCGGCATCGCCCGTTCTCGAGTTCTCGAATTCGGAAATGTCGGCGCCGGCCGAAAACGCCTTGTCCCCCACGCCACGCAAAACGACGACCCGGATGTCCGGGTCGGCAACGGCCTTGGCGATCGCCCCCGGGATGGCTTCCCACATCGAGGCCGTCAACGCGTTCATCCGTGCGGGGTTATCGGCGATGAGCCAGCCAATGGCCCCGTCTTTGTGATATACGAGTGACGGGTCGGCGGCTTTCTCAGCTTGAGCCATTGGTCGGAATTCCTTTTATCCGGGGCGGCCACGCCAGTCGCAATAAAGCGGCCCGCGAACCGGGGCCAGGGCGGCAGATGCACGCGGTTCATGGAAAGTGTATAAGTTAATGAGCACGATCGATTGACCGGGGTTTACGCCGGCGTTAATCGGCAGTTGCTAATTTGGACCGGTCCGCTTGTGCGGACTGCCGGACCTCATTTCCCGCGTTAGAGGCACGCCGTGTCGAACACTAAGACCGCCAGTTCGAAGGTCCAAATCGTCGATCCGATCTGGGCCCAGATTCGCGCCGAAGCGGAAATCGCCATGAAGACCGAGCCGGCGCTCGGCAGCTTCATCTTCGCAACCGTGCTCAGCCATCAGATGCTGGAAGAAGCGGTCTGCCATCGGCTGGCTCAACGGTTGAATCATACCGATGTGGACGCGGGGCTGATCGCGCAGACCTTTCAGAGCGTGCTGATGGAGCAGCCGGGCCTCGGCGCGATCTTCCGCGCCGATCTTCAGGCGGTATACGACCGCGATCCCGCGTGCACCCGCTACCTCGATCCGTTGCTCTACTTCAAGGGCTTCCACGCCCTCGTCACCTATCGTTTCGCGCATGCTCTTTGGAAAAGCCACCGTTACGATTTTGCGCTCTACCTCCAAAGCCAGTCGTCGCGCATGTTCGCCGTTGACATTCATCCGGCCGCGCGGTTCGGCAAAGGCATCATGATCGATCACGCCACGGGCTTCGTCGTGGGTGAAACGGCTGTCGTCGGCGATAACTGCTCGTTCCTGCACGCGGTGACACTTGGCGGCAGCGGCAAGGAGACGGGTGACCGCCATCCGAAGATCGGCGATAATGTGCTGGTCGGGGCAGGCGCCAAGATCCTTGGTAATATCAAGGTTGGGCATTGCTCGCGGGTGGCCGCCGGATCGGTGGTTCTCGCCGAGGTCCCGCCCAACGTAACCGTCGCCGGCGTACCTGCGAAAATCGTCGGTAGCGCCGGTTGCGCCGAACCTGCCCGGTCCATGGATCAGGGTTGGGTCGATGATTTCGGCGGCCTCTGAAATTCGTCTAGGAGAAAGAAATTGAAGAAAGAAGAGCTGGCGCGTCTGCAGTCCTACCTTCGTAAGACGTTTGGCGCCTCCAATCTCGAGGTCAAAGCTCAGCCAAAGAAAGACGACATGGCCGAAGTCTTCATCAATGGCGAGTTCGTGGCGACGCTCTATCGTGAAGTTGAAGAGGGCGAGACGTCCTATCAATTCCAGATGGCGATCCTCGACATGGATCTGGAAGGCGTCTAGAGCGCAATCGGGATGACTCTCTACAACTTGAATGGCGTGGGGGTGAGCACACCCCCGAACGGCCTTTACTGGGTCGCGCCGAATGCTGTCGTTCTGGGCAAGGTGAAGCTCGAGGAGGACTCGAGCGTCTGGTTCGGCGCAGTGCTCCGCGGCGACAATGAATTGATCAGCGTCGGCGCGCGATCCAATGTCCAGGACGGCTGCGTTTTGCACACCGACCCTGGCTTCCCGCTGACAATCGGCGACGATTGCACGATCGGCCACATGGTGATGCTGCACGGCTGCACGATCGGCCGCGGCAGCCTCATCGGCATCGGCAGCATCATTCTGAATGGCGCTGAGATCGGCGAGGAATGCGTCATCGGCGCCAACACGCTGATACCTGAAGGAAAAGTCATCCCGCCTCGTTCGATGGTTCTAGGATCGCCGGGCAAAGTCGTCCGTCAGCTGAGCGACGAGGAAGTGCAGCGCTTCGGCCGTGGCGCGAAGCGCTATGTCGACAAGTGGAAGCAATTCGCCATCGGTCTGACGCCTCAGTCTTAGATCTCGATCCGAAACATCGAGTGACTGGCGTGCCGAAAAACGCGCACAAAAAAGCAGGCCGGCGTCTGGGGAAACGCGCGGCCCGCGAACAGGTTCGGATTTGATCGGGGGGATCGGAGGGGTCCGGCCTGCCAAGTTACCCTGAAAATGCGATAGCGTCTTAGGGGAGATCTCGTGTCGACTCGAGGATGCCCGGAGTGACCGATTGAACGCCCGACAGCGCGGCAGGCGTCGTAGCGTCGTTCGGATCGAGCGAGACCCAAACCTTCGGATCCATGTACGACTGCCGCATCACGTAGTGATAGGGCGTCTGGTACCAGAGACGCACGACGTCGACCTTGTTGTCGAGAATGAAATCGCCTTGTGTCGTCCGGGCCGTGAGAACGGCGTGCCCTTCATTTTTCTCGTCGCGAACGACCGTCATCAACAGTACGCTCGACGGCCAGCCGCGCGCGATCAGGCGATGCCGTTTGAGGAGAGCATAATCTTCGCAGTCGCCGCGCGTCTTCGGCAGCGTCCAGTACTCGACCACGCCGTACACTTCCATGTCGGTCGCGGGCTCGATTTCGTGATTGACCGTGCGGTTGACCTCGTCGAGCTCACTCAGGCTCTGAGGTGTCGCCTGATACCGCGCGTCGTCCGGCGATGTAACGATGCATTCTTGAGGCATGCGATCGCAGAATGCCACAAAACCGTAGGGTGGCTGCGAACTGCCGTAAACCCGCATGAATTCCGGAGCGCGCGTCGCGGGACTGATGACCGCTACCTGCTGAGCTGCCGCCGGCATTGCTGCCGCACACAAACCGACTGCCAAAGAAATGGCTACGCTACCGTACTTCATGAAACGCCCTCGAACACGGTACGATACATTACGCGAGACAGCTGCTTTTAGCATGAATGCCCGCCGTGGCATTCGCATCAAAGTTACATCCAAATTGAACTTTATGATTTTGGCAACTCGGCGAGCGATTTGAGGCATCACACAACCAACGCGTAACGATTATGGAAATCTTTCGCGCAACGCCTCAGGCGAAAGCAGCGAAAGAAATTGTAAACCAATGCCATGTCCGTGATGACGCCGAACGATAGCTCGCGTCCTCCCGGCGATCACGAGGCTTCCGATCGGTGGCCGTGCCGGAGTGCCGATAGAAGCGCCAGATGCCGAAACATCGAGCAATTCAACGTCGATTATGACGCCTTCCTCGACCCTCAACGTCGTCCGCCGTCCGCGAGTTCCGACACGTTCGTGAAGCCGTCCCGTCTCCTCCGGGAATTCGTCCCTGTTGATGAGCCACATGATTTGCGCCGCGAGCTTTTCGCGTTTGTGCTCCGTGACTTTAAAAGCGAACGCGAAGCCGTCGGGCGTGAGCCGTGAAACCGTGCCTTCGAGGCCACCCAGATGTTCGAGATAAACGACGACGCGCTCACCAATTTCGGGCGCGTGGGGCGTAATGATTGCCGCGCCGCCGACAGAGATGTCTCTCAGCTGGCAGGTGTATTCGCTGCGGTCTGCGCGCATGAAGCGGCCGGAAAGCTGCAGCGGCAGCCGGCGATGCTTGCGCAGGTCGCCTGCCTTCAGCGCATCGGCCTGCTGCAACACTTCTCGGAGGATGCTCGAATGCACGGCCATAGCCTACCCTTGGAAAAAACGGGGTGGGTTTCCTGGGCTTTCGCGCTGTCAACACTTGAACGCGGCCCGGTAGGACTATGCCGACGACCTCCTTAATGAAGTTCTAACCGGCGCATCATAATCGTCATGAGCCCGGTAACGATATGTCGGATAAGAGGATTAGCGGTCGGTGTTGAGACGGCTCAATCCGCCCTCGTAGACGCGGAATTGTCTCCGGGCGGATCTCACAATTCTCGCCTCGCGCACGGTCGGATAGAATGGCGCCTGCCGATCCAGATTTTCGATCTCGCTCCGTGCGGCGCCGTCGGGCCAGATGAGCTTGTGCCGGACGAGCGAGCGATGTGTGAGCGGCACGAGGCCGAGCCATTGCGGACGGTTGATCGGCGCGACTGAGCCGAGATAGCGTTCGACGACATCGCGCGTGTGGATCAGCGGCAAAATCGTGATTTCGAACGACGCCGAGTGACCTTGCCCATCGTTCGCGGAAATCTCGAAGACGCCGACGGCAGCCTGCGATGTGATCAGCGACATCTGACGCTGCAGTATGCTGGACGCTTCCTCGTTGAAGAGACCGAACAGATTTTTCCCGCGGAGCTCCATGCCGAATGCTTCCGAGATGCGCGTCCCGGCGAGCCGGAACCGCATGGTCGCGTAATCGACGCGTTCCAGAATGAAAGTGTCCGGCAGTTGTTGGGCGATTGCCGAGGGCTCGATTTCGAAGCGCCTCGGCGCGGGACGGTCTCCTCTGAGATCGTTCCAATAGTTAAACAGCGACTGGCTTACGGCTTCTTTCATGCGAACGGCATCCGGCAACGATTTCAACTTGGCCGGACGCGGAAAAGCCGCTCCGTACCATTTCGGCGCACGACGCTTGAGTGACGGCCCCGACTTCCACTAGGGAGCATCCTTCGTGCCAGCCGGGAGCATGCGGCAGAGGTCAGGGCGTTCCTGGCGTGTTGCCGGGAACCAAGTGAACGGCTAACAACGGCCGTCCGGCAGGAGGATGCCGCATCGCATCAAAGTGGGACGCCCCAGTGAACCGAGAACCTATCTTTAACGTCCCAGGCGCCGTGCTCGCGACGCTTGCGGTTTTGATCGCGGTCCACGCCGCCCTATCGTTCCTGACGCCGGATGACACCAACTGGTGGCTGTTGGCTCTCGCATTTATTCCGGCGCGCTATTCAGGCCTGGCGAGCGAATTGCCGGGCGGCGATGTGTCGGCCGTCACGTCGTTCGTAACGCACATGCTCGTTCACGCCGACCTCACGCACCTGATTTTCAATTCCGCTTGGCTGCTCGCGTTCGGAGCCGTCCTCTGCGCGCGCCTTGGCAGCTTTCGCTTTCTGGCGTTTTCGATTGCCGGCGGAATAAGCGGCGCGCTTTTGTTTCTCGTCATCAATCCCGGACTGGTGGCGCCGGTCATCGGTGCTTCTGGCGCCATCTCCGCGATGATGGGCGGCGTCATGCGATTTCTGTTCACTGCGATCGATAGAGGCGAGGGCTATCTGCTTCGTGAACGCCCGTCGGCAATACCGCTGACGACGTTGAAAGTGGCCTTGCGAGACAAACGTATTGTGCTAGCGTCGGTGGCATTTATCGCCATCAATTTGCTGGCGATCATCGGTTTCGGAAAATTCGGTGAAGCCGGCGATATCGCTTGGGAAGCGCACGTCGGTGGATACCTGTTTGGTTTATGCGCACTTGGCGTATTCGAAGGTGCAGCGCAAAATGAACCGCCCGCTTCACCGGAATTGGATTGAAGTCTTGCATTCCCTGCCAAATTGCCTCAGCCTTTCCTCAGCGCGCCGTAAGAGCGGGCACAATTAGGGTGAGAAAACGCAGCGTTATGCCGGCAGAAGACCAGGCAAGCTTGCGAAGCCTGTAAGTCGTGCGCAAGCGCATCGCTTGGCCTTCGGTTCGGCACGACGTCCGTGAGTGGAGGCTGAACCAGTGATCATTGGACAAATACTCAAGTCAAAAGGCCGTGGTGTCATGACCGCGCGCCCCGACGACTCAATCCAGGAAATTGCCTTGCGGCTTGCGAGCCGCAAGATCGGCGCCATCCTCATTCTCGGCGACAGCGAAAACGTTGTCGGCATCATTTCGGAGCGAGACATCATTCGCTTGATCGCGGAGCATGGCGCGTCAGCGCTCACGATGCTGGCGCGGGACGGAATGACTCGCGATGTCGTCTCCTGCACGCGCGAGCACACGCTCGACGAAATTATGGAGACGATGACGAAAGGGCGCTTCCGGCATATTCCCGTTGTCGAGGACGGCACGCTTGTCGGCATCATTTCGATCGGCGATGTCGTCAAGCATCACAACGCCGAAGTCGAGCTCGAGGTGACCGCAATGCGCGGTTACTTGGCGACGGGTTGAATGCTGTCGAGCGGAGCCGCTGCTTGTAGGCGCGCGCGGTCGGTTTGACTTGGCGCGCGTCGAACATCGCGAGCTGGAACGCACGTTTCAATTTCGCGGACCATATCGTCGAGCTGACGCTCCACGGCCTGGATACCGCGCTCGATGGCTTCTTCCGCGCGATGAAAATCGAAGAGGCCGACATCCTGGAGGCGCGGCGAGATCATCGCGTCCGGCGGGTCACCGGCAAGGCGCGAACGGGCGATGCGATCCTGCACGATGTTGAGTGCATCGACCATCACTGTCGAGATGCCCGGCGCGCCATCACCTTTCCCGAGAATCTGACGTTGCAGCAGCGCGCGCACGCCGCGTTTGCCCTGCGGTTCGTCTTCGTGCGTGTGCAAGGCCTCTTCGCCTTCCGCGAACAGCGCTTCCGGCGTCGAGATAACACTTCCCCGGCCGAGGATATCGAAATTCAAATTGACCGCGATGACGTACCTGGCTCCGAGAGCACGGCAAACCGAAACCGGGATGGGATTGACGAGCGCGCCGTCGAAAAGCCAGCGGCCATGCATTTTCACGGGTTTGAAAACACCCGGCAGTGCATAGGAGGCGCGGACTGCGTCGACCAACCGGCCGCGTGAAAGCCAATGCTCGTGGCCGGTCCCGATTTCCGTCGCAACCGCCGTGAAACGTGTTCCGAGTTCTTCGATGTTGCGATCGCCGAGATGCTGTTCGAGCCGCTCGCACAATCGTTGGCCGCTGATAAGCCCGGTCCCGGCAAAATTCAGATCGAGGTAGCCGAAAATGCGTTTCGGCGTGAGTTCCCGCGCCCAGCGCTCCAGGTTGTCGAGATGGTCGGCGGCATAGCAACCGCCGACAACGGCGCCGATCGAGGTGCCGGCAATAATGTCGGGTTTGATCCCGGCGCGCTGCAAAGCTCTAAGGACGCCGATATGCGCCCACCCGCGAGCCGCCCCACCGCCCAGCGCCAATCCAATTCTCACGCCCGCCCCACCATTCATGATGGCACTCCTTGCCAGCGGACCGCGGCTATCAGCCGAGCCGCTTCCGCGATACTTATGCTAGCGCTGCGACATTAAGGTCGCGCTACCAATAGGTAATCAAGGTGTGAACGGGAGGCGCAGAACAACTGGCGAAAGCGCCGGTTCGCGGATGAGCGCGGATGAGAAGGTCAGACCTGTTTCTCGGACCCCGGCAGTGGTGCAAACTCCAGCACCGGAGCGCCTCCGCCAGTGGGCTGCACAACCCGGCGGTAGAAGCAGGATCGTTCGCCGGTGTGGCAGGCGACGCCGTCGCCTTGGACCTCGGCGACGACCCAAATGACGTCCTGGTCGCAGTCCGTCCGCAGTTGGATGACCTTGAGCAGGTTTCCGCTTTCGTCGCCCTTTTTCCAGAGCTTAGCCCGCGACCGGCTCCAAAAATGCGCCAAGCCGCTGGCGATCGTTTCTCTCATGGCTTCTTCGTTCATGTATGCGAACATGAGCACATCGCCCGAGGCGCTATCGGTGACAATAGCGGGAATGAGGCCATCCGGACCGAATGCGGGACGGAAAGAGCGCGTTGTCTCTTCGGTCTCGCCACTGACTAGAGGCAACGTCGTTTGGCTTGTGCTCGTCATGATGACGCTCCGGTCCCGAAGGGCGGAATGGGGCGTTTGGAAGGGCTCATTCGGGACTATCGCTCCGGGCATGAAGCACCGGCGGATCTCGCATTCGGTGCAGGTCGGCCTTATATACGGTGACTGATATATTTCGACGAGGGGTCAACGACCTGCCCGCCCTCGCGACCCAAAATGACCATAAGACCTAAAGAGAGCTATGGCCAATCTCGATGAGATCTACAACACGCGCATTCTCGAGCTGGCGGGAGCAATTTCCCGGATCGGCAGATTGGCGGATCCCAATGGGACGGCGACGGCCCATTCGAAACTGTGCGGGTCGACCATAACGGTCGATCTCAAGCTTCGCGATGGCCGGGTCAGCGACTTCGGGCAGTCGGTCAAGGCCTGTCTTTTAGGTCAGGCAGCGGCGTCGGTCATGGCGCGCGAGATCGTGGGTTCGACGCCTGATGAGCTTCGCCGTGTCGGCCATATGATGCGCGCCATGCTAAAGGAGGGGGGACCGCCTCCCAGCGGGCGGTGGGCGGATCTCGCCGTCCTTGAGCCGGTTCGAAACTACAAAGCGCGTCAGGCATCGACGCTTCTTGTATTCGATGCAGTTGAAAAGGCCCTGGAAGATGCCGCGGCACAAACCGCTGCCGATGTGCGGGCCGTGCGATAACCTTTATCGCATTATTTTGCGGCTAAGTGCGTCGCCTGTCCGTTCAACCAATCGACGAGCACCGGGTCGGCGTGCTGTAAGTCCGAAGCCCGACCCGCAGGACGCATCGACAAACAACAGCCTCACGCTTGCCGTTTTCTACCCGCCGTTCTGTCCGGCAAATGGGAGTGGAAGTCGGCGCATCCGTTGGGTATGCCAGACGCGAGTCATAGAAAAAGATTAGGTTCGGCGAAGCGGGGTCGCGTATACCCCGCAAAACCGCACCTTTTGAAGAAAACGGAGTTTTCAGATGTCAGCGCAGGAAAACGAGAGCGGCGCGCGCGCGGATAGTGCGACCTCATCGGCCAGCGCAATCAAATGGGGCGTGATCGCGATCCTGGCACTCCTTGCAGTCTATGGATGGCACGGCAAGACGTCGGCCGAGGGCGAACTCTCGGCCCTGCAGGGTGAGGTGGCGTCGCTTCGCAAGGCTGTCGACGATGCCGCGCAGGTTAGGAAGTCCTCCCAGGATGAGATCGATCGGCTGAAGGCCGCTGAGACCGATGCATTGCGTCAGGTCGAGGAAGGCAAGGCGGACGTTTCGACGGCAATGGCCAAAGTGTCCGAACTCGACAACAAGGTGGCCGCCCTTGGTAAGGACAACGACGATCTGAAAGCCAAACTCGCTGCGGCGACTGAGGATGCGAAGGCCCAGCTGTCCGCAGCCAGCGACGTAACGAACAAAATCAAGGCAGATCTCGAACTCGCCAGTAAAGCAAAGGCGGATGCCGAAGCGGCATCGGCAGCACTGCGCGGCGAAGCCGACGGCCTGAAGGCTCAGCTGAGCGCGCTCCAGAAGGACCTGGACGCGGCGAAATCCGCGGCTCAGGCGCCGGCATTACCTCCGGCAACCCCCGCGCCATAATCTCCAAGGCCGAACCCGGCTCTTGCACGACGCGGAGACCTGCGCTCTGTTCGGCCTATGACGTCCGTAATCGCCAAAAGGCTGCTGAAAGCCCCCGTCTACGTTTACCGCTATACCTTCAAAGGCATAGCTGGCGGACAGTGCCGCCATTGGCCCACCTGTTCCGAGTACGCCCTGCAGGCGATCGAGCTGAACGGCGCGTGGAAAGGGTTCTGGTTGACCCTCTCCCGCTTCATCCGCTGTGGGCCGGGCGGTACACATGGCGTCGATCCGGTCCCGGACCTCCGCGCCGTCAAGCATACCTTTGACCCCTGGCGCTATGGTCGCTGGCGATAGAGGCTGCCTCAAGCGGCGCTTGTCGATTAAGTCCCCTCATCCGCCCCTTCGGGGCACCTTCTCCCAAGGGAGAAGGAACATCTTTCCTCTCCCGGAACGGCAGAGGATGCCCGAAGGGCAGGTGAGGGGCTTAATGCGCGGGGCCATGACTTGACTTGGAACGCATCACATCCCATTAGCGCTCTCGAAATCGTCTTACGCCGCGTTCGTGTGCGGCGAGTGAGCAAAGGAGGCCGCGATGAGTGAAGTCACGATTACGTTCCCCGATGGCAAGCAGCGCCAGGTCGCTTCGGGAACCACCGGCCTCGAAATCGCCAAGTCGATCTCGCCATCCCTCGCCAAGCGCACCGTCGCCATGCAGCTTGACGGCGCCCTGGCCGATCTCGCCGAACCCATCACCAAAGACGCATCGATCAATTTCGTATCGCGGACCGACACGGCGGCTCTCGAGCTGATCCGGCACGACGCCGCGCACGTCCTGGCGGAAGCGGTGCAATCGATCTGGCCCGGCACCCAGGTGACGATCGGCCCGGTGATCGACAACGGCTTCTATTACGACTTCGCGAAGCAGCAGCCGTTCGAGCCCGAAGACATCCCCAAAATCGAAAAGAGGATGGGCGAGATCATCACCAAGAACGCGGCCTTCACGAAGGAAGTGTGGTCGCGCGACAAGGCGAAGAAGTTCTTCAAGGATAAGGGCGAGTACTTCAAGGTCGAGCTGGTTGACGCCATCCCTGAGGATCAGGACGTCAAAATCTACAAGCAGGGCGATTGGCTCGATCTCTGCCGCGGCCCCCACATGACGTCGACCGGGCAGGTCGGCAAGGCTTTCAAGCTGATGAAGTTTGCGGGCGCGTATTGGCGCGGCGATTCAACGAAGCCGCAGCTTCAGCGCATCTACGGCACCGCGTTCGCGACCGAGGACGAACTCAAGGCCTATCTGCATCAGCTGGAGGAAGCCGAGAAGCGTGACCATCGCAAGCTCGGCCGCGAGATGGATCTGTTCCATTTCCAGGAAGAAGCGCCGGGCTCGGTCTTCTGGCACGCCAAGGGTTGGACCCTCTTCCAGACGCTGATTGCCTTCATGCGCCGCCAGCAGCAGCGCGCGGGCTATCAGGAAGTGAACTCTCCCGACATGATGGAGAAGCATTTCTGGGAGCTTTCCGGCCACTGGGAAAACTACGGCGAGAACATGTTTACGACCGTCCTGCCGGACGAGCGTGTGTTCTGCTGCAAGCCGATGAACTGCCCCGGCCACGTCCAGATCTATAAGAACGGCCTGAAAAGCTATCGCGATCTGCCGTACCGGATCGCCGAGTTCGGCAAGGTGCATCGCTACGAGCCGTCGGGCGCCTTGCACGGCATGCTCCGCGTGCGTCATTTCACGCAGGACGACGCACATATCTTCGTCACCGAAAACCAGATCATGGAGGAATGCCTCAAGATCAATGATCTGCTGCTCGGCATCTACAAAGACTTCGGCTTCGACGACATCGTCATCAAGCTGTCGCTGCGCCCCGAAAAGCGCGTCGGTTCGGACGCGCTGTGGGACAAGGCCGAAAAGGCGTTGTCGGATGTGCTCGACGAAGTGAAGCGTCGCTCGAACGGACGTATCAAGACCGAGATCCAGCCGGGCGAGGGCGCATTCTACGGTCCGAAGCTCGAATATGTGCTGCGTGATGCCATCGGCCGCGATTGGCAGTGCGGCACGACGCAGGTCGACTTCAACCTCGCGGGCCGCCTCGGCGCGTTCTACATCGACGATCACTCCGAGAAGAAGACGCCGGTGATGATTCACCGCGCCATCTTCGGCTCGCTCGAACGCTTCACCGGCATTCTGATCGAGAACTTCGCCGGTCACTTCCCGCTGTGGCTCGCGCCGCTGCAGGTCGTCGTCGCGCCGATCGTCTCGGATGCGAACGATTACGCGAGCGAAGTCGCCGAGAAGGCGAAGGCGCTGGGGTTGCGGGTCGAGACGGATCTTCGCAACGAGAAGATCAACCTCAAAGTCCGCGAGCATTCGCTGGCGAAAGTACCTGTCATCCTCGTCGTCGGAAAACGCGAAGCCGAGGAGAAGAAGGTATCGATGCGCCGCCTGGGTTCGCAGGACCAGACCGTGCTCAGCCTCGACGAGGCGTTAACCGCACTTGCCGCCGAAGCGGTGCCACCAGACTTGCGGTGAGCCGCTGAAGCTCGAATAGCCGCGGTCGGCTGCGGTTATTCGGCGATCCGCATTATCGCCTTCTCTCGAATACCGGCGGAGCATCTGCCGCCGGTATTTTTCTTTCGAGGAAAGGCCGTGCAACCAACGCCTTCCGCTCCGCGTTTGCACCCATGAACCTGCAACGAACGGAGTTTTGATTATGGCCGCATCTGCTTCCCAGTATGGGACATCGACATCACTCGACGACATCAAAGGCAAAGCCAAGCAGACCTTTGATGAGGCTTCCGACCGTGCGCAGGAATTAGCCGGCCAGGCTCGGCAACAGGTCGGCGACGTGGCCGGCAACGTGAAGGGCGCAATCGATAAATCGGTGAAAGATCAGCCGATCGCGACATTGGTAATGGCGGCCGCCGTCGGCTTTGTCATCGGCGCTCTTTGGAAGTCGTAATGGCGCGTTAGCGGGGAAATGCACGGTCGGCGTTCCGCTCATGAGACCTGATCGAGGTCGTCGAAAGCTGGCATCGGAAACATCCGCGTTTCGATGTGAAGCTTCGGCGGCCTCTCTTGTGATGGCCTTTGCGGTGTGAGCCTCGGAAAAAAAGCGTGACTACTTGGTGATCGGCTGCGGGCTTGCGGGCTTCTTGTCCTTCCGGTCGCCGCTGGCCCTGCGAAGTTCACCGCTATAGAGATCGATGGCGGCGGCACCGACCTCATGAATATACGCGCGAACGAGCCGACCGGAGATCGTGCCCTTGACCCATTGGATCAGGGAATTCGACAGCCGCTCGCGCAACTCGTAAGTGGCCGCGGTCGCAGGGTTCAGCATCCGGATGATACGCCAAGCCGACCAGGCCCGCCCGGCCACGTCGTAGATGCCCCGCCATCTGTAGACCTGGGCGAACTGCGCGACCGTCAGACGATTGCCAAGCGGAATTGTTCCCTCGAATACCGGCCGCAGCCGCCCGCTCACCTGCTCGACCAGCGTCAAGGCTTCCGGAACCGTAAAGCGCAGCATCGGGTCCTTGCGATCGGGATGATAGATTTTGGCGACCAGCTCGACGGTCTCGAGCCCCGTATTCATCAAGTCATTCCACGTTGAGATCGTCCGCTCGTTCGCGGCCTCGGCGAAGACGTCGACCGCTTTCTTGGATTCGCGGCGCAACCGGTCGCCGTCGGTGGGGTTGCGCTGGGTCTCCGTGTCGGCAGGCGCTTCGTCCGCGCTTCCTGGCTTCTTGGGCAGCGGACCGAGAGTGCGGCGCTCGAAAAAATAGGCGAAAAGGGTGCAGGCGAGCGTCGCCAATGCCCAGTAGATCAGATATCCGTGCTGCCAAAGCCAGAGGCTTCCCAATGGAATGAGAGCCAGCGTCGGCAGCAGGATTCCGAGAAAAACGATAAACAATCGTAATGGCGAAAGGGCGTCGTTCATCCGGCGCTCCGTGGCGGTTCAACCTCATGAAACGCCACGTATTCACCCGCGGTTCCGGCTAAGAGCCGCAGCCGGACTTCCGCCTCAACTCCAACGGCGGTTCGACCACATCCATTGTTCCGGGTATTCTTTCACCCAGGCTTCGAATTGGCGGGTCATCTCGGCCGTCGCCCATTTGACGTCGTCGCCCTGGTTGGCGGTGCGCGGCACGCGAAGTTCTTTCAACTCGATTTCAAAACGGCTGTCCCTGCCGATGCGGCGGCAGCGCGCCATCCAGATCCGCGCCCCGACGCGGCGCGCAATCATCGCCGGAATGCTGACGGTTCTCGCATCCTGGCCGAAAAACGGAACGGGGAGCCCGGTCTTATCGTACAGGTCGCAAACGACGCCGAGACGGCCGCCGTTGCGAACATAATCCATAATGACCCGGGCCGTTTTCTGGCTCTCGCCATGATCGCCTTCGACTCTTCCGCGGCCGAAAAGGCCGCCCGGATAGAGATCGCGTCGCTGATGGCGAATGTATTTGTCGATATAGGGATTGTTGACCGAACGGTAGACGCAGGCGGGATTGGCTCCCGCGATCGTCAGCGGCCAGATGGCCAGCTCCCAGTTACCCATGTGCAGCGATGCGCCGACGATAGGACCGAGCTTGCTCGCATAGCGATTGAAGACTTCAGGGTTCTTAATGGTGAGACGCGACGGTTCGGCGATGATCTGGTCAATGCGCATCGTCTCGGCCATAACGCGTCCGAGATTCTCCCAGTGCGCGAGCGCAATCGCCTCCCGCTGCTTCTCCGATTTCTCCGGAAAGGCAATCCGGAGATTATCGAGCGCACGGTTGTGCCGTTTCGGATTGATCTTCGGCGCCAATCGGCGCCAGCTCCAGGCAGAAAAGTGCGTCGCCGCATCGAGCGGTATCGTGCGTATAACCCCGGCTATGCCACGGAGGAGCCAATATTCCAGCTTGAACTGCAAATCGCGCAGTCGTGAAATTTCTGCCGTGGACAGTGGCCGAACCCTCGTTTGCCGATCATTGACCGAGGTCATGCCCTTCGGATGAGGCGCCCGTCAAGCCGCGATCGGCCGTTTTCCCATTTTGACGCCCCAAAGCTTATGAGTGCTGGGCCATTAGGGCCGGCGTTGAAGCAGATGGCATGAATCCCTCACGCATCATCTGAACTCTGAGGGCAGGGCTGGTGGCGAGCGCGAAGAGTCCAAGCCCGCGCACGAGGCCAATGCCGGGAAGATTGGTGAAAAGAGATCGGTTCAAGACATCGACCGCAAAAGTGCGCGTCGAAATATCGGTTCTTCTCGCGGCGTCGTAACGCGCCAGCGTCGCGTCGGCGCCGATATCGGAACCATTGCGCTTCGCCTCGGCCGCGATTTCTGCAACGGTCGCTGCATCGCGGAAACTGAGATTGAGGCCCTGTGCGCCAATCGGCGGGATGACATGCGCAGCCTCGCCGGCGAGCACGACTCTGTTCTTGCCCAGCGAACGTGCTGTTTGCCCCGTAAGCCGGAAGGACTGCCGCGGCGAGAACTCCGAGAGCGTTCCCAAATGCCCCTGCAATTTGGCGGTCAGCTCCAAACCGAAATCCTTATCATCAAGACCGAGCAATCGCTCCGCCTCTTCGGGCGTGTCGACCCAGACGAGATGTGAAACGCCGTCTCTTCCGGGCACCACCGTCAGCGGCCCAGCGCGCCGATGCAACTCGGTCGAGATCCCGTGGTGCAGACGCCGATGCCGGAACGTTGTCACAATCGCAGATTGCGGATACGACCACGTCGACACGTCAATCCCGGCGAACTGCCGCGCCGAAGACCTCCGCCCGTCCGCCGCAACGACCAGCCGAGCCAGGATTTGCTGGCCCGCCTCGTCGAACAGCGCGACGTGCGCGCTGCGGGGCTCGTAACGCGTCACGCCTTGGCAGGTGATCCGGGTGAGGCAAGCCTGGCTTTTCTCCTCGAGCGCCTGGGTCAAGGGGACATTGGGAACATTGTAGCCGAAGGCCTCAATGCCGACCTCGCTCGCCCTGAAAAGCACTTCCGGCGCCGCAAGCCACCGGCCACTCGCGTCGGCGATGCGAATCCCTGAGATCGCTGCCGATTGATCGACCAATGCCGGCCACACGCCGACGGCCTTCAAGAGATCGATTGACCCACCAAAGAGTGCCGAGGTGCGCGCGTCCGCCAAACTGGAGGCTGGCCCGATGACAGCCGTCCGCAACCCTGTGGACGCACATGACAATCCGGCGATTAGTCCGGCAGGTCCTGCGCCCACGACAGCGATGTCAAAAATGTCTTGTTCGACCATGCCTTAGCCCCTGTGAGTGTGATCATTGAAACACAGAAATGGCGCAAAGGGCAGCCGTTGCAGTCGAGCAACGCGTTTGCCGCCAGACTGTCACGTATCTGTTAAATTGGCGTGGTTAGCAGACGAGTAAGTTGCTCACGGAGAACTACGTACGGGAGCATACGGCGAAGAATCGCCCGGCGCGAAGGGGATTGCGCGCCGTTAAGTTTGGGGTCTGTAAACAGAGGGGCACCGATGAACTCGGTATTCAAAATGTCTAGTAGCCGTATGGCGTTAGTGGCAGCCTTCGGGTTGGTTATGGGATTTACACCCGCTTCGGCGGCTGATCTGGGCGGCAACTGCTGCGCCGATCTCGAAGAACGCGTTGCGGAGCTCGAAGCGACGACGGCCCGCAAGGGTAACCGCAAGGTTTCGCTCACGGTTTCGGGCTGGGTCAACGAAAGCGTGATGATGTGGGATGACGGCACAGAGCGCAACGCTTACGTCGGCACCAACTCGCTCGAGCAGTCGCGCTTCCGGTTCACCGGCGAAGCCCAAATCGCTCCCGGTTACTCGGCAGGTTACACCCTCGAGATCGGCGTTCAGGGCCACCCGTCGAATAAGTGGGATCAAAGCTCTCCCTCGAGCAGCAGCGATAACGCTCTGACGGTTCGTAAGAGCAACTGGTGGCTGAAGAGCAAAGATTACGGCAAGGTCACTGTTGGTCTCGAAGGCACCGCACTTTATCACGTGCTCGATGACGCCGATGGTGCCAATACGCGCAACTTCTCGGACGCTCAGGCAGGCGCTGTTTATCAGGGCAACTTCGGCCTTCGTCACAACGGCGCAGCCATTGGCTTGACCTGGAGCAATATCCTCCAGGGCATCGACAATGGCACGGTCGGCCAGGATGGACGTAAGAATATCGTTCGTTATGACTCGCCGACGATCGCCGGCTTTACGGTGACGGCTTCTTGGGGTGAGGACGACGACTGGGGAGTGTCGCTGACATACGCCAACACGTGGGGCGACTTCAAAGTCCTCGGCAAGACCGGTTATGGCCAAGTTAACGACCCGGCCATTGGTTGCTCGACAAAATCCACCCCCCCCAACACGGATTGCCAACTGTTCGGTGCTGCCGGCACCGTCATGCACGTTCCTACGGGTCTCTATGTTTACGGCGGCTACGGACAGAACAAAGACAACCGCGTGTCTGATCTCGGTATTGCGGGAACAGAAGCTACGAGCAGCATGTACTTCATCCAGGGCGGCATCGAGCAGAAGTGGATCCCGCTCGGCAAGACGACGGTGTTCGGTGAATACCGTCACGATGACGGCGGCAGCAAGGATACCGTCTCTCTCAGCGGCGGCAAACTTGGCAGCACCAACCTCAACTTCATCGGAGCGGGCGTAATTCAGAACATCGAACCGGCCGCGATGGACCTTTATGTGGTGTACCGGCACGCGGATGGCGACATCACGAGCACCACCAACGTTACGACGAGCCTCGATGCTTTCGACGCCGTCATCGCTGGCGCCTTGATGAGATTCTGATCGCTGAACTCCCGTTTGCGTCAGAGTACTGGGGCTGCCTTCGGGCAGCCCCTTTTTGTTGAGTCCCTCCCGGGCCAAATGGGGCGCCAGGGTGACGGCAGGGATCGGACCAAACTGTGTGTCGTTCCAGCAACATGGCTGCGGTACAACAGCGACGATAAGAAACGGTCGTTGTCCAGTTAACGGACGACTAACGCCATTGAAGTTCTGGTATCTACCGCGCAACATTGAAATATGTGCGTGCTTCCGAGGCATGGCGGGGTAGACGTGAGACGATTGATACTGGTGGTTGGCATGCTGGCGGCGGTCGCTGCTGCAGCGAGCACCAATGTATTCTCAATGGAAGAGCAGCGCGGGGCCATCCCCGGCGGCGTCTCCGTGCCCGACGCGCCGAAGGCACAGGAGCAGGACTCATCGGCTCCTTCGAAGAGCCAGGGGACTGAAATTCGCATTCCCGGACTGGGTAAAATCGGCACCTTGCCGAAGATGGATTTCGGCCTCGATCTTCTCTATGGCGCCGCCGAGGACACCAACAGAGCCGCGGACCCCGATGCGAACTCGGACGATCAGAAGGATCTGATGATTCACGGGTCGGTGAAACATCGCTTCTAGGTCATTGGCGGCTTGCGCGCGTGCAAGTGATTGCGCCTTTGTTCGGATATGACCTTGTCCGGAGATGAACCGGGATTTACCCGCTTTTAAGCCACCGCTTCGTATATCCTCCTTGCCGCCCTTGTCGTGGGGATCGAAGCGTGCCCTATCCCAGCTCCTCAAAAAACCGCCCGAACGGGGCTCGACGGCTTCTTGAGCAGCTTGCCGTTACGTTCGCCTGTGTCGCACTGACCGCCTACTTCGCCTATCACATCCGCTACGGACGGCACGGCCTCGAAGCACGTGCGCAACTGACGGAGCGTTCGGCGCTCGTGGACTTCGAAATCAAGGGCCTGGAGAGCGTCCGCACGAAACTTCGCCACGACGTCGCGCTGCTGTCGCCCGAAATCCCGAATGCCGACATCGTCGAAGAAACAGCGCGCGATATGCTTGGCTACGTGCGCAGTGACGACAAAATCATCGTCGCCCAATAAGCACCGTAGTTTATGACTACCATCAAGGTATCGTCGCAATGCGCGCGTGCGCCCGAAGCGTTAATCGCCGCTTGAGCATCGCACCGAGACTGGCTACGTCCATGAGATGCCTTAGGTGCATCGAAGGAGTCCGTTGAACATGTCAGATTTGCGGGATGCGGACGACCTCCTTGAACTCGAAATTCCTGAAGAAGTGCCGGAAGCGGATCAGGCCGTCGAGCTTATCAGAGCCTGGGTCGCCGATGGCGCTCTCGTCGTAACGCTCAACGGCGAAGCCTTTGGTGAGCGGTTGGAAGAATGGGGCAGGCTGCTCGCGCAGATCGGTCACCACGTCGCACGTTCGGCATCCATGAACGGAGAGACCGGCGAACAGCGATTGATCGCGGCCGTTCGCAAAGGCTTCGACGAAGCATTTCCGAAGAACGAGTTGGCTGTCTACGGTAAAGCTCGGAAGCGCGTCACCCATTAGGGCCGCGGGCTTTGCGAAAGACCGCTGCTGGGGCTATGTCAGACCGGCCCCATACGTTCTGTTGCCGATATGCGCCAGAACTTCGATGTCCACACTTTAGGCTGCTCTCTCTGGTCTTCCGCCCAATTTGACGGGGGATGACTGAGCCTCGCCGCCTTGCGTCGCGTACCGCCTAATCGCTAAGCAATGACGAGGTGCGCGTCGAGTTGTGGGTGGCAACTCCCTGGGGGTTTCGATGAGAAAAGTTCATATTGGCAAAATCGGTTTGATCGCCGTTGCGGCGGCTTTGACGTGCGGCTGCGCAAATTCGGGATTGGATCTTTCGACAGCATCGGTGACGACGCCCGAAAAGACAGCGAAAGCTGATCCCGCTTGCGCAACTCTTGCCAGCCAGATCAACACGCTGAAGGCTGACGGTACAATCGATAAGCTGGAGAAGGCAGCCGACGGCAAGGGCGCCCAGGTTTCAGTGAAGCGCACGGCTCTGCAGAAGCAGGCTGAGCTCAATAAGGCTTACGGCGAATTCCAGACGAAGTGCGGCGCCAGCGTTCCAAGCCAGGTCGCTGCCCAACAGCCCGCCAAACCTCCGGCTTCGCTCCCGGCCGCGAACTAACGAATCCTGGTTTCGACGGAATGAGGCCTAGCGCGCCGTATTGGCGCGCTAGATGCGGCCATTTTGAAACCTTTATTGCCGCAGTGCCACAGGATGGCCACGGGGGATTGCGAAGGCTCCCTGGCTGTGATTTCTGCAACGTTAGAAGAAATTTTGTTTCGGAAGCCTCTTCGTAGATCCAAGCTAAGTGGGACGAATAATGCGGGGTTGTTTAGCTGTTGCTTTCGTGATCGCCCTCTCTGGGGCGCTGCAGGGATGTGGTGGCGCTGCAGGAAACAGCGGCGGTGATCCGGGAGCGAGGCCTCTTCCTCCGGGTGAGTCATGCGGTTCGATTCGCGGTGAGCTCAATCGCCTGGATTCGAAGGGCGTGCCCGCTCAGGTTGAACGCGCCAGCAGCGGCGGCAAGCTGACGCCCGCCCAGCGCGCCGACGTCGACAAGTACAACGACCTGCTGAACCAGTATCTGGGCGCTCGCTGCCACGTTTGAGACGGGGAACTGAAGAACTGGGCATCGCGCCTCGCGCGACCGGAAATGCGTTGGAGCGAAAATGGACACGCAAACGCGCGAGCTGATCGTCTTTGCGATCATCGGAATTATCGCCGGCTTTCTCGCTTCCCTGGTCGTGGGAGGGAATGGCCTGATCCGGTACCTGATCACCGGCGTCATCGGCGCCTTCGTCGGCGGTTATCTGTTTCGGGCGCTGGGCATCAATCTCGGGATCGGAAATGCCTTCGTCTCGGAAGTCGTCACGGCGGCGATCGGCGCAATCATCATCGTTCTGCTCGCGCGCCTGATCGCTTAAAGACGGCGGCACGATCGGCTGCACCCCGCATGGTGCGGCCGCGTGAAGCATACGCTTTTCCCAACGCTGCCAGCCGTGCCATAAGACCGGCGCCATGCCATCATTTTCCACCCAGCGGCACGTCCGCTTTTCGGCCGAGCAAATGTTCGCGCTCGTCGCCGACATCGAAAAATATCCTGAGTTTCTTCCGCTGTGCACCGGCCTGACGGTGCTGTCCCGCCAGCAGACTGCAGCTGGTGCGGATCTGACCGCGCGCATGAGCGTCGGTTACAAAACCATCGCCGAAAGCTTCACGACCCGCGTCGTCATTGATCGGCCAGCCCGCCAGATCGATGTCAGCTACCTCGACGGTCCGTTCAAGCACCTCGAGAACCGCTGGGAATTCCATGACGATTCATCGGGATGCATGGTCGACTTTTTCATCGACTACGAGTTTCGCTCGAAACTTCTCGGCGTTCTGATGGGCACGATGTTTGATCAGGCGTTCAGACGTTTCACGCACGCATTCGAAGAGCGTGCGGCTAAAGTCTACGGAACGGCACCGAAGACAGCCGGGGCCTAACGGACGCTCTTCCCTAGGTCTTTTGCAAGTTCCAAACCCCTGAGTCTGTCCAGCCCCTTGGCATCGCGAAGCTTGGCGCCGGAGAGATTGGCGCCGCGAAGGTCCGCGTCGGTGAGGTCCGCACCTGTCAAATCGGCGTTCGTCAGGTCGGCGCCCGAGAGATCCGCGCCCGAAAGATCAGCTCCGCGCAGGATGACATCGCGCATGATCGCGCCATTGAGGTGAGCGAAACTCAATTGGGCGCGGCCCATGTCCGCCCGGGTCAGGATTGCCCTCTCGAGCTTGGCGCTCGTGAAATCGGTCCGCCAGATGTGCTCGATGAATCCCGTCGTGTTGGTCGGCGCACAATGGGAATCGGTAAGATCGGCCCCCGAGAAATCCGAACCCGCGAAGGTCCCGAAAAATCGCGCGCCCCGCAGCGAAGCGGCCCTGAGGCTCGGCGCCTCGACCGGCAGTGGCGCCAGGGTGGAGAACGTCGACGGGCGCAACAGGCTGGCGTTATCGAGACGCGCGCCGTCGAGACGTGCGCCGACGAGCGTGACGCGATCGAGGTTCGCGCCGGTCAGGTTGGCGTTGGAAAGGTTCGCCCCGGAAAGATCGGCTCCAAACAAATTGGATTGACTGAGATCAGCCTCCTTGAAGTCGAGACCGGCAAGATCGAGCCGGGCCAAATCCCGTTTGTTGAGGGCAGGGTGGCTGCCCGGCGCGGCGTGAAAGACGAGGATCGAGACATCCCGCGCCGACATTTCAGCCGCTCCGACAGAACTCGAGCCCAGGGCAATCATGGCGCTAAGCGTCGCCAGGAAGCCGGCGCCGCCAGAAACCGAAGGTCTCACCCGTCTCATGCGGCTGCCTCCCGAAGCATTCTAAGGGCGGCCCGGAGGCTCGCGAGACGAACTTCATCCCGCCCGATTTCCCCAAATGTATGACGTTCGACGCGTGGCGCATCGAAGACGGAAGCGATCCCGATGTAAACTAGGCCTACGGGCTTATGCGGACTGCCGCCGCCTGGACCGGCAATGCCGGTGATCGAAACGGCGAGATCGACGCCCGTCTTGCGAATGACGCCGTCGGCCATGGCGTGGGCAACCGCCTCGCTGACCGCGCCATACTCCCTGATGAGTTCGGCATCGACGCCGATCATGCCCGACTTTGCTTCGTCCGCGTAAGTGACGAACCCGCCGAAAAAGACGTCGGACGACCCGGCAATGGCGGTTATCGCGGCGGCGACGAGCCCGCCCGTGCAGCTTTCGGCCGCCGCCAGCAGCCTTCGCCGGGCTCGGAGCGCATCAATGAGCCGGCTGGCATCTTCGAGTACGTCGGCAGGAAACAGGTCGAGGCTCACCGTTGCTCCCCAAAACGACAGCGGGGAGTGCTTCGAATGAAGCACTCCCCGCCAAGGCTATCTAGAGAGAGAAAAAACTGCAAACGGCTTGGCTGATCAAGCCGCGGCCAGGACTTCCGCGTGTGAAAGCAGGCTATCGAGAACGGACCGGCTATCGGAACCCATGGCCCCGACAGTTCGCTTCTGGGCATCTTGCCAGATCGGATAGGCATCCTTCAGAACGGCCTGACCTTTGGGCGTAAGGTGCAAGCCGCGTCCACGCCGTCCGGCGGGAGGATCCATGATGATATGGCCGAGTGCGAGCAGTCGCTTCAAGTTGCGCGAGAGAGTGGACTTCTCAATGTCGAGTTCATGTCCGATCTCGACGGCAGTGATGCCGTCACGAGAAGCCAATTGCGCGAGCAGTGTGTACTGGCTCGCGGTGATGCCGAGTGGGCGCAAGGCATCGTCGTAAACTCTCGTGACGATACGCGAGAGCTGACGCACACGGGTCGCCAAGCACATCTCCGATTGTGCCTCAGCAATTGTGCTGATGGCGTCATCGACCGGCTTGCGTTCAAGATTTTGGGGCATGATGTTCATATCGGCTCCCGTATGAGCACTCTCGTGGGTCGTGGCAATACAACCACTTAACCATTTGATGCCGCGATTCTGCCTTGATGGTCAACGGCGAACGCCATTGCAAAGCAGCATCAATTCTCTCCGAAAGTCGAATTGACAGCGCATGCAACGCGAGTGTCACGATTTAGCCGAAACGTGTTCATCCCGTGCGGCATTATAGATTTCGAGGGCTGCGCCCGCGTTCAATGCCGCGATGCCAAGTCCGACGATGAGGTCCGGCCAGCGAGACGCCGTGGCCGCAGTCAGTAGCCCCGCCGCCACGATCGCGACGTTCGCCGCCACATCGTTACGCGCCGACAGGAACGCTGCCCGGGTCAAACTTCCGCCTGTTGTTCGGAAGGGTGCGAGCATTCGCGCGCAGATGAGATTGACGGCGAACGCGCCGAAGCCGGTGATGCTGAGCGACAAGGCATCAGGAACCCGGTTATCGGAAAAGTTCTGCCAGGCCGTCCAGAGTGTCGCGAGCCCCGGAACGAGAATAATCGCTGCAAGGAGCATTCCGAGCTTGGCGCGCCGGGAAGGGCTGAAGCCCAGACCGGCGAGGATCAGCAAGTTGATTGCAGCGTCTTCGAGAAAATCGACGCTGTCGGCAAAGAGAGAAACCGATCCGATCGCGAGCGCAACCGCAAACTCGACACCGAAATATCCGAGGTTCAGAACGGCCGCATTTCGAACCGCCGATCGCAGCGCGAGATTTGTCGCGATGTCGCCAAGCGTTGAATCGGGCGCTTCGCTCATTTGCCCTCAGCCGGAACGAACACCGTCGCCGTTGCCATGGCGGCAATGCCTTCGCGGCGGCCGACAAAACCCATGCATTCCATTGTGGTGGCTTTGATACCGACACGGTTTGGCGGAAGGCCAAGGACGTCGCCGATCAAATTCTGCATCGCCGGCCGGTGCGGGCCGATGCGCGGCGCTTCTGCCAAAACCGTGATGTCGACATTGCCAATCTGCCCGCCAATTTCGCGAATCCGGCGGGCGGCGTCCTCGAGAAACAGCCGCGACGCAGCACCCTTCCATTTCGGATCGGAAGGGGGGAAGTGCTGGCCGATGTCGCCATCGCCGATCGCGCCGAGCAGAGCGTCCGTCAATGCGTGCAGCACGACGTCGGCATCGGAGTGACCTTCCAATTTATGCGTGTGCGGAATTTTCACGCCGCCGAGCCAAACATGATCGCCGTCCGTAAAACGATGGACGTCAAAGCCCGTGCCGGTGCGAGGTTCGCGCGCACTTGTCATCTGCCGGTCGGCCAATTTGAGATCCTCTGCCGTTGTAATTTTGATGTTCCCGATCGAATCCTCAACGACCGCGACCTTGAGGCCAGCCCATTCCGCGATCGCCGCATCGTCGGTGAACGTATCCAATCCCTTTGCGGCCGCGGCGCGATGGGCATCGATGATCGGCGCGAATTGAAATCCTTGCGGCGTTTGTGCCCGCCATAGTCCGGCGCGCGCAACCGTCTCCGTCACGAGGCCGTCGCCGTCCGTTCGCTTCAAGGTGTCCGTAACGGGAAGTGCCGCGAGCGCCGCCGGACGCTCTCGAAGAGCCGCGATCACGTTCGAGATTGTTTTTGCCGAAACGAACGGCCGCGCCGCATCGTGGATCAGGACGACGTCGGGCGCTGCCGCTACCAAAGCCTCAAGCCCACGGAGCACCGACGCCTGCCTGCTCGCGCCTCCGGTCGCCGTCGCTGAAAGCTTCCTGGAGCCGCACCCCTCGGTGGCATTTTTATAAAGGTCGGCATCGTCCGGATGGATGACGACCTTGATCTCATCGATCTCTGCATGATGTGCAAAGGCGTCGATGGCGCGGGCAAGAACCGTCCTGCCTCCGATGGACGCATACTGCTTGGGGCCCGAACCCTGGGCAGCGGCACGCGTCCCCCGGCCGGCCGCGACGATCAAAGCGGCAATGCGCAAGATGTGAACTCCTTAGAAATGCTCGATGCATGATGCCCCGGCCTTCCGTGCCTGCTGGCGGGATCTTACGCAACACCCCGCGGCCTAAGAAAATGATCCGGATGGAGCACCGGATGCCAATTTCAAAGCTGCCAGGTGCTCAGCCGCGTCAAATCGGCAATTGCCAAACGTCTTGTTCACCCTTGCGAAATGGCCGCCCGACGCCTAGTCTGCCCAAACTCGCAGCACAAATGCGATCTGCACATGGAATAGGCAGAGGTTGGGGACTGGGTTCGCCCGTATGTTAGAAGACATAGTAAACGGTGCACCGCCTGCGGTTCTGGCACCGATGTCGGGAGTGAGCGATCTGCCCTTCCGCCGGCTTGCGCACCGCCTCGGAGCCAGCCTCGTCGTTTCCGAAATGGTCGCGAGCGAGGAATTGGTCAAATCGCGCTTCGACGTGTTGCGCCGCGTCGAAGGCCGGGACCTCACCCCATTTGTCATACAACTCGCCGGCCGCGAAGAGCGGTGGATGGCCGAAGGCGCCCGCATTGCCGAAGCCAAGGGCGCGAACGTCATCGACATCAATATGGGCTGCCCTGCAAAAGAAGTGACGGGCAAGCTTTCGGGCTCCGCGCTCATGCGCAACCTCGACCACGCCCAGGCGCTCATCAAATCCGTCATTGGCGCCGTCAAGGTGCCGGTCACGCTGAAGATGCGGCTTGGCTGGGATCACGGCACCCGCAATGCCCCGGAGCTGGCGAAGCGTGCAGAGGCGGAGGGCGTCAAGCTGATCACCGTGCACGGCCGCACGCGATGCCAGTTCTTCACCGGCACGGCTGATTGGTCCGCAGTGCGCTCCGTGGTCGAAGCAACGTCGCTTCCCGTCCTGGTCAATGGCGACATTCTAAACCCAGAACATGCAAAGCAGGCGCTCGGCGCATCGGGTGCAAGAGGCGTCATGGTCGGGCGCGGCGCCTACGGCGCTCCTTGGATGCCTGGGCGGATAGCGAGCTTCTTATCCGACGGCCGCGACGGCGGCGATCCGGCGCTCGACGCACAGCGCGATATCGCCCTCGAGCACGTCGAAGCGATGTTCGCTCACTACGGCAACGAACTCGGCGTGCGCAACGCCCGCAAACACATTGGTTGGTATTTGGCATCAAGCGGCGCGAGCGAAGCGGTCGTCAAGTCCTGGCGAGCCAAGCTCTGCACGATGCTCGATCCCGGACGCGTCCTCGATGGCCTCAAGACGTTTTATGCTTCTACGGAGTCGCGCGCGGCATGAGTAGCAAGTCGGCATCGGTACGCAAATCTGAGCGCGCTTCGACACCGCCGCCCGCGCGGATCGTCGATTGCGAGGATTTATTGAGTGCGCTGCCGCACCCGATACTGGTCATCGCCAGCGATCAATCCATTGTTTTTGCCAACGCCGCTGCCGAAGTATTTTTCTCGATGAGCGCTTCGGCGCTGACGCGAAGCCGGATCTCGGACATCGTTGCATTCGGTTGCCCGTTGCTCGGATTGATCGAGCAGGTTCAGGCCACGAGCTCGACCGTCAATGAATACGGGATTGAGGTCGCGACGCCGCGGTTCTCAGGCGCAAAACTTGTCGATGTCTACGGCGGCCCGTTGCCGGAAGAGCCGCGCAACATGTTCCTCATGCTGCAGCAGCGCTCGATGGCCCAGATGATCGAACGGCAGTTGACGCATCGCGCGGCCGCACGCTCCGTCTCCGGTATGGCCGGAGTTTTGGCCCACGAGATCAAAAATCCGTTGTCCGGCATCCGCGGCGCCGCGCAGTTGCTGGAGCCCGCACTTTCGGACGAAGATCGCGCGCTGACCCAGCTCATCTGCTCCGAAACCGATCGCATCCGTAATCTCGTCGATCGTATGGAGGTGTTCGGCGACGAACGCCCGATCACGAAAGACGCGGTCAACATCCACGGCGTTCTCAATCACGTGCGCCGCATTGCCGAGCATGGGTTCGGCCGCAACGTCCGCTACGTCGAAGATTACGATCCCTCGTTGCCGAGCGTGCTCGGCAATCGCGACAAGCTCGTCCAGGTCTTCCTCAATCTTCTGAAGAACGCCGCGGAAGCAATAGGCGACAAGACAGACTCCGGCCGCATCATCATGCAGACGGCGTTCAGGCCCGGTGTCCGCTTGTCGCTGCCCGGCACCGATATGCGCGTCAGCCTCCCGCTGATGATCCAGATCGAGGACAACGGCTGTGGCATTCCCGAGCATCTGAAGCCGCACCTGTTCGACCCGTTCGTCACCACGAAAGCGTCCGGCAGCGGCCTCGGCCTTGCCCTCGTCGCCAAGATCATCGCCGATCACGGCGGCATCATCGAATGTGAAAGTGAGCCCAAGCGCACGATCTTCCGCGTGCTGCTTCCCATGCAACGCACGCGGCCAGCTCCGGTGCCGACCACGAGAGAGACGTGATGGCCAGAGGCACTATCCTTATCGCCGACGACGATACGGCCATTCGTACCGTCTTGAACCAGGCATTGGCGCGGGCCGGTTTCGCGCCCCGGGCAACGGGCAATGCCGCAACGCTTTGGCGCTGGGTGAGCCAGGGCGAGGGCGACGTCGTCATCACCGATGTCGTCATGCCGGACGAAAACGCCTTCGATCTCATTCCGCGCATGAAAAAGCTGCGTCCGGATCTGCCGATCATCGTCATGAGCGCACAGAACACGCTGATGACGGCGCTGACGGCGGCGGAGAAGGGCGCCTTCGAATATCTTCCGAAACCGTTCGATCTCAACGAAGTCGTGGCTGTCGTTTCGCGCGCGCTGTCGGAGCCCGGCCGCAAACGCCAGACGGTGACGATGGAGCGCGAAACGGATGAATTGCCGCTCATCGGCCGCTCGCTGCCCATGCAGGACATTTATCGCGTCCTTGCCCGGCTGACGCAGAGCGATCTGACCGTCATGATCAACGGCGAGAGCGGCACGGGCAAGGAACTCGTCGCGCGTGTGCTGCACGACTATGGCAAGCGCCGTCACGGCCCGTTCGTCGCGATCAACATGGCGGCGATCCCGCGCGAGCTGATCGAGAGCGAACTCTTCGGCCATGAGAAGGGCGCCTTCACCGGCGCTCAGACCCGCACGCCCGGCCGCTTCGAGCAGGCCGAGGGCGGCACGCTGTTCCTCGATGAGATCGGCGATATGCCGCTGGAAGCGCAGACGCGGCTGTTACGCGTTCTGCAGCAGGGCGAATACACGACCGTCGGCGGCCGCACGCCGATCAAGACCAACGTCCGTATCATTGCCGCCACCCACCGTGATCTGAAAACGCAAATTCAGCAGGGTCTCTTCCGCGAAGATCTTTTCTACCGGCTGAATGTCGTGCCGATCCGTTTGCCGCCGCTGCGCGAGCGCCTTGAAGATATCGGCGATCTCGTCCGCCACTTCCTGAGACAGGCATCGCGGGAAGGCCTCGGACAAAAATCGATCGAGAGCGCCGCCATCGAACGGCTGAAGTCGCATCCCTGGCCCGGCAATGTCCGTGAGCTCGAAAATGTCGTCCGCCGCCTCGTCGCGCTCTACACGCAGGACACGCTGACAGCGCAAATCGTTGAGCAGGAGCTCGCGGGCTCCGCGCTCTCGCCGCAAGGCGGAGGAGCCACGGAAAGCGGCGACCTTGGAGAGGCGGTCGAACGCTACCTCCAGCGGTATTTTTCGACATTTGGCAACGATCTGCCGCCGCCCGGCCTTTACGACCGGGTAATCCGCGACGTCGAGAAGCCCCTGCTCAGCGCCGCGTTGGCCGCGACGCGCGGCAATCAGATCCGTGCGGCGGAGCTTCTTGGCCTCAATCGGAACACGCTGCGCGCCCGTATTCGCGACCTCAACATCCGGGTTTTCCGGACCGTCGAAGGCTGATCGCCAAAGCCGGCCAAACGATTCTGAACCCCAGAAGTTTTCCACAGACCTTGACCGAAGACGCGTTTGGCGCTTGATGTGCGCCACACCCGTCGCGAAAATGTCACAGTTAGGCTGTTGGTAATTCGCAGCTGTAGCGTTGTCGTCGCTGTCAGCGGGCCCGATACGAAGAAGCTCGATCGGGAATGACCGTCCTCCGATCTGGACGGGCGGGGTTATTGGGAACGAATTCAGAGTCGTAGTTGGATTGGTCGACAACTGATGAACGCCAGCAACAGCAATGGCAAAGCCGACACGATCGCCGCGCGCGATAAGGTGCCTGCTGCTGCGCTGGTCGAGGAAGGAGCCACACCGCTCAATCCCTCCGACCGTGCGTTTTGGTTCGGCCTGGGCGTCGTTCTGCTCTCTCTGATCTCCGCTCTCGGAAGCTATCTCATCCTCACGGGCCTGACCGCGGTCACGCCGCGCAACGAATATGTCTGGACGGCGCTGGCGGTGAATGCCGTGCTCATCGTGGCGATGCTCGGCACAATCATCTGGCAGGCCTTGGGCCTCTGGAGCGCTTGGAAACAGAAAGTCCCCGGAGCCCGGCTGCACACGCGCATCGTCGCGCTCTTCACGCTGACGGCGGCGTTGCCTGCAGTGCTGCTTGCCGTCGCCGCCACGACAACCTTCTCGCGCTCCCTCGACGGCTGGTTTTCGGGGCGCACGCGCGCCATCGTCGAGAACTCCTATGACGTCGCGAAGGCCTACGTCGACGAGCACAACCAGATCATTCGGACCGACATCGTCAACATGGTCCGCGACATCAACGGCGAAGCCCCGACCCTCAACGTCGATCCGGACGCATTTCAGAAGTTTCTCATCGGCCAGGCGGGCCTGCGCGATTTAACGTCGGCCTACGTGATCGACGCGGAGGGCGTGCCAATTGTCCTTGCGCTCGATGATCCGAAATTGCCGTATGTGGTGCCGCCACCCGCGTCTATCCAACAGGCGGAATCCGGCCAGGTCGCCTTGTCGCGACCGTCGAGCGATTATCGCATTTCTGCAATCGCGAAAATCGACAGCATGCCGGGGCGCTATCTCTACGTCGCGCGCGGCGTCAGCCCGAAGGTCATCAGCCACCTTCAGAGCACCGAGCAGAATGTCTACGAATATACGCGGCTGAGACAGGCCAAGGGCGGCCTCAAGGTCGCGCACGGGCTCATTTACTTCATGATCTCGATGACATCGTTGCTCGCCGCCATCTGGGTCGGCATGTGGTTCGCAGGCCGGTTCGTCGCGCCGATCCGCCGATTAATCGCAGGCGCGCAGCAAGTGTCGAAAGGCAACCTCGAATTCGCGCTGCCCGAGATCCGCGGCGAGGGTGACCTCCGGCGCCTTTCGCAAACCTTCAACGTCATGACGCGCGATCTGAAGCAGCAGCAGAACGCCCTCGTTGCAACGAACGCGCAGTTGACGGAGCGGCGGAATTTCATCGAAGCCGTTCTGTCGGGAGTCTCCGCCGGCGTCATCGGTCTCGACAGCGCCGATTGCATTACGCTCATCAGCCGCTCGGCCGAACGCTTGCTCGGCTTCTCGAGTGCGGAGGCCGTCGGCAAACCCCTGAAGGATGTCGTTCCCGAGTTCGCGCCGGTTCTGGCGGGCGGGGAGGAGCCTAGTCCGAAGAACAAGCAGTACGAGATACAGAAGCAGATCGGCGACGATGAGCGAACCTTTGCCGTCAGGATCACCCACGAGCGGGCAGGTGAGGGGGACGTCGGCTCCGTCGTCACCTTCGATGACATTTCCGAGCTCGTGCAGGCGCAGCGCACCAGCGCCTGGGCGGACGTCGCACGGCGCATCGCACACGAAATCAAAAACCCGCTCACGCCGATACAACTTTCAGCCGAGCGGCTGCGCCGGAAGTTCGGCACCCAGATCGGCGACAATCGCGAGTTGTTTGAAACGCTGACGCAGACGATCGAGCGCCAGACGGGCCAGATCAAAAGCATGGTCGACGAGTTCGCGTCGTTCGCCCGCATGCCGCAGCCCGTAATGGCCGATCAGGATTTGCGGCTTGCCGTCCAGGAGCCCGCAATCCTTTTCCGCGAAGGACACAAGGACCTCGACTTCAAACTCGTGCTGCCGGATCGCCCGGTCACGGCGCACTTCGATTTGCGGCTGATCTCGCAAGCCGTCACCAATCTCATAAAGAACGGCGCGGAAGCGATCGAGTCCTTCGGCGAGGCGCAGGGCCGTCCGCCGGGCTACAAAGGCGAGATCGAAGTGCGGCTCGTGCCGTCGCCGGATCGCGTCGCGATCGAGGTCATCGACAACGGTATTGGTCTCCCCAAACAAAACCGCGCCAAGCTTCTCGAGCCCTATGTTACGACGAGAGCCAAGGGCACAGGCCTCGGTCTCGCAATCGTGCAGAAGGTCGTCGAACAGCACGGCGGCACGTTGGCCCTCGAGGATGCGCCGGCAAGCAATACGCGAACGCGCGGCGCGCTGGTCCGGCTGACGTTGCCGATCAAGGCCGGACCGTCCCGTGAGTTATCTTCAGATGAAATTCGCGCCGCAGTGCAGATCGCCGGCGGAGCATGATATGAAAACGCTTAACCCCCCAGGAGCGCAGCAATGTCAGCTGATATATTGATCGTCGATGACGAGGCGGATATCCGGGATTTGATCGCCGGCATTCTCCAGGACGAGGGCCATCGCACCCGCCTTGCTCGCGACAGCGATGAAGCGCTCCGCGCGATCGAGGATCGACGGCCCCATCTCGTCATCCTGGACATCTGGCTGCAGGGAAGCCGCCTCGATGGGCTTGAAGTCTTGACCGTGATGAAGCGCACCTATCCGGATCTGCCGGTGGTGATCATCTCGGGCCACGGCAACATCGAAACGGCCGTCACCGCGATCAAGCGCGGCGCTTACGATTACATCGAGAAGCCGTTCAAATCCGATCGCCTCATCCTCGTCGCTTTGCGCGCTCTCGAAGCTTCCCAGCTGAAGCGCGAAGTCCGCGAGCTGAAGGAACGCTCAGTCGTCTCGGCCGAAATGATCGGCAAGTCGCCGGCGATCAACCAGCTGAAGAATAACATCGAAAAGGCCGGCCCGACCAACAGCCGCATCATGCTCCGCGGCGCGTCGGGAACGGGCAAGGAACTCGCTGCCCGCGTGCTCCATCAGAAATCGCTGCGCGCCGACGGTCCCTTCGTCGTGCTCAATGCCGCCGCCATGGTTCCAGATCGTGTCGAGGACGAATTGTTCGGCACCGAAGACCGCACGGGTGGCCCGCGCAAGGTCGGCGCGCTCGAAGAGGCGCATACGGGAACGCTTTACATCGATGAAGTCGCCGACATGCCGATGGAAACGCAGGGCAAGATCCTGCGCGTGCTCGTCGAGCAGAAGTTCCTGCGCCTCGGCGGATCGCAGAAGGTTTCCGTCGATGTCAGGATCATTTCGTCGACTTCCCGCGATCTCGAACAGGACATCCGCGAAGGCCGCTTCCGGGAAGATCTCTATCATCGGCTGAACGTCGTGACGCTGCGGGTGCCGAGTCTCGCTGAACGCCGGGAAGATATTCCCGAACTCATCCAGTATTTCATCGGCCAGGTCGCGCAGACGTCGGGTCTCGCCCCCCGCCGCATCGGCGAGGATGCGATCGCCGTTCTGCAAGCGCACGATTGGCCGGGCAACGTTCGCGAACTCCGAAACAACGTCGAGCGTCTCTTGATCCTCGCCGGCGGCGAACCGAATGCGGCCATCACCGCCGACATGCTTCCCGACGAAATCGGCTCCAACGTGCCCCTGCCGGTCAATGGCGGCGCTGAACACCTGATGTCGCTGCCGCTGCGCGAAGCGCGCGAAATCTTCGAACGCGAATACCTGCTGGCGCAGATCAACCGGTTCGGAGGCAACATTTCGAGAACCGCCGAGTTCGTCGGCATGGAGCGATCTGCGTTGCATCGTAAGCTTCGTGCGCTTGGCGTTTCATCGGAACAGCGCAGCGGCGACTTGAGATCTGCGTCGTAGGAGCCGGCTCGCTTGACCCGCATTGTTTATGTCAACGGCGCCTACAGGCCGTATGCGCAGGCCGCAATTCATGTCGAGGACCGCGGTTTTCAACTCGCCGATGCGATTTATGAAGTCATTGAGATCCGCGACGGCGGGCTGGTTGATGCAACCCGTCATCTCGCGCGGCTCGCCCGGTCGTTGACGGAACTCGCAATCCCGCCGCCGATGTCGGACGGCGCGCTGCTCCACATCATGAATGTCGTGATCCGCCGTAATCGCGTGCGCGATGGCATCGTCTATATGCAGGTCTCGCGCGGCGCCGGGCCGAGGGATTTTGCCTTGCCGCCCGCCACGACCCCGCCGACGCTCGTCGTGCTGGCGCGCGCCCACAGGCGCGGATGGTCGGCTGAACTCGCCGAAACCGGCATCGCCGTGAAGACCGTGCCCGACAACCGATGGGGCCGTTGCGATATCAAGACGGTGATGCTGCTTCCCGCTGTCCTGGCAAAAGACGAAGCCCGCCGCGCCGGAGCCCGCGAAGCCTGGTTCATCGATACCGCGGGCAATGTCACCGAAGGCGCCTCAAGCAACGCCTGGATCGTCACCCCCGACGGCACACTTGTCACCCGCCAGCTCGATCATCACATCCTTCCCGGCGTCACGCGCGCAACCGTCATGGACGTTGCAAAAACGGAGGGAATAAAAATTGAACAGCGGACCTTTAGCCGGGACGAGGCGCTCGCGGCGCACGAAGCCTTTATTACGTCAGCGACGAACATCGTAATGCCGGTCGTAAAGATAGATAAAACCCCAATCGGCGACGGCCGGCCGGGAAAACTTTCCCGCCGACTACGGTCGAGATTTCATCAGGTTGCTGAATTTTCAGCGTGAGGCAATGTGCGAACGTTGCCGCATTGTGCGAGGCAACAATGGATGTAAAGTGCCCTCGCTCCGGTCATCAAGGCATTTCGTGGTGATCATTGCACCGGTGGTCCATCGCTGTCAAAACGCGGCGGCGCCAGTCGGCTAATAAGAGAAGACGCTAAATCAAGACGTCGAGATAAAAAACGGACAACAACAATGGCGGCTGAAAAACCACAAAATTTGCAGGACACATTTTTAAATTATGTTCGCAAAAATAAAACGCCTCTGACGATTTTCCTCATCAATGGCGTGAAACTCCAAGGCATTGTTAGCTGGTTTGATAATTTCTGCGTTCTCCTGCGCCGCGACGGTCACTCCCAGCTCGTCTACAAGCACGCGATTTCTACGATCATGCCGGGCGGCCCCGTCAATCTTAACGACCAGGATGAAAGCGCCACAGGTTGACTTCGCGCTCTAAGGACGGGGAAGGCGAAAAGCACGAGGGGGGACGAAATCGCGAGCGGCGCATCTCGAAGGAGACGAGAGCGCCGAGGACGCGAACGCTCGTCGTCGTGCCGGCGTTCAAGCGGCCCCTGAAATCCAAGACCGCTGCATCGGCCAAATCCTCCGCTCAAACGCACACTCCAGAAAATCGTTTGGCCGAAGCCGTAGGCCTGGCGAACGCCATCGACCTCGACATCATCGACTCGACGATCGTGCCGATCTCCGAGCCGCGGCCTTCGACGTTGCTCGGATCGGGAAAAGTCGAAGAGATCAAGGGTCTCGTCGAGGAGCTTGAGATCGGTCTCGTCGTCGTCGATTACAACATCACGCCGGTCCAGCAGCGAAATCTCGAGAAGGCGTGGAACGCCAAAGTTCTCGATCGCACGGGACTGATCCTCGAAATCTTCGGTGCGCGCGCAAGAACACGCGAAGGCGTGCTGCAAGTCGAGCTTGCGCATTTGACGTATCAAAAAGGCCGGCTGGTTCGCGCCTGGACCCATTTGGAACGGCAGCGTGGTGGCGGCGGCTTCCTCGGCGGCCCCGGCGAAGCCCAGATCGAACTCGATCGCCGCATGCTTCAGGATCGCATCGATGCGATCAAACGCGACTTGGCCGATGTCGTGAAAACACGCGATCTTCATCGCAAGGGTCGGCGCAAGGTGCCTTATCCCATCGTCGCGATCGTCGGTTATACGAATGCCGGCAAGTCAACGCTTTTCAATAAGATCACCGGCGCGGGCGTCGTTGCGATGGACCAGGTCTTCGCCACGCTCGATCCGACGATGCGCGAAGTGAAGCTCCCGAGCGCCCGGCGGATCATTCTGTCCGATACTGTCGGTTTCATCTCCGATCTCCCGACGATGCTGGTAGCAGCGTTTCGCGCGACGCTCGAAGAGGTCGTCGAAGCCGATCTCGTTCTTCACGTCCGCGACATTGCCCATGAAGAGACGGACGCGCAGGCAGAGGACGTCGAGAAGGTGCTGACGGATCTCGGCATCGATACGCTGCCGGTTGAAAGTCATATTCTCGAAGTGTGGAATAAGATCGATCTTCTGCCGGCGGATCGCCGGACGGAGCTGCAACACGAAATGCTCCGCAACGCGCGGCCTCCCGTACTCGTCTCGGCGGCAACAGGCGAGGGGATGGCGCCGCTGCTTCACACGATCGACGACCGCCTTGGCGCGTCCGACGAGATCCTCGATGTCATCGTCCCGGGCAGTAATGGTTCGCTTCTCAATTGGCTGCACGAGACGTGTGACGTTCTCGCGAGAGAAGCGCGCAAGGACGGAAACATAGAATTGCGGCTTCGCGTGCCGAACGAAAAGAAGGCGCGCGTCATAGGACAGCTTCGCAAAGCCGGGATATCGGTTTAAGCTCGTCCGCGTGGATGAACGCGTCACATGCTGCATAGCCGGCGGCGGCCCGGCCGGGATGATGCTGGGAGTGCTTCTGGCGCGCGCCGGCGTTCGCGTTACCGTTCTCGAAAAGCACAACGATTTTTTCCGCGATTTTCGTGGCGATACAATTCATCCGTCGACGTTGCGTTTGATGGAAGAGCTTGGCTGGCTCGATGAATTTTTGAAGCTGCCGCATCAAGAGACGAAGAGTATTTATGCCCAGATCGGCGACACGCGCTTCGAGATGGCGAATTTTTCGCATCTTCCGATTACAACAAAGTTCATCGCCCTGATGCCGCAATGGGACTTTTTGAATTTCCTCGCGGAGAAGGGGAAGGCCTACCCGAACTTTCGTTTGGAGATGAACGCGGAAGCGACCGGCCTCACATTTCAAGGCGATCGCGTAACAGGCGTGAAGGTGAAAACGCCGGCAGGCAACAAAACCATCGAAGCCGATCTCGTGGTCGCGGCCGACGGACGGTCATCTATCCTGCGCGGCGCCGCGGGCCTCGTGAGCGAGAACTTCGGCGCGCCGATGGACGTCATGTGGTTTCGCCTGCTGCGGCTGCCGACCGATACGGACGAAACGCAGGGCCGGTTCGACGGCGGACATATCTTCGTCATGCTCCAGCGCGGAGATTATTGGCAGTGCGCCTACGTCATTCCGAAAGGCGGAGATGCAAGAATTCGCACCGCCGGCCTCGATGCTTTCCGCAAGTCGGTGGGAAAACTCCTGCCGTTCGACGCCGCACGCGCAAGTAATATTGCGAGCTGGGATGACGTCAAGCTTCTGACGGTCGTGGTTGATCGCCTGAAGACGTGGGCGCGGCCCGGCTTCCTTTGCATCGGTGATGCCGCGCACGCGATGAGCCCCGTCGGTGGCGTCGGCATCAATCTCGCGATCCAGGATGCAGTCGCCGCGGCCAATCTGTTACAGGGACCGCTGAAGTCCGGCCGCGTGACGCTTGAAGATCTCGAAGCCGTGCAGGCCCGCCGGGACTTTCCGACCCGCGCGACGCAACGTCTGCAACTCACCATTCAGAATATGGTGATCGCAAAGACGCTCGGCGCGACAGGTCCACTGAAGCCGCCGCTGTTGGTCCGCATCATGACGGGACTGCCGTTTTTCTCCCGCATCCCCGCGCGGCTCCTCGGCCTTGGATTCCGGCCCGAACACATCTCCGAGGCGATACGGAACGCGAAGGGCGTCTAACCCTTCTCGATCGCTTTCGCCTCGTCCCAAAGCGCATCCATTTCAGCGAGCGACGATTGCGACGGAGATTTCCCGCGTTCACTCAGCGCCTTTTCTATGTGCGCGAAACGCCGGACGAACTTGTCGTTGGCCGCGCGCAACGCCGCCTCTGGATCGAGCTTCAGATGGCGCGCGATGTTCGCCATAACGAACAGCATATCGCCGAACTCCTCATTGATGGCGTCCTGGTTCGCGACCGGAGCCAAGGATGCAACGGAGGAGTTACCTCTAGGATCGGCAGCGAATGCAACCTCCTCCAGCTCGGCAATTTCCTCCTTCAGCTTTTCGAACACCGGCTGAAGGTTGGGCCAATCGAAACCGACCCTTGCAGCTTTGTCCTGCAACTTGATGGCCCGCGTCAAAGCTGGAAGACCAACGGGAACATCCCCTAGCGTCGCCGCCTTGTGCGACGGAGTTGAGCCGGCGCCAGGTAGCCGCGAATGTTCCAGGGCTTTCTCGGCGCGCTCTGCCGCCTTGATCTCTTCCCACGTTGATTTGACGGCAGCTGGATCGCGCGCGGGCCCGTCGCCAAACACGTGCGGATGCCGCCGGATCATTTTTTTCGTTGAGGAGAGGACGACGTCGCCCAGCGCAAACGCACCTTGTTCTTCCGCGATCCGCGAATGATAGACGACCTGCAGCAGAAGATCGCCAAGCTCGTCCTTGAGGTCGACGAGGTCCTTCCGCGCGATCGCATCGGCAACTTCGTAAGCTTCCTCGATCGTGTATGGCGCGATCGTCTCGAATGTCTGCTCGAGATCCCAAGGGCAGCCGGTCTTGGGCGTCCTGAGCGCCGCCATGATTTCGACCAGCCGCGAAATATCGCGCGAGGGTTTGAGTGTATCCGCCATATCCGTCCTCTTTCGATGGGCGGACAGTAGACGACGGACCCGAAATCCACGAGAGCCAGTCCTGCGGCTATCTCGCCCAAGTTGGCTTGCCCGAGTTGAGGACGGCCGAAACGAAACGCGGCCTGGATAGAACAATCGACAAGGGCACCATCCAGCCGATCCACGCTGCAAGCGCATAGATTGGCTCGAACGGCAGGCTGAGGCCGATCGCGGTTCCCGTGATGACCCGGAACCAGACGGCGCCCGTCGTCACCGCAACCATCGCCATCATTAGATGAGCGTGCCGCGAAATGTTCCGCTGGCGGATCGCGATAACAGCCGCCCCGAAGAGATAGAGCCAGACAAGTCCCTGCACGAAGAACCCGGCCCGGGCCAGCGCCGGCGAGTGGCTCATGACAGCGACCGGTAACGACGTCAGCCCCCCAATCACCACAAATACGCCCAACAGCCGGCCAAGCACTCTGTGAAGCTGAGCGCGATGTCTGACGGCAATGACGGCCGGAGCGATCAGCAACGCCATTGCGGAAGACAACATGTGCGCCGGAAAAAGGATCGGTGCACGGCCGGCGAGTTCGAACATTTCAAAGGGCAATGGTATGAGGCCGGTTCCTGATCCGATCGCAACCGCGCCAACAGGAATAACGAGGAAGCCGATGATCAGCAGGATGGCGACGCGAAGCATGAACCTCGACGGCATGACCAAAGGCGAAGTGCGCGAGCGCTTCGCGCGAACTTTAGCAGGAATCGTTGTCGCCATATCGGTCATTGCGGCGGGCATCATGGCCTCAGGATTTGGCGGCTCTGCGGCGGCGGACGAAGCCGTCGCCACAAAGGCCGGCGAATCCGCCGTCCCCGTCTCGCTCGCTGGAAGATGGGTCGGCCGCTACTATGGCTACGGCCGGGGCAAAGATGCGCAAGACTGCGGCGCCGACGGCTGTGGCCTGACCTACGATATCGTCGCGTGCAAAGAGGGCTGGTGCGGCATCGCCATCAAGGATGACAAGTCCTGTGGCGCAGTCGCCGTCCATCTCGCAGCCGACGCGAAAGAGGGCGACGCCGCATTCAAGGGCAAGCTCGAACTTGCGAAAGGCGCTGCCCCGTATACGGTCGAAGCTTGGTACTCGGCCGATACGGAAAGCAAAACCGTTCAGCTCCATCTTCTCGGCGATACAGGACCCGAGCTCATGCTCTTTCGCCGCTCGTTTCCGCTAGAAGCCAACTTCGAGCGCGCTGGCGATGCAACTTGCAACATCGATAAGGCGACGAGCTGACGGCCGAAACGCGAACCGGCTCTTCCGCCCGTTGCCGAGCCCCGCGGCTCTGCTAGTCTCGACGGCGGAGCGGGGTAGCAATGCACATTCTCTTCAATGGTCTCATGATGGCGCTGGAACTGGCGGCGATAGTCGCCATCGCCTGGACCGGCTTCACGGCGCCATTGATCTTCGCCGCCGGCACCGGATTGTTAGCGCTCGGCGTCGGCGCCGCCCTCGAAATCGCACGCCTCAAATACGAATTCCCTTTTTATTTCGATCGGGCGCCAGGCCGATCGATGATCGTCATCGTGACGGTCGGTGCACTGGAGGCCGTCACCAAGGCCATCCTCGCTGGCGTCGTCGGTCTCCTGACGTTCCTCGGCACGGATGAGGAACGCTTGAAACTCGTCGCCGTGATTTTCGCCGTTTCGCTTTTCCTCGGCGTACAGGCCGTTCGCTTCCTGATGGACCGGTTGAAAGCGCGTCCGCTGCGTTGGGGCTATTTCCGGCTCGCCGCGCCGCTCGGATTATTGTTCTCGGCCGGCCTGACGTTCCTGCCGGCCCCCGGCATCACCGAGCTTGCAAAGCGCGCCGCCTTCGATCTCCCGACGAAGCCGACCATGGAGCAGGCGAGCGAGTTCTTGTTTCTTTTGAAACAGAGCTTCGACGAAATCGTCGTCAGGATGCTGTCCTGGGTGTTCGATCCGGCACTGGCACAGGCGATCGGAGCCGTCGTCTCGGTCAACATGCTGTCGGGCTTCGTCCTGGCGCTTTATGCCGTTCTGATCGCCGAAGGCATCAGAACACTCGAACGCCGCGAGCCCTGATTTGACCTTGAGGCAAAGAGATGCCGCATGTGATTGCCCACACGAGCCTGATGCTCCCCGAGGTCCTTGTCATCGAGAGCCTGCTCGAGGCGCACGGCATTCGCTTCGTCACGGCCGGTAAGGATATCGTCACGCAATGCCCGCACTTCGCGGTGCTCTTTGGCGGAATTTCGATCCTGGTCGAGGAGGAAGATTTTGAAAATGCCCGGACGTTGATCGCGGATACACGCGACGTCCCGGGCTACAAATCCATAGAAAGCGATGGCTTCGAGAAACACCCCGTCCGCAACGCGGTGCTCGCGTTTCTGATCCTGATCATGGGGGCGCCGTTTCCGTTTTGGTACCGGAGAGGCAGCTAGGACCGCGCGCCGACTGACTGCGGTGCGAAACGGGGAGGCTCGCGATCGCCAAATGCATCAAAGTTCTGGGACGCCGAGAGCCGTAAGAGCCCCGGCGATGATCCGCCGGATGAACAATTGCAACGCAAGCGGTGTATTTTCGTCAGCATAGAGCGATAAAAGCCGCTCGTTTCGCATTTTGATGCGGAAAAAGCCCGCCCCAGCGCTAACCTTCGCTCGTATCGGACCTATCATTCGCCGCGACGTTGCCGCGCGGATTTTGCAATCACGCAATGACGGGAAGACCGCATCCGGCATGACGGGGGATCGCGATGATCTTCGATTGCTTCAGCTTCTTTGACGAACTCGATTTGCTCGAAGTGCGGCTCGACGAGCTTCACACGGTCGTCGATTACTTTGTGCTCGTTGAAGCGCGCCAGACCTTTCAAGGCACGCCAAAACCGCTCTATTACGCCGACAACGCCGATCGTTTCCGAAGCTATGCCAGCAAGATCATTCACGTCGTCATCGACTTCCCCGAGGCCAGAGACGCTTACCGGCTGAACACACGGCCACTCGATGGCAATTGGGCCCGCGAGCACTATCAGCGCAATCAGATCGCCCGGGGATTGGTCACTGCAACCCCGAGCGACTTGATCATCGTGTCGGACGTCGATGAGATCCCGAGCGCCGAGGCGCTGAAACGCGCTCTAGCCGAACGGCGGCCCGGAGACCTGACGATCTTCGAGATGCCGATGTATCGTGGCAGCGCCAACCGCCGGGTGAGGGACCTGCCTTGGGATCGGGGTCCGCGTCTCATCGAGTACGGAAAATTCCCGGGCGGCCAACGTCTCCGCCAGAGCAAGATTTGGGCATCGGGACGTTGGCGCGGGACGGCGATCGGGCGCCTTCACACCCGAATCTGGAACTGGATCAATACCGGCATCACGAGTCCCGTTCGCGTTATTCCGAACAGCGGCTGGCACATCACGAGCTTGGGCGATTGGCAGACGTGGCGCCGCAAGGTTTCCGCTTACTCGCACACGGAACATAAGCTATGGGAGAGCTACGCGTGCCCAATCGCTTACGCGACGATCCTCGACGACGAGACGGAGATTGTCGGCATCGACGAGATGCCCAATTTCATCCAGCAGAACCCCGCAAAATTCATCCTGGCCTGACCGCCCTCTAATTTCGCATAATATATATTATGGAAATAAATTGGCGGACCAGCATATGTATCAGAACGATATGCCAATCCGCCACTCATGAATTTCCGAAAACCTAGGCCGCGTCTTTCTTGTCGGACTTCTCGTGTTGCTCCGCGAAGGAGTTGAGCAACCTCACGCCCCAGCCGGCGCCCCAGCTTTGGTTCGTGTCGTTGCGGCTACCGTCCATCGCCGTACCGGCGAGATCGATGTGGCTCCAGAGCGTATCCTTCTGAATGAAGCGCTGCAGGAACGCCGCCGCGGTCGCAGCGCCACCCCATCGGCCGCCGGCGTTCTTCATGTCGGCGTTCTTGGAATCCATCATCTTGTCGAATGCCTTGTCGAGCGGCATCCGCCAAACTTTCTCTCCCGTGGCCTTCGAGGCCGACAGCAGCTCATCGGCGAGCTTGTCGTCGTTGGAGAACAGACCGGCGTACTCTTTGCCGAGCGCCACCATGATGGCGCCCGTCAGCGTCGCGAGATCGATGACGACCTTCGGCTTGAAGTTCTCCTGCGCGTACCAGAGGACGTCCGCAAGCACGAGCCGGCCTTCCGCATCCGTGTTGATCACTTCGATCGTCTGGCCCGACATCGACTTCACGATGTCGCCCGGACGGACGGCGTTGCCCGACGGCATGTTCTCGACACAACCGATCAACCCCACGGCGTTGACGTTCGCCTTGCGCTCCGCGAGCGCATGCATCGTTCCGATCACGGCGGCCGCACCGCCCATGTCGCCCTTCATGTCTTCCATGCCGGCCGCAGGCTTGATCGAGATGCCGCCGGTATCGAAGACGACACCCTTGCCGACGAAGCAGATGGGGCGCTGCTTCTTATTCCCCTTCGCGCCGTTCCAGACCATGACGGCAAGGCGGGACGGCCTGGTGCTGCCCTGACCCACGCAGAGAAGCGAGCCCATCCCGAGTTTTTCCATGTCCTTGACGTCGAGGATTTCGACGCTGACACCGAGCTTTTCGAGGGCATTCGCCTTCTCGGCGAGTTCGACCGGGCCGAGGATGTTTGCTGGCTCGTTGACGAGATCGCGCGCGACGTTGACGCCGTTGGCGACGGCCTTCAACGGCTGGAACGCAGCCTTGGCCTTGTCCGGATGCGGCACCTGGATGACGAGCTTTTTCAAGCCGTCTTTGTCGGGGGAATCTTCTCCAGACTTCTTCGTCAGATATTTTTTGAAGTTGTAGTGACGGAGCATTGCGCCCTGAGCGATCAGTGCGCCGGCTTCATCGGCCGACAAATTGCCCGCGCCTTCCACATCGACGATCACGCTTGCCGACGCCGTCTTGCGGCTCTGAATGGCCGCCAGGATCGCGCCGCCAAGATCGACGAGCTGCAGATCGGTCAGCGTCGCTGTCTTGCCGAGACCGCCGACGATCAGGCGATCGATCCCGATCTTGGCGGGAGCGAGAATCTCGATCGACGATTTGTATTTGCCTTTGAAATCGGCGGCAGCTGCAGCCTTGCTGAGCGCGCTGGCGGACTTCGTCTCGAACTCGCGTGCTTTGGATCCAAGGCTCATGCCGTCGCCCGCGAAGACAACCGTTACGGATTCGGGCTCGGCATTGAGCGGCGCAAAAGCGATTTCGAGGCGATCGGACATTTTCAAAAGGACTCCAGGTTGAAGAGGATCGAGGCCGCGAACGGGCCAAGGAGGGATGAATGCAGGGACGCGGACGCCGATCCGCTGAATTTCCCGCACCCTGTCACGATGGCGGAGGAAGTGGCAAGAACCGGTGGCTGGACGGCCCAACTTAGTCGTTCGTGGGGGCGAGGCAAGGGAGCCGTTGCAATCGCTCTTCCATCTAAGGCTCTTTCGCGATCTAACCGTTTGTGCCCAAAGACCGTTTTTGGCGCCCACCAGACGGCCGGTACGGCGAAAAGCCGAAATTCCGCCACTGTGCTATGGGAGCCGGACATATCCTCACAGGAGCCGGTGATGGGGAGTTTGCTTCGGCCAGTGTGGCCGGAGGGGGGAGCGGCTGACGAATGCGAATTTTCTCGAGATATGTCTTCCGGCAGGCGGTGGGCTCGTTTCTGCTCATCCTCGCGTCGTTGACGGGCATTGTCTGGATCGCGCTGGCGCTCCGCCAATTCAACGTCGTGACGAGTCAGGGTCAGGACACCTGGATGCTCATCAAAATGACGTCCCTCGCCGTCCCCAACCTAATGGCGATCATCGCCCCTTTTTCATTTTTGATCGCGGCCCTCCAAACCCTCAACCGACTGAATACTGATAGTGAGCTCATCGTCCTCTCGGCCGCCGGCTCGAAGGTCTGGACGGTTGCGAAGCCCCTCATCCTTTTGGCCTTGCTTGTCAGCTGCTTTCTGGCATTCGTCGGCCACATCGCGCAGCCCTGGAGCATGCGGCTGCTCAGCGATTATCTCGTCCAGGTCAGAAGCGATCTCTTGACCCAGGTCATACAGCCCGGCCGCTTCTCGAGCCCCGAACCCGACCTCATGTTCCATATCCGCGACCGCTCGGCCGACGGCGAGCTGCTCGGCCTCGTCATGCATGACACCCGGGACAAGGCTCAGACACAGAGCTATCTCGCCGAGCATGGGTCGATCGTGAAGCAGGACGGCACGGCCTATCTTGTCATGTCGACGGGCCACATCATCCGCCGGACGGATGCCGACGCGCCGCCACAGATCGTGGCGTTCGACAAATACGTCGTCGACCTCGACCGGTTCGAACCCCAGGACGACGCATCGGGTGAGAGAAAGCCCCGCGAGCGCTATTGGAGCGAGCTCACGCAGCCGAGCCCCGACAGCAAGCTCTACAAGAGTTCGCCTGGCCAGTTCCGTGCCGAAATCCACGAAAGACTAGTGGGTCCACTCTATCCGATAGCCTTCGTCTTCCTCATTGTAGCGTTCGTCGGCCAAGCCAGGTCGACCCGCTCGAGCCGCATGCAAAGCCTTGTGTTGACATTCCTTTTCGCCGCCACCTGCCGCATGGCCGGACTGGCGCTGAATAGCGCCGTCACGCGCGATGCCTCGATGCTCGTCGCACTCTACGGGGTTCCCACCATCGCAATCGTTCTATCGCTGATCGTCATCAAGCGGGCTGACCGCCAGCGGTCGGGATCGGCACTCTTCGGACGCATCCGCGATGCGGCGTCTGCAATGGCCGATCTTGCAATTCGCCTCGCCATGCCGCGCCGGAAGGCCGCAACATGATCCGCTCGTTCACCCTCACGCGCTACATCGCGAAACTGTTCTTCGTCGCGATCGCCTCCACGCTTGCCGTCTGCGCGCTCTTGATCTTCATGATCGATTTCGTTGAGTTGCTCCGGCAATCGAGCAAAATGGGCAGTGTTCCAGTTACGACACTTGTCGGCATCGCCCTGCTCCGTCTCAGCGCGTATGTCGAATTCCTCATCGGCTTCGCCGTCCTTGTCGGCACGATCAGCACCCTCATCTACCTCAACCGGAAGAGCGAACTCGCCGTCATGCGCGCCGGCGGCATGTCGGTCTGGCAATTCCTGGCGCCGGGGATCGCCGTCGGACTTTTGGTCGGCATCTTCGGCGTGACGGTCTACAACCCCCTCGCGGCCCGCGGCCGGGCCAAATCGGAACAGGTCTTCGCTAAGGCCTTCGGCAACGACACCAACCTGCTTCGCGCCCAGGGTGGCGGGTCCTGGATCACGCAGAATGGAGTCGACGGCGAGTCGGTTTTGGGCGCCGCCGCGGCGACGAACCGGGGCTTGACGCTGAACGGCGTTATGATTTTCGCTTATGATCGCGACGGGCATTTCGCCGAGCGCGTGGACGCCAACCAGGCCGAGCTCAAGGACGGCTATTGGCAGCTGACCGATGCCTGGGTTTCGCGTCTCGGTCAGCAGCCCGAAAAGTTCCAGTCCTACCTTGTATCCACCTACCTCACCCCGGACCGTGTCCAGGAGGCGCTGGGCACCGTTTTCTCGGTCTCCTTCTGGGACCTGCCCGAACTCATCGAAGCAGCTGAAAAGGCAAAACTTTCGACCGAACGGCTCAAGGTCCAGTACGAGTCCCTTCTAGTCCGTCCGTTACTATGTGTGGCTATGGTCCTTTTGGCGGCAACTGTGTCATTGCGGTCATTCCGCTCCGGTGGCATCCAGACTATGGTTACGACAGGGATGATCGGTGGGGTCGGGTTCTTCTTGTTCTCGGAAATCGCGAGACAAATTGGCATCGCAGGTCTGGCACCGGCGTGGGCGGCGGCATGGTTGCCCGTCGCGCTAGTTTTGATCATTGCAACCACGGTGCTGTTGCACCAGGAGGACGGCTGAGTGATGCGTGAAGCGCGGACACCGCAAGAGGGTTGCGGGTCGTTTCGCGAGGGTTCTCGGCGCCGTAAGGCGCGCGGGGCCGCTCGTGCGCTTCTGCGCCTCGTTCTTGTCAGCTGCATTGCCTCCTTCTCGACCTTTGCGCACGCGCAGGACGTCGATGCCAACGGCGGGACGTTGCCCAGTTCGAAAAAGAACAAATCGTCCTTCGGCGCCGCGAATGCGCCGAGCGCGATCTTCGGCAAGGTCAACACGAACATCGATCGCGCTCAGCCCATGCGTTTGCAGGGCGATCAGCTGATCTACGACAAATCGGGCGATCGCGTCATTTCACGCGGCAACGTCGAAATCTTCTACAACAACTACATCCTGACCGCCGATGAGGTCGTCTACGATCAGAGCGGTGGAACGCTGACGGCCATCGGCAACGTCACGCTGAAAGAACCGCAAGGCAACATCGTCCACGCCGACCGCTACACGCTGACCGACGACTTCCGTGACGGCTTCGTGTCGGCGTTATCAATTGTCTCCGCCGACAAGTCCCACATCTCCGCCGACCGCGCCACCCGGCGCGAGGGCAACATTACCGAATTCGAGAACGGCAAGTTCACGCCGTGCCAGAGCGACGGCAACACGCCTCCCCTTTGGTGCATCAGCGCCGCGCGTATCATCCACGATCAGGAAGCCGCCACGCTGACCTATCAGGACGCGTACTTCCAGATTTACGGCCAGCCGATCCTCTACCTTCCGTATTTCCAGAGCCCCGACCCATCCGTGAAGCGGAAGTCCGGCTTCCTGACGCCTGACTACGGCCATTCATCGACCCTCGGCTACATCACCGGCATCCCGTATTTCTGGAACCTCGCGCCGAACTACGACATCACGCTCGACCCGCTCTACATGAGCAACCAGGGCCTGTTCATGAAGGCCGAGTGGCGGCACCGTCTTGCGAACGGCGAATACACCGTCAAGCTCGCGGGCATCGACCAGAATGCGGCTGACCTTCCGGGCGGAGCAGCCGCTACTGGAAACGCGAAGCTCGATGGCTTCCGCGGCAGCGTCGAGACACACGGCCTGTTCTCATTGTCGAGCTGGTGGAAATTCGGCTGGGACGCGATCGTCGAAAGCGACGATCAATTCCGCCGCTTCTACAAGCTCGACAGCGTTCTGGTTACCGATCGCGTCAATCAGGTTTACCTGACCGGTCAATCGGACCGGAACTACTTCAATGCGACGCTCTATCAGTTCGGCGGGCTGTTGACCAATGACACGCCGGAAACGGAAAGCTACACCCACCCCATCATCAACTACAATTACGTGTTCGCCGATCCCGTCGTCGGCGGCGAGCTCAAGTGGAACACGAATGTCTTGAGCTTCACGCGTACGGACGGCACCGTTGTCGATCCCTTTACCGGTCGTCAGCAAGACCAGAACATCAACCGTATCGTAACCCAGCTCAATTGGCGTCGCCGTTTCACCGACACCATCGGCATCAGCTATACCCCATTCGCCGACATTCGCGGCGACGTCTACCAGTATGAGAACATCGTTGATCCCACGAGCGTAACATTACTCAATCCCGAGGAGGTTAACCCCGCCACGACTCGGATAATTGGGAACGAAACCGTCACGCGCGGCGTCGTCGACGGCGGCTTGCTCGTCTCCTATCCCTGGGTTGCGAATAGGGCCGGCGGAACGCACATCATTGAACCGATCGGCCAGATTGTTGCGCACCAGGAAAGCCTGCCGCAACGCCGGCTGCCCAACGAAGACGCCCAGAGCCTCGTTTTCGACGACACCAACCTGTTTGCGACGACGAAGTTCTCAGGCTTAGACCGCATAGAGACCGGAACGCGGGTCAATGCTGGTCTACAATACACCTTCCAGTCCAACGACGGTGGTTACGCGCGCTTCCTGGCAGGCCAGAGCTATCAGTTGACGGGAGACAATGCCTATCTGTTGCCGGGCCGTACCGGCGAGGGCAACTTCGTCTTTAATCCCATTAACGGCCTTGAGACACAAAAGTCCGACTACGTCCTCGGCGCCTATTTCGCACCGATCTCCGATTTTAGGATCATTTCGCAGAGCCGGTTTAACGAATCCAACCTCGCTTTGAAACGCGAGGATCTCGCCGCGGTCGCGAAATACGGCCCGCTGTCGGCTCAGGTAGGCTATTCGTATGACGCCGACGCCCTGTTTACGGACCCCGAAAATCCGGACGTGATCGCCGTTTCGACGCCGCTGCAGGAAGTCCTGGGCGCGGTCACTTTGCAGCTGACGAACCGTTGGAGCGTTGGCGGCTCGACACGCTATGATATCGAAACCGGCGACTTCCGGTATGATAGCGTTAATCTCAAATACGCCGACGAATGCTTCGTCCTGACCGCCTCGTATATCCAGTCCAATTACTCCGATCTCTCGATCACACCCGACCAGACGGTCATGTTGCGGTTCGAATTCAAGCATCTCGGAGATTTTGCGGCCTCGACCGGCAATCTGGACTTCAATATGGGCGGCGACCAGCGTACGAACTGATCCGGCTGGCGGCGCCTGTACCCCTGAACCATGGGGGATCGGATTTTGGCCATTCTTGATGTGGATAAGCCCCCAGTCACCGGCCGCAGGCGCGGTATCCTGACGCCCAAGCCGATTCGGACTTATGGATGTCATTCAAGCATGCCCATGCCTCGGACCAGTGCCGCTCAATTCTCAGCCCATGCAGTGCGATGCGCGCTCGCCGGCCTCGCAAGTCTCGCGATGTCGTTCGCCGCGGCCGCACAAGGCGGCACGGTCGCGGTGACGGGCGACGGCACGTCGTCTCTGCCGAAGCCCGCAGTTGGTGATTCCACCGCCGACCCATCCACCGATGGTCAGGGCAAAGGCAAAAATCAGAAGAAGAAGCAGTCGCCGAAGGCCGCAGCCGCCGAGGAGGCAGGCCGGGATTTGGCCGCGCCTTCCAAAGACCAGCGCGCGATAGCAGTGCTCGTCAATGACGAGCCGATCACCGGCTTCGAGCTCGATCAACGGGCGATGATGCTGAGCGGCACCAACATTCAGCAGCAGGCGAAAGCCAACTTCGAGGCCATCGTCAAAAATCCGAAGACGTCGGAACGCCTCAAGGCGATCCTGCAGGAAACGGTGAAGGCAAACGAAGGAAAATCGCGCGACGAGATCATCGCGATTTTCGAGCGCCGCAAAAAAGAGTTCGGCATGAGCCTGCAGAAGCAGGCGTTCGAAGGCGCCAGGAACGCGGCGCTTCCCGCCATGAAGAAGCAGGCGCTCGAAGAGCTGATCGATGACCGGCTCAAGATGCAGGAAGCCAAGAAGCAGAGCGTCACGATCGAAGATGCCGAGGTTGACCGCATCGTCACCGGCATCGCCGAACGCAATAAAATGACGCTCGAGCAATTCACGAAGCAGATCGGCGGCAGCGTCGAGCCGATCAAGGCGCGCATCAAGGCAACGCTCTCTTGGAATGAGGTCGTGCGCCGCCGGTTCGGTCCCTTGATCAACGTCACCAACAAGGACGTCGATAAGCTCGTCGCGGCGACCTCTGTCGCCGGCAACGACGATGTCGAATTGCAGGTGCAGCGCGTTCGGATTTCGATGCCCGTCAAGATCGAGGAGAATGGCGTCGCTGCGCGCATCCAGGAGGCCGACAAGATCAAGTCGAAGTTCGCCGGCTGCCAGACGACGGCCGCGGCGGTCACCGGCGTTCCTGGCGCGACGTTCGAAGATCTCGGCAAGCGCCGGCCTTCGACAATCTCCGAGCCGACCCGGACGCTTCTGGTCAACGCCAGCGACGGCGAAATGCTCCCCCCGACCGTGAATGACGGGGCGATCGAGCTGTGGGTCGTTTGCGGCCGCAATGTCGTGAAAGCCGTCGACGAGAAGCGCAACCAGGCTGAAGGCGAACTCAAGCAGAAAGAGTTCGAGCTGATGGCCAAACGCTATCTGAAAGACCTGCGCGAAGACGCCCACATCGAGTACCGGATAAATGTCGGTTCCAAGTAAGGAGCCGCACGCGCCCCTGGCACTGACGATGGGCGACGCTGCGGGGATCGGCCCCGAGCTTGCCCTTCAAGCCTGGCGAGACCGTTTCGCCGATCGATTGCCCGCGTTCGTTCTCTATGCGGATGTCGACCTGATGCGCGCCACCGCGCACGCGGCCGGCGTTGATCAGGCACGCATCGTACCCGTGGCGGATCTGTCGGCCGGCGCGGAGGTCTTTGAGGATGCGCTTCCGGTCTTCCCCATTCCCCTCGCCGAGCCTGCGAAGCCGGGGAACCCGTCGGTCAACAATGGGCCTGCCACGATCAATGCCATCCGCACCGCCGTGGCGGACGTCGCCGCCGGCCGCGCGTCGGCCGTCGTGACGAACCCGATCGCGAAATCGGTGCTCTATGGAGCGGGCTTCGAATTTCCGGGACATACGGAATATCTCGGCGCACTGGCGGCGGAATTTTGGCCCCGCGAGCCTGCCGACCCGGTGATGCTGCTTGCCTCATCAGAGCTTCGCGTCGTGCCGCTGACGATCCACGTCCCGCTGAAGGACGTGCCCGCCTTGCTGACGGCCGATAAGATCATCAAGACCGCGCGTATTATGGCGGCGTCGCTGCGGCGTGATTTCGGCATCGAAAGCCCGCGAATTGCCGTCGCGGGACTGAACCCACATGCCGGCGAAGACGGCGCGCTCGGCTCGGAAGATTCCGCGATCATACGCCCCGCAATCGAAGCCTTGCAGGCCGAGGGGCTTAACGTGACCGGTCCACACGCCGCCGACACGATGTTTCACGAAGCCGCTCGCAAGACGTATGATGCAGCGCTCGCCATGTATCACGATCAAGGATTGATCCCAATCAAGACGCTGGCCTTCGATGAAGGGGTCAACGCCACGATCGGCCTGCCGTTCGTTCGCACCTCCCCCGATCACGGTACGGCCTTCGGCATTGCCGGCAAAGGCGTTGCATCGGCCGCGAGTCTCAAGGCCGCCCTGAAACTCGCAGGCGAGATGAGCGCGCGCCGCCGTCGCGCGGGCACAACATGAAGGCCTCCACCGCTCCGGACGGACTGCCGCCCCTTCGCGAAATCATCGAACGCTATGGCCTCAGCGCCAAGAAATCGCTCGGACAGAATTTTCTGCTCGACCTCAATCTGACGCGAAAGATCGCGCGCCTCGCTGGCGATTTGAGCGATCGGACCGTCGTTGAAGTCGGCCCCGGACCTGGCGGCCTGACGCGCGCACTCCTGATCGAAGGCGCTAAGCGCGTCGTTGCCATCGAACGCGATGACCGTTGCCTCCCAGCGCTCGCGGAAATTGCGGAGCGGTTCCCCGGCAGGCTTGAAGTCCACGCCGACGATGCCCTCGATGCCGATTGGCGAACGATGCTGGCCGGCGCGGGGAAGGTCACGGTTGCGGCGAACCTTCCCTATGGCATCGCCTCGCTGCTGCTCGTGAATTGGCTCGAAACCGAACCCTGGCCGCCGTGGTACGACCGCATGGTCTTGATGTTCCAGCGCGAGGTTGCCGAACGCATCGTCGCGGCACCGAAGTCGAAGGCCTACGGCCGGCTTTCCGTCCTCGCTCAATGGCGGACGGAGGCGAAGATCGTCATGAACCTGCCGCCGGAAGCCTTCACGCCGCCGCCGAAAGTTGCATCAGCCATCGTTGAGTTTCGCCCGCGCGCAAATCCGGAGCCCCGCTGCGATGTCAAAACGCTTGCCCGCGTCACGGCGGCAGCCTTCGGCCAGCGCCGCAAGATGCTTCGCTCGAGCCTGAAACAGTTGACGCCGTTTCCCGAGCTTCTTCTGCAGCGCGCTGGGCTCTCGCCCGAACGGCGCGCCGAGGAACTCTCCGTTTTGGATTTCGCCCGCCTCGCCGCAATTCTCGACGAAGGCGGAAAGGCGCCCGCGGAAGCCTAAAGGGCAGACTGCAATTTGCGAACGAAGTCCGATAGCCCGAGCTGGCGGCCGCGCTTCAGCCGCTCGGCGAGAAGAATGGCAAGCGCCGCCGCCGTGCTCTGTTCGATGTGCGAGTTGACGAGCACGTAATCATATTCCGGCCAATGGCTGATCTCGGACGCTGCCGCCGCCATGCGCTTCGCAACGACGTCCGCCGGATCCTGCGCCCGCGATTTCAGCCGGTTCTCGAGCACGTCGCCCGATGGCGGCAGAACGAACACCCTGACGACATCGCCGGGCATCTTCTCGGACAGCTGCTGCGCCCCCTGCCAGTCGATATCGAAGAGAACATCGCGGCCTTCGCGAATGGCCTCTTCGACCGGAGCGCGCGGCGTGCCGTAATAGTTGTCGAAGACGCGCGCCCACTCGAGAAGCTCACCGCGCTGCTTCATGCCCTCGAATGCGGCGTGATCGACGAAGTGATAGTCGACCCCATCTTGTTCGCCCGGACGCGGCGCCCGCGTGGTGACGGAAACCGACATCTCGATGTTGCTGTCGGCGGCGAGGACGCGCCGCGCCAGCGTCGTCTTGCCCGCGCCTGACGGCGACGAGACGATATAGAGCAAGCCCCGGCGCGCGATGTGCGGCTCGGCGATGCTCTCGTTGCTTGAACTGTGGTTCGAAGTGTCGGCGGCGTTTTTGGTCATTCTATTCGACATTTTGCACTTGTTCGCGAAGCTGGTCGATGACCGTCTTCAATTGCAGGCCGAGCCGCGTAATATCGACCGCATTGGCCTTGGAGCAAAGCGTATTGGCTTCGCGATTGAATTCCTGCGCCAGAAAATCGAGCTTTCGCCCAACGGCGCCGGGCTCTCCGATGATGTCGCGGGCTCCCGCAACGTGCGCGGCAAGCCTCTGCAGTTCTTCCTCGACGTCGGCGCGCGTCGCCAGCAGCATGGCTTCCTGATGGAGGCGGTCCTGATCGAGGGCCGCCGTCGCCTCGAAGAGACGCGCAATGGCATCCTTGAGCCGGCTGGCGATGGCTTCCGGTGATCGCGAAGGCGATGCGCGCACCTCCCCCGCCAGACGCTCGATCTGCGCGAGTTGATCGCGCACGATCTCAGCGAGCCGCGTGCCCTCAGCCCGCCGCGCTTCGCCAAGTTTGTCGAGCGTCGCTTCGAGGCTGCGCAGAACCGCACTTTCACGCGCCGCGCGGGCCTCACTGTCCTCGACCGTTTGATCCGCAGTCTCGAGAACGCCCTTGATCATGAGAAACTGCGCCGCATCCGGCTTCGACGCACCCGATAGCGCCGAAACCCGTTCCGCAGCCTTCATGACGTCCGCGAGCACGAGTTCGTTCAACCGGACGGATCCATTGCCCTGCTGCCGTTCGAGCGCGAGCGATAGCGCGATGTTGCCGCGCGCGAACCGCTTGGAAACGGCGTCGCGCGCCGCGACTTCGAGCGCCTCGTAGCCCGGCGGCAGGCGCAAGCGAACATCAAGCCCGCGGCCGTTGACGCTGCGCGCTTCCCATGTCCATGCGAGGCCATCGTTCGAGCCATCGACACGGGCAAATCCCGTCATGCTGGATATTGTCATCGGGGAAGGTCTCATCGACGGGTGAGCTATGCGGCGCGCAACTTAACGGGAAGCGCCGCGCCCGCCAACAGGACTTATGGTCGAGCCCTATCTATTGCTTTTTCGGCTTCCGGACAGGCAAAGGAACATCGGCCCCATTGCTGTCCTGCGCGGCGGAACTGTCAGCTGAGGCCGCTGCCTTCGTCGATTTCTGCGCCTTCGTCGTGACGGGACCAGGTTTTGGGCCGCTATCGACACTTTGCGGAATGGGCGCCGTTCCGCTGTCCGGATCGGCGTCAGCCGCGCCCTGCTTGCCAGCCTTCGTCTGCTTCTCGACGGCGCGCCACTTCTGAACGGCGGAATTGTGCTCTTTCAGGGTTTCCGAGAACGTATGGCCACCGGTGCCGTCGGCGACGAAGTAGAGATCGGACGTCTTGGCCGGATGCAGAGCGGCCTGAAGCGCGGATTTGCCTGGGTTGCAGATCGGCCCCGGCGGCAGCCCGTTGATCTGATAGGTGTTGTACGGCGACTTCGTATCGATATCGGCCTTGGTAATGCCGCGGCCAAGGACGCCATGTCCGCCGACGATGCCGTAGATGATCGTCGGATCGGATTGCAGCCTCATGCCCTTTCTCAGACGGTTGTAGAAGACTGCCGCAACCCGGTCGCGCTCGTCAGGACGGCCCGTTTCCTTCTCGACGATCGACGCGAACGTCACCAGCTCCTCGATGGACCGGACAGGAAGGTCAGCATCACGCCCCTCCCAGATTTCCGCCATGGCTTTCTCCATACCGTCGCGCATCCGGTCCAGGACCTCGTTTCGCGAAGCACCTTTCGAGAAATAGTACGTATCGGGAAGGAGCGTACCTTCCGGAGGAATGCTCGTTATCTCCCCACTGAGGTTCGGCTCGGCTTTGAGACGCTCGACGATCTGCTCGCTTGTCAGGCCCTCGGGAAGCGTCGCCTTATAGAGGATCGACTTGCCCTCGGAGAGGGTATCGATCACGTCCCGCATGGAAGCGTGTTCCTTGATCTCGTATTCACCCGCGCGAAGCTCGCTCGTCTTTTTCGAGCCGAGAAAGCCCTGCAGCAGATAACCGCCGACGAAGGTCCACCGGTTGGTGATGATGCCTTCTCTTTCCAGCCGTTCCGCGATCGCGATCCGCCCTTCGCCTTTCGGAATGACGATGGTGCGCGGCGCATCGAGCGGGCCGGGACTTTCGAAATTGTTGAAGATGGCGAACGCCGTTCCGCCGACCAGCACCATGACGATAAGCGATACCGTGAGAACGCCGCTGATGGCGCGGACGATGCCCCCCAGCGCCCGCGACGGCTCGCGGGCCTGCAGGCCGCGGGGACGCCCCGGAGCACGACCCGGTTCCAACCGTTCGGCAGGGCTTCGAGCTCCAGCAGTCCGGGCCGTTCGGACGCCGTCCGGACGCTTCCTGTTTTGACTCATGATACCGCGAGCACCGTCATTGAAAGAGCGCCGCATACGAGGCCTTTTGCCTCGAATTGCGCTGCTCGATCCCCCACCCGCGCGGGACGCTCAACGTAAAATGTGGCAAAAACCCGTACTTGCCGCAGCTTTCACGCTACGCGGCGAAGAACGAGCGAAGCATTCGTCCCGCCGAAGCCGAACGAGTTCGAAAGCGCGGTATTGATATCACGCTTTTGTGCCTTGTGAGGCACAAGATCGATGGCCGTCTCGACCGACGGATTGTCAAGATTGAGCGTTGGCGGAGCAATGTTGTCGCGAATGGCGAGAGCGGAGAAAATCGCTTCGACGGCCCCGGCGGCGCCGAGCAGGTGCCCGATAGCCGATTTCGTCGACGACATCGCAAGTTTCCCGGCGCTGTTTCCGAACAGGCGTTCAACAGCCTTGAGCTCGATTTCGTCGCCCATCGGCGTCGAGGTGCCGTGAGCATTGACGTAGTCGATCTCGCTCGGGCCAATGCCTGCGCGTGCAAGAGCGGCCTTCATGCATCGATAACCGCCGTCGCCGTCCTCGGCAGGCGCCGTGATGTGATAGGCGTCGGCCGACATGCCGTAGCCGATGACCTCGGCATAGATTTTCGCGCCGCGCGCCTTGGCGTGCTCGTAGCTTTCGAGAATGACGACGCCGGCACCCTCGCCCATGACGAAACCGTCGCGGTCCTTGTCGTAAGGACGCGACGCGCGCGTCGGAGCGTCGTTGAAGTCCGTCGAGAGCGCACGGCAAGCGGCGAAGCCCGCCATCGAGATCCGGCAGATCGGGCTTTCCGTTCCGCCCGCCACCATCACGTCGGCATCGTCGAGCGCGATGATACGCGCCGCATCGCCGATCGCATGCGTGCCGGTCGCGCACGCAGTCACGACCGCGTTGTTGGGCCCGCGCAAGTGATGCTTGATGGAAACGTAGCCGCCCGCGAGATTGATAAGCCGGCCCGGAATGAAGAACGGCGAGACGCGGCGCGGTCCCTTCTCCTTGAGAAGGATCGACGTATCCGCAATTCCCGAGAGCCCGCCGATGCCCGATCCTATGAGAACCCCGGCGCGTTCCTGCGCGTCGGAGGTGTCAAATTTCAAGCCGGAATCCGCAATCGCCTGATCGGCAGCCGCAACGGCATAGATGATGAAATCATCGACCTTGCGCTGCTCTTTTGGCTCCATCCAATCGTCAGGATTGAACTTGCCCTCAGACGTCTGCCCGCGCGGAATGAAGTTCGCAATCTGGCACGTAATGTCCGAAACTTCGAATTCCTCGATACGCCGCGCACCGCTCTGTCCGGCCAGAAGGTTGGACCACGCAGCCTCGACACCGCATCCGACGGGAGTGACGAGACCCATTCCTGTAATGACGACACGGCGCATCGATTTTGTCTTGTTTACCGTTGCTGTGATTGCGATCCACGTTGGGCACGTGAAGGGGGCCGGTTGCCCAGCCCCCTATAAAGCCTGTCCTTAAGGCGCAATTGCGCTCCGGACGAAACGGAAGGGCGGACTCTTAAGCCGCGCTCGCGTTCTTCTCGAGGAATTTGACGGCATCGCCGACGGTCAGGATGTGCTCAGCGGCATCGTCCGGAATTTCGCAACCGAATTCCTCTTCGAATGCCATCACGAGCTCAACAGTATCCAAGCTGTCTGCACCCAGGTCGTCGATGAAGCTTGCATTGTCGGTGACCTTGTCGGCCTCGACCCCAAGATGCTCTACGACAATTTTCTTCACGCGCTCTGCGACATCGCTCATCGTCAATCCTCGTGTCTTTCTAATTTTTGGCGGCCCTTTATTGCTCGCCCATTCGCCCTGCAGAACCCGCTAAAAGCCGCATGACAGGAATTCAACTTACGAGAAGTCTAGCCTGTTCGGATAGGGGTTCGCCCCGTTCAGAAGTCTTTTTTCCTTAGTCGCCGTAGCGCGAGTCTCGTCGCTAGGCACCGTCCCCAACTTGCACGGCGCCGAGTTGTCCCCAGCTACGCACCGTCCCGATGACGTGATTTTGACGCCTCAAAACCGTGGTGTCGTTAACACACTTCAGGAGCAATGCAAAGCACGCGGTGACGCACCGTTCAGCCTCTGAAATCCAGATGCCCGAGTGGCCAATAAATCAGGCATTCTGGACGTTTACCAACTCGGTGGACGGTATCAAACCATCGCCATGCCGCCATTGATGTGCAGCGTTTGCCCGGTGATGTACCCACCTTCGTTCGAGGCGAGATAGAGGCAGCCCGCCGCCACATCCAAGGGCTCGCCAAACCGCTGGGCGGGAATGATCTGAGCGATTTCGCCTTTCTGCTTTTCAGTCAGAACATCCGTCATCGCTGTTTTGATAAAGCCGGGCGCGATGCAGTTGGCGGTAATCCCGCGGGACGCGACTTCACGAGCGAGCGATTTGGTCATGCCGATCATACCGGCCTTGGAAGCTGCATAATTGCCCTGGCCCGGATTGCCGAATACGCCCGAAACGGAGGCGATATTGATGATACGGCCATAGCCCGTCTTCGAGCGCATCATGTGGCGCGAAGCGGCGCGGCACAGCATGAACGTCGAAGTCAGGTTGACGGCGATGACGTCATCCCACTGGTCATCCTTCATCACCATGAAGAGATTGTCCTTGGTGAGACCGGCGTTGTTGACGAGGATATCCAGCCGTCCGCCCAGCGCCTTGACCGCCTCATCGACCAGTTTCGCAACGCTTGCGCGATCGGCGAGGTCGCACGGAACGACGTGAACACGGTCGCCGAGTTCCTTCGCCAAAGCCTCGAGCGCTTCGACCTTCCGCCCCGAGATGGCAACCGAAGCGCCAGCTTTGTGCAGCGTCCGCGCGATCTCCGCGCCAAGCCCGCCGGTGGCGCCCGTCACGAGCGCAGTCTTGCCGGTCAAATCGAACATTCAAAATCTCCTTACTTGGTGAGTGCGGCCATCGCCGCATCGATGTCTGCGGGCGTGCCGACGCTCGTCGCGTTGGCAGTTGACGCTGTGCGTTTGACGAGCCCGGCGAGGACCTTCCCCGCGCCGATTTCGTAAAAATCCGTTACGCCGGCGGCGACCATCGTCGCGACGCATTCGCGCCAGCGGACGGTACCCGTAACCTGCTCGACGAGACGTTTTTTGATCTCATCCGGATCGGAAATAGGCTGCGCCAGAACGTTCGCAATCACCGGCACCGACGGCGCGCGAACCGTGACTGTCGCCAGCGCTTCGGCCATCGCATCGGCCGCGGGTTGCATCAGCTTGCAATGAAAGGGCGCCGAGACCGGCAGCGGCACTGCGCGGCGAACGCCGAAAGCCTTGCCGATTTCCCCCACCCGGTCGATTGCCGTCTTGTGCCCGGAGAGCACGACCTGCGTCGGCTCGTTATCGTTCGCGATCTGGCAGACATCGCCCTGCGCCGCCCCGGCGGCAACCTTTTCGGCAACTTCGACTCCGACTCCGAGAAGCGCCGCCATCGCGCCAACCCCGACGGGCACGGCCTTCTGCATCGCCTGGCCGCGAAGCCTGAGAAGCCGCGCGGCATCGGCGACCGATAATGCGCCAGCCGCGGTCAGTGCCGACCATTCGCCAAGCGAATGACCGGCGACAAAATTCACATTGCCGGCGAGAGAAAAGCCCTTTTCCTTTTCGAGTACTCGCATGACGGCCACGGAAACGGCCATGAGCGCGGGCTGCGCGTTTTCGGTCAGCGTGAGGGTCTCTTTGGGACCCTCCCAGATGAGCGCCGAGAGCTTTTCACCCAGCGCATCATCGACCTCGTCGAAAACGGCTCGCGCGGACGGAAACGCATCGGCAAGCGCTTTGCCCATCCCCACGTCCTGGCTGCCCTGACCCGGAAAAACGAATGCGCGTGCCATCGTTGTGAGAAATACCTTGTGCTGGAATGCCGGGAAGCCTCCCCCGCGGCGGGATTTGGCGGCCTTAGTCCACCCCCGCCCTGCCGGTGTCAAGAGACGCAGGGAATAGGGGGGGCTCTGTTTGAAATTCTGAAACGTAGCCGCTTAAAGGACTGCGTTCGGTGGGGGCTTAATCGCCGGCCAGCGTTCGGCGATCGTCTCGCAGGCCGCCTTCATATTCTTGAAGCGGCGAACAGCATCCCCTGGCGCTGGGTAAGCAATGCCGCTGTAGGTATCTATTGTAAGGCAAAGCTGGTTTTCCGGTTCAGCGTCCTGCTCCCCGGTCTCCTTCAAATATCCGATCAGGAATGCGGATTGCCAATCGGCCACGTCCGGCGACAATGGTTTACCCTTGGCGTATCGGAACATTCCCCCGCCAACCCGAATCTTGTTGGTCTTGGTCAGACGGCGCAACCGGAACTGCAATTGGGGAGCGACTGATACGCCATGCAGAAGAATTGCTGGAGATTGCCCAATCGGCAAACGCTCGCATTCGGGTATGACAATTTGAGCGGCAACGTCTGCGAGGCGATCGATGTAATCAGCGTTATGATCAAGGACGTCGCGCTCAAAATCATCCGAAGCAAGCCGACCGCGCAATCTTCGCGCATCGTCCCTCAATTGCTCAAAATCCGCGCCCCCAGACTGAAAAAACTTCGAAGCCGAAAGCTTGGCTTCGTCATGCTGAACCACCTTTGCGATTGGTTGGTATTTGCACTTTTGAACGATAGTGCGTTGGGCCGTGGCGGAGGCCGCCATAAAATCAGCGAGATAGCGGGCCGAAATTTTAGGTTTTTTAACTTCGCGATGTGTCTTCTTAGGTTCCATAAGTTTGGCTCCGGAGTAACATGATGGGGCAGTTTTTCTTCAGTGCGAAAATCGATAACGAACGCACGCTTTTCCTGGCGCCGCTTACAGAAAGGCGAAAACAAAACGCGACAGAAGTTATTGAAAACACAGACGATTATTTTTTGTACGAAAAGCGCGGCCAAGGTGACGACGCTGAGATCGAAATTATAGCGCGGGTCGATTCCGACGAGGCAGCTCTTCGTCTAAAGGATATCCTGAATCTCGACTAAGCTTCCGCATTTCGGAAGTTCTTCAGCTGCCCTGGCTTCGATACAACTTCATTCATAAAACACGACAATATCTTCCATACTCCAAGGCTAGTCAGTCATGCGGGGGAGCGGGCGCAACGCGCAGCGTCTTATGAATCCGAATCAGATTATAGCAGAACGCCGCACGGCGACGGAAGTCCCTCGCCTCCTTCAGAAGGTTGCCAAACTTCCAGGCACTTTGTCAGGAACGGCCTTATGACGCGAGAACGGGTTCGCGCAGAAGATCCTCGAGGTCCAGAGACTGAGTGAACATCGCGATATTCCCCGCGGCATCGCGCGGCCACTCGGCTTCGGAGCGGTCCCAATAAAGCTCCACCCCATTTCCGTCCGGATCATCGAGATAGAGAGCCTGGCTGACACCGTGATCGCTGGCACCCGTCAGCCGTACGCCCGCCGCAATCAGCCGCCGCAAAGCATCCGCCAGCGCCGCTCTCGTCGGATAGAGGATGGCGACATGATAAAGCCCCGTCGTGCCCGGAGGCGGCGGCGATCCCCCTTTGCTCTCCCACGTATTGAGGCCGATGTGATGATGGTATCCGCCGGCGGAAATAAAGGCCGCTTGGCTTCCGTAACGCTGCATGAGCTCAAAACCGAGCACGCCAGTATAGAAATCGAGCGCACGCTGAAGATCCGCGACCTTGAGATGAACGTGGCCAATTCTGACCCCGCCATCGATGGGCGAGGGCGCTACCGCCGCCGAATGAGGTTCGTCCGTCACGGATGAAACTCCTGAGTTGTCCTTGGCTGAGAAGATGGGCAGGTGCCGGCTGCGAGGCAAGAAGTCCAGTAAGCGCACAAAAAAAGCGCCGCGAGAACGCGGCGCCCCATGTGAAGGCGAATTGCGAAGTCCGTCTCGATCAGCCGTCGACGGTTTCGACCTCGCATAGCTCTCCGTCGATCAGGTCGAAAAGCACGTCGCCGCCAGAGGCCTCGGCCTTGGCGAGGGCTTCCACGAGGTCGTCATCGATTGGCGCCACCTTGAGAGCTGCGACATCCGAGACGCCGTTCTCCTGCATCGTCGCCTCGCCTTCGCTTCTGGCGGTCGCTTCGTCATCCTCGACCGCCCAGATCGTTTCTTCCGTATAGGCTGCAAACTTCATGGTCTCCTCGTCTCCCTTCACGCGCCGGGACGGTCCCCCGGCACCGCATCTAGGCCATGATTCCCGTGATGGACGGGTGGCACTTACGCGGCTATTGAGCAGAAATTGACGATGTGACCGCCAGTCCGCCCCGCTTGCCCTCTCCCGAAATTCCTGTATAAGCCCGCTTTCCCGTGTCGGCAGGAGGCTGAACGGGGGCTTAGGTTGTACCGGCTGAACGGCCGTTTAAGCCCAAGGGGCGCTTCGCGCGTCGTCCCCCAGTGTCTTCTCCTATTTGGTACCAGATTGGCCTTTCTCGGCCTTTTGGGGCTTTGCGCCGGCGGGAAGTCCGGACGTCGCAAGACGTTGAACTCGAACCGAAAGGCCAACGTATGCCGCTCTACGAGCATACCTTCCTGGCACGCCAGGACGTTACCCAGGCCCAAGTCGAAGCGCTCATGAAGGAATTTCAGGGCGTTATCGAAGAGGGCCAGGGCAAAATCACCAAGCAAGAATACTGGGGTCTCAAGAACCTCGCCTTCAAGATCAAGAAGAACCGCAAGGCGCACTACGCGTTCTTCAACGTCGATTCTCCCCCTGCCGCCGTGACCGAAATGGAACGGCGCATGGGCATCAACTCCGACATCATCCGCTTCATGACGGTCCGCGTTGAAGAACTCGAGGCCGAGCCGAGCGTTCAGATGCGCAAGCAGGATCGCGACGAGCGCGGTGATCGCGATCGTGGCTTCGGCGGCCCCGGCGGCGGCCGTGGCGGCCCGCCCCGTGGTGACCGTGGCTTCGGTGGTGGTCGCGAAGGCGGCTCCACGTTCCGTTCACGCCCGCCCCGTGAAGGCGGCGCACCTAGCGACCGCGGTCCGCGTCCGCCCCGCGATGGCGATGCGCCCCGCGCACCTCGCCGTGATTCAACTGAGTCGGAGGGCTAACCCATGGCTGAAATCGCCTCGTCAGGCGGCGGAGCCCGCCGTCCGTTCCAGCGTCGCCGCAAGACCTGCCCGTTCTCGGGCGCCGGCGCACCGAAGATCGATTACAAGGATGTCCGTACGCTCGGCCGTTACATTTCCGAGCGCGGCAAGATCGTGCCGAGCCGCATCACTGCAGTCTCGGCGAAGAAGCAGCGTGAGCTGGCCCGTGCCATCAAGCGCGCCCGCTTCCTCGGTCTTCTGCCTTACGTGATCAAGTAATCTGCTTTCCTTCTCCCTTGGGAGAAGGTGGCGGAAGGCCGGATGAGGGGGAGTTCTACGCCCCTCACCCTAGCCCTCTCCCCGTAAGAACGGGGAGAGGGAAATACCAAATCCGTTGGGTCGGAACGGGCAACCGGATCCGCCTCTAACCGCTTCAGATCGCGGGACAGCAGACGAATGCAGTCGAAAATTTTCATACTTGCCATCGGCGCCGGGTTGATCTCGGCAGTCGTCTTCGCTTCGGCGACGACGGGAGCGTTCCTGCTCCGCATCATTCTCTTTCTGCTGACGCCGCTGCCGCTCTACTTGACGGGCCTTGGCCTCGGCCCCGTCGCCGCGGCCATCGCCGCGATCACCGCGACCGCCGCCGTTCTGCTGATCGCCAATCCGCTTGCCGGCGAAGTCTATGCCATCAGCACCGCCCTTCCCGCCGTCGTCTGCACGCGTCTCGCACTTCTGAGCCGCGAGTTCGACGGCGAACGCGAATGGTATCCGATCGGACGCATCGCCGTTGCCGCCGCGATCTTCTCCGCCATCTTCGCGATGCTCGCGTTGATGCTGATGGGCGGCGACATGGAAACGCTGACGAAGCTGCTCCGCACCGTCGTCGAGAGTTTCGTCAAAACCGAGCTGTCGCGCGTTCCGGGCGCCCCCGAGATCGGCCCGGCCGAGATCGATTCCATCACGCGCTCGACACTCTCATCGCTGCCGTGGGCGCTGGGGCTTCTCTCGATGGGAACGATCCTGCTCAATCTTTGGCTTTCGGGGCGGATCACGCTGGCTTCCGGGCGCCTCCAACGTCCATGGCCGGATCTGGCTGCATTTTCCCTGCCGGGAACCGCTGTGTTCGCGCTGTTGATTGCTATCGCGCTATCGTTCGTCGGGGAAATGCCGGGCCTTTTGGCAGCCGCTGTGGCCGCGCCGTTCACACTGGCCTTCTCCCTGGTCGGTCTCGCGGTCGTTCATACGCTGACGCGCGGCTCGCCATGGCGAGCGTTCATTCTGACCGCTCTCTATACCGGCATTCTTTTCGTTCCCTACATCGGACTTCTGCTCGCCATCACCGGCTTGGCTGAAACCGTTTTTCACTATCGAGCGGCAGGGCGGCCGCCTGAAACACCCGCCGAATAATTCAACCCCATCATCTGATCCCAACAGGAGCTACAAACGATGCAAGTTATTCTTCTCCAGCGTATCGGCCGCCTCGGCCAGATTGGCGATATCGTCAACGTCAAGGACGGCTACGCCCGCAATTACCTGCTGCCGCTGAAAAAGGCGCTGCGCGCAACCGAAGATAACAAGAAGGTCTTCGAAGGCCGCCGCGCCCAGCTCGAAGCCGACAACCTCGCCCACAAGTCGGAAGCCGAAGCCGTTTCGGCGAAGCTCACGGGCAAGTCGTTCGTCCTCATCCGCGCCGCCGGCGATACCGGCCAGCTGTACGGTTCGGTTTCCACCCGTGACATCGCAACCGTGATCACCGAAGGCGGCTTCACCGTCGACCGCAACCAGATCGTCCTTGAAAAGCCGATCAAGGCTCTCGGCGTGACCTCTGCCAAGGTTCAGCTTCACCCGGAAGTCGTCGCCAGCATCAATCTGAACATCGCTCGTTCGCAGGACGAAGCCGATAAGCAGGCACGCGGCGAAGACGTCGCCGTCGTCAAGGAAGAAGCGCTGGAACTCGAGACCTTCAACCCCGACGCAGTCTTCGAAGGCGGCCGCCCCGCTTCGGAAGACGAATCGGCCTGAGCCGAGCCGCTTAGAATCGCTGGTGCTTGGCCGTGGCGTGATTCCCACGGCCAAGCACTTCTCTCGCCCCGTGTTGATATCGGGGATGCTTTGCGGGTTGTATGCCCACAGGCGAAGTACGCGCCGCGGAATCTGCTAGCGTCGGCGCCATGGCAAATCCCGCATACCTCGCAACCGAGAAGCTGAAGCAAGCCGTCTCGGCCGATGAGGCACTGACCTTCCGTCAGCCGCCTCACAATCTCGAAGCCGAACAGGCGCTTCTCGGTGCGATCCTCGTCAACAACGAGGCACTCGATCGCGTTTCCGGCTTTCTCTCACCCGCACATTTCTTCGATCCGCTGCACGGGCGAATCTTCGAAACGCTGGCGACCCTCATTCATGCGGGCAAGACGGCGACGCCGGTGACGGTCAAAACATTCTTCGAGAATGCCGAGCCGATCGACTCAAATCTGACGGTACCGCAGTATCTCGGCCGTCTCGCAGCCAACGCCACCACGATCATCAATGCCGCCGAGTATGGCCGCACGATTTATGATCTTTCGACTCGCCGGTCGCTGATCATCATCGGCGAAGACCTCGTCAATACCGCCTACGACAGCGCCGTCGACCACCCGCCCCGGGCACAGATTGAGGAAGCCGAGGGCCGCCTCTACTCGCTCGCCGAGCAGAACAAGTACGGCAAGGGATTCGAGACCTTCAAATCCGCGCTCATCACTGCCGTCGAGATGGCGAACAGTGCCTTCCAGCGTGCCGGACATCTCTCGGGCGCGTCGACGGGCCTTTCCGATCTCGACAACAAGCTCGGCGGCTTGCAGCGGTCGGATCTCATCATCCTCGCGGGCCGTCCGTCGATGGGTAAGACGGCGCTGGTCACGAATATCGCCTACAACGTCGCCAAGGCCTATCGCGGCGAACGCCAGGCCGACGGCTCGATGAAGACGGTCGACGGCGGCATCGTCGGCTTCTTCTCGCTCGAAATGTCGTCCGAGCAGCTCGCGACACGTATCCTTGCCGAGCAGGCGGAAATCAGCTCGGAAAAGATCCGCCGCGGCATGATCGACGAGAACGAATTCCGTAAGCTCTCCGAGGTCGCCTCGGAGATGTCCCGCATTCCGCTTTACATCGATCAGACCGGCGGCATCACCATCGCGCAGCTCTCGGCGCGGGCGCGAAAGTTGAAGCGCCAGAACGGTCTCGATCTTCTCGTTGTCGACTACCTGCAGCTGCTCGCCGGATCGAAACTGAGCAGCAGCGCCAACCGCGTGCAGGAAATCACCGAAATCACGACGGGCCTCAAGGCACTGGCGAAAGAACTGGGCGTACCCATCATCGCGCTCTCGCAGCTTTCTCGTCAGGTCGAGCAACGCGAAGACAAACGCCCGCAGCTTTCCGACCTTCGCGAATCGGGCTCGATCGAGCAGGACGCCGACGTCGTGATGTTTGTCTTCCGCGAAGAATATTACGTCGAGCGCCTGAAGCCTGCCGAAGGAACGCCTGAATTTGCCGATTGGATGACCAAGATGAGCCTCGTATCGGGCAAGGCCGAGGTCATTATCGGCAAGCAGCGCCACGGTCCGGTCGGCACCGTCGAACTGGCATTCGAAGGCCAGTACACGCGCTTTGGCAATTTGGCTCGGGACTATATGGTGCCCGAGCGATAAGAGATCGGGTGGAAACGGCGAGATGACGGTCAATATGCGCATGCCGGAAAGCCTTGCCAGCGCCACCGGTACGATCACGATTGATCTCGCACAGATCGTGGCGAACTGGCGGGCGCTCGCCGCCACAGTCGCGCCCGCGCGCTGCGCCGCTGTCGTGAAGGCGGATGCCTATGGCCTCGGCGCCAAGCGTGTCATCGCTGCCCTCGCGCGAGCGGGCTGCAACACCTTCTTCATTGCGACACCCGAGGAAGCCGAAGTCGCGCGCAAGCATGCGCCGAAGGCCGACATCTATGCATTGGACGGGCTCGTCGGAAATTCCGCCCCCGCCTTCGACCGGCTTTCGGTCAAACCTGTTTTGTCGACGCTCGACGACGTCGTCGCCTGGTCGGCGCTCAGCCGCGCTTGCGGCGGAGAATTGCCAGCCGCGCTTCACATCGATACGGGCCTCAATCGTCTCGGCCTGCCTGTCCGCGACGTTCGCCGTCTCGCGGAAGAGCCATCGATGATGAAGGGCGTCACGCTCGAACTCGTCATGAGCCACTTGGCGTCCGCCGATAATCCCCGCGACCCGAAAAATCGCGATCAGCTTCTCACCTTCGAAACGCTTTCGGCACTCTTCTCGAGGGTACCTCGAAGCCTCGCCGCGTCCGATGGCCTGATGCTCGGACCGGCCTATCACTTCGATCTCGTAAGACCCGGCTATGCGCTCTACGGCGGCCAAGCCTCGCAAAGCACGCCGACCCCGGTCAAACCCGCAGTGACGGTCGCAGCGCGCATTCTCGCCGTGACCGATGTCGTCCGCGGCGAGACTGTCGGCTACTCGGCGACATGGCGTGCCCATAGGCCGAGCCGCATCGCCACGATCGCGGCCGGCTACGCTGACGGCGTCCCGCGGAGTGCCAGCGCGCCCGACGGCAAGCCCGGTGGGCAGGTCCTAGTCAGCGGCCATCTCGCACCGATCGTCGGACGTGTTTCGATGGACCTCATCACCGTCGACGTCACTGATCTTCCCGAAGGCGCCGCAAGGCCCGGCGAGTTCGCGAAACTGATCGGCGATGGGTTGACGATCGAAGATGCCGGCTTCGCGGCAGGCACGATCGGCTACGAAATCCTGACGCGTCTGGGCCATCGCTTCACGCGCCTCTACCTCGATGACAATCCTTAAGCCATGGCAAAAGCTTCTCGATCGCTCTACGTCTGTCAGTCCTGCGGAGCGACGTCGTCGCGCTGGGCGGGAAAGTGCACGTCGTGCGGTGAATGGAACGCGCTCGTCGAAGAAACCGATGCCGGACCGCCGCCCGGTTCCGGCGTCACGCGGCAAACCAAGGGACGCATCGTCAAGCTCGAGCCGCTCAAAGGCGAAGCCGAGGAAGCGCCGCGCTTTTCAAGCGGCATCGCCGAACTCGATCGCGTGACCGGAGGCGGCATCGTTCCGGGATCCGCAATTCTGATCGGCGGCGAACCCGGTATCGGCAAATCGACGCTGTTGCTTCAGGTCGCCGCGCATGTGGCGCGCGGTGGCGGACGCGCCGTCTATTTCTCTGGCGAAGAAGCGGTCGCGCAGGTTCGTCTGCGCGCAGCACGCCTCGGCCTCGATAACGCCCCCGTCGGTCTCGCATCCGAAACGAACCTGTCGAATATTCTCGCGACGCTTGGCGACGAGCGTCCGCCCGATCTCATCATCATCGATTCAATCCAGACGCTCTGGGCGGACACGCTCGATGCGGCACCCGGCACCGTCAGCCAGGTCCGCGCCGCTGCGCTCTCCCTCATCCGCTATGCCAAGATGGCGGGCTCCGCCCTGCTGCTCGTCGGCCACGTCACGAAGGACGGCCAGATTGCCGGCCCCAAGGTCATCGAGCACATGGTCGACACCGTGTTGTATTTCGAAGGTGATCGCGGCCTCACCTATCGCATCCTGCGCGCCGTCAAGAACCGGTTCGGACCGAGCGACGAGATCGGCGTTTTCGAAATGGTGAGCGGTGGCTTGCAGGAGGTCGCCAACCCGTCGGAGCTCTTTCTCGGCGACCGCGAAAGCCGCAGTCCTGGCGCCTCGATCTTCGCGGGCGTCGAAGGCACCCGCCCCCTCCTCGTTGAAATTCAGGCGCTTGTCGCGCCGTCTGGGCTCGGAACGCCCCGCCGCGCCGTCGTCGGCTGGGACAGCAACCGGCTCGCCATGCTGCTCGCGGTGCTGGATGCCCGCTGTGGCGTGTCGTTCAGCAGCCACGACGTTTATCTAAATGTGGCAGGCGGCCTCAAAATCACTGAACCGGCCGCAGATTTGGCAGCAGCGGCAGCACTCCTGTCATCGATTTCCGGGGTGACGCTGCCACGGGATGCCGTTTATTTCGGCGAAGTCTCGCTGTCAGGAGCAGTCCGGGCGGCCTCCATGATGACATCAAGACTGAAAGAAGCCTCAAAACTGGGCTTTGGACGCGCCTTTTTGCCCGAAAGCGGCGAGGTCGATGTACAAGGGATGAAGTTGTCGCTATCTCGCCTCTCCCATCTCAAGTCGCTTGCGGAGGCCACGGCGCCATGCGACTGAATTTCCGCGCGAGTCTGAAGCGCGGGGAGCTGTCGATCAACGAGGGATTTTGGCCATGATCGGTCCATTCACCTACTTGGACCTGGCACTGATCTGCGTTGCCTTCATATCCGGTCTGCTTGCCATGTACCGGGGCTTCGCACGCGAGCTTCTTTCGATCGTGTCGTGGATTGCCGCAGCCGGCGTCGGCTACTGGATCTTCGCGACCAAGAAAGAAATGACGGCCGATATCGCGGCGCAGACAAGCCTGCCGCCCCAAATTGCGACAATCGCCGTGGCCGTCGTCGTCGCGCTGATCGTTTTAATCATCGTGCACCTCATCACGGCTCGCATATCTGATGCGATCCTCGACAGTCAGATCGGGATGATCGACCGGGTCTTGGGCTTCATTTTCGGCGTGCTGCGCGGATTCCTGCTCTTCGTCATTCCCTATATGGCGTACGAGGCCTTCATCTCGCCGGACAAAGAAAAGCAGCATCCCCTTGTTCGCGACGCATATTTCCGCGATTACGTAAAAGGCACGGGCGAAGCGATACGCAATGTCCTGCTTCAGGTGATCCCGCAGCCATCGACGGCGCCACCACCACCGTCGCCCAACGAACAGCCTGGACAGCAAGGATTTAATGACCAAAAGGGTCGTTCAGTCGCGCTGGTCATTGGCGGCAAGCGGTACTATATGACGCTCGCGTGACGAAGGCGCCGAACGTATCGAAGCGTTCAGTTGTTAACCGATGTATCGAGCAGAGCGGGCGGCTCAATCGCGGGAGGGTGCCTATGGCACAAAGCGGCGTGACCACAATCGACGGTCTGACCTTTACTCGCTATGGCGATGATCGCCTTCGTGAGGAGTGCGGGGTCTTCGGCATCTTTGACCATCCCGATGCCGCAGCCATAACGGCGCTGGGTCTCCACGCACTCCAGCACCGCGGCCAGGAAGCAGCAGGCATCTGCTCCTACGACGGCCGCAACTTTCACTCCGAGCGCCGCATGGGCCTCGTCGGTGATAACTTCTCCAAGCCAGATGTCCTCGCCCGCCTGAAAGGCCGTATGGCCATCGGCCATGATCGCTACTCGACGACCGGCGAAGCCCTCATCCGAAACGTCCAGCCACTCTTCGCAGATATCGATACCGGCGGCTTCGCCGTCGCCCACAACGGCAACCTCACGAATGCTCTGACGCTCAGGCGCGAGCTCATCTCCTCCGGCGCAATCTGCCAGTCGACCTCCGACACCGAAGTTATTCTCCACCTTCTCTCGCGCTCGAAGAAGCGCCGCATCGTCGAACGCCTGATCGATGCCATCCGCCAGATCGAAGGCTCTTACGCTCTGGTCTGCCTGACGAACGATATGATGATCGGCGTTCGAGATCCCATCGGCATCCGGCCTCTCGTCATCGGCCGTCTCGGTCAATCCTACGTTCTTGCTTCCGAAACCTGCGCGCTCGATATGGTCGGCGCCGAATTCGTTCGCGAAGTCGATAACGGCGAAGTCGTCGTCATTACCGACGGCGGGCTCGAAAGCCACCGTCCCTTCCCGATCCGCCCGGCGCGGCCGTGCATCTTCGAATACATCTATTTCGCGCGCCCCGATTCAATCGTCGGCGGCCAGACCGTTTATGACATCCGCAAACGGATGGGCGTCGAGCTGGCCCGTGAAGCCAATACGGGCGCCGACGTCATCGTTCCCATTCCCGACTCAGGCGTTCCCGCCGCGATTGGCTACAGCCAGCAGAGCGGCATCCCCTTCGAACTCGGCATCATTCGCAACCATTACGTCGGCCGCACCTTCATCGAGCCGGAGCAGCGCATTCGGCAGCTCGGCGTCAAGCTGAAGCATTCGGCAAATTCGGGCGTCATCCGCGGCAACCGCGTGGTCCTGATCGATGACAGCGTCGTCCGCGGCACGACCTCGAAAAAGATCGTCCAGTTGATCCGCGACGCGGGCGCCGCCGAAGTCCATATGCGCATTTCTTCGCCACCCATCACCCACCCTGATTTCTACGGGATCGACACGCCGAGCAAAAAAGACCTGCTCGCAGCGAACATGTCGCTCGACGAGATGCGGGATTTCATGGAGGCCGACAGCCTGGCGTTTCTGTCGGTGGATGGCATCTACCGCGCCATCGGCCTCGATGGCCGCGACGACCGCGCGCCGCAGTTCACTGACCATTGCTTCACCGGCGATTACCCGACGAACCTGACCGATTACGGTGGTGAGGCGGTGCCGCGACAGCTTTCTCTCTTGGCCGAAGTCGGCTGAGCCGCCCACCCCTAGCTTCGTAAGTGAACCATGACCGACAGCCCGCTTTCCGGTCGAATAGCCCTTGTGACGGGCGCGTCGCGGGGGATCGGTCGCGCGGTCGCGCTGGGCCTCGCCAAAGCCGGCGCTCATGTCATCATCGCGGCACGCTCGATCGGAGCGCTCGAATCCCTCGATGACGAGATCCAGGCAATTGGCGGCGCTGCCACCCTCCTTCAACTGGATCTGAAAAAGGGCGATCGCGTCGATCAGGTTGGCCCGACGATCTTTCAGCGCTGGCAGCGTCTCGACATCCTGGTGGCAAACGCCGGCATTCTCGGCCCCCTTTCGCCGCTCGGCCACACGACGGACGATGGCTTCGTCTCGACGATCGATATCAACCTCATCGCCAATTGGCGGTTGATCCGGACGCTCGATCCTCTGCTGAAGCGCTCCGACGCCGGCCGTGCCATTTTCGTGACGTCGGGCGCGGCGAGCGGCAAGTACGCCTATTGGGGCCCCTATGCGGCATCCAAGGCAGGCCTCGAGGCCCTCGTGAAATCCTGGGCTGCAGAACTCGAGAATACGTCCGTCAGGGCAAACCTGATCAATCCCGGCGCGACACGCACCGGCATGCGCGCGAAAGCCTTCCCCGGCGAAGATCCGGAAACGCTTCCGCCGCCCGAAGCGCTCGTGCCTCTGTTCATCGAACTCGCCTCTCCCGGCTACGAACGCAACGGCGAGATCGTGAATTTCCGCGAATGGCGCATGGACCAGGATGCGACGTCGCCATCCATCGGACTATCGCCAGACGCGTAAACGCCTCCGCGTGCCGTCCCAACAGCGGCAATGAAGCTTTTGCGACATAAGCCAGACCCCTCGCGAAGAAGCTGCCTATCATTCCCGCGCCGCATTGAAGGCCTGCAGACTTTCGCCTCATTACGGACACAACCTCGCGCGCTTTGACGGTGGCGGTCGGGGGGCCGTTTTGGGACCGGCGAGAGCCGTGCAGGGACACTGGGGGAAGCTAACGGAATGCTTGCAGCGAGAACTCTCGTGATGCTGCTCGTCTTGGCGGGCGGCACTGAAACGGCTTTGGCCGATGCTTCGATGGACAAGGTGCTGAAGGAACTCGAACCCGAAGAACGTGCCCATCAGGTCTGCAATTTGCGCGGCATCGATGCGGTACGGAAGGGAAGTCATCTCAAAGGCGTCGATCGTGTCACCACCACCCTTCAGAAGCCTGCGGTTTTCAAAAATAACGTGGTCGTCGCCAAGAGCGCGGCTGTACGCGCGAAAAACCGCTGGTACTTTCTGGATTTCACCTGCGCCGTCAGCGGCGATCAAATGAAGGCGACGTCGTTCGACTACAAGCTCGGCGGCGAAATCCCCGAAAACAAATGGGAAGACTACGGCCTTTGGAAGTGACGTCGTCTGGTTGAGACGAGTAAGACCGCGCTATCAGGTGAACGTAATCATCATGCCGTCATAGGCGGGCTCGACGCCTTCCGGCAGTTGTCGCGTGAGCGTCTCATAGTCGAGTTCACTCGTCATATGCGTTAGGATCGTGCGCTTCGGCTTCAGGCGCGCCGACCAAGCGAGCGCGTGTTTGACGCTGAAATGCGATTCATGCGGCGTATGACGCAAGGCATCGACGATCCACACGTCCAGCCCTTCGAGTAGCGGGATCGACTTTTCCGGGATGTCATTGACGTCCGGCGAATAGGCAAGGTTCGAAACGCGGAAGCCGAGCGATTGCATGGAACCATGCCACTGCGGTATCGGCTGCGCAACGATTGGACCGCCACCGCCCTCGACGACAACCGGAGAAACCCCGTCGATCTCGTGAGCGTTCAGCACCGGCATGTATTCCGAGCCCTTCGGCGTTTCGAAACAGTAGCCGAAACGTGTCTTCAGGCTGCTGCCCGTTTCCTTGGTGAAATAGACGTCCACCCGCCGCTTCATCGCGAACGCGACCATGCGCAGATCATCGATGCCGTGCGTGTGATCCGCATGATCATGCGTATAGAGCACACCATCAAGTGCCATCAGGCGCGTCGCTAAAAGCTGTTCGCGGAAATCCGGCGACGTATCGATGAGCACGGACGTTCGCCCGCCCGAGCCGGTGCGTTCGACAAGAGCGGAACATCTGAGCCGGCGGTTCTTCGGGTTGTTGGGATCGCACGAACCCCAATTCATCCCGATGCGCGGCACGCCGCCCGATGAGCCGGAACCGAGTATCGTACAGCGAAAACTCATGCCGCGGCGGATCCCGAGACGCCGGCCGCCGGCCGCTTCGCTTTGCTGTAGAGCCTGAAGAAATTCTCCGTCGTCGTCCGTGCGAGATCGTCGGCGGCGACACCCTTCACGTCGGCAAGCGCCGCGGCGGTGCGGACAACATATGCCGGCTCATTGCGCTTCCCGCGAAATGGAATCGGCGCCAGAAACGGCGCATCCGTTTCGACAAGCAGCCGGTCGAGCGGCACGTCGCGCGCAATCTCGCGCAAGGCTCCCGAATTCTTGAACGTGATCACGCCGCTGAACGACACGTAGAGCCCGAGATCAACCGCGCGCATCGCCAACTCTCGTCCGCCCGTAAAGCAATGCAGCACCGCCGGGAACGCACCCTTGGCGTGCTCTTCCTGAAGAATGGCGATCGTATCGGCATCGGCTTCGCGCGTGTGAATTTCAAGTGGCAGCCCGGTTTCGCGCGCGGCCGCGATGTGCCGGCGAAAGCCTTCCGCCTGCGCTTCGGGCGTCGAGTGCTGATAATGATAATCGAGCCCGGCTTCCCCGATCGCCACGACTTTAGGATGTTTCGAAAGCTCGACGATCCGCTCGAGAGGAATATCGAGTTCCTCATGCGCGTTGTGGGGATGCGTCCCGACCGAGCAAAAGACATCGTCGAACCGTTCGGCGACGGCTTTTACATTGTCGAACTTGCGAATGCGTGTCGAGATCGTGACGAGCGTCCCGACGCCAGCCTGCTGCGCACGCGCCACGACCTGATCGAGTTCCGGAGCAAACTCGGGGAAATCGAGATGGCAATGGTGATCGACAAGCATCAGGTCTTTTACTCTTCGGAGGCGCGCATCCGCCGTGCGGCGCGTTGTCGTCGCTTATTCGGGCTCCACATAGCGCGGGAAAACGCCCTGCGGTTCCGGGATTTTGCCAGCCGGCTGCAGACGGCCCTTTTCGCCGAGGCTTGCAAAACTGCGATTCTCCGGTGAAATGGCAAGAAGGTCGAGCAGCTTCGCGGCGCTTTCCGGCATCACCGGCTGAATGAGAATGCCGAACTGGCGAACGATCTCGGCCGTGACGTAAAGGATCGTCGCCATCCGCGCCGGATCCGTCTTCTTTTTCGCCCAGGGCTCTTCCGCCGCGAAATAGCGGTTTGCGTCGGCGATCACGTTCCATACGGTATCGAGATATTTGGTGACGGCCTGCCGCTCCATCTCGGCGCGTGCGACGACGTAAAGACCATCCGTCGCTGACAGGATTGCCTGATCTGCATCGCTGAGTTGACCGGGTGCCGGTATCGCGCCCTCACAGTTCTTGAAGATCATCGACAGCGAGCGCTGCGCCAGATTTCCGAGATTGTTGGCGAGATCGGCGTTGATGCGATTGACGATGACGTCGGATGAATAGTTCCCGTCCTGACCGAACATCACTTCGCGCAGGAAGAAGTAGCGCACGGCATCGCGCCCATAGGCCTTCACGAGATCGAACGGATCGACCACGTTGCCCACCGATTTCGACATCTTCTCGCCGCGGTTGAACAGAAATCCGTGCGCGAAAATCCGTTTCGGAAGTTCGATACCGGCGGACATCAAAAAGGCCGGCCAATAGACGGCGTGAAACCGCACGATGTCCTTGCCGATGATGTGAACGTCGGCGGGCCAATACTTCCACTTCGCCGCGTTCGTATCCGGATATCCGGCAGCGGTGATGTAGTTCGTCAACGCGTCGACCCACACGTACATCACGTGCTTGTCGTCGCCCGGAACAGGCACGCCCCACTTGAGCGTCGAACGTGAAATCGAAAGATCCTTGAGACCGGATTTGACGAAGCTCGCGACTTCGTTGCGCCGCTCAACGGGCCCGACGAAATCCAGATCGCTGTCATAAAGCGCGAGCAGCTTGTCCTGGTAAGCCGACAACCGGAAGAAATAGCTCTCTTCCTCGTTCCACTCGACCGGCGAACCGAGCGGCTCGCGCCGTACGCCATCCTCGCCGACGGTCGTCTCCTTCTCGTCGAAATAGGCTTCCTGCCGCACCGAATACCAGCCGCCGTAGCGAGCGAGATAAATGTCGCCGTTCGCGGCCATCCGTTCCCAGATCGCTTGGCATGCCGTGTAGTGGCGTGGTTCTGTGGTGCGGATGAAATCGTCGTTCGAGCCGCCGAGCGTTTCGATCATCGAGCGGAAGATTGCCGAATTCCGGTCCGCCAGCTCCTTGGTCGGAATCCCCTCCTTCTCGGCGGTCTGCTGCATCTTGAGACCATGCTCGTCGGTGCCTGAGAGAAAGAACACGTCCTTTCCATCGAGCCGAGCAAAGCGCGCCAGCGTGTCGCTCGCGATCACCGTGTAGGCGTGGCCGATATGCGGCTTGCCGTTGGGGTAGAAAATCGGCGTCGTGATGTAAAATTTTTCCGCCACTCTCGGTATCTTTCGTTATCGCAATCGCAGGATGCGACCGCACCCGCCTCAACCGCGGCTCGCGGCCTCGAGGCGCGCGAAAGTTCCGAGGATGAGCGATTTGCGATCAAGGTTGAGGGAAACGACATCAGCCTTTTCGCGGGCCAGTGTTTCCCATAGCTCGGCAAAAGTGGCAAGGCGGCCCTCGCCGATAAGCCGTTTTGCGAGCTGGACGTCCCGTTCCGGCCCCTTTCCGGTGGCGGCAGCGGAAATAAGACGCGCCAGCGACGTTTGCAGAAGATCCATGAAGAGCTGGAACTTGCGGTCCTGTGCCGCCGGCTGCAGTTCGTCCGAAATGGCATGAACCGTCTTGAGATCGAGGCGCGGCAGGCCCGAAAGCACCTGATCGATCCTCGACTGAAGTGCGAGACCACCCCCGCCGAGCAAAATGAGCGCTCGGCCAACGCTACCCTCGGCGAGAGGCGCGAGCGTCTCCCACTCGTGTTGTTCCGGAACGGCTTTGCCGGCCGCCGTGAGCGCCTGCGCCGCGGCGCGCTTCAAATCGCTTTCGGCGAGCGGACCCATCTGGATCGTCCGGCAGCGCGACCTGATTGTCGCAAGCAGCCGGCCGGGCGCGGACGTCATCATCAAGAAAATCGTTCGCGGCGGCGGCTCCTCGAGCGACTTCAACAGCGCATTGGCCGCGTTCTGATTGAGTTCGTCGGCCGTATCGACAATGATGACGCGCCGCCCCCGCCCCGTGGCGCTGTGCGCTAGAAAGTTTTTGACCTTGCGGACCTCGTCGATCGGAATGCTTTGCGGAAACCGCTTCGTCTTCTGATCGAACGGACGCCTGATGATCATCATCGACGGATGCGATAGCGCCCGCACCTGCCGGTCCGTTCGCGAGTCGGGTTCGATCGCGAGGCCCTGCCCGAATAGATCGTGCTCTTCCGGTTCCGCAAGCGCAGCCTTCGCGACCTGATAGGCGAGCGTCGCCTTACCAACGCCGGCCGGCCCCGAAAGAAGCCACGCGTGATGCATGCGCTCGCCGGCCAGCGCTTCGGCAAAAATCGATTGCGCTCCCTCCTGACCATAGAGAGCCCGCGTTTCTCTGGGATGCGGAAAGTCGTCGAGCCGATCGGCCTCGGGAAGGACCTCGACGTCGGCGGCGAGCGGAGCCCGCGCCATCAATTGGCCTCGGCCAGCAGGTGCGCCGATACCGCCTGCCAAACGGCCGTCTCGACGCTAGAGACCGACAGGCTGGCATCGATCAGCACGCAACGTAACGGCTCCGCATCGGCGATCTCGAGAAAGCCCTCGCGCAAGGTCTCGTGCGTCTCGATGCGTTCGGCGTCGTAGCGCGAAAGCGTGCCGCGCATCTGCGCCCGCTCGACACCGGCACTTGCCGGCAGATCGAGGATCAACGTGAGATCCGGATAATCCGGCGCGACCGTGTAGCGCTCGAGCTGAGCGATGAACTCCGGCTCCAAGCCATAGAGTTTGCCCTGATAGACACGCGTCGAGTCCATGAAGCGGTCGGAGATTACCCACGTCCCATCGTCGAGCGCTGGACGAATGACCGACGTCACATGCTCGGCTCTCGCCGCAGCAAACAGCAGCAGCTCCGTGACGGGATCGGTCGGGCGATCCCTCATGATGAGATCGCGCACGTCCTCGCCGACCGGAGTACCGCCCGGTTCGCGCGTGACGACGACCGAGATACCGGCACGTTCCAGCCGTTCTGCGAGGCGTTTCGCCTGGGTCGACTTGCCAGCCGCTTCCCCGCCCTCGAATGTAATGAATTTTCCGCGTTTCATGGTTCGCCTCTATTCCCGGCGGGTAATCTAGAGCGCCAGGCGGCGCAAGGCCATCAGAACAAGCGAATCGACGCCCTGCCGCACGATGCCGCCATTGACCACGTCTTCCGTCGCGTAGAGCGGTACTTCGGTCGACGCACTGCTGGTACTTGTAATTTTAAGTATCGCGACCTGATCGCCCTTCTTCACCGGGGGCTTCAAGGGCGCCTTATAGACGATTTCCGCCGAGAGTTTTTGCGCCGCTGGATATTTCGGCATCGTAAACATCACATCGCCCTTCGGCGCGAGCGGCACATACCAGGTCTTTCCGCCCCAGACCCGCGCTTTGCCAACGATCTCGCCGTCATCGAAGACCTTGACCGCGCTGAACGAGCGGAAACCCCATTCGAGAAGTTTGGCGGCCTCGTCCTTGCGCTGGTCGGCTTTCTCGAGACCGCTGACGACGACGATCAGACGCTTCCCTTCCTGCACCGCCGACCCGACGAGACCGTAGCGGGCGATTGCGGTGTGGCCGGTCTTCAGTCCGTCGGCACCGATATTCAAAAACAAAAGCGGATTGCGATTGATGAACTTGTGCTTGCGATACAGAAATTCCTTCTGTCCGAAGACGGGGTAGAAATCCGGATATTCGGTGATCAGATAGCGTGCCAGCATGGCGAGCTCGCGCGCCGTCATCAGATGGTTCGGCGCCTCAAGTCCCGTCGCGTTGGCGAATGTCGATTTGACGAGACCGATGCGGCGCGCCTCGTCATTCATCATGCGGGCAAAGGCTGCTTCTGTCCCAGCCATGCCTTCCGCAACACACATCGCTGCGTCGTTGCCGGACTGTACGGCGATGCCTTGAATGAGCTCATCGACCGTCGCCTTGGTGTTCACCGGCACCATCATCGCCGATGTGCCCGATGGCGCGCCGCCGTTCCGCCACGCATTGACGCTCATGATGAATTCGTCGGTCTTGTTGATGCGCCCTTCCTTGATCGCGCGGAAAAGCACGGCCAGCGTCATCAGCTTGCTCATGCTCGCGGGCGGCGCCAGCTCGTCGGCATTCTGCTGGAACAGGATCGCACCGGATTCCGAATCCATAAGGACGGCGCGCGGTGCTTTCGTCGCAAAGGCCGATTCGGCTGCTGTTACCGAACTCAATGGCGCCAGGAGCGACGCCACGATCGCCACGACGGCGAACCATATGCTGCAAGTTTTCGACATCGATCGGACCATGCTCGCCCGGCGCCGCTCTGATCGGCAGCGCCCTCCTTCATTAAGATAGGAGTATCCGGCCCGATCATGACATGGTCAACGCTAGGCTAACGGGAGTTTGGCCTCAATCGCTGACGATTGCCGTACCGGCGACGCCATATGTCGCGATTTGGCTTTGTGCGCGCGACGCGTCGGCTTGTGAAAACGGCCCCACACGCACGCGGTAGGCTTCCGACCCGCTACCGACTTGTAGCGGCGCCACTTCGACAGGTCCGAGCGATCCAAGCTCGCGCCGCAATCTCTCGGCGTTCGAACGGTCGCGGAAAATACCGACCTGGACGTAGGTCCGATCCGCGCCATAGGCCCGGCCGGCATCCATCCCGCTCGCATCGCCCGAGGCCGCCGCAAACCGCTGCGGCACGAAGGGTTGCGGGGCGGAAAGCGCCATCCGGCCCTGCCCCGCTTGCGGTTCAGTGTAGCTTGCCGTCTCCGCGAACGGTCGATACGCGGGCGCCGGCCGCGAAGGCTGAACGGTCTTGCCGGCGAGCGCCGCGCGATAGGCCGTCGCCGACCAGCGGTCCGACGAGTCGGCGGGCAACCCGGAATACCTCGACTCGGCCGAAGCGTACTGTCGTGCAGGCGCAACGGGCGCCCATTGATCCGGACGCTGGCCCCGCTCTTGGGACGCCAGAAATTGCTTCTCGCGGGTATCATCGCCATTGAGCGGCGCCAATCCGGCGAAACGAACCCGCACCCGCGCCCGCCCCTTGTCGATATACCCAAGCTGCTTCGCGGCCGCGTAGGACATATCGATAAGCCGGTCGTTCACATAAGGCCCGCGGTCGTTGACGCGGACCAGCACCGTCTTCCCGTTCTCGAGATTGGTGACGTAGGCATAGCACGGCAGCGGCAGCGTCGGGTGTGCCGCAGTCAGGGCCTTCGCGTCGAAGACTTCACCATTCGCCGTTCTGCGGCCGTGGAAATCAGCGCCGTACCATGAGGCCACGCCGTATTCTTGATAATTGGGATCTTCGCGCGGAACATACCATCGCCCCGCCACCTTGTAGGGCGAACCGAGCTTGAAGTGTCCGCCGCCTTTGGGAACGGATTCTGAGGCAACACGCGGGCTGCTTTTCACGCCGTATTCGTCTTCCGAGAAGACGGAGCGCGAGACGCCGGTCAGCGACCCCGGCGACGGGTTATTCGAAGAACAGGCAGTTGTAAGGGCAGCTACAATCGCAGCAACTGCCAGCCGGCACGCGGCCAGCGCGCCGGATACACGCCTCTCCATTACGCAAACTCACATGATACGCTACGCCCGCCCAAGCGCACCCTCACGGCGTATCAAGCACGCAAAGGTAGGCCGAAGCTTGCTGGAATAATGACAAATGCGGCTTAGGATCAGGTTAAGCCCCCTGGGCGCCTTGATTGGACGCCGGACCGGCGCGCCAGATGCGCCCCGATAATGCAGCAAGACGCCGCTGACCGCGTACAAAGCCTTGTCCGTGCACCCGTTAGCAAGTAAACGGTCGCATTCGACCGAAACGACGGTCCATTGCGGCTCCGGCGATCATCATTGGCGCGGCAGGCCAATCCCGCGTCGTTGAAATCGCATGCTTGGAGGGGTGGCCGAGTGGTTTAAGGCACCGGTCTTGAAAACCGGCGTGGGCGCAAGTCCACCGTGGGTTCGAATCCCACCCCCTCCGCCACCGGCCTTTATCCGACGTCGTCCGAGCTGTTCCAACGCGCTCCAAAAAAGTAACCCGAAAAGCCGGAAGTCAGTTTGCCTCCGGCCTTCCGTCCCCGTGCCGCAATCCTACTCGCGGCCCATGCCGGTCTCGCCTGCACCGGCGCCGATCATGGCTCCGCCACCTTCATCTTCCATCTGCTCGCGCCGGGCCATTACGCCTTCCCTCATCCTGTGCAGAACGAGGACGCCAAGAACGCGCATCCGCCGCTTCTGAGCGTCGTCTAGGGTCGAATAAAGGGGCTGCCATGCGTCAGCGAGCTTTTTGATCTCTGCACCGCGCTCTGACAGATTTTCAGCTCGAGCTTGCAAGACCTGCACAAAGTTCCGGTCGAATTGACCTTCTTCCATGCGGGACATCGTGTTCTCAATTCTTTGGCAGCGTCCTTCCGCACGCGCACGGATCGCCTCCTCGATTGCGGGCCAGTACTGCATTTGATCGGGCCTTAGCTGCAAGGCGGCCTTCACAATATCGATCCGATTATCGGTCACGTCATCGGCTTGCCCTCTTTGCATCCCTAGAATGGGGTGCGTGCCCTGCATTCCTTGCATCGGTTGCATCCCTTGCCCTTGCATCGGCTGCATTCCCTGCATTGGCTGGCCCTGCACTGGTTGGCCTTGCATCGGCTGGGCCGTTTGCGCGATGGCGAGTGATGGAGCGGCAGTTAGGAGTGCCGCAAAGCCGTACGCGATAAATCTCGACATGTTGAACTCCTGTTTCTATCGCGATTGTTAGAAGCTACGAGTAAGCCGGCTGCATGTTGGCCGATGCGTCGTCTTCGTGGATCGATATCGAAGTTCTGGAGTCTTGCCTCGGGCGACGTGCCGATAGCGTCGTTTATGATCGCAGAGCTGTTCTTAAGTGTCGGCCACGCTGACGGAGGACAACCAAGCGTTATCATCCGTTTTTATTGCGTGACCTGTGGGTCCGCCCAAAAGAATTGGCGGTCATTCCCATCAGACCTGCGTCATGCCATCAGGCCAATGCATTGCGGCGGACTATCTCGCATGCCATCGCTCGGGTCAATTGCAGCGTCCACCCGTTCGGAGATCATGAGGTGTGCGACTGGCGCGCGGCATTGGTTCATCGCAAACAAGTATAATAGTTTGTGTAATGTCTAAAAATATTCTGTGCTTGTCCGACTGTGAGACAAGTCCCAGACGGGACCTGCCTCACACTCGCACAAAAGCTGTTAGCCCATTGCTCCGAGCAGTAGTGACAAGCCGACAAGGCCGCCGATCACGCCGGACACGCGTTTGAGCGTGAGCGCCGCCGATGGTTTCAGCTGATCGATGCAGAAGCTCGAGACCATTCCCGATACGTGGAGGAGCGAAGTTGCAGTTACGAATCCCACAGCATAGGGAAGGAAGGCGAAGCCCAGTCCGGCTCCCTCGTTACCATGGGCATGACCATGGAAGACCGCGAAAAGTCCAACCACAGCCATCGCGATGACAGTCGGCGGGCGAACTCCAAGCCCAACCGCCACGCTTAAGGCAACGACCGACAAGCCGATACCTTGTTCGACCATCGGCAGCGGCCAACCCTCATAGCCAAGTACGCCACCGAAAATCATCGCGGCGACGAATGCCGTGGGCACGAGCCACCGTGCGGATCCACCGATGTTCATGGCAAAGAATCCGACGGCCACCATCGCGATGATGTGGTCGATGCCGCTCATCGGATGCAGAAAACCCTGACTGAACGTGTGGACGGCGCCCAACCCCACGTGAGCCGAAGCTGGCGCGGCCGCCGCGAACATCAGGACCGAGCCTGCGGCAAAAGCTTTTAGAACGTACTGTGCGCGTAAAAATTTCATCGTATGCCCTCCTACTTCATGACTTTGCCGCGATGGCCGATTTTGCCGTTCGCCACCAGGGTTCCAAGCACATCGAGCACGACCCGGCAGGCAAGCTGCGCCGTGTTGTCGTTGACGTCGTACGGCGGCGACACTTCGACGACTTCCATGCCGCACAGGCCCTCCGCCGCAATCGTATGGATCATCTCAAAGGCCTCGCGCGGTAATAATCCGCCAGGCTCCGGCGAACCGGTTCCCGGAGCGAAGCCCGGATCGATCGAGTCGATATCGAACGACAGGTAGACCGCCTTGCAGCCTTCCCACGCCATCTCGAGCGCGATTTCGGCCGCCTTCTTCGGACCGTGGTGCTGCACGTCGTGCATCGTCAGCACGCTCGTTCCTCGGCGCTTGGCAACGGCCGTGCCTGGACGGTTGCCGTACCAGCCGCCGATGCCGATCTGCACGAGATTTTTCGGATGGCAGTTCGGCAAGCCGACATCGTGCATGTGGCTATGGTCACGATGCGAGGCGTGCGTCCCTTCGTTCGTCGTCCAGAACCAAGGCGTCGTATGCATACGCTCATCCATATCCTTCTCTTGGATATCGATGTGCCGGTCGATGTGGATGATGCCGACGTTGCCGTCGATGTGCGGAGCAATGCCCCTGACGTTGGGGAAGCCCAAGCTGTGGTCGCCGCCGCAAATGATCGGGAAGACTCCCGACGTGTAGATATGCGAAACGGCCTTCGTCACCTGGTCGAACGTCTTCTCGATGTTGCCGGGAATGACGAAGATGTCCCCCGCGTCGCAAAGATCGAGTTCCTCGTAGATATCGACGCCGCCGTCGAACCAATAGCCGTCATAGAGCGCCGAGATCCGGCGAACGGCTTGCGGTCCGAAACGCGTGCCCGGCCGGTAGGTCGTCGCCGAGTCGAATGGCGCGCCGACGAAAGCCGCTTCGTAGTTACCGATCTTGCGGATGTCTTCGCAGTAGGGCGCCTTCATGAACGTGTTGATGCCCGCGAACGCAGGCTGATGGCCACGACTGAACAACGAGATGTTGCGATCGATAACGGAGTCCGCAGCCTCGAGCCCATACTCAAGCGATCGGGAGACTTCCTCGTCCTGCTTTTTCTGAGAGATGCGAGACAACGTCTCCATGCTCTTCGCACCGTGCGTTTCATCACGCTTTACGCCATGGGAATGGCCATGACGGTGCGTGTGGGGATGGTCGTGATCGTGATCCTTGGGGCTACGCGCCATTTCGAAGTGACCTTTGCTGTGAGATATTTGAGACGATCGCAGAGTTGTCGAGTTTGCGAGCCGCTACTGCGGACCGAGCCGACCGATCCATCTGTTCGACGAGTATTTGGTTCCAAAGCCATCAGCCGCGATCCCAGCAAGAAGCGACGTGTCGAAGGCCTCGCTCGATTTGACCCTCTTCTGAGAAACGCCGGCCCCGAAATACGTGTCGCTGAACAGATCCCAAGTCGCTTCCGCATAACCGGCAGTGCAATCAGGCCCGTTAAACAGCGAACCCCAGCCCTTGCCGTCAGGGGCGCGGGGCGCCTCTGGCGGCAGGCTTTCGCAGAGTGGCTTCCCGCCCGCCAAACCGAGGGCACCCATGTTCTGATTGATGTTGAGCATGATCGCGCCGTACTGATTGAGCTTCACGTCGGCGACAGGCCAGGAAAGACCGGCGGCGACGATCGCATCGCCTTCCTCCGGATTTTCCTTCCACCAGTTGACGGCCTCGAACCACGCGCGAAGCAGCTCCTTGGCGACCGCCGGTTTCGCGGCGAGCCACGCTTCGTTGCAGGCGATGGCATCGGAAATGAGCCCGCGTTCCCATGTGCGGTCTGTGAGGCTCGATTTGAATACCTTGGCGCCATCCCGCTTCAGAGATTGGGAAGCGAACGGATCGTAATTGACGTCGATGTCGATGCCGCCGCTCGCGAACGCCGCCGCGCTCTCCTGCGGAAGCATGACAGCGTGTTGCAGCTCCTTCATGTCGATGCCTGCCCGCTTCATCGTGAGCAGCATCCACATATGATTGAGGAAGCCGTAGTCGGCGCCGAACTTCTTGCCCTTGAAGTCCTCGACCGTATTGATGTCCTTGGTCACCACCATCTTGTCGAGGCCGTAGGACATATCCGAAAACGCGACGACCTTGACCGGAAGATCGCCTGCGCGCGCCAGCACCATGCTGTCCATGGTGTTGTTCATGCATTGGACCTGACCCGACGTGATCGCCGCGTTCTTTTCCGTGATGCCTTCGATGATCTTGACGTCGAGATCGATATCCTTCGCGAGGCCCTTCGCCTTGACGATGTACCAGGGCGCATAGGGCGAGAATGAAATAATCGCCACACTGACCTTTTCGGCAGCGCTGGCCAATGGTGCGCCTAGAGGCGCAGCCACGGCCGCCAAGCCGAGAGCGAGCAACGTGTTCGTGAACGACTTCGTTTTCATTTTTTGTCGTCTCCCTGAACGATCTTCGATCCCTGGATTTTTCGTCAAAGCAAATTGGTTATTTGATTTCCTCGCGCATCATCGCGAACAGCTGCCGCTCGAGCTCCGCATATCCCGGCATTTCGAGAAGCTCTTCTTTTTGCTTGATGCGCCGTCCGCCTTTGAAGGTGAGCGGGATATCGGCTTTGATGCGGCCGGGCTGGCGGCTGAAGAAGATGATGCGATCAGCCAGATAAATCGCTTCCTCGATATCGTGCGTGATCGCGACGACCGTCTTCTTCTCACGCTCGATCAACTCGATCATGAGCTCCTGCATCTCCCAGCGAACCTGTGCGTCCAACGCGCCGAACGGTTCATCCATCAGGATGATCGCCGGATTTTGCGCCAGCGTTCGAGCGAGCGCGACGCGTTGCTTCATGCCGCCGGATAGAGCGCGCGGATACGCGTTGGCGAACTTCTCGAGATGCACGAGCTTCAGAAAATTCATCGTGCGTTCGCGCCGCTCTGCGGCGGGAACTTTCAGGATCTTCATCCCGTATTCGACGTTCTGCATGGCCGTGAGCCACGGAAACGACGTATACGCCTGAAAGATCATGCCGCGATCGGGGCCGGGCCCTTGCACGTTCTTGCCGAACACTTCGAGCCGCCCGCGTGTCGGATACTCGAGACCGGCGATGATGCGCAGCATCGTCGTCTTTCCACAGCCTGACGGACCGACGAAGGCTGTGATTTGGTTGTCGTGCAGCTCGAACGAGACGTCGTCGAGCGCCTTGAAGGAACCGCCCAGATACTCTTTGGTGATGCGGGTCGCCTTCAGCGGGGGAACGTTTGTCACCGGCGTAAAGTCCTTTGCGACGATATTCATTTTACGATCTCCGCTCGACGTTCCACGGGAACAGCACGCGGCAGGCCCCCCGGAAAATCAGGTCTGTCAGCAGGCCCAACGCACCGATCGTGACGATGCCGGCCATGATCACGTCGACGTTGAGAAAACGTCCGGCGCGCATCATCACGGCTCCGATGCCATCCTGCGCACCGACGATCTCCGCGATGACCAGATAGGTCCAGCTCACCGCGATCATGTTGCGCATGGAGTCGAAGATTGCCGGAAGAGCCGCTGGGACGACGATCCCGGTGAGAATGACGCGGCGTGATGCGCCCATCGTCAAACCGGCTTCCACGAACTCTTTTTGGATAGCGGTGGTGTTATCGAGAACCAGCGAGATCAGGAAGAAAATGACACCGATGAAGAGGAGCGCAATCTTCGCCTGATCTGTCGGCCCGAACCAGACGAGCAGCAGCGGAATAAAGGACGCGGCTGGCAGATACCTCCAAGCCGTCAACGTCGGATTGAAGAGCGCGCGAATGTTTCCGAAGCAGCCCATCAGAATGCCGATCGGCACGCCGATCGCCGACGCCGCCAGGAAGCTGACGAAAATCCGCCCGCAGCTGATAGAGACGTCGTGGAGGAAGTTGCGTTCGGCGAACAGAACGTAAAGGGCGGACCCCACCTCGCCGATCGACGGGAAGAACTTGCGAGCCGGCGCTGGCGTTAGATAGTGGCCGGCCTCCCACAATCCGAAGAAGGCCAGCGCGCCGATGAACGCCAGAACGGCGGCTCGCTGTGCACTCGGCTGTCTTCTAAACTCGAAAAACCGCTCTTTCGGTGGAATATAAAGTGGCGCGGCTTCCGCGTTTTCGCTTGGCAGATTTTCAAGCGAGGAAACTGAAGCGTCGCGCGATTTGGACATCGCACTTTCCAAGGCTTACCCTCCCGACAAAGACTGAAAAATCAGGCGTTTTGTTCAGTCTGAGTTGCTGTGAAGAAGGTAGCGGGGCGGGCATCTCCAAGAAAACGCCCAAAATCGGAATGGAAAGCATTGCCAGCACCTATGGTGCAACGCGAACGCCGCCTACGATGGCAGTGCACCCAAGCGCATGCACTTTCGACTTCGGCGATTGCGGAATTTAGTTAGTCAGCCGCCTCGTCAGCACCGACGAGTGCGCGAAGTCGGTTTGCTTCGGCGATGACAAGCTTCAATTCTTCAATGAAAAAGATGTGAGCCATGTGCCAAGGCCGGTCGGGATTTGAGATGATGAAAATTTCCATCGCCGGCGCATTGCGTTTTCCAAGCAGTGGCCACAGTCGGCCTGTCGAAACGTCGGGCGCCGCATAGCCATCGGGAAGAAAGCACACCCCCACGCCCAAAATCGCAAGCCGGCGCGCCTCTTCCAGATGTTGAGAGATTCCCGACACCTTTTGCCCAATTCCGTATTTCAGCCGGAAATCGGAGAGCTGATCGGGTTCGTCGGCGCCGGTCAGGATGAACGACTCCTGCGCCAGTGCTTTGGGATCGAGAATTTTATGGCCATAGAGGCGATGACTGCGCCCGCAATAGGGACGATGAATTTCGCGAAACAACGGATGATAAATGAGATCCGCCCGTTTGCTTCGCGATGGCGCGACGCCGATGTCGATCTCCTTCCGAAGCAACGCGTTGATGACATCCGACCAGCTCGCCACGTCGACGATCAACTCGACATTCGGACACTTCCTGTGAAAAGACGTGATCACGTCGTCAAAAACTTCGCTGACCACATTGCTGATCATTTTGATGCGCACAGGGCCGCTGACCATGTTGACCGAATCGGCCATGGCGTCTGGAATGCCGCGAACCAGCGCCTTCAATTTCATGCAGGTATCGGCGAGTGCGCGGCCCTCGTCCGTCAGCTCGAAGCCGCTCGGGCCTCTTTCACACAGACGTACATTGAGGTGACCTTCAAGCCGTTGCAGAGCAAGGCTTATCGAGGGCTGTTTGCGCCGCAAAAGCTCGGCGGCCGATGTGACGCCGCCCGTTTCGGCGATGATGCAGAAGATCTTGAAAAGGTTCCAGTCGAGATTCCGGATAAAGTCGTCGTGCCGAATGTTCTTCGAAGACATTGCTGCACCGCCGTATTAACCGCTCGAAAATCGCCCGTAGAAACGGTCGTTCCCGACAGGAATGTTAAGTGAGTTCGGCGGCGGGTGGCAAGCTCAGGCTCGATGACAATAACGTGCACGCGCATCATCGTATGGCGTGCACTCCAAATCTAGCGCGCGGACCTCATACGCTGCGCGCAACGGCACGGAATGTATTGGCGGGAGAGCCGATGGCATTCAACGAACGCTCAGCCGAGCTGATCGTGTTGACGAGCAGCATTGTCACCGTCATCGGGCCAACGCCGCCCGGAACCGGCGTGATCATCGACGCGCGCCGGCGCACGCCTTCAGAATCGCAGTCGCCGACCAGCTGACCGTTCGCCAAACGATTGATACCGACGTCGATAACGACGGCGCCCGACTTGACCATCGGCGCGGTAATCAGGTTGGGATATCCCGCCGCTACGATCAGAATGTCGGCCAGAATGGTGAATTGTGCGAGATCGCGTGTCTTCGCGTGACAGACGGAGACCGTCGCCTCGCGCTGCATTAGCATCAGCGCCATCGGCTTGCCGACGATGTTGCTGGCGCCGACAACGACCGCGTTGCGACCGGAAACCTCGACACCCGCGCTGTCGAGAAGCAGCATGACCCCGTACGGCGTGCAGGGCGGAAACACCGTATCGCCGATGACCAAGCCGCCGACGTTGTAGAGATGGAAGCCGTCGACGTCCTTCTCCTGATCGATGGCACCGAGAACTGCCTTGACGTCAAAATGTTTCGGTAGCGGCAGCTGCACCAGGATGCCGTGGATCGACGGATTGGCGCTCAGCTCTGCAATTTTCTGAATGACCGTCGACTGCTCGACGTCCGCCGGAAACAGGAACTTGCGCGAATCGATGCCGACGTCGGCGCAGGCCTGGATCTTCTTTCGCACGTACACGGCCGACGCCGGGTCTTCCCCGACCATGATGACCGCAAGGCCGGGCGACACGCCAAATTGCTTTTTGAGAACATCGACCCGTTGCCGGCACTCTTTACGAACACCCGCTGCCACGGCCTTACCGTCGATAATTTTGGCTGTCATTTGTGTTGCTCGCTGAAGTGCTGCAGCGCTCTCAGAAGAGTCCTGCAGCGCGTTGGCAGAAGTTGGATCGAGGCATTCCGTGCGCGTCGGGCGCATCATCGTTGATTGACGCCGGCGACTCTCCTGCGGGGAGCGAGCCGCCGGCGCCCTACTCTTAAAACAATCCCTGGATCTGGCCCTTGTCGTCGAGGCGGATGGAGTCGGCCGACGGCACCTTCGGCAGTCCCGGCATGGTCATGATCTCACCGGTGACGACGACGATGAACTCGGCGCCCGCCGACAGCCGAAGCTCGCGGATGGGCACGATGTGCCCGGTCGGCGCGCC
>JAFECE010000007.1 GCA_018242295.1 Pseudomonadota bacterium
CCTTGCGGGGCGTTCGACTTGCATGTGTTAGGCCTGCCGCCAGCGTTCGTTCTGAGCCAGGATCAAACTCTCAAGTTGAAAGATTTGATTCTGGTTTTTTGGCTTGGAAGTTAATCCAAGGAATCATCTGCGTAACGGGCACCTTCACAACATGACGATCACTTCGGTTTCCCGAAACGAACATCACGGTGATGGTATTGAAACGCAGAGTTCTCCAGAGTCTGTTATGACGATCAGTCTTTCGACCGAAAGTCCGCCAGGACCCCGCCGTCTGCGTTTCCCTTCCTTCAAATTCAATTGTCAAAGAGCAAAATTCAAAAATCGCGGACAACAACTCGACCCGCGGCGAACCGCCGGTTTTTTCGAGACGACGAGGTCCTTACCGGTATGTCCCGGCCAGGAACCACGAGAGTTTCGAGAGTTTGATGCCCTGCGAGGGCGGCGAGGCCGTGTGGCCCGCCAACGAGGCTGTTTAAACAACATACGGCCTTCGGTGTCAACACTGGTTTTAAAATTTCTTCAAAGAAAATCATTTGGCCCGAAAAACATAAGCTTTTCAGGCGATTAGAGTCATTCATTTTCCGCTGCCCCGTGTGGAAGACGCTCGAACGCCTTCTTCCGGGCCAGCCACAAACTGACTCACAACACCGATTTTCGACCGGATCCGGTAGCCGACGCGCCTAAGCGCCGTCCTTCGGGGCCTGCCTTGACCATGCCCCGATTGTCTCACAAACGTGTGTCGAGTGTACGTCGCCGCGCCATAATGGGTTTTTCTCCCATTTGACGGCCCGGCGGCTGGTCGTCTCGACGGGCGTAAACAGCGTGTTTGGCCACCTTCCGAGGTTAACCGCCCCGGAAACGGCGCGCTTTTCCGCTAAAGGGCTTGTAAGAGAGACCTCGCGGGGCTGTGGGGGACCTGCCGAGAGTGCTTCAGAGTCGAAAGAAGATTTCGGCCGCGACTGACGGAGCCTTCGCCTCCGGCGACGACACGCGCCTTCTGCCCACAAATGCCTATGCCGGCCGCGGCGGCAGTTTCTTCCAGCATATCTACGAAGCCGAAAACCACGCCGAGCCGACCGCCGGCGGCCGTTTTCGCTGGATTTTGAGCACCTGCCTGGCCGCCACCATCGGCGCCATGGCCATTCTTATCGTCGTCTACGGCTCGTCCGACGATGGCGACCGCTCGAACGACGGCCTCCTCCCGACCCTTAAGAGCCTCGGCGAAGGGGCACTCGTCCCGCAAATTGCTCTAACACCCAAAAACGCTGACGGCCTGAAGTGGGTGACGCCGAAGTCCGATCGACTGCAGCTCACGACCGGCGCCCTCTCGACCCGCTACATCATCCACGAATCCTCGAAGAGCCGCCGCGACAGCCGCGAATATGTTCGCCAGAAGCCGTACGCCCGCATCGTCGCCCGCCTTGCACCCGTTCCCTCGGAGGACAAAGACAAGATCCCGGCCTTCAATCCGTTCAAGCTCTACGGCAGCGGCCAACCGACCGAACTGGGCGAAGATGCCGACGAAAACGCAGGAAGCGGACTGTCTCGATCGGATGTCTCGACAAAGGTCGTCGAACTTCTCGGCGGCATCCTACCGGAAGAGGACGGCCAGGAGCTCGACGCTCAGGAAGTCCAGGACATCGTCGAGCGCGGCGCCGAGGCTGGAAATGCCCGTGAAAAACTTGGCGACGGCTCCGGTCTTCCGCTCGATGGCGTCGCGGCTTCCGGCCCCGCGGTCCCGGCGCAAGGCACGGATTCCTGGCAGCCGAAAGCGGCAACCGCAGACAATTTGAACACGACCGATATCTTCAAATCGGCCGAAGCGCCCGACGAACCCTCCGACGATCTCGAGGGCGGCCAGGTCCTTGTCGTCAAGGTCGGCCCGCAAGACACGCTCGCGAAAATCCTCGCGAAAGCCGGCGCCCCCGAATGGGACGTCCACAGCATGATCGAGGCTGGCCACTCGATCTTCTCAGAAAATGCGCTCGTTCCGGGCCAGGAAGTCCGCATAACGCTCATTCCCTCGCTGTCCGATCCGCGCAAGATGGAACCGGCGCGCTACTCGATCTTCTCCGATGGCCACGACCATCTCGTCACCGTCAGCCGCAGCGCCGCCGGCGAATTCGTCGGATCGTCGCAACCGCCCTTCGACGCCGAGCTTCAGCACATCGCCAATAGCGATGGCGACGATCCGCAGAACGTTAGCCTCTATGCGAGCGTCTATTTCGCCGGCCTCAATCAAAGCCTGTCGGCCGAAACCATTTCGAAGGTCCTGAGCATCAACGCCTTCGATACCGACTTCCGCCGCCGCGTTCGCCCGGGCGATACACTCGAAATGTTCTTCGACATGAAGGACGATCCCTCGACCGATGGCCCCCCCGGCGAACTGCTTTACACGGCGATCTCGAGCGGCGGCGCCGTCTATAAATTCTATCGTTTCCGTTCGGCCGACGGCGTCATCGACTACTACGACGAAGACGGCAACAACTCGAAAAAGTTTCTCGTCCGCAAGCCCGTACGCGGCGAGGACGTGCGCCTCACTTCAGGCTTCGGCGTGCGCTTCCACCCGTTGCTCAACACACGAAAAATGCACACCGGCGTCGACTGGGCCTGCGCTCAAGGCACGCCGATTATCGCCGCCGGCAACGGCACGATCGAAGAAGTCGGACACAAAGGCTACTACGGCAATTACATCCGTATTCGTCACGCCAACGGCTATCAGACCGCCTACGGCCACATGAGCCGCTTCGGCAACGTCACACCGGGCATGAAAGTCCGCCAGGGCCAAGTCATCGGCTTCGTCGGATCGACCGGCCTGTCATCAGGCCCGCACGTGCACTTCGAGGTGCTCGTCAACAATCGCTTCGTCGATCCGATGTCGATTCAGGTGCCGCGCGAACGCAAGCTCGACGGCAAAGATCTCGCCGAGTTCCAGAAGGAACGCGCTCGTATTGAAGATCTGATGCGCCGCGCGCCCGTGATGACGAAGAACAAATAGCGCCGCTCGGCATGGCGACGATCCATGCGGACGTCATCAATCCGGATCTGCTCGCATTCGTGAAAAGCTGAAGCAAAATACGCATAGCGAATCTTTTGTGCCACGCGCCGCCGTGCGTTTTGCGTTTGGGCGATTTCGAGAATAATCCCGCGCCTAAAATCCGCGGAAACTATTTGTGAATGCTCTGATGGAAAGCTGGTGTCGCCAGCAAATTTCGAATCGCGGAAAATGCTGGCGGGGTCTCATCAACCGTCCGCGGGGGACGACAACACCGAGGGAACAGGAACTATGAAAACCTTAGCTGGATGTCTGATGGTCGCCGCGGGAGTTCTCCTCGCGCCAGTCGCAGCCAACGCGGGTGAGCGCGTCACCGATGCGGCACTGGGCGGATTGGCCGGAGCCGTCGTGTTCGGTCCCGTTGGTCTCGTCGCAGGCGGCGTGATCGGCTACACGGCAGGCCCGAACATCGCCTGCAAGATCGGAGCGAACAACTGCTACCGCCGCGCCCACTATCGCCGTTACCGCGATCGCACGCGCAATTAGTCCATCTCCACGTTTCGTGGCCGGCGCCACAAGCGTGCCGGCCTCGCAATTCACGGCTTACATCTTGTTGCCTGCCTTCGTGTCCTGCTTCAGGAAGGCAATAATTTTGGCGCGCTCGCCTGCGTCCGACAGTCCGCTGAAGATTACGCCCATGTTGTTGCCCGGCACGACAGCGTTCGGATTCGCGATCCACTGATCGAGTATTTTCTCGTTCCACGTGATGCCCGAACTCTTGAGCGAGTCGGAATAAGCGAAGCCCGAAACGGTCCCTGCCTTCCGGCCGACGACGCCATAGAGCGTCGGACCCAATCGATTGTCGCCCTTGTCGAACGAATGACACTCGCGGCAATGGCCGTTGAAAGCGAGCTCCAGATCGTCGTTGGAGTTGTTTTGAGCGAGAACCGTCGCGGTCCAGCCGAGGTTGTAGATCGTAGCAGCCGTCGCGACGAGAACGCCCGCGGTGCAAATGGAAACCTTTTTCATGCGCACCCGAATGAGGATAGGGGGAAGAACCGAGCGAGTTTTGATATGCTCGCCATATTCTAAAAACGTCTCAACAATCCCACCGTTTCCCGCCCCATCCCTTACAAATGGGACAAGTACGCTCCGCCGACGGCCTGGAATTCCAGCCGGGACGAGACGTTCGCGGCCCACGCAAAGATCGCCGGGAATAAACAAAAGGGTCACCGAGTCTACCCTTCCGATCCGCCAAATGCGGCCTTCACGGAAAGGGATTTCTCATGGGCGATAATGACCACAAAGACGGTTCGAACCGGCGGCATGCGCTGGAATGCATGATCTGGGCAGGCACGGGCGTCCTTTGGACAATTGCGGGCGGTGTTCCGAAGTCCTTGTCCTTGCTCGACGGCGCCGAAGCGGCCGAAGCCGCCAGGTCTGGCTTCACCTTCCTGCAGATTTCCGACAGTCACGTCGGCTTCAACAAGGCCGCGAATCCTCACGCGCTCGAAACGCTTAAGGAAGCCATCGGCCGGATCGACGCGCTTCCCGCCAAGCCAGCCTTCATGCTCCACACCGGCGACATCACGCATAGCGCCAAGCCAACGGAATTCGACGACGCCAGCCAGATCATTGGTAGCACGGGCGTCAATGTCCACTACGTGCCTGGCGAACACGACATAACCGACGAAGTAACGCAGAAGGCTTATCTCGAACGCTACGGCAAAGGCACGAGCGGCGGCGGCTGGTATAGCTTCGATAGCAACGGCGTGCACTTCATTGGCCTGAACAACGTCGTCAACCTGAAGAACTTCGGTCTGGGCTTTCTCGGCCACGAACAACTCGAATGGTTGGAAGATGATTTGCGACCGCTGTCGGCTTCAACGCCGATCGTCGTCTTCGCGCATATTCCTCTCTGGTCGGTCTATCCGAACTGGGGCTGGGGTACCGACGACGCATCAGTTGCCCTTGGTTATCTGAAGCGCTTTGGATCGGTGACCGTTCTCAACGGCCACATCCATCAGCTGATGCAGAAAGTCGAAGGCAACGTCACGTTCCATACCGCCCGCTCGACGGCATTTCCGCAGCCCGCGCCGGGCGCCGCACCTTCACCCGGACCCATGGTCGTGCCCGCCGAAAAACTTCGCGGCCTCTTAGGGATCACCAACGTCGCATTCAAGCGCAACGAGTCTCCCCTGGCCATCACAGATACATCGCTCGCGGATTAATCTCATGATATTTGCCCGTAAATTGCTTCCCGCTTTCCTCATGCTGATCGCGACAGTGTTTGGACAAGCACGAGCGCTGGCGGCTGGCGACGCGTCCCACGGCGAGCAGCTTTACCAAGGCTGCCAGGATTGCCACTCATTGGACACCAACGATGTCGGCCCCAAGCATCGCGGCGTCTTTGGCAGGAAAGCCGGCTCCGTCCCGGACTACAGCTATTCGGCAGCGCTCAAGACTTCAGGTATTACGTGGACGGACAATACGCTGGACCAATGGCTGACAAATCCGCAAAAGTTCGTACCGGGATCCAAGATGTTCTATCATCTCGATAGCGCTGCGGATCGCGCCGATGTCATCGAATATCTTAAGCAGCGTGCGAAATAAAAACGCAGATGCAGTTTCATCAGGCCCTGAACGGCTGACTTGAAAGCGTGGCGATGGACGACCGGCAGCGATTTCGTGAAGTGGTCTTGCCCCATCTCGACGATGCGCTGTCGCTCGCCCGTTGGCTCACCGGGAACGTGACCGATGCCGAGGACGTGGTGCAGGATGCGTGCCTCAGAGCTTACCGCGCCATCGCGACCGCAAAGGGCATCAACCCGAGAGCGTGGCTTCTCGCCATCGTGCGCAATACCGCGTTCACCTGGCTCGCCAAGAACCGGCCGAAAACCGCCGTGACTGCAAACGACGAAGCGCTATTTGAACGGGCCAGTCTAGAAATGGTCGATCCACAGGCGTCGCCCGAGACCATCCTGATCGGCAAGATCGATGCCGAGCAACTGCACAGCGCGATTGCAACGTTGCCCTTGCCCTATCGCCAGACACTGATCCTGCGAGAGATCGAAGAACTGAGCTATCAGGAGATCTCGAAGATTTTGTCGATTCCCATAGGCACCGTCATGTCCAGACTTGCGCGCGCGAGAAATCTGCTCATTCAGCGCCTCGTCATGGCTGGTAAGGGAAAGGCAGGCGCAGCATGAACAAACCGTCGGCGTGGTCCTCCCGTGAGGAATCTCTTCTGCTGCTGAATGCTTATCTGGATAACGAGCTGGACGCCGCTTCCGTTTTGGAGATCGAGCGCCGCATGGCAGCCGACCCGGCACTGAAGTTGGAACACGATCGCCTCGTACAACTGCGTGGCGTGCTTGCGTCGCAATTGAAAACGCAGACAGCTTCGAACGACCTGCGCCGGCGCATCGAAGAGATGGCCGAGGAAACGCCTCCCCCTGTTGTCCAGCGGCTCGCCACGCCGTCTCGCAATCGCATCCGCAGTTACGCTTGGCGCGAAATGGCGGCCGCCGCCGCCCTCGCAGCGATCATTGCCGCGGGCGGCACCTACGCCTTTCTGCGCCCGAATTTGGGATCAAACGAAATCGCAGCGATCGTCGCCGGTCATCAGCGCGCCTTGCTAGCGGCCACGCCGTTTGATGTCGCGTCCAGTGACCGCCACACAGTGAAGCCGTGGTTCGACAGCAAGCTCGCGCTCTCCCCGCAAGTGATCGATCTGTCGAGCGCGGGATTTCCCCTCGCGGGCGGCCGCGTCGAGGTGATCGATGGCAAGCCCGTTCCAGTCCTCGTCTATCAGCGCCGCGCTCACATCATCAGCGTCGTTGCAATACCGCGGGCCGGACAGAAGGATACGACCGAGCCGTCGCTCGCAACAACGAATGACGGATATTTCGTCATCCAATGGCACGGCCGCGACTTCGACTATACCGTCGTCTCCGATCTTGCCGAAAACGAGCTCGACGAGTTCGTGAACCTCTGGCGCCATGCCGCGCGCGGCAACTAACGCGCCCCCACCGTCATCCCGGCGCAGGCCGGGATCCAGCCAAGCCTAGACGCGCAAGATGATGAACGTTGTCCGGGTTCGGCCTGACGAGGACATTGGCGCCACAGGCTCACTCCAAATCGGAATGCATACAGAACCGTAATAAAAACGGCGTTATTATGCCCTTGACGACGAAGCAAGTGAACTCGACAAGCAAACTCTCGTCTGTCTCTTGCCGTCAGGTACCTCCCAAAAAATGACAAATGAAATTGCTGATTTCCGCCTCGGCGAGCATGGGCGCTCGGTAGTGCTGCAGCAATCGGCGCAAAGAGTCATTCGACTGTGGGGTGCGGTAGCCGGTCGAGATTTATCGTTTCTTTTGTTGATTGGCGTCTGGCTGCTGGTCGCGGTGCCGCCTGCGCTTTTTCATGGATATCATTATGTTGAAGGACTAACCGTAAACATTGCGCAGAGCGCATTGGACGATGGCAATTGGCTCACGCCGCACCTCTACAATTTCCGCTTTATAGAGCGGCCAACGCTTTTATCCTGGCTCATAGCCGCAATAAGCCTGCCATCCGGCCATGTCGTTCCATTTATCGCCCGCCTCCCAATCGTTCTATCGCTTCTGGCAGGTGTTCTTTTGGTCTGGCGCGCCTTACGGCCGGTGGCAAGCGCCGAGGCGGCGGTGTTTGGGGCCGCGCTATTTTTGGCGAGCCCCATCGTAATGCGATATTACGCGACGTCGGTGGCCGACCTCCCACTCGCGGTGATACTGTTCGGCGCCTTCCTCGTGTGGTGGCGTTCGTATGCCACCGGGCGAATTTCTGTTGGCCGCTGGATTGGTATTGGTGGGCTTCTGGCGGTAGCTGCTCTCCTGAAGGGCCCTCAGCCCGTTGCCTATTTCATGCTGGGCCTCCTTACGTTTGTCGTCATGTCATCGACGTGGTGGCAAATTCCGGGCCTTATTCTGGCTGGCCTTCTCGCAGCCATTCCCGCCGGCTCATGGTACGCCTACGTTTTCGTGCCGGGTGATCAAAGCGAATGGCTGAGATACACACGGCTTGCCTCTAACGGCATCGCTCTCCCGCATCCGCTAGCCAACGCCGCCGACTTCTTTCTCGAGACGCTTCCAGCGGCGTTCTTGGCCTGCGCCCTCCTTGTAACCGGCGCTAGGTCTGTCAAACAAACAGTCCCGCAAAATTTCATCCTTGCACTGAGCTGCTACGCTTTTGCGTGTACTTCGGTCATTCTCTTTTGGCCCGCCGAGGTCAATCCCCGCTATATCTTGCCGATGGTGCTGCCGCTATGCGTGCTCGGTGGCATCGCCTACGATGCTTTGTCCGAACGTCGGACAGTCCTCGTTGCGAGCGGCGTATGTTTTACGGTCGTCTTTTTGGGATATGCCGCGGTCCATTCGATCGTCGATGGAGCGATCAAGCCAGCTTATATTCGTTCGAAAATTGCGGCTGCACAAATTGCTGAGCTCGTCCGCGATGCGCCGGCTCCGATTTATCGGACAAACATGTATGCGGGCCTGAATGAACTTGCTTATGGGCCCTTGAGGGTTACGACAATCGATCCAAACACGGTATCGACGATCGCAAAGCCCGCATGGGTCGTGGTTCCCGCAAAAGACGCGCCTGCAATGATTGCGCAAGGCAAAGGACGGACAAAATCCTTCCTGGCATTGGACCGCGCGATTTTGCTGAGATTGGAATAGGCCGACGCCCCGGTGTCATCCCCGCGAAGGCCGGATCCATCCAAGCTCAAACGTCTGAGATGTCGACTCTTGTCTGGGTGCCGACCTTCGTCGTCATGACGAAGGGAGTAGCCCTGCCGAGCTGCGCGGGATGATGCGGTACGCGGACAGAGCGGGGACACGCTTTTTAAAGGTTGTCTAAGGACCAGAAGCGGAAGACTTCGTTTACCCTGTGCAATTTGATCCCAGCACGATCGTAGGAAAACCGTAGTCTCCATCCCGGGCGTGGGGTTTGCGAGGGTAGGAGCCTACAACATGCTTGAAAGTTCTGCGCGAGGACGACGCGTTCTTATGAGCGCGCTCATTTCCGCTTCGTCCTTTGCCATAGTGGTCGGTCACGCGACCGCGGTCAGAGCCCAAACCATCAGCCCGCAGGAAGCGCACGACATCGCCGTCAATGCGTACCTTTATTTCTATTCCCCCGTGACGATGGATTTGACCCGGAAGCAGCTGATCAATACGCCGCCCGGCAAGGGATCGATCGGCGGGCCAATGAATACCTTCGCAAATATAGACGCCTATCCGTCAGCCGACATGCGGACCGTTGTCCGCCCGAATTTCGATACGCTCTATTCGAGCGCCTGGCTCGATCTGACAAAAGAGCCTGTGGTTGTCTCGGTGCCCGATACGCATGGTCGATACTACCTCCTACCGATGCTCGACATGTGGACGGATGTCTTTGCCTCACCCGGATGGCGAACCACCGGAACTGAAGCCGGCAACTTTGTCATCGTGCCTCCGGGTTGGAGACCCGATTTGAAAGAAAAGGTGATCGACGAGTTCAAGCTGCCCAAAGACACTCATCGTATCGATGCGCCGACGCCCTACGTCTGGATTATCGGCCGCACGAAAACTGATGGCCCGGCTGACTACGATGCGGTTCACCAGATCCAGGCGCGCTATAAGATCACGCCGCTGTCCGAGTGGGGAAAAACGCCGGCGCCCATCGAAGCCAAGATTGATCCAAGCGTCGATGTGAAGACGCCGCCGAAAACCCTCGTCGATACAATGCCTGCCGGCAAATTCTTTGCTTATGCCGCCGAACTCTTGAAGCTGCATCCTCCGCACATCACGGACCAGCCCATCATCGCGCAGATGCGCCGGATCGGCATCGAACCGGGCAAGAGCTTCGACATCGCCAAACTGGATCCCGCCGTTCAAAAGGCTCTTGAAACGGCGCCGCAGGACGCGCAGCAGCTCATCAAATGGAAGCTCCCGACACTGGCACGTGTGGCCAATGGCTGGTCGATGAACACCGATACGATGGGTGTCTACGGCAATTACTATCTGAAGCGCGCGCTGATTACCCAATATGGTCTTGGTGCCAACCTGCCCGAGGATGCGATCTATCCGGCAAACCTCGCTGACGATACGGGCAAGCCTCTCGATGGCGCCAATAAATACACGATCCATTTCGACAAGGCGACGATGCCGCCGGTCGATGCCTTCTGGTCAATCACGCTCTACGATGATGAGGGATTTCAGGTCGCTAACAATCTAAATCGCTTCGCCGTGAGCAGCTGGATGCCCTTCAAGTTCAACGCGGACGGCTCACTCGATCTCTATTTTCAGAATGAGAGTCCCGGCGCCGATAAAGAAGCGAACTGGCTGCCGGCACCAAAAGGGCCATTCAATCTCACCATGCGCCTCTACGCCCCCAAATCCGATGCGCTGACCGGCAAATGGAACCCGCCGCCGGTGGCACGGAGTCTAGGCATCGCGCCGGTGATAGCCCAGTAAGGTCATACGCCCGCCGTCTCCGCGGGCGTTCCACCTTTCGAAAAGCGCAGCCCGAGCTCGTGCGCATTGTCAGTCCGGCAAGCTGCGGAGGATGATCCGCGCTTGCCTTAATACGACGTACGCGTCATTAATACCGGGTTCAGTTAACAGGATGGAAACTAAGAATTGCGTGCTCAAAAATGAGCAATTTCGCGCGCTCTCAGGGAGATTTGTGATGAAAAAACTTTTCGCTCCGCTACTCGGTCTCGCTCTTCTTTCCATCGACCTCTCATCCGCGGCCTCACCTGCTCTTGCTCTTGGTGGCTGCGGCCCGAACCGTCATCGCAGCAGCGTAACCGGCCGCTGCATCTGGGGCGGGCAAAATCAAGCATGGTGTGTCAGGCATACGGGCCATCGCGCCGTTCGCGCGCCCAACGGAGAACTAATCTGCATTCGATAAACTCGCGCTCGCTTTAGCCGAACAGCGCGCCACGCTCGCACGTTCGCTAAGGGCCAAACTCGGACGCGGCGCTCTTCGCATCGCGTCCGAATGTTCATCAAGCCGCAGCCTTCGCCGGCCAGCCGTTGATCGTCAGTTCGCCGTCGCGGACTGACACCGGCACCGTGTCGCCATCCTTGACGCCGCCCGCGAGGATCTGCTCAGCGAGCGGGTCCTGCACGTTGCGCTGAATGACGCGCTTTAACGGCCGCGCGCCGTACGCGGGATCGTAACCGCGGTTGGCGAGCCACTGCCGCGCCTGCTCGTCGAGCTCGATCTTGATCTTGCGATCCGCCAGCAGCTTCTGCAGACGCGCGATCTGAATGTCGACGATCTTCGTCATCTCGCTCCGCTGCAGGCGGTGGAACAGGATGATGTCGTCCAGACGGTTCAGGAACTCCGGCCGGAACTTCGTCCGCACCTCCGCCATCACCTCTTCGCGCACCGCTTCGGTATCCTCGCCTTCCTTCTGGTTGACGAGATATTCCGCGCCGATGTTCGACGTCAGAATGATCAGCGTGTTCTTGAAGTCGACCGTGCGGCCCTGCCCGTCCGTCAGGCGCCCGTCATCGAGCACCTGCAACAGCACGTTGAAGACATCCGGATGCGCCTTCTCGATCTCGTCGAAGAGAATGATTTGATACGGCCGCCGCCGCACAGCTTCCGTCAGCGCGCCGCCTTCTTCGTAGCCGACGTAGCCCGGAGGCGCACCGATCAAACGCGCGACCGAGTGCTTCTCCATGTACTCCGACATGTCGAGACGGATGAGCGCCGTATCGTCGTCGAACAGATATCCGGCCAGCGCCTTCGTCAGCTCCGTCTTGCCGACGCCGGTCGGCCCCAAGAACATGAACGAGCCGATCGGCCGGTTCGGATCCTGCAATCCGGCACGCGCACGGCGGACCGCCGTCGAAACGGCGATGACCGCTTCCTTCTGACCGATGACGCGCTTCGAGAGAGCGTCTTCCATCTTCAGAAGCTTGTCGCGCTCGCCTTCGAGCATCTTGTCGACCGGCACGCCCGTCCAGCGCGACACCACTGCCGCGATCTGATCCGGCGTCACGGCCTCTTCGACGAGAGCGCCCTTTCCTTCTTGGCTTTCGACGCCCTGAAGCTTCTTCTCGAGTTCCGGAATCCGCCCATAGCGAAGCTCGCCCGCGCGCGCGAGATCGCCCTTGCGCTGCGCCTGTTCCAGCGCGTTACGCAGGCTATCGAGCTCTTCCTTGATCTTCTGCGCCGACCCGAGCTTGTTCTTCTCGGCTTCCCAGCGCGCCGTCATCGCTTCCGACTTTTCCTCAAGGTCCGCGATCTGCTTTTCGATGCGGCCGAGACGATCCTTGGAAGCGGCGTCGGTTTCCTTTTTCAAGGCTTCCCGCTCGATCAAAAGCTGCATCAGATCGCGATCGATCGCATCGAGTTCCTCAGGCTTGGAATCGACCTGCATCCGAAGACGCGACGACGCCTCGTCGACAAGGTCGATCGCCTTGTCGGGGAGGAAACGATCGGTGATGTAGCGGTTCGACAGCGTTGCCGCAGCGACCAGCGCGCTATCGGTGATCCGCACGCCGTGATGCAGCTCGTACTTCTCCTTCAAGCCGCGCAGGATCGAGATGGTGTCTTCCACCGTCGGCTCGGAGACGAAGATCGGCTGGAAGCGCCGCGCCAGCGCCGCATCCTTCTCAACGTGCTTACGGTATTCCTCGAGCGTCGTCGCGCCGACGCAGTGCAGCTCCCCGCGCGCGAGCGCTGGCTTCAGCAAGTTGCCCGCATCCATCGAGCCTTCCGTCTTACCGGCGCCGACGATGGTGTGCAGCTCATCGATGAAGAGAATGATGTTGCCGCCCTCGGCCTCGACCTCAGACAGAACGGCTTTTAAACGCTCCTCGAACTCGCCGCGATATTTGGCGCCAGCGATCAGCGCGCCCATGTCGAGCGACAGAAGCCGTTTGTTCTTGAGGCTCTCCGGCACGTCGCCCTTGACGATGCGCAAGGCCAAGCCTTCCGCGATCGCCGTTTTGCCGACGCCCGGTTCACCGATGAGCACAGGATTGTTCTTCGTGCGCCGCGACAGCACCTGAATGGTGCGGCGGATCTCTTCGTCACGCCCGATCACGGGATCGAGCTTGCCGGTCGCCGCCGCTTCGGTGAGGTCACGCGAATAGCGCTTCAACGCGTCATAGGCCTGTTCGGCCGAAGCGGTATCGGCCGTGCGGCCCTTGCGGATGTCGTTGATCGCGCCGTTGAGCTTGTCCGCGGTGACGCCCGCATTGCGCAGGATCTTGCCCGCGTCCGTCGTATTGTCCAGCGCCAGCGCGAGAAGCAGCCGCTCGGCCGTCACGAACTTGTCGCTCGCCTTGTCGGCAAGCTTCTCGGCGGAATCGAACAAACGCGCCATCTCCGGCGCGACGTAGACCTGGCCTGAGCCGCCGGTCACTTTCGGCTTCTTGGCGAGGTCAGCCTCGACCTCGCGCAGCGCCTGACGCGAGTCGCCGCCCGCGCGCTGAATGAGCCCGCTCGCCAGACCCTCGGGGTCGTCGAGAAGAACTTTTAAGAGATGGGCGGGGGTAACCTGCTGATTGTTTTCGCGAAGCGCCAGCGACTGGGCTGCCTGCACGAAGCCCTTGGCGCGGTCGGTGTACCGTTCAAAATTCATGTCGCGTCCTCCAGCGCACTCTCACCACCCCATAAGGCCCGGAAAGAATGCCATGCGATTTGATATTTATCATCCAGGCGCGGAAAAAGACCCAATGGTAGGCATCCCCACCGCCCCGTATGATAAACGCGATATAGGAGCGGGCCGCGCCCGAAAAAGGGGCGGCTTCGGCAAATCCGAGGGAAAATTCGCGGCATGGCAAAGGTTGGTCCCGCAAGGATTGAAGCTCTTTATCGCTACCCGGTTAAGGGTTTGATGCCGGAACCGCTCGAAAGCGTTGCTTTGGCCCGGCTTGAAACCCTTCCCTTCGACCGCGCGTACGCAATCGAAAATGGCCCCGGCCCCTTCGATCCGGAAAACCCGCGCCATCTCTCGAAGATCCACTTCGTCATGCTGATGAAAAACGAGGAGCTGGCAACGCTCCGCACAGAGTTCGATGACACGACGTCCACGCTCGTTATCGCCAAGGCTGGCGTAGAGATCGCCCGTGGCGACCTCCGCACCGACGACGGCCGCCGCCGGATCGAAGACGCAATAGCGCACGTCGTAACCTCAGGCCTTCGCGGCAGGCCGCGAATTGTTTCGAGCCCCGGCCATAGCTTTTCCGACGTCGCCGCCAAATGCGTGCACATCGTCAATTCTGAAAGTGTCCAGGCGCTCGGCACGATGATCGGAGCCAAGGTCGATACGCGCCGCTTCCGCCCCAATCTCGTGGTCAGCGGGCTAGAGCCCTGGAGCGAACTCGATCTTGTCGGCAAGAAGATCCGCGTCAGCGGCGGCACCGTACTCAAGGTTTTCAAGCGGACCCAGCGTTGCGCAGCGACCAACGTAGATCCCGAGACCGGCATCCGCGATTTGAACATCCCCTCGTTTCTGTCGAAGACGCTCGGCCATTGCGATTTTGGTGTTTACGCCCGCGTCATTGACGGCGGCAACGTCCACCTCGGCGACAGCGTCGAAATCGGCTGACGCGACCCGGCCATCCCACACCCATCGCACCGTCATCCCGGCGAAGGCCGGGATCCATGCAACGGTCAGCGCGCATTCTGCCAGCGGCTCGCTCCGAGCAGCCCGCATCTCCCCAGCCTGCTGAAGCTTGTCTGAGTGCCGGCCTACGCCGGAATGACGGTGGGGAGCTACGTCCCCATCAAGCCCCCCAAAAAAATTGCCGGCCACGGAGCCCGCAGCCGGCGAAAAATGCACGCAATGAAATTCGCGCTTATTCCTGATCTTCGTTCGCAGCGGCCGGAGGTGCGACCGGAGCCTCGGCGGGCTCCTCACGGCGCGGACGACGAACCGGCCGGCGAAGGAATGCCGGTTGTTCCTGCTCGATGGAGGCCGGAGCAGCCGCCGGCTGCGACTGACGTTCCGCGCGCTCAGGGCGTTCTGAGCGCTCAGGGCGTTCCGCACGTTCGGGACGCTCTGCACGCTCCGGACGCTCTGCTCGTTCTGCGCGTTCAACCCGTTCTGGCCGCTCGGACCGTTCTGCACGCTCCGCCACGGGCGCGCCGATGTTCGGCTGCTGGAAGCCGCCGCCAGGCGCTTCGCGGTCACCACCATGACCATTGCCATTCGGCGCCTGATAACGTTCGCGCCGACGGAAACCGCCTTCGCCCTGATTGCCGTCGCCGCCATGAGAGCGCCGGTCGTCGCGGTAGCGGTCACCGCCGCCCTGTCCGTTGCGCTCATAGCGATCGCCACGGTCGCCCCGGAAGTCCTGACGGTCGCCACGGTCCCCGCGATCGCCCCGATCGAACCGCTGCTGGTCGCCGCGATCATGGCGGTCATTGCGGTTGTTGTTGAAGCGCTCGTGGCGCGGCGGACGGTTATCGTAGCGGTTCTGATTGTCGAAGTTCCGCGGCTGCTGTTGTTGCTGCGGGAAAGGCGGCTGCGCGTCCGGCTGTGCGCCGCCACCCTGACCAAGCTGCGGCTGCGCGCCGAACTCGTCACCATCCTCGTCGCCGAAGTCCTCGCTATCCGAACCCTCGGGACCGGCAAGCGAATGCGTCCGCGCGGCACCATTGCCCATGGGGTCAACGCCGCCCTGCTGCGCCATCTGCTCGCGATAGCCGAGAATGATGCGGTTATAGTGCTCAGCGTGCTGGAGATAATTCTCGGCCAGCACCGGATCGCCAGACGACAGCGCGTCACGCGCCAAGGTTATGTACTTCTCGGCGATGTGCGAGGGCGTGCCACGAATTTTCACATCCGGCCCCGAGCTCTCGAAACTGCGCATCAGGGGATTTTGCGATTTGCGGTTATTGTTATTGTTGTTGTTTCGACCGCGACCGCGACGGTTCTGTTGACCTTGCCTCATGGGCTCCCGTTCATGCTTGTTGATACGTTGCCAACGGCGCACGCTAATCTGTATGCGGCGCCATGGATCCTCCGATCCAATTCAATAAGTCGATTCTAAAGTCACCACTGCCCCACGGACCGCAGTCCCGGCTCTTGCCCCACTGCCTTGGGCAAAATCGCAGTAATCCCGTTCATCAACCCTGCAAAAGATACTAGAGCCGTCCTCAAAGGAGCTTTGTCAGCACACGCGCCGAGGAAAGAAGCCCGACACTCGCCACTCAACGGACTAACGGGTCCGAGAACGTTTGCGCTGATGATCTGAGATGGGAAGGCCGGGCTAATCGCCGCTTTAAGCGGTACGTCTGCTCCGGGCACATCCGATCAAACTCTTCACCTCCGATACTACCCCGGAAACAAGTTTCCGCAAATAGAAATGATCGGTTAGGTTAGAGATGTATCTCCATTGCAACAGCGCGGGTATGTCCGCCGAGATCGAGGCGCCGCGCCAAAGGCCGGGCGCCGGCGGCCGCAAACAGCCCTTCCACGGCTTCCGCCTGGGTCGATCCGACCTCAAGGACTACCCTCACGGGTCGCAGCAATTCCAAGGTGTTACGGGCGATCTCGCGGTAGACATCCAGGCCATCCGCTCCGCCATCGAGGGCAAGAAGAGGATCGTAGTCCTTCACCTCCCGGTCGAGACCGGCAATCTCGTCTCTCACTATGTAAGGAGGATTTGAAACAACGAGGTCGAATGTGTTGCCACAGCTAGAGAGACCAGATGTCGCAATGAACCGGATCCGGTCCGCAATGCCGAGGTTGACGGCATTCCGGCGAGCAACGTCGAGCGCAGCCGGGCTGACGTCGGTCGCCACCCCTGTCGCATCCGGAAGCTCGGCCAGCAACGTGCAAATAAGAATTCCCGAGCCCGTCCCGATGTCGGCAATGGTAAGGGCTCGCCCCGCAAGTCCGCTCGACTTCACGACTTCCAGCGCAAGATCGACGACAGCCTCGGTATCGGGCCTCGGATCGAGAACGTCGGGCGTCACGATGAACTCGCGGCCATAGAATTCGCGGCGTCCAAGAATGCGCGATACAGGCTCGTGCGCGAGCCGGCGATTGGCGCCTTCGCTGACGATCGCCGCTGCTTCCCCGAGCGACCGCGTCGACGCCGACAGGAGCTGCGCCCCGTCGATCCCAAGCAGCCCCTGCAGCAGAAAACGGGCGTCGCGCTTCGGACTGTCCAAGCCCTCCTGAGTGAACGCGCGGGTCATTGCGGCCAAAGCCTCAGCGACGCTCTGTTCGGGCCAGAAATGTAAGAGCAGCGATTCCTCAGCGCCTCGCGACGGCATCTTACGCCGCGCTCAATTCCGCGAGCATCGTCGCCTGATGATCGGTGATGAGCGCATCGATCAGCGGATCAAGGGCGCCCGCAATGACTTCGTCGAGATTGTAGAGCGTCAGGTTGATCCGATGATCGGTGACCCGGCCTTGCGGAAAATTATAGGTCCTGATCCGCTGCGAGCGATCACCCGAGCCGACCTGCGATTTCCGCGCATCGGATCGTTCGTTCGCGGCCTTCTCGCGCTCCATTTCATAAACGCGGGCTTTGAGGACGTTCATCGCCAAACGGCGATTCTGATGCTGTGATTTCTCGGCCGACACGACGACGATGCCGGTCGGCAAATGCGTTATACGCACGGCGCTTTCCGTCTTGTTGACGTGCTGACCGCCCGCGCCGCCTGCCCGCATCGTATCGATGCGGATGTCTTCGGGCTTGATGTCGATGTCGATGTCTTCCGCTTCCGGCATGATCGCAACCGTCGCGGCGGAGGTGTGAATGCGCCCGCTCGCTTCCGTCGCCGGAACGCGCTGGACGCGATGCACGCCGGATTCGAACTTTAGCCGCGCGAACACGCCCTGCCCCGTGATCGAGGCGATGATTTCCTTGTAGCCGCCGAGATCGTTCTCGGACGCTGAAATGACCTCCGTCTTCCAGCCCTTGAGATCGGCATAGCGCGTGTACATGCGAAAGAGATCCGCCGCGAACAGCGCCGCTTCGTCGCCACCCGTCCCGGCCCGGACTTCGAGAATCGCGCTTTTCTCGTCCGCCGCGTCTTTCGGGAGGAGCGCGATGCGAAGCTGCTGTTCGAGACCCGTGATGCGTTCCGCGAGTTCCGCGCGCTCGGCATAGGCGAGGTCGACCATATCCTTGTCGGCGCCCGGATCGCGTATCAGCTGCTCGAGATCCTTGTTCTCCGCCTCGGCTTTGCGCAGCGCATCGATCTGCGCCACGACCGGGCTCAGCTCCGAATATTCCTTGGTCAGCTTCACGTAGTCGGCTTGCGACACGCCGTGGTTCAGCTGATCCTGAATGGCGACCCAGCGCTCGGAAAGTCGGTCAAGTTTTTCGCGCGGCAGTGCTGACATGTGTCCGATGAATTTCGCCGGCGGGGCCGCCGGTGGTTTAGCCAAATGGGTTGATTGCTGGCCGCGAAAGAACCGCGGAGCGTCTGCGCGCCAAGGTCGGGCAGCAGATCGGGCCTATCTAATACGAACCGCCGCTGATCCGCAATTTGTCCCCCCGCCTCGACCGGGGGTCATCGACTTCGATATATCTGAGGCCGTCGCGGACAGGGCCGTAATGCTCCTGGAAATAGCTGCTGACCCAGCGCACGGCCGACCCGAACGGCCGCGAGACGGTCTCGAAAATGGACGAATGCATCATCAGCAAGAGGAGGCCGAGCGGCAGCGACAGGGCGTAAAGCGCGCGCTGTGGCCGCTGGCGGACCTGATTGAAGGCTTCTTGCGGCAGCCGCCGGGCTCCGTTTGCGATTGCGGACCCGGCGCGCATGAAGTTCCCCGCCGCCTGAATTCTCGCGGCCCGAACGGGTTGCGAGCGCTCACGCGGGCCAGCCTGTGCGACGGCGTGCGAACGGCCCTGCAAGCCCGCTGGCTCCGGCCGCGGTTGAAACGGCTGCGCCTGTGGAAATGGCTGTTGCGGCTGATACTGCGCCTGGGCGTACTGTAGCAGGCGTTCGCTGATGGCCGGCTGCCTCGGCGCCGGTGCGACGCTCGAAAAATATGCGATTAGACTTCCGATGGCATTGAGCGCCGGCCGGCCGTTGACGCCCGCCATCGACGTATACGTCATAACGATGGCGGAGGTGTCCTGCCACTCCGGCAAATGCTCGACGTAACCCGTTTCCAGCGCTTCGATGACCTCGGGGCGGACCTGAAGATATTCCGCCGCCTGCGGCAGGGTCAGCCGCAGCGTCCGCCTGAGATCGATGAAGAATTGCCCGATGAGGGCCCGACTTTCGGCGATTTGTGTATTTTGGGCGGAATCCAAGCGCGCCGAGACCGGGCGCGCACGCTCATAACCCCCGACCGGAACGGTCTCAACAAAGCCGCGACGCATACAACACCCGGCAACACGCGCCGGCCCCCCACAAATTAAGTATACTCTTGGCTAAAAATCCTTGTTTGTCAAAGGCCGCGCGTAAAAATCCGTTGGCAATCGCTAACCGTCGATCGCGACGCGTTCCCTTTCGGCGAATTGCTGCAAGGACATGCGCACGTCTTTCGAACCTTCTTTCAAAAGTTCGTCGATAAAGGCCGTCGCTTTTCCGGCATCGAGCGAAAGCACCATCGACTTGATCGGGCCGATGGATGCGGGCGCCATTGACAGCGATTTGAAGCCGAGAGCGATAAGCGTCATCGCTTCGAGCGGACTGCCCGCCATCTCGCCGCAGATCGTCACCGGCACACCATAGCGAACGGCCGACGTAATGAGCATCCGGAGTGCCCTGAGCGGCGCCGGCGCCAGCACATCGAAGCGACTCGCAACCCGTGCGTTCGTGCGGTCGGAAGCAAACAGGAACTGCATCAGATCGTTCGACCCGACCGAAACGAAATCGACCCGCGACAGAAACGCGTCGAGTTCGAAGAGCAGCGCCGGAACCTCGAACATGGCACCGACGAGCACGGACTCGGGAAGAGGATGGCCATGCTCGGTCAGGAACGCCTTTTCCCGCTCGATCAGCGCCCGGATCGCGCCGAGCTCGTAGCTCGCGGACACCATCGGAATCATGACGCGGAGTTCGCGGCCCGCCGCCGCCTTGAGCAACGCGCGGATTTGCAGCCGGAACAGCTCGGGCCGGTCGAGCGCCATCCGGATCGCGCGCCAGCCCATTGCCGGATTTTCTTCCTTCGGCTGCCGGAGATACGGAAGAACCTTGTCGCCGCCGATATCGAGCGTGCGGAAGACAACGGGCTTGCCGCCCGCTTCCTCGATCACAGAACGGTAAAGCTGCGTCTGCCGGTCGAGACGGGGAAACGCCTCCGACAGCATGAACTGCAATTCGGTCCGATAGAGGCCGATGCCGTCGGCGCCCGATTCATCGAGATGAGGCAGGTCGACCAGAAGGCCGGCGTTCATCATCAAGGCGACCGGAACCCCATCCTTTGTGATCGCCGGACGATCGCGCAAAGACTGATAGCGCTTCTGCCGCCGTGCGCGGAAACGCACCTTGTCGGAATAGGCCGCAATGAGTTCGCCCGTGGGGCGGATATGAACCTCGCCTGTGACCGCGTCGACAATGGCCGCGTCTCCCGCGGTAACCCTGTCCACGATGCCGCTCGCCTGCCCAATCGCCGCGATGCCGAGTGCCTTGGCGACGACCGCGACATGGCTCTGGCTCGATCCGTCCTCAACGACGAGACCGCGCAACCGGCTCCGGTCGTAATCAAGAAGCTCGGCAGGCCCCATCGTCCGCGCAACAAGGATCGCATCGGGCGGCAGGCCGCCGTCGTCTTCCGAACTTTTAAGGCGTCCCGCGAGCACGCGCAGCAGCCGGTCGGAGAGATCGTCGAGATCGCGCTGCCGCTCGCGCCAGTATGCATCGTGCTGGCGCAGCATGCGCGTGCGCATGGCGTTTTGCACGCGCTCGACGGCCGCCTCCGCCGTCAACCCGCCTTCGACGGCCTCGCGCAAACGCCGGTGCCAGCCCTTGTCGTGCGCGAACATGCGATAGGCTTCGAGCACATCGCGATGCTCGCCGACGCTAGACAGATGCTCGTGCTCGAACATTTCGTCGATATTTTTTTGCAGTTTATCGAGCGCGAGATCGAGACGCTCGAGTTCGATCGCGGGGTTCTCCGCCATCAATTGCGTAACGACGATGCGCGGCTCGTGCAGCACCACGTGGCCGAGCGCAATGCCCTCCGAAATCGGCTCGCCCTCGATCAGGCCCGGTTGCGAGCGCGACGCTTCGATGGCGGCGACCGTACCGGCGACGGCGCCTGAAATGAGGTTTTCCGCAATGACCATCGCGGTCGCCTGCAGAACCTCGACATCCTCGTCGGAATATTCGCGAGGCGTCCGGTTCTGAATGACGAGCACGCCGAGAACCTGTCCCGAACGCGAGATCGGCACGGCGAGCAGCGAGTGGTAAATCTCTTCGCCCGTCTCTGGCCGGTAGGAGAACGCCGGATGGTTCGAAGCTTCCGGCTCGTTGACGGTCGTGCCGAGCTCCGACGCCCGCCCGACGAGACCCTCGCCCCGCTTCAGTCGGGTTGTATGGACTGAATCGGGATTGAGGCCTTCCGACGCGAAAAGCTCAAGCGAGCCGTCCTGACGCTTCAGATAGATCGAGCAGACCTCGGCGACCATCACGCCCGCGATCTGCCGCACGATGCGGTCGAGCTTGTCCTGGCCTTCGCCGCCGTCGGACATGATCTCGCGCAAATGGCGCATGATCACCCGGAGCGAGGTTTCGCTCGGTAGGGGTCTCGGATCGTCGCGCCGCGCTATCATGACCTTCCTGCCAGCCGTCCCGCGGCAAACCTGCCGCAGATTGTTTCATATCCGCAAAAGGACGGGGCTTGGAAGGGCGCCCCGCCTAATCGTTGTCAAGCCCGTAGGCTGAATGCAACGCCCGCACCGCAAGCTCCGCATACGCCGCTTCGATCAACACGCTGACTTTGATCTCGGACGTCGAGATGGCGTGAATGTTGATGCCCTTTTCCGCCAGCGTCTTGAACATTTGCGACGCGACGCCTGCGTGGCTGCGCATTCCGACGCCGATGACGGAAATTTTCACCACATCCGCGGAGCTCTTGATGTCGAAATGACCGATGTCCGCCTTGGCTTTCTTCAAGACATCGAGCGCGCGCGGCAGTTCAGCCGCCTGCACCGTAAAGGTCATGTCCGTATGTTTGCCGTCCGCGCCGACGTTCTGGACGATCATGTCGACGTTGATGTTCGCGTCTGCGAGCGGCCCGAAAATCCGCGCCGCGATACCCGGCTTATCGTCCACCTTGAGCAGGGTAACCTTGGCCTCGTCCTTGGCGTAGGCAATGCCGCTTACGACTTGCTGTTCCACGATCTCATCCTCGTCGCATACGATAGTTCCGATGTCTTCGATATTGTCCGGGCTGAAGGCCTTCATGCCTTCAGGCGCGACAAAACTCGATAGGACACGCGTTTTCACCTTGTAGACCATAGCAAGCTCGACGGAGCGGGTTTGCAAAACCTTCGATCCGAGCGACGCCATCTCGAGCATTTCTTCATACGAGATCTTGGCGAGCCGCTTCGCTTTCGAAACGATGCGCGGGTCGGTCGTATAAACGCCGTCCACATCGGTATAGATGTCGCACACGTCGGCTTCGAGCGCGACCGCAATTGCAACGGCGCTCGTATCTGAGCCGCCGCGGCCAAGCGTCGAAATCCGATTCTCGTGCGGCTCTATTCCCTGAAATCCGGTAACGACGGCGATTTCGCCGCCCACGATCGACTTTTTGATCTGGTCGCCCGGGATGTCGATGATACGGGCCGAGCCGTGCGCCGCATTCGTTTTAACTGGCACCTGCCAGCCGCTCCAGGAGCGCGCCCGAAGCCCCATCGCCTGCAGCGTGATCGCGAGAAGGCCCGCCGTCACTTGCTCGCCGGTCGCAACAACGGCGTCATATTCCCGCGCATCGTGCAAAGGGGAAGCCTCTTTAACCCAGGAAACGAGCTGGTTCGTCACCCCCGCCATGGCCGATACCACGACGGCGACCTTATTGCCGGCGTCGACCTCCCGCTTGACGTGGCGGGCGACGTTGTGGATGCGCTCGATATTGGCGACAGAGGTCCCGCCAAATTTCATGACTACCGTCGCCATCGGCGAAGTGCTTTCCTTGAGCAAACCCGCTCGGACCCGATCCGGGCCAAACGCGTATTAAGATTTGGATTGAGTCCGGCGCTTCTTAGCGGCTCGCGCGCCCCCCTGCAACTGCCCCCGGCCGTCCAGCGACGCACAACCGCTTGACAATGAAGGCGCCCGGCTGGCGAGTAGTCCGAGGACCGGAGAAGAAAATGATCGCACCGCAAAAATCGGGACCGCAATCGGGGGCTGGCGACCGGACGCTCGACAGCGAAGAAGTTGAGCGGTTTTCCCGTCTCGCATCCGAATGGTGGGACCCGCGGGGCAAGTTTCGCCCCCTTCACCAGATCGGCCCTCCGCGTCTCTCGTTTATCCGGGACGCCGCCGTGAAACACTTCGGCCGCGACGCCAAGACCCTGCACCCGCTTTCGGGACTGACCGCCGTCGATATCGGCTGCGGCGGCGGCCTCGTCGCAGAGCCGCTGGCGCGCATAGGCGCGACCGTGACGGCCATCGATCCTTCGGAACGCAACATCGCGATTGCAAAATCGCACGCCGAATCCCAGAACCTCGCTATCGATTATCGCGCCACGCGCGTCGAAGACCTTGTTGCCGAAGGCCGCACGTTCGACATCGTCGCCTGCCTCGAAGTCGTCGAGCACGTCCCCGACCCCGCGAAGTTCATTGCCGAGTGCGCGTCCCTGGTCGCGCCCGGCGGTCTCGCCGTGTTCTCGACGCTGAACCGAACTCTAAAGTCTTGGGCGCTTGCTATCGTCGGAGCCGAGTACGTTCTCGGCTGGCTGCCGCGTGGCACGCATCAATGGGACCGCTTCATCACGCCGGAAGAGCTTCGGCGTTATGCCGAGGCTGCGGGCTTGGCTGACCCGCACCTCGAAGGCATCACCTATAATCCGTTGCAGGACGTATGGTCTCGAAATCCCGATACCAGCGTCAATTACCTGCTATCGGCTCGAAAACCGCGACCGGCCTGATTGACCGGGCGGGTGATCGATCGGCGCGTTACGGCGTTGAACAGGACGGACAGAGCGACGCGAGGGGAGCGACAGCAATGTTTCCGATTGGTGACGACGATTCCGAAGTAACCGCTGTTCCGATTGTCACGTACGTACTGATTGCAGCCAACATCCTTTTCTTTCTTTTCGAACTCAGCGCCGGCGATCAATTCGTCGAGAACTGGGCGTTCATTCCGAGCCACTTCAGGGAGAGCCCGGCGACGGAATGGCCGACGATCTTCACCGCCATGTTCATGCACGGAGGCTGGATGCATCTCTTCGGCAATATGCTCTACCTCTATATCTTCGGCGATAACGTCGAAGATAACTTTGGCCACGTAAAATACCTCGTCTTTTATCTCGTCGCAGGCATTGCCGCGACGTTCGCGCAGTATGTCTTCAACGAAGGCTCAAGCATCCCGAACGTCGGCGCCTCGGGCGCAATCGCCGGCGTGCTCGGCGCCTACATTCTGATGTTCCCGCAATCGCGCGTCGACGTGCTCGTCGTTCGCCAGGTCATCTCGATGCCGGCGGTTGTCGTCATCGGCTTCTGGATCGTCCTGCAGCTTTTCAGCGGCGTCGGCTCCATCGCCAACACCGGAGCCGATGTCGGCGGCGTCGCCTACATGGCCCACGTCGGCGGCTTTGCAGCGGGCTTCGTGATCGCCTTATTGTTCGGACGACGCAGCGGTCCATCGGCGAGCGCGTGATGCGTCTCTCCTGCGCAGATTAAGAAAGCGAGCCGGAACCGAGTTCCGGCTCGCTCCTGAACTCCGAAAGCCTTGCCGCGCGTGAAGCCGCGTCACCGGTTCTTCAGCATCGCCCGCTGCCGCAACGGCCTCAGCACCAGGATCGCGAGAACAGCCGCCAGGATGTTCATCGCCGCTGCCGTGTAGAACACCGCGTGCCAGCTCCCCGTCGTCTTCGTCAGGATGCTCGAGAACGGCACGAGCAGAGCCGCCGTTCCCTTCGCCGTGTAGAGAAGCCCGGCATTCGTCGTCGCGAATTTCGAGCCGAACGTATCGCCGCACGTCGCAGGGAAGAGACTGTAGATTTCGCCCCACGCAAAGAACACGAGACCCGTCAGCAGCACGAACGTGAATGGATCGTGCCCGAAGTGTCCGAGGGCGAGAATGCCGAGGCCTTCGATGCCGAAGGCGATGAACATCGTCGTCTCACGCCCGATCTTGTCTGAGACCCAGCCGAAGAACGGCCGCGTCACGCCATTGAGAACCCGGTCGAGCGAGAGCGCGAACGTCAGCGCCGGCAGCGTGATGCCGAGCAGGGAAACCGGCACGTCCGCAACCTTGAAATCTTTCGCGATGGGCGCGAGCTGCGCCGTGGCCATCAGGCCGCCGGCAGCCATCATCACGAACATCAGATACATGATCCAGAAGATCGGAGACTTGAGCATCTCGACCGGCGTGAATGACCGCCGCGACGTGACCAGCAACGTCGGTTGCACGCCGTGCGCCTCTTTCGGCGGCGCCCGGAGAACGAACGATGCAACGATGATGACCGCCGATTGCAAGATTCCGAAATAGAGAAATGCCGCTTCGTAGCCCTCCCCGGCAATGACCTTCGAAATGGGAATGATCGTCAGTGCCGATCCCATTCCAAAACCCGCAGCCGTCACGCCTGCGGCAAAGCCGCGCCGGTCGGGAAACCATTTGAGCGCATTGCCGACGCACGTGCCGTAGACCGAGCCCGCGCCAACGCCGCCGATCGCCTGTGCGACATAGAGCATCGCGAGCGAATCCGCGTAGGAGTTCATCACCCAGGCGATGCCGACGAGGAGGCCTCCGAACAGCACCAGCGGTCGCGGCCCGAACTTGTCTTCGAGATAGCCCTCGAACGGAATAAGCCACGTTTCCGTCAGCACAAAAATGGTGAATGCCCATTGGATGGCCGCCAATTCCCAACCGAATTTGGTGGCCATGGGATTGACGAAGAGTGTCCAACCGTATTGCAGGTTGGCGATCATCGTCATGCACAGCACACCAAGAATAAGCTGCAGCCAGCGCTTCGTGTTTTGCGCGGCAAAGCTTGAAGCCGGAGCGCTGGACTCCGCTTGAGCAGTCATCGGGACGTCCCCCTCGGGCTTGTAATTTTTTTTCATTTCGCACTAAAAGCGCTCACACATAAATCGCGAAAAATTACGCCCGGCAAGCGGAGCGTTGGCGCGATCTGCCAACAAAGATCTTGCTGCACCGCCACTAAGACGTGAGGAATCCAAACTCGATGAAAATTTGTGTCGTTGGAGCTGGCGGCATCGGCGGCTTGCTCGCTGCACGCTTGGCGCAATCGGGCGAAGAAGTCACTGTTATTGCGCGCGGTCCTCATCTCGCAGCGATCCGCGCAAACGGTCTGAAGCTCATTGAAGAGGACGGCCGCGAGAACGTCTCGCGCATCGCTGCGACCGATAAAATCGCGGAGGTCTCGGCGCAGAATCTCATCATCCTCGGCATGAAAGCGCATCAAGTCGCAGCTGTCGTTCGCGATCTTCCCGCGATGTATGGCCGCGATACCGCCGTTCTCACCGCACAAAACGGCATTCCCTGGTGGTACTTTCTGCGCGTTCCGGGACCGCACGAGGGAAGACGGCTTGAGAGTGTCGATCCGAATGGGGTCATTGCCGACAATCTGCCCGCAGAACGTGTGATCGGCAGCGTCGTCTATCCTGCCGCCGAAATAACAGAGCCGGGCGTCATCAAGCATATCGAAGGCAATCGCTTCTCGATCGCGGAAATTAATAACTCGAAAACTGAGCGTATCGTCCGCATTTCCGAGACGCTGCAGAAGGCCGGCTTCAAAGCTCCGGTGGCCGGGGACATTCGCGCCGAGATCTGGACGAAGCTTTGGGGAAACCTGAGTTTCAATCCCATCAGTGCGCTGACACATGCTACTCTTGAGGATATCTGCAAGTTTCAGCCGACCCGCGACGCCGCTGCGCGCCTCATGCGCGAAGCCCAATCCGTCGGCGAGGCGCTCGGCGTTCGATTCCGCATTCCGCTGGAGAAGCGGATCGCCGGCGCCGAAGCCGTCGGTCCGCATAAAACGTCGATGCTTCAAGACGTCGAGGCCGGCCGGGCCATAGAAGCCGATGCGCTGATCGGTTCGGTGATCGAACTCGGCCGGGTTGCCAACGTTCCTACCCCACAGATCGAGACGGTATATGCCTGCGTCAAGCTGCTGGCGGCAACGCTCGCGCACGAGGGCGGCCGTCTGAAAGTCGAAAAAGCCTGACAACGGCGCCAGACGGCGACGCACCGGAGAGACAGCTGAAATGACAACGAGCATGACCCTGCACGATCTTCTTAAGGCGGGCGAAGACCAAGCCCCCGCGATCAGAGCTTCGGGCGCCGAGCCATTAACCTATGCGGGCTTTCGCACGCTCGTCATGCGGACGATCGCGCGCCTCAACGACTTCGGAATTGGCCGCGGCGACCGCGTCGCCATCGTCCTCCCGAACGGACCTGAAATGGCGACTGCGTTCGTCGCCACCGCATCGGCAGCCACCGTCGCACCGCTCAATCCAGGCTATCGCGCCGACGAGTTCGACTTCTACATGTCGGACATCAACACGAAGGCGCTCATCGTCGAAGAGGGCAGCACCTCCCCCGCGGTTGGAGTGGCTGAAAAGCGGGGCATTACCGTCATCACGTTGAAGTCCGATCCCGCCCATGGCGCCGGCGCCTTCACGCTTTCGGCCGAAACTGGACGCGAGCAGCCTGCCCGACCCGGACCGGCAGAAAGCGACGATACGGCGCTGATCCTGCACACGTCCGGCACGACGTCGCGTCCCAAGATCGTGCCGCTCACCCACGCGAACGTCGCAGCCTCTGCATCGAACATCGCGACCGCACTGAACCTCGCAAGCGGCGATCGCGCGCTCAACATCATGCCGCTCTTCCACATTCATGGGCTGATCGCGGGCGTCCTCGCGCCACTATCGCGCGGTGGCTCGATCTTCTGCACGCCCGGCTTCAACGCGCTGAAGTTTTTCTCTGCAATGGAAGAGGCCGCGCCCACCTGGTACACGGCGGTGCCGACGATGCACCAGGCGATCGTCGGCCGCGCCAGCCACAACCGCGAAATCATCGCGCGCCATAAGCTGCGCTTCATTCGATCGTCATCGTCGTCGCTGCCGCCGCAGGTGATTACGGAACTTGAAGCCGCCTTCGGTGCACCCGTCGTCGAAGCCTACGGCATGACCGAAGCGGCGCATCAGATGGCGTCGAACCCGATCGGCGGCACGCGGAAGCCCGGTACGGTCGGCATCGCCGCCGGACCCGAGGTCGCCATCATGGACCCGGACGGCAATCTGCTGGCGGCGGGCGAGACGGGCGAAATCGTCATTCGCGGCGGCAACGTCACGGCCGGCTACGAGAACAATGACAAGGCCAACGCCGAAGCCTTTACGAACGGCTGGTTCCGGACGGGCGACCAGGGCACCATCGACACCGGCGGCTACATCACGATTACCGGACGCCTGAAGGAGATCATCAATCGCGGCGGCGAGAAGGTATCGCCGCGCGAGGTCGACGAAGTTCTGATGGATCACCCGGCCGTGCTGCAGGTCGTGACGTTTGCCGTGCCGCACGACAAGCTCGGCGAGGACGTCGCCGCCGCCGTCGTCCTCCGCGAAGGCAAGCAGGCGACGGAACGGGAGCTCCGCGATTTCGCCAGCGAGCACCTCGCGAACTTCAAGGTTCCGCGCAAAATCCTGCTGCTTCCCGAGATTCCGAAGGGCGCAACGGGCAAGCTCCAGCGCATCGGCCTCGCGCAGAAGCTCGGTCTCGCCTGAATATCGAGCCAACACTATGACGAAAAACGCCCGGCGCGAGGCCGGGCGTTTTTTTATGCTTGGATGCTGAGAGAGGCGTTCAGCGCTCGTTCGATTCGAGCTGCCTGCTCATCGCCAGCGCCAGCAGCGTGCAGACGGCGCCCGAGAGCAGATATCCGCCCGCCGCCATCAGACCGAACTGGCTCGACAGATAGAGCGCGACGAGCGGCGCAAACCCGGCGCCGACGAGCCACGCGAGGTCGGTGGTCAGCGCCGATCCCGTGTAACGGTAGGCCTTCGCGAAGTTGGACGCGACCGCACCGGAAGACTGTCCGAATGACAGTCCGAGCAGAATGAAGCCCGACACCATGAAGATCACTTCTCCGACGTCGCCGCCATTGAGAAGCTGAGGTGCGAAGCCGCTGAACGCTGCGATGGCTGCCGCGGTCGCGGAGAGCAGGTTTCTGCGACCAACCCGGTCGGCCACATATCCCGAGAGGACAATCGTCACGAGACCGACCATCGCACCGATGAGCTCGATAACGAGAAAGCGCGTCGGGCTCTGGTCCGTGTAGAGGAACACCCAGGAGAGCGGGAACACCGTGACCATGTGAAAAAGCGCGAAGCTCGCGAGCGGCGCGAACGCACCGATGACGATATGCGCGCCCTCAGCTCGGATCGTCTCGCCGATGGGCTTCGGCTCGAGTTCCTTCTTCTCGAAGTGTTCGGTGAATTCCGGCGTCACGACCATACGCAGACGTGCGAAGAGCGCAACGACGTTGATCGCGAAGGCCACGAAGAACGGAAAGCGCCAGCCCCAATCGAGGAAATCTTCGCTTGAAAGGTTAGACGCGAAATAAGCAAAAAGAGCGGCCGCAACCATCAACCCGAGCGGCGCACCAAGCTGCGGGATCATGGCGTACCAGCCACGCCGGTTTTCAGGCGCATTCATCGCGAGCAGCGCAGGCAGGCCGTCCCACTCGCCGCCGAGCGCCAGACCCTGGCCGATCCGGAACGCCGCGAGAAGCAGAGCCGAGACCCAGCCCAACTGCTCGTAACCCGGAAGAAAGGCGATCGCGACTGTCGAACTGCCGAGCAGGAAAAGGGTGATCGTCAGCTTCACGCCTTTGCCGTAGGCGCGATCGATGGCCATGAATATGACGGTGCCGATGGGCCGGGCGACGAAAGCGAGCGCGAAGATCGCAAACGAATAGAGCGTGCCGGTCAGCGCATCGAGATGCGGAAAGACGAGCTTCGGAAACACGATGACCGAGGCGATGGCGTAAACGAAGAAATCGAAAAATTCCGAAGTCCGTCCGATGATGACCCCGATGGCGATCTCGCCGGGATCAACGTGGCCGTGCCGGGCATTTACGATTCGCGCGTCGCGTTCGAACGTGGCTGAAGCTCCACTCATCGGCCGTTATTGCTCCTTGAACGATGCCCGGCTCTGCGCGCAATGCGTCCGCGAGCCCCTAAGCTAGCTTCTTGTCCCGGTCCCAACGGCGAGGGCATTGGGCAAATTGTCCAATGTGCCGGATGCCGCAGCATCGACGCGCGATCATCTTTCGCACCCTTAGTTGCCGGGCAAAGACCAATTCGAGAAAGGCGTTATAGAGGTCTTTAGCGGGATACGCACGAGCGCATGCGGCGAACCGATTCACGTTGCAATTCGGAGCTGCGGCGGGAAGACCTTTGCGAGGGAACTCGCCGGCTTGCAGAGCCACTCTCCGGCATTCGGCCGTCACGCCGTCAGCGATCGGAAGCACGCTTGCCCGCTCCGGGAAGTATCGGTCCGGGAACAGGCGAAGGACCAAGCTGGTTGCCGGCCGGTCCGTCTTTCAAATAGTCGCGGCGATGAGAATTCGGTCGATCGATCGGAACGACCGGCGCCGTCCGGTAGGACTTTTCGGCTTCTTTCTGAATTCGGATACTTTCGGGCTCCCAATCGGCGAAGGCTGAGATGCCGAATGGGGCGATTCCGAGAACCGCGATCAAGACCGCAATCCCGCCCCGCTTTCGCTTTAGCAATCGCATCCTGAGGCTCCTCAACTCAAGCTCTCGGAAGCGCCTCCCATCGCGGAAAATATTTTAAACGCCGTCCAATTCAAAAACGTTCGGCGATGACGAGATGCGCATACTCAATTTTGATGAAAGCCATCGTAGAACGCGCGAATAGGGGCGTGACCTAAAGTTCAAAAATCCATTCACGAATGGTCAACTAGTTTTTGACACTTTACTCTCAAAACACTGAAAAATCATACAAAGTTTCCGTCATACTCAATTCAAGCAATTTCTAATTCTGGGCTCATGGAAAAATTCTCCGATCCTCCCGACGACCGCGACAAGCCTCCAGTAAACAATCCACTCATGTTGGCGCTGTTGTGCGCTGTTCTCGTTGGCCTTGCCACGTGGACCATTTTTCTCGTTCGCTGACACTTCTCCTGCAAAACGATCACGATCGGCGATGGGGTAGATAATCCGGCCCGGAACCTGCGAGCCTTGGCGCGCGTCTGCCATGCTCCGCTTGCGCCATCCTATGGTTTCCCCATGTAAATGAAATGGGTAGAAGCCGCTGCGCCGCCCGCGAAGAGGAGTTCGAGCAATGAAAAACGTCATTATCCTTGCGGCTGCTGCCACACTGGTCCTGGCGGCGCCCGTGCTGGCCCAGTCGACGAGCGGTTCACAATCTTCGGGCAGGTCGGACACAATCATCCGCACGCCACCGAGCACTTCGAACGGCACCGGATCGGGGACATCGGGTAGCGTCGGATCGCCGACGCCGAATTATCCAGGCCGCGTGCGCGACTTCAACAACCCGTCAACGACCGACTTTAATATCCGGAATAGAGCCATCGGCGTACCCCGGCGATAGTCGCATTGTCACAATTACCCTCGTTTGAATTTTTATTTGTCCATTCGCTCGTCTTGAGCGAATAAATCGATGCTCGGCTGTTGATTCCCGAAAACATGTTCTCTATTTAGCCGTTCATTAAGTCCGAGCAGATGACGCTCTTTCGTAGCGGCTGCGATAGGTTCACGGTGTCCGACACTATTTCGAGTTGAAGGCAACGGACGTGCGGATGTTGTTCCGGTACCAAGGCGGAAGCAAAACTGCGGCATCCGCCAGATTGGACAATTTACCCAATGTCCTAGCGGTTGGGACCGGGACAAGAAGCTCGCGAACGAGTTGAAGGCAAAGGACGTGCGAACGTTGCGCGTTCGGATACCGAGGCGGAAACATGGACACTGGCGCGGCATCGACGACCGCTCTCGAGCTAGCGCGCTTGCAGTTCGCCTTTACGGTTTCTTTTCACATCCTCTTTCCAGCGCTCACGATCGGGCTAGCGAGCTATCTGGTCACGCTTGAAGGTCTATGGCTATGGACGCAGCAACCTAGATTTCGCGAGCTTTATTATTTCTGGGCAAAGGTATTCGCGATCAATTTCGCCATGGGCGTCGTCTCTGGGATCGTCATGGCGTACCAGTTCGGCACCAACTGGAGCTTCTTCTCGACGTTCGCCGGTGGCGTCACTGGACCCCTGCTCGCCTATGAAGTCCTGACCGCCTTTTTTCTGGAAGCGGGATTTCTCGGCGTGATGCTGTTCGGCTGGCAAAGAGTCGGCCCCGGCCTCCATTTTTTCTCGACGATAATGGTCGCCACCGGAACGCTGATTTCGACGGTCTGGATTCTCGCGTCCAACAGCTGGATGCAAACGCCCGCGGGCTTCGCCGTGATGGACGGCCGCGTCGTCCCCACCGACTGGCTCAAGGTCATCTTCAACCCGTCCTTCCCTTATAGGCTCCTGCACATGACCGCGGCCGCCTACCTGGCGACAGGACTTTTCGTCGGCGCCGCTGCCGCTTGGCACATGCTCAAGGGCCGCTCAACGCCCGCAATTCGCACGATGTTCTCGATGGCGATGTGGCTGATCTTGGTGCTGACGCCGATCCAGATTTTCATCGGCGATCAGCACGGATTGAACACGCTCGAATATCAACCGGCCAAGATCGCGGCTATCGAAGGGCATTGGGAAAACGTACCCGGGGAAAGCGTCCCGCTGATACTTTTCGGCTGGCCTGACATGTCGGCTGAGAAGACGCATTACGCCGTCGAAGTCCCATTTCTCGGAAGCCTCATCCTGACGCACCGGCTCTACGGCGAGATTCCGGGCCTGAAGCAATTTCCGCCGAACGACCGTCCGAACTCGGCGATTGTCTTCTGGACGTTCCGCGTCATGGTGGGCCTCGGCGTCCTCATGCTCGCTCTCGGCCTCTGGGGTCTATGGCAGCGGTGGAAAGCTGATCTCTATGGCTCGAAGCCCTTCCTTCGCTTTGCCATGTGGATGGGACCAGCAGGCCTGCTCGCACTTTTGGCCGGCTGGATAACCACCGAAGTCGGACGTCAGCCGTGGGTCGTCTACAATGTGATGCGCACCGCGGAAGGTGTCTCGAACCACTCCGTTCTCGCGCTCTCGATCTCGCTGATCCTGTTTGTCGTCGTCTATTGCGTCGTCTTCGGCGTCGGCCTCGGCTACATGCTCAAGGTCGTCGCGAAAGGCCCCGACGAAGGTGGCGGCCCACCGATGGATGAAGACAATCTCTTCCACCGTCCCGCCCGTCCGATGTCGGCCGCGAGCGGCAACATCGACGTTCCGACTGCGACAGGGAATTGACCGCCATGGGTATCGATCTCCCGCTTATCTGGGCTCTCATCATCGGCTTCGGCCTCATGATGTACGTCATCATGGATGGCTTCGACCTCGGAGTGGGAATCCTGTTCCCGTTCATTCCCGCCCGCGACGAACGCGACTTGATGGTGAATACCGTCGCTCCCGTCTGGGACGGCAACGAGACTTGGCTGGTCCTCGGCGGCGCAGCCCTGCTTGCGGCCTTCCCGCTCGCCTATTCGGTCGTTCTGAGCGCCCTCTATTTGCCGATCGTCGTGATGCTCCTCGGATTGATCCTGCGCGGCGTCGCCTTCGAATTCCGCATGAACGCCGACCGGGGTCCAAGGCACACGTGGGACACGGTGTTTGCTTGCGGCTCCTACATCGCGACGTTCTGCCAGGGCCTCATTCTCGGGGCCTTCATCCAGGGTTTCGTGGTCTCCAAAAATGCCTTCGCCGGCGGCGCGCTCGATTGGCTGACCCCCTTCAGCATCTTCACGGGATTTGCATTGCTCTTCGCTTACGCGCTCCTCGGCGCGACATGGCTCATCATCAAAACCGACGGAGATCTGCAGGAACGCATGCGCGCTCTTGCGCAACCGATCGCCATCACCCTGTTTGTTGCGATCGTGATCGTCAGCATCTGGACGCCGCTTGCACATCCGGAGATAGCGGCGCGCTGGTTTTCCTTCCCCAACATCATCCTTTTTTCGCCGGTTCCGGTACTCGTGGTCCTGGCGACGCTCGCGCTGCTTTGGGCAGTCAACCGCGATTCCCACGCGTTGCCGTTTATCTTGGCGCTGGCGCTCGTTTTCCTGGGCTATAGCGGTCTGGTCATCAGCCTGTGGCCGAACATCATTCCGCCGTCCATTTCCATCTGGGACGCGGCCGGACCACCGCAGAGTATGGGATTCGCGCTTGTCGGAGCGCTTTTCATCATCCCCTTCATCCTCGTCTACACGGCATGGGCGTACAGCGTGTTCCGCGGCAAAGTGAGAGCCGGGGAAGGCTATCATTGAGGCCGGACGGCACAGGGATTGAGAAACCTTCTTGGCTTCGCCGTATCGGCTGGCTCCTGTTGCTGTGGGTCGCCGGTGTGGCGACGGTCGGCATCGTCGCCATCGTGATCCGGGTCTTCATGACCGCTGCCGGCCTGAAGACCTGATATCCGCGCGTGTCTCGAATTTGCGCATTTGAGAGAACTGCTGACCAGGGAACCAGCTAACGAGACCTGGCTAAACCCGGCGCTACGCCAGCGGCATCGCGAGGTGCGAGAAATCGCCCGTGACGCGCTCATAGATCTCGCGTTTGAACGGCACGATCAGTTCCGGCACGGTCTCGATCGGCGCCCACTTCCAAGTGTCGAACTCGGCTTTCGTGCCTTCCTTCGGGGCGATGTCGATTTCGCTGTCCTCCCCGAGGAAGCGCATCGCGAACCATTTCTGCCGCTGGCCGCGATACCGGCCTTTCAGTGCGATCCCGAGCAAACCGTCAGGAAGCTGATAGCTCAGCCACTCCGGATGCTCGCCGATGACCTGAACGTTCGTCACCCCGGTCTCTTCGCGAAGCTCGCGAAGAGCCGCGATCCGCGGCGCTTCGAACTTCTCGATACCGCCCTGAGGCATCTGCCAGATATACGCCTGCTCTTCGCCGGCCCACTTCGGACGGCGCCGCCCGACCCACACCAACCCATCACGGTTGATCAGCATGATGCCGACGCAAATCCGCAACGGCAGCGCGCCGTGGCTAAGCTGGGAAAGATCTGGCAACGTCGACATACAGCCGGACCTATTGAAAACTCTTGCGCTCAGACTGCGCCTTGATTCGCCTATCGTACAGAAATTCGTAGCAGTCTTATGACATTAGACTGTCATATTGAGGACCAAACGCCACAAACCCGGCTTTTTGTCCAGTATTTGCAGAAGATTCGCCGAGCGCTACGGGCGGCTGGCCTGCGCTAGAGGAGCGAATTCGAGAAGAACATCCCGGTAAACTTCACGCTTGAACGGCACGATGAGATCGAGAAGATCGCCAGCCCGCGCCCAGCGCCATTCCGCAAACTCAGGCTCCCCCTTGGCAGGCAAGATGTTGATTTCGCTATCGTCTCCAGTGAATCGAAAGGCGAACCATTTTTGTTTCTGGCCGCGATACTTGCCGCCCCAGGCGTGCCCGATGAGATTGTCGGGAAGGTCGTAGGTTAGCCATTTCGACAGTTCGCCGATCTGATCGGCCGAGACGATCGCCGTCTCTTCGAAGAGTTCGCGCCGCGCCGCAGCCGCCGGGTCCTCGCCCGCATCGATGCCGCCCTGCGGCATCTGCCACCACATCCCCCGGCCTTCCGCGTCGCCAGGAATGTCGGCGCGTCGGCCGACCCAGACGAGACCTTCGCGATTGATGACCATCAGACCTACGCACGGACGATACGGCAGCTTCTCCGCGAGGGCCTTCTTTGATTGATCCGGCATAGCTCATCCCACATTGAACGAAGCCCAATTGAACGGGCCCAATAGCATGAAGGGCGCCGCATGGGCGCCCTTCAAAACCTCGGCTCGGAAAGCCGCTTTTAGTTCGGCGTGACCTTCTTGTCGTCATCGGACGGAACCGGCGCCTTGTTGTCCGAACCGGACTTCGGCGCAGGGGTCGCCGCAGGCGTCGAAGGCGCCGCGCTCGACGTCTCCGGACCCTTCGCGGTGCCGTGCAGGAAGTTGATAGCGTACTGGAGCTGCGTGTCCTTTTCCGCTTCCTTGGCGACGTAGGACGATGAGCCCGAAGGTTCGGCCAGATCGTCATCCTTCGTCTGGTCGGTGCCGTCGGGATTTTTCAGATGGCCCCGAAGGCTCGCTTCGCCGCGCGGCTTCTCGGCTGCGATCTTGTCCTTCATGTCATCCGGCACTGCTTCTTCGACGTTGATATCCGGCTCGATGCCCTTGGCCTGGATCGACCGGTTCGACGGCGTGTAGTAGCGGGCCGTCGTCAAGCGGATGGCGCCGTTCGCTCCGAGCGGAATGATCGTCTGCACGGAACCCTTGCCGAACGAACGCGTGCCGATGATCGTCGCGCGCTTATGATCCTGCAGGGCACCCGCAACGATTTCCGAAGCCGAAGCCGAACCGCCATTGATCAGAACGACGATTTTCTTGCCATCCGAGATGTCGCCCGGACGTGCGTTCGCGCGCTGCGTTTCCTCGTTGTTGCGGCCCTTCGTAAGCACGATCGCGCCCTGCTCGAGGAAGTCATCCGATACCGCGATCGCCTGATCGAGGAGACCGCCCGGATTGTTGCGCAGGTCGATGATGTAACCCTTGATGTTGGGTCCGATCTGCTTGTCGAGCGTCTCGACGGCCTTCACCAGGTTGGCGTGCGTCTGCTCGTTGAACGTCGTGACCTTGACGTAGCCGATATCGCCTTCCGCGTGCGACTTGACGGCGTTGATGCGGATCACGTCGCGCACGACCTTGACGTCGAACGGCTCATCCTTGCCCTTGCGCACGACCGTCAGCATGATCGGCGTATTGACCGGACCGCGCATCTTTTCGACCGCCTGCTCGAGCGTCAGGCCGGAGATCGCTTCGTTGTCGAGATGGGTGATGAGGTCGTTTGCCATCAGGCCAGCCTTGGCGGCGGGCGTGTCGTCGATGGGCGAGACGACCTTGATGACACCATTCTCCATGGTGACCTCGATGCCGAGGCCCCCGAATTCGCCGCGCGTCTGAACCTGCATGTCCCGGAAATTCTTCGGGCTCATATAGGACGAATGCGGATCGAGCGACGCCAGCATGCCGTTGATCGCAGCTTCGATGAGCGCAGTATCATCGGGCTTTTCGACATAATCGGAACGAACGCGTTCGAGCACGTCGCCGAAGAGATCGAGCTGCTTGTAAAGCTCGGAGTTCTGCGACGACGTTGCCGAGTACGTCTGCGTGACGTTCAGCAGCGTGGTCGCGCCGGCCAAACCTGCCATCAGCAGGAATGTCCAGAATGCATAGTCTGTCTTGCGCATTAGCCTTGTACCTTCTGCTGACCTGATGCCCACCAGGGATCGGGATCTATAGGACGCCCATCTTTACGAAGTTCAACATATAAAACAGGTCCGCTCACCGGCGCGGATGTGGAATTCTTTTGCCCACCACTCATTGTACCGACGGGCTCCGCGGTCAGCACGAACTGTCCCGGCTGGACGTCGATCTGAGACAAACCCGCGAGCAGGACATGATAGCCATCGCCAGCGTTAATGATCAAGAGTTGCCCGTAGCTGCGGAACTCTCCGGCGTAGACAACCCAGCCGTCGCACGGTGACGTAACCTGCGCCGACGGGCGCGTTTCAATGACCATGCCCTTCGACTGGCCGCCGAATTGGGTCTTTTCCCCGAACGTCAGCGCGCGCCGCCCTTGTGCCGGTAACGGCAGTTTTCCTCGCGCATCCGAGAACGGGATCGCAGGCTTGATTCGCCCCGGGCTACCCGGAATGAGCGATGCCCCGCCCGGCTCCAATTCCACCATCGCGACCTTGTTGGTATTGCCCGCGCCGGTGTTCGCTGTGGCCGGCGCTGACGGCGGCGTGGCAGTGGGCATTTTTGTGGATAACGCCGCCGGTATCAGCCCAGCTGTAGGCGGTTGGCTACCTGCGGAGGCGGCGACAGCGCCCGTCGCCTTTGCGGCCGTATCGCCATCCTGCTCGGGCGGCGGCGGTGTAATGATCTGCGGTCCGCTTGCCTGTCCCCGGCCCTGAGACGCATCCGCCTGACGACGCGTCTTGAGCTCGTCGTTGTAGGCGCCAAGCCCGGTCTGCTGCGTCACCGTCGTATCGAGACGGTTGATCAGTTCCGATAGGTTGGTGACGCTTTTCGTGATGTCGGCGGTCGCAACGCGCACGGACTGGAGCTCCGACTGGCGATCGGCGAGCGTCTGCTTCTTCACCTCCATGAGGCTCGCGAGACGCGTGCGCGCCTCATTGAGACGGTCGGTCTCGGCCTGAAGCCGCGCGCCTTCCGTGCGGATGTTCCCCATCACGCGTTGTAGATCCGCGAGCTGCACCCCGAGAGCGACCGCCTTGTCGCGAAGGTCCGGAAACGCCGACGACAGCAGCATCGCGCTGCGGACCATCTTCAAGGCATCCTCGCGCCGCGTCACGAGAACCGGCGGCGGATTGCGCCCCATGCGTTGCAAAGCCGTGAGCAATCCCGAGATCTGCCCATGCCGTTGCGCGAGCGAACCCTTGACGACACGCTCCTGCTCTTCGAGTTCCGATAAACGGCCCTCGATCGACGTCATCTGCGCTTCGCTGCGTTGGATAAGCGCCGCCGTCTCGACGAGACGGCCGTTCAACCGCTCGCGCTCGGCGCTGAGCTGGGAGACATCCGACTGGATCGTCAGCTCTTTGGCGGCGTTGGTATCGAGCTCACGTTTTTTCTCTTCGAGCACCTTCCGCGCAGCGGCTGGATCCGAAGGCACCGCCTCCTGGGCGGCAAGATGGAAAGGAGAGGCGGCGACCGACAGCATCAGCGCGCCGGCCAGCCCGCGGCGGGCCACGCTATTGAAGCGAGGCCGTCTGATCCGCGACGACGGTTTGTTCTTTGACACGGGGCCTCGGCTCAATGGACGCAAATCGCGAAAGTGCGCGGGGTCGGGATCGCCCGAGCCGGACCAGCGAATGATGCGTCGGAAAAATTAAGGGATTTGCGGAGGAGAGCAAATTTCAAATGCGTAATGCTTAGCAGGCCGAACGTTTTTCCACCCGCGTCCGCTGCGGGCTTAACCACTTGTACATTGCCGGCCGGAGGCGGAAGGCGTAAGCAAAAACTTCGGTCTTGCTTCGGATAAGAGTAATGCAAACTTTTCTCTATCATGCCACTACAGTTGCTGTTTTTGCCGTTCTCATCGTGCTGCTTCTGGGTTTCTGGAACATGATGAAGGGCCAGAACCCTAATCGAAGCCAGAAGCTGATGCGGTGGCGCGTAGGCCTCCAGTTTGTCGCGATCCTCATTATTCTTGCCTACGTCTTTGTGACCCACTAAAGGCGGGCCGCCGCGACGGACGTCGGCACTTTTACCCTGAACGAGCCAAACCAGGTTTCACACCAATGGTCGTACTCAACCGCATTTATACAAAGACCGGCGACGCCGGCACGACCGCGTTAGGAACAGGCGAGCGCGTCCCAAAGACGTCTCCCCGGATCGCGGCATACGGCACGGTCGACGAGACCAATGCCGTCATCGGCGTCGCGCGCACCCAATTGGCGGGCGCCGAGCCGGACGTGGATGCAATGCTGCTCCGGGTCCAGAACGATCTCTTCGATCTCGGCGCCGATCTCTGCGTGCCCGATAAAGGCCAGAAACTGCCCTACGAGCCGCTGCGCATCGCCGATACGCAGGTGGCGCGCCTGGAAAGCGAGATCGACCAGATGAATTCCGAACTCGAACCCTTAAGATCTTTCGTTCTACCAGGAGGCAGCCCCGCAGGCGCGGCACTTCACGTCGCACGGACGGTTTCGCGCAGGGCCGAACGGAAAATGGTCGAACTTGCAGCCCTCCCCGACGAGCCCGTGAGCGCCGCCGCCCTTAAGTACATCAACAGGCTGTCGGACTTCCTGTTCGTCGCCAGCCGGTACGTCAACAACCGGGGCAAAGGCGACATCCTGTGGGTGCCCGGTAAGAACCGTTGACCGAAGAGCAATAACGCGAGAGACCCCGCGGGATCCTCGCCGGTAGGACTGCACGGGCCTCAAAACCCGGGTCACCGCGACGCAGGCGGCGATTGACTTGCGAAAAACCCACCCGTAGCTTGGCCCTTCGCAGCTGCGAGAACACTTTTTCTGCCATCGAGCAGGCCGCTCTTTCGGTTTGCACGGTCAGGCAGTTGCCGCGCTGCAAGAACCTGCGTTCGGCCAAAGCGCGGGAAACAACAACAAGGGAGCGCCAGTCATCCTGGCGAATGAGATGAAGATCGTTGTCCCGGTCAAGCGCGTCGTCGACTACAACGTCAAGATTCGCGTCAAACCGGACGGTTCCGGCATCGACTTAGCTAACGTTAAAATGTCGATGAACCCATTCGATGAAATCGCGATCGAAGAGGCCGTGCGCCTCAAAGAAAAGAGCGGCGCCAAGGAAGTCGTCGCCGTCTCGATCGGCTCGGCGAAAGCGCAGGACACGCTCCGCACCGCGCTCGCCATCGGCGCCGATCGCGCCATTCTCATCGAAGTCCCGGAAGGCACAAACGTCGAGCCCCTCGCCGTCGCAAAGCTGCTGAAAGCGCTTGTCGCGGCCGAAACGCCCGACCTTGTCATTCTCGGCAAACAAGCCATAGACGACGACAGCAATCAGACCGGCCAGATGCTCGCGAGCTTGCTCGACTGGCCGCAGGCCACTTTCGCGTCGAAGGTCGTCCCGGATGGAGGCGCGATCTCCGTGACTCGCGAAGTCGACGGCGGCCTCGAAACGATCAAGGTCAATTTGCCGGCAGTCGTTACGACCGACCTGCGCCTGAACGAGCCACGCTATCCCTCGCTTCCCAACATCATGAAGGCCAAGAAAAAGCCGCTCGATGTCAAGAAGCCGGAAGACTTCGGCGTCGATATCGCGCCGCGTCTCAAAGTACTGAAGACAAGCGAACCGGCAACGCGTAAAGCCGGTGTCAAAGTTGGCAGCGTTGCCGAACTGGTTGAGAAGCTGAAAAGCGAAGCGGGAGTTCTCTAATGTCGACACTTCTCCTCGCTGAACTTTCGGACAACACACTCTCTCCCGCAACGGCCAAAGCCCTTTCCGCGGCGAAGGATCTTGGCGGAGACGTCCACATTCTGGTTGCAGGCTCCGACGTTGGTAGCGCCGCCGAGTCCGCAGCCAAGCTTGCAGGCGTCTCGAAGGTTCTCGTCGCGGATGCACCTCACCTGGCCAAAGGCCTCGCCGAGGAAGTGACGGCGACAATCCTCGCGATCGCGAAGGATTATTCGGCCATCGTCGCTCCGGCGACCGCCTCTGGTAAGAACATCCTGCCGCGCGTCGCCGCCAAGCTCGACGTCATGCAGATTTCAGACATCACCAAAGTCGTTTCGCCCGATACGTTCGAGCGCCCGATCTACGCCGGCAACGCCATCCAGACGGTTCAAGCAACCGATCCGACGAAGGTCATCACCATTCGCACGTCTGCGTTTCCGGCCGCCGGCGAAGGCGGCTCGGCTGCAATCGAAAAGGTCGCCGTTCCGGCCGCCGTCGGCATTTCGACGTTCGAAAAGGCCGAGCTGTCGAAGTCCGATCGCCCTGAGCTGACATCGGCGAAGATCATCATCTCCGGCGGCCGCGGTATGGCCAACGGCGACAACTTCACCAAGTACATCGCCCCCGTCGCCGATCGTCTCGGCGCCGCCATGGGCGCCTCACGCGCAGCCGTCGACGCGGGCTTCGTCCCGAACGACTGGCAGGTCGGACAAACCGGCAAGGTGGTCGCCCCGGATCTCTACATCGCCGTCGGAATTTCAGGCGCTATTCAGCATCTCGCCGGCATGAAGGACTCCAAAGTCATTGTCGCGATCAACAAGGACGGCGAAGCGCCGATCTTCCAGGTCGCGGACTACGGGCTCGTCGCGGACCTGTTCCAGGCCCTGCCCGAACTCGACGCTGAACTGCAAAAAGCCGGACGCTGAGCAAACTTTCATCCCTAAGGACATCCGTTCATGGTGCAAGTTCAGAAGCTGATGGAAAAAGGCAAGGTTGGTGTGAAACCTGCCCGAACGATCAGCAAAGTCGGCATCATTGGCGCCGGCCAGATGGGCAGCGGCATCGCACACGTCGCGGCACTTTCGGGCTACACGGTCGCGCTCAACGACCTGAAGCGGGAGTCCTTCGACCACGGCCTGGAAGTGGTCAATAAGAACATGGCCCGCCAGATCGCCAAAGGCCTGATCAAGGAAGTAGATCGCGACACGGCCCTTGAGCGCATCAGCTTCGCGCCGTCACTCGAAGACTTCGGCGATTGCGATCTCGTTATCGAAGCAGCAACCGAAGACGAAGCCCTGAAGCACAAGATCTTCGCCGCGCTTTGCCCGCACTTGAAGCCGACGGCGCTGCTCGCCTCGAACACGTCGTCGATTTCGATTACCCGTCTCGCAGCGACGACCGACCGTCCCGAAGACTTCATCGGCATGCACTTCATGAACCCCGTGCCGGTCATGGAGCTCGTCGAACTCATTCGCGGCATCGCCACCGGCGACGAGACATTCGCGACCGCTCGCGTCTTCGTCGAAAGCCTCGGCAAGACGACGGCCGTTTCGGAAGATTTCCCGGCCTTCATCGTCAATCGCATTCTGCTGCCGATGATCAATGAAGCCGTCTACACGCTCTATGAGGGCGTCGGCACGGTCGATGCCATCGATAAGGCGCTGCGGCTCGGCGCGCACCATCCGATGGGACCGCTGGAACTCGCCGACTTCATCGGTCTCGATACCTGCCTGAGCGTCATGCAGGTTCTCTATGAAGGTCTGTCGGACTCGAAATATCGCCCCTGTCCGCTACTCGTGAAATACGTCGAAGCCGGTTGGCTCGGTCGCAAGACGAAGCGAGGCTTCTACGATTATCGCGGCGAGAAGCCGGTCCCGACCCGATAAGGGTTTTACCCAAACAGTTTTCCGAACATTTCGCCAATCTTGGCCTGCTCGACCAGCGCCGTCAGTCCCGGATAGACGACGAGCCAAGACATCGCGCCAAGAAAAAGCGTGACGCCGATCGCAATCGGCCAGGACATTCCCCAAAATCTCTTATGACTCGCCGCGACGAATGCGAGGATGGCGGCGAACCCAAACATCGTCAACGCTTGCGCGACTTCTTGCAGATCGATGTTTGCGCCGGTCTTCACCACCGCCAACGCGATCGTAAGCGCGGTGAGCGAGATGGCAATCGACAGCAGCGCCCCGTAACTGACGCTCAAAACGCACAGCTTTACGTATGACATCGGCGAACGCGGCAGCGTGCCGAGTGCACGGCAGATGTAATATTGGATGGGTGTCAGGATCGCCATCCCGACGTACTGTACGGCCTCGTTGGCGATAACGGCCCCGCTGTTCGCGGTATTGGGAACATCGAACAGCGCCGAGAAAAACCTTGGCATAATCACGTAAGCAAGCGTCAGCTGGGCGCCGACCGTCGCTGTCAGAAAGCCCCAATGCGATCGGTAAGTCGGATCGTCCGTCAGCCGGATGATCGTATTGACCGGACTGACCAAGAAAGAAATCGCGACGGCAAATATCCCCTTGCCGCGACGGGAACTGAGAAACTCCGATGTAAGCGCGCTCCAGCCCTCTTGCCCGCTATGAATCGGCGCGGCCGCGCCGCAGCCGCTGCAAAACTTACCCTGCAACGCGGTTCCGCATTGGACGCAAAATCCCGAGCCTGCCGCTTCCGTCCCCGCCATGACCGCCAACCCCGTGCTGCCCCGAGCGGCGATTCTTCTATCACGACAGTGTAAAGCCAGAAACTGGCGCGCCGATCCGTTCGGGGTTATGCAGCCGTTTCACGGATGTTCGGAACAAGAGAAGAATATGGCTGACATTTCACGCGTGGCGCTGGTGACCGGCGCGGGATCGGGCATCGGACAGGCTGTTGCACTGAAGCTGCAGGCTGCAGGATTCGACGTCGCCCTTCTCGGACGGCGCGTATCGGAGCTTGAGAAAACGGCCGCGGCAGCCGCACCAAGCGGCGGCCGGTTCCTGCTCACGCCTGCCGATGTCGCCGATGAAAAAGCCGTCCACGCCGCTTTTAAAAAGACATCGGAAGCTTTCGGCCGCCTCGATCTCCTGTTCAATAACGCTGGAACGTTCACGCAGGGCGTTCCACTCGAAGATCTAGCCGTCGAAGAATGGAAACGCGTTGTCGACGTCAACCTGACGGGTCCCTTTCTCTGCGCGCGCGAAGCCATCCGCATCATGAAGGCGCAAACCCCGAAGGGCGGACGGATCATCAACAATGGCTCGATATCGGCGCAAGTGCCCCGCCCCTTTTCGGCCGCTTACACGGCGACGAAACATGCCATCACCGGCCTGACGAAATCCATTTCGCTCGACGGCCGCGCCGACAACATCGCCTGCTCGCAGATCGATATCGGCAATGCCGCGACGGAGGTGACCGCAAAAATGGCGAGCGGCATTCTGCAAGCCGATGGCCGCGTGATGGTCGAACCGCGGATGGACGTCGAACACGTCGCCGATGCCGTGCTTTACATCGCCAATCTTCCACTCGATGCCAATGTCCAGTCGATGACGTTGATGGCAACGGCGATGCCGTTCATCGGCCGCGGCTGAGAGCTGATCAGCTTGGGCGAGCAGGGAACTCGGCCGTCGACCAGAGAAGCCATAGCGCCACAAGCAAGAGCCCGATCGCCAAAAGACGGTTCACCGTCCGCACGCGACCGGCGTCTTGGAGCAAAGGCCGTGCGCGCGACGCCAGCACGACGATCCCGCCGTGAACGATCGTTGCAATGGCCACATACGCGACCGTAAGCGTTACGGTTTGCGGCAGTAGCGCCAGATCGGGATCGATGAACTGCGGCAGCATCGCGATGTAAAAGACAGCCGCCTTCGGGTTGAGAACATTCGTCAGAAACCCGCGAACGAAATATCGTCCGGCCGTGGCGTTGTCGTTACTGGCCTCCACTGTCTCTTCGCCGCGCCAGACGTCGTAGGCCAGCCAGACCATATAGAGCACGCCCGCCCACCGGAAAAATTCGTACAGCATTCGGGATTGCGAAATGATCGCTGTGACGCCGAGAGCTGCAAGCAAACCGACGAGAAGAAGACCGGAAGCAACTCCGGCAACGGCCGTGAAGCCGGCGCGACGGCCGTCGGCCAGCGTCAAAACGGCGAGATATGTCATGTTCGGGCCGGGCGTCAGCTCGATCAGGAAAGAGAGCCAGACAAACGCGAGTGGCACGCCAAAAATTGCAAGCTCCTGAAGAGCGCCCGCCGTCACGGTTGCTTAGACGCCGTTGGCGCCGAAACCTCATCGACGAGGAATTTCGTCAGATCGCGCGTCAAATAATGGACGTGATCGGGAAGCTCGCGCCATTCCCGGATTTTCAATTGCGCAGGATGGTCGATGTAGTCGGAATGAACGAGCACGGTCGTCATGCCAAGCGTCGATGCCGGCAGGAGGTTATGCGGCATATCCTCGAACATCGCCGCTTGCCCTGCCGGAACAGCATGCAGCTTCAGCATCCGGTCGAAGGCTTCGGGCTCAGGCTTCGGAACATATTCAATTGCCGCGATATCGCAGATGTCATCGAAGAGATCGAGCACGCCGAGCTTGCGGGCGACATTCTCCGCGTGAACGCGCGAGCCGTTGGTAAAAATGAGCCGTCGTCCCGGAAGCGCGGCGATCGCGGCGGCGAGATCCGGCAGCACCGGCACGACCGAAAGATCGATGTCGTGCACGTACTCGAGAAACGGACCAGGCGGCAGCTTGTGCACTTTCATCAGTCCGGCGAGCGTCGTGCCGAACTGCCGGTAGTAAGCTTTCTGCAGGTGCCGCGCATGCTCGCGCGGAACGCCGATCGCCTTGGCGATGTATTCGCTCATCCTGAGATCGACCTGCGAGAAGAGATTGCAGGACGCCGGATATAGCGTGTTGTCGAGGTCGAAAATCCAGGTATCGACGTGACTGAAGCCGCGCTTTGCCGCAACCTGCGCAAGCTTCGGCAAATCCGACGTTGAGGCGAATGCCGCCATCAACTCTTGCCCCGCTTGCGCTCCGCACGTTTCACGAGCGTACCGACGCCATGTTCGGTGAAGAGTTCGAGAAGAACGCAGTGCGGCACGCGACCGTCAATGACGACGACGCCCTCGACGCCCGCTTCGACGACCTCGATGCAGCCCTCAATCTTCGGAATCATGCCGCCCGAAATCGCCCCGCTCTTGATCATCGCGCGAGCGTCCTCGATCGTGAGGCTCGGAATGAGCTGCCTGTTCTCGTCGAGAACGCCGGAAACATCCGTCAGCAGCAGCAGCCGCTTTGCCTGCATGCGTGCCGCCAGCGCCGATGCAAACGTGTCGGCATTGACGTTCAGCGTCTCGCCGTCACGGCCGATGGCGACAGGCGCGATCACCGGAATGAGATCGGATTTCGAGATGACCTCGACGATGTGCGGATTGACCTCCAGCGGATCGCCGACATACCCGATGTCGATCTCCTTCATCTCGTTCGACTGAGGATCCGGCATTTGCGTGATCTTCTTCGCGACCATCAGGTTGGCGTCTTTGCCGGAGATACCGACCGCCTTGCCGCCCTGCCGGTTGATCGCGGAAACGATCTCCTTGTTGATCTTGCCGGAAAGCACCATCTCGACGACCTCGACGGTCGCCTTGTCGGTCACGCGCAGCCCGTTGATGAAATCCGACTTGATCTCGAGCTTGCCCAGCATGCTGCCGATCTGCGGCCCGCCGCCGTGCACGACGATCGGATTGATGCCGGATTGCTTCAGGTAAACGATGTCCTGCGCGAAGGCTTTGAAAAGCTCCTCGTCGCCCATCGCGTTGCCGCCGAATTTTATGACGACGGTCTTTTCATCGTACAGAATGAGATGCGGGATGGCTTCGGCAAGGATCCGCGCCTGCTGATGTGCACTCAGAGGCTTTTCGGCCGGGGCTGCGGCGGTATTTTCCGAGAGACTTTTCGTTGACGTCACAGGCTCCCCCTTTTGCCATTCCGATCGCGCCGGCGGGGAGCCGGTCGCCTCGTCGCGGTCTTATAGCTTCTCGGCAAAATGCCTCAACGGATTTCCCGGTCTTTGCCACATCCGGGCGTTACTGACGCAGGCAATCGTGGGCACCTGGGGACGAAAGTCATTCTGCCGTCCCAAGGGTCATGACCTTGCTATAGCCTTGCCATGAGTATGTACTTTCGGCACGTTAATGCATTGAGTCCTGGCCAGTCCTGCCCGTTTTGGCCTTCAGTTCAGGAGACATCGTGGGCGTGACGGCCACAGATATTGCTCAAATTCCGATGTCGTCCGATCTCGGCGCCACGCTGGCGCGGGGAGCCGATTTTGCGGGCTCAAGCGGCGCGGCGGAGGTTTCGCTCGAGCATTTGCTTGCCGCCCTTTGTGACGATCCTGACGCCAGCGCCGTGCTCGACGCGAGCCAAATCGACGGCGCCCGGCTGAAAGCCGATGTCATCGCGCGCGTGCTGGCAAGCACGCAACCGTCTCCTAACCCTCAAGATTCGCTGGGCGTATCGAAAGACGTCCGCCGCATTCTGGAAGCCGCTGCGGCTGCCGCGCGCGGAAGCCGCAGGCGGGACATTAACGGTGCCATCGTGCTCGCCGCCATCGTCGGCGACGCGCGCAGCATGGCGGCCGAAATTCTCGAAGCCCACGGTTTGACGTTCGACAACGCCATCCGTGCTCTGCAAGCGGCATTGGCCGCCCCGCGTGAAGCGCCCGCACCCGCACAGCCGGCGCCGCCCGTAGCTGATGATGTGCTCGCCCGCGCCCGCGAACGCGTTCAATCGCGCGCGGCACCCTCCTTGCGCGAAATCATGAAGGATATGCCGCGGCCGTCGCCCCCGGTTGCACCGTATCCGGCTCCCGCGGCTGAAGAGCCGACGCCGCCGCTGCCTGAGATCCCGTCGGCACCGGCAGCCGACCCGGCTCCGCTGCAGCCGTCCCTCAGCATCGACGCCCCCACCGAACCTCCGTTCGAATCCGATTCGCCGCCTGCTTCCGAAGCTCACTCGCCTTCGCTGCCCGCCTCGCTCGATCCGAGGCTGCCGATCGGCGGCGAGCGCGAGGCGCAACAACGAACCGAGCCGAGCTTCGGTGATACGAATTTCGGCGGTCCGAGTTTGGGCCGCCCGTCAGTCGCGAACACGACAGCGCCGCCTGTCTCCTCCGCGCCCCAACCATCCCTGCGCCAACCATCCGCGCCCGAGCCATCGCTCCCTCTGCCTGCACGGCCGATTGGACCACATGGATCATCCGCCGCCCCAGCGCCGGAGCAGCCTGCTGCCTATCCGCGGCCTTATCCGGGAGGCCCAATCCCGCGGGAAGCGAGCCCCATTCCGCCTCCTGAAATATTCGCGGACCTACCGCCGCGGCCACAGCCATCGCGCGTGCAACCGCCCCCCATTCCGCCCGGCGGCCCCATGCCCGGTAGCCCCGGCGGTATGCGAATGCGCGTGCCGGTGCCTTCGAGCCCCCCGATGGGGCCCGGTACGCCAATCGGTCCGCCAATGGGTGCGCCCATTAGGGCACCGTTGGGCATGCCCGGTCAGAGGCCCAATCCAAATCTCGGTCATGATCCAGCGCTCCGCTCGGGCCCGGCGATGGGTGCTCCGGCGCAGCAGCGGCCGGCCCCGCAAGGCAAGCAGCGCCGCAAAGCCAAAGGCGCAAAGGGCCCGAATGTCGAAGCCGGACAACTCGCGGAAAACATTCCGCGCTCGATGCGTGTCGGAAAGACCTCGCGCGCCGAAATCCGGATCGCTAAAGCCTCGGTGAAGGCACTGACGGAAGGCCTCGATGGCGACGGCAAGGTCTGGCAGCACTCCATCGCCGTCACCAAGGCGATGTCGGTTCGCCTGCGTGCGCCGGAAGGCGGCTTCTTCATCGAGTCCGCATCGCCGGAAACGCAGTGGATCGAAAGCAACCTTGGCTACGCGAGCGATGATTTCGCGAGCTGGCGCTTTCTGATCACGCCGCAAACGCGCGGCTGGTCGAGCTTGCAGATCATCGTCTCGGCGCGAACAATCGGCGCGGATGGCGTTGCCGCGGAAACGGCGCTTCCAGATCAGCTCGTCGAGGTGAAGGTTCGCGCCAACATCGCCCGCGCGTTCGCCCGGCTTACGGGGTGGACGGTTGCCGCTATCCTCGGCGGCGCGCTCGCGACTTTCGGCGAAGCCGGTATGGGAACGGCGACGTCCCTAATCCGGAAGTTCCTGCACTGACGTCACTGGCCGTGCGATTCCAGAAGCTGCGCAATCGTCCCGCGCAACGTCTCGAATCCGAGACCCTTTTCCGACGACGTCGCGATGATGGACGGAAAGGCCGCCGGACGCTTCGCGAGTGCCGCCAGCGTGCGCGCCTTCACCGTCTCGAGTTCCGTCGGCTTGATCTTGTCGGCCTTGGTCAGAACGACCTGATAGGAGACAGCCGCACCGTCGAGCAGATTGAGGATTTCATCGTCCGGCGGCTTCAGCCCGTGCCGCGCATCGATGAGCAGGAACACTCTGAGAAGCGTTCGCCGGCCGGCGAGATATGCGCGGATCACCTTGTTCCAGGCTGCGACCTTTTCCTTCGGCGCTTCCGCAAATCCGTAGCCGGGCATATCGACGAGAAAGAGATCGGCTTCCGGATCGGTGAAGAAATTCAGCTCCTGCGTTCGCCCCGGCGTGTTCGATGCGCGTGCGAGCCGCAGCTGGCCGACAAGCGCGTTGATGAGGCTCGACTTGCCGACGTTAGAACGGCCCGCAAACGCTATCTCCGGCCGGTCATCGGGAGGCAGGTGATCGAGATCGGGCGTGCCGCGCGCGAACGTCCAGGCGCGCGTGAAAAGACGACGGCCGTTTTCGATCTGATCAGCCGATAAGGTCTCAGCGTCTGTCATGTGGAGATCCGATTAAGGGCGGCTTGTGACGAGCCGCCCCCGGCAAACTTATTTGCCTGGGCCGCCGCTCGCCCCGAACAATCGTAAGAGCGGGGCAAACGTCCGCTTGAGATTATCGAACAGATGAATCTCGGCGCCGTTCTTCTTGTTGATCGCCATCTGCTGGCAGATGGAAAGCGTGTTGCTCCACGCCCAGTAGATCACGAGACCTGCCGGGAAACTCGCCAGCAGGAAGGTGAACATCACCGGCATCCACTGGAAGATCTGCTGCTGAATGGGGTCCGGCTGCGGCGGGTTGAGTTGCATCTGAACCCACATGGTGAGACCCATAATGAGCGGCCACGCGCCGATATGCAGGAATTCCGGCGCGGCGAACGGCAGAAGCCCGAAGAGATTGAAGATCGACGTCGGATCCGGCGCGGAAAGATCGTGGATCCAGCCAAAGAACGGCGCATGGCGCATGTCGATGGTGACGAACAGCACCTTATAGAGCGCGAAGAAGACCGGGATCTGCAGCAAGATCGGCCAACAGCCCGCAAGCGGATTGATCTTCTCCTTGCGATAGAGCTCGAAGATCTCTTTCTGCTGCCGCTGCGGATCGTCCTTATGCAGCTCTCTGAGCCGCTGCATTTCCGGCTGCATCTTCTTCATCCGCGCCATGCTCTCGTACTGCTTGTTGGCAAGCGGGAAGAAGGCCGCCTTCACGAGCACCGTCAGGACGAGAATGGTGATGCCGAAGTTGTGCACGATCCCGTTGATGAACTCCATCAAACGGAAGAGCGGACGCGTGATGAAGTAGAACCATCCCCAGTCGATCATCCGGTCGAAGCGCAGGATATTGAGCGCATTCTCGTAGCCGTCGATCAGAGAAGCTTTCTTGGCGCCGGCAAACAGATGTGCCTCGGTTCCCTTCCGCATTCCGGGAGGAACCGAAATCGCGCCTCGCAGATAGTCGGTCTGGAACGCATCCTTGCCGCCCGGATCGCGCGCGGGAAGCGCGGAGTATGTCGCGCGATAGGGCGCCGTCTGATCCGGAACCAGCGATGTCGCCCAGTACTTGTCCGTAATGCCGAGCCAGCCGCCAATCACATTGTCGAACGTGGTCGGGACACCGCTTTTGACGGCGTCGGCGAACCTGAACTCCTGCAGGCCGTGGTCGCCGGAAACGCCGACGAGGCCTTCATGCAGAACCGAGAAGACCTGCGACGGCGGATGACCGCTACGGTGCACGCGCGCGTAGGGCATCAACGTGACGTCTGCATTGGTCTTGTTCTCGAACTCGTCGACGACCTTGAACATGTAGTCCTTGTCGACCGAGATGGTGCGATGGAAGACGACGCCCTGGCCGTTGTCCCACGTCAGGCTGACCGGCGTTTCGGGCGTCAATGTCGTGCCACCGGCAACCGTCCAATTCGTGTCGCGATCCGGCACCTTGATCGCCGAGCCGGCCTGCGGCACCCATCCGAATTCCGCGAAATAGGGGTCCACCGAGCCGGCAGGCGACAGCAGCGTGACCTTCGGACTATTGGGATCGATCGTCTCGCGATATTGCGACAGCACCAGATCGTCGATACGTCCGCTCTTCAGATCGATCGAACCCTCAAGCGAAGGCGTCGCGATTTGAATACGCGGCGACTCCTTCAGAATTTCGTCGCGCGTCAGCGCTTTGGCAGGCTGCGGCTGGCCGCTTGCGCCTGGAACCGTTGCCGCCGGTGGAGCGACCGGCGCGTTGGCAACGTTCGGCGGCGCTTCCGTGTTTGAAGTGCCCTTGTTCTGAGCGTCGATCTCTTTGTTGAATTCCTGACGCGCCTGCTCGTGCTGAATTTGAGGGCGCGCAAAAAAGTACTGCCATCCCATGAGCACCAGGATCGATAGCACCACGGCGAGGATCAAATTGTTCTGGTCTTTGGGATCGTTGGGAGAGCTCATCAAATCCTCAGGGCGCGGTGCCGGTGGCAGGGGCCTCATTCAGGCCGAAGCGATGGCGGAAACTGGTCATAAAAGGAAGGGGACACCCCGTCACGCTGAACCTTTTTTAACAGCGCGGGCTGGCCGGCTATGGTGCAGTGCCGACATGGCCTGCGTAACGTCGCCGAGAAGCAATGCAAAGGGCCGGTCGAGGGCGGCGCGCCGGGCAACCACGACATAGTCGCACGCCCCGAGCGTTCGTTGCTTAAGATCTGCCGCGAAAGCGGCCTTCAGGCGCCGCCGGATACGGTTACGGGCAACGGCGTTGCCGATCTTTTTCGTAATTGTGAATCCGAAGCGCGGACCCTCGCCGGCGCGATTGATGACATCGGGCCGTTGACGCATTTCAATCAGAAATGCCGGCGTCGATGAGCGTCGGCCGCCGCGCACAGCCAGAAATTCGGAGCGCGCCTTGAGCGTGGGCAGGATTGGAATGACAGCCTCCAAAGCCGCGACAATGCGACAGCGGGGCCTTGGCGCTAGACCTGACTAGGCCGAAAGACGCTTACGGCCCTTCGAACGACGGCGTGCCAGTACCTTCTGACCACCGGCCGTCAGCATACGCTTGCGAAATCCGTGGCGGCGCTTGCGAACAAGGCGGCTCGGTTGATATGTGCGCTTCACGGAACTCTCCGTCCAAGTCTCTTAAGGCCGCATCCAGCGACGGACGACCGGCATATTGCTTATTTATCCGAGACTTACCAATACACATCGCCCGCGGCTCAAGACCCCGGCAGAGTGCAGATATCTCGGGAATTCGCGCCCTTATAGTCGGGCCCATGTGGCAAGTCAACGAGGCGGAACCTGACAGCTCCACGGCCGTCGCAAGAATTCGGCTGCGACCACCGCCCTGAGGATTTTTGGCGAGAAATGACGTCTCCGATCCCCTGAGCGCTTGCTAGCAGGGGATAGCGGCGGATCTCCGGCATCAAAAGCGCCCGCGGCATATTAAACTATGCCGATCACACCGTTGGAAGAGAGCCGCGTCCGTTTTCGCCGGACGCAGCACAAGTCCAACCCAATTCCATTTTCTGGACCCCGCCTTATGCCCAAGGACACGGCCGAAGAGACCCCTCAGAGCCAAAAGATCGAAACTGATTTTTGCATCATCGGTGCAGGCGCTGGTGGCTTGGCTCTCGCCACGGCCGCGGCCGCGTTCGGCCAGCGCGTGGTGCTGATCGAAAAACATAAAATGGGTGGCGACAGCCTTAACTATGGAGGCATAGCGTCAAAAGCGCTGCTGGTCGCCGGCAAACGCGCGCACGCCATGCGCACGGCATCGCTGTTCGGCGTCCGCGGCGTCGAACCCCTAATCGACCACGCGGCGGTCAACCACTACATCGAGGACGTCGCCGCAAAAATTTCTCCGAATTCGTCCGTCGAGCGTCTCACTGGCCTAGGCATCCGCATCATCGCCGCAACGGCAAAATTCATCGACCGCGCGACGGTCGCGGCAGGCGACTTCCGGATTTCCGCACACCGGTTCGTCATTGCTACTGGCTCATCTCCCGTCATCCCACCCATTCCGGGCCTGGCGGACGTTCCCTATTTCACGAACGAAACGATCTTCGAGCAAAAAACCCTTATTCCGCATCTCATCATCATCGGCGCCGGAGCGACCGGCCTCGAGCTGGCGCAAGCCTACCGCCGTCTCGGCTCACGCGTCACCGTGCTCGACAAAGCCCACGCGCTCGGAGACGAAGACCCCGAGCTTGCAGTCGTGCTGCTGACGCGCCTCTCCCGCGAAGGCATCGTCATCCGCGAAGGCGTGCACATAAAGCGCGTCTCGGGAACCTCCGAAAAAATCACCGTCGAACTTCAAACCGATGACGCGCCAGAAACCATCGAAGGCACCGCGGTACTCGTCACCGCCGGACGCAAGGCCAACATCGCCGATCTCGGCCTGGATGCTGCGGGCATAAGGGTTGCGCAGAACGCCATCAAAGTTAACGGCGGCTTGCGAACGACCAACAGCCGGGTCTTTGCGATTGGCGACGCGACCGGCGCCCCGAGATACGCTCATATTGCCGCCGAACACGCCGAAGTCGTTTTGCGGCGATCACTCTTCCGCTGGCCGGCGAGAACCAAGGACCGGCACGCGCCGCGCGTCGTCTTCACTGATCCGGAACTCGCAACCGTCGGCTTCAGCGAAACCGAGGCTCGCGCCAAGTTCGGCCGGATAAACGTGCTTCGCTGGCCCTATCACGAGAATGACCGGGCCGAGATCGAACACGAGACCGACGGGCACATTAAGGTCATTACGTCGAAAAGCGGGAAAATCTTGAGCGCAGGCATCGTCGGAGCCGGGGCTGGCGAGTTGATTCAGATGTGGTCGCTCGCCATATCTCAGGGCCATAATATAAAGGCGATGACCGAATGGGTTTCGCCCTATCCGACGCTTTCGGAGATCAATAAGAAAGCGGCATTCCGTTACTTTGCAACAACCCCCAGTAACCCCTTTTTGCGCAAAGTCATCGCGTTACTGGCAAAGCTCGGTTAATGATCTCCGCCAATGGAGAAGCTCGATCCCGGTGCAGCGCGCGATTACCAACGATAGCAATCCAAAGACTGGCGAACGGACGGCGAATACCTCTCTCGCCGGGGTGCCGTGGCGTGCCGTCTCGCGCTTCTGGGAACGCCGCGGTCTTCCCGCCAAGCTGATCATCCTGACGGCCGCATTCGTGCTCCTCGCCGAAGCGCTGATCTTTCTCCCGTCCATTGCAAGTTATCGTGTGACCTGGTTGCAAGAGCGGCTGACGGCAGCACAACTTGCAGCTCTCACATCCGATGCTTTCCCAGGCGGGCAGATCCCGTCCGCTCTTCGCGCCGATCTCCTCCGCACCGCGCAGGTACGGGCAATCGCATCGCGCACCGAAGGCGAGCGCCGCATGGTGTTTCCGCCCGAAGGCGATCTCAATATCGATTACGTCTACTATTTGCCGCCCGAGCCCGACAACTTCTGGGACAGCCTGACAACGCGGCTTCAACAGGCCAAGGATGCGGTGACGACGCTTCTCTCGAGCGACCGCACCATTCGCGTTATCGGCCACAGCGGTCCCGATAACGCCAACCTGATCGAGATCGTCATTCCAGAAGCGCCTCTCAAGGCGGCGATGATCCGCTACGGCATGAACATCCTCTGGCTGTCGATCATTCTGTCGCTGCTGACCGCGGTCGTCGTCTATTTCGCGCTAAGCCGCCTGTTCGTGAAGCCACTGACGCGCATCACGAGCAACATGCTGCACTTCGCGGAAAACCCCGAAGACCAGAGCCGCATCATGCCCGACACCGGGCGCAGCGATGAGATCGGCGTCGCCGAACGCGAGCTTGCGAGCATGCAGCGGCAGCTCGCGAGTTTGCTCGCCCAGAAGAACCGCCTCGCTCAACTCGGCATGGCCGTCTCCAAGATCAACCATGACCTGCGCAACATGCTTGCGAATGCGCAGCTGATATCGGACCGGCTTGTCGATCTCCCCGACCCGACCGTGCAGCGCTTCGTGCCGAAACTCATCGCCTCGCTCGATCGCGCCATTCAGTTCTGCAATTCGTCGCTGCAATTCGGCGGCGTTTCCGAAGCCGCCCCGCGCCGCGAGCTGATGCAGCTGAAGCCGTTGCTCGAAGAGGTCGCAGACAGCCAGGGCCTGCCGCGCGAGGGCTCGGTGGCGTTCGTCAACGACATCGACGCATCACTGCGGATCGACGCCGACCGGGAGCACCTGTTCCGCGTCTTGAGCAATCTCATCCGCAACGCCGTGCAGGCGATCGAAAGTGTTGAAGGTAAAACCGACGGCGAGGTCCGCCTCGCCGCTCACCGCGAGGGGCGCAAGGTCATCATCGACGTGATGGATAACGGGGCCGGCATTCCGCAGAAAGCGCGGGAAAATCTATTCAAGGCTTTCCAGGCCTCGACGAAGAAGGGCGGCACCGGCCTCGGGCTCGTCATCGCGGCTGAGCTTGTACAGGCCCACGGCGGCGCACTGACGCTTGTCGACAGCAAAAAGGGCGCGCATTTCCGCATCGAGCTGCCCGATCGCCCCGTCGATTGACGCGCGAACTTTCAGACCATCGCGCCGCATTATCCTGGCCCTGTGCGCTCCATGGGATTTCCGCCAGGAACCGAGATCCGGGGGAGCGCGGCGACACGTCCATCACGCACTGTTGCGAAGCACTTGCGCTCGGCTGCGCGACCCACTAGAGAGGGTGGCTTCGCCGCCCGGCCGCACCGCCGGACGGGGCCAAGCCCCGATGCGGACGAACAAAGCGCCGGTAGCTCAGTTGGATAGAGCACCAGACTACGAATCTGGGGGTCGTGGGTTCGAATCCTTCCCGGCGCGCCAAAGAAATCAAAAGCTTAGCAAGATTTCGTATTCCGCAGATTTTACACAGCGGAACCCCAGCGGAACATTGCATTGCGCTAGTTCCGAATTGCTGCAGTACACCACTCCGCCAGTATCCTTTCCCAGCGCGCTGGATGCCTCGCTCGCATCAGAGTGGAGGGGTGAGCCGGCAAAAATACCGGCAGGCGAAAGTACAACGTCGCTCAAAGCGGTCCGAGCCAAGGCAAAGAAGGTGGGCACGTGACGTCTTCCGCCACCGCGACAGATAGGTCAGCCATTTTCGACGAGTCCCAAGGAGAGCCAAACTCGATTTCGATCCTTGGGAGGACGATCTTAAGGCCATTCCGGCGGGCTACGCGATAAAAAGCCCATCGGTAAAGAAGCATTCACGTCGCCGATGATATAGAAGCGAGTTGAGCATCACGCTTCAAACGGCAACCATTGTTCAGTCTCATAGTCGAACCAGCGATCTATTTTGGTTCCGTCCCAACTCAGTTGAATGTGTCGGCCCTGAACTGGGATTTTTACGACATCAGGGAACAGGGCCGCTACGCACTTCCCACCTTTGTGGCGCACGCTTGGATAGAGAATGCCATTTCCGTTTCGCTCTCGAATAGCTTTTGCGAAGGCTTGCGGCGCGGGGTAGGAAGCGGGGTCAGGATCGAGATATTGGGGCCAAGATCCATCGGTCAGGTCGTACAGTACTCGATCAACTTTGCCGATGTATTCCCGATAATCGTCCGAAGTCGGCGCGTCGCTCGTGGCAGCATGAAATTTCGCTTTGTGATACGCAACTTCTCTTAGCGCGGTTTCAAACTTGTTCGCGGCGTAGTAGACACCAAAGGTTCCATCTGTGAACCTGCTGGCCCAGCTCGGACTGAAATGCGAGAACGGTGCCATGACGATCGACGCGCCAGGCCCAGAAACGCGCCGAGCTTTTGGAATATTGCTGATTTCGCCGGCCTCTTCTCGAAGTCGAGGATTCGTAAGGCCCTCCAGCGCAAAAAGCGCGTCCCAGTCTTCCTTCGGCGAAACGCGCTCAAAAAGATTGATGGGCGGATATTTCGTAGGGATCAAACGATGAGCGCATTGCCATTTTACCCTTCGGGTGGCAACGCGCTCAAGATCATCAGAATTGAAAAGTTCTTGCTGTTTCGGCTTCGTCACCAACCACCCCTGGCCGTGTCGAGGTAATCTCGAACGAGAGCAAGATCGGTAATCTGACCGCTCATCATTCGGTCAAGGGCTGACTCGCCCCCGAATGCGAGGTTGGGCGCCGTTACCCAGCGATCAGCGTTCTTGGGGTCTCGGTAGAGAATCTCCAGCGACTTGAAAATGCCGAGAATGTAGCTGAGCCGCGTCGCAAGATCGTACGAATGCGCCGAACTTCCAATCTCATTCCGTTTCCACTTAAAGAAGGTTGGTCGTGCGGGTTGGCCAAGCAGCACCATCGCCTGGTCGTTACCGACTTCCCAGACCTTCATAATTTCGAAAAAAGCCCTGAGGCCGGCGGCGATCTCGTCCGTCGATACCTTCTTGGGAACCGATGTTTTCAGAAATGTTTGCATGGGTGGCTTCATCCTGCCGCTATCTCTAATGACACTATAGAAGCCGATTTGTCTAGATTGAGACTCTTCACGAAATTGTAAATGAACAGCTTCCCGCAAGGTTCCCTCACCGCGGGTGTTTGAAGCAAAACACATTTTCACAAATTCCAACTTCCATTTATGGCCCCAAGCGGACGATCGCGACCTAGATCGTCGCTTCGACCTCAAAGACGAATCGCCGTCGATGAACCGCCAAATTTCCGTCCCCTGTAAGAACAGCTGGTGAGGAGTTCCAAGTATGTGACTGAAGCGCAACCACCTAATTTTCAATCCGCGATCGTAGGATCGCTGAAAACACTGATTGTTGACATATGCAGTGAACATACTATTCCTGCCCCCAGAGTCTGAATACGATCGCCGTGCCGCGAGGCGTCGCGGCCGCAGTTGGGGAAGCGAATGCGAAATGTGATGGCATTGAGTTGCGTGCTGATAACCACAACCATGATTAATTCGGCGAACCCAGCGCACGCCGGCAACGACGCCAACTTCGTGCTCTACAATCAGCACATGGAGGAGAAGGGGGAGACCGAAATTGAGGTCTTCTCCGACTTCGCGCACGTCGGAGATGGTGAGAGGGATTACACCGCGCAACTCTTTGAAATCGAATACGGCGTCACAGATCTGTGGACGACCTCCGTCTATCTAGAAGGCGCGAAGACCTACGGGGAGAACTACGACTACGCCAGTTTCCGGTTTGAGAATCGGGTTCGGCTGTTCAGAGAGGAAACGTTCTTCAATCCTGTGCTCTACGCCGAATACGAGCAGAAAGAGCCGGAAAGCCGCTATATTCTCTCTGTTGTCGGACGGAAGGACACGCCGGAAGGACCGTCAGAGACGGAACACGAGCTCGAAACAAAGCTCATTGTTGGACACGACATCACAGATCGTTTCAACGTCGCCTTCAACTGGATCAATGAGATCAAGTTCGATAACGGGCTCTGGTCCTTCGGTTACGCTGCCGGGCTCAATTACGTGCTCATAAAATCAGGATTGGAGACGGAAGAAGAGGCTCGCGAAAAATCTAGATCCGAAAGTTGGGATCTCGAAAAGCTGACACTCGGCGTTGAATTTTATGGCGGTCTCGGCGATTCGGCACGTGGCCTAACGGCCGCCCCCGATAAGACGGAGCAATACGCGGGCGTCAATCTGCAAGCCGAATTTGAAAGTCATTTTCATGCCGGGATCGGCGGCGCATTTGGTCTCACGAAGGAAAGCCAAGATGCAATCCTCCGCCTGACGGCCGGCTACGAATTCGAATAACATCCAACACGATCAGGAGTGTCCCGATGAGCAGGCTTCCTCGCTTAGTTCGACTGGTTCTCGCCACCGGCGCTTGCGTACCGATTGCGGCGAGCCCGTACGTATCAGCACAAGCCGCTGATGCAGTGGAAATTGCGGTGTCGATCAAGGATCATAAGTTTGAACCGGCGCAGATAAAGGTTGCAGCGGGAAAAGCCATCAAACTGACCGTCAACAACCTCGACGCCACTCCTGAAGAATTCGAGAGCAAGGCCTTATCGATCGAGAAAGTCGTTGCAGGCAAAGGATTGGCCGTTGTCCGTATCAGGCCGCTTGCCAAGGGCACTTATAATTTCGTCGGCGAATACCACGAAGACACTGCGAAGGGCACGCTCGATGCTGAATAACTGAGCTTCGGAACCAACGTACGCGGTTGGAAAGAGCGACGGAGCGCAAGCGCGATCATTTTTGCGACATTATCAAACTCTGCGGGGGCCAATCTCTCCGGTGCTCGAATCTTCGCCCACCTCAGTTGCGCCGAATCTCAGAAGCGCGAACCTGTCCGGCGCGCGCCTCGGCACCGAGCGCAATCAATTCAAGATACCAGCGCTCGAGAAATGGATGCCGTCAGACCCGCGTGCGAGCGAAGCAATCTTACTGGCCAACGTCAAATGAGTATCCAGCCCCAACTCTAACGGTTACGTTGGATGTCCGGCTGTCCGGCTCGTAGTAGGTGTCCGTAGGGTCTGGCGATGACTTGCCATAGTCGAATTTGGTCCATTCGACACCAGCATTCACGTGAATGTTCTTGGTCAGAGCGTAATCGTCCGATGCTCCTAGTTTGTATGTCGTCGCCTGCCCCAAAGACAGAGACGAGCCAACAATTCCGGCATCAGGAATGCTCGCAATAGCAACTTGGGAATCAAACGTTTTACCAACCAATCCGTCGACCGAAAAAACCATCCTGCTCCAGGGCGAGTACTGGAATAGTAAGCCGGCTCCGTAATATCCGTTCGAATAGTCCTCACCAGCATTCACCTTACGATCCCAATCATGCCAACCTATTCCGAAGAACGGTGTGAGCATCGCATCGCGACGAAGCTCGAAACCCTTGCCTACTCGAAAATCAAAATCCTTCACGGTCGCGCCGTCTTTGGCCACGACCGATCCATATCCGCCGCCTCCAATATACGCGCCTTTATAATCTGTCTTACCGTCGCTCCAGGAGAATTGTGCCTGCAAATATAAATTTTCTACGAACCAATTTTTCATCAGAGAGGCTGATACGCCCAAGCCAGGTACCCATCCTGACTCCGAGTCCAGAGGCGCACCAAAATCATCTTTCTCTTTGTAGGCGAAGTGAGTGTCGACAAACTGAATGCCGACTTGATTATTGGAATTAATGATATCGCTGCCTGCATGGGCACATTGAGCACCCAGCGCGAACATCAATACCGAACCCATCAAGGCCTTCAAGGCGGTGAACCTGAATGCTCTCCACGTCGACATAAACTGCCCCCATCGTCTCGGCGATCACGACTAACAAACGACAACGGACCTGAAATTGATTCGTGAAAGGCTAGTAGTCAGCCATATGGCTGATCTGAGGCTTACGCCTGTCTTTAGCTTGGGGGCACCAGGGGATAGGACACTATATGGATCGGCCGTTCTACGTTGGAAGTTCAGCAAGAAGCTGCGGGCGTTTTATCCTTCAAGCGTCGACTTGATGCTTTTCAGATTGTATGTCCTGCCACGCCCATTCAAGAAACCAATGGCAGCCAAACGCACGCTGATCGCGCGCGTGCGCGCACTCGATGCGGACGCAAAAAGATTACCGACAAATTGCAGACGCGCATTTACGCGGCCAGCAGATCCTTTTTGTCGAAGCCGCTTTGTACGATCCTAATGCGCGCCGGATCGTAGCTTCGCGCCAACGCAAATGCCTCTGCCGGCGATCCTGAGAGCCACGTCTCGAAGTCAGCTTCCTCGGACATCTGTTCGCGGTTGACCGAGTCTGTAAGCCCGTTCGGCGCTGTCGTCATGAAGCCGTCCGCTTTCCAAGCCTGACTGGACGAACGTGGTGCTGCCTTATTGACAATCACCCCGCAACGCCGCCGGGAGCGCAAGCACGACGCAAAGGCCGCCCATACTTGACTTTTGCAGATTCACATCGCCGCCATAGAGCCGCGCCAAATCACGGACGATAGCAAGTCCAAGACCAGAGCCGGCCTCGCGGGAATCCCATCGTTCGCCAATATCAAAAACCACCTCGAATGCCTCAGGCGGCAGCCCGTTTCCATCATCTTCGACGTTCAGATTGAAGGTTTTGTCGGAAACCAGCCCATGACACCACACACGAACATGCGATTTGGCATGCTTGCATGCGTTGTCGACAACGTTTGCCAGCATTTCGTTAAAGTCCTCGGGATCGCAAGCAACCAATAGGCCATCCGAAACATCGACCGCTATCTCTACACCACTCTGGCCGTACAACCGGCGAAGGGCCTTGACGACTTCTTCTGAGCACTTGCGAACGCCAGCTACCGTGCCTGGAACTGAGCGCACGGCGACGGCACGGGCCCGTGCCGTCTGATAATCAATCTGTGTTTGCATCTTACGGCACTGGGCGAGGATAGTTGCCGATGATTGCGGCAAGCCCTGTTCCTCGATGCGGTATGCTTCATCCGCCAATACGGCGAGAGGCGTCTTTAATCCGTGTGCCAAATTTCCGGCTTGTGTCCGCGCCCTCTGTATCAGCTCAGACGTCGATACGAGCAGCGCATTCAGATCATCCACCAACGGCAGAACTTCCAAAGGGTATGTGCCCTCAAGTTTCCTGGAAGCACCGGTTCGCACATTCGCCAGAGAGGTTCGCAAGGCATTTAGCGGTTTCAGGGCGTATAAGATCAGGAGTGCCGCGCCGAGAATCATTGAAAGCGCAAACACCGTCAAAGCCCACGACAGAATGCCGTGAAATCGAGACACGACATCATCTACGTGACGTTCATCGGTCCCGACAACAAAGCGTATCGGTGGGTCGCGGGGCGATGCCCAAACAAGGCGCTCCGCAATAAGAACATTGCCGGTCGGTCCCGCAAAGGTGCCGGTATGAGTGCCGATATCTGTCGGTGTATCCGCCGCGATTGAAAGCATCTTGCCCGCGAGCGAAGCCGATCTCGCGAGAACATTGCCCGATCTCTTAATTTCCCAATAATAGCCGGACATCGGGATATCGTAGCGGGGGTCGCTTAGACGGTGCTTGAGCAGTGGTGGCCCATCGGTCTTGAATTCCGTCTCGTGAAGGAGCTCGTCGAGGTGCTCATAGATCTCCGAATAGAACTGGTTGATCACATGGCGCTTGAAAACATCCGATAGAATGAAGCCTGCCGCAATCATACCAATGGTGATCCAGAGCGTGGCGGCTAAGATCAGCCGGTATTTCAAACTTGTCATGCCGCTCAGTCCATCCGGTACCCGAGACCGCGCACGGTCGTAATGACCTCCGAACCGAGTTTTCGCCGCAGACGGCTTACGTAGACTTCGATGGTATTCGACTCCCGACTGTCATCAAGAGCGTAGAGATGATCGATGAGCTCGGCCTGCGACACGACGCGGCCAACGCGGTACATGAAGTAGGTTAGCATCTTAAGTTCGCTTGCCGTCAATTCGATGGGCTTGCCATTGAGCAAGACCCGGCTCGAAGCAGTATCAAGGGAGATGCCGTGATGGGTTATCAGCGGACTTGCAATTCCTGAGGCGCGGCGGATCAGCGCCTTGAGTCGTGCGGCAACCTCGGGAATGTGGAAAGGCTTGGTGATATAATCATCCGCGCCCGCGTTCAGACCGTCCACCTTTTCCGCCCATGCACCTCGCGCGGTGAGAATCAAGACAGGCATCTTGCAGTCGCTCGCGCGCCACCGCTTGAGAACGTCGAGACCTTGAATCTGGGGAAGGCCGAGGTCGAGGATTACCGCGGCATACGCATCTTCCATACCCATAGCGTAGCCATCAGTCCCATTGTCAGCGCGCTCAACAGTAAAGCCTGCTCGCGCAAGACCGGTTACAAGTCGATCGGCGATTTCATCATCATCTTCGATCAGCAGTATGCGAATGGGCTTCTCCTGCGGTTCAGGCTCCATAACACGATCAGCCTGAAACGAACCTGAAAAATCGTCGTCAGGTTTACTGCAGCTTCAATTCAGCTTCCTTTCAGGTTGGCATCGCATGTCTCACCAGTCGGCATCGTCGGCAAAAAGGCACATCGATGAGTCGAACAAAATTCATCCCTCACATTCTAGTCTCTGTAACGCTAATCGCGCCGGTAAGCGCAGGCGCAAAGGACGTCCGCATTACCCCAGAGCAGATCCGGCATCTCAACATCCAGATTGAGCAGGCGCAACACGCCAGCATGGAAACGGTCGCTGTCCTGTCCGGCACCGTGGTTCCTCCTTTAAATTCGCGTCTCGTCGCATCCGCACCTTTCGCAGGAACCGTCACGGAAGTGCATGTGCTGCCGGGACAGCACATCAGCAAAGGCTCGCCTCTGATCACGGTTTCCAGCCGCGAGTTGCTTGATGCTCAGAGCCAGCTCGCTCAATCCGAAGCGGAGCTGCTGGCGGCTGAAGCAATCGCGCGACGACGACGCGCCCTTGCGGACAAGAATTTTCAGAATCCAACACTGGCGGATGAAGCCGAGGCGCAGGCTGCAAAAGTGCGCGCCGTCCTTGACCAGCATAAGCGCGCGACGGCATTGAACGGAATAATCACTCAACAGGATGGCCAGTACATTATTCCGGCGCCGGCCGAAGGAAAAGTCGCCGAAACTCTTGTCTTGCCCGGCGAGAAAGTCGAGGCGATGGCCGGGGTCGTGACGGTTGACACAAGCAACGAGCTATGGGTCCGAGTTCAAGTGCCGGTGGATATCATTGCCCTGGTGAAACCCGGTGACATCGTGCAGATCGCGAACGGCCCAGAGGGCCGGGTGGTTTCGGTGGGAGGCTCTCTCGACCGCACGACGCGATCTGCCGTAATGTTTGCGGCGATTCCGGCAGATTCCCATCTCTTACCCGGCCAGATCGTTTCGGTAAGCGTTCTCCGCTCGACGGTCACGGGGGCGTTGAACGTTCCGGCTTCGGCCGTTGTCAGAATTGATGATCAGCCTGTCGTTTTCGTCCGCAGCGCAGTCGGGTTCACGGTCGTACCAGTGCAACTGCGCGGCAAGTCTTCAAGCATCGCAACGATCTCAGGGCCGGTCACTAGCGAGGCCCAAGTCGCTGCGAGCGGGCTGCCCCAACTCGAACGTCTTTCGGCTGGGGACTGAGGCATGCTACGCTGTTTCATTGAGTTTTCTCTCACGCAGCGAGTCTTCACGCTGTTGGTATTCAGCCTCATCGCCGCTGCCGGAGGCTACGCATTTCAGTCAATTCCAATCGACGCGTTTCCGAACATCTCTCCTGTTCAAGTAAAAATGATTCTCAAGGCACCCGGTATGACACCGGAGGAGGTCGAAACGCGTGTCATCGCGCCGATCGAGATGGAGCTGCTCGGAATTCCAGGACAGACGGTTCTGCGATCCACCGCAAAATACGCAATCGCAGATATTACCCTCGATTTCGCTGAAGGGACCGACATCTACTGGGCACGTCAGCAAGTGGCGGAACGCCTGAGTGGCGTCCGCGGCGACCTACCGAAAGACGTTACAGGCGGTCTCGCGCCAGTCTCGACACCACTCTCCGACGTATTCATGTTCACCATCGAAGGTGACGGTCTATCTCTCGAGCAACGCCGAAGCCTGCTCGATTGGACAATACGCCCTGCGCTCCGCACAATTCCTGGCGTCGCCGATGTCAACTCCCTCGGAGGCTTGGTACGGACCTTCGAGGTCATACCCAATCACGCGGCGCTGGCGGCTGCAGGTCTCGGCATATCGGATATTGCTGCGGCCATAGAAGCCAATAACCGCAATGATGGCGCAGGAAGATTGAGCGAGGGCGAAAAGGCACTCGTCGTGCGGGCCCAGGGCGCCATAAATGTTCCCAAGGACCTTCAGCAAATCGTTCTCAAACTCGAAGGCTCTCGAGTGCTGCGTTTAGGCGACGTGGCGAAAGTCGAGGTCGGCAGTCTGACGCGATATGGTGCGGTTACCGAGGATGGGAAGGGCGAAGCGGTTGAAGGTCTGGTTTTGTCGCTGCGCGGCGCCGACGCGAGTGCCATTGTCAATTCAGTCCGCCAGCGGCTCAACGATCTCAGCCCAAGTTTGCCGAATGGGGCGCGGATCAACGTCTTCTACGACCGGTCGGATCTCATCACGAGCGCAGTCGGCGCCGTCAAGAAAGCACTGATTGAAGCGACAGTTCTTGTGGTGGTTCTGCTCGTGGCCTTCCTTGGCAACCTGCGGGCGGCACTTGTCGTCGCCGTTACGTTGCCATTCGCGGCTCTGATGACCTTCATTATGATGCAGCTGTTTGGCATGTCGGCGAACCTGATGAGTCTCGGCGGACTTGCAATTGCCATCGGTCTTATCGTCGATGCCGCGGTCGTCGTGGTCGAGAATACCGTCGAGCATTTGCAGCACAATAGCGAACCGGTAAGCGCACCTAAGCTGCATAAAATCTATCGAGCCGCAGCCGAAGTCGCGCCGCCTGTTGCGGCCGGAATTCTGATCATCTGTCTCGTCTTCTTGCCCTTGCTGTCTCTGCAGGGACTTGAGGGCAAGCTCTTCGGGCCGGTCGCGCTGACGATCACTTTTGCGCTGAGCAGTTCGCTGATCCTGTCATTGACCCTAATCCCGGTTCTTGCCTCGTTGTTGCTCAAGCCCGGGCTGCATTCCGAGCCCCCGCTGATGCGGCTCCTCAATCGCAGCTATCGTGCGCTACTAACCGCCTGCCTCGCCTTCCCGCTACCTGTCTATGTGATTGCGGCCATTGGCGTCGGCCTCATCGGCGTCGCTTACAGCGCTATCGGAAAATCGTTCATGCCGACCATGGATGAAGGTGCAGTGATCATGCAGATCACCAAGCATCCTTCAATCAATCTGAATGCCAGCATCGAAGGCGATCTCCAGATCCAGCGCGTGCTCAAGGAGAAAGTCCCCGAGATAGACCGCATCGTCGCTCGCGTGGGCTCGGATGAGCTGGGACTAGACCCTATGGGACTCAACGAGACCGACACGTTTATGGTTTTGAAGCCGAAGAAGGAATGGCGCATCCCCGACAAGACTTGGCTATTGGAGCAGCTTCGCACCGCGATGGCCAATCAGCCCGGCTATGAGTTCGCGTTTACGCAACCAATCGAAATGCGGACCAACGAAATGCTGACCGGTGCGCGGGGCGATCTGGCTGTCAAGATTTTTGGTCCGGACCTGAAAACACTATCCAAACTCGCTGGGAGCATTCAGGAGACTTTGAGCAAAGTCGCAGGTGCTGCGGAAGTCTCGACGGTCGCCAACGATTCCATCGACTATCTGCAGATCAACATCGACCGGCTTTCCGCCGGCAGTGCCGGGCTTTCCGCAACGAAGCTGCAAGATGAGCTTCGCTCGACCGTTGAAGGCACTTCGGCAGGTATCGTCGCAGAGCCCGGCCGTAGAACCAATATCATCATACGAGGGGAGCGTCAGGTTCGTGATGTTCCGGAGATTTTCGCTGAAACGCAGCTCGCGACCGGAGACGGTGGCCTCGTTCGTGTCGGCGATGTTGCAAAGCTCGAGCGTGTAGCAGGCCCGGTCAAGATTGAACGCGAAAATGCGTCGCGGTTTGCGGTCGTTCAAGCTTATGTCACTAACCGTGATCTCGTCGGGTTCGTCGACGACGCCCAACGAGCCGTTGCGGCTCAGGTGCCGTTGCCGCAAGGGTATTATCTCGTCTGGGGCGGTCAGTTCGAAAATCAGCGCCGCGCCGCGGCCCGTCTGGCGATCGTCGTGCCAATTGCCCTTGGGCTTATCTTTGGCGTTCTCTTCGCCGCCCTGCGCTCGCTTCGCCAATCGCTTCTTATCCTCGCCAACGTGCCGTTTGCGCTTGTCGGCGGCGTTCTCGCCCTTTGGATTTCCGGCCAATACCTGTCCGTGCCCGCTTCGGTCGGCTTTATCGCCCTTCTCGGCATCGCCGTGTTGAACGGATTGGTCCTCGTCAGTCACTTCAACGAGCTTCTGGCAGCCGGCGCGAGCGTTGCCGACGCCGTATATGAGGGCGCGCTTCGGCGGCTTCGACCGGTGATGATGACTGCCAGCATTGCGGCATTCGGACTTGTCCCGCTCCTATTTGCGAATGGGCCAGGTTCCGAAATCCAGAAGCCGCTCGCCATTGTCGTCATTGGCGGCCTCACCACATCGACAGCGCTCACGCTCATCTTACTGCCGATCCTGTTCCGTCGCTTCGGAATAGCTGGAGACCGTCCCACTAACCTCGCCGGACAGCTCGCATGGACAAATCCCTTTGTAAACTCACGCTCGTCTGCCCCCCTAGCAGCGTCGACATCATCATCGAACTGATGCTTTCGCTCGATCCGCCCGTTCCAGGTTTCACCACATGGAATGCCGAAGGTCATGGCTTTGGCTTCGCCGGTAGTACGGTGAATGAGCGCGTACGCGGCCGTGTCCAAAGAAATCTCATAGCCGCCGTGGTCAAGCGCGCCGATGCTGAGCTTCTTCTTGAAGCCGTCGCACAAAGAGTACCGGTTCTTCACATCGCATTTTGGATTGAGCCCATTGAGCGCTTTGGCCAGCTGCAGCCGCTCGCATCGGCCCGTAGGAATGCAACCGACGCGGATAGTCATCGATGAGCATCAGTCTCCTTAGTGAAATCATCCTGACCCTCGCTGGGCCCGCATTTTTGGTTGGTGGTGTCTGGGCTCTGGCGGCATGGGCGCTCAATGAGTCAGAGGCGCAAATGCAATGGCCTCATCTTCTCTCCGCGCCGGAGAAATCCTCTGTCGCACGGCAACCAGGCGTCGACAGACAAACCCAAGACGACATTTCTAAACTTGAGGAGCTTTGAACATGCGCAACAGAACTGCCGTGCCATTACTAGCTATGGCGACTTGTCTCGTCGTCGGTACTGGCTGTTTGAGTTCGGCCAAAGCTTCAATCATCGAAACGCTGTCTGAAAGGGCAACTTCCGAAAAGCTGGTTCGTCTAGCGGATGCTCGAAGTTACCGTCACTGTCACAACATTCATACGCGTGTTTATTGTCATAAGCGCGATCGGTTGCCCGTGAATTGGCCCCCTCTATCCGATACCCCGAGCCGAGAAAGTGTTGAGCCTGGAAACTCGCTCGAATTTGTCCCGTTTAAGCAGACGCCAGTGTTGAAATGAAATTTACGCAAAAAGCCTGAACGACAGTGAGGACTTCGTCGTCTGCTCAGCGGCCTTTTTCAACTCGGAGAAAGGTAAGAATGCAGCCTGACTTGATAACTCGAGCCAATTGGTTGTCCGCAATATTTCCAAGGCAGCAAATACGGCGTCTGTTTGAGAGCTTGTATAAGCGCTTCTGCATCCAGTAATTTTGCGCTCCAGAAGCGCTTGAGCCAGCTCGTCCAAAGCCTTCCTTGTCACACTGACATGTGAATGGTTAATCGGACTTCGCTCATCGAAAGGCGTTCGCTGCGCGAATGGCAATCTATTTAAGATGTTTCTTGACCGGCCGTTCACCGGCTTGCGGTTAGCTCGCAAACGCTCATCTAGAAATGAGTAGCTGGTCCCGGACTCGTGAGGCTTCCCGACGCCGCAGCTTTGCGCAGTCACCTATGTGATTTTCAATTTTGATGACGAGCAAGGAAGGACCGCGAAATTGAGTTCTCGAGTCTTCGGTCCCACTGACGTGCAAATAAAATTTCGGCGCGCAAACGGTGGCCGACAGGGCGAACCTCGTACAACGAACGCCGTCGGGGCGGCGAGGTTAAGTAGCAGACAGTCAAGGAGCGTAAGTGAGTGCGCCCCGACATCCATGTCCGAGACCGCCACCCATTGCATCTAGCCGCTTCGCTCAAGCGACGCGGCTATAGTGGCCGGTTGAGCGTTCAACAACCGCGTAAGCCCGGAGGTCCGTAATGTCTGATCTCGTAGTGATTGTTTATCCGACCGAGGCGAAGGCCGAAAAAATGCGAACGAAGCTCGCTTCGCTTCAGAAGGAGTACTTGCTCCAGCTTGGCGATGCGGTCATTGCCGTCAAGCGAGAGGACGGTAATGTCAAGCTCAACCAACTTGTCAACACGACGGCAACTGGCGCTCTAACGGGCGGGATCTGGGGCACACTGGTCGGCTTGATCTTTTTGATGCCCCTCTTAGGAGCCGCAATTGGCGCAGCTTCTGGCGCCGTCGGTGGCGCACTGAGCGACTACGGCATCAACGATGCTTTCATGAAGGAGCTGGCAGCCAACCTACACCCCGGTGACGCGGCACTGTTTGTGGAGGTCAAAAAGATGACCGACGACAAGGTCCTGGAAGCTATCAGAGGCACTGGCGGAGTCGTCCTCAAGACGTCTCTCAATGACAGCAAAGAGAAGGCGTTGCGCGATGCCATCGCTGCAGCACCGCCTGCATCAGCATCAGCTACGCCGCATGCTGCCTAAGTGGCCCCCTCTTCGGGACTCCGCCAGAAGTCTGCCTGATGCCCGGAGGAAGATCCGTGACTGACACAGGGTCGCCGATAAACTCAGCAAGTTCGACGGACGTTGCCGTCGAGCCCCCCCAGCATACGCGCAAAGAAGATTTGCTTCTGCGAACGCTGCCCTATCTCGTGGTGTTGGCCCTGACCATTGCGGGTGTGGCCTTTACCAGCATCACGCATACGCCTCTGGTTCGCTATTGGGAATTATTGGCGGTAGCGACCGCTATCCTTTGCGTAACGACAGGATGGGCTGTTCACGACCAGAAGGGCCGATTTGAACTGGTTTGGAAACAAGCAGCCCACTGGTTGGCAATTATCATTGCGATGAGAATCGTGCTGCTGCCCGACATTCAAACGATGTATACGGGGCCGGCGACAGGTTACACGCTTCTGTTGCTGCTGGCTCTTGGCACGTTTCTCGCTGGGCTGAATATTTCATTTCAACTCTGTGTCCTGGGCTTCGCCATGGTGATTGCCGTGCCGGCGATGCTCTGGCTCAAACAAACCGCCCTCTTGGTCTTTTTGATAGTAGCAGCAATCGTTGGAATCGGGGTGGCGTTCTGGCGGCGCTAGTTGCGCCGCGATAGCCGGCAGCAAGGGCACTACGGAGTGATCAGCGAGCCTCTCATCTGCAGAAGTGCTCCGTGTTCTAGAATCGTCTGTGAGGTGTGAGCAGGCCCCTTTTATTTGGAGTCGGGCGATGACCACTGAAGCGAACGGCGACACGCCACTGTCCATTGGCTTGTTGCTTAGAGACCTACCCAAGCTCATCTGGGCGTTGGTTCTTCTCATGACCGGCGTCGCGTATGTTGCGGTGAAAGTTCGACGACAGCAGTGGGCAAAGCACACCGTACAAAAGCCGAGCGTGGCGATGAAAAAAGAACGCTGAAGCTCGACTGGAATCGACGCGAGAGCAGAGGTGGCGGATGCACCGCAATGTCGTGCGCTTTGCAGTAGTGGTTGCGATTGTTCTTGGGGCGCTGGCCACGGGTATCGGCCTTGGGTTTGGCCTGTACTATTTCTTTAGGCATACTCTCTGGGCCGCCCAACCGTTGGTGTCGGAAACGACGTCGACATTCCGTCGCGCACTGGACTAGCGATGTCGCGAAGCCTGCAGCCGAAGCCTAATGATCCGGGTTCATTCACCTCGCGATTGTACTTGGCGGGGCTCATGGTTGGTGTGGCGGCCGTCGTCTTTTTCCTGTCGAAGGTCTTACTCGTAATATTCGCGTCGATCCTTGTTGCAATCGCACTCTGCGGTCTAGCCAAGCCGATCACTAGGTTCACCAAAATTCCTCATGCTTTGGCTGTGTCGATCGCCACATTGATTATCGCCGCCGCTGTCGTCTGGCCGTTCATGACGTATGGCTCGCGCCTGTGGACGCAGTTCGACGAAATTGCGATGGACATACCGAAAGCCGTAAACTCAATCAAAGCATCCCTCGAAGCGCACGCATCGGTTCAATTTCTTGAACAGATTGTCGGAGACATAGATCTCTCAAGAATAGCAGCTCCGATCGCGACGCACCTGACATCGGTCATCTCGTCGGTCAGCACGATAATCGGTTATGTGATTTTTCTGGCGTTCGGCGGAGTATATCTCGCGATCAACCCTGATCGATACGTCCATGGTCTCCTGCGATTGACTCCTGTAAATTACAGAGACCGTGCGCAGCAATTTATCGAGCAGTGCGGCGCCTCGCTCCGGGTTTGGCTAATTACGCAGCTTCTCGTCGTTCTAATCAATGGAATAGTTGTGGGGATCGGGCTGTGGGCCTTCGGCGTCAACGATGCTGCGGCGCTTGCAATGCTAGCAGGCCTTCTCTCCTTCATTCCCTATGTGGGAACAATTGTCGCCATGATCATCGGGGGCCTGGCAACGCTTCCGCAAGGAACCATCTTCGCGATCTATGCGCTCGTGGTCCTCGGTTTCACGAGCATTATCGAGGGATATTTCATTACGCCCTATATTCAAAGCACGACGCTTTCTCTTCCTCCCGTCGTTCTGATCTTCTCGATATTTTCATTCACGATTTTGTTCGGCACGCTTGGGATTATCTTGGCGGCTCCGCTGACGGTCGTATCAATTGTAGCGCTAGAAACGTTCTACAAACCACACTTGGTATAGCCGAGTGTGTGCACCGCCTTTTAGCGGCGCATTCTTTGACGCGATGGGCCACTATGCCTGACGTCTTCCATGATGCAGATCGCTGCGCGGAAGCCATCGTAGACCGCGTAGGTCATGATATCAGGCTAGCGGTTCCAATCAGTATCGGTAAGCCACTCCTGCTCATTGACGCACTCTATCGCCTCGCAGAGGCAGACCGGCGTGTGCAGCTTACGATCTTCACCGGTCTCACTCTGACGCATCCACGCCTTGGCTCCTCATTAGAGCGCCGGTTCGGCGAACCGCTACTCGCCCGGCTTTTTGACGATTGCCCCGAGCCACTCTACGCGGCAGCTATACAGCAGGATCGGTTACCTCCCAACATCCGGATAAATGAATTTTTTCTGCTTGCCGGCGCATCACTGACGAACATGCGGACGCAGCGCAGCTTCATCTGTCTCAACTATTCCCATGTGGCTCGATACCTGGAGAACGCCGAGACGAACGTTTTCGCCCAACTCGTCGCCCCTCATCACAGCGCCTCGCGCGTGAGCCTCAGCTCCAACACTGACGTTACGTTGGATATCCTGCCCTACATCGACCGCCGGCGGACCCAGAAGCCAACCGTTTTCGCCGCTGAGCTCAATGCAAATCTCCCCTACATGCCGGGCGAGGCCGAGATCCAGCGCACAGAATTCGACGCCATTTTGGACCCCGAAAACCAGCACTACGGACTGTTCGCTCCGCCCAAAGAACCGGTGTCCCTTGCCAACTTCGCCATGGCCTTGCATGCGGCGACTCTGGTTAAGGACGGAGGTACCATTCAAATCGGGATCGGCTCGTTCTCGGATGCTCTCGCGCACGCGCTCGTATTGCATCACACCAACAACGCTACGTTCCGCGACCTTCTCAAGCGTCTTGGCTCCCCTCTTCCAGAATGGGCCGAGCTGAGCCCTTTCGCGGTCGGGCTCTACGGCTGCACGGAGATGTTGGTCGACGGCTTTCTCGCCCTGAAGAGCGCCGGCGTCTTGAAGCGCCGTGTCCCCGCTCTGGACGGCAATTCCGCATTGCTACACGCGGCATTTTTTATCGGCAATCAAGCGTTCTATCGCCAGCTGCGAGAAATGCCCGCCGAAGAGCTGGCCGAGATTTACATGACGGCGGTATCCTACACCAACACGCTTACGGGCGATGCAGAGCGCAAGCGCGCCGAACGCCGGCATGCACGCTTCATCAATACGGCATTGACTGTGACGCTCTTGGGAGCGGTCTCCTCAGATACTCTCGAGGATGGGCGAGTCGTAAGCGGTGTTGGAGGCCAACACGATCTTGTCACCATGGCGCACGAACTCGCCGATGCTCGCGCTATTATCGGTGTCCGGAGCACACGCCATCAAGGACGCAAAGTCGGATCCAACATTACCTGGACCTACGCCAACGCGACCATCCCGCGCTCCCTCCGAGACATCATCGTCACGGAGTACGGTATTGCCGACATAAGAGGCAAGTCGGACCGGGACACGATCGCCACAATGATCAGTATTGCTGACAGCAGGTTTCAGCGCTCGCTCCAAAACGAAGCTCAGCACGCCGGCAAGCTCGAGCGCTCATTTTCTCTGCCCAGCAATGCAATTGCGAATAGTCCCGAGCGGCTGGAGGCGGCATTGGGGCCAGCGCGGCGCGCAGGGCATCTGCCGATGTTCCCGCATGGCAGCGATATGAGCCCAGTCGAGCAGTCTCTCATTAAGCCGCTCTTTGCGCTCAAACGCGAGCCTCATCTCGAGTTGCTTCGCATTTTCCTGGCGGGATTGACGGGTGCGACGGTCACTCCGTCGGAAGCCGCGGCACTCGAGCGCCTTGGACTAGCGGCGCCGGCAGGGCTTGAGGAACGCGCATTGCGAGCGCTGGTGAGGGGGGCGTTGCGGCGGCATTCATGATCGGTTCGCGTGTCGATAAGCCGACGAACCGATACGCATCTTCGGATGCAGAGGAGGCAGTCAGTCCGCATAAGGACCGTCGGGTCTGCGTGCAACGAGGCCGATACCCGCGAAAGCCAACAAGAGGCCCCACACGTTGAGACCAAACCATCCGTATCCGCCAACTCCGTGAGCAGCAAGCAGCACGAGACCACCGGCAGTCAAGATTGCGCCGAGCACGTAATGCCACGCGGGCGCTGCCTCGCCGTCGCGCGTGACCGGACGCTCAAAGCGGCCGAGCAGCAGGATAATAGGTATGAGCGCGATCGCATTCGCTAGGAGCCAAGGAATTCGCAACCACCACCACTCGGCGCTTCCCGGCTCCGCCCTGAGGCCAATACCCCCTGTCAGATAGGCCGCAAGAACGACGAGCGTGGTAGCTGTCAGGTGCCAGATGAAAAGCGTCATGATGCCCCCGTTGATTGCCACGGTTGCCATCCATGGAATGCGGCCTTCCAGCCAGCGGCGCGCTGGCCGCTGTGCGGCCAGCAGCAGTCCGCCTTGCATTATCGCAAGTGCAATAAGTGTGGCCTTGGGCGGTGTCGTGTTACTGATCGGATCACCGGGAACGCCGATCATGGAAACCGGATAGGGCCCGACGCGAACGAATAAGATCAGCGCCACAAGGCCGATGCCAGCGCAGATCAGCATCGCTGATGTTCCGGAACGCGACTTGTCGAGCCATGCGTATCCGAGCAGGAAAATTGCAGCCCAGACGAACAAGTAGTTGGCGAAGCCGATCCAACGCAAGTCGGAGCTGAAGTACGCAACATCGACAGCGACTGCGGCAACGGTCAGCGCCCAGAACGATCCCATACCGAATCGCGCCCACGCCCTCTCGATAACGGGCACGAGCAGAATCATTCCGATGTATACCGCGAGGAACCAGATTGGAATGAACGCAACTTGCGAGCCGTAACTGATGAGCTCCGGCCGCACACCGCGAGCGTACTCGATGGCGACGATCATCACCCAAAAAACGAGCAGTGGAATGAGTGGCCAGAGAAGACGGCGCAGGCGACCTTCAAGCCAGGCGGCGTACGACTTGTCGTCCCGCCGCGCTGCGCGCCAGCTGACGCCATTCGCGTATCCGCCGACCATAAAGAAGATGGGCATCACCTGTACGACCCACGTGAGCCAGGCCGTCCAGGGAGCGACCGTCAGGAGGTGAACATTGACCAGTGTATTACTTGCGTCGAAGTAGGGCGCGGCGGCCAACCAATGACCAACAACGACCACGAGCATCGACACCGCCCTTAGGAAGTCGACATACCGGTTTCGAGACGCTGGTGTGCGATCAGCAAGCGCGGCAACACGCAACCAGGCTGACATGATCACTCTCCAAGTTATCGTTCGAGCCGCGTAGGCAAAACCGGCGGGCGGACTTGCTTCCATATCTCAAGCGGTTCTCGGGAAAGCGAATCCATTCCTTACTGATGAAGCTTGAACCAACGCAGTACGAGATGAGCCGTTATCAACTGGGAAGTCTCCGCTCCATGCATTCAGTATGCGGTTTAATTCAAATCGAACCTATGTCAGCGAACCGCCAGTTAGAAAAGTAAAAGAAAATCGCTATCCGCGCGCGCTTTCCAAACCAATAATGTCGTGCGTTCGATGCGAGCGCTTGTTATAGTTTGATGAGACGGCAAGGGACACTTTGGGGAGGATATTTGCGCTTAACCAAGGAGTTCATAATGAGAATTGTTATCGCAGCGGCTTTTTCCGCGCTCCTAATCGGCACCGCCTTGGCGCCGGCAATTGCTGAGGATCAACCCTCATCGGATCCCACCCGCCACAGAATGGGCGATGAGGGAAAGCTCCCAGCAACAAATAGCGTAACAACCCGTGTCCCCGAGATGGGGGCCGGTACGGGAGCAAGCAGCGGCACCACTGGCTCTCATACATTCGGCGATGAGGGGAAACTTCCGCCGACCAACAATATGAGCACCCAGGTTCCCGAGCAGGGCGCCGGCACTCACGAATCAAAATAGCAAACGTCGACCTACTGTCGATTGAGAACATGCAATCGGCGATGACAAATCGCCGATTGCTGTTTTGATTTGATATATCTCTCGCACTTGCCCCACCCCTTAGCATGGGCCAGCCCGCATGCATGTCGCGACCCTTGTTCTAGGGTGCGCAGCAGATGCTCCAAGTCCTGTGCCGAGCCCAGCATCAATCGCTCCTGCCTGCCGCCAAGAGACGGATATGTCACCCCGCGACGGCGCATCGTTTGTCAATGGAGCACCGATAGTCGAATTCTCGTTGCCCGTTCTCGCGTATCGTTCGGCGAACAAGGAGCCTGGCTCGCTCGGTCGAGCGGCGAGGTTTCAGGGAGGAGAGAATTTGCAAGGTGGGTCAGGTTTGGTCTCGACCAATCAGTCCTTTGCCCTTGTCCGAGCGACGCTCAGAATGAGGAAACTACCGACGTAGAATTAAGATGATACACATTATAAGATAGAGAAAAACTATCAGTTCTAGGGATTGATTTATCCCAGTTATTAGACAGAATCTAAGTGTTACCTTCGTCGGGAGGGTGTCTTCTACCAGGAGGAGACGGCTCATGTTCTTGAAGCAATTTCAGTATCTGATCGCAGTTGCAGAAGAGGGGCACTTCGGGCGGGCGGCAGAGAGATGCCACGTCACGCAGCCTAGCCTTTCGACTGGAATCAAGCTCCTCGAACTAGAGCTTGGAGCGCCGATCTTCTTGCGAGGGCGTGGCCAGCGATTTCGCGGCTTAACACCTGAGGGTGAGAAGGTTGCGCGTTGGGCGCGGAGCGTGGTCGCGAACTGCGATGCGATGCGGGACGAAATCGCGTCAATGTCGAATGATCTCCGCGGCCGCCTTCGCATCGGCGCGATGCCCTCAATGTCGCCAATGCTGCCATCTCTGCTTCGTAGGGTCCGAGAGCGTCACCCGGGTATCATCATCGATGTCCAATTCATCGGAAATGACGCCATGCGACTTGGATTGAATGAATTCTCGCTGGACGTTGCGTTCACTTATGTTGAAGCATCGGACATGGGTCGGCGTAACACGCTACCAGTATACAGTGAAAAATTGAGCCTGCTCGTTCCCGACACGGACGAGTTCCGAGATCGCACCTCAATCAGTTGGGAGCAGGCGTCCCGGCTGCCGCTGGCAATGTTGCGATCCAAACTTCGCGAACGGGTATTCGTCGACAAAATGTTTGAAAAAGTCGGATGCAGACCAGAACCAAAAATCGAATCAGAATCGATACTGCATCTGATGTTTCAGGTTCAGTACACTGAGTTATGTACTGTCATCCCGTCGCATTTCACGAAAATGCCAGGGTTACATGCGGGCACGCGTGCACTCGATCTCGTGGATCCTGTGGCAAGCCAAGACATAGCGATATTCTGGGCGGAGGGCGAAACGGCCATGCCCATGGCAAAAGCGCTCGTCAAAATCATCCGCCAAATGAATAAAACGGGCGAACTCGCCGCGCAGCTGTCTCACGAAAATGAGAAAAGTAATAAAGCGCAGAAAAACATTTCGAAGCCCCGAGTTCTCCCAGAAGCAAAAGCTCAGAACCCAGAGAAGGGGCGAGGAAAGAGGCGGAAAAGTATCGATGGGGAGCTTTGTCAATTGACCAAGCGGCGTACGGCACCCAGCTCATCCGAGGAGGCCCCCAATAACAATGTGACCGTGATTATGGCTGAGACGGCTTAGGCCCACCTGGCGGCATATTCTGTCCGCGATCTCGGACGAAAAAGACTGAGCTGGAATGCGGCCATTAAAAGAAGTGCCGTATTCCAGCATTGCGACAGCGGAAGTCTACTGCACAGCCAACTTTTGCAGTTTTGCAACCGCTTCGGATATCCTCTTGGCGATCGCTTGACCGGCAATCTCAGCAGGCGTCGTGCCAGATACCTTGATGATCTCGTAAACATCCGGGCCTTTCGATGACTCCGACCGGGCCACCCGGTAGTGAGGATCAACGACACCCACACGCAACGGGTAGAACCCAATGCGGATTAGTCCATCGTTCTGTGCGGTTTCTGCCTGATCGATAAGAGGAATGCTTACCTCAAGAGAAAAATCTCTCGTCCATAGCATAAGTTCCGGTGAGCTATCGTCTTTGCTGTCTGGCTTCTGGGTAATCTTCTTCAGAAGAGCGCCAGTCGCGCTGAACCAATCAAGAATGTTCTTTAGCTCACCTTCTCGGAAGTCCGGAGAATATTCGACACTGTCGCCAGCCATCGGGTGCGGGATGTCGTAGGGAAGATCCTTCGAAAACCGGCCGCGATCGAGGCCTCTATGCAGCAGCTCGACCAATATCCAAGCCTCGACTTGGGCGGGCGAGCGACCTTCCATATTAAGCGGATGCTTCGCTGGTTGGCCATGTTCAAGAAACTGCAGGGTGAGCTCCGGCAGTTTCATTTCCATCTTGAGACCATCAGCAAAATCGTCAGTTACGAACGCGTTTCGTTCGTCATTCCATCGCAATGCGATGTCCGCGCCTGCATTTACACTTCTAAAGCTGCGCACCAACCTTGCGAGCCACTGAACAGCATTGTGCGACTGCGAAAAGGCGTCGCGCAGCGTATCGGTAGAAGTCTCTGACTGAAAAGCAGTCTGGTCCGTAGACATCAGCATGGCTCCATTTAACGTTCGGATATTTATGCACCACGGTAGCGACACATAAAAGTTGTCACCGCGATGTGTACTCGCTCGCTGTCACGACCGGAATTGAATTGTCTGATTTGGGGAATAGTTATCTCCTATAGATGCTGCGTCGTTCCTAAGATGGAATTCGCTCAGCTGAGCGAGATGCCGAACATGCAGAAGCCATGACGGAATCTAATCGATTTCACGAATTTATAATTAGGCATTGCCGATTTTTGTCGAAATAGGAAATCCCGATTGCGCAAATGAGAGATAGCCAGTCTCGATGGAACAGAAGAAAGCCTCAAATAGATAATGCCGCTCTTGATTGCTAGGCGTTTGACTCATTGCTGGCGCGTGCACCCAATATTCAATGCAAATGCTGGGCGCGCGCTTGGGGAAAGCATTCGGCTTACCAGCAGAGTCAATCAATTGGCGGGTGGGAAGCGCACCCGAAGGGCGGCTTTATGGAAGGTTCTATTTCGACCCGAGGATCTCGCAAGGTACAGACGGCGAGTCATCGGGATCTTATCGCCGGCATTGGTCTGGCGGCTGTAGTTGCAGTCATTGCGGTACTTCTAGCGCCGCACATGCCCAAAGCACTTCCGCTGCCCGCGATGGTGATCGCGCTAGTTCTTGCGATCAGCCTGCACGCACTTGCACGCAATTCCGTCTTTCAGCCTGGCTTGGCGTTCTGTGCGAAGCCGCTGTTGAGATGGGCTGTGGCGCTTCTGGGGATGCGAGTCGCCATCGGCGACATCATAAGTCTCGGCGTGCCCGTTGCCATCATGGTCATGGCATCGATGGCGGCCACGATTCTCACTGGAATCGGAATAGCGAAACTTCTAAAACAGAATGTGTTCTTCGGGATGCTCGTCGGATCGGCTACGGCCGTTTGCGGCGCCTCGGCCGCACTCGCGACATCGACCGTGTTGCCGAACTATAAGGGCAGGGACACGGATGTGGCGTTCGTGGTTGTCGGAGTCAATCTCCTCGCTACGTTGGCCATGCTGGCCTATCCACCTCTTTGCCTCTATCTGGGCTTCGACGAGAAGACGACGGGAGTCATGCTCGGGGGCACAATTCACGATGTCGCCCAGGTCGTCGGAGCAGGATACGCCATCTCCGATACGGCAGGAAATGCAGCGGCCATCGTAAAGCTGTTTCGCGTCTTCTTGCTCTTGCCTGTCGTGTTGATCCTCGGCTTCTACGTAAGTCGATTGATCGGCCAACGCGAGGAGGCACGCGTCGCGATGCCGACGTTCGCAATCGTGTTCCTCGTTCTATGCATCATTAACAGCATCTGCTCATCGGTTCCGGCAATCGCCGAAAGCTACCATGTCGTTAAATCACTCACAGTGGGGTTGAGCACGTGGGGGCTTCTGCTTGCTATTTCCGCGATAGGACTGAATACTTCGATGAAAGCCATCGCCAATCTCGGCTGGCGTCACATCGTCAATCTCTTGGGCACCACCCTTGCTATCGCCACATTGATGACCGTAGGCTTGCTCTATATTCGATAGCTCGGAACTTGTCTCGACGATACAATGCCAATAACGGGGCTCCTCAGAAACAACCTCTTCGGTACATGTGATAGTTGAAGAGCGTCAATCCTGAGGAGCGCCCATCTCTGGCGGCAAGCCTTGCGGCGCAGCAATTCTGTCCGGCTCGCCTGCGGACCCATGACACAACATCAGCAACGTTGCTAATTCAAACTAGGCTGAACAAGCCACGTCAGCTCAGCGCCGGCACCTCAGTCGCGCTGCGGCGGCCAAGTTTATGCCAAGCTGATGTTTATTTTTCCTAGATGAAAAGGCGCTGATTTCGCGCGGCAATTATAAGGCCTGATACGCCAGCCTATTTCTAAATTTAGTATATTGATTTTACCAGCGGATCGTCTTGAGCGGTAATGCTGCTGCAAACAAAATAGAAAAAACGAGGGAGCAACACCATGCAGGAATCATTTGCGGGAGATGGGACGAGGTCGGCAAAGCCGAACGATCGGCTATACGAAACTGGTTTAATAGAAGGTATAGCAGCAGAACATACACAAACGGCCACCGGAACAGTCGTCCCGTTTAAGCAGGCTTTGCTTGTAGCTATCGCCGCTGGGGTAGGATACGGGTTCGATTCTTACGCGGTAAACATCTTCGGCATGTTAAGTCCGCTGATGGTTAAGGAGCTTAATATCGACGTAAAAGCTATTGGTGTTATCGGCTCGCTATTCCTTGTCGGCTATACCATCGGCACGATTTTCTTCGGGCGTCTAGCCGACAAGGTTGGTCGGCGAGCTTCTCTAAAATTCTCGATCGCCTTATATGGCACAACGACGGTGCTTGGCGGGATGGTGAGCAACTTATATGCAATCACCGGACTGCGCTTTCTGACGGGCGTGGGCGGCGCGGGAGAATTGGCGGTTGGAGCGCCATACACCGCAGAAATGTGGCCGCCGAAATATCGTGCCGTCGGAACAGGCGGCATTATGTTCGCCCTCTATTCTGCTGGATATGTCATTGCGGCTATAACGGCGTTGGCTATCGTTCCGGAATACGGCTGGAGATCGGCGTTTATTTTCGCAGCGATTCCGGCTGCTCTGGTCTATTGGCTCAGAAGCTCGGTCGAAGATTCTCCGCGTTTCAAGGAAGCGCAAGAAGAAATGGAGCGCCTGGCTAAAGAAGGCGCAGAGAACCGTCCGAGCGAAAGCATTTGGGCGATTCCCGGGGCGAAACGGCGAATTGTGGTTGGGTGGTTGCTCTACACAGCAAATACGTGCGGATATTGGGGCATCACGTTCTTCCTCACGACGTTCATGATTAAAAAATTCAACGTGACCATGGCGGAGTCGATTTACTATGCGATGCTCTTCTATATCGCGCAGTTCTTCCTTTCCTTCATTGGCACGGCGCTTTCGGACTGGATTGGCAGGCGTCCGGCGGGAATCTTGGGTGCCCTGATCATGATGGCATGCACGGTCATGGCATCGACTGCGGATAACCTGGACACCTTCCTCATGTACGGCGGCTTGATGGTCGGTATGCTCGGTTGGCTTTGGGGCATTGGCGACACCTACCTCAGCGAGTTCTTCCGTACATCGCTTCGCGGTACTGGCTTTGGTATTATGGTCGGTGGTGGTCGCGCCGTCTCGATCCTTGCGCCGTTCCTCGTTGGCTGGGGGATCGCGGAATACGGTCCGACAGGTCCGTTCCTGGCGACTGCCGGATTGTGGGTCCTGACGATCATCGGATATCTCATGGGACCGGAGACGGCAGGCAAGGAGCTTGAAGAAGTCCAGCTTTAAGCACGAGCGATCATCAAGAAAGACTGCGAGCGGCGCGTTGAACGAGCGCCGCTCACTTGCTCTTGTCCAATCGTTGTTTGCCCCATATATTTATTGACGATTTTTTGCCCGTATAAAAATCTTATGGGAGATTGCTTTTAGCAATTTTGGAATTGAATTTTTGCATTAGATCGCTCGCCTGCCACCCTGATAATCTTTCGAACAATTAACTCCTCCATTCGAGGCGCCACTCGAATTGGCTTAATTCGACGGGACGTGGGGGCCTATGTCGTTTTGGGATCAATACGTCCTTCCGCTATTCAAACAAGAAGCAAGAAGATCGGGGAAACTAAAAGAATGCTCGATAGGCGCCATATAATCAAGGGAGCTGGCGGATTGGCGGTCGCTCTCGCAGGCGCGCATCTCGGTGCGCAGAGAGCCGTTGCGGATTCCGTGACCTTACCGTTTGACAATGGCGAGCGGCCGCTCGTGACTTACCCGCAAAAGCGACCGCTCATCCAACTCACAGAACGCCCCCCGCAACTAGAAACTCCATTCGCAGTCTTCGACGAAGGAGCCATTACGCCCAACGACGCATTTTTTGTGCGCTATCATCTCGGCGGCATCCCACTTGAGATCGACACCGACGCCTTTCGGCTCGAAGTCGGCGGCAAAGTAAATTTGCCACTATCGCTCTCGCTTCAGGATATCAAGGCGATGGCGCCGAAGGAGATCGTGGCGGTTAATCAGTGCTCAGGCAATAGCCGCGGTCTGTTCAATCCACGCGTGGGAGGCGGGCAGCTCGCCAATGGCGCAATGGGCAATGCACGCTGGGTAGGCGTCTCGCTAAAATCCGTTCTGGACAAGGCTGGCGTGCGGCCGGAGGCCAAGCAGGTCGTCTTTGACGGGCTCGACAGGCCCGTGATGCCCGAAACACCGGATTTTACCAAGGCTCTGGATATCGACCATGCTCGTGATGGCGAAGCGATGCTCGCATGGTCGATGAACGGGACCGATCTGCCGTGGCTGAATGGCTATCCGCTGCGCCTCGTCGTACCTGGATATTACGGCACCTACTGGGTCAAGCACGTCAATAAGATCACCGTAATTGACGGGGTGCTCGAAAACTTCTGGATGAAGACAGCTTATCGCATACCAGACAATTCCTGCGCATGCGTCGCGCCGGGCACCAAGCCGGACAAAACCGTGCCGATCGGCCGCTTCAACGTACGGTCATTCATTACGAATATTCAGGGTGGCGACACGGTTCGCGCAAACACCGATACGCCGCTTCGCGGTATAGCCTTCGACGGCGGCAGGGGCATCAAGGAGGTTTTCATCTCCAGCGATGGTGGAAAGACCTGGAGTGGCACCGAGCTTGGCGAGGATCTCGGCAAGTATTCATACCGGACTTGGCACACAAACGTGAAGCTACCGGCCGGCTCCTACGACTTGTTGGTGCGCGCGACCAGCCGCAGCGGAGAGGTGCAGCCCATGGAGCAGCGCTGGAACCCCTCCGGTTACATGCGCAACGTCGTGGAAAGCATTCACGTTCAGGCGGCGTAAGGAGAGTGGAATGAAGGATATCAAGCTTGTCGTAGTATCGCTCGCCGCTTTCGCTTTGGCCGTTGCTGCGAGCACTGCCACCTTTGCAGGTAGCAAGGAGTACACGCTACCTGATGAAACTGCGGCACTTACGAAGTCGCATGATGCGGGTTACGAAAAAGCTGAAGCTAACTGCACAGCTTGCCACTCCGTCGACTACATCAACACGCAACCGCGCGGGAAGGGAAAGGATTTTTGGAACGCTGTAGTCAACAAGATGATGCATGCCTATGGTGCCCCGGTCTCTGAACCCGATGTACCTGCTATCGTAGACTACCTCTCCAGAAACTATTGAGGCCGGCGAGTTTCCAGCGCGCTGTCACCTGAACCTTCGATCAAGTCGAGCCAACTCGTCGCCGGTGGCGTCTCTCCCTTTTCGGGAGATACGTCGTTTTGGCACCCCGCTCGAAAATTTTTTATTTGCAGGAGAAAATTGGCGGCCGTGGGATCGAAGACGACGTACATCGCGCGCCGCCTCTAGCTGCCGGAGGTGCCATGAATTTGGTCCTCGAGATCTGCCAAGCCGGCGTCCTCAGTCGCTACAGCACATGTAATCGCCGCATCTGCAGCTTTAATTGGTGCGTTTGGCCCGCGATAATGGCCAACCGCATCAATGCAGACCCGGCTTCCTGAGGAGGTGCAGCGTTAGCTAGATCCTAGGTCAACCAAACTTATCGTAACGAATGGCTTGTGGTGATAACTGTCCATCGGTGATCAGAACGCGAAGCGCTGCATCGATCATCGGCGGTGGGCCCGCAAGATATGCCATTGCATTATCGTAGCGACCGGCCATCGATGCTCCCATAGCCGTATGAACGAAACCGTTTGCCAGCTTGATTCCTTCGTAATTCGGGTGGCTTGCCTGGGACGGCTGCTCGTTCGAAAGAGCAAGCGTCACATTGAGGCCACCTTGCGCTTTGGCGACGAACTTCGCGAGTTCATCGAGGTAGAAGCCATCCTTCAGGGTTGGCACCCCGAAGAAAACATGCCCTGCGTACTTTGAAAAATAATTTGATCGGGTCGCACGCTCAAGGATGGCCATCATCCCAGCGATGCCAGATCCACCCGCTACGATGATCAAATTTTTCTTTTCGCTCGTATCGAAGGTGGCGCGGCCTAGCGGACCAAATACGTCGACCTCTGTTCCGTCGACAGTGTCGGAAAACAGCCAGTCGCAAAATCCGCCGCCATGCTTGCGCTTGACCACAAATACGATGCTGTCCGTCTTGTCGATGGAGTGGTTGACCATCGAGTAGGCGCGGGCGCCGACAACCGATGGAGACGTGAGCAGTGCAAACTGTCCGGCCTCGAACGTCATCGGAGCCGAGAGCTTAAGCTGAAACTCGACGACGTCGCGGGTCAGTTTACGGCTATTGCATATTACGCCCCTGGTTTTCGCCGGCACCGCCTCGGCAGAGGTTTGGGTAACGGTTTTGGCGGGGACGCGCACCAAACAATCAGACTTCGCCTTCGTTTGGCAAAGCAGAATGTCTCCCTTTTCTCTTTTGAGCTTGGCGAGAGCCGGGGACGCTTCCCATCCGATATCGACTTCGCCTGTCATGAGCCGGCCGCGACAGGTTCCACATGTTCCTGTCGCGCACTCGTACGGTAGAGAGACACCCGCTCTAAGGCCTGCATGAAGGAATGTTTCTCCTTCTTGGCAGGGAAATTCAAAAGCTCCCGTGGGCGTCTGAATCGTGACTGTCAGATCTTCCGTTTGAGAAGATTCCTGCGGCAAGAGACATTCGGCTTTAGCCAAAGAAGTCATCGTCGAGATCATCCTCGCTGTCAAAGTCATAGACGAGCTCTTCGACCATATTGACGAATAGCGCGCCGTCCTCTTCGCGTGTCTCGTAAAACTTCAGTGGCTTCTCGGTTTCACCAAGCATGCCTTCCGTGCGCAAATCCCACGCCCAAAGATGCTTTGAACACGTCAAGACGCAATTGGCGACGATTCCGGACACATCGAGCGGCTCTTCCATGTGCGGACAGATCGGTGGAATTGCCCTAAAGCCAGAGCCGTAGTTCGTGACGAGGACATTCACCCCTTCGACGTCGAAGAGTTTTACGGAATTAACTTCCACATCTCCGACGCCGCATACTTTCTTCCAAGCCATAATAGCACTCTTCCTGTGTCTTAGAGTGGCCAGTGCGACCCCTTATCGAGGCGGCGATTATCCAGCTTGAGTTCACGAGACAGGAAAGTGGCTTTGCCATCTTCAACTTGGAGCGTGTCGATGTATCTTCCGATAAGGAACAAACGGCTTTCACCTGCATCGATATGCGAGTTCGTGCCATCCAGCATGTTCTGGAAAATGAGCACCGAGCTAACGGCCTTCGCGGTCTTGCCATCGTCCGACGGCGTTACGGAATAAACGCTCGTATGCCGATGGAGAGGAGAATGGTCGGTGTTGTGCTTCGGGAGAAGATCAACAAGATGATGCATATCTTTTTTGCTCGCCGCAAGATACGTCATGTTGTAGTTGATCTCAGGGCTCCACGACGTGATCGAGTACTGGAAGCTCTCGTCACACATTGAAAGCCAATCGTTCCACTTCTGATCGTCGAGCAGAGCGGTAGCTTGATAGATTGCGTCGCGAACGGTTTCGCACGTAGACACTGTCATTTCTCCACAGATTGGGGTTGGGAGAGGATGCCGGCTACAGTCGGCATCCTTCCGCCATTTACGCCAAATGGCGTTGTCCTTCTCTTATTCCGCAGCTGTAACGGCAGACGCCGCCGCGTACGGCTTATCCGGGCTACTCGGCAGTCTGTTCAGCCACTTGCCCCACTCGTCATAGTAGTGGCGCATGCCGTTCTCGTCGTGGATCGTTTGATTTTCCTGACGACCGTGAAGCACGCGGCGCGGCTCGGTGCCGGGCATCATCGTGTTGCCCTGACCTTGAACGCCGATGAGATCTTCGTGCAGGTTGCGGCCGAACGGACCCCAGATCGAATTGTGGTGGTTGATACGGGTCATGCGATCTTCTTTCGAGTCGCTCTTCAACCCGAGACCACGGAACTCGATCATCGTCTTGTTCGGACCGAGCGGCGTGACGACGTCGCAACGGAGCGCCGAGCCGCGAAGGTTGAAGTTGATGCCCGGGAACAAGTCGATCATGTACCACTGGTTAGGCGGCAGATGCGGGAACGACAACGACGCGCGGCTCTCGAAGCCTTCGTACTTGTCGTAGTTCACTTCGAAGGTACCGACGACGATGTGGCCGTTATCGAATGCTTCGTTCTTACGAGCGAAGTAGGCGTCGTTAAAGCCCGTCACGCGGTTATGGTAGTGCATGAAATCGTGATAGAATTCGCAGTTGGTGTCGTGCCAAAGCTTGTAGTTCGTATCGACGATGGCTTTGTGATAGTGAAACACTTCAAGCGGCTCAGCTTCGAGTGACTTACGTAAGCACTCGAACGGCTTGCCGGCCCAGGACTCTAGGTCCGGAGCCTTGTCGTTCAGGTTGACCCAAACGAATCCGCCGAATTTCACTTCGCAACGAAGGCGACGCAGACCCACGTCGTCCTTACAGAGACGATCCTGATAGCCTTCCTTTTCGCGGCTGACGTATACGCAGCTGCCCTTCATGTCGAACTGCCAGCCGTGGAACATGCACGTCATGCGCTTCGGGTTGCCCGAGGGCTGCCCTTCAAAGAAGCTGCCGGACGGACGGCGCTCGATCATCATGCCACGATGGGGGCAGACGTTTAGAAACGCGCGAACCTGATTGTCGGGGCCGCGGCAGACGATAATAGGCTCGCGTGCGATTGACGTCGTACGGAAGTCGTAGGGCTTGGAGAGTTCCGACTCGTGGCAGACCGGGACCCACGCGTTCTTGAAGATCTTCTCGTTCTCTTCTTCGAAGATCTGATAGTCGGTATAAACACGACTATCAATCCACTCACCCTTCTGCAGTGGCGGCGTTGCCATCCACTGATCGTGGTTTCGTGCAGCCATTTCGGTCCTCCTGATTGTCATTTTTCTGCCCCGCGCCGTTCGGCGCGCTTGCATCAATCATTAGCAGCCCTGTGACGGGTTGAGGAGGTTTGAGGGGATTAAAGTTCGTTATGCATATATAGGCCTGGGCCATGATATACGCAGCATGTATACGCCAAAACAATTTCTCCCTCGGCTTTCTTGTGGCCTCCATTGCTATCTTGGAAGGTTGCGCGGTCTGAATTTTTCTCATTGTATCAAGGATAGGATGCAGACCGATGCACGCAATCGGCACTTTGGTCCTGCCGCCATCAACGCTGTCGTACTCTGGCGTTGGTTCCGATGCTCCGGCGGATAGCCGGTGACGCCTCAGTCCAGTTTTAGATTGGTATAGGTGAAAAAAATAACTGTCCGAAGATAGCCGGGTCTCGGCGGGGCAAAAAAAAGGCCCGAACGAAGTTCGGACCGAGTCACCTCGAAAGCGCTTGGAGAAAGCTCATAGGAAGCCGTGAAATTTCTGGCTAATGGAGTTCCAACACAATTGGAAACTTCGATTTCCTATATATGAATTGAAGGAGTCGATAACATAGGATGCATTGCGGGAATGGAAAGGTGACTGCCAGTACCCAGCCGTTTGCGAGGTGAATTATCTCCGCAATGGAAGTTTTGCGCCTAGCTGGCGCGTCCAGTTTGCGCCTTCAGCGCCATACGCCACTTGCTAAGTCGAAGATCGAGTTACATCCACAACAATCGCGGAGCCAATCACTACCAGCAGGCAGGAGACAATGAGTTTGAGCGCTTTCCCGGGAAGGCGATGTGCAGCAGCTGCGCCAAGCCAGCAGCCGACCGATAACCCGACAGCCAGCGCGCCTCCGAGATAGAGATCAAGGGTGCCCATTGCCATGTTCGTTAGTGTTGCGACAATCGAAATGGGAAGCTGGATGACCTGACTCAGTCCGATGGCGCCAAGAAGCGGCTGCTGTTGCCACATCAGAATTGGAACAAGGAGCAGGGGACCGCCGGTGCCGCTGACCGTCGAGAAGAAACTCGTGAAGGCGCCTGCCGTCGCCAGTCGTCGCGAAGACAGCACCGTAGCCGATGAACTCTCGAGTACAACGCTTCCAAAGATAGCCTGAAGCCCAGATAGCGCCGCTAGAGCGCCTATCAAACATTTAAGGATCAGCGGGCTCACCTTCTGAACCATCAAGCTTCCAAATAAGGCCGCGGGAACTGCGGCAGCAACGAGCACCCCGGCGGATCCCCATGCGATGGATCCCTTCCTCGCATATTGAACTGTTCCGACAATTCCCGTGAAGATGAAACCCATCAAGGTTGCAGCAATCGCGTACTGGATGTCGAGGCCGGTTAGGTAAGTAAGGGCAGGAACAACGATCACCCCGCCGACTCCGACACTTCCAATAAAAAAACCAGCGAGCAAGCCGATAGCGATAATCGGTATCATTTCCGGTCCCCGGCATCTCAAGACGGAGAGAGAATAGACGATGCATGGCAGTGCCAGAATTGAATGTATCAATTTAGAAGTTGGGAGCAGCTTGCTAGTGCCTAGCGGCCAGCCGCACAAAGTCGGCCTTAATTATATGGACTGGAGCGGAGCCCACGCATCTCGCCACGCGCGGACACTGTTGGAACGAGAAGAAATAATTGCAGTCAATAATATTATAGGAAGTTCCTTGGTGTGAGCGCTCGAGAATGTCGACGCCGCTGCAGATTCATGCCTAAGAGATCCATCCGAATTAGGATCGGCCTATGGCCTGATCCGAAATTTCAAATATTTTTCGACCTCCGTTGCCCATCAGAGTGTCTGCGTCATCGCAGAGTGAAACTGGAATCGGCCAGTGCTCAACGCCACATCCTTTAAGTGGTGAGCCATCAGTCTGCGGTCAAAGACATTAGCAATTGCGCAATAAGAGGATACACAATGCTGTCTCGCAGTGCTCGACCAGTAATTGACATGCGGAGCCGCCCGGCTTTTTTGCATAAATTCTTTGGCTCGACGCCATCCACACCGGAATACGAGGTCGTGCGCTGGCTCAACAAGCGGGTCGGCAGCCGAGATATCGATCACTTCGCGCGCGCACGCGATCCGAAGGGGTTCGTTGCCGAGATGGACGCGGCCGGGATTACGTCTGCGGTGATGGTTGCTCGCAGCGTGCCCGGTGTGCGCGTCAGCAACGATGACCTTGCGGCAGTCGCTAAAACCGCACCCGATAGACTGCTTGCCGTCGCTTCAGTCGATCCGATTGAACTTGGCGTTAAGGAGGCGGTTGCCGAGGCAACGCGCGCCGTGAAAGAACTTGGTCACAAAGGCATCAACGTCGACGCCGGGTTCTATGCTGAGCCGCTCAAGTCAAACGACGAACGTTTGATGCCGCTCTATGAGGCATGCCAGACTTTAGGCATTCCGGCCTTCGTGATGTCGGGTCCGACGACGCCCAACCTCGAATTCAACGATCCATTCGCTGTCGAGACAGTCGCGAAAACGTTCCCAAAACTCAAGATCGTCTGCTGCCACGGCTTCTATCCGCGCGTTGCAGATATAATCACGATCGCATTCCGCAACGAAAACATTTTCGTCTCGCCGGATATGTATACCTTTGCGCCGGGCGGCGGGCTGTACGTCGAAGCCGCAAATGGCTTCATGAAGGACCAGTTCCTGTTCGGCAGCTCCTATCCGTTCCGTCCGATGAAGCAGGGCGTCGAAGATTTTCAGGCACTCGGCCTCTCTGATGAAGCTTACGCGGCTGCGACGTATCAAAATGCCCAACGCATTTTCGGCGTCACCGTAGATGCATGAGCCGACAGTGCTCAGCATTTGAGCACACTATACAAATCGTCCAAGCGCGGAAAAACGCGACCGCGCTTGGACCGGCATCGCCCGAACCAAGATGCACGCTGTCTTCTTTCTTTGGGTACCGGCGCTCACACCAGCTTATGAGCGGCAAGATGACAGGTGATCGACTTGCATTAGAGACCAGCTTCTGAGCGAACAATCGTCCCGTGCGAGCAACCTGTCCCCGAAGACTAGCGCTGAGGTACGGCAGGAACGCCATTTGACGGCAAATTCAATAAGTCGTTAATTGAAGTAGATACAAATTGCACGAATTAGGAATAATCTGCTCTCACCGAATGGTTTTTTTAAGAAGGGATATACCAACTTCATAATACGCCTTTTGAGCGTTTGTTGAGCCGGGGAAAGAGCCGGACACGACGCGTGAAGTGGATCCCATGCCGCAGAGTTCCGAGCCTCGACGCTTATTCTTCCCATTGGATCCTGGCGTTATCGGTCTTCGCGGAGACGAGCTTCGTGAGACTATTGGCACTGCGGCAATATTTGGCGTAGTTGCGTATCTATCTGTGGCATTCACGCCGAGCGGCGGCGTGGCGATGGTTTCACCTTCCAACGGTATCCTGCTTGCCGCACTGCTACTTGTACGCCGCACGTCGTGCCGCGGAGCAATTCTCGTATTCTCGATGATTGCAGATATTTTTGCGACTACTGCAATCCATCACACTCTTTGGACCAGTATTGGGCTTTCGCTGATCGACGGCCTCGAAATTTTGATTGCGTTCTCCATCCTCGAATCTCGTGAACGCTTACCATTCCATTTCAAAGGCATACCCTCGCTATTGTCATTCAGCATGGCGGTCTTCGCGGCCAGCGCCGCTGCCGCAGTGCTCTCGGGAACTGTCTGCTCATTCTCGCAAAAGCCAGTCGATGCGCACTCTTTGTTTTCTCTGTTTGCCGCGCACCTGCTAGGCCTTTTCACCGTTACACCGGCGCTCATTCGTTTTCTGGGACGCTCGAAAGCCGCGCACCCAACACCGTCGTTCCATGAACGATTTGGCCTTCTCGGGTTGTTGGTCGTTCTGCCGGTGATAATGATCGTCTCCTATCAGTCACCTTTTGGTTTCGTGATCCTTCCAATCCTTGTCGCGGTTGCCTATCGGCTCGGACCAAAAGATACGTCTGCGGCGGTCCTATTGCTATCCACGACGGTTCTGATCTGCTCCGCGCTTGGCTTCGATCCCAGTGCCAACATTGCACCGACCTCGCTCCTGAGCGGCCCGCTGATCCTTCAGCTTCGCATTCTCACAACCGTTTTCACGGTCATGCTGTTGGCTGAGACGATTGCGTCACAAGCACGCCTGCGAGCGCGACTGTCGGCCGAATTGGCCCGCCGCTCGAAATTGAATTGTCACCTCAAGTCACAGGAAGAAGCGCTCACTCTGCAAAAGGCTGAACTCGAAAGAGCTCATAATAGATTGAAGGAAGCCATCAATATCCTGCCGGAAGGCATGGTCATTCTCGATGCTGATAATCGATATGTCGCCTGGAACAGGCGGTACGCCGAGATCTATAGCCAGACTGCCGATTTGCTATCGGTCGGCGGAAACGTCATTCTTGAAAATGGTCTCCATCCAGGAGCTGCAGATCGCGAGGATGCCTCGCTCGCGGATAAGTCGAATTTGCCGGTGCCTGCGGACCCGCGCGAGCACTTCCTCGATGGTCGCTACTATCTTGTCGAGGAGAAACGGACCAGCGAAGGTGGACTCATAAGTCTGCAAATCGATATCACGGATATAAAGAAGCGCGAGAGCTCCGCCGTCTATATGTCGCGACACGATGCACTGACATCGTTGCCAAATCGCCATGTGCTGACCGAGCGCATGCACTTAGCCACGACCTGCGAGCATCGAGGGGAGGGCATGGCCCTTCTGCTTCTGGACCTCGATAATTTCAAGACGGTGAATGATACGCTCGGGCACGCCGCAGGGGATGAATTGCTGCAGGCTGTGGCTGACCGGCTCAGAAATGCACTCCGGGAAAGTGATACAGTAGCCAGACTTGGCGGCGACGAGTTTGCTGTGTTGGTGAAGGTTTCGCAGCCGGAAACGGCGGGTGCTACTGCCGCTCGGATTCTCAATGTATTAAAAAATCCTGTTCGCATTGGCGGCAAGGATGTGGTGTGCAGCGCAAGCATCGGCATTGCGATCACCCCCGACCATAGCAGCGAAGCTATCGAACTCTTCCGGCTGGCCGATCTTGCACTCTATGCCGCTAAAGAGATGGGACGCGGCACCTATCGGATATTCGAGCCCGAATTGGACATCAAGTTCAAGGCCAAGGCTCAGCTTGAAACAGAGGTTCGCGAGGCCATTATTGGCAAGCAATTCGAAATTCACTACCAGCTGATCACCTGCCTTTCGACGCTGAAGCCCATAGGGGCTGAGGCCCTCGTGAGATGGAGCCACCCGCGTCAAGGCTCCGCATCGACCGCAGACTTCATAATGATTGCCGAGGAGATTGGATTGATCTCCGAACTCGGAGCCGAAATTCTTCGGCGAGCCTGTTTTGAGGCAGTGACATGGCCGGACGAAATGAGTGTCTCGGTAAACGTCACCGCTACGGAACTAGAGGCCGACAGTTTCATCGATACGGTCAAGTCCGCTCTGGCCGATTCAGGCCTTGCCGGCGACCGCCTCATTATTGAGGTCACAGAATCGACAGTGATGAAGGATGTCGAGCGCTCGGCCCGCATTCTGCGAAATATAAGAGAATTGGGTGTTGAAGTGGCCATGGACGATTTCGGCACCGGTTACTCGTCCCTAGGATCTCTGGCCAAGGTACCCTTCCAAAAAATCAAGATCGATCGGTCGTTCGTGCGCGACCTCGCAGCATCTCCCGAAGCCCGTGCGATCCTCGCCACTATTGTTGATCTCGCCAAAACACTTGGCATGACCACCACGGCCGAGGGCATCGAGACTGCAGAACAGCTCAGCATTGTCAAAGATTACGGTTGCACGTTAGTGCAGGGCTATTTGTTCCATCGGCCACAGCAGGCAGAGCAGGTTCGAGCACTTCTGTGGAATGCCCGCGTTGCTGAACAGAATGCAGCGTAGCTCCACAACAGCTACTTGGAACTCTTCCCCGAAAAGCGCGCGCGCCCTTTTTCAGGAGACAGCTCGGCGCCCAACTGCTTCAGCGCGTCGGACGTATCGAACCTTTCGAGCATGATTTCAATCAAGACGGGTCCATCGTTTGTCGCCCGGGCATGCGCGAGTGCATCCTCAAGTTCGTCTTCTGTCGTCACGCGCCGGCCCCAGCCTCCGCCGAAAACCTCCGGGAGCTTGTGATAGGCCCACGGTTGAATATCGTTATAAGGCCCCTCGTGGATGACCCGTTCGGTTGTGTAGCCATCGTTATTCAGGAGAAGCACAATGGCATTGCTCTTTCGTCGACAAAGCGAAGAGAGTTCCTGGGCCGTCATCTGAAAAGCGCCATCACCGATGAACGTAACCGGCCGTCGCAACGGATCGGCGAGCGCTGCGCCGAGCGTCGCAGGAAGTGCATAGCCGATCGAGAGGTAAAAGGCCTGGCCGATAAAGCCGACATCGTGGTGCATCACGAGGTCCGCAGCTAGGAAAATTGAGTCACCGGTTTCCGCAATGACCGTCGTGGCTTCTCCGATGAAGGCGTTGATCCGCTTTGCGACGCGGCTCACCGTCAGGGCGCGACCGGGCTCGACCGTAAATCCGGTGTCCAACAAGCGCGAAACGCTCGTGAAAGGCGGATGAGATAGACCGCCTTCCGGCATGCGGTCAGCCAATCCCGCGACCACATCGCCGATCCATACCTGTTCGTAGACATGTTGGCTGATCTTCAAGCGTCCGGAGTTCGCGAGGATCATGTGACGGCCCTCGAGCCGGCCGGTGTGCACACCGAAGTTGATATCGCTGATCCAGGCCCCAAGGCACAGCAGGACATCACTATTCTCAACGATGTCGCAGATCGTCGGACGCGAGGTTCCGCCCTCATAGACACCAATCGCCTGCGGATGAAGTTCGGAAATGACCGTCTTTCCGAGCAGCGTCGTCGCAACGGGCAGGGCGCTCGCCTCAACAAGCCGGCGGAATTCTTGCATTAGGCCGTAACGATGCAGTTCGACGCCACCCAGAATAACCGGTCGGCGCGCCGTTGAGAGAAGCGCCATCACCTCATCGAGCGCCTCTCCCAGCGCATCAGGATCGGACGGCGGCCGCGCAGGCGGAGCGAAGGTGCCTGGCACTTGGCACGGCCGATCCACCATATCGACAGGGATCTCGATCATGATCGGCCGCTTTTCGGCTATACAGAGGGCAAGCGCCCGATCGATGCGCTGTGGTGCATCGACGGCATCGTCCAACAACACAGAGGCCACCGTGATGTGGGAATAGGCATGCTGCATCGTTGCGACATCTCCCACACCGTGGTGCAATAGCATGGGGGAACGCCGTTGCATCGTGCGCGGCCCGCCGACCAGGACGACAAGCGGCACTTGCTCCGCGTAGGCGCCCGCTACAGCGTTCATGGCACTGAAGCCACCCACTCCCCAGGTGACGCAGATGCAGCCTATGCCGTTGATGCGAGCATAGGCGTCCGCGGCATAGCCAGCGTTGAGTTCATTACAAGTGCCGACGAATTCGATGCCGGACTCGATGAGACGGTCCATGAACGTCAACACATAATCGCCTGGCACGCCGAATGCATGCTTGAGACCGATCTGCTTCAGTCGGTCAATGAGATATGTGGCGACCGTCACTTGCATTGTATTCCTTCTTAGGTGGCGAACCCAAAAGCATCACACAATCTTAAAGCCAGTGCGATCAATTTTGGACGATCGGCATCGTCCGACAGCGTATGTTTCGAAAAACACTCCACGCTACAGTATAATGAGAACTCCAGCGCGGCAGTCCCGATTGTAGTTGGTTGGAGCGATGGGACTTCAATTATGCAGGAAAGTAGTGGCAGCTCGTCTCGAATCTCCGGTGTTCTCCTAGATTTAGGGGGCGTCATTTACGTGGGCAGTACTCCCATCAAAGGAGCGCTTGCAGCGGTCGAGCGGCTTCGCCATGCTGGTCTACCGCTCCGCTTCATCACAAATACAACCAGGCGCTCAAGGCGTCAGGTGCTCGACGATTTATACCGGATGGGTCTGCGTGTCTCAAACGACGAGCTGTTGACGCCGGCCACACTAGTGCGGGCATACTTGGAAAAGCACACGCTATCGCCATTCCTGGTCGTTCATCGCGAATTGGAAGAGGACTTTGCGGATCTCCCTTCTGACCGGAAAGTGGCTGTCGTCGTCGGAGACGCGGGGGAATACTTCACCTACGACCGGCTCAATTGCGCTTACCGGAAGATCACGGAAGGCGCACCACTTTTGGCGCTCGCAAAGAACCGAAACTTCAAGGACGCAGATGGCGAATTGAGCCTCGACGCCGGCCCATTCGTCGCCGCGCTCGAATTTGCAACCAACTGTCGGGCCATACTTTTTGGCAAACCGTCGTCGGATTTCTTCGGCGCTGCCGTCGAAGATCTCGAATATCCCGCGAGCAAGGTCATTATGATCGGCGACGATGCAGAAGCCGATATTGAAGGCGCAATTTCAGCGGGCTCAATGGGCGTTCTCGTTCGAACCGGTAAATATCGTCCGGGAGATGAATCTAAATTGTCCTCTCCACCCGACCTCGTCGCCGAAAACCTCGAGGAGGCAGCTCAATGGATTTTGGCGCACCGTTGAGGTTAGCGGCGTGACGCCGGCGGTCGGCTAGCTCCCCTCGCCCGGGCGTTTGCCAAGATGACCGAGGAGGTCCATCGGCAGCGGGAAGACGACGGTCGAGGAGCGTTCGCCGGCGACGTCGTGGAGCGCCGCAAAATAGCGCAGCTGCATCGCCTGCGGCTCCCGCGCCAGTATGCGGCCAGCCTCGACGAGTTTCTCGGCCGCCTGCTGCTCGCCCTCGGCGTTGATCACCTTGGCGCGGCGAAGACGCTCGGCCTCGGCCTGCTTGGCGATGGCGCGCACCATATTCTCGGCGAGGTCGATATCCTTGATCTCGATATTTGCCACCTTGATGCCCCAGGCATCGGTTTGCTGGTCGAGGATCTCCTGGATGTCAGCGTTGAGCCGGTCGCGCTCGGCCAGCATCTCGTCGAGCTCGTGCTTGCCGAGCACCGAGCGCAGCGTCGTTTGCGCGAGCTGGCTGGTCGCAGCCATGAAGTCCTCGACCTTGATAATCGCCCGTTCGGGATCGATGATCCGGAAGTAAAGCACGGCGTTGACCTTGACCGAGACGTTGTCGCGCGAGATCACGTCCTGCGGCGGCACGTTGTGCACGACGACCCGAAGATCGACCTTCACCATCTGCTGCACGAAGGGCACGAGGATGATGAGGCCGGGGCCCTTGACCCCGGTGAAGCGGCCAAGCGTGAAAATCACGCCACGCTGATATTCGCGCAGGATGCGGATCGCCGCGGACAGGAAGATGACGGCGACCACGGCGACGAGCAGGTAGGGCAGATAATCGAGCGTCATAGAGGCTCTCCTTCGGCGGCCACCGTATCCGGCCGGCGCCGCACCATCAGAGTGAGGCCGCTGACGGTCGCCACCTCGACCGTCTCGCCGGGAGTGAAGGTTTCGTCGCCGCGGGCTCGCCAGCGCTCGCCATTGGCGCGCACGTGACCCTCCCCCACCTGCCAGTCGAGGATCTTCGCCGGCAGGCCCTGCATCGCCTCGCAGCCGGCGCGCGGCTGGCGGCGGCGCGCCCGCCAGAGCGCACGACCAACGACGACAACCAGAGCGAAGACCAGCGTAGCGGCGACGCCGACGACAGCCGGCGAGAGGCGGAAGCCGGGCGCCTCGACCTTGAACAGCATCGCCGTGCCGAGCAGGAAGGCGGCGAGGCCGCCGAGGCCAAGGATGACGGTGGGGTTGAAGGCCTCGACAATCAGGAAGGTCAGCCCGAGCAGCATCAACGCGAGGCCGGCATAGTCGATCGGCAGCAGATTAAGCGCATAGAGGCCGAGCAGGAGCGCGATGGTGCCGACGACGCCGGGGGCCACGGCGCCGGGGCTCGTAAACTCGAAGATCAAGCCGTAGACGCCGACGAGCATCAATATGACGGCGACATTCGGATCGGTAATCACTGAGAGCAGACGGATGAGCCAGCCAGGTTGCAGCACCTCGGCGGTGAGGCCGCGGGTTGCCAGATGCTCCGAGACGCCACCAGTCACGGCGACCGTACGGCCGTCGATCTTCGCCAACAGCTCGGTCGTGTCTGAGACCACGAGATCGATCACGCCGGCCCGCAGCGCTGCGTTGGCCGAGAGACTTGCAGCCTGACGCACGGCCTTCTCCGCCCAGTCGGCATTGCGGCCGCGCAGTTCGGCCAGGCTGCGGATGAAGGCGACGGCGTCATTGGTCATCTTCGCCGTCATGGCGTCTTGTGCGGGCGCCGGCGTCGCACCCTTGTCGCTACCGCCATGATCTCCCTTATCCGGTTGGCCGGGAAGGCCCGGCATGGGGGCGCCGATTTCGACCGGCGTTGCGGCACCGAGATTGGTTCCAGGCGCCATGGCCGCAACATGCGTCGCATAAAGGATGTAAGTGCCGGCACTCGCCGCATGGGCACCAGACGGTGCCACAAAGCCGACGACCGGAACCGGCGATGCGAGCACGTCGGCGATGATCTCGCGCATGCTTGTGACAAGGCCGCCGGGCGTGTTGAGGCGCAGGATGACAATTTCCGCGCGGCGCTCATCTGCGTTCGCCAGCGCTTCCTTCACTTGCCGGGCGGTGGCGGGGCCGATCGCGCCGTCGATATCAATCTCAAGAGCAAGTTTAGTGGAACCCGCCTTGTCGGCCGCAAGGGGCGGCGAGAAGGTCGCCACGGCAGCGGCGAAAGCGGCTGCAACAAGAAAAGGCGCGCGCACCAGTTTCACACGCTCATAGCTCCCTTCCAAGCCGATCGCGTCACGCGAGAAGCCCGTACAAAAGCAATCAACGCCGCAGTGGATCTATTGTCCAAGCGAGCGGCGGCTTAAGTCCGCAAACCTCCGCGCACATCACCGGCCCCGCAGGGCAACGGGTCGGCTCAGGGCGAGCTGGCCCCATGTGCCTGCCGCTCGGCGTCGTCGGCAGCCCGACGAAAGTCGTCGGCTTCCTTTTGCCAAGCTGACTCATTGCCGAACAGGGACGGAGAGATGACGAGGACCGCGAAAAACGACATATGCTCGAGCATCTCCAGCGATGGCACTTCGCGCTCAACACTCCGCGCGTCGGCCGTCTCGTAGATGATGCTTTGCGGAAGAGTGGTCCCCATCGGAACACCCTCCATGCAATACCGGCACCAATCGCCGGCATTTCAACAAAAACATGGGCAACTCGTACCGGGGTTTCAATGCCCGGGTCGTTAGCTGCCGAAAATATTCATAACCTAACGGATTACGCAGCCGACGCCATCAGACGCTCGACCGTCGCCGCGAAGTGACCGCACCAATCTTTCTTTTCTACCACCGGCCACACTCCATGACCGTTGGAGGCTGATTGAGCCATAGGCGGATTATAGCGGCACAGGCCGGTGTCTTTTTCCTTATGCTTCGTGGCAGTCTTGCTTTGATTATCGAAGAATTGGCAATTTCCGCAGGCACAGGTGGTCATTGGATGCCTCCTAGTCCGAGTTGGCAGTTCTCGCGCAAAACCGCGTCTCAAAAAGCGCTGTTGTTATACTCCATTTCTCGAGATCTGGCTTGAGCCATCGCAAGACGACGCATCCTGGACGGGCCCCAAGCGCCCATGACCCGAACCGGATCTCCCGTCAGGCTCTGCCCATCGCCAGCGCACTTTTTGCGTCGCTCCGGACAGCTTCCAGAGCCAAAATCGCATCGTCGACAAAACGATCAATCTCGGCTGCAGTCATCAGATGCGGAGAAATGGGTAGATCAGCCACCCGGCTGAGGGCGCTGGATTTCACATAGATTTGGACGAATGCCGGCGTCAAACGAGCGTCGTCATCGCCCGCTGAAAAATGAAACCCAAACCGGCCTTTTGTTTCTTCGATTTGCATCGCGGGTCTCCACACGCACCAGCTCGTCAGACGTACCGGCCGCTATATCTTCAGCTCGACATCGGTCCGCATTTATGTGACGGCAGCCGGACCCGCTTGTGGTTCAGCGGTCGCCTTTGATGTAATGTTCAAGCTGCTCGATAATAAACTTTTGATCTGCAATGACGCTTTTGACCAAATCGCCTATCGAAACCAATCCGATAACTGTCGTGTGCTCAAGGACAGGGAGATGGCGCACGGCCTTCGCGGTCATGATAGCCATACACTCCTCGACGGTTTGATCTAGTCGAGTGCAGATCACGGTCGTCGACATGATCTCCCGTACCAACGTCCGAGGAGAGGTCCGTCCCTTCAACACGATTTTTCGAGCGTAGTCTCGTTCGGTGATGATCCCGGCGAGACTGCCACCGTCGATGACGACTAACGCCCCAATCTGATGCTCCGCCATCATCTCCAGTGCGGCCAGCACGGAAGCGTCTGGATGAATATAAAAGACTCCGCGCCCTTTCTGCTCGAGCACATCTCGAACGGTTGCCATCTTGCGTCACCTCTCGACATCTTGTCGGCAACCATCAACGTGTATCTCAAAGACTGCAGCCGTTACGGCGGCTCATATGCCCCATCCAGTGACGGCTAGGACTTGCCCTGTCACTCCGGCAGATGCGTCGCTCGCTAGAAACGCAACGGCTTGAGCGACATCACCGCGTTTCGCCCAATGCTTCAGGTCTTTGGGCTTCATGGCGGCAATGTTGGATTCCGTGTCGACCAGTCCAGGCGCCACAGCGTTGACCCTGATACCGACGTCACGACCTTCGAGTGCGAGTGTTCTCGTAAGCGCCTCGATGCCAGCTTTAGCGCAATTATAGGCGACCATGTTGGCCTGAGGCAGGCCGGCACGGGCAAAATTGATGATGGTTCCGCCCCCGCTATCCCGCATGCGGAAAAAGGCAGCGCGCGAGCACAAAAATGACGACAAAAGATTGTTGCTCATTTCATGCTGCCAGTCATCCAAGGAGTGCTCGACAGCCGGCTTGTAACGCGTGAGCCCGCCCGCCAAGTTCACCAGAATATCGATGCGACCGTACTCCCGAATCATCTGATCCATCGCCTCGTTCACTTCTTGCTCGTTAGTCAGATCCGCGGCCAGCGCCAGCACGCGAGCACCACCTGAGCGTAGCTCGGCCGCCCGTGCCTCGACATTGGCCCGATTGCGAGCCGCGATTGCGAGACTCGCCCCAAGGTCAGCCAGCGCTTGGCATGCTGCAACCCCGATCTGTCCACTCTTACTAACGCCGGTGACAAGAGCAAACTTGCCGTCTAACCCGCTCGCCATGGCCATCTCCTTTTACGTTATGTTTCTAGCTCGGCCAGCAGATTGGCTATCAGTCCGCATGCGGAACGAAGGCAACATGGGCGACCTTGCTCTCGACCGTTGTCACGCCTTCAACGCCCTGAAGCAAACGCACAGCATCAACGATCATTTGTTCATCCGTTGTTGCTCCCGTCAGCAGCACCTTGCCGCTGAAAACATGCACATCAAAGCAATTTTGAATGGACCTGGCGCCGAACCGCCGATCCATGGCAGCCCGAGCACGAAACTGGATAACCTGGTCCATTAGGACGTCGCGGGATCGCGTGGTCTCCTGAAATGTAGCGCTCTCTGCCAGGCGAACGATATGTTCGACGCAGTCTTCCACCGGGACCCGCGCGGTATTGAGCACGATCGCATAAAGCGACGGATCCTCCCAGTCGATGCCAAAAAGTCTTTGCATCGTTCCGTTGTGAGCGGCGTCGCTGCGCTCGATTTCCCGCCGTGCGTTTGTGGCGATACCAACGCCGAGCCGCTCAATCAGGACTCTCTCACGAAATAGCATCGGCGCGCAGATGCGCACGCAGATGACGTGCGGTACGGACCTCAGGAGATAGGTGGCGCCCCAACCCCTGATCAGAACGCTTCCCTTTACCGCCAGCTCCAAAATCTCTTGAGCTGTATACCGGGACATTCGCTTGCGATCGAGCGTCCACCGCTCCAGCATCGACGTCTCGCCTTCGAGAAATCGATGCACGTCGCTTTCCGGCATGCCGGCTCGTTCGGCGATGTCGTGCTCGACGATCTCGTGGTGAACTATCGCAAGCCCCAATCGATTTGCGAGGCCTGTTGCTACTTCGCTTCCACGCGTCGCCATTTCGCGCGTCATGGCAATGACAGCCATTGTATCCTCCTTTCGGCATCGCGCGCCGGAGGATGCGCTTGTTGGCCCAACGGCCCGCCAAGCAGCATACGGGTACTCAGAGCTCGCGCTCGCCGCCGAATAGAACCATTCGGGCAAAATTTTAGGCCGTCGTTTCTGACCTCGCAATACGGATGGAGTACCTTTGGCAAGGTTACTGCCCCCTTGCCCGAGGGGACCGCATCAAGCGTATTGCATTGCGGTAACGCTGGCGTGATTGATCAAATTTTCCGATTCCGGCCGCCGCGCCCTTGAACGACTTAGACGGTCAATTACTTCAAATACAGAGATGCGAACTCCCCTAATGGGACTCGCGGTGTCAGCCGGAGGAGGTTGGCAATGGATGCAAGGCAAAACATCACAAACGACTGGCAAGACTCGGCCAACGTCCTACTCGGAATTGCACTGTTTATCTCGCCTTGGGCGCTAAACTATGTAGGAGAAAGCAATGCTGCTCTGAATGCTCACATCGTCGGGGCAGTCATCACGTTGCTGGCTCTAGCGGCTTTGTTCGCCTTCCGCGCCTGGGAGGAATGGATCAGTGCCGTCTTGGGCGCTTGGCTGATCGTAGCACCATGGGTGTTAAGCTTCAGCGGCCATGCGGTGGCGACGCGTACGAGCATGGCGATCGGCATCGCCACGATGGTGTTAGCGCTGTGGTCGGCGAACGAGCACACCTCAGGGCATATGAGCGCCTGAGATTAAAGGAATAGGGAGCAGCCTCCCGCAGATCACCGCCGTAATATTGATGACGATCACGCCTTGAGCCTGTGCCGACAAGCGACAGGAGCGGCGCCTGTGCATGCACGGCCTGACGTATAAATATGTCGGCGTCGCGAGGGAAAGGGCTCCCGACGTATCACTTTTCCTTCGTAGAGCGTACTGCCGGCGCGGCCAACGCAGCGGCGACCGCGAGCACCAGAACCACGAGTATTGCGTTTCTCAGGCCATAGTGTTCGCCGATGAAGCCTCGAAGAGGCGGACCGACTAGGAAGGCGATTTATCCCGTTGTCGCGACAAGCTTCACGCGCGTGGCCGGGTTTGCGCCTGACTGTCCGTCGGCCGATATCGCAACGGCAAAGCCCAGCGAAGCACCGACGCCCCAAAGCAAGACGGCTCCCCCGCCTGCAACGGCGCTGTTCGCGATAGAGACGATGCCGATACCCAAGGCGCAAGAATAGAGCAGCCTCGAATCACGACGGCTCGTCCGTAACGGTTCAAAAAGAACCCTCCGCTGAAGCGGCCCAGGGTCATCGCGACGGCGAACGCGAGGAAGGTCAACGATTCCGAATCCTGGTCGTACCCGTAGCTGTCGACCATGATGAGGGTAGCCAATCGTTGGCTGCGCCCTCCGCCAAAGACATTCCCAAGATGATGAGACCGATGATAAGAAGGCGACGCTCTCGCAGCAAAGGGAAGATGCCCGACGACGGCCGGGACGGGGCCGGACTAATCGTCAGAAAACTCTTCTCGCGCCGGACATAGTCCGGCAACGGCCCCCGACGGGACCCTAAGAGCCAACAGCGGCTTCGGAATCTCAACATCAAATTTAGGTCGGACCGCGCTTTCGTCGCCGGCGATTTTAATCCCGAGAACGAGAACAGGGTAAGTGGCAAGCCGAAGACGTTCATTGATGTCTTCGGCGGATTCGTCGCGATCGGATTCATGAGGCACTGAAGGAACCAAGCTAGTACCTTCAATTACCCGCCATCAAACACCTTTGACATAAGGCTGATCCGCCCATTCACTTAGAAAGATATTTGTGATCCGACGGAAAAGGTCTCAGCATCTTCTAGGTTGCGACCAGGGACGTCGACTTGATGATGTCTATAACGTAGCCAAACTAGCATCGCAGCATCGTCGATTTCCTGAGCAACGCCGAGCCCCCAAATTGTGGCCCCTGAACCTTCTATGACCTTGGCGCCGCCTTGGGTATTATTCACATCAAAGATTGCAACGCCGTCGGTCGATCGCAGGTATTCTCCGTACGGAATTGTGTGACCGAGTGAGGTCAGTTTCAGTCTATCGCCGACCTTGAGATAGTATGTATCGGTCGTCGGATTGTTCATTTTATTGACCTGCTGGTTGATGCGCCCCCATGCGCCGAGAGCGAACAGGCCTGTTGGTTTATGCTCTACATAGGTGCCAACTTGCCAAACATTCAGACGATCGTCTGATTCAATGGTATTATTGAGCGGGTTTTTCCAATTCATCGCCGACTCGGAATAACTGAGAATGCCCTGAACTCTCAGATCTCCGAAGTTTTGGTTAAAGTATCGGAGGGCTAATGCCAAACTATCACGTTTGGGCTTCCAAGAAGCGGTCGCCACGAAACCCGCTAACGTCGGACTGTCATATCTAATGATCTCTTCCCGACCAGAGTCGCAATCGGCAGGACCGGCACCGTTGCCGCGACAAGAGCCAACTTGCGCCCAAACGAGTTTTTCGCCCGCTCCAATGTCTCCTTGAACATTGAAGGCGTAGACATTGTAGGCCTGCCAATAGGCAGCCCAAATAGTGCCGGAACCATCGATCGTCTGAGGACCCTGTGAGTCTGCCGTCTGACGTTTACCCACACTGAGCTGACCCAATTGGCCGCTTTTCAGATACCAGTACGAGAAGAACGTTTGAGGCGCATTTTTTACGCCGGTATATAACCCGGGGCCATCCGGATCTTTTTGAGTAATCGAGAAAATGTCGCTGTCGATAGCTTCCATATACAAAACGAAACCGGCGGAAACGTCTTTTGCTATTTTAGCTTCTCCACTGAAGCTGATATAGCTCGCCGCGCCTGTTCCCATTCCTGTTACATAGACGTTTGAACTTCGACCATCGTCCCAATACAGCACTTCTTCGGCGACCTTGCCTTGCACCGTTAGCGAGATTTTTCGATTGCCTTTTCTTGCGGCCGTATTTTCCAGCTCCTCAATTCTCTGTTCTAGGTCGTGACAGCAATCCGCTGCTAGATCTGCAGCTTGAGCGTTGGCCGCGCTAAAACAAACGAGAGCCGCGAATGCAAAGCGTTTCATTCAATCGTTTCCCCCAAGGAACCCTTGAACAACGGCAAGTCTCACCCGGCGCCCCCGCGGTGCGGACGAAAATCTGCCAGATAGGATGGGGTGATCGCTGCTTCTGGTCCCCTCGAAGCAAACGCTTGTACCATCTTCCGTGCATTGGAGGTCTTCTGTCACGACAAATGGTCGCGATCTAATCCAAAGATTCAATAGTTAAATCGCCTGAATCAATTTCGCTGACTGCGGCGCCACGCGCCTCCAAAACAGCAAGCGCGTAGCGGCGTCAAAATGGCGGAGCCGAAGCTTCGCAACCGGGCCCTCGTGAAAAACCAGATCGCGAAAGACTTCGACCCCACCTGAACATCAGGCGTGTTGGGCGCAACCTGACGTCGTCGTGTGCTTATTGCGGCTCAAGTACTTTCGGCACGCTTGCGAACTTCGATTCGATCGTCTTGCTCGCAACGCTCTCTTTGCTCGCATAGGCGTCTCGGTACTGAGCGGCCGGATGGGAGCTCTCGACCTTGCCGCCTTTGGTTCCGATAAACTTCTCGCGGAGCGTACCTTCCTTGTACGACGTCTGTGCGCGACCGCGCTTACGAAGTTCCGGAACAACATAATCGATAAAGTCGGTCGTGGTGCCCGGCGTGACCGCATAAGCCAGGTTAAAACCGTCCACGCCGCCTTCGTCGACCCAGCGTTCGAGTTCGTCCGCAACTTTCTTAGGACCGCCGACGAGCACGGGACCGAGGCCGCCGATGCAACGGTTGCGGATCACTTCGCGCACCGTCCACTGCTTGTCGCTTCCCTGCGTGAGGGATTCGAGGGTCGTCCGCAGACTGTCGTTATCCATCGCCTTCAGAGGCTCATCCGGATCGAGCTGCGAGAAGTCCATACCCGTCCAGCCGCCGAACAGAGCCAACATGCCTTCCGGGCTCGCGTAGGAAAGGTATTCCTCATACTTCCGCTGCGCGGCTTCGTCCGTCGGACCGGTGATTACGGTGAGCAGCATGAAGATTTTGACCGAATCCCGGGAACGTCCCTGGGCGACTGCTTGATTGCGGATATCATCCGTCATCTTGCGCGCTTGCTCGACGTTCGTCGTCAGGATGAACATGCCCTCCGCATGGCGGGATGCGAACGCACGGCCACGCCCGGAAGCACCAGCCTGGAAGATCAGTGGCGTGCGCTGCGGCGAGGGTTCGCAAAGGTGGAAACCAGGCACCTTGAAGTATTTGCCTTCATGGCGAATGGGATGAACCTTGCTCGCATCCGTGAAGACGCCCGTTTCCTTGTTGCGCTGGACCGCGCCATCTTCCCACGATCCTTCCCATAGCTTGTACATGACTTCCATGTACTCTTCGGCGATATCGTAGCGTTCGTCGTGCCCGAGCTGCTTGTCCATGCCGATATTGAGCGCAGCACTATTGAGATAAGACGACACCACGTTCCACGCGACGCGGCCCTTTGTGAGGTGATCAAGCGTGGAAAGACGGCGGGCAAGCAAATAGGGCGGTTCGAACGTCACGGCTGCCGTAACACCAAAGCCGACATGGTTTGTAACGGCAGCCATCGCCGAGATGGCTCCAAACGGGTCATTGACCGGCACCTGATCGGCGTCGCGAAGGGCCGCTTCCGCAGAGTTGCGGTAAACGTCATACACACCGACGACGTCCGCGATGAAAAGCGTATCGAAGCATCCCCGCTCCAATTCGCGAGCCATATTCGTCCAATATTCGATGTCGTTATATTTCGATGCCTGACTGGAGGGATGTCGCCATGTGCCGGCAGCCTGATGGCTCACACACGTCATATCGAAGGCGTTGAGGATGATCCTCGGTTTCATCACGTTTCCTCGTTTTTGCTTTTGCACGTTATCGAGACTTCCAATCGGCCAAGCTGCACGGACGTCATTTCCGATTTCTCCTGAAAGTCCGACCTGACCGCCCGCTTTCGCGGCCCGCATCAACCGATTTGCGGCACCCGATCAAAGCAGGCACCGACCACGTCTCTGTTGGGATTTCGATGGCTCGGATCTTCAGCCTTCTCTCCGACTCCCGGTAAACCCGAGAGTCGTTTGGATCAATAAGTCCATTACGTGTACCGACCGGTCCACATAATCGCAAACGCGCGACAAACGCAAGTCGCATTTCAAAAGCGCGCCGCGCCTGTAGCCAAATCTTTCGCGATCCCGCCAACTGGCAATGCCCCTGCACAATGCGATAGAGCACGAAAAATCATGCACGCACGGGTCTCTCGCAGAACGTTAAGCAGATCTGATTTCCGTGCAATTTGCATGGTTGGAACAGACGATCGAAAAAGGAAAAGCTGCCGGCGATTTCAAAAGGGATATCGACACCCGACAAGAGGCGCTCCGCGTACTCAGCTCCCAGCGGGAAGCAAGCATGGTCACCGATGCGTCGACGAGAAGAGCATCGTCGGGTCAATTTTTGAGAGCACCCAGCCCTTTCCTGACAGCCAAAGACCTCCCCGCCTCCCCTGATCGGCTAGCCGCGCCAAGATTGTTCGGCCCTGTTACCGTAACGCCCCCACGCGTTGGCAATCCCAACTAATACCTTGACGCGCAATAAAGAATTCCTGCCAGACATCCTAACGCGCCGCGCCGTTTAAGGGACCGGAAAATATATACCGGTCGGTCGTTATCGCAATTTAATTGTACCGTTCGGTCAGTTCGATATGTTGACGCGCCAAGGAGATATCGATTCGAGGGGAATAATGAGAATGAAAAATAAGGCGTACATCGCCGTTGCGAGTTGCGTTGCGCTTCTGGGATATGCTGGCTCAACATCAACGCAAGCTGCCGATCTCGGTGGAAATTGTTGTGCGGATCTCGAGGAGCGGATCGCCGAACTCGAAGCGACTGCGGCCCGCAAAGGCAATCGCAAAGTTTCGTTGACCATCTCCGGTTGGGTTGCCGAACAGGTCGTTCACTGGGACGATGGCGTCGAGTCCAACACCTACATCACCGGTCTCGGAACCGCCTTCGCGAGCAACTTCCACATCGTCGGCGAAGCGAAGATCAGCAATGACGTCAAGGCCGGATACGTGCTTCACATCGAGGCAATCGACAGCGATGTCTATTCCACCAACGCAAATCGTGCGGATGGCCCGGGGCTGACAGGAAGCCCAAATTCAACACAAGTTCTCTATTCGTATTGGTATCTCAAGAGCGACTCGCTAGGACAGGTGAGCGTCGGTAAAATGTCCCAAGCCGACGATAACGTCGTCGTCTCTCTCGACAGCTCTGGAACGTTGGCAGCCGCCTATTGGGTCGGTTACGACGTTTTTGGATTCAACGTAAGAGGCAACTTTGCGCCGGGAGTATCGCTGAGTTGGGGCAATGCGTCCTCCTGCCGAGGATGGGGCGGTGGTCCTGGCGACTGTGATGGATTGCCCAGAAACGTGGTGCGCTATGATACTCCAGCTATTGCGGGCTTTTCCGCTGCAGCCTCGTGGGGCGAAGACGACGAATGGGCTGTGCTGGGCCGCTACAATAATACCATTGGCAATGTGAAAATTTCTGCCGCCGTATCCTACGGCGAAACGAACGACCAGAACATCGCGCGGACCCAGGGTGGCACACTCAAGTATACCCAAGCGGGCCTCTATCTACAGCACATGCCGTCCGGCATCTTCGGTATAGGCGGTTACGGTCACTTGGATCAGACCGTCAACCCGATGAACAACCCCGCCACCGACACGTGGTATTTCAAGGGTGGCATTCGGTTGAACCTCACGCCCATTGGCGCCACAATTCCTTACGGCGAATATCTCGGCGCCAACAACAGTGCAATGATCACCGACAGTATCTCGGAAACGTCACAGGTGCTCAAAGGGTCGGGCACGACATGGTGGGGTGTCGGCGTCGTCCAAGAAATCGATGCGGCGGCGATGTCCCTATGGCTTCGATACCGCGATCACTCTGTGGATGTCCCCGGCGTCGACACGAAAGACATGACCACCGTCGTCGGCGGCGCAATGATCAATTTTTGAGTACAACCTAAACGTAAAAGCTACTGCTCCCTAAACTGAACCGAGGCCGAAAGGTCTCGGTTTTTTCTTTGTGGTCTCGGAGCTCTGTCAGCTCACGTCAATGGCTGTAACCGAATCCCGTGCTGCGATACGGCAGGGTTTGCTAAGCGCGAAAGACTCGCACTTCACGCGGATATCTCTTGCGTCTGCTCGAATTTCACATAAGGTTGGACCGATCGATACAAACGAGTAGCCGATTGATCGGCTCGATTGATGTCCCGGGAGCGACGCTTGATGCCGACTATGGTCAAGATCAACGGAAGTCCGACACAACCCTCAAAAACAGGAATCTTGATCAACGCAATCGGTGACGCGGTTGCTGGGAAGATGGCAATAAAGAGCGAAACCATCACGTTAAGCGAGGTCGCACCGGAAATTATGTGCGGCCTTACGCGGCCGGACGTTACCAAGGCTGGGGAACAACTCCTTCAATTGGCCGAGCGCGCTGACCTTTTGGTCATTGGAACGCCCGTTTATCGCGCCGCCTACACCGGCGTTTTGAAGCATTTCTTCGATCTTGTCGACCGCGACGCCATGCGCAACCGCAAAGCTATCGTATGCGCTACAGGCGGTAGCTCGATGCATGCATTGGTCATCGAGCATCAATTGCGGCCGCTTATGGGTTTCTTTGCCGTACAGACGGTGACAACCGGACTTTACGGGTTGAGCGAGGACTTTGCAGACGGCGCCGTGGCAAGCCCTTCTCTCAAGGATCGGATCGAGCGTGCCGCAAGCGAAGCGGTCGAGATCCTCACGAGTTCAATAGTGCGCCGTCCGCAATTGGTGCAGTAGCTGCGCGCGCGGGTATTTTTCGCTTCGGTTACCAAGAGGCCGCAGATGGGAACGAAAGCACAAAATCATGTGAAATTCGCTCATTGGATTCCCAATGTGAGTGGAGGACTTGTCGTCAGCAAAATCCCCCAGCGCACCGACTGGGGGCTTCAGTACAACGTGAAGCTGGCAAAGATCGCGGAGGAGGTCGGCTTCGAGTATGCACTGACGCAGATCCGTTTCATGGGCAGTTATGGTGCCGAGTACCAGCACGATTCACTGATCTTCTCGACTGCATTGTTGGCTAACACTGAATCCATCAACATCGTCACCGGCATCCTTCCCGGGATGTTCCATCCTGGCGTGATCGCGAAGCATGGGGCCACTGCCGACCAGATCTTCAACGGCCGATGGGCAATCAACGTTGTAAGCGGGTGGTATCGCCGCGAATACGATGCCCTGGGTGTGCAATGGCTTGAGCACGACGAGCGCTATGTTCGCTCGCAGGAGTTCATCGAAATTCTTCGCGGTGCGTGGAGCGATGACGATTTCTCCTATCGTGGCAAGTACTGGCAGATTGACGGTTACACTTTAAAGCCGAAGCCGTTGGTAATCCCGGGCAGGCCGATGCCTGAGATATTTCAGGGCGGAAATTCCCTCGCCGCTCAACGCATGGCGGCTGCCGTTTCTGACTGGTACTTCATGAACGGCAACTCTTTGGAAGGCTTCAAAGAGCAGATCAACAACGTCTCTAAAATGGCGGCTGCCCGCGGACGGAAAGTCAAATTTATCGCGAATGCATTCGTCATCGCGCGCGATACGGAAGCGGAAGCGAAGTCAGAGCTTGAGCGCATCATTCGGAGCGCCGACACCGAAGCTGTCGAAAAATTCCGCGTGGCCGTGAAGGAAGCCGGCCAATCGACCAAAGAGGGCAAAGGCATGTGGGCAAAATCCACGAGCCGCGATTTGGTCCAGTACAACGATGGCTTCAAGACCAATCTGATTGGCACCCCCGAACAGATCGCATCTCAAATCCATGAACTCGGCAGAATTGGCGTCGACGCGATTCTTTGCGGATTTCTGCATTTTCATGAGGAAACGCGCTTCTTCGGCGAACGGGTCATTCCGCTCGTTCGAGAGATGGAGGACGCTGCCAGCGTGAAGAGGTCAGCGAATGGATAAGGTGTAGGGAGCACTTTGCGGCTGTTCGGGCCGCACCTTTCCAAATAAGCATAAAATAAGCCCTGCAGTCGGCACGCCGGCTTCCGGGATTGGGGAAGGAACGGAAGCTATGAACGTCATGTTCACCAACCACGATTCGGAAAGCCCCTCTTGGGGTATCAGCTCAGCAGAAGAAATAATCGAAGAGGCCAGAGCTGGCCGCTGCTTCATTCTCGTCGATGATGAGGGTCGCGAGAACGAGGGCGACATTGTCATCCCCGCGCAGTTCGCAACCGCCAACGTTATTAATTTCATGGCACGTCACGCACGCGGCCTCATTTGCCTCGCGCTAACCGCCCAACGCGTGTCACATCTCAAATTGAGCGCCATGGCTCAATCGAGCACTACGGGCTTGCAAACTGCGTTCACATTATCGATTGAAGCAAGGACCGGAGTGACGACGGGCATATCGGCAGCAGACCGAGCCAGGACTGTGGCCGTCGCCATCAATCCGGAGAGCTCATCCGGCGATATCGTAACGCCCGGGCACATTTTTCCCCTGATTGCGCGCGAGGGCGGAACGCTGGTTAGAGCCGGCCATACGGAAGCGGCTGTCGATGTTGCACGCATGGCGGGCCTCAATCCCTCGGGCGTCATTTGCGAAGTGATGAACGACGACGGCACGATGGCGCGCTTGCCGGACCTCGTGCGGTTCGCGCTTCAGCATGAAATAAAGCTCGGCACAATCGCCGATCTGATCGCCTATAGGCTTCGCCATGAGCGCCTGATCACCACGGTCGCCACCTCGGCAATCCATCATCCGAGCTTCGGAGAATGGGAACTCGTGATCTACCGCGATACTGTCGACGGATCAGAACACGCAGTCCTCGTCAAAGGCAATGTGACGAAGCCAGGTCCCATTCCCGTCTGTCTTCATAGGTCTGACCTCATAAGCGATGTCATCCTCTCTCGCGACGGCGAGGGCCTAAGCAGCGCCATGTTCAAAATCATGCGCAAAGGAAGAGGCGTTATCGTTCTCCTCAATGATGGGCGCCAGGGCGCCCTCTCTGAGCGAATTCGGAAAAGCAGCCCGCACTCCAGGCCGGGACCGCAGCTCCGAGAATACGGAATTGGTGCACAGATCCTGGTCGATCTCGGCGTGAAGGAAATGATCGTGCTCTCGAGCCTAGAGCAAACGCTTGTCGGCATCGAGGGATACGGCCTCACCGTCGTGAGACAAGAGCCCCTGTGAACCATTCGTGCCCAAGCGGCATGCCTTCTCCAACAAAACAAATGGAAATAGGAGCGCCTTGAACTATGCAGATGGGACCGATTCGTTCGGCGATGAGTAATTTTGGGAAAGCGCTACGCGGCAAACCATCGGCGGTCGACGCCGACACGTTTCGCTCGGTCATGCGCCAGTTGGCGGGCTGCGTTACGGTTATATCAACGGAGGATGCCGGATCCCTCTACGGCTTCACCGCGACAGCCGTGTGCAGCGTTTGCGCGGAGCCGCCAACCATCCTCATCGCCGTCAACCGCACCGCGCGTACGTATCCTCATATCGACCGCAAAGGTGCGTACGCGGTCAATATCCTTGCGGACGGACAAAAGCATATCGCCGAACATTTCGCGGGGAAAAAGGACAATCAGTTCGATACTGTTGAGCACACCATCGGCGCGATGGGCGTTCCCTTGATAACGGGTGCGGCAGCGCATCTCGAATGCAATGTGGATCAGAAGATATCGATCGGAACACACACGCTGTTTGTTGGAAGGGTCATTGGTTCTGGAGTAGATGCTCTCAAGCCTCTGATTTATCACGACGCCAAATACGGCTTGGTCTCTCACATTTGAGCAAGCTTTTGACGTGGTTCCGATAGGCAGCCAACGCGAGCAATGTCGGTAAATGCAAATCGGAATATTGAGCTCGACCTTGATTGGGCGAGGGTCGAGCAAACCCACACTAACGTTGCAGGATCTAGTTGACCTACCCGAGCAGGTTCGGGGAGGTTACGTCGTTATTGGCAATTTTGACGGTGTCCATCTCGGACACCAGCATATCGTGCAGCGCGCATCCAACCTCGCAAAGATCGATTCGGCGAGGCTGATCGCGATAACGTTCGATCCGCATCCGCGCAGTTTCCTCGAGCCGCACCAAACCTTACTTCCGCTGACCGATCAGGACGAGAAAGCTTATCTGCTGAGAAAGGCGGGCGTAGACGAGGTTATCGTACTGAACTTCGACTCGTGTCTCGCCTCACAATCAGCGAAAGCCTTTGTCGAAGAGGTGCTGGTCAAACAATTCGAGGCAAGAGGCATTGTCGCCAGCCGCAATTTCCGGTTCGGTCTCAACCGTGCGGGAGACGCGTCACAGCTCGCGTCCATAGGACCTGGATTGGGACTGGTGGTCGAACTCATACCTCCGCAGGTCGACTACGATACCGAAGAACCGATCAGCTCCACTGCCGTGCGTGCAAAACTCGCGCTCGGTGAGATAAAGGCAGCGAACCGGATGCTCGGCCGCAGATGGACCATCGAAGGCGAAGTCGTTCACGGCGACAAGCGAGGTAGAGAACTCGGATTTCCCACGGCAAACATAGCCACGGGCTTTGGTTCGCGCTTTTGCTTCGGAATCTATGCGGTTCGCGTGCTTGTGGATGACACAATAGCGAAGGGCGTTGCGTGTTACGGCACCCGTCCTCAGTTCGATGACGGGGCGCCTCGACTTGAGGTGCATATCTTGGACTTCAATGGCGACCTATATGGCAAGCAGATGATCGTTGAGTTCGTGGCGTTCCTCCGGCCCGAGCGAACGTTCGTCAACGTAGACGCATTGAAGGAGCAGATTATTCGCGATTGCAATCTCGCCAGCAGCTACATCGGCTCTGACCTTGAGCACTCAACGTTGGATATGGACTTCGCGCACCACTTCCCAACGCTGCGCTGACGCACATTTAGCACTCTCGAATGTGACGCTCATCTCTTCGAGCAGTGGGTTAAACGTGGACTTTCTTGTATCGACTGATATATACAGCACGGAGTTTTCACAGGTTGTGAGATGGCAAGCGTGACCCGACAAAAAGAAGACGACTCAGCAGCAAAGCCATCGAAAGATGACTGCCCCTGTCGCGAGGGAATGAAACCGCGCCTTGATTACAATCGCCGTGGCTTTCTTCTCTCTGCCATGGCGGCATCGACGGCGGGAGCCGTAACGGCCACAGGGGCGGAAGCCGAGAAAATGAAGGCTCCACCAGGTGCAACGCTGTATGACGTGCCCGAAGATCCCACCAAAGAAATGGCACGAGGCGTTCATGAAGACGGTGGCTACGGAACGCGCTCACAATTCGAAACCGAAACGCGCATCAAGGCTGAACGTCCTCTTGACGGCACGTCATGGACGTACACGCCATTAGCGTCGACCATAGGCAATCTCACGCCATCAGGCCTGCACTTCGAACGTCACCACGGCGGTATTCCCACGATCGACCCATCGCGCCACTCGCTTTACGTCCATGGACTTGTCGATCAGGCAAAGAAATTTTCCGTCGCAGACATCAAGAGCCTGCCATCGATCACCCGTCGCTTCTTCATTGAGTGTTCCGGAAACACTTTGGCTGAATGGGCAAAACCAACGGGAAAGAACGTCCAGGTCACGCATGGACTGTTAAGCACATCTGAGTGGACAGGCGTACCGTTTGCGACGCTGGCCCGCCAAGTCGGATTGAAGGAGAATGCGGCCTGGGTGCTCGCGGAAGGGGCTGATGCTGCTGTCATGACGCGCAGTATCCCCATCGACAAGCTGATGACCGACGCGCTCATTGCTTACGGCCAGAACGGCGAATCGCTTCGGCCTGAGCAGGGTTACCCGCTTCGCCTTATTCTTCCTGGCTTTGAAGGAAATACACAGATCAAATGGTTGCGCCGGCTTCAGGTCAGCGACCGTCCTTTCATGACCCATGAAGAGACTGCCACCTACACGGATTTGCTAAAGGACGGGCGAGCGAAACAATTCACATTGGCTATGGATCCCAAGTCGGTGATCACATTCCCATCGGGCGAGATGATACTTCCCACACCGGGATATTATCTCATCAGGGGATTCGCCTGGACTGGACGTGGGCGCGTCAATGCCGTCGACATTTCCCTCGATGGCGGAAAGTCATGGGCGCCGGCACGCCTCGACAACGATCCAGAGCCCATGTCCACGGTACGCTTTAGCTATCCGTGGTTCTGGGACGGAAAGCCTGCAATCCTACAGAGCCGATGCATTGATGACGCCGGCAACGTCCAACCCTCGCGCAAGGAGCTGATCGCAGTGCGCGGTCTCAACTCCGTCTACCATTATAATGCAATTCAGAGCTGGGCCGTCGCGTCCGACGGTAGTGTTTCGAATGTCCACGTTTAGGCACGTCTTCGTCACTGTTCTTTTCATCCTGCTGTCCGCGACGGGAGCCCAATCGGATGCTCTCGGAATAGACGTTGGCACGCCGGTTGGCGTCAATGAACTCGCGAAGTTCTACGCGATCCCTCCAGACGGCACGGGGCTTCCCCCCGGGAAAGGCACAGCAGCCGAAGGGAAAGAGCTATTTGCCCAACGCTGCGCCCATTGTCATGGGGAGCATTTGGAGGGTCTCAAAGAAGTCGGCGGACCCAAGCTCATCGGTGGTCGTGGAACACTCACAAGCGCCGCGCCCGTGAAGACCGTCGAGAGCTATTGGCCCTACGCCACCACGTTGTTCGACTACGTCTGGCGGACAATGCCATTCGACCAGCCGGGTTCTCTCACGCCCGACGAGGTCTATTCGCTCTCCGCCTATATCCTGTCTGCTGGCCACGTCATCGACGAAAAAGAGGTCTTGGATGCGCAATCACTTCGAAAAGTCGTGATGCCGAACGCTAATGGCTTTTTTAGCGCGTTAGGACCCGAACTCGACATGTATCGCCTCGCGCCAGGAGAACCCAAAAAATGAACGCATATTCGCGAGGGCGCACTCGCGAGAAACTCACGACCGAGGTTCGTTTGGAGCTATCCGCGAACGAGCCAATGGAACGGATCGCCACCACTATGTTGCCTATTGAGTTACTCGGACAAGAGTACGCTCTGCACGCTCACGCATTCCAATCGATCGATCAGATCGAACAACTGATCGTCCTCGTCAATAGAAGCGAGGCGACGAGCGCTATCCCGTTGGTCAGAATTCATTCCGGATGCCTCACAGGCGATATCTTTCACTCATTGCGCTGCGACTGTCACCAGCAGCTCCAAAGCGCACTGCGGATGATCACTGACGCCCCGTTCGGGGCGCTAGTCTATATCCCTTACCAGGAGGGGCGCGGAATTGGCCTCTTTAAGAAGATCCAAGCCTACGCCCTTCAGGATCAGGGATTGGATACGGTCGATGCAAATCTTGCAGTGGGCTCGCCGGTTGACGCACGAGATTATTCACTTGCTAGCCGTGCACTGCTGGATCTGGGGATCACCGAAATCAGGTTGTTGTCAAACAATCCCGATAAGCTGAAGGCGCTAAAGCTCCACGGCATCGACGTCGTTGAGCGCATTGCGATGAAATTCGAACCCAACCGACACAATGCGCGCTACCTCGCGACGAAACGGCACCGTTTGGCGCACGACTAGTAAATCCCTCGTTGAATTGCGCACGAACCAAAGCTTTCTTACGGAGCCTGACGGTTCTTCGATTCAGCCATTGCCAGCGCCATGTCGGCGAAGACGTCGGCGATTTCGCGAGACGAACTCTTTCCAGACGGCGTAAGCCAAAGGAAGCTGTAGAAGTACATCCCAAGGATGCCTTTGATCGCAACGTTCGGTAAGGGCCGGAAAATACCCTTCTTTTCCCCTTCCCGGAAGGTATTGGTCCAAATGTCCTGGTAGGCCTGGTGTAGGTTTGAGACGATGCGATGCCGTTGGCCGGTGAGGCAGTCCGCTTCCCTGAAGCACACTGTCATCTCAGGCAGGTTGGCGAAAATCGTTGCCATGAGCTTGCGGCTCAGAAGGTAGATGCGTTTGCTCGGATCCGGCTCCGACTCCAAAGTGTCTCTGCCCGCGACCACCAAGTCTTCAATGTACCTGACCACGATGCTGAACAGCAGGTCTTCCTTGCTGCTGATGTGATAGTAAAGAGCCCCGCGGCCAAGGCCTACCGCTTCGCCAATCTCCGCGACGCCAACCGCCCTGTAGCCACGCGTGGCAAACAAGTCTGCGGCAATCTTCTGAATTCGTTCAAACTGAGGGCCCCCAGGCGCGGGCATTTTCGCATTCCGTGCAAATCGATCGCTGGTACCAGACCATTCTGTGTGTGGACTAGTCGGTACACTACTGCTATGTGTCAAAGACGCCCGCTTTCGTCCAGCCTGTGAGGGTGCCTTCAAATCTGAACGTGACAATAAAGCCTCCAAGAAATGCCCCGGACAGTAGCGCCGATTTGCTGACCGGAAAATCTAATAACAGCATACAATCGAGAACTTTGCGACGACCGAAATGACGCTTTTGTGCGACAATCCAAAAAGCCGATGGAATCGGCGACCGTCGATTTTCCCACTTCTTATCTTCGTCGTCGCTCCAAGCCGATTCTTCTCCACATCATTTCGAGAACATCTGAAATGCAGAGCGCGTTGATTTCTCGCGCCGCAGCATATCCGCAAACTTTAATTCACCTCGGATCCGTTGCTCATCAATTCAAAAAAATCAGAGGGAGTAAGCGCCGTGACCACAACCGTGAAATCGATCTGGGACGATACCGTCAAGGGCAAGCCCGAGGTTGGCTCTAGCGCTCGCAGATCCCGCAAGACGACCGCTGAGGACATCGTACGCTTTTCCGAAATGACAGGCGACTATAATCCCCTCCACTATGATGCCACCTTGGCCGAAGCCTCGGTTTTCGGACGCATCATCGTGCAAGGCGGTGTAACTTCAGGTCTTTTGAACGCGATCGTAGCCGAAGATCTTCCTGGTCCGGGAACGGTCTTTTTGGGCGTGAACTGGCGGTTCATCCGCGCCGTTGGAATTGACGAAACGATCACCGCCGAGGTTCAGGTGACCTCGGTGCGGAACGATAAGCCTATCTGCGAGCTCTCCACCAACATCTACGATGCCGAGGGCAATGCCTGCCTCTCGGGCACAGCGACGGTGTATGTCACACCCCTGCGCAGCCTGATGTCCAAACTAAAAAAGCAATCCTGATCGAGGAATACAGATGCTGGCACCCGCACAGGCTGATGCGCAGGCAAAAGAGAATTCGCGATGGGCGATGCTCGGAATTTTGAGCTTGGCGATCGTCCTCTCGATGACAACCTGGTTTTCGGCAACCGCAATCCTCTCCGAACTTCGCGAAGTTTGGTCCCTAGATGGTGCTTCAATTGCGTGGCTGACGAATGCCGTGCAAATCGGCTTCGTCGTCGGCGCTCTTGGTGCCAGCATCTTCAACCTGCCCGACATCATTGCACCGCGGACGCTGATGTCGGTGTCCGCTGTCCTCGCTGCGGCAGCGAACGTCGGCCTCCTCATCGCTCCCAACGCCGAGACAGCGATGTTTTTGCGTTTCGTCACCGGCCTCGCGCTTGCTGGCGTCTATCCGCCGGCTCTGAAGCTCATTTCCACGTGGTTCGTTCAAGGACGCGGTCTAGCCCTCGGCTGCGTGATCGCCGCTCTGACGTTGGGTTCGGCATTTCCGCATTTACTGCGAGCGCTGACATCGAATCTCAATTGGAAGCTTGTCGTTTGCTCGACATCGGCCATGACGGTCATCGGTGCGGCATTGATGGCGCGTTTCGCGGTGGAAGGACCATATCCGTTCTCTCGGACGACTTTCGATCTTCGGAAGATCGGTCAGGTGTTGCGCGATAAGCCCGTCATGTTGGCGAACATCGGATACTTCGGTCACATGTGGGAACTTTACGCGATGTGGGGTTGGTTTCTCGCCTTCACTCAAGCGAGCTGGGAAGCACGCGGACTCATTTCACCCAGCGCATCCCTAATTACGTTTGCCGTCATCGCTTCCGGCACCGTTGGCTGCATACTCGGTGGATTGATGGCCGACTCCATTGGCCGAACCGCAACGACGTCAATCATGATGGCGCTCTCCGGCCTTTGCTGCATCCTAATCGGATTCACGTTCGACGCTCCCCTTTGGGTATTCCTGCTTATTTCGATCCTTTGGGGTATCACCGTCATTGGCGACTCGGCGCAATTCGCGGCCGCCGTCACCGAAGTCGGGAATTCGGCATTCATCGGAACCGCGTTGGCGCTTCAGCTGGGATTAGGATTTGCACTGACGGTCGTCGCCATTCGCGTGATGCCCGTTCTCGCTGACTATCTTGGCGGCTGGCAATGGGCTTTCGTTGCCCTCGTTCCCGGTCCCATCATCGGAACCATAGCTATGCTAGCCCTGCGACGTCTCCCGGAGTCCGTCAAAATCGGTCAAGGGCGGCGATAGGTTTTCGCGGCGGGGCTAGGTCGGATTGAACTGGCTGCTTCTGCTCCACAATGAGCGAGCGCTGATCATTGCTCGCTCTAGCCGCAACTCGATATCTTAGCACTATCGTTGCCGCAACGGATCCCAACAAGAAGACAATGCCAATTCCGATCGGCAACGAACTTTGAGAAAATCGTCCGTAGTGCCATCCCAGACCGAACACTAAAGGCAGCAAGAGCACCACGCTTTGTCCGCTCAGCGCGGGGGGAAGATAGGTCTGCGCTGTGTTCCACGCATACAGGGAAAGAAGAGAAGCCCCGACAGCCAGAAAGAATCCCCAGCCCGCCAATGCAAGCGTCGCGGCACCCACGGGATGCGTGAACAAACCAAACTCATTTGCAACCGGAGAAAACGGCAGCACCACAATGAGAAGAGGCAGCGCCCCTGCCCCCGCAATCAACGTTAGCAGTGTCCAGTCCTCGGTCGGTATCGCGGAGTGCCTGAGCAGGGCACGTTTGTTCAACACCTGATAGCTGCTCCACATCGCCAGCGCGATAAACGCCGACGCGAGTCCCAAATTGCCCCGCAAATCCCGCAGCGAAAACTGACCCGCTTGAATTTGCGCTCCCACGATGATCACAACACCGACGATCGCCAGCAAGACCGGCCATACGATCGATCGCCACGGAAACTCTTTGTAGATGAGATTGTTCGCAACCATCGTCACGATCGCGATCATCCCGATGACTGAAACTGTGATGACTTCCGATGTGTATTTGATCGCGGTTGCAAGGAAGAAGAAATAACCTGTAAATCCAAGAAATCCCAGCAAGCCGGCACTAAGCCAATCTTGGTAGCACCGATTGACGAGAAGTCTCCTTGCATTGCCGCTGAGCACCGCAACCAACAGGGCGAGCGCGGTTGAAAATAAGAAACGCACAATCGCCAAATCTGCGGTTCCGTACGGCGCGATGAAGTCCGTGTGGATGTAGAGCGTTGACCAGAGCGTGCACGCGGCGAGCGCGAAGACCAACCCCTTAGTCACTTTGCGAGCGTTCGACATTTCTTACCTTATGCGGACGTTGTGCGCAGCATTGCGCATAGCGGGACTCAGAGTTGCCAATTCCGCTTGCTTCCTGGAAGCGGTCGTATAAAGTATGGACCGGTCGATACAAAGATTCCTCATTAGAACGACGACCAGGAAACGCAAATGAACGCACCGTCGCCGCGCACCGTCCCCAGCTAACAGGGGAAAAGCTGCCAAGTTGATCTGGGACATGTCAGTCGTGAGACGTTGCGTCGAGCGGCGGACTTCTCGCGCCCGGATTCCGCTTGGCTAAGTCGGCACAGCTTTGAATGGCGCTAGGCACGAAAAAAAAATAACACGGAGGATGTGCATGACTGCAACAATATCTCAATCCGTTGCGCCCTTACGAGTCAGTGAAGCCGTACGAGGCTTCCTGTGGATCTACGGCCTATCTATCGTTTCGTGCTTTCTAGTCAATCATTGGGTGATCGCCAATCCCATCGGACCGTGGACTGGCGAGGATATCGAGAAGTCATTCTGGCTCGACAATGTCAGCTGGCAGATCTTTTCAGCATGGTGGGCCTGCTTCTTTGTGGTTTGCAGTTTTTGGCCCTTCAACTTCATAGAAAACAAGAACATCCGAGGAACCACCGTTGTCATCGCTTCCTGGATTCTGGGTTGGTGGAGTGCCAAGCTCATTTTCCTGATCGGTCCCGGGGCGGACGGCATTTTTCCTCTCGTGGGAACGACGTGGTTCCTTCTTGCCTTCTTCTGCTTCGCAGGCGGTAACTTTCTTGTTTCGAAATTCCCGCCACATCGGCAAGTCTACATCTATCTCCTTCTATTCACTGGCCTCACCTTCCTGATCACACATTCGGCAGTGAAGTGGGTTCCCGCGTGGTGGTTTCCATTCTTGCTCGTGGGACTTTCGACTGGAACCCTCACGTTTCTCACCAGAGGCTTGGGTCAACCTGCGCGCGCGATCGTAATCATGGCGATCCTCTTCGCGGCCGCATGCCTGTGCTTCCAGATTTCCGCTCTCGCTGGTTTCTGGGATTTCAGCAAGTCGCCGATATCGTCTTTCTGGACCATGGGTCATTTCACCGACGATAGCTTCTGGCTTCTCTGCTTCATGACCGCAACATCGATAAACTATGCGATGCCGATCATCACTCACAATTGGCCATTCACGATGATCTCCATGCCCTTGGGAGGTCTGCTTGCCTGTTTGACGTACCTCGTCCTCGACGTGATCGTCGCCGGTTTGCTCGTCAAGTTGGTCGGACCCGTGTTCTCGAGCATGCAGGAGCTGCTGACCTATGCCTACATGGGCGTGAACTGGTCGCTGGTCATTCCATTGGTCTTCGGGATTGGGCTTCAACAGCCATACCTCTGGAAGGGACAAAAGACGCCCGGCGAATGGGATGATGTTGCTTGAGTTGTCCTCCATCTCAAGCCTTTGAGGGTGCCCGGCGGTGTTTCGCCGTCGGGCACCTCTTTTTAACGCGCCATCGGCGCCCAAAGTTAGGAGAAAGCCTATGAGCAAATATGCGCTGTACGTTCCGCTGGAAGCGCAGCCAGGAAAGGAAAAGCAGCTCGCTGAGTTTCTTCGGTCCGCGCTTCCCATCGTCAACGATGAAATCGGCACGATCTCTTGGTTTGCCGTCCAAGAAGGTCCCACGCGCTTCGCGATATTCGACACTTTTGATGATGAGGATGGCCGGCGTGCGCATCTCGAAGGCAAGGTGGCTGCCGCGTTGATGGAAAAAGTGAAAGCGGGCGATCTGCTAGCGAGCGCACCCGAAATTGTCACGCTGGACGTTCTCGCCGACAAGCTTCCTGGCTAGCTGCGACGCCTTTCTGGCACATGCGCTAAACCGTCATGTGACGCGACCACCTGTCGGTCGCGTGCGTCACAGAACGCTGCGCCCCAGATTCCGCCACCGAGTCGGCGGAGTGTTTCGCGCAGCTTCATCGCGCTCATCGTTGTGGCAAATACCACCGCGCTGACTCCGACTTCGCGACATCATGGTTTGAGCGGGCTTGCTTCAAGACACAAGAAGCAACGCGCCAGACTAAGCGGAAAGGAGAAACGAGTCATGATGTCGATTGCGAAAACGGCGCTAGCACTCGCGATAGGGCTAGTTACAGCGCATATGGCCGAAGCCGCCCGAGCTAACGATCCCACTGCCGCGCGAGAGCTGAAACCGAATCAGAGCGTGGCATTCCGGATCGAAGCCACGGCCACTTTAAGCTATTTCACGAACGAGGGCCGGACCTGCAAGGCGATCATGTGGGTCGCCGCGGCACCGACGTGGAAAGAAAAGGTCGCAACCTTCGCGACAACGAAGTACGAGGCCGATATCCCAGTTGGAAAATTCGCCATAATCACGCCGGCACCCCGCAAAGCATTTGCGTTCGAGTGTCGATCGGAAGCGCAGGTCATGACGATCCGCCCACTCATGCTCGAGAGCCTCGAGCGATGATCAAAGATGTCAATCTCCTTGCCACCTGAGGGCGTGAACGCCTCCAGGCGGCAAGAGAGGATGATGTTCATTTGTTGCCTAGGCTTTGCTGCAAGTGTCGCCGATCGCCAATCGATCCATCGCCAGCCTTCACCCAAGTTCGATCACCTCTCCTTCCGCAGCCGCGAAGATGTCTTTGACGGTGCTACCCTGAGGTTCGGAGAGCCGTTGTTGTCCGACCAATCTCACGAGCTCTGCATCCGTTCTGAGGGGATCGTGGTGCGTCAAAGCCAGGCGCGTCACATGCGCTGTTCTCGCTACGGCGGCCGCATACGGGAGAGGGCTGTGTCCCCAGCCGATCCGACAATCGTATTCATCGGCGGTGAACTGGCCGTCGTGAATAAGCAGGTCGGCATCCTTTGCGAACTCCGCGTGTGCCAGATCTTTCCCAGTCAACGGCTCGTTGCCGCCGGCAAGCCCCGCCGCGTAGGGCTCGTGATCGGAGGCGTAGACCAAAGCGGCGCCGTCCGCCTCCAGCCGGAAGCCAAGAGTCAGCGCCGTATGGTTCAGATATTGGGTTCGGATGCGCACATCGGCAATTTCGAATTCGCCTTCGACGAGTTCTGTAAACGTGATGCGGGCGCGCATCTGGTCAAGCCGGACGGGGAAATACGCATACTGCATCTGGCCTGCGAGCGTCTCTTCGATGGTCGATCCGAAACCCTTTGGTGCGAAAATATGCCAGTGGCTATCCGCCATGAAGAAGGGAGCAAAAAAGGGAATGCCCTGAATATGATCCCAGTGCGTATGACTGATCAACAGGTGGCCATTCCTCGGCTTCCCCACTTTAACGATCTCTTGACCTAGGGCATGAAGGCCGGTCCCGCCGTCAATTACGATAAGAGTGCCAGCCGCGGTGCCGACTTCTACGCAAGATGTGTTGCCGCCAAAACGCAAAGTGTCGGGACCGGGTTTGGGAAGAGATCCCCGGGTACCCCAGAATCGCACATGCATGTCCGAACCTCATGTCATTTGCCTAAAACGCGACCGACCGGCGAGAGGCATTTGCGTTCCTCTTCACGCCGATCGCTCGAGCAAAATGACTAAGCGGATCGCACCGACACGCGCTGTGATTTTTCTCACAGCTTCAACTCAGTCCCGAACTCACGAGTACAAGGCGGGGCACGGCGGGCCGCTCTACCGGCTTCCGGCGGCTGCAAATCTGCTCAACCGGCTGACGGTCAGCGCTTCGGCCCTCTGAGTGCATCCGAATTCAAAACCATGGCCATCATCGCTGTTGTATTGTTTGGTCTCAGATGGGGGAATGATGAACTCGATGCGTGTCGCCTCGAATTCATCTCGAGCAGCATCCGCGCTCGCCGTCAGGGTTAAAACTAACCTGCAGTCGCCGTTCTCATTGGTGTAATAACCGACGCCCCGCTTTTGTCCGACATCGATCATCAGGGCCTGCAAAGGCTTGAGGCCCAAGCTGTTTGCGCCGTCGGCGAAAGTAGCTTGTGAGTATCCGGTAAGGGTGACGAGTGAGAACGCTGCGGCGCAAAACTTGTGATTGACGATATTCATTTGGGTTCTCCATCAGGTTCGGTTTCGGACACCGATCGTCGGTGTGTGACCTGAAGATGCATCGACCGCCGCGACCAAGCAGTGAGATTTGCCACAAGATGAAAGAATTTCGAAAAAGGGGATTCTGAAAGTTGACGACGGACTCCAACATTTCGCTGGCTCGACGGATCCGCCGATTGCTCGATTTACGCTTCCGGCCGTGCTAGCGTAACGCTCAAACTTGAGCGTACTGCATGCTGACGACCTGATGACTCTCCAAACGCGTGGAGGCAGTCGGAATGGACGACCCAGTCAAATCAAGTGAAGAACTCCTGGAGGAGGTGGCGCGGCTTCGCGACAAGATCGCCGAACTGGAAGCACGTAGCCCGACACGACAATCCGAGAGCGAACTTAAAAGCGCACAAGAGCGCTTCGAACACCTGCTCGCATCGAGCCCTGCCATCATTTACACCACGCTTGCCTCCGGAACTTACGCCTGCACCTACGTGAGCGAAAACATCCGCTCGATTATGGGCTTCACACCCGATGAGATGACAACGGATGCAAAGTGCTGGCCGGATCAGCTTCACCCCGACGATGCGGAACGCGTCCTGAGCGAATTGGGACCATTGATCGAACAGGGAGGCGGAACGGTCGAATACCGATTTCGGCATCGGAACGGACATTACGTTTGGATCCAGGATAGCTTTAAGGTCGTCTATGATGAGACGAGCGCCTCAACCGACGCCTGGCCGAGGAACGTAACACATCCTCTTGAGCTCATCGGCGCTTGGGCTGACATCACGGAGCGCAAGGAGGCCGAGCAAGCAGCCCTGCGCGCCAACGCCCAGCTTCAGGAAACCAAGCGCTCGCTCTCACGTCTGATCGAAAGCTCGCCCGATGCAATCATTTCGACAGACAAAGCCGGCTGCATCGTCCTTTTTAATGAAGGAGCGGAAACACTTCTCGGCTATCGCACCGACGAGGTTGTGGGCAAAAGCCTTTCTCGCATTTACGGCGGCGAAGCTCGCGTCAACGACGTCTTGCGCGAAATGCGCAAGCGCGGCGGCACGGTATCCGGATTTGATAGCGTTCTTTGGGCCAAGGACGGCACTTCAATTCCAGTGCTCATATCCGCTTCAATGCTCTTCGACGATGATGGTGAGCAGATCGGCACAGTAGGCTTCGCGACCGATTTGAGGGAACGCAAGCGTTCGCAGGAAGAATTGCAGAACGCCTATGACGAATTGGAGAAGCGGGTTGAAGAGCGCACGACGGAGCTGAATGAAGCGCGCGGCCGTCTCCAATACCTTCTCACCGTGACTCCGGGGATCATGTACACAAATCACGCGACGGACGGCTACCGATGCAGTTTCGTCAGTCGCAACATCGATCCCATCATGGGCTTCTCGGAGTGGGAAATGCTCGAGGATCCGGAATTCTGGTTGAAGCGCGTCCATCCGGAGGACACTGACCGAGTTTTTCAAGAAATGGGACCGCTTGTCGAGCAAGGCGGTGGCTCAATCGAATATCGCTTTAGGCACCGCGATGGCAACTACGTGTGGATCCAAGACACGTTCAAGGTCGTCGAGGACGACACCGGAAAACCCCTCGAGATCGTGGGGTCGTGGGCCGACATTACCCATCGCAAGCAGGTTGAACAGGCGCTCGGCGAACGTATGGCGTTGATGAATGACCTGCAGAACCTCGTGGCGGCAAGTCCCGCAGTCATTTACACGACGAAGGCCTCCGGAAATTTCTCCTGTACCTTCGTCAGCGAGAACCTGAAAACGACCATGGGTTATGCGCCATGGGAAATGCGTGAAGACTCGAAATTCTGGCTGAAACGGCTTCATCCCGACGACGCCGGCCGCGTATTCGAAGAGCTGTCGAAGCTTATAGAACAAGGTGGAGGCGCTATCGAATATCGCTTCCGGCACCGGCGCGGTCACTACATCTGGATTCAAGACACGTTCACCGCGACGAAAGACAAGGATGGCAATCCCATGGAGCTCATCGGCTCCTGGGCGGATATCAGTGACCGCAAGAAAATCGAGGTAGAGCTGAAGAGGCTTGCTGGAGAGGTCGAAGTTCGCAACCGATTTATACGCGATACCTTCGGCCGTTATCTGACGGACGAAGTCGTCACGACACTCCTCGACTCCCCAAGCGGCATGCAGATGGGTGGCGAAAAGCGCAAAGTTACCATGCTGATGGCTGACCTGAGAGGATTCACCTCGCTTTCGGAAAGCCTGGATCCGAAGTGGGTCGTGAACATGCTCAATCGCTACCTGTCCAGCATGGTGACGGTCATAAAGAAATACGGTGGCACGATAGACGAATTTATCGGCGACGCCGTGTTTGTGATCTTCGGCGCACCGACGTGGCACGACGATGATGCTCAACGGGCGGCCGCGTGCGCTGTCGAAATGCAGCTCGCGATGAAGTTCGTCAACGAGCGCAATAGAGCAGATGGCCTTCCCGATATCGAAATGGGAATTGGCCTGCATACGGGCCAAGTCATTGTCGGCAATATCGGGTCCGCCGAACGACTGAAGTACGGCGTTGTCGGCAGCCACGTGAATTTAACCTCCCGCATCCAATCGCTCACGGTCGGCGGGCAGATCCTGGCGTCGGAAAGCACGCGCCGCGACGTGGGGACGATGCTCAAGATCGCGAAGCAGATGGAGGTGCGAGCAAAAGGATTCGAGCAGCCGATAACGATCTGCGAAGTCGTGGGCATTGGCGGCCCGCACAAGCTTATGCTCTATCAGTCGTACGAACCTCTTGTCGATTTGGCGGAAGCTCTTGAATTCACCTATCAGGTCCTCGAATCTGACATTCAAAACGATGACGTCTTCAGCGGACGCTTTACGAAGCTTGCCTCGAAACGGGCGGAAGCGCTCTTGGCCAAACCGGTATCGGCCCTCTGCAATCTAAAGATCCGCATTAGGAGCGGCGATAAAGGGTCTGCAGCGGGAACACTCTACGCGAAGGTTGTCGCTACGGGTCCCAGAAACGACGTCACCGTGCACTTCACGTCAATGCCTCGCGAAGTCGAAGCCGTTCTGCGAGCTCTTCGCGGAGAGCCGGAAGAATGCGAAACCACTCCGCATCCCCCAACCTCCGAGTCGAATGCGGAGACTGGCGGCATCCAACTGGGTGCCGCCTGAAAAAAACTTTTCAAAGTTTCTTGCGGGTTGTGGCAAAGCCCACAGCCCGTGCTGGCAAAGACCTTCATGATCCATCCAGCATCGAAAAACGATGCAGAGCAACACAACCGATGGACATAAAGGAGAACTGCCATGGAAAAGCTCACTACACTGCTGAAAACAACGCTTTTGACGGCCACGATTTTCACATCAGCGACGGGACTCGCACATGCCGGAAACCCCGCCAGTGGAACGGTCATGAAGCCATTACAAGGAATCACCTTCGCGGCGGGCCCGAAGCACGCTGTTGGATATTTCTATCCTAAAGACAACCGCTGCAAGCTCGTGGTGACCATTGCCGACACCCCAAACGGGACGGGCGAGACCTTCGACGTTCTTCGCCACGAAGCAAATGTTGGACCGGGCGATTTCGACCAGCTCAATCTGAACAACGGCGAGACGCTCGAATTCAACTGCGCAAATGATGCGCGGATAATGGTGATCAGGCCCGTCGAGAATATCGCTACCGGAACGGTCAAATGACGCAACTTCCTCGACACTTGCCAACGTGAGTTTCAGCTCCACGAGGTAGGAAGACGTGAGATGAAACAAGCTACTTCGACCTCATCCATACCTTCGTTCGCAAAGATCGAGCCGTTCCGCGCCTTGACTGCGGAGGCAGTCGAACGCGTGCAACAGCAATGCAACTGGAGGCATTACGAGGTAGGCGAGCTGATCCTCGACTATCTCGATAAATCGGATGAGGTCTTCTTCATCACAGAAGGCGAAGTTCGAGTGAGCATCTATTCGGTCGACGGCAAGGCAATCACATTCAGTGATCTCAAAGCAGGCGACATGTTCGGCGAGATCTCCGCTATCGATCGCGGACTGCGGTCGGCAAGCATTGAGGCCCGGTCGCGATGCTGCATTGTCTCGATGACCGCCGTCACCTTCGTCTCATTGTTGAAGACGGAGCCTGAACTGGCATTCGAAATGCTGCTGCGCCTGGCACGAAAGATCAGGGAGCTGACCAACCGCGTTTATGAATTCAGCAGCCTGGACGTCGCCAATCGGACCCGGGCGGAACTTTTACGCCTCGCACGGCTAGGTACACGTCAGGGTCAGCGCGCAAAGATCGAACCCGCCCCCACCCATGCTGAGATTGCAAGCCGCATAAGTACGCATCGCGAAGCCGTGACGCGCGAATTGAACCGTCTTTCCAGGCTTGGTCTTGTCGAGCGTCGAGGCACACTCCTGATCGTGAACGACATCGAAAGATTGGAGGAAATGGTCGAGGACTTAAGTTAGACTGTCCATCACATCCGCTTCCTTATAGGAGCGATCGTGCGCGAGGGCCGAAGCTGAAGTAACGAGGCTACCTACCTTCGCCGCTACTCAGTTCCTGCGCCGGTAAGCCCAACTTGGTGTCAGAAGACGTCCAAAAAAACGATAGATCAGAAGCAAGTTCCTGGGTGATCGACACCAGGCGCATGCGCCGATCAAAGCTTCGTTCTAAAGCCCACGTAAAATGTGCGACCGGCCTCCGGAAACCCGTACGCCGTTTGATAATTTTCATCGAGAAGGTTCTCGACGCGGCCGAAAACCTGTGCAGCACCGCCTCGGGAAATATCCTGCGTCACCCCAACATTGACGAGGTTGTAGTTATCGAGCGCCAGGGTAGAGAGTTCATCTCGCGAGATCGCAACGCTTCCCGCCACATACTGGTAGTCCGCACTCAGGACCGTGCCAGACAGCACACGATAGTCGACGCTGGCTGTCACCGTATGTTCGGGCTCGAACTGAACCGCACTGGTTCCACCGGATGTCGGAGCAAGATTTTCAGAATGAAGGTAAGTATAGCCGAATTGAAGCCCGAGCTTTTCAATGGGGCGATACGTTAGCGTGGTCTCCACTCCCTCAAATCGCAACAAATCCTTGTTCTCGAAAAGCTGTGTGACGCGATCCTTGGAGATGAAGTTCTTGGCATCGATACGGAACGCCGTGACGCTCCAGAACGCGTTGATGCCGCGCATCTGGTGGTCCAGCCCGATTTCGTAATTTTGTGTGACCTCGGTCTTGAGTGACGCATCGCCCTCATCCGTACCGTAAAGATTTCGGAGCGTTGGAAAACGAATCTTGCGGGCGACAGAGCCACGAAGCGCCGTATCATCAGTTACCGCAAATCGAAGCCCAGCAAGATACGTGTAATCACCGTCGGAGGTGTCCTCGCGATTTTGCTCGGCCCAGCCTCCGCCGACAACAGCGGACAGGCGACGGGTAATTTGCGTTTCATACTCGACGGCAGCCGAGAAAACATCGAGGCTCTTATCATTTGCTATGGTGTTGCGAACATTGCTGCAGCTAGCCGTTGCGACGCCGTTTGCGACTGTAATGCCGTTACCGCTGCCGCCACCGCCGCCGGTTCCTCCTCCGCCGCCGGTTCCGCCACCCGTGCCGCTTCCGCTGCCGGCCAAAGTTCCGCCCCGACTGGTGCAAGCAGCTAGGAGCTTGGCCTGGCAAGTCGCGTTGCACTGCGTTTGGCTGGACCCCGGTGCCGTCACCTGGATTGATTTGCGACTAAAGCCTTCCGAATTCCAATCTTCCCGATGTCCATCTAATGCGAGGGTTACGAGATTGTTCGCGTCCATGCGATAGGCGAGCTGCGCACCTCCGCCAAAAATGCGCGTGGAGGCATCCTCGTGGCTTGCCCCGTTCAGCAGCTGACTATTGTAGTTGGCGTTGTCATAGCGGTTCGTGAGTTCATCAAGGTTATTATAGTACGCCATGGGCCGGAGCGTGAGGCCGTGGCCCAGCTTGATCAAACCTGATGTTTGCAAGCTCAGGCTATCATAGTCATCAACGCGTTCGAACCTGAGGCCGGTCGAAAACGGATCGCAGGGCCCATTCGTTGCTTGGTTCTGGCAGACGCCAGCGTTGTTGAAGCTATTGAAGGTCGTCGGTGGTTTCCCGTACTCGCCTGAGCGATTGCTGACGCTGAACCCCCAGCTGAAGGCGTCCGTCGGCGTCCACTGCGTATTCGCATAATAGGACCTATCCTCCCGATCGCTGTTGACGCGCTTGTCGCCGGGCTGAAGCTTCGTAAAGCTGAAGTCATCCGAGAGGCGATAGAAGTCCTGGTTATATATCGACGCGCTGGCGAAGCTCTTGACGGTACTTGACCCGTAGCTGGCAGTAACGCGCCCTTCCTTCTCCTTACCAAAGCCGAAGCTGGCCTCCGTGGTCGCATGCAAACCCGGCCCAGCGCTTTTGGTGATGATATCGATGACGGCCCCATTACCGCCGGGCCCGTACAGAACGGAGCTCGCACCACGCGTGATTTTTATTCTCGCGATGTTATCGACTGGAATTGCCCGCGGATCGAATTGGCCGTCATAGGTGGCATTTTGGGGCACGCCATCGATCAAAAGCGTGATATTGCGCGTCCGGAAACCGCGAACGTTGATGCGGGGTACGCCGTCACCGCCATTCACGATGGCAACACCCGGCACCAGGCGAATGGCTTCATCAAGCGTGCTTGCGCCAGACCTCTCGATCTGAGCCGCAGTAACTTCATCGACAGTCGTGATCTGTTCAACGATGCGGTCCGACTGCACGCGGCCGCTGCTTACGCCTTCATATGCAGGCACCGGCGTGCTCGAACCAGCGGTCGCGCTGCTTCCAGAGCTTGGTCCCGCGGTCGCACTTGCCGCCTCCGTAGCCGACGGCGAGTTGACCACTTGCTTGGAGTCGCTTTGGGCGGATTTCGATACCGGATGGCTGGATCCGGACGTCGTCACAACCTCTGGGAGGTTATATTCGGGGTCCGCTGCTGCACCTTGTGACGTTGCAGCGATGAGACCGACTGAAGCGAAGAGAATTCCAAAGCGATGAAAGCGCACGATCCAACTCGACGAGCTATTTTTTTATTTATAGCCGATCGTATACATCGCTTATCCTGATGGGCAACACCGCTGTTACGGTCTTGGACAATATGTTGCTGATCAGTAACGCACTCGCTACACGCGCGGGCATGGATTGAATGGAGCAACTCATATCGATGAAGACTTTTCTTTTGTGGTGTGCCATCGGCTTCGCTGTGATGCAGCTTAGCCCGCTAGCATCGGCGGACACGCCAGCAGCACGCACGAACAAGCCCATTCGCCTCGCCATTGTCTTCGCGCCGGTCTTGAGTGGCCTGATCAATGATCTCATTGACGACTTCAGGAAGGCGAGTGGACTCGAGGTCGAGACCGTCTCCGGTATGGACATCTATGAGCGCGCGCGAGCGGGCGACGCCGATATTGTCATTTCCCACTGCGGGTTCGGTGAGGTTGAGCGTTTCATCAAGGATGGATACGGCCGCTGGCCGCGGCTCGTGTTCGCAAATCAAATGGTCCTGATCGGCCCCCCAACTGACCCGGCCCACATTCAAAATGCGAAAAGCGCGACCGAAGCGTTTCGGCGGCTCGCAGAGACGAAATCGACATTCATTCCGAATGGCCTGCCCGTCGTCATGAATCTCACGGACTATCTATGGGAAGGCGCAGGACGACCCGACAAGGAAGGCTGGTATCTGAATTCGACAGAATCCAAAGGCCGTGCCGTAAAGCTGGCCGAGGAAAAAGGCGGCTATGTCATTTGGGGCGCGGAGCCGTTTCTTCAATTCGTCCAAAAACACGACACGAAAATGCAGATCCTGTTTGCAAGTGATCCCATCTTGCAGCGCGTTATGTGTTCGGTCGTCGTCGATCCCGGCAAAGTCCCCGGCGCAAATGCAGAAAGCGCGACGGCGTTTGAGAAGTATCTACTATCGCCCCGGGCACAAGCGCGCGTGGCAGCATTTCGGACGCCGGCAGCGAGCAACCTCCAGCTCTGGTGGCCGGCAGCGCTCCACAACGACAATGGTGCGATTCAATAGTCAGAGTTCTCGTTTGAAGGTGGACGAAATCCCGTCCTTATTCGTCGTGCCCCTCGCTCGCATTGTTCCGGGCGGCCGGCCACCAGAGCTGGAGGTCGCTACCGGGTGAGCGGAACGCTGCGATCTTGGCCTGTGTTTCGGGCTCGAGTAGATAACTCACAAACTGCTCGGCGCCTTCCGCGTTGACACCCTCAACCTTGTCCGGCTTCACGACAATTGCTGCCATCACGCGCTGAAGAAGGGGGTCGGCTGAAACAAGTATCTCCAGTTGGGAATTGTGCTTCTCTTTGAAACGTAGAAACGGAAGCGCGCCCCACATCACATAAGCTTGCTTCTCTTCCGCGAGCGTGACCGCGCGCCCCTTGCTCTCGTCCGTCGCAATCAGCCAGCCGTCCTTGCTTGGCCGTCCTGCCTCCTGCCAGACGAGGTCAAAAATATACTGCATCCCTGGAATTGCGTTTGCGACGAAGGGCGCGCGTGCATCCGCGATGCGACGCAGTGCTTCCGAGGCGCTCGTTAGTCCGGCGATTTTAGCGGGATCGCTTTTCGGACCTGCGATAACCGCTTGATTTGAGAAAACCATGCGGGGCCACGTGCCGTATCCGTCAAGGACGAAGCGTGCGACTTCGCTCTTGCCGTAATGGGAAATAACGAGGTCGGCTTGCCCTGCACGTGCGCGCTCGTAGACGTCACTGCCGCCATAGATCTCGACGTGAATTCCATGCTTGGCGAAAAAATCGGCCGCCAGAGCTTCCATCAACCCGCTGAACTGGGGCGTATTCACAACCGCGACGCGCACAGGTTTCGTTTCCGCTGCCTGCGCTCCCATGGGCGCAGTAAGAACAAGAAGAACCGCAAGGCATGTCTCGCTCGCGGAACTGCGGAACCGTTTCGCAAATGAGCGTATGCCCTTAGCGAGAAGGCAGAGACGCAACACAAATGTTTCGGCGATCATTCGAATTCATGCTCCCAAGCGAACAACGACATCGTTAGCTCAACTTAGGGATTTCGCACAACGATCAGCTAAGGCGGCACATTCGCGCGAAGGCTCGACCTCGCTTTGATCGAGCCTTCGAGGAAGCCGACGCGGCGTTACAAAAATTAATTCAGCCGCACATTGACGGAGCCGCCGAAAATGCAGCCTATTTCCACGTATATTTGATGCTCCCTAGAATCGTGCGCCCTTGGCCGAGACCGCAATAAACCAACCCTGACTGGCACGACGTGACGTAGTACTCATCAGTAAGGTTGGTGGCATTCAGCTGCGCCTTCCAACCCTTGAGCTTGTGATCGAGGTAGGCGAAATCGTAACTCAAGCTCGCATCGAACAACGTGTGCGATGGAATATAAATCGTATTCGCCTGATCCCCATAGTTTTCGCCGATGTAGCGAACGCCACCGCCGAGACCGATGCCTGCCAGAGGCCCATCGAGCCAAGTATATTTGGCCCACAACGACGCCTGATCCAAATTTACGTTCGGCAGATAGTTGCCTGCGTAACCGATGCGGCTTTTCGTGATCTCAGGATCAAGTTTGCTATACCCGCCGACGATCTCCAGCTCGCGGGTGAGGTTGCCGCGAACTTCAAACTCGAAGCCACGCACGCGCGCCTGATCGGTCTGCATGTTGTACAGGCCGCCCGACAGCGGATCGGCCGTGAGAACGTCATTTTGGCGAATGTCGAACAGCGCCGCCGTGAACATCAGGTTCGTCCCGTTCGGCATGAATTTCACGCCGACTTCCTTCCCTTCGCCCGTGGTCGGCGCGAACGAATTTCTAAAGCGGTCAACACCGGCATTGGGAACGAACGACGTCGAATAGCTGATGTACGGCGCGAGTCCGACGTCAAAGAGATAGCTCAACCCGACGCGTCCGGTTTGAGCGGAATCATTACGTTCGTAGTGGCCCGACGGCGGATAGAAGCCAGCGCTTGTCGTCTCGACGCTCGACCAATCCTGCCGACCCGATAGGGATAGCGTCCACCGATCGAGCTTGACCTGATCCTGCAGATAAATGCCGGTTTGCTGCTGTTCCGAGCGAAGGTCCATGAAGGGAGGAGCCAAGTCATCTCGCGTCGGGATAGGGAAAGCTCCGTAAACCGGATTGAAAACGTCGATTGGAAGATAATTCTGGAGCGACGACGCCAGGAAGCTGACGTTCGATCCCGTCGAATACTGATAATCGACGCCAGCTAGCACCTTGTGGCTGAGGGCCCCAGTCTTGAAGTCCGATTGCAGTTGATTGTCGACAGCGAAGTTTTGCGCGTCCGCATCGACGTAGATCGGGGTTCGATAGAAATCGCGATCTCCCACAAACACATCTCCGCGCATGGCCTGCATGGCATTGCTCGTGTCCATGTAGCGGAGGTTTTGCCGGAACTGCAGACCGGAGTTGAAGCGGTGCTCCAGCTCGTAACCGACCGACCATTGCTGTAAATTGTAGTGATCGAAGCCAGGTTCACCGAGGTAGCGGCTCAGTGGGATGTGGCCATTGGGATTACTGAGGAGCGTCGCTTGGCCAGGCACATACTGCTGGTATCCCTCATTCTCGATCTTCTGATACTGCGACAGCAACGTGAAACGCGTTTTCGAGTCCAGACGCCACGTGAGACTGGGCGCGATAAAGATTTTGTTGTCCTCTTGGAAGTCAGTTTGTGTATCGCTGTCGCGCACCAATCCGACGACGCGATAGAGGAAATCCGGATTCGTAGGAATCGGACCGCCGATGTCGAACGCGCCCTCGACCCGGTCAAACGATCCGAATGTTCCCTGTACTTCGTAATGTGGCGTATCGAGCGGGCGTTTGCTCACCATGTTGATGAGGCCGCCCGGATCCGACTGTCCGTAGAGCCCGGAGGACGGCCCCTTTAAGACCTCGATACGTTCCAATCCATAAGGCTCGACACGCGAGACACTGAATTGCGTCATGTCCGCCGGAAGACGCAAGCCGTCCAGATACTGCGGAGCATTGAAGCCGCGCACCTTGATCGAATCGAAGAAGACGTTTGAGCCGAAACCATCAAGAGAGACGCCGGGCGTATAGCGCAGGGCTTCGTTGACAGTCTGCGCCTGCTGATCGCTGATCTGGTCCTGCGTCACGACGGAGATGGACTGCGGCGTTTCCAGTATCGGCGTATCCGTCTTGGTCGCGGTCGAGCTGACGTGAGGTGAATAACCGTTGACGGGATCGATGCCCCGATAATCCCTCTGCTGGTCGCCGGTGGACTCAGGCGAGGGCTGCGGCGGCGTTGTTGGCGCAGCCGCAGACTTCGACGTTGCGTTCGAAGGCTTCGTCTTCTTCTTCGCGGACGTTTTTGGTTTGGACTCGTTGGATTCCACGACGACCGATGGCAGCGGCACGGCCTCGTTCGTTTCGCCCTGCACGGATTGCGCCGATGCCGGAGTCCACATCCCCAAGGCAGCCGTCGTCAATGCTGTTGCAAGAATAACCGGCGCGCGATTGCCTCTCCGGCGTGCGACAACTTTCATCCAATTCCCCCAAAGGCTTCTCAGATTCCCCCCACTTTTTTTGCACGCGGATATCGGCGCCGCCACGCCCACGGTCATTGCAAAAAAGGGAAAGTCTATCGCGAGACATAAATTAGAAGCGTTCGAAGAACGCGGGCTAAGCCCGTTCGCGCGTCATGTCTTGTCCGGGCGGATATCCGAAATATCTGCGATAGGCAGCAGTGAACGCAGACGGACTGACGAACCCGACGCGATAGCCTACTTCACCCACCGTCAAATGATACTCGCGCAGAAGCACACGGGCCATTTGCAGTCTTTGAGTGCGCACATAGCCGAAAATCGTTGTGCCGAAGACCACCTTGAAATTCGCTTGCAGCGTCGTGAGATTGACCCCGACGCGCTTCGTCAACTCGAGAATTTTGGGAGGCGAAACAAGGCTTGCATCAAGTATGTCCCGCGCCTCCATCACCTTGTCGTAGTGGCGCTTGCCTATTGCCGCGATCATGCGGCGCTCTTGGCCAAGAAGCTGCGCCGCTTCTATGACGAAAGACAACGTGTTGCTCTCGATAAAGAGCGCGCCGAGTTGCTCGTCGTATGGATGATCCAAGCTGCGGCGCGCTAGGTCGAGCAAGACGGACGAACGTGGCAAAATATCGTAGCGAAAGCGAACTTTATTGAACTCGCGCAGAGCCGCAAGACCATCGGAATTGATCTCGTCTCCGAAACGCGCAAAGAAATTGGGCCTGATGACGAAGCCAGCAGAACGGCTCCGCCGGCCTTTCATATTCGAAAGTTGAAAGCGGGTGGGTTCAGAATAGCCGAAAAGCGCAGCGCGGTGCGCAACACGCGTAATCGGTCCGTATCCGACCACGTCCATGGTCTCGGGCTCGCCCTCCAAGAGGATGCCGCACATGATGGCAGGATCAGACTCGCTCTCGACGCTATCGTTTGTGAGATAGATGACGTCACCCGCTGTAACGATCAGACCCGGCTGGATCTCGCAGCTGAGCAACTTTCCCGAGAACAGCTTTGTGTCTACCGTCCTCGACGGCAGCATCGAGATTTTGACTCCGAGCGCGTGCTGGGCGGCGAGATGGGTCAGTTCGGAGACCTTGAAGCCTTCCGACGTGTGCGAAATCCTGCTTACCATTCCAACAAGTGAACTCCGGTATGACCGCCGGAAATAGGCTCCCAACTCAGCGGCTTAACATCGTTATTGTGTACTTTTTTGGTAAATTATGCAAGGCTTACGCCCTTGCCACCTGCGCGGCCCCAATCTGGCGCAGACCGGCGCTCTGTTTTATCGCGATAGATTTGTTTGATTGGGCGACAGTTTCCGGGTTTGCGCTGGCGATGGGCGCCCATCATATTTGCGGGCTCTAGAGCGCAGCGACGCGTTCGCGAGGTCGATCATTCCCGCCGCATTGATCGACTTCGAACTGGAACGAGACGCCAGGACAAAACTCTACTGAAATGCCCGAACAATCACGCTCAGAAGGTGGCCCGTGAAGGCACGCACGGTGCGCATCTGGTACAAGGTTCATCGCTGGTCAAGCATCATCTCGACCATGTTCCTCTTGATGCTCTGCATCACGGGGCTGCCGCTCGTGTTCTACCACGACATCCTGCATTGGCAGCATTCCGATCTCGAGCCGCCGCCCATGCCGGAAGGCACCAAAGAAGCTTCCCTTGCGAACGTCGAAGCCGCAGCGCTGGCGCGTCATCCGGATCTGGTGATCCCGTTCATGTCGTGGGATGAAGAGGATCGCAACCTGCTCTACGTCGGCATGTCGAAGGCCTACGATTCTCCGCCGGAAACCATAAGGTTGCTCGCCGTCGATGCGCGCACGGCCAAAGTTCTCGGCGAGCCAAATCTCAACGAAGGCATCATGTATGTTTTGCGGACGCTTCACGTCGATATGTTCGCAGGCATCCCCGGAAAGCTCTTTCTCGGCGTGATGGGCCTGCTGTTGCTCGCAGCGATCGTGTCGGGAACCGTGCTCTATGCTCCGTTCATGCGCCGGCTCGACTTTGGAAGCGTTCGGCAAAACAGAGGTAGGCGCACAAAATGGCTGGACCTCCATAATCTCCTCGGCATTGTCACGCTGGCATGGTTGAGCGTCGTCGGCGCGACCGGCGTTATTAACACCTGGGCTGATTCCATCTTCAAGATTTGGCAGTTCGGTCAGCTGGCCGACATGATCGCGCCTTACAAGGATATGCCGCCGCTCGCTAATCCCGTCAGCGTAGACGTCGCTTATAAAGCAGCCAAAGCGTCCGCACCCGAAGGTCGTGTCCCTTCTTTTATCACCTACCCGAAGTCTCTCTTCTCGGGTCAGCATCACTACGGTGTTTTCCTTCGCGGCGAAGAGCACCTGACTGCAAAACTTCTGGCGCCCGTTCTCGTGGACGCCGAGACGGGAAAAATTACCGATATGCGTCGCATGCCCTGGTACGTCGATGCGCTTTTCGTTTCCCAGCCCTTGCACTTCGGCGATTATGGCGGGATGCCGATGAAAATCCTTTGGGCAATTCTGGATATCATTTCGATCGCGGTGCTCGTCACCGGGCTCTATCTGTTCTTCACGCGCCGCAAATCTGCTGAGACGCAACTGGGGCTTTCCCTAAACGCTGGCAATTTGGAAACGGTGCTGGCCAAATGAAACTGTCTTCGGCTTTGTCCTCACGCGGCAGCGAACGTTCGCTCCAACACATTTTCATGGTCCCCATTCTTATTGCGCTAGCCAGCCTCTCGGGGCTCGCGGCCGCACTGTTGGGCGATGGATGGTTCGATGTCATCGGATGGATCGGCCTCGGAATACCGGCAGCCGTCGCCGGCTGGTGCGTGTACAGAACCTGACAGAGTGCTGAATCGGCGCGTCGCGCTTCCAACCGCAACAGATCACCGGCCAAGGACAACGCACAATAAAATCAACAACTTAGATATTTTCGGCGGCCCCCGTAACAGGCCCCACGGACGTTCGCATTTGCCAAGTTCGGAAAAAATTCCGTAAGCGGATTATTCATCGAAACACCGGCGCAGTAGAAGTGCATTCCGGTTCGTGGCACCTATTGTGTCGGGCCGCGCTTGCCGGGAAAAAGTCGATCAATGTCGCTCTATCTGTCGTCACTCCCTCTATGGACCGCGACACTGATCGTAGTCGTAATTCCCACTGCGCTTGCCATGGTCGGGCCGGTGATCATCCGGCGCAGGGTTGGCCTGGAACGCCTGGCGACAAACAATGAGATTGCAGGCTTCAAGTTTGCGACAGTGGGCGTGATCTACGCAGTACTCCTCGCATTTGCAGTGATCGTCGTTTGGGAACGCTTCAGCGACGCCGACAGCGCTGTGCTCCAAGAGGCTGGGGCTTCGGCAACGCTTTATCGTCTGACCCCAGGTCCCGGCCCTGAGGTGACTGCGGTCCGAAAAGCATTGAGCAACTATCTGGAACTCGTGATTGAAAAAGACTGGCCCCGAATGGCCGGAGAGGCTGCAAGTGACGATGTGCGAAAAGCCCTGGACGAACTTTACCTGGCGGCAATTCGCATGAGCAGCACTAGCGACGGACCGTCGGTAGCGCAAATTGAGATTTTCAAACAGCTCGATGTTCTCACCCAATCGCGACGAACAAGAATTCAGCTCGCAGAGGGTATCGTGCCCAGCGTTCTGTGGCTCGTTCTGGTTTCAGGCGCGATACTGACGGTCGGATTTACGTTCTTCTTCGGAACTCAGAATCTCAGCGCTCAAGTCTTGATGACCGGCGTCCTATCCACGCTCGTCTTTATGGGCCTACTCGTGATCATCTCAATCAATCACCCATTCACTGGGCCGGTTCACATTGATAGCGAGTCCCTTGCCAGGGTTCTCGCCGATTTCGGGCACCGGACTTAGCCCAGGCCGAACAGCATTTGTGGAACTCTTTCGGCATCCTGCGGATGCATTGAACGTGTCGGTCCCAGGGTGAGATCGTCTGCTGGCACTCGCCTTACGTTGGCAGGCTGTTCTGGCGCTGCGCCATTCCCTCACTCTTGCCCTCGGCGCGAGGACGAGCGCCGGACCGGAAGCGTTCGCGCAGCGCCTGGAACGTGACGTACAATGACGGTATCGCGAAAATGCCAATGCAGGATGCGAGAATCATTCCACCGAATACCGGCGTGCCGACATTTCGGCGCGCCAGCTCCGAGGCGCCCGTCGCCACCACCAACGGCAGCAGGCCAAGGATGAAAGCAAACGACGTCATCATTACCGGCCGGAACCTGAGACGGCTGCCTTCGGTGGCGGCCTCGTTCAAGGCGACGCCACGTTCACGCTGTTCCTTGGCGAATTCGACGATCAGAATGCCATTCTTGGCGGCAAGGCCGATCAGCACGATCATGCCGATCTGACCGTAAAGGTCGAGCGTCAAACCACCGAGCACGATGGCCGCGTAGGCTCCGAAAACACCGACGCTGACCGATAGCAAGACCGGGACCGGAATGGTCCAGCTTTCGTAAAGAGCGACAAGAAACAGATAGGCGAACAGCAACGCGAAACCGAGGATGATCGCCGTCTTTCCCTCAGCCCGCTTTTCCTGAAAGGCAGTGTCTGTCCATTCGCCCGCATACGCATCCGGCAAAGTCCGCGCCGCCACTTGCTCCATGGCAGCGAGCGCCTGGCCGGACGAGACGCCCGCCGCGGGCGTGCCCTGAACCGTCACGGCGCGAAGGTTGTTGTAGCGAACAATCGCCGGAGGACCGATGACCGGGCGCACCTCGACGAGGCTTCGCATCGCGATCATTTCGCCTTTCTCGTTGCGCACGTTGATCCGGTAAATGTCGTCCACGGTTGATCGATCAGCCGCATCGGCCTGAACTTGAACCTGCCATGTCCGGCCAAAGAGATTCATGTTGTTGACGAAGTAGCCGCCCAGCGAAGCCTGCAACGCCTGGAAGACATCACTCAGTTTCACGCCAAGCACTTGCACTTTGTCCCTGTCGATATCGAGGTAGAGCGAGGGATTGGTGGCCGAATAGGTGCTGAAAACACGCGATAGCTTCGGATCCTGATTGGCCGCTACCATTAGGCCACGCAAGACCTGCGCCAACGCTTTCGGATCCCCACCGCGCAAGTCTTTCAACACGTATGCAAAGCCGCCGCCGGTTCCAAGGCCGATAATGGGAGGCGGCGCCAACGGCACGACGGTGCCGCCTGTAAGCTCTCTGAATTTTGGTCCGAGGCGCGCGATAAGCGCGTTCACGCCTTGCGAACGATCTTTCCGCTCGGCGAAAGGCTTCAGCGTCACCACCATGAAAGCGGAATTGGATTGCGAATAGTTGTCGATGAAGTTCAGACCGATCACCGAGGTCACATCCTCGACTGCCGGCTCGGCTTTCAAGATCGCTTCCGCTCGGCGCAAGACGTCCGTGGTGCGGACGACGGATGCTCCGCCTGGAAGTTGTGCGACGACGAATAGCGCGCCCTGGTCATCCTCCGGCAGAAAGCCGGTGGGCGTGATCTTCGCAAGTGCAAGTATGCCGGCCATGGAAACGGCAACGAGACCGAGTCCAATCAGCGAGACGCGAAGGAGGCGCGCAACGGTAGCCCCATAGGCATCGCGAACATAATCGATGGCTCTCATGATCATGCCGATCAGCCCACGTCGAGGCCCGTGATGCGGCTTCAGAAAAATTGAGCATAAAGCAGGCGAAAGCGTAAGTGCGTTGATCGCGGAAAGGAACATCGCCACGGCTATCGTCACTGCAAATTGCCGGAAGAGCTCTCCGGAAATTCCGGGAATGAAGGCGACCGGAACGAACACGGAGAGAAGCACGAGCGTGATCGCGATGATCGGCGCCGTAATCTCCGCCATCGCGAGCTTTGTGGCTTCTGCGGGAGTAAGCTCTGGACGCTCCTCCATGACGCGTTCGACGTTCTCGACAACGACAATGGCATCGTCAACGACGATGCCAATGGCCAGGACCACCGCGAGCAATGAGACGGTGTTCGCGGAGTAACCGATCGCGAGCAGAACGATGAATGCTCCGATCAAACTCACGGGTACGGCGAGTGTCGGGATCAAAGTCGCGCGGACGCTGCCAAGAAACAGATAGACGACGATGACGACAAGTATGAAAGCTTCGATAAGAGTTTTCTGCACCTCGTGGATCGTGTCGGTCACGAACTCGGTCGGATCATACGTGACCTTCCACGCGAGGTCCTTTGGAAATCTCTTTTCGGCCGCTTCAAGCTTTCCCCGAACCTCTTTCAGAGTTGCGATCGCATTGGCGCCGGGAGCCTGATAGATCGCGACAACCGCTGCTGGACCGCCGTTAAAAAGCGTTTCGCGATCTAGATTGGCTGCCCCGAGTTCAAGGCGAGCCACATCGCCCAAACGCAAGACCGAGCCATCAGGATTGGTTCGGAGCACAATTTTCTCGAAATCCTCAACGGAGTTGAGACGCCCTTTCGTCTGAATGTTGAGCTGAAGCTGTTGCTCGTTGGAGATGGGGCGCGCGCCGATGCGTCCGACCGCGGCCTGAATGTTCTGCGCCTGGATCGCGTTTATGATGTCGCCCGTCGTGAGATTGAGCCCCGTGAGCCGGTCCGTCCGAACCCAAGCGCGCATGGCATAATCTTGCGGTCCCCAGAGGACGGCGTCACCAACACCCGGCGTACTCTTGATCTGATCAAGAAGATTGATCGTGACATAGTTCGAGAGAAATAGGGGATCATAGGTATGTTCCGGCGAATAGAGCGCCACGACGCCGAGCAACGCCGAGGACTTCTTCTTGACGGAAATGCCTTGCCGCTGAACCTCCGGCGGCAAGCTCGAGAGAGCGACCTGAACCCGGTTATTGACGTTGACTGTGTTGATGTCGGGGTTGGTGCCAAGCTCAAACGAGCAGATGAGCGTGTAACTGCCATCGTCGCCGCTCACGCTCTTCATGTAGATCATCTTGTCGACGCCGACGACCTGCGCCTCGATGGGCTGCGCGACGGTCGCGTCAACGACGCCAGAATTGGCTCCGGGATAGGTCGTGGTGACTTGCACCTGCGGCGGCACGATGTCCGGATACTGCGCGACCGGAATGGCATAAAGAGCCAGGGCACCCGCGATGGTAGTTACGATGGCGATGACGATCGCAAGGCGTGGACGATCGACGAAGAGAGCGGAGAGCATGGTTCAGCTCCGATCGGAGGTTCCCGGCAATGGCGACGCAATAACTAATGATCCGGGACGAACCGACTGCAGCCCCTCGACAATCACCTGCTCCCCACCTGAGAGACCGTCGTCGACGATGAGCCCGTTTCCGCTTTCGCCACCCGTTTTTATTCGTCGAACAACTGCCTTCCCATCTTCGACGACGAAGACATAAACGCCTTGCTGATCCGCGATGAGGGCCGCCTGCGGAACGACGACCTTCTCTTGCGGGTTGCCGGCTTGCACAGCTACTCGCACCAATTGCCCATCGACGAGCGCACCTGCCGGATTGGGAAATGTCGCCCTCGCCAGGATCGTGTCCGTCGTGCGATTGACTGTGACGTCGATGAAATTGATCGACCCTTCATGATCGTAAGTCCGCAGATCGGCAAAACGCAGCGTCGCCTTCAAGAGTTTCGTGTCGAGTTCTCGCCCCGTTTCCTGGAACCGCAGGAATTCGCGCTGGCTGACGGGAAATGTAACGTACATCGGATCCTGACTGACGATGATCGTAAGCGGACCGGTCTCCGGGCTGACCACATTTCCCTTGGTGACGTTCGTTCGCCCGATCTTCCCGGCAACCGGCGCAGTAATGACCGTGTATCCGAGATTGATTTTGGCGGTCTCGAGATTAGCCTCATTGACGAGAATCGTCCCTTTGGCCTCTTCGTCGGCCGCACGGGCCTGGTCTCGCGCCACGGCCGTGCCGGCGCTCTTCGCGTAAAGGTCTTCCGCCCGTTGAAGCTGAACCTCGGTGAGTACCTTTGCAGCCTTGCTTCGTTCCAGCGCACCTTGGGCCTCGTTGACCGCGGCTTTGAACAGCCCTTCCTCGATGCGGTAGAGCGGCGCGCCTGCCTTCACAAAATCGCCTTCCTTGAAATCAACCGATTCCAAGAACCCCGTTACGCGAGCCCTGATCTCGACGCGATTGATGGCTTCCACGCGCCCGACAAAATCACGCGCGACCGAAACGGGTTTACGCTCGACTCGCACGACGCCAACGGCGACCTTAGGCGGCTCACCCTGTTGTGCATGAGCCTGAAGTGGGACGAGGAAGAGCGCCGTAAAAACCAATGGAATGAGGCGCATTTCCTGCCTCCCTCTTACTGACGACTGCAACAATCTTCGTAAAAATCTTCAGGCGAAATTGTCGTTTTGGTAGGCCGAGCTTTGGAGCAACAATATCCTCAACAGAGACCTCGGTCACGTCCTCCGAAAAGAGGTCGTTGCGCATAGTTACTATTTATCCTGAAAGCTTCGTATCGCAGCCCGTCGTCACGGCTCAGTAGGGTTCAGGAATATATTTGAAAGGATAAGTGGGGCGCCGATCGTCCTCGTCGACGTGCCTCTTCGGAAGCTTGACCTTCTCTCGCTTTATTTCGGTGTAGGGGACAGAGCTCAGCAGGTGCTCGATAATATTCAGACGCGTGCGTCTTTTATCGTCCGAGCGCGCAACGTACCACGGCGCCCACGGCGTATCCGTTGCCGAGAACATTTCGTCTCGCGCCCGCGAGTAATCATCCCACCGCGTGTAGGATTTTAGATCCATTTTCGACAATTTCCAGATTTTTCGGCCGTCATCGATACGAGCTTCCAGCCGTCGCGTCTGCTCATCCGGGCTAACCTCGAGCCAGTATTTTATGAGAATGACGCCGGAATCGATGATGGCCTTCTCAACCTCCGGCACCACTTTCAGGAACCGCTGAGTTTGCTCCTCCGTGCAAAAGCCCATGACCCGCTCTACGCCCGCGCGATTGTACCAGCTGCGATCGAAGATCACGATTTCGCCGCCAGCAGGGAGGTGAGGCAGATAGCGTTGAATATACATTTGAGATTTTTCGCGCTCTGTCGGCGCAGGAAGAGCAACGACGCGAAAAGCGCGCGGACTCACTCTGGCCGTTATGGCCTTAATCGCACCGCCTTTGCCTGCCCCGTCGCGCCCTTCGAATAGGACGCAGATTTTCCGGCCTTCGTGGCGGACCCATTCCTGCAATTTAACGAGCTCGACGTGAAGCTTCTTGAGCTGACGCTCATACTCCTTCCGCTTGAGCTTACTTTTCTCGCCGTCCTCCGATGCTTCGCGCTGCTGATGAGCGTTAGCGCTTTTGCTGTCGTCCATGTTGCTGCCTCAGCCATACCGAGTGCCCCAGTCTGAGCCGAATGCGAAATTCTACGATTTTCGCTGAAAAGTCGCCCGTTAGAAAGATCCAGTCCGTCCTTAAGATTGAAATTCGGTATTGCGCCGCGGAACAGAGCCGTGATCCCTGGCGCGACGATCGTTTAGATTTGCGGGGTCAGGAAGAAGGCAAGACCGAGGATCAGGTAGACGGCAAGAAGCTGGACGCCCTTCAACCAATCGGACCGGCCATCTCCAGCAATCTGACCCGTGATAATCACGGCAACGAAGACCGCGAGCAACAGGCCCTTGCCGAACAAGAGATCCATCGGCTGCGGTCCGATGAATAGGCTCGCAAGTACCAGGACAGGCGCAACGAACAACGCAACCTGAACACTCGATCCGATCGCGATGGACAAGCTCAGATCCATGCGATCCTTGATTGCTGCCGTAACGGCGGTTGCGTGCTCGGCGGCGTTGCCAAGAATTGCAACCACGAATACGCCGACGAAAACATCGCTGAGGCCAAGGGCATGCGCGGTCGGCTCGATCGACCCGACGAGAATCTCACTCAGCCAGGCAATCGCCCCCGTACAGATTGCAAGCAGCGCACCAGCTTTCTTCACGGACCAAGCCTCTCCGTGCGCATCCTTATCAGCGGGCTGAGAGCTGAGAAAAAACGCCGGATGCGTCCACAAGGAGAACACAAGAAAAAGGACGTAAACGATCAGCAGCGCCAGCGAGATCGAGATGCTGAGAGCGCGCTCGCCTCCCGCGTATTGCCCTCCGACCAGAGCACTGTAAGCGGCGGGAATGACAAGCGCGATCATGGCAAGCGTCAGCATCGTCGCTTGCGCACGGGCGCCGGCAACATTGAAATGCTGCTCACGATAGCGCATGCCGCCGGCCAGCATGGCCGCGCCGAGCACAAGAAGGATATTTCCAACAATCGAGCCGACGATCGTAGCCTTGACCACATCGTGAAGCCCGGCTTGCAAAGCGGCGAGTGCTATGATGAGTTCTGCAGCATTGCCGAACGTCGCATTGAGCAGACCACCAACACCTTCACCAGCGCGGTCGGCGAGCTGCTCCGTAGCGCGTCCAAGCCATGCGGCTAGCGGCAGGATGGCCAACGCCGCCGTAATGAAAATCAGCGTGTAATGGGCCGGCGCGAAGTGCTCGAGCGCAATCGCGACGGGAGCAAATCCAAGCAGCCAGTTCCACATTGCAGCCCTCACCGTTCGCAATTGTCACGGACGCTTGTCTTGCCCGTTCGCCTGAGCGACAGGATACGCTGCGAGATAGGCATCGACCGCCGCGCCAATCGTCGGGAAGAATGACTGTTCGCCAAACTGCGTAAACAGTCCGAAGCGTTTCAGTTTGTCTTTGACTGGGTCTTTCAACTCCGCAAACGAAAGCTTTATGCCGGCCTCTCGCAACGTCCGATCGAGTTCGGCCACGACGTCCGCAGCCGTGACATCGACGCTGGTTACCGGTTCGGCCGCCACAACCACCCACCGCACGGGCGCTGGTGAATTCTCGGCAGCGGAAATCACTGTTTCTTGAAACAACTCAGCATTGGCGAAAAATAGGGGCGCGTCCCAACGAAAGAGAACAAGGCCAGGAATGAGGTGAGCGCCGGGATAACGGCTGATATCATGAAATCCCCTTACGCCCTCTGCGCGGCCAAGAACGGCGAAGTGCGGCCGCCACGCATCCCAAAGAAATTCGATGATGGCGGCGACGACAGCAAGTGCGATGCCCTGGATCGCGCCGAACGTGGCGACGCCCGCAAAGCAAAACATCGACAGCCAGAATTCCCACTTCTGCATCCGATAGATGCGGAGAAGGTCCGTTATCTCAAACAGTCCAATTGCCGATGCGATAACGACCGCGGCGAGTGCGCTTGTCGGCAGGTTCCGCAACAAGTTTGGCGCCGCCATAATGAGAATGGCGACCGCGAGCGCGCCAACAACACCTGTCATCTGCGTCTTGGCGCCAGCCGCTTCCGCAACGGGCGTGCGCGACGAGCTGCTGCTGATTGGAAAGCCCTGAAAGAACCCCGCCCCCAAGTTCGCCGCACCGAGACCGATAAGCTCCTGGTTGGGATCGACATACGTTCGCGTGCGCGCCGCATAGGCGCGAGACAGGACACAGGTATCGGCGAATGAGATCAACGCAACGGCAAGGCCGCCGTAAATGACCGTCATCAAATCCGACCTATTGATCCAGGGAATTTCAAATGCAGGGAGTCCCTGCGGCAACGGCCCGAGTACGGATATTCCAGCACTCTTAGCAAGACCGAAACCGCCTGCAACAGCCGTTGCGATGGCGACCGCGATCAATATGCCCGGCACGACCTTGAATCGTTTGAAAAGGAATATCGCCGCCAAGGTACTCGCGCCGATCGCAAAAGCCACCCAGTTCACGCGCGCGTCCATGACGCCTTTTATGATCGCCCAGAGATCCCGTAGCGGACCCTGACTTTCGACCGAGAACCCGAGGAGCTTTGGCACCTGACTTAGAAGCACCGTCAAGGCGATCCCATTCATGTAACCGTAGCGGATAGGCTTCGAGAGAAGTTCCGTAACGAAGCCGAGCCTTGCCAATCCGGCGCCAACGCAGACGACGCCGGAGACGACGGCCATCGCGCCTGCGAGCGCCACCGCACGCATCGGATCTCCTGCCGATAGAGGCAAAACGACCGCAAGAATAACTGCCGCCAGCGAAGAGTCGGGGCCGAGCACGAGGATGCGGCTTGGCCCGACAACCGCATAGATGAGCAAAGGAACAACAGTGGCGTATAAACCATATATGCCAGGGAGGCCCGAAGCGACGGCGTAGGCAATGCCGACGGGCACGAGCATCGTCGCGAGCACCAGCCCGGCTACGACGTCGCTTTGTAACCAATTCAGTCTGTAGTGCTGTAAAATTTGCAGGCCCGGTAGCCAGCGCATCAAGCTTTGCTGATCGCTCGCTTGTCGTGGACGTAGCAATTGCGTTTGCTTCGGTGCCGCAGAAGCGGCGGGATCAATGGCCGTGGGATTCATTTCTGGACCTTGACCGCAGGGTTATTTGTGCATGGTCTTTGTCGAGAAACCTATGCTTTAGAAATATACTTCACGCGTTCGACCGCAACAGTTTTGCATCACGACCCCAACTTCGCCGTTACCAAGAGCGCGCTCCAATCAATTAACGAAGCTTGTTGGAATTCAGTAAAGTTGCTGCGGACGGCGCCGGCGATGCCGCCGCAATTGCCTACACCGCAGACACGCACGATTTACATTTGCGGTCGTTCGCGCCTTGCATTTCGACAAGGCCGGCATATCCTGATCGTGGTTGATATGCAGACTGATCATCGGCCAACGGCAGCATATGGCGCCCCCGGCGTCAGCGGCTCGGAACCGTTCAAATCGCCATTGAAGGCCGCATGTCCGCCGCGCTTGGCAAAGGAGAGCTTCCATGCCTGGACTGTTGCGCCCCGAAGACCTGCAGATGATCGCCTCCGACGCGGAAATGGCGGAGCTTGAGCGCGAGCGAGCCCTCAAGCGAAAGCAGAAGCAGGAGCACAAAGAGCTGCAAGAAGCCTTCATGGCGCGCAAGGTTGCGCCGGAAGCTGTCGAACGCATAAACAATGCAGTTCGCATTGCGGCCAAGAATGGACAACATCACCTTCAGGTCGTCACCTTTCCCTCGAGCTTCTGCAGTGACGGAGGCCGGCGGATCAATATTGCCGATCCCGAGTGGCCGACCACGCTGACAGGTTTCGCGAAAGATGCCTACGAGTTCTATAACCATGAATTGCGGCCACTGGGATATAAGCTTCGCGCGGAAATCATAAGCTTCCCTGGAGGCATGCCCGGCGAGGTCGCGCTCTCTCTGGCCTGGTGATCTCTTTGCCAGATAGAGAAAATGACGGCGGCAGACGGCGTCTCCCGCCGCTTTGGACGGCCGTGATTCAGCCGTGCGCCCACGAACTTCGCATCACTTTTGCGACGTATCCTGATTATCTCGATTGGTGAAGCAAGCCGCCTGATCAACATCTTGACGGGCGCGGCCGGTTGCGTGGCGCCGCTCTTTTGCGTTTTGAATTTGCCGCGGGGCGAGCGCTTTTTCCCATGCACGTGCCAGCGCCCAGAGCAGGACGATGCAGAACGCAAAGACGCTCACTATGAAGAAAATGATTGGAAACGCTGGGTCATCGAACATTCGACGGCCTCGAATTTGCTATCGCCACAACCCCCGGAGGGGATTGTGGCGAGGCCTAAGCGTGGTGTCTACGGGTTCCGCGTGCTCGAACGCTGAACCCGCAGTCGTTTAGGCTGGTGGTGGCAGCTGGAAGTAATAGTTCGACGCAAGCACCACGGCCGCCGCGAGAAGCAAGGTCAGATACGGCAAAATTCCCGCACGCCGTTCCCCGAGGTCTTGGTCTTTGAGATCCAGATCTTCGAGCATGTGGTCGGGAAAGCGGCCCTTGTCCTGAACGTAGTGTCTGAACAGAAAGACCGGAATGATGAGGGCAGCGAAAATCAGACCGTACCAAAGCGCATTGGCGTTGCCCCAGGTCTTGGCACCCGCGCCCATAAGGACGAGATTGACGAAGCCCAGCAGAGCGTTGAAAGCAACAAGCCAGTTCGGAGTCCGGTACGGCCGGGGAATGTTCGGGCTATCGATCCGATGAATCCAAGTCGACTGCAGGTTCAAGAAAATGAAGATCATGTAGCCGACGTTCGAGATCGCAAGGATCAAATAGTAAGCGGTCGCGTCCGAAGCCGCGAAAGTCAGCAGGAACAAGTTGAAGATCAGATCGGTCCACATCGCACGCGTCGGCGCGCCATGTTCGTTGACATGACCGAGATATTTCGGAAGCCAGCCATCGACGCCGCCCTGATACAGCGTACGCGAAGATCCGGCCATCGCCATCATGATCGCCAGGATCAAGGCGAGGATCATCATCATCTCGAGGAGATGAACGATAATGGGGCTATTCCCGCCAACCATGTCGCCCATGGCAGCCGCAACGCCCGTTCCGTCGACGATGCCGGGCTGCGCCATCCCTTCAAGGCCGAGATGGCCCTGGAAAGTCGCAGCGACAAGCGAATACAGGATAACGCAAACCACGCCGGCCCAAACAATTGCCTTGAACGTATCAGTCGCCGGATTTTTGAATTCGCGCGTGTAGCAGACAGCCGTCTCGAACGCATAGCTCGACCAGCCCGCGATGAACAGCGCGCCGAGAAAGTACGTCCATCCCCCGTTGTTCCAGGCGCCATTGGGCGGCACGAGCGGCGTGTAATTCGCGTAATTTATGCTGCCGTTGAAAAACGGTACGATGCCGACGATCGCCATCGGGACCAGTACCAACAAGCCGATCCACATCTGGATGCGGGCAGTTCCCAAAACGCCGCGATGCTGAATGGCAAAGCACATCAACATCAAAGCCGCGCCGATGAAGAAGGTCGCTCCAACCTCAACGTTGGCCAGACCAAGAAATGAAAAGCTGACCAGCTTGAACGATCGCAGCGCGGGCGTCCCCGCATCCGTGAGCGCGCCGATCGCGATCTTCGCCGCCTCTTCGGCAGATTTTCCGGCGATCGCAGCAGCGTTGTGCGCATCCTGCAGCCAGCCGACGACTTCGGGCGACGTTGGAGAGAAGACGGGAAGAGGAGCAACCGCGTTCAAGATATATCCGGCAGCAACCGCGCAACCGAGCGAAAGAACTGGCGTCCATGCAAACCAATTGCACCAGACCGATAGTGGCGCGATGAGCTTGCTATATCGCAACCAGGCTGCCGCGCCATAGACGGCGGCGCCGCCCGACTTATTGGCGAAAAGTCCGGCGATCTCGGCATAGCTGAAGGACTGGAAAAAACCCATCAAGACGGAAATCGTCCACACGACGAAGGCCAGCTTTCCCGCGGTTGCCCCCATACCGCCAATCGAGATCAGCACAAGTGCGGGAACGCCGCTCGCGATCCAAAATGCCCCCTTCCAATCGATTGTGCGATGGAGCCCACCAGGCTCGCTCGCGGCAGGCGCAATAGGCGTACTCCTTGTCCCGTCCACTATATTCATGCCCTTCCTCCCGGCGATTTGTATTTATGTGTGCGGCATTCAGTCATAAAATTGCATACACAGCAAGTAATTTGCATTGAGTGCATTAAAAACAGTTGCATTTGCTGCAATGCGAACGACGTGCCGTTAGGTCAGGCCGATTTGCGTTGCCGCTGCTCAAAAATTGCGCCGCCCGAAATTCCCGTTTAATCTCATGGCCAAATCAACATGAAGCAAAGCATCATGGGCAGAGAAACGCCGAAGGCCAGAGTTCCGCGCGCACCCTCGACAAAGCCGAAGGGCCAGGCGGAGGAAGAAGAACAACTGTACGATAAGGACTTCGCCAACCTCTCTCTCGAGCAGCGCATCGGCATCGTGCTGAAGCGCCGCCGGCTGGAAGCCAATCTGACGCTCGCGGACTTGAGCGCGGGGGCCGATCTATCCAGCGCCATGCTGAGCCGCATTGAAAACGGCATGGCGACGGCCAGCCTCGATGCGTTGGAAAGATTAGCGGCAGCGGTGGGAATAGGTTTGGGCGATCTCTTCAAGGAAACCGAAGCGAAACAGGCCAGCGCACAGCTCGTAAAGCGCGACGAACAAATGGAAGTGGTGCGCGTCGGCACCAAGTATGGGCACACCTATCGCCTGCTGGCCTACGATCGCGGCCCGACCAAGCACTTTGAGCCGTTCTTCATTCAGATGGATAAAAAGAGCGAAACCTACCCGCGCTTCAGCCATCCCGGCACGGAATTCATTTATATGCTTCAGGGCCGGATGGAATACAGGTTCGGCGACAAGAGTTATCTTGTCGAACCGGGCGACGCTTTCACCTTCTCCGGAGACGTCGTGCACGGGCCTGAAAAGCTACTGGATGAAAAAATCAGGTTCCTCGCGATTATCTTCTACCATCCCGAGTAAAAGGGGCGCGCCGGCGGTGAGCGTCCCACCAGCGCGCCCAATGTCTCAGATCCCCGAACCCGGAATCCAAGACGTTCCCGCAAGAGGCACCTTTGCCATCGCAGCTGCCTCGAGGGTCAAGGCAACCAGATCCTCGGGCTCCAGATTGTGCAGATGGTTTTTCCCGCATGCACGGGCAAGCGTTTGCGCCTCGAGTGTCAGCACTTTGAGATAGTTTGCGAGCCGGCGTCCCGCAGAGACGGGATCGAGGCGGCTCATCAGTGCCGGCGTTTGGGTGGTGATGCCGGAGGGGTCTTTCCCCTCATGCCAATCGTCGTAACACCCGGCCCGTGTACCAAGTGCTGCGTATTCCTTTTCCCACTTCGGGTCGTTGTCACCAAGCGCAACGAGTGCTGCGGTTCCGATCGCGACGGCATCCGCGCCGAGCGCAAGAGCTTTCGCGACGTCGGCTCCGTTTCGAATTCCACCCGAAACAATGAGCTGAACCTTCCGATGCATGCCAAGATCCTGCAGCGCCTGTACGGCGGGCCGGATCGCCGACAGCAAGGGAATGCCGACATGCTCGATGAAGACTTCTTGCGTCGCGGCCGTTCCACCTTGCATGCCGTCCAGAACCACGACGTCCGCTCCCGACTTGACGGCAAGCGCAACGTCGAAATAGGGCCTGCTTGCGCCGACCTTGAGATAGATCGGCTTTTCCCAGTCGGTAATTTCGCGAAGTTCCTGGATCTTGAGTTCGAGATCGTCGGCGCCGGTCCAATCCGGATGCCGGCAAGCCGATCTCTGATCGATGCCCTTCGGTAATTGGCGCATCGCGGCAACCCGGTCGGAAATCTTTTGCCCGAGCAGCATTCCGCCGCCGCCGGGCTTCGCCCCCTGGCCGATAACGATCTCTATGGCATCGGCCTTTCTGAGATCGTCCGGATTCATGCCGTAACGCGACGGCAGATACTGATAGACGAGGTATTTCGACTGACCGCGCTCTTCCGGCGTCATGCCGCCGTCGCCCGTCGTCGTCGACGTACCGGCGAGCGATGCGCCACGGCCCAAGGCCTCCTTCGCATTCGCTGACAGCGAACCGAAACTCATGCCCGCGATCGTGATCGGGATCGAAAGCTTGATCGGCTTCTTGGCAAACCGCGTTCCGAGCGCGACGTCGGTGCCGCAGCGTTCCCGGTATCCCTCAAGCGGATAACGCGACATCGACGCTCCGAGCAGCAGCAAGTCATCGAAATTCGGCACCCTCCGCTTCGCGCCGCCACCGCGAATATCATATATGCCGGTTGCCGCGGCGCGGCGTATTTCGGAGAGGGTGTAATCATCGAAGGCCGCTGACGGGCGCGGAATAGTCGTCGGCCAAGTTCTTGCGTGCTCGGTCATCAGTAAGCTCCCGCGTTATCGATGTTGAAATTGTAAAGTTTGCGCGCCGAGCCGTACCGCTTGAACTCCGACACGTCGATTTTGAAGGCCTCTCCGCACGATTTGAGCAGTTCGATCAACTCGGCTTTGTGCTCCTCGCGCATTTCCTTCTCGACGCAATCGGCGCCGAGGCTCGCAACCGGACCTCGAACGTAAAGACGCGCCTCGTAAAGTGAATCGCCGAGCGCTTCGCCGGCCTCGCCGAAAACCACGAGCCTGCCGTTCTGACCCATGAATGCCGAGAGGTGCCCGATATCGCCCTTCACAACGATGTCGATACCCTTCATCGATATGCCGCATCGCGCCGAAGCGTTTCCTTCAACGATGAGGCGGCCGCCTCGTCCGGTCGCACCGGCGCTTTGGCTTGCATCACCCTTCACATGGATGAGGCCCGACATCATGTTTTCGCCGACGCCCTGCCCGGCGCTGCCCTCGACCACGATGGTGGCGTTCTTGTTCATGCCGCCACAGAAGTAGCCGGCATTCCCATGGATATTAATGGTGACATCCGCATCGACACCCACGGCGATTGAGTGCTCACCGCCTGGGTTCGTCACGGTCCAGAGCGTTTCATTGGTCGTCGGCGTGAGGCGATGAAGCGCCGCGTTGAGTTCGCGGACAGGTGTTTTTGCAAGATCGATGTTAGGCATTAGTTGCGCTCCCAGAAGTAGGGCGTTGCAGGCTTCGGTTCCCAGACTTTTGCGGAGGCGATGCCCGGAAGGCCGGTTAGACTTTTGTATTCAGAGGCGAAGGCGACGTAGTCGCCGGTTTCGGCCATCACGGCGGGCTTGCAGGCAATCGGATCACGGATGACACCGAAGCCTGACTCCGTTCCGACTACGAACGTGAAGAAGCCGTCGAGATCGTTGAGCCCAGATTTCAATGCTTCTCCGAGGCTCTGCCCGTCACGCATTTGCCTCGTGAGATAACCGGCGGCAACTTCGCTATCGTTTTCGGTCTTGATCTTGATACCGTCGCGCTGGAGCATGCGGCGCAGACTCGCGTGGTTCGACAATGAGCCGTTATGGACGAGGCATTGATCGGTGCCCGTCGAAAAGGGATGTGCGCCGTCGGTCGTCACGGCAGATTCGGTCGCCATCCGTGTGTGGGTTATCCCGTGCGTTCCCGACATTTCGGCGATGCCGAAATTCTTGGCGACGTCGTCCGGGTATCCCACCTCCTTGAAAATCTCGAGCCGCCGCCCCGCGCTGACGATATTCACTTCGGGAAGGTTGGCCTCGAGCCAGGCTTCGACTTTCGGCAATTCCTCGTCGTTGAGCGTTATGACCGCATGGGAATAGCGAACGGACACAGTGGCTTTCGGCGCCGCTTCGCGCTTCAGCCGCTCGGCGGCCGCCCCGATGTCATAGGAAGCGGACGGCCCCGCGATCGTCAGCTTGGTCTTGCGTTGCCCGCCCGCGCCATAGATCGCGAAGCCGGCCGAATCCGGTCCCCGCCCGCAAAGTGTCGACGTCATTTTGGTCAACAGCTCTCCGAGCCGTGGCTCAAGTGAGCGTTGCTTGATGAATAGTCCGGCTATGCCGCACATCACAATTCTCCAATTACATAGGGATTTTTAGAAGAAGCTGAGATAGCGCTGCGTCTCCCAGTCGGAGACGTGGCGGTGGTAATCGATCCATTCGCTCCTCTTCAGCAAGACGAACTCGTCGATGAAATCCCGGCCGAGCGCCTCGCGAAACAGAGCGCTCTTGTCGAGAGCCTCGATGGCTTCGCATAAGGATTGCGGGAGGATTTCGATCTTCTTGGCGGCGATTTCCGCAGGCGACAGAGCATAGAAATTGATGTTTTGCGGCGGCCCTGGATTTAACTCGCGTTCTACGCCGTCCAGTCCAGCAGCGATGAGTGCCGCCTGCGCGAGATACGGATTCATCCCCGAATCGCCGACGCGAAGCTCTATGCGCCCGTAGGGAATGCGCACCATCGCCGTGCGATTGTTGTCTCCGTACGCAACGAACACCGGCGCCCAGGTCGTCCCCGATGCGGTGCGCCCGACAACGAGCCTCTTGTAGGAATTGACCGAGGGAGCGAGCAGCGCGGTGAGCGGCCGTGCATGCGCCAGGATACCCGCAATGAAATGGTAGGCCAGTTTCGACAGGCCCATTCCCGAATTGTCCGACGGATCGTGGAAGAGATTTTTGCCGTTTGCATCCGCGATCGAGGCGTGGATGTGCATGCCGTTACCGGTCATGGAGCTTTTCGGCTTCGGCATGAAAGAACAGATGGCCCCGAGCTCATGCGCGATTTCGGCCGCAGCCATCTTGAAGAGAATGATTTGGTCGGCCGAAGTCAGCGCGTCGGCATACTTGAAATTGATTTCGTATTGGCCATTCGCGTCTTCATGATCGATCTGATAGACGTCGATGCCGAGCGATTGCAGGCATTCCGTGACGCGCTCCAAGAACGTTCGCGCCCGTGACAGTCCGCGGAAATCGTATGCCGGCTTCTGCAGACAATCGGTCGAGTCGAATGGCATGACGGCGCCGTCGCTGCGCCGCTCGAGGAGAGAGAATTCCGGCTCTATTCCAGTGAGCAGAGTCCAGCCGCGTTTTGCCAACCGCTCGATCTGGTCCTTGAGAATGTTTCGCGTATCGATGGCATGGGGCTTGCCGTTGACTGTCCCCGTACCCATCATCCGCGCATAACCAGGCGCCCAGGGAATAAGCGTGAGGGTCGATAGATCGCCCACAACCATGTATTCCGGCTCATGGGGCTCTAAACGTAGTCCGAAAACGCCGCCACCGGCGAAGCCAACGCCATCCGTCAAAATATCTTCCAGATGGTCGACTGGAACCGCCTTGCTTTTTGCAACGCCATAAATGTCGACGAACTGAGCGAGGACGTAGCGCACGTGATTCTGCGCGAGAAACTGCTTCGCACCTGCGAGGTCGATGTTACTCGGCGTTGCGTATTGGCCCGGCGCACGCCGCCAAGCCCAATGGTCTGCCACGTCCTTCATTTAGCGTGTCTCCCCTGACCCAATATTTTTTTGCGTCTAAAACCCATGGCGGACGACGCTACAATCGACTTGCACCATATGCAATATTTTTGTAGCATATGAAATACGATTTTGAATGAGGACTTCGGAGAGGCGGATGCCAACGACCGACGAGCAACCGTCTACGCAGCTGACTGCCGGTCAGTTAGCGACCGGCAACGTTTACGGCGCAAGATCTCCGGCGTTTCGACCGTACTGGTGGGAAGCACTCTCAGATGCGGAAAGCACATCCGACGAAACCGTGCCTCGCAGATGCGACGTCGCGATTGTCGGATCAGGATTTACGGGTCTTTCCGCGGCGCTGACGCTTCTCAGAAACGGACGGCAAGCGGTTGTCTTCGAGCGCGGCCCCGCCGGTTTTGGCGCAAGCACGCGGAACGGCGGCCAAATCGGAAGCGGCAATCAAAAATTTCGCGTCAAGAAGCTGATCGCATTGCGCGGACGCAAGAAAGCCGAGGCGATGCTGCGCGAAGGGACGAGAATGCTCGACCACATCGCGGCGCTGATTGCGGAAGAGAATATCGACTGTCACTTTCGCCGCTGCGGACGTTTCCGCGCCGCCGTTCGCCCTGAGCACTATGAGGCGATGGCGCAAGACATGCGCGATTTGATAGACATCGCCGGTGTCGAAAGCAGTATGGTGCCCCGCGCCGATCAACACTCGGAAATCGGAACCGATCGCTTCTTTGGCGGCTCTCTGCTCCCGAACGACGCCTCGTTGCATCCGGCGCTCTATCACGCCGGCCTTATGCAGCGGATCAAGTCGTCCGGTGGCAGGGTGCTGGATCACACGCCGGTGCAAAATATCATCCCCGTCGGATCAGAGTTCCGGGTAGTGACCAATCGCGGCGTCACCCTCGCGAAAGACGTTATCATTGCGACGAACGGCTACACCGATGGACTTATCCCCGAGCTTGGCCGCCGGATCGTCCCGGTGGGCTCGGCTCTGATCGCAACGGCCGAATTGCCGGAAGCGCTCTTTAATAAGTTGCTTCCCCGCGATCGCGTCTACGGCAACACGAACCGGGTGTTCTATTATTTTCGTGGAGCACCCGATGCGCGGCGGATTATTTGGGGCGGCCGCATCGGCAGACTCGCGCCCCAAAAGTCAGCAGCTGCCTTCGGGCATCTCGCCCGCGACATGTTGCATGTCTTCCCCGATCTCGGAAACGTCACGATCACGCACGCCTGGGATGGCCAGATCGGCTACACATACGATGAAGTTCCGCATATCGGCTGCACCAAGTCCGGCATCCATTATGCCCTCGGCTACTGCGGAACAGGCGTTTCGCGCGCGACGTACTTCGGCACCAAGATTGCCCTGAAGGTGCTCGACAATCCCGACGGCCGCACCTCTTTCGACGATTTGGCATTTCCGGCTTTCCCCGCGCAGCCGGTCGCGGCGAGGCTAGGCGTCCCATTTTTCGAAACGTGGTATCGAATTCGCGATGCCGCAAACTTCTAGTCATAATCCAAAATGGAGAAGAGCATGGCAGGCCGCAGCGGCAGCAAACGCGTGAACATCTCGTCGGGAGGAGCCTACGAGTCTGTCTTTGGATACTCCCGCGCCGTTCGATGCGGAGATGATGTTCATGTTTCGGGTACCTGCGCCCCGCCCGCCCATGAAAAGAGCGACGCCTATGCGCAAGCTTGCGCCGCCTTGGCGATCGTCGACAAAGCTCTGAAGGACGCGGGGGCTTCGGCCACGGATGTCGTTCGCACGGTGGTCTATTTGCGCGATATCAATGACGCGGAAGCGGTAGCGAAGGCGCATCTCGAAATGTTCGATGCCGTTCGCCCGGCTAGCACCTTGGTTCAAGTCACCTCGATGCTGCGTCCGTGGCAGAAGGTTGAGATTGAAGCCTATGCCAAGCTCGGCACCGCGCGCTGATCCTAGCGCTCATCCAAAGCTGGCGCGCCAAAAGCTCCATTAAAACGGAGCCGCAGCGCGCTATCTCTGCCTGAAGAAACGCTTGATCACAATTGCGGGCGGGAAATTTCTATGGCGAACGTCTTCTCCGGATCGAAATATTCGCTCGCTCCAAGAGGCTCAAACGGCCACCTGCCCTAACGCGCATTCCTGCATCGCTAGCAGCGAGCGAATCTCTTTTGCCGGCCTTGGCTTGCTGAACAGGTAGCCTTGAACCTCGGTGCAACCTTCATGACGAAGCTGCGCAAGTTCCGCTTCCGTCTCGACACCTTCGGCGGTGGTTGCCATTCCAAGTGCATTGCCGATGTTTGCGACCGCTCGCACGATCGCGATCGAATCCGGGTTGTCGGCAAGGTCCTGAATGAACGATCGATCGATCTTGATCTTGTCGAAGGGAAATTTGCGCAGATAGCCGAGACTCGAGTATCCCGTGCCGAAGTCGTCCATCGAAATGCGAACACCGAGCGCACGCAAATCGTTGAGCATTGCGACCGTCGATTCCGTATCGTGCAGCATGACTGTTTCGGTGATTTCGAGTTCGAGCCTCGTGCCCGGCAACCCGGACTTGCCCAAAGCGCCAATAACCTGAAGCACGAGAGCATTATTCTTGAACTGCAACGGCGATAGATTGACCGCGACCTTGACGTGCGCCGGCCATGTCATTGCGTCGGCGCAGGCGCGGTTCAACACCCAGTTGCCGATAACCCCGATGAGACCGATCTCCTCGGCGAGCGGAATGAATTCGGCAGGCGGCACGATTCCGCGAGTTGGGTGCTGCCAGCGGATGAGCGCTTCGCAGCCGCTAATCTCGTCGGTCTCGAGACGGATCAGAGGCTGATAGTAAAGCTCGAGTTCGTCGTTCTCGATTGCCTTGCGAAGATCGAGTTCGAGCGCACGCCGTTCCTGCATTTTGGCGTCCATGCCCGGCTCGAAGAAATGATAGGTCCCGCGGCCGGCCTCCTTGGCCTGATACATTGCCATGTCGGCGTTCTTGATGAGCTGGTCCGCAGTGTCACCGTCTCCTGGCGCCATCGCGATGCCGATGCTGACACCAATGGCGACATGGTGACCCTGAACTTCAAATGGAGCGCTTAACGCGCCGATGATGCGTTCGGCCAGCATCGTGGCACCGACGGGCTGCTCTGAGTCGGCCTGCACGACGGCAAATTCGTCACCGCCGAGCCGCGCGACGAGATCATGCTTCCTGACGCATCCGCGCAGCCTGCCGGCCACCGCTTGCAGTAGGGCATCGCCGACAGGGTGGCCGAGCGTATCATTGACAGTTTTGAAGTGATCGAGATCGAGGCAGAGGATCGAAACGACCCGGCCGCTCTGAGTTCCCTTCAGCGCCGCCTCCATCGCCTCGCGGAAGCGCAATCGATTGGGGAGATCAGTCAGCGCATCGTGATGCGCCATATGGGCGATCTTGGCGTCGACCTCCCGCCGCTCCGTGATGTCCTCGTGAATAGCAACCGATCCGCCATCGAGCATGGGTTGATGCGAGATGGCGATGAACTGACCGCCCGCAAGTTCATCGACCGTATAGATGGGCTTGCGCTCCCGGACCGAAGCGATTCGATCCTCGATGGAGTAGCTTTCGGCTTGCGGAAAGCGGCCATTGGCGCGGCGCGCCTGCAGGATCGTTCGAAGCGGTGTCCCCGCAACGATATGTTCGGGCTTCAAATCATAGAGTTCGGCATAACGGCGATTGCAAACGATCAGATTTTGATCGGCATCGAACATGCAGAGACCCTGCGGCAGGTTGTTGATCGCGGCATCGACGCGCGCGTATTGAACGGCCAAGCTTTCCCGCGCCGCCGAGAGTTTCGCGATCATCGACTGGAAGGCGCGAGCAAGCGTGCCGATCTCGTCGGCCCGAGAGAGCGTTCTGTCTCCCTGCGAATAGGTCAGCTCACCGCCCTCGCGAATACGCAATGCGTTGGCGCTAAGCTGCTGCAACGGACGGGCGACGGAATAGTGAGCGAGTGCAAGCGCAAGCATGACGATGAGCAACGTACCCACAGTCAGCGCCATGATGATGATGTTCAATTCGGAAGCTTGCTCATTCTGTGCCTGAGCCAGCGTATCTCGGGATTCACCACCGAGAATGTTCGTCAGCCGGTTCAATTGCGAAAGCGTGTCGTCGAGCGCCGCCTCGAAGCGAAGATCGAGCATCCCGTCCACGCGGCGCTGCTTGTCACCGGACAGTATGGCATCGCGGATCTCATGCGCCGTCGCTTCGACGTGTTGGAGTTTGCCGCGAATGACATCGCAATCCTGCGCACGCGTGGGGAAATTGACCGCGACAGCGTTTAACCATTGGCGCACGGCCGCGATTTGATTGGCGATTTCGTTGACAGCCGCGCGTGCCGCTTCGGGATCGGATGCGGCCATGCCCTTGTAGGTCGCTAGGCCGATATTGTTCAAAGCGGTCTTGGCTTCCGCCAATGCGAGGCGAGCCGGAGCAACTCGCTCGACCATCGTCCGATTGACGTGATCGAGATTTTGCGCGCCCTGCAAGACATACCAATTGGCGAGCACCGATAGCGCCCCCAAGGTGACGATGAGCGCCGCAGCTTTTCCTGCAATGCCGAAAGGAATCGTAGTGTTCAATTTCATAGGACGACTGCGCCGTTGGGTTCGGCCAAGGAATTATGCGAAAAGGGTTTGCAATTCCCTAACGCATTGAAAAAGCGTCGAATTCTCGCACTATCGTGACAGTTTCATGACAAGCTGCAGCATCGAAAATCTCGGCACTGGCCGAGCTTGCGCAATGTCGGCGGCCGCTGTGCCGTCAACGCGGTGCAGGTCGCAAATTTAGCGCGGCGACATGTGATAGGCGATGACGAGCAGGCTCGTCAGGACCGAGGAAAACAAGCCGGCGAAACCGCCGATCCAGGCCGGTGAAGGTTCGTGAACCAGCGTCGCTACGACAAAGCCGGCGAGGCTTCCGGCAAAAGATGAAAGCACTGCGAAAATAAAAACGGATGTCGGCAACGCCTCCTCGTATTCGCCGACTCCGATACCCTGCTCGACGAGCGTATTCCGCGCCACTGCTCCCGCGATCGTGCCAGAGAGGCCCGAGAGGACCGCAAGGAGAGCGTTGGGCTCCATCGCATTGCCGAACACCATGCCCGACAGGGCCCCGACGACCGTGCCGACAATGAGAACCACCAGCAAGCTCACCATCGTTATACCGGCCACGTTCCACCTCTTCCGCAATATGCGCATGTCAGCAGGTGCTCGTTGCGTTCGCGTCGCGAAACGTAGCATTAACGAGCTAAGCTGGCGCGGCGATCGCGGAATAGCGGAATAGGTGTCAGATGAGCGAAACAAACACTAAAGACGCACCAGAAAATTTGAAAAGCCTTGGCGTTGATCCGCTACTTGAACAATCGCAAGGCGTCTTCCGGAAGAACGGGACCAGAAATCTCAATAGGCACGAACGACGCCTTTGACGCCACGTCTTCCGCCGACAGCATGATCTGGCCGACCTTCGTCGAGAGTTCTTGCAACGGCGCGGCGTAGACAAGCCGTCCAATACCACACCACAAAATGGCACCCATGCACATGCAGCAAGGCTCGCCCGAAGTGTAAAGCGTGGCACCCTCGAGCATGTCCGGACCGTGAGCTGAGAGAAAGGCCCGGATCGCAACCATCTCACCGTGAGCGGTGGGGTCGCGATCTGCGCGCGTGCGGTTATGGCCGCGCGCTAGAACCTCTCCATTTTTGACGATGACGGCGCCGAACGGGAACTCGGCTTTGGCCGCTTCCTCGATCGCGAGCTTCATGAAGCGCGCATCGTCCGGCATTACTGGCGCCTGACGCGCATGAGAATCGTTCGAGCCGGCAATTGCCGTTGCGACGAGCGTTAATCCGCCTTGCAGCACCGTGCGCCGATGCATTCTTGTCCCCCCATTGTCGATACTGGTCCTTGAGACCCTTTACTCCCCGGCCACGCCCCGAAGAGCGAACCAGAAGTAGATTCACTTTACCAAAAATTAAAGCTGTAGGATGCGGCAAGCCCGTTAGAAGCAACGGGGCCCGGCTTGGGGGGTAGGTAAGCCGGGCCCCTGCTATCGCAAGCAGCGCGTTGGGTGGGTGAGGGACGGCGCTCGCTAACGACAAAGCGGATCCGCCTAACGTGAGAGACCAATGCCGATAGGGCCATGGATCCGCTTGGCAAAATATGTTTGCGCTGGTTGAATCATAGGCACCACTCAGCCCGGCGGTCTAAGGTCAATGATCATTCGCTAGGCCGGATGGCCTATTGCGCCGCCAGAAAGGTTTCCGGCGAGGGTTGCGCTCTTGCGCCTCCCGCGCCGCGTCGGAAATCCCGCTTGATCTTCGTTCGGATTACGTTGGAGGCTCTCTTCGTTTAGCGGAAACAATCGAGATCCGATGCGTCGTATTTCATTGAAGGTCCTGATTGCAGCAGCGATCTCGGTCGTATCGCTTTTGCTGACGCTTGCCATATCCTATGTCATCGGACACGACGCCGTCAGCCGCCTCGAGCTTGAGATCGGACAATCTCTCGCTCTGTTGGCTGACGAAATGCAAGATAAGCTCGATCGTGCCATGTTCGAGCGGCTTCAGTCTCTCGACAACATGGCGGCCATCGGCAAGATTCTTCAAAAGACGGACACGCCCGAGGCCTTGCGCGCCTCCCTCGAAAGATTTCAGAGCGCGTATTCGGATTATTCCTGGATCGGATTTGCCGATCACAATGGAAAAATTCTGAGTGCCACGCACGGCGAATACGAAGGGCGCAACGCCAGCAATCAGCTTTGGTTCAAGAAGGGCGTTCAGGAGCCCTATGTGGGAGAAGTCAAGCTCCCGGCTGAACCGCCGCGCGAGGGCCACTCAACGTCGGATTTTATCGATCTCGCGGTCCCGATCTCTGATGCGGATTCGAAGGTCGGCGTCCTCGGCGCCACCTTGAGCGCCGACTGGGCGGAAGAAGTTCGCGACACACTACTTGGCAGCATGAAGGATGCGATCCCGGCGGACGTCATCGTCCTCAACGAAGCACGGCAGGTTCTCTTCGGCCCGGATGACATAACAGGGAAAACATTGGATTTGCCCAGCATACGCGCCGCGCGTCCGGGCAATGCGAGCTTTGCCGTAGAACAGTGGCCGGACGGCACATCATACGTCACGGGATTTTCCAAAAGCGACGGCTACCGGTCTTATCCCGGGCTGCGCTGGATTGTTCTAGTACGTGAGGATCAGAGACTTGCGTTCGCGCCGGTCAGAAGTTTACAGACGAATATCCTGATTTGCGGCGGCATCGTTGCAGCACTTGCGGCCCTCTTGGCTTGGATACTCGCGGGCAAGCTCTCGCAACCGCTGCTGCACCTCGCCGATACCGCCGAGGGCCTGCGGCGTGGCCAGAAACTCGAATTTCCTCAGGTCGGCGGTTACGAAGAGGCGCGCATTCTCTCCAAGTCTCTGCGCTCGCTCGTAAAGGAACTCGATGCACAACGGACCTCTCTCGCGACAGCAAACCAATCTCTCGAAAGTCAGGTGCGCGAACGAACGCAGCGCCTCGCCGAGCAAAATGTCGGCCTCGAGCGCGCCAAGGCCGATGCCGAGCTCGCGACCGAAGCCAAATCCCGCTTTCTTGCGGCCGCAAGCCATGACCTGCGCCAGCCATTGCACGCGTTGACATTATTTGCCCGTGCGCTCGCCCGCCGCGTCAGCGGCGGCGAGGCGACGACGCTCGTCGCTCAGATGGAAGAAGGCCTGCGCGGATTGAAGGGCATGTTCGATGCGCTTCTCAACGTCTCGCGCCTCGATGCCAAACTGATCGAACCCGTCAAAACGCCCGTTTCTGTCGCCGAAATCATCGAGCGGATTTCCGTCGGCTCGAAGATCGAGGCCGAGCAAAATGGATTGAAGTTCGTAAGCCGCTCACGCGACTGGATTATCGAAACCGACGCCGCTTTGCTCGAAACGATAATTCGAAATCTGGTCTCGAATGCCTTGAAATTCACAAAATATGGGGGCGTCATTCTTGCCGCCCGCGAACGTCACGGCCTACGCGTGATTGATGTCTTCGACACCGGCCCCGGCCTTCCCGTTGAACATCGCGAAAGAATATTCGAAGAATTTTCGCGGGCCGATCAACGCGCCTACGGCGTTAACGACGGTCTTGGGCTTGGTCTTTCAATAGCGCGCCGCTATGCCGAACTTCTCGATATGAAAATCCTTGTCGCATCCCGCGCCGGGCGCGGCTCCCGCTTCACGATCGTGTTGCCTCAAAGCATGATGGTCGACGCCGCGCGCCGGCCTGCGCCGGCCGCCAAACCCGAAACCCATATTTACGGTGTTCGAATCCTCGTCCTCGATGATGACCCCCTCATTGTCGCAGCACTTGAGCGCGACCTCAAAGATCGTGGTAATCTCGCGTTCGGCTTTCAATCAGCTGCCGAAGCAGAAGCGGCACTCGACAAGGGCTTGGTGATAGACGCCGCGGTTCTCGACTTCGATCTCCGAGGGCCGGAGTCAGGACTCGAATTCATCAAACGCATGGCAGCAACACTAAATACGGATATTCCGGCCGTTCTTCTTTCCGGGGGCACGGATTCTGCTACGCTGGCTGTCCTGGCAAGGTCAGGCCGGCCGTGGCTGACGAAACCGGCTGACCCCGAACTTATCGCTGCGACGCTCAGCGCGCTTCTCAACGCACGTAAGGCTTCGCTAAAGGGCTTCACCGCTGAGTACGGAGCAAACGCAAGTGCCAGCTAATTTAGAAAAGACGAATTTAGAGAAAATGATGCCCATTCCTGAGCGTGACGCGGTCTTGGTCGCCGACGATCACGGACTATACCGGTCGGGCTTTGGATTTTTGCTGCGCGACCGAATGGGCTTTCGATCCGTCATCGAAGCGTCGTCTTTCGATTCAGCCCTTGATCGTCTCGCCGAGACGCCGAATGTAGAGCTCGCGCTTTTCGATCTCGCGATGCCGGGAATATCGGGCCCAGAGGGCTTGCGCGTCGTGAAGGAAACCTATCCCGCCATTCGCGTCGCCATCGTTTCGGGATCGGAAGAACGCAACGATGTCGTGAAAGCCGTCGCCATGGGACTTAACGGATATGTTCCGAAGTCGCTCGCGGATGACGAAATCGTCGGCGCCCTGAAGGACATTTTGGACGGCCGCGTATTCGTGCCGCGCTTCATGACGTCGGGCAACGCGGCGTCGCATCCCGCACGAGGGACCACCGAAACAACCTCTGCAAAAGGGGACCCCGGCGGTGGAGCCACCAACAAAGCCATTTCACCGCGTCAACGCGATGTCCTGGACTGTGTCCGCCGGGGCCTTTCGAACAAAGAGATCGCGCGGGAGCTGGACATCGCCGAGGGCACGGTGAAAATCCACCTCGCAGCTCTCTTTTCCCATTTCGGCGCTCGCAACCGCACCGAACTTGCGACGCGGAGCTAAGCTCCCGACATGACGTATCGGACCGCGCCTACGGCAAGGCCGGTCCGAGAGTGTGAATAAGCCATCGATGCAGAATGTCTGGATCGAACGGCTTCCCGACAACCGGAAACGGCGAAGAAGCCCAGGCAATGTCGGCATGGCCCGTGGTGATAATGGTCGGAACCGCATGGCCGATTGATGCGACGAGAGCTTGCGCATCGCGAATGCCCCGCATCTCGCCGCCGATTTCGATGTCCGAAATAATTGCAGAAACGTGGTTCAACCGATTGCCGAGCGTCTGAACGGCTTCCTGGCACGACCGGCCTGCGATACAGGAGTACCCCCAGTCATCGATCAGCATGGTCAGCGCCATGGACGAGCGATAATCGTCTTCGATGACCACAATCAACGGACGCGTGGGGACCGCTGTCGACGCCAGCGAGGCAGAACCGGTTGCCGTCGCTGGGGTAGTGCTAGGCATCAAACGAGCCTCCTATTCTTACCGGACTTGCGACGGGATCAGAGGCGTTTTTCGTTCTGGGGCCTAGTCAGCGGGAGGCTCTAGGCTTGTCGGTCTAGGCGGTCGAAGCCGTGCGTCCGGCCGCTTTTACAACCAAGTTCCATAAGAACTTAAGAAGGTTGAACCGCGCGGCCAAGACCTATGATATTTGTACACACGACAGCCTAACCCGCTCTGCGGCGTCAATTTCAGGACGTTTGATTCCCAACATGACCGATGCAATCACCACCGCTCGTAAGCGAGCCAAATGGTATAACCCCCGATCTATCGGCCGCTCGCTGGTGCTACGACCCAGGGTCTTGATCGCAGCGTTCGTCGGCACGCTGGCTCTCATCGCGTTGCCGTCGTCGCTACATACGTCGGTTCGCGAGGCGATTGCTTGGTGTCTGAGCGGTATGACATACCTCGCGATGACGTTCAGAGTGATGAGCGAATGTCATTCCGACAGGATCCGCACGCGCGCCGCCCGCCAGGACGATAGCGGCATCGTGATTCTGGTTCTTGTGCTTCTCGCAATTGCTTCGAGCTTCGCGGCAATATTAGGTTTGATTGCCGCCGCCAAGGGCGCCACCAACGAGGTCAAACTTTTCTTCGTCGGGCTTGCCGCCGCGACAATCGTCATCTCGTGGCTCGTGACACAAGTGGCGTTCACGCTCCATTACGCCCATGCGTACTATGCTCCGCGGCAGTTTCCCCAAATGAGCGAACGAGCCGTCAACCCACTGACGTTCCCCAACGAGCCGTCACCAGATTATTGGGATTTCTTCTATTTTGCATCGTCATTTGGGGCCGCCTCCCAAACCTCCGATGTCGCGATCAACAGCAAAGAGATCCGGCGCTTATCAATTCTCCACGCCATCGTTTCCTTCTTCTTCAACACGATGGTCCTCGCGCTCACGATAAATCTCGCCGCCAGCCTCGCCTCTTGAACAGCGCGTGCGCGCGACGGCAGATCTCCGCCCTCTAGCGCTTCTCGACGAACACCGTGCCTGCCGAATAGCCCGCGCCGAACGAACAGATGAGGCCGGTGTCGCCGCGAGCGAAATCCGCGTTCGCGGTGTGAAAGGCGATGATCGACCCCGCCGAACTTGTATTCGCGAAGGTGTCGAGAATGATGACGTTCTCCCCAAGCGCGGGCTCCCGTTCCAAGACCTTTCGTCCGATCATCTCGTTCATGTTGATGTTCGCCTGATGCAGCCACATCCGCTTGAGCGCCCTATGATCGAAACCGATGTCGCGCGCATGCTCGATAATCATCTCGATGACCATCGGCACGACCTCGCGATAGACCTTGCGGCCTTCCTGCACGAACAGCTTGTCCGGTGCGCCGATCCCTTCCGGCGCACAACGGTTTAGGAATCCGAAATTGTTCCGGATATTGTTGGAAAACTGCGTCTTGAGACGCGTGCCGAGAATATTCCATCCCCCAGTCGCGAGATTCGCATCGGTCAGAATGATGGCGGTCGCGACGTCGCCGAAAATGAAGTGACTGTCGCGATCCCTGAAATTCAGATGACCCGAGCAGATTTCGGGATTGACCACGAGAACCGCCTTCACCGAGCCGCTAGCAATGAAGTCGCTCGCGGTCTTGATGCCGAACGTCGCCGACGAACAGGCGACATTCATGTCGAAAGCAAAACCTCCGATCCCGAGCGCATTCTGAACTTCGATTGCCATCGCCGGATACGGCCGCTGCATGTTCGACGCCGCACAAATGACGGCACCGATGTCGCGAATGTCGCCGCCCCAATTCGCGAGCGCGTCGCGAGCCGCAAGAACGGCGATTTCGCCCAGAACAGAAACTTCCTCGTTCGGCCGTTCGGGAATGAGCGGGTGCATCACCTTGGGATCGAGGATGCCGGCTTTATTGACCACATGCCGCGATCGGATGCCTGACGCCTTCTCGATGAACTCGGCCGATGAGGGCAGCAGCGGGGCGACGGTCCCCGCGGCGATTGCGGCATCGTTAATCGCATTGAACTCGCGCACGTAGGCATTGAAAGTCGTAACGAGTTCGTCGTTCGATATGCTGTCCGGCGGGACATAAATCCCGGTCGCGGCGATGACGGGTTGATGCACGGGCGTTTCCAATTCCCCTTCGGGCACTGCTCTTGCGTGCCCATTCATTTTTGTTGTCGTTTCGAACTTAGCACGCAGCTCCCCGCACGAGGACACAGCATGCAAGCCCTTTAACCAAATAGCCGTCGTTCACAGCGGGACTGCGGAGGGGCGGGAGACGCGGCCCCCGGCGTGCGCTCCCTCTGCCATCGGAATGGCCATTTGTCGATGCCGGCAAAGGGCTATGCCTCGCGGTCGTGTTCCCAGGGTAACTCGGCACGCAGAGTTTCTCCCATCAAACCATCGGCCTGTCGCCTGCGGAACAGTCCCGCCCTCCCTCCTGAACCTAAAGCTCGTCTCGAAGACGAAAGGGAGACGACGCCATGTCCGCAGAGATCACCAAGCTGACCCCCACTCCGGCAAGCGACACGACGTACCGCATCGCGGGCGGCAAGGTCGGCGTGTTGCTGATCCACGGTCTCTGCGGCACGCCCGCCGAAATGCGCTTCGTCGCAATGGGCCTCGCCCGGGCGGGTTATACGGTCCATTGCCCGACCCTCGCCGGACACGGCGGCTCGCGCCAGGATATCGTCAAAACGACGTGGCAGGATTGGTACCGCAGCGCCGAAACGGCACTCGATGAAATCCGCAAGGACTGCGATACGGTGATCGTTGGCGGCCTCTGCCTCGGCAGCTTGATCGGCCTCCATCTGGCAGCCAACAACCGGGACAAGGTCCAGGGCGTCGCGCTTTTCTCGCCGACCCTATGGATCAACGGCTGGGCGATGCCCTGGTACACCAAACTCTTTTCGCTCGTTCGTTCGCGCTGGATTGCAAACCTGATGCAGTTTCCTGATGCGGCCTCGCTCGGCATCAAATGCCCGCGCGTGCGGGACTTCGTCCGCGCCGCGCTCACAGCCTCCGACGGCTCGGACCTCGGCACCGTCGGAACGCCCGGCGCGATGGTTCTCGAGCATCGCCGCCTCGCCTCGGCGGCGAAAAAAGTACTCGGCAAGATCGCTCAGCCCACGCTCATCATCCACTCGCTTGAGGACGATTACGCAAACCTGAACAATGCCGTTTACGTCCAGGCGAACCTGGCGGCACCCGCCGATCTCGTTGTGCTGGACGATAGCTATCACATGGTCACGCTCGACAAGCAGCGTCACGTGGTTGTCGAAAAGACGCTTTCTTTCGTCGAGCGCATCGCAGCGAGCGTCAGCACCGCATTGGCGGGTGGCGCGGAAGCAATGCAGGCTGCCTGATCGAGAGGAAGACGCGACAAAGCAAAATGCGTTCGCACGCTGCGCTTATCGCCACGTCAAAATGCAGCGCGGCTACGCGCCGGTCCATCGAGCCCGAAAGAGCCCGTTTAAACCTGCGAAGCGCAGCCGCGTCGGGAACCCCGGATACGCGAAACCTCATTCCGGAGCCCGTATACACTTAGCGCGAAATTGGTTGCCAGAATGCAAACATTTCAAATTATTGCAGGCCGCATAGCTGAAATTAATGCAGCCTTAATTTTCTGGTCGCCGCAAAAGCCAATAGACGAGCGGCACGGTCAGCGTGTGCGGCAATAGCTTGAGCGCCAGATAGAAGAAGATATTGGAAATTCCCGGCACGATGATCCGATTGCCGAACATGAAGCCGCGATAGGCGCTGCGCGCCACCCTGTCGGCCGACATCGAGGGCAACAAGAGGCGATAAAGCGAACGCGCAGCGCCCATCTCTTCGTGAAAGTCCGTGTCGACGGGCCCCGGCAAAAGCGCCGAGATCCTGACCCCGCAACCGGAATATTCGCTCGCGACAGCTTCCGTCAGCGATACGACGTAGGCTTTGCTGGCATAGTAGGCGGCTTGGTTCGGCCCCGGCACATCCGCCCCGAGCGACGCGACGTTCAGCACACCGCCCCGTTGGCGCGCCAGCATATCCGGCAGCACCGCATGCATCAGGCGTGTCACCGTCTGGACATTTATGCCAATCAGGCGCGAAAGATCCGCTTCCGCGTGACTGAGAAAGGGCCCGGCCAATCCCATTCCCGCATTGTTGACGAGCACGTCGAGATATAACCCGGCGTCGCTGAGGCCCCGATTGATCTCATCCACTGCGCCAGGTTGGCTCACGTCGCACGCGATCGCCGTAACGGTTGAGCCCTTCGAAGACTTCAGGTCGCGCACGGCGGCGTCGAGCTTTGCCGCATTACGTCCGACGATGACCGTATCACGGCCGGCTTCGAGAAAGCGTCGTGCGAGCGCCAAACCGATGCCGCTCGCCCCGCCCGTAACGACCACCGCAGGCCTCAAATGTGTGACCGTCACGCGGGCGGCCCGGACGTCCTGGGGATCGGCTGGCGACCACCACGGCCAAAAGAGCAACCGCCATGACGCCGAACGGTTCTGCATGTCTAAGGTGACACCTGTACCCTTTCTAAGATGGAAGCCGAGCGTAAGGAACCCGTCTCCGGCCCGCAAGGCAGTTAACATCGATCACCGGCACCGGCACCCTTACGCTTTCATCAAGCCGACACAAAGAACTAATCGACAATTTCGGCGGCCGACCGCGAATACGCCCAATACAAACCAAAATTCTCCCCCTCTCTCATGCAAACCCTTATAAGCGCTCCGGGCTGGCGAACGCGATCAGGGCGCGGCGACAGGGAATTCGAGCGGCAGTTGCCAGATCCTCGAAATAGCGGGTGGGAAACGTGCAATCGGTATTGTCTGGAATTTTCGCGAAGACGCTTCGCCTGAAGCCGGTCACATGTGCCGTTGCGGTTTTTGGCACCGTTCTGGCGGCAGCCGGCATGGCACCAGCGATCGTCCACGCAGCGGAAGATGCGGAAGCGGCCCAACGTCCGCCACTCATTATGCAGATCTTCGTCACGACGAAAAACGACGACTGCTACGACAATGGACAATTGAAGGCGATCAAGCGCCTCACGAAGCTCGCTCAACACCGCATCAATCGCGACGGCGGCATCGCCGGCCGCAGAATTCTCGTGAACATTCTCGACGACCAACGCGCCCAGCAGAAAACGACTGAGAATTTGGCAACCGCACTCGCCGATCCCCAGACGATTGCGATGATCGGCCTCTCGAATTCAACCCGTGCCAAGGCGGCCTTCGACGCGAACGGCAAAGAGCTGAAAGCAGGCGGCATCCCGTTCGTGTCCGACATCTCCGTGAACGACATCATAAAAGACTACCCGAATGTCTTCACAACGCGTGCCTCCGAGGACGAGGAACGATTGCCCGTAATTGCCGAGTTCGTAAAACAATCGCATTTCGAGCGGCCAGCCTTCATCGGCATCCAATCCGCACTCGCCAGCACCAATCTCGGCGATGGCCTGAACAAATATCTCGCCGGAGGCCTGACCGGCGACCATCGCTTGCAGCTCGTGGCCGACAAGCTCGATCCGGCCGAAGTCGCTGCTGCGGTCGCCGATCTGAAATCCAAGAACGTTGGAATCGTTTTCCTGGCCATCGGCGGCGACCGCTTGAAAGACGTCGCGAAGCAGTTTCAGGACGCAGGCTTCACGCCGCCGCTGTTCGTGTCGGGCCGCATCGATGCGCTGGCAGGCAAGGCCGCCGACGCCTATCCAAACGATGCCTATCAGCTCGCCTGGGACGGGTTGCCCGACGTCTACAGCGAGAGATTGCGCGAACTCACCTGGAGCACGGCGTCTCCCGACCAGTGGATCTTCGAGGGCAGGAAGAATGCGAGCGCTCCCGGCTGGAAGGACGGAACCTGCAAACCGCGGGATGAGGACATCCCGCTCAACGTCCTCGATAACGACAATATGCGTGCTTTGTCTGTCGGCACACAATACGCCGATATGGTCAGCCTCATCGCGGAGGCGGCGCGCTCAGCCGAGGTCACGTCCGCAATACCCGACGTTCGCAAGCTGATCATCGAGCAGCTCGGAACCGCTTATGCGCCGGGCCGCGGCGTCTTCAAGGGACAGTTCGACAACTGGTCCTTCCAGCCTGCATCCCGCGCTGCGGCCCGCACCCCCATGATCCTCATGCTGCCGCACGGCCGCGGTCAAAGTCAGCTCGCTCCGTTCCAATTCCTGCATTTGCGCGATCAGAGCCTGCAGCGGATCGATACGCTTTACGCCGACATCGACCTCATTCGCGCGGAACGCATCGACGACACCGACAAGACGTTTTTCGCAGACTTCTATCTCTCGATGAACGACCGCGGTGGCGCGTCGATCGAGCAGATCGAGTTCGCAAATGCCTATTTGGAGCCCGGCTCGAACGATCGTCAGATAACCGTGCGCGCCCTGCACGACGGCAGTCAAAGCGCCGCCTACCCGGACCACATGAAGATCTATCAGGTGACGGGCAAGTTCGTGTTTTCGCCGGATCTCAGAAACTATCCGTTCGATACGCAGCGCTTTTCGATCGATCTCCGACCGAAAAGCGGCAACACCCCGTTCATCGTGCAACCGCCGCCGCTAAAGGTACGCGATCATGTGGTGACCGTCGACGGCTGGGACCCGAAGGATCAATACGTCGGATACGACCAGGACTTCGTGCGCACGGTGGACGCGCAAACGCTGGAGCCGAGCGTCTTTCCTTTTTACAAGGCGAGCTTCGCCTGGCTGATGAAACGCGAAACGACGGATTACTTTCTTCGCGTCGTCGTGCCGTTGGGCTTCATCTTGATCATCGCATATCTGTCGATTTGCATCTCGACCCATCACTTCGAGGCGATCGTCACGATACAGGTGACGGCATTGCTGTCCGCCGTCGCGTTGTATCTCGCGCTTCCAAAGCTCGACGCCAACACCGAGACGCTCTCGGACCGGATGTTCTTATTCACCTATCTGATGCTGAGCGTGATCATCGCCATCACGATCGCGCGCGAGAACAAGAGGATCGAACCGGTCCGGTGGTTGAGAAGGGGACTTGTCTTTCTTCACATCGTCGCCGTCCCGGCTGCGGTCGCGGCCATGGCCTATTACGTCTATCTGGCAAGCATCGCTTAAGAACCACGGGCTCAATATCCGCTCAGGAAAAAACGCTTTCGGCGCGAACCTTTTTTAGAACTTCGGTAAAGGCCGCCACCGCCGGATTGCGCGATTGCGCCGCGCCCGCGCGCCCGCCGAAAACCGCGACCAGATCCCACCGGATCGCCGGCTTCCTGAGCGCCGTGATGCCGATCTTCGGTGCTGTCGAGATCGCAGCCCGCGCCATGACGAACGTGTGAGGCACGAGAGCGATGCCGAAACCGCGCGCAACGAGATCGAGAAGCACCTGCACGTCGCCGACCTCGAGCGCAGTTTTGCGCGAGACGTTGATCGATGCGAACGCGCGGTCGACGATGCGCCGCGTGCCCTGGTCGAGCTGAAAATCGACGAAGGTTTCGCCGGCGAGACTGTGCAAAGAAACGTATTCACGCCCCGCGAGCGGATGATCGAGAGGATGGGCCACGATCAGCCGGTCCGATGCGATCGGCATCGACACGATCTCGCGGCTCTTTTCATAAAGAGGAAGGAACGCCAGATCGATGCTGCCGTCCTTGACCTTTCCCATGAGGTTGGCTGCCGTGCTGTGGCAAAGACGGATTTCGATGTCCGGATGCAGCGCCCGGAATTCTCCGAGCAACAGCGGCAGATCGAAAAAGGCATTGAGGCTCGCGCACGTTCCGATGCTCAATGTCCCCCGCTCCAGCCCGTTGATTGCCGCGACCGCGCGACGCGCCTCCTGCGCCCCCGCGATAATCTGAAGCGCTTTTTCGTAGAGCACGCGGCCTGCGACCGTTAGTTCGACGCGACGTGTCGTCCGCACGAAGAGCGCAGCGCCCATTTCCTGCTCGAGAGCGCGAATAGACGCTGAAAGTCCGGACTGAACAATATTCATGCGCCTGGCCGCCCGGGTGAAATGCTGCTCTTCCGCGGCCGCAACGAAATGCTCGAGTTGCTTGAGGTCCATGATTGGCCGCCAATTAATCTATAAAACAGAATAATAGCATCCCAACATACTATTGGACAGATAAGCCGTAGAACCCCCATCTGTGGCGGTTCGAACCCCTTCCTCAACGTCTTCGTTGAAGGGATTTGAAACTGATGGTGCCCGATAATTGAGACCGTGCGCTTTCGTCGCCATCGATAATGCGTTTTGACAGACGGAACCCAAGCCCTCGTCAGTTTCGAACTGGGACGGGAGCTGGTTTCTAAATTTTAGCCGGCGATGTGGAGATCTCTGAAGCATGGCTGCACTGGTGCGGATAGCGCTGCGGTCGCCGTACACGTTTGTCGTGTTGGCGTTGCTCATTCTGCTCACTGGCAGTTTGGCTGCTTTTCGCACGCCGATCGACATCTTCCCCGATATTCGCATCCCCGTCATCGCAACCGTTTGGCAATATACGGGCCTTCCCCCCGACGAGATGGCCGGCCGAATGGTGACGCCGTTCGAGCGTGCGTTGACGACGACGGTCAACGATATCGAACATATCGAGGCGAATTCGTACAACGGCATCGGCGTCGTCAAAATCTTCTTCCAGCCGTCGGCGGATATCCGCACCGCCAATGCGCAGGTGACTGCGATATCGCAAACGATGCTGAAGCAGATGCCCCCAGGCGCGACGCCGCCTCTGATCCTCAACTACAGCGCCTCGACTGTCCCCATTCTGCAACTCGCGCTCGGCGGTGACGGCCTGACCGAGCAGAATCTGTCCGACCTCGGCATGAACATGATCCGGACGCGGCTCGTGACCGTTCCGGGCGCCGCCATCCCGTATCCGTTCGGCGGCAAGTCGCGGCAGATCCAGATCGATCTTGACGATACGGCGCTCCGCGCCAAGGGCCTGTCCGCGCAAGACGTCTCCAATGCCTTTGCCGCCCAGAATCTGATCAACCCCGTCGGCACGCAGAAAATCGGCAGCACCGAATATACGATGCAGCTGAACAATGCCCCATCCGACATCAATGCGTTGGGCGACCTGCCGATCAAGGCCGTCAACGGTGCGATGGTCTACATCCGCGACGTCGCGCACGTCCGCGACGGAAATCCTCCGCAGCAGAATATCGTACACGTCAACGGCAACCGCTCGGTGTTGCTGTCGGTCCTGAAAAACGGCGCGGTGTCCACGCTCGCCATCATTCAGGGCATCAAGGACAAAATCGCGGAAATCAAACCCGGGCTGCCTGATGCGCTGACGATCTCCTTGCTCGGCGACCAATCCGTCTTCGTCCGCGCAGCAGTCGAGAACGTCATTCACGAGGGCGTCCTCGCAGCGGCTTTGACCAGCGTGATGATCCTTCTCTTCTTGGGTAGCATCCGTTCCACGGTTATTATCGCAACGTCCATTCCGCTCGCCGTGCTGGCGTCTATTGCCACGCTTTCTGCGCTTGGGGAAACCTTGAACGTCATGACTCTTGGCGGCCTGGCGCTTGCCGTCGGTATCCTCGTGGACGAAGCGACGGTGACGATTGAGAACATCAACTACCATTTGGAGCAAGGGAAGGACGTCGAGACCTCCATTCTCGACGGCGCCGATCAAATCGCGACACCCGCTTTCGTATCGATGCTCTGCATTTGTATCGTCTTCGTCCCGATGTTCTTTCTGGAAGGCGTGGCGCGCTTTCTGTTCGTCCCGTTGGCGGAAGCCGTCGTATTCGCCATGGTCGCGTCCTTCATCCTGTCGCGCACGCTCGTCCCGACCATGGCCAAATATCTGCTGAAGCCGCACGATCACCACGCGACGACGAGGCCGACGCGCAACCCGTTCGTTCTGTTCCAGCGCGGGTTCGAGCATCGCTTCGAGAAAATGCGCGTCGGCTATCACAGCATCCTCCAAAGCGCGCTTGCGCATCGAACCCTTGTCTTGATCTTCTCGTTCGGATTTATCGCGGCATCGTTCCTCCTGACGCCCTATCTCGGTCGCAACTTTTTCCCTGCCGTCGATTCCGGCCAGATTTTGATACATGCAAGACTCGATGTTGGAACACGTGTCGAAGAGAGCGCTCGTCAATTTGCGCAAATTCAGGATGTCATTCGAGAGGTGATAGCGCCGGAAGATTTGGCGACTATCGTCGACAACATCGGCATGCCGGTGAGCGGCATCAACTTGTCGTATAACAACACGGGCATGATCGGCCCGCAGGATGGCGACATCCAAGTGGCGCTCAACCAGGGGCATCACCCGACGGCCGAATACGTCAAAGCGTTGCGCGATGAGCTTCCGAAGCGCTTTCCTGGAGCGACCTTCTCGTTCCTCCCCGCTGATATCGTCAGCCAGATCTTGAACTTTGGCGCCCCGACCCCGATCGATCTTCAGATCAGGGCGCCAAAGCTCGGTCCGGCATTTGATTACGCCGAAAAGATTTTGCGGCAGATCAAGCTCATCCCAGGTGTAGCCGACGCGCGCATCCAGCAATCTCGCGCGAACCCGGGCTTCAAGGTCAACGTCGATCGTTCGCGCGCTCAATACGTCGGCGTCACGGAGAAGGACGTCACAGCAAGCTTGAGCACGAGTCTCGCCGGCACGAGCCAGGTCAATCCTACTTACTGGCTCAATCCGAGCAACGGCGTCTCCTATCCGATCGTCATTCAGACGCCGCAGTACAAGCTCGACACTTTGCGGTCGCTCGAGAACCTGCCGATCACCGCCAACCAGGCGCCGGCGCCGCAAATTCTCGGCGCAGTCGCCAATATCGATCGCACGATGACGAACGCCGTCGTCTCGCAATACGACATTCAATCCATGGTGCAGATCCTGACGACGACGGAAGGTCGCGACCTCGGCGCCGTCGCCGCCGACATTCAGAAAGTCGTCGATGAGACCAAAGCCGCGCTTCCCAAGGGGGCGACCGCCGTTCTCCTCGGGCAGGTGCAAACGATGAATGGTGCCTATGCCGGAATGTTGTTCGGCCTGCTCGGCGCCATCGTGCTTATATACCTGCTGATTGTCGTGAACTTCCAATCCTGGGGCGATCCGCTGGTGATCATCATGTCGCTTCCAGCAGCGCTCGTCGGTATCGTCTGGATGCTGTTCGTGACGGGAACCACGCTGTCGGTGCCCGCCCTGACCGGAGCCATCATGTGTATGGGCGTTGCGACTGCAAACGCTGTTCTGGTGGTCAGCTTCGCACGCGAGCGCCTCGCCGAGCACGGCGATCCGATCCTGGCCGCGCTCGAATCGGGCTTCGTGCGTATCCGTCCCGTTCTGATGACCGCGCTCGCGATGGTGATCGGCATGGCGCCGATGGCGTTGGGCCTCGGCGAAGGCGGCGAGCAGAACGCTCCGCTCGGCCGCGCAGTAATCGGCGGCCTTTTGTTCGCAACGACAGCGACGTTATTCATCGTACCAGTCATTTTCAGCCTGATGCACCGGCGGAAGTCGGCCAGCTCATCCTCGCCGCAAGGTGCAGTCCCGGGAGAATTCCATGCTGCCTGAAAAGACCGCCGAAAAACCACGGCGATCGCGTTGGAAGACCCCGGTCTTGGCCGTCCTGTTCATAGGCGGCGCGGCTTTTCTTGCCTTCACAGGCATTACGAGCCGCGAGCAGACCGTCGCCCAGTTGAAGAACAAATCTGCAGCGCGCGCCATCCCGACGGTCGTCGCCTCGACGCCGGCTGTCCAGCCGAGCATCGGCCAGCTCGATCTGCCCGGCCGTTTGGATGCGTACTATCAGGCGGCGCTCTTCGCGCGCGTTAGCGGCTACGTATCGAGCCGGAACGCCGATATCGGCACCCGCGTCAAAACCGGCGACGTGCTCGCGACCATCGACGCGCCGGATCTCGATCAGCAGCTGTCCCAGGCGCAGTCCGATCTGAATAACGCCAAGGCAAACGCAGCGCTCGCCGATGTTACCAACAAACGCTATCAGGCATTGCTGCCCAACAACTACGTGACCCATCAGGCCGCCGATGAAAAGAAGGCAGACCTCGAAGCGAAGAACGCGATGGTGAAGTCCGCGCAAGCCAACGTCGACCGGCTGAAGGCGCTCACCACCTACAAAAGCATTGTCGCGCCCTTCGACGGCATCGTGACCGTGCGCAACACCGACGTCGGGAACCTTATCAACACTGGCAGCTCGACGGGTTCGGAGATGTTCGTCGTCGCCGACGTCCACAAACTTCGGCTTTACGTCAATGTGCCCCAAGCGTACGTGCCGATGATCCCGAATGGCACTGTCGGCGTGCTGACCGTCCCCGAGCGCCCCGGCAAAAAGTACGAAGCCAAGGTCGAAGCATCCTCTGGCGCCGTCGATGTCGCCTCCGGCACCACGCGCATGCAGCTTGTCGTCGACAACACTGCCGGTGAGCTCATGCCGGGCGCCTATGCCAACGTCCATCTGACGGTCGGCAACAAGCACGACGTTCTTGTCATTCCGTCGAGCGCGGTGCTGTTTGATAAGGCGGGCTTACGCGTTGCAACGGTCGGCGCGGATGATCGGGTGACTTTGAAGCAGATCGCGATTGGCCGCGACCTCGGTGCGACGTTGGAGATCGCCTCCGGTCTCGCTCCGGAAGACAGGGTCATCGAAAGCATCCCCGACGGCATCGTTGACGGCGACCGCGTGAACGTCAAGGAACATCCGAGTCCCTCGACGGCGCCCTCATCATCGAATGGGCCTAATTCGCCAAACAAAGGCTGATGCTTAATCGGACATGCCGATAGCGGGGAACGCGATAGTTGCGCCATGCGTTTCCCGCGCATGGAACAACGGAAGGGTCATGTCCCAATGAGGGTAAGAATTCTGGCCGGTGCCGCGCTAGCGGCTGCAATTCTTGTCAATTCACCTGTCGTCGCTGATCCGGCTGTGAACGACATTCCGGCGAATGCGCCCGGAGGCGGCAAAAGCATAGAACCGGGCAAGGTCGGCCCCGGCAGCGAAAAAAATGCGGAGATTTCTCCGACATCGCCGGCCGTTCCCGTCGAAAAGCAGCCGCCTCCCGAAATCAGCTTGCCGGCCAATTCTGGATCAGGAAGCAGCTCAGGCGAGCAGGGCAATGGTCCCGAAGGCACGGCCCCGCCGCACGATCCCTCGTCGCCGGGTTTGCAGTGAGCAAGGTCTCGGGCGAAGCCTCACGATTTAATCAAATGAAGACCGTTGTTATTCGGCGGAATTTGCCAATTTCGGCGGTCTTCGTTGCGCGCGTGCCGAAAACCGGCGACTGAATGGGATCTCAGCCAAGCCAAGAAGCCAGTGAGGCCCAGCGCATGTTGAAAGTCTTGAGCGTCGCAAGCTTCGTACTAGGCTTCGCGGCCCTCGTGCCATCGGCCGACGCCCATTGGCGTCACCATAACAACTGCTGCTTCAAGCTCGGCTACCACCGCTACGGACCGCCATACGGCCCGCGCTTCGGCTTCTACACCTACGCCGGCGACCCATTTGCGCGCGATGACTATTACGACGGCCGCAGCTGCTACTACCTCCATCATCGAGATTTCTGCCGCGGACCCCGCCCGCTCGACTGGCTGCGCTTCCGCTAAGTTTCCGCGATTGGGAAAAAGGCAAGGCGAGCCGGCGCGGCCGGTGTGCAGGCGCAGGCACCGGCCGGCTCAAGATCACCAGGCCGGGACGCAAACCCGGCGCGGCCGAAAATCGAAACCGTTGTCGTAATAGCAGTAGCTGACGGGATACGCGCGAACCGGGACAGGAACCGGAACCGGTACGGCATAAACCGGATAACGCGGAAGCGCGTAGTAGCTGCCAGCCGGATAGAACCCATAGGCCGGATAGAAGCCCCATCCCTCCCGGCGGCAATCGCGGCTCGGCGCGTGATAGCCGTAAGGATCGAAGACGCAGCCCCGATGGCGCGCTTCAGCCGACGTTGCGACCGCAAAACTCGAAGCCGCCGCGAGGACGGCCGCGTACTTCACAAAGGACATTAGGAGTCTCCCAGATGCACTCACGACCTGCACATTGGGAAAGAAGATAGAACAAGCCGTTATTCGGCGACGGCCCAAGCGAAACTAGGGTGAATGAAGACTTGCCTTTAACTGGCCCGAATTCGGGGCGCCCCAGGCCGTTAATTGACCGTTAATCGCCCGTTAGCCCTATCTGGGTCGCCAGAGCCTGGATGTCGTGAAGCGATTTCTGATCAGTCTCGATGAGTTTAGGAAGCCGCTTCGCCATCTTCTCTTTCAAATCGGCCGAACAGCCTGCCGGCAGCTTCGTTAACGACTTGTCGACCTCTACCTGAGCCTTCTTCTCGACGTCCGCGCGATCGATCGCGGCGTCGACGCACCCATACAATTTGACGACGAATGGGGTCGTCGTTTTGTAAAAACGATCGAGCTTGTCCGCTTCCGCGTTGAAACCGCAGCGCCGCGCCAGCTGGATCTGTTCGAACTGATCAGCGACTTGCGACCGCATCACGAGTGACGTGCAAGCATACCCGGTCGCGATGCCGACCTGTTGCCTGCAGATGCCGACCCGCATGTCTGTCTTCTGGATTTCATTGAGCGTGCAGGCCACCGCACCGCTGCAAAGCGACGGAAAAACGCCGAGCGCAAGGACGGCGGTCAATCTCGTATTCATGGGCTATCGCTCCCCCGAAGCAAAGACACGCGGCTGCGACCGCGGCAGCAAACCGTAACAGAGTGAATGTGGCGCGCTGAGTGCGCCGCCTCCTATGTGACTTTATGCGCTTATCCCTTGGCTGAGACTGCGGCCAAGCGACGGGTTTCATACGCTTTTCGTGCGAAGTGTTACGACCCGGTCACGTTTTGTCTCCCCGCCAAATGCTAGCCTCAATCCGAGTCTGTCCTTGGACGGCGACGCGAGGAAAATGCGCACAAATCAAGGGTCCAAACGCCGTCAGGCGATAATCACGTCTCGCGTTTTCAAACCGCAGGACCTGCGCGCAAATCGGGAGCAGCGCCTTGGGGCTTTTCTAACGGGGAGAAGCCAACATGCGAAAATTCAAAGTCATCGTCTGGTGTGAGAACTGCCAGAACGACGTCGAAGGATGCTTCGGCGGCGGCTCGGAAACGATCGGCAGCGCGTTCGAGAGCTGGGACGACGCCCATCGGGCGGCCGCGGAATACTGCGGGAACATGCCCTACAATTATCGCGTCGAGGAAGACGACGAGTACTAGGCCGCGCGGAGAAGCCCGCGGCTCTGTGGTCCAACTGCGGGCCGAGCTATGCGACGTGGCCCGCGCCAGGTCTCAATCGACCCAAAACCTGCGAGCCGCAAAGCGAGGCTCGCGCGCTCAAACCCTACGCAAAAACAAAAAGGCGGACATCCAAAGATGTCCGCCTTTTTCTGGGACGCAAAACAATTTCGAGACAATGGCTTGAAAATCTTGACAAATCGTGAGTGCGGCCCGGACTGGGGTCCGAGGAAAATCTGTTAAAAAAGCGTGCGTTCCTTGTGGGAGAATCCAAAAGAGTACAGCGCCCGGAATCGGATTCTGATTCCGTCGCATTGGGCGGGCATGATTCGGATCGGCGGTTGATCCGGGTCATCGCGGTGAGGGAATTCAATGCGCATGTACGGCTACACATCGGAAGAGCTTCAGTCGTTTTACGGGGTACTCGATCGCTTGGTGACTGAAGTTGCCGATCGTGAATTGCAGATAACAGTCTACGACATGATCCACCGGCTGTTCGAAGCCGCCGACAAGGGCATCCGCGAGCCGGAACGGTTACGCCAAGCCGTGCTGCGAGGCTGGGTTGCGCCCGAGGCGCTCTTGGAAAGCATGGAGTTGCACCACTGGCGCGCCGCCTGAGGTACTTATCGGCATCCGCCGATTTGCGCCGAAGTCCCAGAAGCGATCGAAGTCTCGATCAAAAAGAAATGCGCGCAACGGATCGCATTTCCGATGCGTCAATAGTCGTTGACGTCCTCGCGGGCAACTTTCACGTCGCCTTTCGATCGAAAAGTCAAACGCAGCCCGATAAAGGCTGCCATCGCGACGATGGCAAAAATCAAGATATCTCGTTCCAAGTAAAAATTGTTGGATAGAAATTCCGTCAGCGCGACGCTGAACAAGCCAATTGCGAGACTGAGGCAGATAAACACGCCAGTTATCATCTCCAGCGCCAAGATCACGGCGCCTAAGATGAGAGCCACCTCGTAGGGCTGGAGATTCATCATCATTTGGAAACCAATCGGCTCGCGATAGATGAGACAGACGATAGCGTCTCGAGCAGATCCGCCGGAAGGAGAATGATCTTCGCGGCAGGTTGCGCCCCTAGCGTTTTGACAGCCTCAGCTTGGATTTTCTTGATATCAAAGTTTATCGCCGCTTCCCCGCCATTGTTAATGGCTTCGGCGATAGTCTTGACCGAATAGGCTTGAGCATCTGCAAGAACGCGTTGGGCCTGCGCCTGTTGCTGTGCCGTGTACAGCTCTGCATCAGCGGCGAGGTTGGCGGCTTGCTTCTTGCCCTCCGCTTCGCGAACAAGAGCGCGACGCGTGCGTTCGGAATTCAATTGCAGCTGCATTGCCGCTCTTGTTTCGGCATCGACTTCCACGTCTACAATTTCGACCCGTGTAAGAACGATACCCCATTCCTCGGTGACGTGCTGTATCTCGGCCTCGATCGTGTCTGAAAGCACACGACGGTTCGACTGAACATCGTCGAGGTCTGAATTGCCGATCGTGCTTCGCACGATGCCGGTGATGATCGTTTCGATTGCCTGATCAATATTTTTGATCCGATACCAAGCCCTCGAAGCATCCGTCACGCGATAGAGAATCGCGAGTTTGACTTCGATTTGAACGTTATCTTTCGTGATGCTCGGCACTGACTTTACCGGCAACTGACGTTCGAGAATGTTTTCCTTGTGCGCGATGCGATCGAAAAACGGCGTGACGATGTGAACGCCGGCACTCAAGGTACGGCTATACCGTCCCATGCGTTCGACAAGCCAATTTTCCGTTTGGGGAACGATCTTCAAACTAAGAAAGATGACACAAAGGCAAATAGCGAGAATCGCAAGAACCGTAGTCATCAATCCCCCAATCGAAACTGTCAGTACAATTTAATCTGATAGCTATAACGTGACAATATTGTGTGAAGCACCCGTCCGAATGCTCGGAATGCAGTTCATCTGCTTCCCTGAATTGAGTCCATGGTCAAGTTTCGAATCCGACTTGCCGATCGTCGTGCGCGAAACATAACGACCGGCATCCGGATATGACGAACGTTCCCTGCTGGAGCCGGTGCCTACAGGCTGGGCTTACTGATCATCAGCCAGACGATGACCAGCACGGACACGAAGGCCGGGAAACCGAACGCAAACCAGAGACGCCACAGACGGAAGTAGCTGGGCGGCAGGCTCACGGCTCTCTGGGCCGCGTCACGGGCGATATCGCGCATTCGCACCTGCATCCACACGACCGGCAGCCAGAACAGGCCTACGACAATGTAGAGCGCTAGGCTCAGCGCAATCCAGCCGCCGAACAGCGGATAGCCGGCGAGCAGCGCCAGCCAGCCGCCGGTGATCGGTTGCAGCACGACGGCCGTCGCGGTGAACAGTGCGTCGGCGATGACAACCACCCCCGCCGTGTGGGCGATCAGGCGTGAATCTCCCGTGCGGTGGGCCATCAGCATGAAGAAGGCGATGCCCGCGCCTGTGCCAAGGAGAACGGTCGCGCCGATGATGTGTAGCGTCTTGAGGAGCAGGTAAAGCGTCATCTCTCGTCCATCACCGCCAGGGAAACCAGCGCGAGCACTGCCGCCGGCAGGCTTTTCACAAGTGGCCCCATGGGATCGGCCCACAGTTGCGGAACCCATACGCTGGCGGCTGAAAGATATCCGGCCGTCACCACGATCATCGCGCGCAAGGCCAGAGGCGCGGTGGCGCGTATAGAGACGAGGAAGGCCAGGCTAAGGTCGAGGATACTTCCGCCGACCACGAAGGCGTCGGCCAGACCTGCGGGGATTCCGGCGCCGGTTAGCAGCCCGGCTGCGCGGGCATGGCTTGTGAAGCCCATGACGCCCGAGACCGCCCAGAACGCCGCCAGGGTGGCCAACATCGTGGGTTTGAGGAAATACAGGTGTGCGAACCATCGCTCTTGCACACCGCTAGGCCAGCCCGAAAGCGTCTCGACCAGACCGCGCGGCGAGATTCCTAGGCGCGAGTTCGCCTCGTCGCTGTCTCCGGTCACGCCGCCCGCGAGCTGGCGCATTGCGGCCGAGCGCATTGGGCTTCGCCACCCTAGCCGCGCGAGCCCATCGGCAACCATCGCCGCCACCGCGCCGACACATGGGGGCACGGCAATCACTCGCGCGTCCGGCAAGCCGAGCCATGATCGGAATGCGCGCAGGATGTCGCCGAGGCTCGTCCTTTCCGCAGAAACCAGATCGCACGTGAATCCGGCCGTTGGCACCGTGAGCGCACGAACCACGGCCAGGGCGACGTCGTCCACCGAAACGACTTGGACGATGGCGTCCGGCCTTATGGCTGGCATGACGATAGGAAACGCTGCAAGGCCCCGCAGCAACGCGCTTCCGCCGTAGGCTGCCGGCGCGAGCACCAAGCCAGGCCGGAGAATAATCCAGTCGAGGTTCGTGGCCCGGAGCGCTGCTTCCGCCTCGTGCTTCGTGTGCTGGAAACGTCCCTCGCCGCGTTCGACGCCGACCGCCGAGATGTGCACGAGCCGACGGACACCATGCCGCTCGCAAGCGCGGGCCAATTCGGCTACGGCCCGAACGTGAACTGCTCGAAGGTCATCGCGCGGGCTGTCCTGGAGCGCGCCCGCGCAGTTGACCACCGCGTCGATGCTGACCATGAGCGCCGCCCATCGATCGGCGTTCATGTCACGTAGGTCGGCGTCCACCCAGCGAACCTTGGGAAACCGACGCCTCGCAACTCTGGTCTCACGGCCAAGGCCGACGACCTCGTGCCCTTCACTAAGGAGGCGAGCGGTTACATAGCCGCCCACCAGTCCGTAGGCCCCAATCACCAAGATGCGCATAAACTACTGCATAGCCTCAGCGGACTTGATCTGAAAACAAATCCGCTTCAGCGTCGCGGAATATCCGCAATCGCATGTTGGACGATGACGGAACAAGAGCCCGCGCGAAGAGCGACGACTAAGAAGGTCGATATGTTGCTGTAGGGTTCTCTATTTCAGCGGGGAAGGAGCTAGGTCCTCGTCTCGCCCCAACTTAAAGCTCAAGCGGGCCCGAACTATATCGATACCAACTCCGATCTCGTGGTTATTCGTATCCCCTGCAAAACATCCCGGACAATGCAGTTCATCTCCAAGATCGACATGCTGATATTCAATGCCAGCCAATACATTCTGGGATAATGCGTACTCCACACCACCGCCAGCAAACCAACCATTCTGACGTTCGCTCGTTTTGTTGAAGAACGACCCAGGAGAAAATATCGATTCACCTCTCGTTTGAACGTCTGCAGTCGCCCAACCGCCCGTTCCGTAATAAAGCCACCGCCCGTTGGCCCAACCGAGGCGAGGCCCGACCGTTACAAGTGTTCCAGTCTTGGTTTCAGCAAGCGAATTGCCAATTCCATAACCGAAGTGCTCGCTCCATCCACCATTGACGTTGATATCGCTGACAGCTGCCTCGACGCCGAGCACAAAACTGCCCCATTGGTGCTGAAGCCCGATTTGGCCGCCAAGCGCACCAGCACTATCCTCAAACGAAAAAGACTGGTTCGGCGCACCAACGATGGCAGGGTGGAATGCCCAATCCGTGCTGTTTTTGGCCCATCCAGCGTTAAGGCCGACGTAGAAGCCACTCCAATTATAACTGGCTGAGTTGAAAAGGTCGCCCGCGTTTGCAGGCCCGAAGCTCAAAAGCGCTGAGGCCGCACATATCGCGCCCAGCAAGTATGGTCTTTTCATTACGCACGTCCCCAACAAACTGCAGGAGCTACTAGGATGGCGAACCCTAGTTCTGGCAGCTGACTATTGTCGAGGCGCGTTTCATTCCCGTAATTAGAAAATCCGCCTGCTGATGTTTATCCGCAACGAAGGCAGCGGCGACGAGGACGATCCATAGGATATACGTAATTTGAAAAGGCACGCCCGTCGCATCTGTTCCGCATGGCACGAGAGTCTCGACTAAGGTGTTCAGCCAACGAGCTTCTTCAGATCAGCGTAACGATGACCAAGCCGCCGCTCACTAAGCTACACGGGCTGAGGCACGCGACCGTCATAGACCATCCGCTTCACCGTCGCGACGAAGCAACTGAGCATCTTGGCAGCTGCCCAATGCGATAACAGCTGTTGGTCCGTATGCTCGCGAGCTTCAGCCGTCAGATATTTCCCCAACTTTCGCCACGCCTCTTCTTGCGCCTTGGCGAGACCGTCGGCTTTTTCGGCCAAAACCTTATTGAGCACCGGCCGGATAGCTTCGCCGTATTGCGGCACAAGGCGCGCTTGGTCTTGAGCCGGAAGAAGCTTCTCCCTCGTCGTCGCATTTGGAGAAACTTTGCAACTTACAGCACTCGAAAAATGCTTCAAACACCTGCTCTTAAATGGTTTTTTAGAAATGGTGCCGCTTGCGTGACTCGAACACGCGACCCCGTCATTACGAATGACGTGCTCTACCGGCTGAGCTAAAGCGGCATAAATCGACAAAGCCGGTTGCTGCTTGCCGATCGCCGTGCGCGAAAATGTTTCAGGCACGCTCCAAGCACGGAATGCGCCGTAGTCCGGGTTCGCTGGTCCTGTGGGCCGGCAAACCTTGGAAAGCGGCGCATCGCGCTTCGAGTCCGAGCGTCCTAGCGCACCCATCCCGACATCGCAAGATGCAAACGGTATCGCCGGGCTCTGCAGCCCTCGAACCAGCTAATCTACTGTTCTGAAAGCCTGTTGTTGCGTCGCTCCAGGCAAAAAGCCGCACGGAGAACCGCCAGGGCTAATGGCCCGCTTCCAAAGACAGCCCCGGGTCCAAGGGCACGACGGAATTGACAACGGACATTGCGCTCGTTGCCTCGGCCGATCAGCGAGCATCTCAGCATGCAAAGTGCTCAGCGCGATTGTTGCCATTTGCACCCGTCTCGCGCGCTCAACGGCACATTTTCAAATGCGTCTCTCGTTGCAGCTCCAACGATGCACAGAAATGTTGCGAGCACTTCCCGGTTTAAGTTGTACGCTGACCAATCGCGAGGCACCCCTAGCGCAAGTAGATATTGGCGTGAGGGATGTCTAGTCATGGTGAAAGTTTTAGGAATTGCAGCAGTTGCAGTCATTTTAAGCGCTGGAACAGCAATTGCTGACCCCGGCGAATTCAACGGCTTCTACGTTGGTGGTATCGCAAGTGCGGTCTTCGAAAGTCCGAGCGCCACGCTCTTCGATGACCACGTCGGCGGCGATCCTCCACTTCACTCCGGCACCCGGGATCGCCCCACATACGGTGTGAAAGGCGGCTACAATTACCAGTTCGACAGATATGTTGTTGGCATCGAAGGCGATTGGTCCTGGGGAACAGGCAAAAGCGAAACTGCCATTCTCGATGACGGCGGCCCGGGCATCGACAGCGCCAGTGCTAGGCTTCAGAGCCTCGGAACCGTACGCGGACGCTTGGGCTACGCGTTCTTCGATAACGCGATGGTTTTTGGCACGGCCGGCATCGGCTGGGGCAACGCCGAATTTGGCTTCAGAGACGCCGACCTAATCTCCGGAACCGCAAGATTCCACTCCAGCGACATGGCAGCGGTCTATGGCGGCGGCTTCGAGTTGCTCTTCGCGTACAACCTCGTCTTGACCGCCGAATATCTGCATTACAACTTCGATAAGACCGTCTTCATCGCTGATGCCCCCCAACTGAATGGCGGATCGGATGTCGCGACGAGTCTCGGTCCGATCGACACCCTTCGCGTCTCGCTCAGCTATAAATTCGGCGGCGGCGAAGAGTGGGAACCACCGCCTCCGCTAAAATAGCGGGCCCAGTCCGGTGGAGCGCCGTCGCCCTGCGGCTCGAGCACGCGCAGTTCCGCGGATTTCGGTCGGACCGGGCGGCCGGCCTTGCCTAGTTGACCGTCCGGAAATTGCGTCGCGCGATGGGCTGCTCGATTTCGGGCTCGGCAGGATCGGTCCCGGGATCATCCGGCGCTCGCGGCGCGACGAAAACTTTCGCATCGGGCCGCGCGGCTGGCGCCCGATCGGAAGACGGCCGCTTGCTCACCGTAGCGGCATCGTCCGCCACGGGCAGAGGACCCGTAGCACCGTTGACGGCCGCTTCGGGGAAAACCCCGTTCGGCTTCGCGGTAACGGTGACGGGCTCGGCTTCCACAACATCGCTGTCGGACTGGCCAAGTTTGCTTTCGATGTCGTCGGCGCTGCTCGCTTTCACGGGCTCGGATGGGCCAGTATCCGGCGTTCCCGCCACCGGCGCGATAGCGATCAGCTCGTCGATTTTGTTCGCAAGAATGCTGCCCTTCCCGTCCGTCGTTTCAACGGGCACACGCCACTGGAAGGCATCGAGACGGCCATCGACCGGCGATGTCGGCTCCCAGTGATCGGAAATGACGCCGTCGGCCAGCCACACCGGATCGCGCGCCGCGTTCATCGCCCGCGCCAGCCATTCGCGCACACGGCCTTTCTCGCCGTTTTCGCCCGCTTCGATACGCGCCATCAGCATGGCGACGCGCTGCGTGAGACGGTCGGTCAGAAGCGGCTCGAGAGCACGCCGCGCCTCGTCGTACATTCGCGCCTCGGTCGCCGTCGAAGCAACGGCAATGGGGCTTTCGATCGAATGCGGATTGAGAGCCGCAAGCTGCCGCACGCGGTCGAGCCTGTCGCGCGTGCTGTCGCCGATACGGGCATGGGCATACGTCGAAGCGATATCCGGATGCGGAGATTTCGACCACGTCTTCTGCAGAACCTTCGCGGCCTTGGATGTATTGCCGCGCGACGCCAGAATGCGTCCCGCAACCACCGCCGCCGGAACGAGATCCGGCGCGAGCGCGTGCGCCTCGAGCGCCCAGGCGAGTGCCTTGTCCGGAGCGTCGTCTTCAGCCTCGACAGCTCTCGCCGTCAGCAAGACGGCACGCTTGCGCTCGGCGGCAGCCTTCGCAATGTGGCCGCTCTTTTTGGCGTGATCGAGCGTCGTCAGCGCGGCCCGCCAATCCTTCTGCTTGCACTGCTGCTCGAAGAGCGCCGTCGACGACCATCCGAGCTTCGGATTGGCTTTGAGCGCGCGCGCCGCGAATTGCCGCGCCGCTTCGCCCGCGCCCTCGCGTTGCGCTTCAAGGAACAGGCCGCGAAGCCCGAGCTGCTCTGTTTCCGGAGAAGCCAGCATGGCTTCGTAGATGCGTCGTGCGGCAGCGCGATCGCCTGCAAGCTCGGCCGACTGCGCCCGCAGGAGATGCGTCAACGGCTCATGCGGCAGTGTCTTCCGCGCCTGCAGGGCGTAACGCGAGGCAAGCGCGCTGTCGCCCGCGCCGATCGCAATCAGGCCGCCGGAAAGTGCGTCGAGCCCCTTCTTCTCCCGTTGCCGCAACAAACGATGGCCGATGGCAGCGGGACTGTTCCAGAGCGCCCGGAAGACCGACCACAGGAATACCAGCGTCGCGACCAGCGCCGCCAGGATAACGACCGCGCGGAAAACCGATGTCTCTATATCGTAGCCCTGCCAGGCGATCTGCAGCGTCCCGGGACGGTCCGCGAGCCAGGCGAGGCCGGAGGCGATAAGGGCGATCGTAAGCAGATAGACGACGAGGCGCACCATGACGCAAACCCTTTGAAGTGTTAAGGCGACGGCTTCGCCGTCGGCTGAGAGCCGGTCGCAATCGACGACTTGAGTTGGGATTCGAGATCGGCCAACGCCTTATCGACACTGACCCGCGCCGCGACCTTATCGAGGAAAGGCCGCGCCGCATCCTGTGCCTTCGGCGAAAGTTCTTTCGCAGCCTCGAGGACATCGGGCAACCGTCCGTCGTTCAGCGCGACTTGCATGCGCCCGACGATGGCCTCGGTGCTCTTGTCGTCCGGCTTGAGATCGACGCGCCGGACGCGAACCACCGATTTCGCCCCGGCCCACAGGCGATCGACGACCGTCGCATTATCGGGTTCGCCATCGGCGTCGATGGCATTGTCCGCAGCAGATCTGAAATCCTTGGTGAGGTCTGCGAGCGACGGCACGCCGGTATCCTTCAAGCTCTCGAGAGCCGACAGATCGACGGTATTGCCAGCGACTTTCTTCACGTCCGCGAGCTGGGCCGAAAAGTTCTGTCCGCTGTCGAGCGCACGCCGCAAGTTCTGCAATTCGAGTGCGAGCACGACGCGCTGTGCGCTTTCTTGCCGTGCAGCGTCACCTTGCACGACACCCTGAACGCTTTTCTCGAGAGCGGCCGTTCGGTCGGTGAGAGGCTGAACGGCAGCCGTGATGTCCGCCGGTTTAGCCGCCGCAGTTTTCAGGCCCTCGAATGAGGCCTTGAGGTTCTGTGTTTCGTCCTGAGCGATCTTCAGATCGGCCGCAACATGATCGGTCGCAGTTTTGACCGCCCCAATTTCCGTCTCGATGCGAACATTGTCCGTCTTCAGCCCGGCGACGTCCTTATCGATACGCTGCGTTCCTGCGCGCGCGGTCTCGCTGGCTTCGGTCGCCGCTTGCACACGGCTCTCGACGTCCTTGGCGACGCTGACGCGCAATGCGGTGAGTTGCGTCGAAAGGCTCGTTTCGAGATCGGAAACCTTGCCGGTCAACGCCGCGAGTTGCTCGATGCGATTGGCATTGGGATCGTTGACGCCGGCGTCAGCGAGCGCCTTGAACTTCTCTTCGACCTTGCCGACGCGCTCGATGAGCTGCGGCGATCCGGCATCCGAGGCCGCCGACGCGAGCGCCGCCTTCGTTTCTGCGACAAGGCGATTCTGGCTTTCCGTGATGGCCGGAATTTTCTTCGTTTGCGTCTCGAGGTCGGAGAGGCGGAATTCGATGCTGCTCAAGTCCGGCGCGGGTAACGGTGCGCTCTGCGCTTTCTCGATCGCCGCGAGGCGCTGCGAGAGCGCGGCAACCACATCGTCCGATCCTCTGAATCCAAGCTGCGGAAGCCCCCATTGGTAGGCGAGTAGCGCGAGGGCGCCACCGGCTATGCCCGCCGCGAGATGGCTAAAAAATCCGCCGCGCTTCCGGATGACGATATCCTCCTCGTCATCGTCGTCGCGCACCCCTGCGGCGCCCGCTGTCGATGCACCGGCGGAAGCAGATGATTTTGCGCCATCGCTCTTCAAGAATTTAGGTGTCGAAGTGTCGGCCTTGCCTTCAGCGTCGGCAGACATCTCCGCGTAGGATCGCGCCGCTGCGGGCAAAGGCACATCGGCGCCGAGGGGCTTTGCCGTCTCCGGCGAGGTCCCACCCTTCGCGGGTGTATTTTCAATCTCGGTCGCCTTGAGGTCGAGCGTCGCATAGGGCCGCTTTCCGGCGCTTGATCCTGCACTCGATTTGTCGTCTGCCATCGAAGCTTTTGCCTCCACACGAAACTCGCGTATGCCATCTGAACCCGGACGGTACCCGGGCATTCAGTCAAAATTTTTGTCTGTTGAGAAAGCTCTGAAGCCGGGGCATCTAACCGGCCGGTACGCGCCTTATTACTCCGCTTTCGAATTTGCCGCGAGACGTTTTACGAGCGCAATCATTTCTTCAAGATTAGGATGTGAAGCGACCAACACGCTATAGCCTATTTCCGGTTGCCCCAAGGCCTCTGCCACCCGCGGAGAAAGACAAAGATGGGTTACGCCGGAAAGTTGTACCGGCAGCGACAAATCTCCGACGAGGCGCGCCCAGGTCTCGGCCGTGCGCGGCGACATCAGCGTGACAGCGTCGATATTGCCGTTTTGCAGCGCCTTGATGACCTCGGGATTTAAGCGTTCAGCAGCAACCGACCGGTAAGCCTTCGCCGCCCGGACATGGATCCCGGCGTTCGCCAGCGCCCCTACGATATCGAAGGCGATGACATCTCCCCGCAGGTAAAGCGGACGTTCGCCGAGCTCCGCCCGCCGCGAAGCGAGAATAGGCACAAGGTCCGAGCCAGTTCCCGGACCTTCAATGACTTTCGTGAATCCGATTTCCCGCGCCACCGCACCCGTACCGGGCCCAACGGCAAAAAGCGGCAGATCGATTGCCGTCTTCAAGTCGGCCGTCAACGCATTGCGGCTCGTCGCGATCAGCGCCGTCGCATCACGAAGAATGTCGCCGGGAATAGCATCGGGCACGATCTCGATGAGCGGCGAGAGCGTGACACGCCAGCCCAGCGCTTCAATGCGCGACTTGAGCGGCTCGGCATCACCGAGAGGCCGCGTAATGACCACATGCATCAGGCGTTCGATCGAAGAAGAATGGCGGGATCTGCCTTGGTGAGAATCTCGTCCGCGGCGGCAAGGCCGAGATCGGACGCGTTCTCCGGCGGCCCGCTACGCGAAACGTTGTAGCTTCTGCTGCCATCCACCGACAGGATTTGCCCGCGAAAGAGCAATTCGCCCGCGTTGATCACGGCGTAACCGGCAATGGGGGTTCGGCACGAGCCCTCCATCCGCGCAAGGAACGTGCGCTCGGCCGTGGCAGCCACAGCCGTTTCCGGATCGTTCAACGGTGCGATCAGCGCCGCAATCGCCTCGTCGCCATCGCGAATTTCGAGCGCGATCACGCCCTGCGCCACCGCCGGCAGCATGCGCTCGGTTGGAACCGGCGCCGTAATGCGATCCTGCATGCCGAGCCTCTTCAAACCCGCAACGGCGAGGAACGTCGCCTCGGCGACGCCTTCCTCGAGCTTGCGGAGCCGTGTCTGCACGTTGCCGCGAAACTCGACGACCCGAAGATCCGGCCGCGCATTGAGAACCTGCGACTTCCGCCGCAACGACGACGTGCCGACAACCGCATTCAACGGAAGCGCATTGAAATCCGCATGCCGCAACGAAATGAAGGCATCGCGCGGATCCTCTCGCGGCAGGACGGCGCCGACCGCGAGCCCGCCAGGAAGAACCGTCTGCATGTCCTTCATCGAATGAACGCCGACATCGACCTCATTCGCGAGCAGCGCGTCTTCGATTTCTTTGGTAAAGAGACCTTTGCCGCCGACATCGGCCAGCGGCCGGTCGAGCACGCGATCGCCCGTCGTCTTGATGACATTGATGCTTATGGCGCTCTCGGAGAGACCATGCGCGGCCATCAGGCGCGCCCTCACTTCATGCGCCTGAGCAAGTGCCAAAGGCGAGCCTCGAGTGCCGATACGTATGCGCGTCGCTTGCAAAAAGGTCTCTCCGGATGCTAGGCGGGCGCTCGTGTCCGTGTTCCGGTAAAGAGTGCCGTTATTCGGGCGATACTAATGCTCCAAAGGCGTGCGGATTCCAACCTAGCGCCGGCAAGTTCCTGAACATATGGCTGAGCTTCCCGATTTTGCGCCCGATCCCGTGCTGGTTCTCGGCATAGAGACGAGCTGCGACGAGACCGCAGCCGCGGTCGTGGCGCGCGATGCCGCAGGCACGGGGCGCATTTTATCGAACGTCGTACTGTCCCAATTCGACAGCCACGCCCTCTATGGCGGCGTCGTCCCCGAAATCGCTGCCCGCGCCCATACCGAGTGCCTCGACGTCCTCATTCGGAAAGCTCTCGATGAAGCTGGCGTTGCGCTCGGCGATCTTTCCGCCGTTGCGGCGTCGACGGGACCGGGCCTCATCGGCGGCCTGATCGTCGGCGCGACCAGCGGCAAAGCCCTGGCGCTCGCGACCGGCATTCCTTTCCTCGCCATCAATCATCTCGAGGCCCACGCCCTGACGGCCGGCCTGACGGACGGCATCCGGCCTCCCTACCTGATGCTTCTGGTATCGGGCGGACATACCCAATTGCTCTGGGTCGAAGGCACCGGCCGATACCGCCGGCTTGCAACGACCATCGACGATGCTCTCGGCGAAGCATTCGACAAGACCGCAAAGTTGCTGGGTCTCCCCATGCCCGGCGGCCCCGCCGTCGAACGCGCAGCCCTGAACGGCAATCCGCGCCGGTTCAACCTGCCCCGGCCGATGCTGGGCCGCGAAGACCCCCATTTCTCGTTTGCCGGGCTCAAGACCGCGGTCCGCCACGCCGCCGCAAAGATTTCCCCGCTTTCGGAGCAGGATATCGCCGACCTCTGCGCGTCATTTCAGGCAGCCGTTTCCGACAGCGTTGCCGACCGGGTGCGTTTGGCGATACGCAGCGTCCTTCCGCTGCTGCCCGAGGGTGCGCCCCGAAACTTCGTCGCCGCGGGCGGCGTCGCCGCCAACAAAACCCTGCGAACGACGCTCATCGGAATTGCCGGAGAGTTCGGCTTCGCCTTCCGGGCGCCGCCGCTCGAGCTCTGCACGGACAACGGTGCCATGATTGCCTGGGCGGGTGCGGAACGCTTGGCAGCGGGCCTCGTCGATGGCCTCGACGCACCCGTAAAACCGCGCTGGCCGCTCGATCCGGCCGCGGCCAAAGCGGCGGGCGCGGGCGTCAAAGCCTAGAGGCAGCGCCGGTCGAAATGCCGTGCTAAACTCAACACGAATTCGATCCGGGGGCACGCTTGCAAATTAAGTCGGTGAGCATTATCGGCGGGGGCGCGTGGGGAACTGCGCTTGCCCAGACGTTGACGCACGGCCAGACGGCGGTCACGCTATGGGCGCGCGAGACCGAAGTGGTCGACGACATCAACAAGCGTCACGTCAACCGGACATTCCTGCCCGGCGTCAGCCTCAATCCTGCGATCCGCGCCACGCCCGATCTTTTGGCGGCGGCAGGTTCGGATGCAATCCTGGCCGTCGTTCCGGCGCAGCACTTGCGCAACGTGATAGGCCGGCTCGCCAAGCAGCTCGCTCCGGATACGCCGGTCATCATCTGCGCGAAGGGCATCGAGGAATCGACAGGCCGGTTCATGGGCGACGTTCTCGAGGAAGCGGCGCCTCAGGCGTTGCGCGCCGTTCTTTCGGGACCGAGTTTCGCAGCCGACGTTGCACGCGGCCTGCCATCGGCGCTGACGCTCGCCTGCCGCAACGAAACCACCGGCCGTGCGCTAACGGCCGCACTCTCTTCCCGCCAGATGCGCCTCTATTGGTCGAGCGATGTGCTCGGCGCCGAACTCGGCGGCGCCGTGAAGAATGTCCTGGCGATCGCTGCCGGCATCGTCGAAGGCCGCGGCCTCGGAGCAAGCGCTCACGCCGCAATCGTCACCCGCGGATTTGCCGAACTTCGCCGCTTCGGCGAGGCGATGGGCGCGCGGCCCGAAACCCTGCTCGGCCTCTCCGGGCTCGGCGATCTCATCTTGACGTGCGGCAGCGCACAGTCGCGCAATATGTCGCTCGGACGCGCCTTGGGCGAAGGCCGTAGCCTCGGCGAATTCCTCGGCACGCGCGTAACGGTCGCCGAAGGTGTCTACACCTGCGCCGCGCTGGTCCGCCTCGCGCGCGAAAAAGGTGTCGAAATGCCGATCGCCGAAGCCGTGCACGGGATCATCGAAGGCCGGCTCGAGGTCGATGAAGCGATTACGGCACTGATGCAACGGCCGCTGAAAGCCGAAGACTGACGGCGTCGCATTTCCGAGCCCAAGTCGGCTGCGACCTTTCATCCTGAGCTTCGATAATTTCGCCAATCGTCGCCGATGATTGGGGCTTCGCACGTGTTCGATGGCGAGCAGTTCGCCGATCGGAATGAGCGGCAAGCACGACGCCTTTACCGAATATCAAGGCATTGCTGAGATAAAGGAGAAACAGGTCTCGGACCCCAGGGTTTGTTCCCAGGTTCGTTGACCGCCAAAGTTTCGTGTCGCGTCCAAAACCCCATGCTTTTGCGAGCATGGGGTTTTTGCATCTTTCGGCGTGGCCTTGAGCAACCCGCCGTTTCGCGCTAGCACCAGCCACTTACATAAAGGCTGAGCATGACCGCCTTCTGGCTGCTGAAATCCGAACCCGACGTGTTCTCTTGGAACGATCTCGTTTCCCGTGGCAAGCAGGGGGAATCGTGGGACGGTGTTCGCAATTATCAGGCTCGCAACAACATGCGGGCGATGAAAGTTGGCGACCTCGGATTTTTCTATCACTCGAACGAAGGCAAAGAGATCGTCGGAATTCTCCGCGTAATTGCACCTGCTCATCCCGAGGCTAAGGATGATACTGGAAAGTGGGAATGCGTCGACGTCGCCGCGGTCGTCCCCGTTCCAAAACCGGTTGGCCTCGACGCCGTCAAGGCCAACCCGAATCTTTCGAGCATGGTGCTCGTCAACAATTCGCGTCTGTCGGTCCAGCCCGTGTCCGCCGATGAATGGAAGGAAATCTGCAAGATGGGCGGTGTCGATCTGAAGACGCTCAAGGATCGATGACCGCCCGGCTCGATCCCGCTGATCCTCAAAGCGCTAAACAGTTCATAGTCAAAAACACGAAGCCCATCGCTCCGCCTTTGGTGCCCGAAATCATGCTGCGCCTTGCAGAAGAGTCGCTGCCGATTTGGCAAAAAACCGAGGACGAACTCGATGCGCTTAACGTGCCGCCGCCCTACTGGGCTTTCGCTTGGGCCGGAGGTCAGGCCGTCAGCCGCTACCTGCTCGATCACCCCGAAATTTGCCGCGGCCGGACCGTTCTCGATATTGGTGCGGGCTCCGGAATTTCCGCGATCGCAGCCGCCAAGACAGGCGCCGCTCGCGTCATAGCCGCGGATATCGACGGATTGGCGGTCGCCGCCTGTGCCGTGAATGCCGAAGCAAACGGCGTTGCCATCGAAACGATGTTAGCCGATTTGCTCGACGCCGAGCCCCCGGAGAGGAGTGTCGTCATCCTGGGTGATCTCTTTTACGAGCGCCAGCTCGCCACCCGCGTCACGGAGTACATCAACCGGGCCAGAGAACGCGGCTGCTTGGTCTACATCGGCGATCCGCGGCGAAGCTATTTCCCGGAAAACCGATTCACACCTCTTGCAGAATATCAGGTCCCGGTAACGCGCGAGCTTGAGGATTACGACATCAAGCGGACGACCGTCTGGGGCGGGTAGAAGGCGTTGCGGCAGTGCGATATTGAACTGCAAACATTTTAGGCCCAGACGGCGGCAGGTCGATAATCGATCATGTTGTGAACCGGCGCGCGCCGCAGCATAATAGGGGAAATGGCCGCGTCTCAGACGGCCAATCGGAGGAGCGCTTCTCATGTCGGACAAAGTTTACGCCGTGCCCTCTCAATGGGCGGAGCGGGCTTATATTAACTCTGATTCCTATAACACGATGTATGAGCAGTCCGTTGCCGACCCCGAGAAATTCTGGGCGAACGCCGGCAAACGCATCGATTGGATCAAGCCCTATACGCGCGCGAAAAATACGAGCTTCGCGCCCGGCAACGTTGATATCCGCTGGTACGAGGACGGTACGCTCAACGTCTCGGCAAACTGCATCGATCGCCACATCGAGAAGCGCGGCGATAAAGTTGCGATCATCTGGGAAGGCGACAATCCGAACGAAAGCGAACAGATCACCTATCGCCAGCTTCACGACCGCGTGCAGCGCTTCGCCAACGTGCTGAAGAAGCACGGCGTCAAGAGAGGCGACCGCGTCACGATCTATCTGCCGATGATTCCCGAAGCAGCCTACGCGATGCTCGCCTGCACGCGGATAGGTGCTGTTCATTCGATTGTCTTCGGCGGATTTTCACCGGACAGCCTTCAGAACCGCATCGAAGACGCGGACTCAAAGCTCATCATCACGGCGGATGAAGCCCTACGCGCCGGCAAAAATGTGCCCCTGAAGAAGAACGCCGACGCGGCGCTGGCGAAATGCAAGGGCGACGAAAAATTGCTCGTCGTCCGCCGCACCGGAAACCCCGTCCCGTGGACGGACGGCCGCGATTTCTGGCTGCATGAAGAGCTTGCGACCGTTCCCGCCGAATGCAGCCCGGTTGAAATGCGGGCCGAAGACCCGCTGTTCATTCTCTACACGTCGGGTTCGACCGGGAAGCCGAAGGGCGTCGTCCACACGACGGGCGGATATCTCGTCTACGCGTCGATGACCCATCAATACGTTTTCGACTACCACGAAGACGATATCTATTGGTGCACGGCGGACGTCGGCTGGGTCACCGGGCACAGCTACATCGTTTACGGACCACTCGCGAACGGCGCAACGACGCTGATGTTCGAGGGCGTGCCGACCTATCCGACGTCATCCCGGTTCTGGAACGTCGTCGATAAGTGGAAAGTCACGATCTTCTATACCGCGCCGACAGCCATTCGCTCGCTGATGGGCGCCGGCGATTCGCTCGTCAAAGCCACGGACCGCTCCTCATTGCGCCTTCTCGGCTCGGTCGGCGAACCCATCAATCCCGAAGCCTGGGAGTGGTATCATCAGGTCGTCGGCGACGGCAGATGCCCGATCGTCGATACGTGGTGGCAAACCGAAACGGGCGGCATTCTCATCACGCCGCTTCCCGGCGCGACGGATTTGAAGCCAGGTTCGGCAACGAAGCCCTTCTTCGGCATTCGTCCCGCCCTTGTTGACGAAAAAGGCCAATTCCTCGGCGGCGCGGCGCAAGGCAATCTCGTCATACTCGACAGCTGGCCGGGACAGTCGCGCACGATCTACGGCGACCATGACCGGTTCGTGCAAACGTACTTCTCCGCCTATCCGGGAATGTACTTCTCGGGCGACGGCTGCCGCCGCGATGCCGATGGCTATTATTGGATCACCGGCCGTGTCGACGACGTCATCAACGTCTCCGGCCACCGCATGGGAACGGCCGAAGTCGAAAGCGCGCTCGTCTCCCATCCGAAGGTCGCCGAAGCCGCCGTCGTCGGCTATCCGCACGATCTCAAGGGCCAGGGCATCTATTGCTACGTGACGCTCAACATCGGCGAGAGCGGCGATGATGCGCTGAAGCGCGATCTCGTCGCCCATGTCCGTAAAGAGATCGGCCCGATCGCCTCTCCGGATCTCATCCAGTTCTCGCCCGGTCTGCCGAAGACGCGGTCCGGCAAGATTATGCGCCGCATCTTGCGCAAGATCGCGGAGGATGATTTCGGCAGCTTGGGCGATACCTCGACGCTGTCCGATCCGACCGTCGTCGATGATCTGATCACCAATCGTCAGAACCGGCGCGTCATCTAGCGTCCACACTACCGGCGGCGGCATCAAAAGTCAGATGTGATGCCGCCCTTCTCCCAGTCGCCGAAACGCGTGGGATCGGGCCCGTCTCTGCCACCGATTTCACGCGGCGCCTTGGATTCGCCAGCCTGTTTTTGACGCCGTTCTTCGGCCTCTGCGAGCGCGCGGCGAGCCTCGGGCGTCAGCACGCGCGTATCGGGCAAAGCCGATTGCGCCTCATCCGGCCGCTCGCCGCCGGCCCTGTCATCGCCTGTCCGATCTTCGGCTGTCATATAGAGCAAACGTCCCTTTAATCGGTTTCGCTGCCTTTTTCGGCGCGTCGCCTTTATGGATTTCGTTCGGCACCATATATACGCGGCTGTAAGGTTGTAGACTAGCTTAGGGACCACGTGTCGCGAGTATGCTCAAATGCCTATGAACTATGCCAAGACCGCGCTGCTTCTGGCGGCACTGACAGCGATCTTCGTCGCATTGGGCGCAGCCATCGGCGGCCAGGCGGGTCTCGTCATCGCGTTCTTTATCGCGCTGGTGATGAACGTCGTCAGTCTATGGAAATCGGATTCGATCGTCCTCCGCATGTTCAACGCCCAGGAGGTCAGCGAAGCGACAGCGCCTGAGCTCTATCGCATCGTCCGCGATCTGGCTCGCAATGCAGACCTTCCGATGCCGCGCGTCTACATCATGAACAATCCGCAGCCCAATGCTTTCGCGACGGGTCGCAGCCCCTCGCACGCCGCCGTCTGTGCATCGACCGGCCTTCTTGAAGCGCTCGACCGCGATGAGATCGCCGGCGTGCTTGCGCACGAGCTGGCGCACATCAAGAACCGGGACACGTTGACAATGGCCGTCGCCGCAACCATTGGCGGCGCGGTATCGATGGTCGCTCAATATATGCAGTTCGGCATGTTGTTCGGCGGCGGCCGCGGTGGCGATCGTGGCGGCCTTGGCGTGTTCGGCACGCTCGCCGCCATCATTCTTGCGCCGATGGCCGCTGGCATGGTGCAGATGGCAATCAGCCGCTCCCGCGAATATCAGGCCGATCGTCTCGGCGCGATGATTTGTGGTAAGCCCCTCTGGCTCGCCTCGGCTTTGCGAAAAATCGATGTCGCAGCGCGCCGGATTCCGAATGAGGAAGCCGAAGCGATCCCTGCCGCCGCGCATATGTTCATCATCAATCCGCTGAACGGCCACGGCGTCGACAATCTTTTCTCGACCCACCCCAATGTTGAAAATCGCATCGCCGCGCTCGAAACCCAGGCACGCGAGATGGGCGACACTGGCACCGGACCTGGCGGTCGCGCCGGCAGCTCCGGCGAAGTCTGGATCGGTGGTCAGAACTACACCAAACCGCCGAACCCTTGGGGCTGACGTGAAAGATACTATAAAAAGAAACGGTCCGCGCCCGGCGGCAATGGGCGCGCGCTTCAAGCGCGATCACAAACCCACGGCTAAAGCCGCTCGTCCTCCATCACCCGCGGGCGACGGTCTTAAGACGCGCGATGCCGCGGTTTCGGCGCTCTTCTCCGTATTGATTGAACATCGCCCGTTCGACGACGCGTTCGCAACCGTGTCTGCGGCACGCGATCTCGCGCCCCGCGACCGCGCCTTTGCCCGCCTCATCGCCACCACGGCTCTCCGCAATCGCGGCGCTCTCCAGGCCGTGCTGAAAACCTACATCGCAAAGCCGCTGCCCGAACACATCGGCCGCTTGGACGAAATCCTTCTTGCGGCCGCGGCGCAGCTCCTTCTGCTGCAAACGCCGCCGCACGCCGCGATCTCTCTTGCCGTCGATCAATGTCACGCCGACACCAACGGCAAACGCTTTGCAAATCTCGTCAACGCCGTCCTGCGGCGCTTGAGCGAAACCGGCCAGGGCCGCCTCGCATCGCTGGATAATGTCACGCTGACGTTCCCGGATTGGCTCCTCAAGCGTTGGAGCGACACATATGGCGCAGCCGAGGCTCGGCAAATCGCCCGCGCATCGCTGGTCGAACCGGCCCTCGATCTGACCGTCAAATCCGATCCCGAACTGTGGGCCGAGCGCATCGGCGCCGTCGTGCTGCCGACCGGCTCGATCCGCTGCGCCCAAGCCGGACGCATCGAGGAACTCCCGGGCTTCAGCATTGGCGCGTGGTGGGTGCAGGACGCTGCCGCTGCTCTCCCGGTGAAGCTTCTGGGCGATGTCGCAGGTCTTTCGGTGCTCGACCTATGCGCCGCCCCCGGAGGCAAGACGGCGCAGCTCGCAGCCGGCGGCGCCGAGGTGACGGCAGTCGACAAGTCGGCTGGACGATTGTCACGCTTGAAAGAAAATCTCACGCGGCTCGGACTTACCGCGAACACGGTCGTCTCCGACGCGCTGACATTCACGTCGGAAACGCAGTTCGACGCCATTCTTCTCGATAGCCCGTGCACGTCGACCGGAACGATCCGCCGCCATCCCGATATCTTGTATCTGAAGCGGCCGGAAGACGTCGCCGCCCTCGCAAGCCTGCAGTCCAAATTGCTCGACCGCGCCGCTGGACTTTTGAAGCCCGGCGGCACGCTCGTCTATTGCACCTGTTCCCTCGAACGCGAGGAAGGCGAAGCCCAAGTCGATGCCTTCCTCGACCGCCACAAGGACTTCGCGCGACGCCCCATCATGCTCGATGAAGCGACGATCCCGCTGTCATGGCGAACGCGGGATGGCGATCTCCGGACGCTGCCGTCCCATTTCGCCGATTTGCCCGAAGGCTTGCGCGGCCTCGACGGCTTTTTCGCAGCAACCCTGATGAAGTCGGCCTAAGCTCACAGTCTGTGCGCCCTGACGCCTTGTTTTGGCGCGGGTCAGGGGCTACTCCAATCTGCCGATCGGGCCAATTTCCGCGCGACGCAGGAGCAATCGCCCTTGAGCCTCAATGTCACGGAACGGCTGAAGATCCGCTCCCTTTCGGTTGAACGCCTCCGTCGCCGCGCCGTGACCTTCACGCTATCGTCGCCACTTATGCGTTGGCGCTACCTGGGCAACGGCGCCGATCAGATCCTGATCGTGCCGCAAGAGCTGCGCGCAGCGGATCCGAGCTTCTGGACAGAGGTTGCACACGGCCACTTTGGCCTTGCATCCGAGATCGCCGACCTGAAGGGCGCGTCCGCCTTTCGCGTAACGCCGCCAAGCCTGGCATGGGAGCGCGAGCTTCACGGTTTCGGCTGGCTACGGCATCTGGCGGCGACCGAAGAAGAAGAGGCGGCGACGGCGGCGCGAGAACTCGTCCTTGAATGGATCGCTTTGAAGCGCCTCTCACAAGGCATCGCTTACGAACCCGAAGTCATCGCCCGCCGGCTGATCTCCTGGATATCGCAAGCCAACATGCTGCTTGAGGGCCTCGACGCGCGCTCTTACACGCAGATCATGTCGAGCATGGGCCAACAGATCGTCGCGCTCCGAACGACATGGCGCAATGCCCCCGACGGCGTGCCGCGCATGATCTGCCTGATCGCGCTCGTCCTGACGGGACTTTCCGTTTCCGGGCACGACCGACAACTGAAGGAAGCGGAAGCCGCGCTCGTGACCGAGCTGAAGCGGCAGGTTCTCGACGATGGCGGGCACGTCAGCCGCAGCGCCAGCGTACTATCCGATCTCGTCCTCGACCTGCTGCCGCTCGGGCAGTGCTTCAGCTCGCGCGCTTTGCCACCGCCCGACGAGATCAATACGGCGATCAAAAAGTCTTTGAAGTTTTTGCGCTTCATGCGGCTCGGCGATGGCATGCTCGCGCGTTTCAACGGCGTCAGCACGGGTTCGCCCGCGGCGCTCGCGACAGTTCTGGGCTATTCGAGCGGCGAACTCGACCTCATGCCGGTCGCTCATTCGTCGGGCTATGCCAGGCTGGAACGCGGTTCAACGATCATCGTCGCCGACGTCGGCTCGCCTCCCCCGCTTGAGCTTTCGACGCAAGCGCAGGCCGGAGCACTATCTTTCGAGATGACGGCGCGCCATCATCTGATTTTCGCCAACGGCGGATTTCCGGGACCCGCCGACCACGACTGGGATTCCGTCGCGCGCGCAACCGCCAGCCACAACACGCTGTGCCTCGCCGAAACGTCGTCGTCGCGGCTCATCCGGCATGACCAGCTCGAAACCATGGTCGATGGCCTGCCGATCCGCGGGCCGGATACGGTCGCCTTCGAATTCAACAATGGCCCGGAACACGCGCAGTTAATCGCAAACCATGACGGTTATCTCAAACGCTTCGGCTTGATCCACGCGCGCCGACTCGTCCTGTCGGCAAATGGCGCCCGGTTGGATGGGGCCGACAGCCTCGAGCCGCCGAAGGGAACGCTCCGCCTGAAGCAGGATCTTCCTTACGCCATTCACTTCCATCTTCATCCGGATTGCGTCTGCCGCTTGGCCGGAAAGGGCGCCTGCCGGATTACCCTCCGCGACGGCGAAACCTGGCTGTTCACCGTTGCCGGCGACACCGCCCAATTATCGATCGAAGAAAGCCTGTTCTTTGTGGACAGCGCCGGTCCGCGGCCGAGCCTCCAGATCGTGCTCCGCGGGACGACCTTCGGCCAGACGGAAGTTGGCTGGTCCGTGCACGCGGAACGGCCGAACGCCCGCCAGACCTGATCGAAAGAGACCTGACCGCCCGGCGGCGACGAGCCCGCATCCGCGCGTCAGATCCACGCGCGGGATAGCCTTGCTAAACGCGTCGTGCTAACCGCCACTCAGAACACACCGGGATGCACATGGCCGATCAACAGATACGCCGGGCCCTCCTGTCTGTCTCCGACAAGACCGGGCTCATTTCTTTCGCCACCGCTCTGAAAAACCGCGGCATTGAGCTTGTTTCGACCGGCGGCACCGCCGCCGCCCTCAAGGCTGCGGGCCTTCCGGTTCAAGACGTCTCTGAGTTGACGGGCTTTCCCGAAATGATGGACGGGCGCGTCAAGACTTTGCATCCCAAAGTCCACGGCGGCCTTCTCGCCATTCGCGGCAACGCCGTGCACGACGAAGCCGCGCGCGAGCATGGAATTTTGCCGATCGATCTGCTCGTCGTGAACCTCTATCCCTTCGAGGCTACGGTCGCCAAGAATGCAGCCTACGACGACTGCGTCGAGAATATCGATGTCGGCGGCCCAGCGATGATCCGCGGTGCCGCGAAAAATCACGACAGCGTCACCGTCATCGTCGAACCGGCCGACTATGATCGCGTGCTCGCGGAAATCGCGGCCAACAACGGCACGACGACACTCGCGCTTCGCAAAGCGCTCGCCGCCAAAGCCTTCGCGCGAACGGCCGCCTATGACGCGGCGATCAGCAACTGGTTCGCGCGCGAGATCGGCACGACGACGCCCGACTACCGCGCGTTCGGCGGCAAGCTCGGCCAGGCGCTGCGCTACGGCGAGAATGCCCATCAATCGGCCGCCCTCTATCTCTCGGCGGAACACCGCATCGGTGTCGCAACCGCCGAGCAGCTGCAGGGGAAGGAACTCTCCTACAACAACATCAACGATACCGACGCCGCCTTCGAGCTCGTGTCGGAATTTGATCCGAAAATTCCCGCCGTTGCCATCATCAAACACGCCAATCCGTGCGGTGTCGCGACCGGGACTTCGCTCGCAGATGCCTACCGCAAAGCACTCGCCTGCGATCCGACGAGCGCCTTCGGCGGTATCATCGCGCTCAATCAGGCAATCGACGCCGAAGCCGCCGGCGAAATAACGAAGATCTTCACCGAAGTCGTCATCGCCCCGGGCGCGACCAATGAAGCAAAGGCGATTTTCGCATCCAAGAAAAATCTCCGCCTGCTGGTGACGGATGGCCTTGCCGACTCGCGCGCTGCGGGCATGAGCTTCAAATCCGTCGCTGGCGGCTTCCTCGTTCAATCGCGGGACGCAAGCAACGCCGACGATCTCGAATTGAAAGTCGTGACGAAACGCGCTCCGACCGAAGCCGAGCTGCAAGACCTGCGGTTCGCGTTCAAGGTTGCGAAGCACGTAAAGTCCAACGCCATCGTCTACGCGAAGAATGGCGCGACGGTCGGCGTCGGCGCCGGTCAGATGAGCCGTGTGGACTCAGCCCGCATCGCCGCCTGGAAAGCCGCCGAGGCCGCAAAGGCCGAAGGCCTGGACGCGCCTCTGACGATCGGATCGGTCGTCGCCTCGGATGCGTTCTTCCCGTTCGCCGATGGACTGATCACGGCGGCCGAGGCTGGAGTAACGGCCATCATTCAGCCGGGCGGCTCGATGCGCGACGACGAAGTGATCAAGGCCGCGGATGAGCGTGGCCTCGCCATGGTCTTCACCGGCGTTCGCCACTTCCGGCATTAGCGCGCGGAGGGCGCCGGCCGCACGCGCACGAACAGCATCAGCAGAACGCCGGCTGCGAGGAACGCCAGCACGCCCGCCATGCCGATGCGCTGACTTCCCGTCTCAACCGTCACGAGCGCGACGACGAACGGCGCGAGAAATGCCGTTACCTTTCCGGAGAACGCGAAAAGCCCGAAAAATTGCGTGATCTTGTCGGGCGGCGCAATGCGCGCGAGCAGCGAACGGCTCGCCGCCTGCACCGGCGCCGAGACAATGCCGACGAGGATCGCAAAGGCGAGAAAGACATGCTCGCCAGGCGACGAGAATGGCTTCGACCCTGCAACCTTCTCGGCGACATCCACCGTGTAAAAGATGTGGTTCTTATCGACCGACAGAATGCCAACTGCACCCGCGATCAACGCGAAGAGTGCAATGATGATGACGGTCTTGGGCCCGATGGCGTCGTCGAGCCAGCCACCAAACAGCGCACCGAACGCCCCGACCAGCGTCAGGATGATGCCGAATATTCCAAGCTCTAGTGCCCCCCAGCCGAATACCGACGCGCCGTAGATGCCGCCAAAAGCAAAGATGGCCGTCAACCCGTCGGTATAGAGCATGCGCGCGATGAGAAAGATCAGAAGGCTTGGGTTCGCGGGCAGCGACTTGATCGTGTCCCAGAGCTCGGCCATTGCCGTACGCTCCGGGTCCGCACTCGCTGCTCGCCGCCGGTCCGGCACGAACAGAAAGAACGGAATGATGAAGATCGCGAACCATATCGCAGCGAACGGCCCTGTGATGCGGTCGCTCTCGTGCGTGGCGCCGTCGAGTGTCAGAAGCGGATCGAGCCCGAGCAACGTTTTTTCCGCACCAGGGACCGGCACCAGCAAACCGGCGACGATCGCTAAGCTGACGAGGCCGCCGAAATATCCGACCGCCCAGCCCGTGCCGGAAAGCCGGCCAAGCTCGCTGCGCGGCACGAGGCCCGTCATGATGGCGTTCGAAAAGACGCTCATCAGTTCCGCCGCGAGCGTCGCCATGACGAATCCCGCAAGCACGATCAGAATAGTCGTCGGATTTGCGTCGGGCCCCCCGAGCCACAGAACGCTGAGCCCCGCGAGGAAGACGAGCGAAAGCCCGGCCATCCATGGCTTGCGCCGGCCGCGCCCATCGGCAGCGGCGCCAAGCAGTGGGCTGAGGATCGCGATCAGCAGTCCGGCGACAGATGCCCCATACCCCCACAGCGCCTGACCGCAAGCGGCGTTGGCGCTGCCTTGTGCAATCCATGAGCCGCAAACGGAATTCTGGACGACGACGTTCGCAAAATAGGGGCCGAAGAGAAATGTTTGAACGAGCGTGTAATGCGGCTGCACGGCCCAGTCATAAAGCATCCACGAGACGCGAGCCCGAAGCGGCGCGCGAGCGGTATCGCTTGCCGTGGCAGACGAGACCTGCTCATCCGAGCCGCCGAGATCGAACGTTGCCATGCACTTCCCCTCTTTGCCCGCCCGGACACCAAATCGCCTATCGCCGACGTCTATCAGCTTCGTAAGACGATCAAATGATCGGGAAGCACGTTTGGATCTGCGTCTCCCGGCGGGAAGTGCGCGGCAAGTAGATCGCCGATGTTCTTGATCGCGCGCTCGAACCCGTCGACCGCACGTCCCGCACCTATATCGGCCGTCAATTCGTCGACGATTTTCTGCCAGGTGCCTTGCGGCACCAGCGCATCGATACCGCTATCGGCGATGACCTCCACACGCTTTTCCGCAAGAGACACGAAAATGAGGACGCCCGTCCGTCCCTCTGTCGTGTGCAGGTTCTGTGCGAGAAACTGCTCGCTCGCACGGCGCCGCGTGTTCGCGTTCAAAATCGCCTTCGGCACGAGCGACGTGCGCACGCGTGGATGCCAGGCAAGCGCGAGAAGCGCCAGAAAGACCAGAAGCTGGATGAGAAAGATCCACTGCACCGGCATCCAAGTGTAGTAGATCAGCGGCCACGGAATGACGAGAGCCAGAAGCCCTGCCCACATGAACGGAATATGCTGATACCGGCTACTCTGCTCGGCGAGAACGGCAACGATCTCTCCCGACGTATTGCGCTCGGCCTCCGTGATGGCCGCGGAAATACGCTCTTCGTCCTTGGCGCTGATTAAGCTCATCGTTGGCGACCGCCTTTTTGCATAAACCCGATCATTGCTACCAGCTTCCCGAAGCGCCGCCGCCGCCGAAGTCGCCGCCACCGCCCGACCAGCCGCCACCGCTGTCGCCGCCGCCGGACCATCCGCCGCCCCAGCTTCCCGAGCCGCCCGGAATGATGACAACGCCGCCCCCGCGGCGCCGCGAGCCAGGCACGCCCGATTGTACGACTTGCGACTGCCGATAATTGATCCAGACGATGAACGCGAAGATCAGCAAGAAGATGAAAAGGTTCATCATGTCGGACGGATCGTCTTGCGTCGTGCGCCCGCCGGCGGCGCGCCGCTTCACTTCTTCCGCGTCGCCGAGCAGGACCGATTTGATATCGCGAATGCCGTCTTTGATGCCGCCGGCAAAATCGCCCCGCCGAAACTTCGGCAGAATGGCATTCTGAATAATCAAGGACGACATGGTGTCGGTCATGAACGGTTCGAGCCGCCGCCCGACCTCGATGCGAACCTTGCGATCGTTCGGCGCGACGATGAGCAGGACGCCGTTGTCCTTGCCCTTCTGACCGATGCCCCATTTGCGCCCGAGCCCGACGCCAAAATCCTCGATCGGATAGCCCTGCAGCGACTTGACCGTGACAACAGCAAGCTGATCGGTCGACGTCTGTTCGAGATCTGCGAGGGCCTTTTCGATCTCGGCCTTGTCTTGGGGTGTGAGCAGCCCGGCTTCGTCCGTGACGCGTCCGGAGAGTTGCGGATAGACGGGTTCGGCGAATGCTGGTGCGAAAAACGCGAGAAGAACCACAAATAACAGCAGCAGCATCGCGCGAGCCAACGCGCGATGCTCATTGTGCAGCGTGAAAGACCGAGCGGCGTTCGGAGCGCCAGCCATCGGACGAGTTCCTAGCAAAGTTGCGGGCTGAGAGCATTTTCAAGCAAAGTGGGCACCGGTTTGCGTAAAGAAAATGCGATTAAACAAAAAGATATAGAGCGTCGGTCCTGAATCTATCAGGACCGACGCTCTAGAACGCTATGGCTTGCTGAAATCGACCTTCGGAACCTTCTGCTCTTCCGGCGAGACCTCGAACGTAGCCATTTCCTTCGCCTGCGGATAAAGCGCCATCTTCCACAGTCGTCCGGGAAAGGTCGAGATCTCGGTATTATACCGTCTTACGGCTTCAATGTAATCGCGGCGCGCGATAGCGATGCGGTTTTCCGTGCCGGCGAGTTCGCTTTGGAGCGCGAGGAAGTTCTGCCCCGACTTGATATCGGGATAGCGTTCGACCACTGCCATGAGCCGCCCAAGCGCGCCGCTCAGCGTCGCCTGCGCATCCTGAAATTTCTTCATCGCTTCCGGGTTCGTCAGAATGTCCGGAGGCAGCTGAATGTTCGTCGTCTGCTCGCGTGCCTTCGTGACCTCCGTCAGAACACTCTTCTCCTGATCGGCAAAGCCCTTCACCGAGGAAACGAGATTGGGAATGAGGTCGGAGCGGCGCTTGTATTGGCTCTGCACTTCGCTCCAGGCCGCCTTGGCTTGCTGCTCTTCCGTCGGGATGGCGTTGATGCCGCATCCCGCCACCGAAAGGCCCGCCATGATGATCGCCAAGAACGCGATCGGACGAGCAATGAAAGTTCTTGTCACAGCGATCATGATTTGACGGACCTCATCGTTGAACCGAATCCCGTTCGGCTGCCGCTAATGGACGTGGTGGGACGAAATTTGCAAGCCGGATGTTAACCGGTTGGTATGGGCTTCCCTAACGGCTTGCAAGCGCCCGGTCCGAATACTTGGCGGCCATACAGCCGCCCACAGCTTTACCAAGTTCGCTGCCAAACGACATGGCCGATAGCCTTTCCGGTAACCTGCATCCGCCGCCTGAATACTTCGACTACCAGCCGAAAATCTGATGTCTCTACTGAACACCGGAGATTTTATGCGGATTTGGCGGCGCTTGTAGATAGTGAGGGCATGGAATGCGAAATTTTGTGATCCGGGCTTCGCTTGCCGCTTCCGGAATTGTGCTTGCGGCGGCTCCGGCATTTTCCGCCAACGATCGCTGCAGCGAACGCGCCATTGCCTGCTACGAAAAGGTGCGAACGCCTGACGTTTATGCCATCAAAACCCGTCAGGTCATCGTTCGCCCCGGCTGGCGTGAAGTTGTGACAACGCCGCCCGTCGTCAAACATGTCGCCGTTCCCGTCGTCACGCGCCCAGGCAGATGGCGAACGGTAACCGCGCCACCTGTCTACGCCACGAAATTCCAGCGCGTGCTCGTCAAAGAGGAAACCAGGCGCGTCGAGTTCATTCCAGCGGAGACCCGCCGAGTCGAGCAGACTGTCGTTGTCTCACCCGGCGGTACCGCCTGGGAACATACGCGCGGGCCTTCTGGGCGCGAAAGGCTTTGCAAGGTCCGAACGCCACCCGTCACGAAAACGATTGCGCGCGACGTCATCGTCAGTCCCGCGCGGCGCATTATTTATGTCACCCCGGCTGTCTATGGCGTCGCCCCGCGTGCCGTTGTCATCAAGCCCGCCACCGCGACGCGCGTCTACGAACCGCCGGTTCACGGACTGATCAACCGATCGATTGTCGTTCGTCCGGCAACTGCCGAAGTCGTGGATCATCCGCCAGTCGTCGCCGCCCATCGCGAACGGGTCCTCCTGCGGGAAGGGCGAGACGTCTGGATCAATTCACGGTCGCGGCCGGAAGCCGATTGAGAAGCGGATTGAACGGCGAATAGCAAAACATGGCATTGTCAAAAAGGAACCTCGAGTTCAATTCATGCGTTACGCAAATGACACCGCAATGGGCCGAAATGACACGCAATAAAGCAGGCGAATCCCAATGGGGGCTAAGCTGCATTGCTATAATTGCATGAGAACTGCAGCCGATTTTATCCGTTTATTGCGGGAGCGATCAGTGGATCGCTTTTCGCGATTTAACGGAGCTCGATATGGACGGTTGGAAAAAAGCTTTTAGCGGTGCAGTGGCTGCACTTGCGGTAGCAGGCTTCGCGGCCGCCGCCGAAGCGGGGGGCAGACATGGCCATTTTGGCGGCCACTACGGTCACGGTCACTTCGCACATGGCGGCTATGGCGGCCATTGGCACGGACGCCGCGGCTGGGGCGGCTGGGGTTGGGGTCCGGCTATCGGATTCTACGGCCCCTATTATGATGATGCCTATTACGATGATTATCCCTACGACGATTACTACTATTATCGCCGATATCATCGCCGCTATTATTACCACTAAACTCGGTGACCGGCCCCTATCGGGGCCGGTTTTGTATTGCGTCGCTTTGGGGGAAGCTATCGGCGGCTAAAAATGTCCTGGCCGCACGAATGAGATATCGAAGTGTATGGGAGTTGCGGCGACCAATAGCGGAGCACTGAAAATAAGAATGACCATGATTCCGCAGGCCAAAGCCGCTTGAAGAAACTGCACAGAGCGTTTCAACACATTTGCACCCTTTCCTATCAAGGCGGGTGCATTTTCCTCCGGCTGTATGGCCCGAGCGAGTCTCAGAAGCGGCGCTGCCGCGATGGAAATACGGCGCCCCGGGGGCGCCGTATTTGAACCTTTACCACCAACGGCAGTGACGGTGTCCGTGTCTCCACCAGCAATGACGGTGATGGCGCCAATAAACATTCTGGCTCACCGACGATTGCCCGGAAATCTGCTTGAGCGCCTGCACATCGCTGCTGACCGAAGCAGCGCTGGCAAATCCGGCTCCAAGAACCATCGCGGCGGCCGCGAAGGCGACACCCAACGTAGTCTTCATGAGGCTTCTCTCCTTGGTTACGAGCGTCGTTTTGACGCCAAGTGAGGAGATACCTATAGCGACGGGGTCGGGCTCGCCTTCCATACGCTTTCGTAAAGCGGGCAATGGCCGGCTTATATCGAATCGGAGTGTTGCCTAGACACGCCAAGATGATTCGCGGATATGGCGTTGCACAATCCGTGCGGATTCCAGGAGGTATTCTGAAATCTTGAAGATACTGGAGCGGGCGAAGGGATTCGAACCCTCGACCCCGACCTTGGCAAGGTCGTGCTCTACCCCTGAGCTACACCCGCATGTCCAGCAGCATCAGCGCCTTGCGGCGATGGAAGACCCGCCTTATGGCGCAAGTGACAATCCAATGCAAGGCCCCTTCACAGCGATATCAGAGCGGCCCATTGAGACAAAATGTAAGCCCCTGGCCGCGACCGTGTATCTATCCGAATGATAATGTCCCAGCCCCAGCACGAGCCCCCTTCCATGCCCCATACACGCGCGCAACTGTTCTCGGTTTTGGACGAACTCGGAATTCCGACGAAAACCGTCGAGCACCCCCCGGCCTTTACCGTCGCCGACACGAATACGATCGAGATCGCCCTCCCCGGGGCCCACACCAAGAATCTTTTCCTCAAGGATGACAAAGGCGCGCTTTTCCTCGTCATCGCCAATAGCGAGACGCGGGTGGACTTGAAGGCCCTCTCGAAGCGGCTCCCCGCCGGACGGTTTTCCTTCGGCAAACCGGAGTTGCTGCTAGAAGTTCTCGGCGTGACCCCTGGTGCCGTGACCGCATTTGCGGCAATAAACGACACCGCAAAGCGCGTGAAGATCGTGTTCGATCAGGCGCTGATGATGGAAGAGAGCATCAACTGTCATCCGCTCGAAAACACCGCCACCACGAACATTGCACGGGAAGATCTTTTGCGGTTCATTTGTACAACCGGCCATGAACCCCATGTCATGGTATTGACCGCATCTTGAAGACCGGCGGCGAGGAGATTGGGTCAATGGATTTCGGGGATAAGGAATTCGCTGGCGCGCCAGGCGCCGCGGACATCATCAAGGACGCGACAACCGCGTCTTTCAAAGCGGACGTTCTCGACGCGTCGAAAACGATTCCGGTCATCGTCGACTTCTGGGCGTCGTGGTGCGGCCCCTGCAAGCAGTTGACGCCGCTGATCGAGAAGGTCGTTCGCAGTTATCGAGGCAAGGTCCGCCTCGTGAAAGTCAACGTCGACGAAAACCAAGCGATCGCGGCGCAGCTTCGGATTCAATCATTGCCGACGATCTACGCCTTTCGTGACGGCCAGCCGGTCGACGGCTTCGTCGGCGCGCAGCCGGAGAGCGCCATAAAGACCTTCATCGACCGGCTTGTTGCCGACGATGCCGAGCTCGGTATCACAGAGGTGCTGAAGGCGGGCGAGGAACTGCTCGAGCAGGGGGACCTGCAAGGCGCGGCCGAAGCCTTTGCCTCCGTCCTCCAGGAAGACCATACCAATGCCGAGGCGCTCGCAGGCCTTGCCGGCTGCTACATGAAAAGCGGCGACGTCGCGCGCGCCAAGCAAACGCTGACGCTCGTCCCGCCGGACAAGCGGGAATTGGCCGTCGTCAAAAGCATCGAAGCTGCGATTCTGCTTGCCGAAAAAGGGGCCGACCAGACCGACCTTTCCGCCTTGACGGCGCGCGTGCAGAAAAGCCCGGCCGACCATCAAGCCCGCCTCGATTTGGCGGTCGCGCTGGCCGCCAGAGGCGATCGGGAAGAGGCCCTTGAACTTCTCCTCGATCTCGTCAGGATGGACAGGAATTGGAATGATGAAGCCGCCCGCAAGCAACTGCTGCAGTTTTTCGACGCCTGGGGCCCGAAGGATCCGTTGGTCGCCGAAGGCCGACGGAAGCTCGCATCGATCCTGTTCAGTTAGGTTTTCAGCACAAAGCGGAGACACGCGAACGTGACGCTCACGGAACGCTACCGGCGTCCAGCCGACCTGCCCCCGAGGATTGCGGTGTTTCCGCTTCGTGGGGCGATCTTGCTGCCGCGCGCGACATTGCCGCTGAACATTTTCGAACCGCGCTATCTCGAGATGATCGACAACGTGATGTCGGGCGCGCGGATCATCGGCATCGTCCAGCCGGTCGTATCGGGTGAGGATGATCAGGAAAGCCCAATCGAAAAGACTGCCGGGTTGCGCGCCGTCGGATGCGCCGGCCGCGTGACCTCTTATCAAGAGCTCGACGACGGCCGTCTTATCATCACGCTCACCGGCATAACGCGCTTCCAGAGCGTCGGCGAAGCCGAAACCGAGAAGCCCTATCGCATCATGAGCGTCAGCTACGACCGGTTCGCGAGCGACTTGACGGAAGGCCTCGGCGAAGAGCTCGTCGATCGCCAAAATCTTTTGCGTGTCCTGAAAACGTATCTCGAAGCCAACCGCCTGAAAACCGATTGGGCGACGATCCAGCGCGCTTCAAACGAATTCCTGATCAACGCCCTCTCGGTCATGTGCCCGTATGGCCCCGAAGAGAAGCAGGCCCTTCTCGAAGCAAAGGATTTGCGATCGCGCGCCGAGGTGCTCGTCGCTCTCGCCGAAATCGATTTGGCCTCGAACGGCAGCAGCGGCACGACCCTGCAGTAAATCGGGAAGTTGTCGATGAGTGAAACCGAAGAGACGGCGGATGATTCCGCGAATGCCGTCGATCCAAAACTTCTGGAGCTGCTCGTCTGCCCCTTCACGAAGACGCGTCTTGTCTACGACGCGAAGGCGGGTGAGCTGATCAGCAAGGCTGCAGGATTGGCTTTTCCTATCCGCAATGGCGTTCCGCTCATGATCGAAGAAGCCGCACGCAAATTGAACGATGACGATTTTCGGCGACTTTAAGGCGAGACGCGAAACAGCGTCGCAGCGCGCGAAAATTTTTTAGTTGCTGCTGCGCTGGTTTAACCACGTCTCTTTAGATTCTGTAAAATACAGAGAGCTGACTGTCGCCCCGCATCCAGGGGCAAAAGCGTTGTTACAAAAACCGATGTACACGCGGCCCGCCATGGCGGGCAAAGGCGCTGAACCGTCATCCCGCCCTGGGCGGCAGGCTGTCAGAGCATCACGCATGTGTGCCGCGATCGCGTTTTTCGCCGGCCTGTTGATGCTCGCCGGTAGCCTCGCTGCCAGCGGCGCGAAATACGACGCCGGTCTCGCGGTCGCAATCTTGGGAACCGCGCTGCTCACAGGCGGAGCCGTCGCGGGCGTTCTCATGTCGCATGAATGGACAGGGACCATCGCTCGCGCTGTCCGGTTGCATCGACGCGATAAAGTCCGCAAACTCGAAGAAATGAAGGATGCGCATTGGCGGTTGTCGGATAACGCTGTTCGCTACCGGCAATTTCTGGATGCTCAGCACGATTTTGTCGTTCGTCACTCGCTCGACGGCCGCTTGCGGTTCGCCAATCGCGCCTTCATCAGCGCTTTCGATGTCCGCGACGAAGACGTCCTCGGCTCGATCTATCGTCATCCGGTCATCAGAACGGAGGCGGCCGCCGGATCATCGCCGTCGGGACGGTGCACACTCGAGTTCGTAAAGACCCGCAACGGCAACCGATGGATTGCATGGATCGCAAGTGAAGTCATCGGCGAGACAAGCGAAATCGAAATTCAGAGCGTCGGTCACGACGTCACCACCGAGCGCGAAATCGAGCAAAACCTCAAAGCGGCCCGCGACCGCGCCGAAGCCACGAGCCAAGAAAAATCGCGCTTCCTCGCGGCAATGAGCCACGAAATCAGAACGCCGATGAACGGCATCCTCGGCATGATCAGTCTCATGCGCGATACGGGCCTCGACGGCGAGCAGGCGACGCAGGCTCGCGCCGTCGAAGAGTCCGCCCAGGCGTTGCTCGCCCTGCTCGACGACATCCTCGACTTCTCGAAAATCCAAGCCGGAAAACTCGATCTGACCACGGACGTCTTTTCGCTGCAGAATTGTATCGCGCAAACACTGCAGCTCATGATGCCCGACGCCGCCGCCAAGCGGCTTGCACTCACATCCACGATGTCCAGCGCCGTGCCCGAGTGGGTGCGCGGTGACGAAATGCGGGTCCGCCAGATCATTCTCACTCTGCTTTCGAATACTGTGAAGCTCACCAAGGCCGGCGGCGTCGCCGTGCGGACCGAGCTTGATTTGAACAAGCCGAGCTTCCCGAATGCGGTCCGTATCGCCATCGAAGTTGCCGATTCCGGCGCCGTCATCGCTCCGGATGCACCCGCCCGGCTTTTCGACGAGTTCGAGCAAGACGAAACTACGGCAAGCGATCCGGCGGACACCGGCCTCGGATTGGCAATTGCAAAACGCTTCGCACAAGCGATGTCCGGCGCCATCGTCGCAGGCAAAGATCGTGCGAACGGAACCGCCTTTACAGCCGTTCTCGAACTTCAACGCGCTGAAGCTCCGGGCGATGCGGCGATCGAAGACACGGGCGCTGCCACTGGCTCCCTCCGCCGCCGTCCCTTCAGCGTTCTGGTCGCCGAAGATAACCGCATCAACGCCCTCCTGGCATGCAAGGTCATCGAGCGCGCGGGTGGCAGAGCGACGGTCGTCGAAGACGGGCGCTCCGCTATAAAAGCGATGTGGGAAACGATCGAAGGCAAACGGCCGGCGTTCGAAGTCGTTTTGATGGATCTGCAGATGCCCGGCATCGATGGGCTAACGGCCACGAAATCCATTAAGGCCCTCTATTCGGAGCGAAAACCCCTTGGCCTGCCGTGCCCGCCGATCATCGCGTTAACCGCAAATGCCTTCCCGGAAGACCGGGAACGCTGCCGTTTGGCTGGAATGGACGACTATCTCGCGAAGCCTTTCGACGCACGCGATCTCCATGATTTGCTGCTCAGATGGACGGGACCGAACCTCGGCGAAGCGACACCGGCCGCCTGAAGCGCAATGACGCGCGCCGTCGAATCTAAAAACTGTCACGGAATCGTGCTAGCGGCATCTGAGGCAACTGAGCAGGGAAGCTCCCTCTATGTGGCAGTCGATCGCAGACCGGGGCAGATGGCGGCCGGGTTTACCGGGAAAGATACCTGCGGGACTTGCCGCACTGAACGCCCTGAAGGCGCCCGCGCGCCGCTTCAGCGGTTTGCCACGCGACATCGAGCCCAAAATTTACGGCCGCGTCGGCAATCTCGAGGTCCGCTTGGCCCGCACGTGGGCCGAGATCAAGCTGGCACAGCGTCTGCGCTACCAGGTTTTCTACGAGGAAATGTCGGCGGTCCCAACGCGGCTTGCGCAGTTTCGCCGCCGCGATGAGGACGCCTACGACGCCCTCTGCGATCATCTTCTCGTCGTCGATATCGATCAGACAAAGCCGGGACGCGCAGGCCGGCCCGAGAAGCCGAAAGTCGTCGGCACCTATCGCATCCTTCGCCAGGACGTCGCCGAGCGCGGCCCCGGATTCTACACGGCAGGCGAATACGATATTGCGTCTCTTCTCCGCCGCAAGGCCTCGACGCACCGCTTCATGGAGCTTGGCCGCTCATGCGTCCTGGCACCTTACCGCAGCAAGCGGTCAGTCGAGCTTCTGTGGCACGGCCTTTGGACCTACGTCCGCGAAAATCGCATCGACGTCATGATCGGCTGTGCGAGCTTCGAAGGCATCGATCTTCAAGAACATGAAATGGCGCTGAGCTATCTGCATCATCGGGCAATGGCTCCCGAAGAGTGGCGCTGCCGGGCCCACGATCGGCTCTATATCCCGATGGACCGCATGCCGCTCGCCGACATCAACCAGAAGGCCGCGCTGAAGGCGATGCCGCCGCTCATCAAGGCTTATCTGCGGCTTGGCGCTTATTTTGGCGACGGCGCCGTTCTCGACAAGCAATTCGGCACGACCGACGTTCTTGTCATCATGCCGGTAGCGAACATCGATCCGCGCTATTTCGAACACTACGGCGCGCCGGAAGAAACCAAGAGCCGGATCGCGATCGACGCCTGAGCAGACTGCGCGTCTGCTCTTATTCGCGGCCCGCCCCGTAGGCCGCAAGCGCCGCCATATTGACGATATCGGCGTCGGTCGAGCCAAACGTGCAGATCTGCACCGGATGCGAAAGACCGACAACGATCGGCCCGATGAGCGTCGCGCCTCCGAGCTCCTTCATCATCTTCGTCGAAATCGACGCCGCGTGAAATGCCGGCATGACGAGAACGTTCGCCGTGTCCGACAGGCGGCAAAACGGATAGTGATCCATCAGCGAGCGATTGAGCGCAACGTCGGCAGCCATGTCACCGTCGTACTCGAAATCGACAAGACGCTCGTCGAGAATACGCACCGCTTGCCGGACCTTCTCCTGGCGTTCGCTCTTCGGCTGTCCGAAATTCGAGTAAGCCAATAGCGCAACACGCGGCTCAATACCGAAAGCACGTGCTGCACGCGCGGCTTCGACAGCGATATCCGCAAGCTGCTCCGCAGTTGGCAAGTCATGGATGCTGGTGTCGGCCACGAGAACGGCGCGGCCGCGGCTCAAGAGCAGCGAGACGCCGATGACGTGCCGTCCCGGCTTTTGATCCATGACGCGATGAACATCGGAATAAACGCTCGTCCAGTTGCGTGTGACGCCCGAAACCATCGCGTCCGCATGGCCGTGCGCCACCATCAACGCGCCGAACACATTGCGCTCATTAGTGACGAGGCGTTCGCAATCGCGCTTCAGATATCCCCGGCGTTGGAGACGCGAATAGAGATAATCCGAAAACTCTTCGAGGAAAGGCGACGCCGTGGTGTCGATCAATGCGAATTCTTTGCGCAGCGGAATGCCGAGCTCACGAAACCGCTCGGTGACGACTTTCTTCGATCCGATCAAAATCGGCTGCCCAAAACCCTGCTGCAGAAACGTGTTGGCCGCACGGATAACGGCATGATCTTCACCCTCGGCGAACACAACGCGTTTCGGATCGTTGCGGACCGCATCAAACGTTGATTGCAACCAGCTTGCGACAGGATCGAGGCGCCCCCTCAACCGTGCGACGTAGCCTTCCATATCGACGATGGGATTGCGCGCCACACCGGAATCCATCGCCGCCTTCGCGACGGCAGCAGAGACGTGCGGCAAAAGCCGTGGGTCGAACGGCGCGGGAATGATGTACCCCGGCCCAAACGTCGGACGCTCACCGAGAAAAGCCGCCGCAACCTTGTCCGGAACCTCGGCACGTGCAAGAGCCGCGATGGCTTCCGCCGCGGCGATCTTCATGGCGTCGTTGATCGTCGTCGCGTGAACGTCGAGCGCACCGCGGAAGATGAACGGGAAGCAGAGAACGTTGTTGACCTGATTGGGATAGTCGGAGCGCCCCGTCGCCATGACTGCATCCGACCGGACGGCCTTCACTTCTTCCGGCGTAATCTCCGGATCAGGGTTTGCCATCGCGAAGATGATGGGCTTCGGCCCCATCTGCGCTACCATCTCTTGCGACAGCACGCCGGCCGCCGAAAGCCCGAGAAAGATGTCTGCGCCTTGAATGACATCCGCCAGTACGCGCGCGTTCGTTTTCTGCGCAAACGGCGCCTTGTAGATGTCCATGAGTTCCTTGCGGCCCTCGTAGACGACGCCTTCGATATCACAGACGGTGATGTTCTCGCGCTTGACGCCGATCATCACGAGCAGATTGAGGCAGGCAAGCGCCGCCGCGCCTGCGCCTGCGCAGACGAGCTTCACATCGCCGATGTCTTTCTCGACGACGCGGAGCCCATTCAGAATGCCCGCAGCTACGACGATCGCAGTCCCATGCTGATCATCGTGAAAAACAGGAATGTCGAGAAGCTCCTTCAGCTTCTCTTCGATGACGAAGCAGTCCGGCGACTTGATATCTTCGAGATTGATACCCCCGAACGAGGGTCCGAGATAGCGCACCGAGTTGATGAAGGCTTCCGGGTCCGGCGTATCGACGAGCAGGTCGATCGCATCGAGATCGGCAAAGCGCTTGAAGAGTGCAGCCTTGCCCTCCATCACCGGCTTTGATGCCAGCGCCCCGAGATTGCCCAACCCGAGAATAGCCGTACCGTTCGAAACGACGGCAACCAAATTCCCCTTGCTCGTATAGGTATAGGCGTCTCGCGGGTTTTCCGCGATCGCCAGCACCGGAATGGCAACGCCCGGCGAGTAAGCCAGCGACAGATCACGCTGCGTCGCCAGCGGCTTCGTCGGCGTTATCTCGAGTTTTCCGGGTTTGCCGCCCGCATGGAATGCGAGCGCTTCCTGAGCCGTGACTTGGGCTGCACGATGAGGGGAGGCCATGCTGTTGGACCGTTCGTGAATTTTGTGCACTCGGGGCTTCCGAGGCACACTTCAGGGGAAAAGAGCCGGCACGATAGGTTGCAGCAAACGATACGGCAACCTATGCATATCCGACGCTTGGATCGGGGCGGTGGAGCGCTTCATGCTGCGTCATCGATCAACGCCAATGAGGCAAATTGAAACGTAGTCACTTGATGTCCAGAACCGGCGCGCAGCGCAAGAGCAGCCCAACCGAATCAGTACCGTCTGTGGCAGCCGAAGTGTCGCACAGCGATGGCGAAGCGGCTGTCTCGAACGAGGCGACGCCGTCGATGGCGCAGTATCTCGAAATCAAGGCAGCAAATCCAGACAGTCTGCTCTGGTATCGCATGGGCGACTTCTACGAACTATTTTTTGAAGATGCGGTTACCGCCTCCGAAGCGCTGTCGATTGTGCTGACGAAGCGCGGCAAACATCGCGGCCAGGACATCCCGATGTGCGGCGTCCCCGTACACCGGGCCGACGAATATCTGCAGCGTTTGATCAAGAAGGGCTATCGCGTCGCCGTTTGCGAGCAGCTCGAAGATCCGGCCGAGGCCAGAAAGCGCGGCGCCAAAGCCGTCGTCAAACGCGATGTCGTCCGCCTCGTCACGCCCGGCACTCTGACAGAAGAGGCGCTCCTCGACGCCAAAGCCAGCAATTACCTTACCGCCGTTTTCGGCGCGAAGCCGTCCGCTCGAGGTGCGGATAACGCAGACTCGCGCGTCGCGCTGGCGTCCCTCGATATCTCAACAGGTGAGTTCGAGGTTGCCGAACTCTCCGCCCTCGATCTCGCGGGCGAGTTGATACGCTTGGCGCCGAGTGAAGTCCTCGCCGCCGACGATCTCCTCTCCGATCAAACCTTCACGAGAGCTGTCGAATATTCGGGCGGCAAGACCACGCCGGTCCCAACCGCATATTTCGACAGTGCGGCCGGCGCGCGCGATCTCAAGGCCTGCCTGGGCGTCACCGATCTCGCAGGCTTCGGCACCTTTTCGCGCCACGAACTCGCAGCCATCGGCGCCGTTCTGAAATACATCGACCTGACGCAAATGGGCCGCAAGCCCTTGATCCGCGCCCCGCGCCGGGCCGGCAGCGCCTCGCTTTTCATCGATGCCGCCAGCCGCACGAGCCTCGAACTTGTGAAGTCGTCCTCGGGCGATAAATCTTCGTCCCTGCTCGGCGCGATCGACCGCACGATAACAGGCGCAGGCGCTCGCGAACTCCTGGCGCGCATTTCGAGCCCGCTGACCGATCCTGCCGCCATTGACGCGCGCCTCGACGCCGTTGGTTTCTTGCTCGCCAACCGCCTGCTGCTGGATGACATCCGCTTTCGTCTGCGTGGAACGCCCGATCTCGCGCGGGCCCTGCCGAGACTGAGTTTCGGGCGTGGTGGCCCACGCGATCTCGCAGCCGTGCGCGACGCCATCGAAGCGGCCTCCGAATGCGCCAAAATGCTGTCAGAGGCGACGGCTCCGCTGCCCCTGGCGCCCGAGCTGCATTCGATCCGTACACGTCTGACCGTGGTTCCAGCATCGCTCAACGCCGCGCTTCAGAGCGCACTGGTCGATGATCCGCCGCTGTTGAAACGCGACGGCGGCTTCGTCAGAGACGGCTATAATCGCGATCTCGATACCGCGCACGAACTGAGGAACGACAGCCGCCGCGTCATGGCGGAACTCGAAACGCGCTACATCGAAGAGACGGGCATCAAAGCCCTTCGTGTACGCCACAACAATATTCTCGGCTTTTATATCGAGGCGACGCAGCTCAACGCCAAACCTCTGCTTTCGCCGCCCCTGTCGGAACGCTTCAAGCACCGGCAGACGATGGCAAACGCGGTACGATTCTCAACCGCGGAACTGCTGGAAACCGAAGGCCAGATCGCCTCTGCAAGCGAGCGCGCGCTGAACCTAGAGCAGGAAATCTTCGCGAGCCTCGCGCAAGACATCGGAGCCGCGAGCGAGACACTTGGCGCGGCGGCGGGCGCCCTCGCCGAACTCGACGTCTATGCGGCGCTCGCAACGCTGGCGCTCGAGCAGGGCTATGTGCGGCCGGTGACCGATCACAGCCCCGCATTCGAAATCCGTGGCGGCCGCCACCCCGTCGTCCAGCAGGCTCTGGCGAAGAGCAATGGCGCGGCATTTATCGAGAACGACTGCATTCTCGGAAAGGGTGGAGCCGATGCGCCGCCAGGCTTCGACGAACTTCCCGATGCGCGCATCTGGCTTGTCACCGGACCGAATATGGCCGGCAAATCGACATTCCTCCGCCAAAACGCCCTCATCACGGTGATGGCCCAGATGGGCTCATACGTGCCCGCACGCTCCGCCCACATCGGCATCGTCGACCGGCTGTTTTCGCGCGTCGGCGCCTCCGACGATCTGGCGCGCGGACGCTCGACGTTCATGGTTGAAATGGTCGAAACGGCCGCGATCCTTAATCAGGCGACGGAACGTTCCCTCGTCATCCTGGACGAGATCGGCCGCGGCACCGCGACGTTCGACGGCTTGTCGATAGCCTGGGCGACAGTCGAATATTTGCACGGAGTGACGAAGGCGCGGGCACTCTTCGCGACCCACTATCACGAGCTGACCGCCCTGGCGCGACGCCTCGATGGGATCGCGAACGTCACGATGGACGTTACCGAATGGCACGATAACATCGTTTTCCTGCATAAGGTTAAGCCCGGCGCCGCCGACCGCTCGTATGGTATTCAAGTCGCGAAGCTCGCGGGCCTGCCTGAAACCGTCGTCTCCCGGGCGCGTCAGGTCCTGGAGCGCTTGGAAAAGGCAGATCGCCGTCCACGCGTCGGCAACGAAGGTATCGACGATCTGCCATTGTTCTCCGCGGCGCGGCCGACGGGCGCAGCCACCGGCAAGGAGCCTTCAGCCGTTGAAAAGCTGCTCGACGCCATGCATCCTGATGAGCTGTCGCCCAAGGCGGCACTCGAAAAGATGTATGAACTCAAGGCTCTTGCCGAAGCCCAGAAGAAGACGAAGCCTTGACCAATGAAACCTTGAATGAGCTCGTCCCACCGCCTTACTTCGACAAGCTTGCCGCGCGCCGCGAGCTGACCGGGCATTTCAATGCGAGCATCTCGCCGGCCGATGCGCGCCCCAAGGTACTCGACAGCCTGAAGACTATACTGAGGAACGCGCGGGAGTCGGCGCGCACCGCGCTCGAAGCCGATGGAAACGGCAGACGCTGCGCCGCCGGCCTCAGCCTGTTCCAAGACGAGCTGATCAGACTGATCTACGACTACACGGTCATCCACGTCTACCGCGCCACCAATCCCTCCGACGCCGAGCGCATGGCGATTGTGGCGACCGGCGGCTACGGGCGCAGCCTTCTCGCGCCGGGCTCCGACATCGATCTCCTGTTTCTGCTTCCCTACAAGCAGACGCCCTGGGGCGAGAGCGTCGCCGAGTACATGCTCTATCTGCTCTGGGACTTGGGCTTCAAGGTCGGCCACGCGACACGCACGGTCGAGCAATGTCTGAAACTCGGTCTCGCCGATATCACGATACGCACGGCCCTTCTCGATTCCCGGCTCATCCTCGGCGACAAGCAGCTTTTCGCAGAGTTCGAGGATCGCTTCCGCTCGGAGGTCGTCGCGGGCACCGCGCGCCAGTTCATCGACGCCAAGATGGCCGAGCGCGACGAGCGAACGCGGCGCGCAGGTTCAAGCCGCTACAAAGTCGAGCCGAACATCAAGGACGGCAAAGGTGGCCTCCGCGACCTCCATACGCTGCAGTGGTTGTCGAAATACATCTTCAACCAGGAGGTCGGCGCCGCCGCCGTAGAAGCCGGGATCTTCACGCCCGAAGAGGTGCAGACCTTTCGCCGGTGTGAAGATTTTCTCTGGCGCGTGCGCTGCTTCCTGCACTTCCTGACCGGACGCGCCGAAGAAGTCCTGTCGTTCGAAGTACAGCCGGCAATGGCGCAAAGCCTCGGCTACACCTCGCGCGACGGTCTGCGCGCCGTCGAGCGCTTCATGAAGCACTACTTCCTCATCGCGAAGGACGTCGGCGACCTGACGACGATCCTCTGCGGTGCGCTTGAAATGCAGCAGCTGAAGACGTCGCCCGGCTTCAAGCGGCTCCTCAATCCGCTAAGCTGGAAGATGCGGCGCGAGGTCCGCCAGAAAACCGATTTCCGCATCGATAATGACCGCCTGAACATCGCCGACGCCGATGTCTTCGTTCGCGACCCGGTCAATCTCATCCGCTTCTTCGCGCAGGCCGCGAATACCGGCGCCTATCTCCATCCCGACGCGATCCGCTTGCTGCGCGGCTCGCTTCGCCTCATCGACGACAAGCTTCGCCATGACCCCGAAGCCAACAGCATTTTTCTTTCGCTGTTGACGGCACATGGAAACCCGGAGGCATCCCTCCGCCATATGAACGAAGCCGGCGTGCTCGGCCGCTTCCTGCCCGAGTTCGGCCGCATCGTCGCGATGATGCAGTTCAACATGTATCATCACTACACGGTTGATGAGCACCTGTTACGCACGCTCGGCAATATCGTCGCCATCGAACGCGGCGAGCTTGCGGCCGACCTGCCGCTTTCGACGGCCATCTTTTCCTCTATACAGAACCGCCGCGCCCTGCTCGTTGCGGCGTTCCTTCATGATATCGGCAAGGGCCGGAAGGAAAGTCACTCGACCGTCGGCGCCCGCATCGCGCGCAAGGTCTGCCCGAGGCTCGGCATGACGGCTGGCGAAACGGAACTCGTCGCCTGGCTCATCCAAGAGCACCTGACGATGAGCAATTTCGCGCATTCGCGCGATATCTCCGATCCCGATACGATCCGTGCGTTCGCCAATATCGTGCAAAGTCCTGAGCGTCTTAAGCTGCTTTTGCTGTTGACCTCCGCCGATATTATGGCCGTCGGTCCCGGCGTCTGGAACGGCTGGAAAGGCCAGCTTCTCCGCACGCTTTATCATGAAACCGAACCGCTCGTTGCAGGCGGCCACACGCAAGCTCCGCGCGCTGAACGGATCGAACAGGCGCAAGCGGCATTGCGCAACGCGCTCTCCGATTGGCCGGCTGACAGCGTCGACAGCTTTATTGAGCGGCACTATCAAAACTATTGGCTCCGCACCGAACTCGCAACGCAAGTCGAGCATGCGAACGTGGTGCGCGACGCCATGCGCTCGCATACGAAATTCGCGACCGCCATCAAGACCGATGCCTTTACGGCGATAACCGAGCTCACGGTCTTCGCGCCGAACCACGCGCGGCTTCTCTCGCTCTTCGCCGGCGCCTGTGCTGCGGCAGGCGCCAACATAGCCGGCGCGCACATCACGACGACACGCGACGGTTACGCGCTCGATACCTTTTTGCTCAATCGCGAATTCCGCGACGACGAAGACGAGCTTCGCCGCGCCCGCCGGATCATCGACACCATCGAGCGTCTGCTGACCGGCAAAGAGCAGCTTCCCGTTCTGCTTCAGAAGCGGCGCATCGGCTCGCGAGGCGTCGAGGCCTTTACTGTCGAGCCCGAGATCGTCATCAACAACGCGCTCTCCGATCGCCTGACGGTGCTGGAAATTTCCGGCCGCGACCGCCCCGGCCTCCTATACGAATTGACGTCCGTCCTTTCGGATCTGTCGCTCGACATCGCCTCGGCGCACGTCACGACATTCGGCGAAAAGGCCGTCGACGTCTTTTATGTGACGGATCTGGTCGGCAAGCAGATCGTCAACGAAACCCGCCAAGCCGCCCTCCGAGCGCGATTGCAATCCGTTCTCGATCCGCTAACCGAACCTGTGAAGAATACGTCTGAGCCTGCCCGCGCCTGACGAATGCGGCGAATGCCCCGGAATGCCGAACCGGAAGCCCAAAATGCAACAAACCGGGCGAGACACGGCCGTGACCCGGCGGCCACGCCCCACAAGTGAGGCATTAGGCCATCAAATTGCCGGATGTTTCCGGCCGTAAGCCGGTTTAAGAGGGCGAAACTTCCGCCTTGGCGCCAAAAGCGAACAGTAAGCTTCCCATCGATGAAACTTTATAAATCGTTCGCGACCGTCGGCGGCCTCACCCTCCTCAGCCGAGTCTTCGGCTTCATGCGCGACATCCTGATCGCGGCAACGCTCGGATCGGGATGGGTGGCCGACGCCTTCGTCGTCGCCTTCCGCTTTCCCAACCTCTTCCGCCGTCTCTTTGGCGAAGGCGCCTTCAACTCCGCCTTCGTCCCGATATTCGCCAAGAAGCTCGAAGGCGACGGCAAGGAAGCCGCCCGCCGGTTTGCCGAAGACGCGATGGCGGGCCTCCTCTTCGTGCTGCTGATCGTCACCATCGTCGCCGAACTCGCGATGCCGGTTTTGATGTACGGCCTGGCGCCGGGCTTCAATGTTACGCCGGAGAAGTTCGATCTCTCCGTGCTGCTGACACGGATCACGATGCCATATCTACTGTGCATGTCGATCGTCGCCTTGATGTCCGGCGCGCTGAACTCCGTCGGACGCTTTGCCGAAAGCGCCTCCGTCTCGATCGTCCTCAACGGCGCGATGATGATCGCGACGCTGATCTCGCTATGGCTCGGCTACCGGGCGGGGCCTGAAGCCGGCATCATCCAGGCGTGGGGCGTGTTCGTAGCCGGATTTCTGCAGCTTTTGCTTCTGATGTGGGGCATGCACAATGCCGGGATGAAGCTTGCGATCCGTCGTCCAAGCTTGACCCCGGATGTTCGCAAGCTTGTGCGCCTCGGCATCCCCGGCGTCATCTCCGGCGGCGTGACGCAGCTCAATATCGCCATTGGCACCGTCATCGCGTCGCTTCAGCCGGGTGCCGTTTCCCATCTCTATTACGCCGATCGGGTCTACGAGCTGCCGCTGGCAATCGTCGGCATAGCGATCGGCATCGTGCTCCTGCCCGATGTCGCGCGCCAGTTGAGAAGCGGCAATACGGCGGGCGTCATGGATAGCCAAAATCGTTCGCTCGAATTCGCGCTGCTGCTGACGATACCGGCGGCATTGGCTCTCGCGGCCATCCCGGTCGATATAACGCGCGTCCTCTTCGAGCGTGGCGCGTTCAGCGCGGCCGACACCAAAGTCACGGCATCCGTGCTCGCGATTTTTGCCCTTGGCCTCCCCGCATTCGTGATGATCAAGGTCTTCTCACCTGCTTATTACGCGCGCGAGGACACGAAGACGCCGATGCGCTACGCAACGATCAGTCTCACAGCGAACACCGTCGGCTCGATCGCGTTGTTCTTCCTGTTGCGCCATCTCGGCATGATGCCCCAGCTCGGCATCGCCATCGCGACGGCCCTCGGCGGCTGGCTCAACGCCTATCTGCTGTGGTCGACCTTGCGGCACCGCGGCGACTTCATCATCGACGGCCGGCTCAAGCGGAACGTACCCCTAATCCTGTTTTCGAGCGTCGCCATGGTCGTCGCCCTGCTGGGCACGAGCCACGTCCTCGCACCACACCTCGATCACAGCGGCGGATTCTTCGTCAAGGCATCGTTCCTGGCCGTCGAAATCGGCATCGGGCTGGGCGTCTTCGCGGTTCTGATTTTAGCGACAGGCGTCATGTCCATCGGCCAGCTCGGCCGTCTGACCCGCCGAGGGAGCTAGCAAAAGCCGCCGCCACTTGCGCTGCGGCCGCCCGCACGCGATAAGGCCGCCGGCTTTCTCTTCAACACGGTACGCACACCCATGAAAATCACGCCGCGCGTTTTCTCCGGCATGCAGCCGACAGGCAGCTTGCATCTCGGCAACTATCTCGGCGCGATGGTCAACTGGATCAAGATGCAGGAGACGCACGAGTGCATCTATTGCGTCGTCGATCTACATGCGATCACCGTGTGGCAGGACCCTGCTGAGCTGAGAAACGCGATCCGTCAGGTGACGGCCGCCTACATCGCCGCTGGTCTCGACCCGAAGAAAAGCATCCTTTTCAATCAATCGCAGGTCAGCGCCCACGCCGAGCTGGCATGGGTCTTCAATTGCGTCGCGCGCCTCGGCTGGCTGAACCGCATGACACAGTTCAAAGAAAAGGCCGGCAAGGATCGCGAGCAGGCGTCCGTCGGGCTCTACGCCTATCCGAACTTGATGGCGGCCGACATCCTCGCCTACCGCGCGACGCATGTGCCGGTCGGCGAAGACCAGAAGCAGCACCTGGAGCTTGCCCGCGACATCGCCCAGAAGTTCAACAACGACTTTGCCGCCTCGATCATCGCGGAGGGCTTTGCCGACGGCATTTTCTTCCCGCAGCCCGAACCCGTCATCACCGGCGCCTCGACGCGGGTCATGAGTCTGCGCGACGGCTCGAAGAAGATGTCGAAATCCGATCCGTCCGATCTTTCGCGGATCAACATGACGGACGATGCCGATACGATCGCCAAGAAGATCCAGAAGGCGAAAACCGATCCCGAGCCGCTCCCGAGCGACGAAGGCGGCTTTGCCGGCCGCCCCGAGGCGGAAAATCTGATCGGAATTTATGCAACCATCGTCGACAAGCCGGTCGATGCTGTGCTTGCCGAATTCGGCGGCCAGCAATTCTCCGCGTTCAAAAAGGTGCTGGCCGACGCGCTCGTCGCCAAGATCGAGCCCATCGCCAACGAAATAAAGCGGTTGACGGGCGACCCAGCCGAGATCGATCGCATTCTTGCGGACGGGTCATCACGGGCGCGCGAAATCGCAACGCCGATCATGGGTAAGGTCAAGGACATCGTCGGTTTCATCCGAAGCTGACTTAACCCCCACGCTGACCGTTGCAGCGGGTGCCGATGAATGGCAGCATCGTGTCTATGAAACCGCGCCGCTCATTCGAAGAAGGCCATCGCCGCAAGTTCCTGATCGTCGTTGACGAGAGCCAGGAAGTCGAAAGTGCGCTCTATTACGCGGCGAGCCGTGTGCAGCGCTCTTCAGGCCTGCTCGTCATGCTCTACGTGATCGAGCCGAGCGAGCTGCAGCATTGGGCTGGCGTGCACCGGGTGCAGCTGGACGAAGAGACGACCAAGGCAAAGGCGCTGTTCCGGCTTTTCCGGCGCAAGCTCGCCCACGCGGGTTTCGAGAACGTCGAGGCCGAAGACGTCATTCGCGAAGGCCGGACCGCTGAGGAGATTAACCAGCTCATTGCCGAAGATGAGGATATTGCGATCCTCGTCCTCGGCGCCTCGATCGACGCGAAAGGCCCTGGACCACTCGTCGCGTCCCTTGCGACGGCACGCGCCGCAGGCGGCTTCGCGGTGCCGGTGACGGTCGTCCCGGGACAACTTTCCCTCGCGGAAATCAAGGCCTTGGCCTAAATTGCCCCACCTGGGTGCCGGAGCCGATATCTCGACACGAGCAGCCATCCTACCTATATTTGAAGCGTTCTAATCCTATTCCGCGCAGGATGGCGCGCTGGAACCGACCGCGAAATGAGGCACCCATGTTTATCCAGACGGAAGCCACGCCCAATCCGGCGACGCTGAAATTTATCCCGGGACGGGATGTGCTCGCCGACGGCACCGCCGATTTCCGCACGAAGACCGATGCGGCCACTTCCCCGCTCGCGACCCGCCTTTTCGCGATCGAAGGCGTTGCCGGCGTGTTTCTTGGCTCGGACTTCATTTCGATCACCAAGGGCGACATCGAGTGGCAGCACCTGAAGCCGATGGTGCTTGGTGCCATCATGGAACACTACATGTCGGGCGCCCCCATTTCCGAAGGCGAAGATGCCAACGACAGCGCCGCGGAAAGCTATGCTCCCGAGGACGAAGCGACCGTCGCGACGATCAAGGAATTGCTCGAAACACGCGTTCGCCCCGCCGTTGCCCAGGATGGCGGCGACATCACGTTTTCAAGCTTCCGCGATGGCGTCGTCTATCTCCACATGCGCGGCGCGTGCTCCGGCTGCCCGAGTTCGACAGCCACCCTCCGGCACGGCATCGAAAACCTGCTGAAGCACTTCTGCCCCGATGTGCAGGCGGTGCAGCCGGTCTAAGGCCTCAAATATTCCCCAGAACCCCGCCCCGGCGGGGTTCTTCGTATCTGGCCCCCGAAACTCGCGAGAAAAAATGGCCGAGCCGCTCGATAGTGCTGCAATCGACCAATTGTTCGATAAGGCTCGAACCAACAACAAATGGCAGCCGCGCGAGGTGCCCGACGCGCTCCTCCGCCAGATCGTCGAGCATATGCGATGGGCCCCGACGAGCGCCAACTGCTCGCCTGCACGCTTCGTTTTCGTCAAGTCGCCTGAAGCCAAAGCGCGGCTGAAGCCGCATCTGAGCGCGGGAAATGTGGATAAGACAATGGCCGCACCGGTAACGGCCATTGTTGGCTACGATCTGAATTTCTACGAAGCGCTGCCGAGGCTCTACCCGCCCGCTGACGCCAGAAGCTGGTTCGCGGGCAAAAAGCAGCACGCCGATACAACCGCCTTTCGCAATGGGTCGCTTCAGGGCGGATATTTCATCCTGGCAGCCCGCGCGCTCGGGCTCGACTGCGGCCCGATGTCAGGCTTCCAGAATGCTGGCGTAGACGCCGAGTTCTTTACCGGAAGTGAAATTAAGTCGAATTTCCTCTGTAATCTGGGCTACGGGGATCCGGCGGGGGTCTATCCCCGCTCACCACGATTTGACTTCGACGAAATCGCCTCGATCATTTAAAAGCTCCGCCTGGAATGAATATTCTATCGCTCGACACGTGTTTTGATGCCTGCTCGGCTGCGTCGGGTCGGGGGCTTCGTTCCCTGACACCTGGCATTTCCTTCAGCTTCGAGCCTATGCAAACGGGGCACGCTGAGCGTCTGCTGCCGATGATCGAAACGGTCATGGCGGAAGCGGGCCTCGATTTCAAAGCGCTCGACCGCATCGCTGTCACGTACGGACCCGGGACGTTTACCGGCACGCGCATTTGCGTCTCCGCTGCCCGCGCGCTCGCCCTCGCAACTGGCGCACAGTTCGTCACACTTTCAAGCCTCCGATTGATGGCGATGAGCGCGCGCATTCCCACCGCTCCGACGAAACGCATCGCCATCGCAACCGACGCGCGGAGGAGCGAGGTCTATGTCGAAGTCTTCGATCGCCACACGATGCAAACGGTCGTCGAAGCGCAATGCGCGGCAATCCCGGCCGCCGCCAAGTTGCTGGGTTCCGGCCCGATCGTCATCGCGGGTTCGGGCGCCGAGCAACTCGCTGCCGAAGCCAATCTCCAGGACCTCGAGGCGACAGCAATCCTGCCCGATCTCCTGCCCGACGCGCTCGATATGCTGTTTCCCGCCTGCGAACTTCCGCTGACAGAGATGGTGAAACCGCTCTACCTGCGAGCACCCGATGCGAAGCCGCCCGCGCCGAGCCCATTTCTCGGAGCTAGGGCATGACGAATGTCACGCCGTTCCGGAATTTGCGGCATGCAAGCATGCTGTGGGCGGCGCCCGATCGAGCCGAAGAAATTGCGGCTCTCCACACCAAACTCTTCGACCCGCCGTGGGATGCGGCCGCGATCAAATCCCTTCTCGAACATCCCGCCGCCACCTCCCTGATCGCCGTCGCGGGAGGACAGAAGAAATCGGTCATCGCCTTCGTGATCGGCCAGCTCGCCGCCGACGAAGCAGAGATCCTGTCGATCGGCGTCTCGCCCGACTGGCAGCGCGTGGGCCTTGCGACCGGCCTTCTCGAAGGCCTGTCCCGTGCGGCGCGGCGCGGCGGCGCCAAGCGCATTTTCCTCGAGGTTGCAGAGGACAATACAGCGGGCCTGGCGCTCTATCGTAAGCTCGGATTTGTCGAAGCCGGGCGGCGAAAGCGCTATTATGAGCGCCCGGGCAGCACCCGCGTTGATGCTTTGACGCTTGTTCTGACACTCGAAGAGTCTGAACAACCAGCCTGATATGGACGTTCGGCCTTGTCACTGCCTATAAGGCGCCCATACTCCGGCGACGAAGAATAGTCGCCCTTAAGCCAAAAGCCTAACACCGCCATGACCCTGCAGTCCGCGAAATCCGAGACATCCATCGAATCGCGATGCGCGGAATGCGGTCTGCGGATGACGGGCCAAAGGCGCGTCATCGCTCGGGTGTTGTCCTCCGCCACCGATCATCCCGACGTCGAGGAAGTGCATCGGCGCGCCCACGCGATCGATTCGCGAATTTCGCTCTCGACGGTCTACCGCACGCTCAAGCTTTTCGCTGGGAAGGGCATATTGGAGCGGCACGATTTCGGCCACGGCCGCGGGCGCTACGAGGCGGCGCCGCGCGAGCATCACGATCACCTCGTCGATATCGAGAGCGGGCGCGTCATTGAGTTCTCGAACTCCGACATCGAGGCCTTGCAGGAGCGCATCGCGCACGAACTCGGTTTCGAGCTTGTCGGCCATCGCTTGGAACTCTATGGGGTCCCTCTGGCAAAGAAAAAATCTTCAAGCCGGAGAGGCTAGCGAACCCCATGGCAACCGGCTCACTTCGCGCCTCGGCCGTGCTCGCAGCATTTCTCTGCTTCACGCTGCCGTTGATGCCGGTGCAGGCCCTGCTGCTGAAAACGTCGCCCAAGGCCGCGCGGCGCTTTCCTAATTGGTATCATCGCCAGGTCTGCCGCATCCTCGGAATTTCGCTCGAGATCGACGGCGCCGTCGTCGCCAACACACCTGTGCTGCTCGTTTGCAATCACACGTCGTGGCTCGATATTCCCGTACTCTCGGCTCTGGCGCCGGTTTCCTTCGTTGCCAAGCTCGAAGTCGGCGGCTGGCCTTTCGTCTCCGCCTTGGCGAAGCTCCAGCGATCGGTGTTCGTCGATCGGACGCGGCGGCAGGCAACCGGCGATGCCGCAGCCGAAATCATGACGCGGCTGAAGCAGGGCGACACGATCGTGCTGTTCGCCGAAGGAACGTCGAGCGACGGCAATCGCGTACTGCCCTTCAAAACCTCCCTCTTCGGCGCGGTTTCGGGCGAAGGCGCACAGGAGCCGCAAGTCGTCGTCCAGACGGCCGCGGTCGTCTACACACACGTCCGCGGCATTCCATTGACCCGCGCCGACCGGCCGCGCATCGGCTGGTATGGCGACATGGAAATGACGTCGCACGCATGGGGTGTCCTTCGATCTGGCCCGATTACCGTTACCATTAAGGTGGGCCCGCCCGTTCCCTTGCGCGATTTCCGGGATCGCAAGGATCTGGCACTCAAAACCGAACGCGAAATCCGCTCAGCCGTCATCGGCATCCTGCGCGGCCGCCCCGGCGACCCCGGCCTGGTCCCGGTCGAACCGTCCGAGGAAAGCCGCCGGAGAAAGCTCGCTTTGCCGCAGGTCCGCAGCGAGAAATGGACATAACCGCGGCATTCTATGCTATGCGCTAGGGCACTGAAGCCCATGAGCAAAAAGACCAGTTTCGGCCCGGCCAATCACGTGCAGCGAGCAAACACCAAATCCTATTTTCTGAAGACGTTCGGCTGTCAGATGAACGTCTACGACAGCGAGCGCATGGCGGAGGCCCTGGCGCGCGACGGCTACAGCGAGACGGGCAACGTCGCCGATGCTGACCTCGTAATCCTGAATACCTGCCACATCCGCGAGAAGGCAGCCGAAAAAGTTTATTCCGATCTCGGCCGAATTCGCGTCATCAAGGACGCACGCAAACAGAACGGCAAAGAGACGGTGATCGCGGTCACAGGCTGCATCGCGCAGGCCGAAGGCCCGGAGATAACCGCGCGCCAGCCCGCCGTCGATCTCGTCATTGGACCGCAGAGCTACCATCGTCTCCCGGAGCTCATCGCGCGCGCCGAAACCAACAGCGAGCGCATCGTCGAAACCGAGTTTCCGGGCGACGAAAAATTCGTAGCGATGAAAGCGCCGCGCCGCATCTCGTCGCCCTCGGCGTTTCTGACCGTTCAGGAAGGCTGCGATAAGTTCTGCACGTTCTGCGTCGTGCCGTATACTCGTGGCGCCGAGTTTTCGCGGCCCCTCGCCAAACTCGAAGCCGAAGCGCGGGAACTCGCCGCTGCCGGCGCCAGGGAACTCGTTCTCCTCGGCCAGAACGTCAATGCCTATCACGGCGAAGGCCCGGCTGGCCGCACGATCGGCCTTGGAGAATTGATCCGTCGGCTGGCGGAGATCGATGGCATCGAACGCATCCGCTACATGACGAGCCACCCGCGCGATATGAGCGACGATCTGATCGCAGCGCACGCCGAGGTGCCGCAGCTGATGCCGTTTCTGCATTTGCCCATCCAGTCCGGCTCTGACCGGATGCTGGCCGCCATGAACCGCAAGCATGGGGCAGCGGAATACATCGATCTGATCGCGCGCATCCGCGAGGCGCGCCCCGATATCGCCCTTTCGAGCGATTTCATCGTCGGCTTCCCCGGCGAAACCGACGAGGACGCCGAGGAAACGATCGCGCTGGTTAAGGCGATCGGCTACGCCCAGGCGTTTTCGTTCAAATACAGCCCCCGCCCCGGAACGCCCGCCGCGGGGCTCGAAGTCCAGGTCCCAGAGAACGTGAAGGCCGAGCGACTGCAGCGGCTGCAGGCTTTGCTGGAAGAGCAGCAGATGGCCTTCAACACCGAGATGCTCGGAAGCACCATCCCCGTGCTGTTTGAACGTCGCGGCCGCCACCCAGGTGAATTCGTCGGCAGGACACCCTATTTACAGCTCATCTATGCCGCGGGAGATGGCGATCTCACGGGCCGGACGGCAGATGTGAGGGTCACCGAGGCCCGGCGCGTCGGCCTGTCGGGTGTCATTTCCGCAGCATAAACGCGTTATACTGGTCGAGGACGGCTGTGCGTTAACTACACCGGCGCCTGCCGAACGTGTGTGTCACATGCTAACGTGGGCCATCGATTCGATTTGACAGATACGGGAAGACGAGCAACCAGCAAGGGAGTGTCAGGATTGGCAGCATTCCGCGGGTCCTCCGCGTCAACGTCGAGGCGGCCCAATAAGCCGGAGCTCGAAGATGCTCGTGTCGTTGTACCCTTCGAAGACAACCGGCTGCTGACGCAGCTGCTTGGGGAATACGACAGCCACCTGGCTCTTATAGAAGATCGATTGGGCATCGATGCTCATGCCCACGGCAACGTCGTCATTCTGACCGGAGCCGCCAGTGCCTGCGCCAGCGCCCGCAGCGTCTTGGAGCGCCTCTATTCCAGAATTGCAAAAGGCGAAACCATCGGCCCCGGCGATATCGACGGACTCATTCGTCATGCGCGCGCCGAAGGAACATCGTCCGACGGTCAGGCCCAGATCGCCACGCGCCGTCGCGTCGTCAAAGCCCGGACGCCGACGCAAAGCACCTACATGCGTGCCATCGAAAAGAAGGACCTCGTCTTCGGATTAGGCCCAGCGGGAACCGGTAAAACCTATATTGCCGTCGCATTTGCGGCCCATTGCCTCGAACGCGGCCTCGTCGAGCGCATCATCCTTTCGCGTCCGGCCGTCGAAGCCGGTGAGCGCTTGGGCTTTCTGCCGGGCGACATGCGCGACAAGGTCGATCCCTATCTGCGGCCGCTTTACGATGCACTTTATGATGTCCTGCCGCCCGAAAAGGTGGAGCGCGATATCGAAACCGGCGTCATCGAAGTCGCGCCGCTGGCCTTCATGCGCGGCCGCACGCTCGCCAATGCCTTCGTCATTCTCGACGAAGCGCAGAACACGACGAGCATGCAGATGAAGATGTTTCTGACGCGTATCGGTGAAGGCTCGAAAATGGTGGTGACGGGCGATCCGTCGCAAATCGATTTGCCGCCCGGCACGAAGTCGGGCCTCGTCGAAGCCGTCAACATCCTTGACACCGTCGACGACATTTCGATCGTGAGGTTCGAGGCCAGCGATATCGTTCGCCGTGATCTCGTCGCCAAGATCGTCGACGCCTACGAGCGACCCCAATAGCGCCATGCCTGCTTCAGGAAAGGCCCGAGCGCGCGTCTTCGAGGTGGAGATCGTCGAAGACGACGGTGACTGGTCGCACGTCGGCAACCTCGACAGCCTCATCGAGACTGCCGCCCGTGCGGCCTTCTCGGCCGCTGGCGACGGTCGTCAAACGGCGATTGTAACCGTCGCCCTATCCTCCGACACCAACGTCGCCGCTCTCAACGAACGCTTTCGCGGCAAGTCTAAGCCCACGAATGTGCTGTCTTTTCCGGCCGGCAGCGGCGCGCCAGGAGGACAGCTTGGCGATATCATCATGGCGTTGGAAACGCTGGAACGCGAAGCTGCCGAGCAAGGCGTCCCGTTCGAGCATCACCTGCAACACTTGGTAGTACATGGCGTGCTGCATCTTTTAGGCTATGATCACGAGACGGCAGACGATGCCGAACGCATGGAAGCCATTGAAATTGAAGTACTTTCGAAATTGGGCGTTGCTAATCCCTACACGGGCGCTCTGGAAACCGGTACAAAGGACTGACCGGGTTCCGACCCATGGGCCATGACCGAAAACACATACCAAAAGACCGTGTCTGACACCGTAGACGATGATAGTCGGGTTTTGGGCGCAAACAGCTGGCTTCAGGCGCTGCGCGCCAAGCTCGGCCTTGTGGTGCCACAGAACGTCCGCGACGCGCTGGAAGGCGCGCTGAAGACCGGCACCTCGGAGAACTTCACCGACGCCGAACGAAAGATGCTCGAGCGGCTGCTCCGCTTCGGCTCGAGCCGTGTGGCGTCGCTGATGATACCGCGCGCCGATATCACGGCACTCGATGAAGACGAGCCGATCTCCGAGCTTCTCGAAACGTTCAACGAGGCCGGCGTTTCGCGCATTCCGCTTTTCCGCGAAACGCTCGACGATCCGCGCGGGATGATCCTCATCAAAGACGTGCTTCGCTGGCTGATGGCGGAAGCAACGGGACAACCCGTCAAAAACGGGAAGACCGATCCCGAAGCCGAAAAGCCCGCGCTCAACCAGTTCGATCTTAGAAGCGTCGATTTGAGCCGCCCCATCACGACGGTAAAAATCCGCCGCCAGATTTTGTACGTGCCGCCGTCGATGCCCGCCGTCGATCTGTTGATCCGCATGCAGTCGACGCGCATTCACATGGCGCTCGTCGTCGACGAATATGGCGGCACCGACGGCCTCGTCACCATCGAGGATCTGATCGAACAGGTCGTCGGCAACATCGAGGACGAGCACGACGATGACGAGGAAACCAATATCGTCGTCGATCCGAAGCTCGGCATCGTCGCCGTCGCGCGCACCCCGATCGAAGAGCTTGAGAAGCATCTCGACATGAAACTCGTGCCCGAAGACGAAGAAACCGAAGTCGATACCATTGGCGGTTTGATCTTCTCGATGCTCGGTCGCGTGCCGGCGCGCGGCGAGCTCATCCGGCATCCGTCGGGGGTCGAGTTCGAGGTTCTCGATGCCGATCCGCGACGCGTGAAAAAACTCAAAATTCACCCCCCACGCCCGCCCGTCACCAACACGAAATCCCTGCCTGATACGCCGAAGGCGTGATGGACGCGAGAACCGAACATCCGCCGCTGATCTCAAGCGCGCGCGCTTGGGTCATGGGCCTTCGCGGCTGGAAGCGAGCGCTCGTCGCCATGGCTGCAGGCGGGCTCTCCGCGCTGGCATTCGCTCCATTCTTCGTCTTTCCGATCTTCTTTCTGACGCTCGCCGTTTTCGTCTGGCTGATCGACGGCAGCGCCGATTGGCGTCGTGCCTTCAGCACCGGCTGGCTCTTCGGCTTCGGCTATTTCTTCTTCAATCTTTTCTGGATCGGCGAAGCCTTCCTCGTCGAAGCCGACAAGTTTGCCTGGCTTCTCCCCTTTGCCGTGACGCTGCTCCCCGCAGGATTGGCGCTGTTTTGGGGAATAGCCGCCGCCGTCGCGCGCATTTTCTGGAGCGAAGGCATTGGCCGCCTTTTCATCTTTGCCATCGCGCTCAGTCTCGCCGAATGGCTGCGCGGCCATATCCTGACAGGTTTTCCCTGGAACCTCGTCGGTTATGCTCTGACCTATCCTCTGCCGTTGATGCAGAGCGCGGCGCTGTTCGGTGCCTATGGCCTGACCGCGATCGCGCTCTTCATGTTTCCCGCGCCTCTCGTGGTCCTCGGCGGCAATCGCGACCCGCTCTCGATCAGAAAGATCGTTGATGCGATCGCCCTCGGCGCCGTTCCAATCGCCCTCCTGTTGGTCTACGGCGCATGGCGCTTGCAAACGCCGGAAACCTTCGTCCCGGACGTAAAGTTCAGGATCGTTCAGCCGAGCGTCCCCCAGCGCGAAAAATGGATGGCCGAATACCAGCGCCGCATCTTCGACGATCACGTCGCGCTCTCGCTTGCAAATCCGGCGGGCGAGAAGGATTCGCTCGCGGGCGTTACGCACCTCATCTGGCCGGAAGCGGCAATGCCGTTCTTTCCTCTCGAGTCCCCAGTGGCACTCGACATCCTCGCCAATATCCTGCCGCCGGGAACGACGCTGATTACCGGCGCCTTGCGCCACGACCCGTCCCCCGCGGCTGGCGCGGCCCCCCCGGCCGATGCGCGCGCGCTCAACAGCATCCTCGTCTTGAACGAGCGGGCCGAGCCGATCGCGACCTATGACAAGATCAATCTCGTCCCCTTTGGCGAATACGTACCGTGGGAAGCGACGCTCGCCACCATCGGCATCCAGAAGCTGACGCATGGACGGGGCTCGTTCGGCGTCGGCCAGAAGCCACGACCGCTGATGGCGATCCCGGGCCTTCCCTCTGCACTCGGCCTGGTCTGCTACGAAGCCCTATTCCCCGGAAATATTGTGCAGGGAACCGCGCGGCCCGGGGTCCTGATAAACGTTACGAACGATGGCTGGTTTGGTGAATCGACCGGGCCCTACCAGCATTTCCATCAAGCGCGAATTCGCGCCGTTGAAGAAGGCGCGCCCCTGCTAAGGGCCGCAAATAACGGTATTTCTGCCGTCGTCGATCCCTACGGTCGCGCACTACAGGTGCTGGGATTGAATGTGCGCGGCGTGATCGACAGCGCCCTCCCCGAGGCGGTCACGCCGCCGCTCTACGCGCGGCTCGGCGACTGGATCTTGGCGATCATTGTCGCAATTTACGCGGGGTTTGCCGTCCGCCTTCGGAAAAATGATCGTTAATCAAAGTGTTGAAGTCAACTTGTCGCGGCGGCGGTCAAACATTGACGCCCGTCGCATGCGCACCTAGGAAGTGCATACCCTTTCTCGATGGGAACTGGTGGCTGTACGCGTGATGGTGAACGAAATATCGATCGAAGACGACACAAGCGAAGAATCGCCGAAAGGTTCTCGCCGCGCCAATCCCATGGATGTCCATGTCGGCTCGCGCGTGCGGCTCCGGCGCATGCTTCTGGGAATGAGCCAGGAAAAGCTTGGCGAACATCTCGGTCTTACTTTCCAGCAAGTGCAAAAATACGAGAAGGGCGTTAACCGCATCGGCGCGAGCCGGCTGTTCGATCTCGCTCGTGTTCTCGGCGTGCCGGTGCAGTTTTTCTACGACGAAGCACCCTCCGGGGCGCAGGCGGCGAGCGTTGCGATGCCGGGCTTTGCCGAGACGCAGCCCGACGAAAGCTACGTCGTCGATTTCCTTGGCACGCGTGAAGGACTGGAGTTGAATAAGGCCTTCGCTCGCATAACCGAGCCGAAGGTACGCCGCTCAATCGTCGACCTTGTTCGCGCACTCGCGGGCGAAGACGGCTGAAGCCGGGCGCTTCGCAATATTCGCAATTGCCTCTGGTTTGGCAGAAGGGTCGCTAGGTCGCGGCCCGATTCGCGAAGATCGGCACGCCCCGGCTTGACCGAATCCAACAACATTGCGACAAACCGGCGCTTTTCATCGGGCCGGGATCGCCGACATCAACAGTCCGTTGGCGACGATCCCGGAGATCCAATTTCTCAACACGGGGGCCACAGTGGCGCGCAAGTCCTTCCTTTTCACGAGTGAGTCCGTCTCTGAAGGTCACCCGGACAAAGTCTGCGATCGCATCTCTGACGAAGTCGTCGACGCGTTCTATCGCGAAGGCGCCAAGGAAGGCCTCGACCCCTGGGGTATTCGCGCCGCATGTGAAACGATGGCGACGACAAATCGCGTCATCATCGCCGGTGAATCGCGCGGGCCCAAGGGCGTTACCGTCGCCGCCATCCAGGATCTGACACGCGCTGCCATCAAGGACATCGGCTACGAGCAGGAAGGCTTCCACTGGGCGAACTGCAACATCGAAGTCTTGTTGCACTCGCAGTCTGCCGACATTGCCCAAGGCGTTGACGCCAAGCAGCCGACGAACCAGGAAGAAGGCGCCGGCGACCAGGGCATCATGTTCGGATATGCCTGCAACGAGACGCCGGAACTGATGCCGGCACCGATCTACTACGCCCACAAAATTCTGCGCGACCTCGCCGTCGCTCGCAAAGCCAAGCAGGGCGAGGCCGCCAAGCTCGGGCCTGATGCCAAGAGTCAGGTGACCGTCCGTTACGAGAACGGCAAGCCCGTTGGCGTTACGCAGATCGTCGTCTCGCATCAGCACGTCGTCGAAGATCTGAGTTCGCGCCAGGTTCGCGAGATCGTCGAGCCATTCGTCCGCGCCGCTCTGCCTGAGGGCTGGATCGGCAAAGACACCGCCTGGCACATCAACCCAACCGGAAAGTTCTTCATCGGCGGTCCCGATGGCGACACCGGACTGACCGGCCGCAAGATCATCGTCGACACCTACGGCGGCGCGGCGCCCCACGGCGGCGGCGCGTTCTCGGGCAAGGACCCGACGAAGGTCGACCGCTCCGCAGCCTACGCCGCCCGCTACCTCGCAAAGAACGTCGTCGCGGCGAGCCTCGCGGACCGCTGCACGATCCAGCTTTCGTATGCGATCGGCGTCGCCAAGCCGTTGTCGATCTATGTCGATACCCACGGCACCAGCAAAGTCGATGAGGCCGCGATCGAAAAGGCCCTGGGCGAAGTCATGGATCTGACGCCGCGCGGCATCCGCAGCCACCTCGATCTCAACAAGCCGATCTATTCCCGGACCTCCGCTTATGGACATTTCGGTCGTCCGGCCGAAAAGGACGGCGGCTTCTCCTGGGAGAAAACCGACCTTGCCGCCAAGATCGCCAAGGCCGTTGCCTAGCGATTACGGGCCGAACCTGTGAGATACAAAGGCGGCTGCTCAAACGGCCGCCTTTCCCTTTTTTGCGAATGAGTGATTTAGCGCGCGAATGTCGGGCGACGACCACGAACTCAGATCATTTGGGCGGAGACGCGGGCGAAAGCCGAGCACGCGTCAGACAGCGCTGTTGCGCGAAGAGCTGCCGCGCCTCGCCTTCGATCCGGCAAATCCCCCGGGCGGATTCAAAGAGACCTGGCTCGAAATCGGTTTTGGAGGCGGTGAGCACCTCCTGTGGCAGGCGCGCCGGAACCCTGATGTTGTAGTGATCGGCTGCGAACCGTTCGAGGACGGCGTCATCAAGGTGCTAACCGCCGCGACCGAAGAGAAACTGCAGAACATCCGCGTTCATATGGATGACGTACGCGGAATTCTGAAAGCGATGGCGCCGAACTCCATCGATCGCGCCTTCATCCTCTTTCCCGACCCCTGGCCGAAGCGAAAGCACCGAAAGCGCCGCCTGGTTAATTCTTCCTTGCTGAAGCTCCTGGCGCGCGTCATGCGGCCGGGCGCAGAACTCCGCATCGGCACGGATATCGGCGATTATGCTCGCACGATGCTTGAAGCATTTAGCGGAGAACCGGCCTTTTCCTGGCAGGCATCAAGCCCGGCCGACTGGCGCGAGCGCCCGAGCGACTGGCCGGAAACACGCTACGAGGCGAAGGCCGTCCGCGAGGGCCGCCGGCGCTATTATTTCCGGTTTCTGCGGCAATAGCCGCGACCGAGCCTTGCGCGGAAGGCAAATCTCGCCTATTTAGCGTCTATTCCAATAAAACGACGATCCGATAGAGAGTGGACCGCAAGGCCCGCTCCGAACGAACTTTAAGCACAGGAACGCCCTTGCAGGACACCATCGCCAACGACACGGCTTCGCCGTCGGAACAGGGTTCCGGCACCGGCCGCTTTTTGCGCGAGACTGGTCTTGCAGCCGACGTTGCAGCTGTCGTCGAGCCAACGCTCGAAGATCTGGGTTTCCGGCTGGTGCGCGTGAAGATCCAGGGCGACGGTCGCGATCGCATCGTCCAGCTGATGGCGGAACGTCCTGACGGTTCGATCACGGTCGATGATTGCGAAACGATTTCGAAAGCCGTCTCGCCCGTGCTCGATGTCGCCGATCCGGTCTCGGGCGCCTATCGCCTTGAAGTTTCGTCTCCCGGCATCGACCGTCCGCTCGTTCGCCCGAGCGATTTCGAGGATTGGTCAGGACACGAAGCGAAGATAGAATTGAACGAGCCGATCGACGGCCGCAAGCGGTTCAAAGGCGTGCTCGAAGGTTTCGAGGACGGCGAAGTGCGCATCAAGGCCGATACCGGCGAGCATGGCGTGCAGCACCTCGGCCTGCCGGTTCATCTGATCGCCGACGCCAAGCTCGTGCTGACTGACGAACTCATTCGCGAAGCACTACAACGCGCCAAAGAGCGCCATTCCACGCGGCCCGGTGACGGTGCCGAACTCGACGAAGACGATCTGGAGGATTGACCCTATGGCCATGGCAGGCATCAGTGCCAACCGGCTCGAGCTTCTGCAAATTGCAGACGCCGTCGCGCGCGAAAAGACGATCGACAAGAAGATTGTCATCGAGGCGATGGAAGACGCCATCCAGAAGGCCGCGAAGTCGCGCTATGGAGCCGAAAACGACATCCGCTGCGAGATCGATCCGAAGACCGGCGAAGCGAAGCTGACGCGCGTCCTCGCCGTCGTCGATGAAGTCGAGAACGACGCGACACAGATTACCGTCGAAGACGCCAAGAAGCGCAATCCCGACGCCAAGGCCGGCGATATGATCGCCGAAACGCTTCCCCCCTTGGAATTCGGCCGTGTCGCCGCGCAGAACGCCAAGCAGGTCATCGTCCAGAAGGTTCGCGAGGCCGAACGTGACCGCCAGTTCTCGGAATTCAAGGACCGCACCGGCGACGTCATCAACGGCACCGTGAAGCGTGTTGAATACGGCAACGTCATCGTCGATCTCGGCCGCGCCGAAGGCATCATCCGCCGTGATGAGATGATCCCGCGCGAAAACGTCCGCCTCGGCGACCGCATCCGCGCCTACATCTACGAGGTCCGCCGCGAGCAGCGCGGCCCGCAAATCTTTCTGACGCGCGCCCGGCCCGAGTTCATGTCGATGCTGTTCCGCGCCGAAGTTCCCGAAATCTACGATGGCGTCGTCGAGATCAAGTCGGTGGCCCGTGATCCGGGCAGCCGCGCAAAAATAGCGGTGATTTCGAAGGATTCTTCCATCGATCCAGTCGGCGCCTGCGTCGGCATGCGCGGCGCGCGCGTGCAGGCGGTCGTCAACGAGCTGCAGGGCGAAAAGGTCGACATCATCCAGTGGAACCCGGACGCTGCGAGCTTCATCGTCAACGCCTTAGCGCCCGCTGAAGTCACCAAGGTCGTGCTCGACGAAGATTCAAACCGCATCGAGGTCGTCGTTCCCGAAGCGCAGCTGTCGCTCGCCATTGGCCGCCGCGGCCAGAACGTGCGCCTTGCCTCGCAGTTGACCGGCTGGGACATCGACATTCTGACGGAGCAGGAAGAAAGCGAACGCCGCCAGAAGGAATTCTCCGAGCGCACGCAGCTCCTCATGGATTCGCTCGATGTCGACGAGGTCATCGCCCAGCTTCTCGTCACCGAGGGCTTCGCGACGATCGAGGAAGTTGCCTACGTCGACATTGCGGAAATCGCGCATATAGAAGGCTTCGACGAGAACACGGCCGAGCAGATCCAGAGCCGCGCACGCGAGTATCTCGAGCAGCAGGAAGCCGAACGTGATGCCAAGCGGCGCGAGCTTGGCGTTGCCGACGAGCTGGCCGAGATCCCCGGCATTACGACCGCAATGATGGTCGCACTCGGCGAAAACGGCGTCAAAACCGTCGAAGATTTCGCAGACTGCGCGACCGATGAGCTGATCGGTTGGACCGAACGCAAGAAAGACAAGGAAAAAGACAGCGACGCCCAGCGTCACAAGGGTTTCCTCGACGGCTTCGAACTTTCGCGGACGGACGTCGAAAACATGATCATGGCCGCGCGCGTCCACGCCGGCTGGATCAAAGCTGAAGATATCGAAAAGCCCGCAACCGACGAAACCGAAGCTGCCGAGACCGGCAGCGCCGGCGCCGAAGGCTGACGGGAATGACCCGGAAGGCAACAAACGCGCGTGATGGTGAAACGGCAAAATCGGCCTACGCGGGATCGGACGGGGCCTGGCTCCGTTCCGGGTTCCGAGCGGCTGTGCGCCGTCACGCGACAGACGCTTGATCCGGAAAATCTGATCCGCTTCGCTTTGTCGCCGGACGGCATTATCGTCCCTGATCTCGACCGGCGCTTGCCGGGCCGCGGCGTCTGGGTCGGTTGCGACCGGCGCCTTGTCGAAAAGGCGGTGGCGACACACGCCTTTGCAAAAAGCCTTAAAGTTAAGGCCGAAGCCCCCGCAGACCTTGCAGAACGCGTGGATGACCTTATCGTTAAGCGCGTAGCCGGAACATTATCGCTCGCCAATAAGGCGGGCCTCGTAATTGCTGGATTTGAGAAAATTTTCGCGGCTCTTGAGAAGGGGCCGGTAAGAGCAGTACTCCATGGCTCGGATGCAGCCCTGGACGGACGCTCGAAAATTGATCGGAAATACAAGGCCATTCAGGCCAGCCGGGGTGCACCTGCGGCAATCGTCGATGTTCTGACCATTGCGCAAATGAGCTTGGCCATTGGGCGCGGAAGTGTGGTACATGCTGCCCTCACACCCGGAGGACTGTCGGATCGGTTTCTGGAGGAAGCGGAGCGGCTTCTGCGCTACCGGTCTTCTGTGATTGAGGCCACGCAGGTGGCCGACGACGAATTTTCTGAACTATCTAGCTGAAGGCTGAACGGATAACGCATGACGGATTCGAACGACCAGACCGATAAGACCATCCGGGTCGGAGCGCGCAAGCCGCTGTCGCTGCAGCGAACGGTCGAGTCTGGCCATGTGCGGCAGAACTTCAGCCACGGTCGCTCCAAATCCGTCGTGGTCGAGAAGAAGAAGACGAGAAAGCTCGGCAGCGAAGGCGAGCCAGGCAACGCGCCGGCCGCCGCAACGGTCACGATCGAGAAGCCCGCTCCGGCGCGCGTCGCACCGCAGCCGAGCCATCCTCAGCCAGCTCCGAGCGAGCGATCGCCCGGCCGCGTCCTCTCGAACGAGGAACGTGCCGCACGCGAGCGCGCGCTTGCCGCTGCACGCGCCGACGATGCTCAGCGCCCCGCGGAAATCGAGCCTGTCCGGTTCGAGCCGGTTGCCCGCCCGCCTGAACCCCAGCCGCGTGCCGAAGCCCAACCGCAGCCAGCACAGCCCCAGAGCGAGCCGGTCGCCGCCGCGCCGCCCGCTGCGCCAGCACCGGCACCGGCGCCACAGGCTTCGCCGGCACCGTCCGCACCTGTCGCACGTGAGCACCGCGATAACCGCGACCATAACGCTCCGCAGCGTGAGCATCATCGTCGCGATTCCGGCCCCGCACCGTCGCACCGTGGCGAAGGCGGCCGTCCGCCATTCCAACGGACCCCCAACCGTCCGACGAACACCCAATTCATGCCCCGTGGCGAAGCCGGCCGTCCGCGCGAAATCGAGCTGCCCGGGCCCGCACGCCGCGGCGCCCCCGCGGCAGATTCAACGACGATCGAAAAGCCGACGCGTCCCACGAGGCCCCCGGTGGTGGCCCGCGAGCAAACTGAGGAGGACGATCGCGTCAAGCGCGGCCCCGGCGGCGTCAAGGTTCCGCGCCCCGCCGTCAAGGTTCAGGACGACGGCCGCCAGCGCCAAAAGCTGACGATCACGAACTTCGACCGCGAAGCCCAGGTTCGTTCGCTCGCCTCTCTGAAGCGCAAGCGCGAGAAGGAAAAGCTGAAGGCCATGGGCATTCAGCAGCCCCGCGAGAAGATCGCGCGTGAGGTCATCATTCCTGAGGCCATCACGATCCAGGAACTGTCGAACCGTATGGCGGAGCGCGCCGTCGATCTGATCAAGTATCTGATGCAGCAAGGCGCAATGCATAAGATCACCGACGTCTTGGACGCGGATACGGCAGAGCTCATCGTGCAGGAGTTCGGTCATACGCCGAAGCGTGTTTCCGAAGCCGACGTTGAAATCGGTTTCGTCGGCGACAAGGACGTCGATGATACGGCGCTCGAGCATCGCGCGCCCGTCGTCACGATCATGGGGCACGTCGACCACGGCAAGACGTCGTTGCTCGACGCGATCCGCTCGACGAACGTCGTGTCGGGTGAGGCCGGTGGCATCACCCAGCACATTGGCGCCTATCAGGTGACGGCGCCGAACGGCGACAAGATCACGTTCATCGACACGCCAGGCCACGAAGCCTTTACCGCCATGCGTGCTCGCGGCGCGAAGGTGACGGATATCGTCGTGCTCGTCGTCGCCGCCGATGACGGCGTCATGCCGCAAACCGTCGAAGCGATCAATCACGCCAAAGCCGCGAAGGTGCCGATCATCGTCGCGATCAACAAGATCGATAAGCCCCAGGCGGATCCGAACCGCGTCCGCACGGAACTGCTTTCGCACGAGATCGTCGTCGAAAGTATGGGCGGCGAAACGCTCGAGATTCCGGTCTCGGCTTTGAAGCGCACCAACCTCGACAAGTTGTTGGAAGCGATCCATCTGCAGGCTGAAATTCTCGATCTTCGTGCCAACCCGGCGCGCACGGCTGAAGGCGTCGTCATCGAAGCCAAGCTCGAGCGCGGCCGCGGCCCTGTCGGCACTGTGCTCGTTCAGCGCGGCACGCTCCACGTCGGCGATATCATCGTCGCTGGCATGGCATGGGGACGCGTGCGCGCCCTCCTGAATGACCACGGCGCAAACATTCAATCGGCCGGTCCTTCGGTTCCCGTCGAAGTGCTGGGTTTCGACTCCGCACCCGAAGCCGGTGATCAATTCGCTGTCGTTGAGAACGAGGCGCGCGCCCGTGAGCTGACCGATTATCGCGTCAGGAAGCGCCGCGAGACCTTGGGCTCGGCCGGTACGAAGAGCTCGCTCGAGCAGATGATGCAGCAGCTCAAGGACGCTGGCCGGAAGGAATTCCCGCTTGTCGTCAAGGGCGACGTGCAGGGCTCGCTAGAGGCCATCGTCGGCGCACTGAAGAAAGTCGGCAACGACGAAGTCGAAGCTCGCCTCGTGCATTCCGGCGTCGGTGGCATCACCGAATCCGATATCGCGCTTGCGGCCGCAGCGAAGGCCGTCGTCATTGGCTTCAATGTCCGCGCCAACGCGCAGGCGAAGCAGGCCGCTGACGCGCAGGGCATCGAGATCCGCTATTACAATATCATCTACGATCTCGTGGATGAGGTGAAAGCGGCGATGTCGGGCCTTCTGGCTCCGACCAAGCGCGAAATCTTCCTCGGCTACGCCACGATCAAGCAGGTCTTCAACATCTCGAAGTCCGGCAAGGTCGCGGGCTGCCTCGTCACCGAAGGCAAGGTCGAACGCGGCGCCAAGGTTCGCTTGCTGCGCGACAACGTCGTCATCCACGAAGGCACGCTTTCGATCCTCAAGCGCTTCAAGGACGACGTCAAAGAAGTCGTCGCCGGCCAGGAATGCGGTATGTCCTTCGCGAACTACCAGGACATTCGCGAAGGCGACCAGATCGAGTGCTTCCAGGTCGAGACGATCGCGAGATCGCTCTAACCGCCCATGTAAGCCACCCGCGCGGGAGCTTCCCGCGCGGCGATGCTTCGTTTGCCACCATGCGCGCTTCGCTTTTTAAGGCGAAGCGTTTGTTCAATTCGAATGAAAGAGGCCGCGCGCGGTCCCATCCTGCGGCGGTCAGAACATGACAGATCTAACGTTCAAGCTGCCTCTGCGGCTAACCTTCCGTCTGACGCGCGATGATATCGCAGCATTCGAGCGTCTGCCGCGCGAACTCACGCGGTCCGGCACGCTTGCATTCTTTGCGACGATCTTCGCTTGCGGCATGACGCTTGTGGCTTTCGAAGAGCAATTGGGCGGCTTCGTACCGGAGACGCTCGCGGGCTATAGCAATATCATTTTTGCGGTCGTCGCCGGAGCCATTGGCTTTGTGGCTTTCAGTCTCGCCCTGACGCTGCTCTCGTACTGGCGCATTTCACAAGCCGAATATCCAAGCGAGGATACGGAAATCGAAGTATTCCAATACAATTTGAAGATCAGCGACGGCCGGCCGCCGCGAACGCTCCAATGGAATAGCATTGCCCGCGTCATTGAAGCGCCGGCGCATGTGTTTCTGTGCCTGACGCCGCGAAACGCGGTCATCGTGCCGCTACGCGCCTTTCATTCGGTTGCTGACATGCGCGCGTTCGCCGATTTATCAGAAGCGCTATCGCATGGAGCCGACGGCAATGCCTGAGCGAGGAAGCTAACAATGCGATCCAAAGGGAAATCCGCATCCTCAAAAGCGCCGTCGCAGCGCATGCTGCGCATCGGCGAGCTTGTCCGGCATAAACTGTCGGAGCTGCTGGCGCGTGGCGAGATCCACGATGACGTGCTGGCGTCGCACGTCGTCACGATTCCGGAAGTTCGTCTCACGCCGGATCTGAAACTCGCGACCGTTTACGTCATGCCGCTCGGCGGCAGCGACGTCAAACCGGTCATCGAAGCGTTGACGCGGAATAAAAAATATATTCGCGCCGAGGTGGCGCATACGCTCAATCTCCGTTACGCGCCGGATCTTCGCTTCCGCGAAGACGAGACATTCGAAGAAGCGACGCGGATCGATCGTCTTCTCGATAGCGACAGAGTTCGTCAGGATACCCAAAAGAAATAGCATGGCACGACGCAAAAAAGGCAACGCCGTTCACGGCTGGCTCGTCCTCGACAAGCCGATCAACATGACATCGACGCAAGCTGTCGCGGCGGTGCGCCGCGCGTTCAACGCGCAGAAGGCGGGGCACTCGGGAACTCTCGATCCGCTCGCGACCGGCATTCTTCCGATTGCACTTGGCGAGGGAACGAAAACGGTTTCCTTCGCGGTAGACGGCGAAAAAGCCTACCGCTTCACGGTTCGTTGGGGCGCCGAGACCGAGACGGACGACACCGAAGGCGGCATCACGAAAACCAGCGACAACCGTCCGGCGCGCGCCGACATCGAAGCACTGCTGCCTCGCTTCCACGGCGAGATCATGCAGACGCCGCCCGCATATTCGGCGATCAAGATTGCCGGCGAACGCGCCTACGATCTCGCGCGCAACGGCGAGACGGTCGTCATCGAGCCGCGCCCCGTCTTCATCGATAGCCTCACGCTCGTCGATATGCCCGACGAAGCGACGAGCGTCTTCGAAGCCCGCTGCGGCAAGGGCACGTATGTGCGCGCGCTCGCCCGCGACATGGGCCGCATCCTGGGTTGCTACGGCCACGTGATCGCGCTTCGGCGCACGCAGGTCGGCCCCTTCGACGAAAGCCGCGCGGTTCCGCTGGAGGCACTGCTTGTGGCAGCCGAGTCTGGCGATCCCGATCAGGTGGCGAAGTATCTTCTTCCCGTTGAGTCGGCGCTCGCCGATCTGCCGGAGCTGCTCGTTTCGCAAAGCGACGCCGCGACCCTTGCACGGGGTCAGACCGTGTTGATCCGCGGCCGCGATGCCCCGGTTTTGTCGGGGCCCGCCTATGCGACGTCCAAGGGCCGGCTTGTCGCGCTTGGCGAGCTCGCGAAGGGCGCGCTTCACCCGACGCGCGTCTTCAATCTCGGCTAGGAAGCGGCAATTCAACTTAACGCTATGAAAATTATGACGTATTTCTCATCGAATCTGAACTCGCCTTTGCCGGGCATTCGTGTATAAGTAGCCCATCCGCGCGGGCCCTTTTCCGCGCGGCTTTCGTTTGCGACCCCGCTGGACGACATCCCGGCCGTGGCCGCTTCATTCAAACTCCAAATTCGAAAGGAGCATTCGATGTCGCAGGTAGCACCGCACAGGCGTGTGGCGAAGACGGCCGTCATCAAGGACAGCGCGACCAAGGCCAACGATACCGGCTCGCCGGAAGTTCAGATCGCCGTGCTTACGCACCGCATTAACGAGCTGACCGAGCACTTCAAGACGCACAAGAAGGACAACCACTCGCGCCGCGGCCTTCTCAAGATGGTCAGCCAGCGCCGGCAGTTGCTCGACTATGTGAAGGCCAAGGACAACGCTCGCTATCAGAAGATTATCGAGAAGAACGGCATCCGCCGTTAATCGCGCTCATTTCAGCGCCTCAGTCAGGACGGCCCAATGGCCTGTCACTCGAATCGATAAACAAGAAAAGCCGTCGGCGCTTGCCTAGCGCCGGCGTTGAAAAGCGCTCGTCCCGGCATGAGGCCGGCGGGCTGACCGACCGAACAGAAAAGCGAAAACGAAAGATTGAACATGTTTGACATCCATCGCGTCGAAATTGACTGGGGTGGCCGAAAGCTGAAACTCGAGACCGGCCACTATGCCCGCCAGGCGGATGCTGCCGTCATGGCGCAGTACGGCGACACCACAGTGCTCGCGACCGTTGTCGGCGCCCGCTCTGCCAAGCCCGGCATCGATTTCTTCCCGCTGACCGTGAATTATCAGGAGCGCACCTACGCCGCCGGCAAAATTCCTGGTGGCTATTTCAAGCGCGAAGGCCGCCCGAGCGAGAAAGAGACGCTGACGTCTCGTCTGATCGACCGCCCGATCCGCCCCTTGTTCGTCGAAGGCTTCAAGAACGAGACGCAGGTCGTCGTGACCGTCCTCTCGCACGACCTCGAGAACGATCCCGACATCCTCGGCATGGTCGCGGCCTCCGCGGCGTTGACGCTCTCTGGTCTGCCGTTCCTCGGCCCCATCGGCGCCGCGCGCGTCGGTCTCATCAACAACGAGTTCGTGCTGAACCCGATGATCGATGAAATGAAGGACAGCGCTCTCGATCTCGTCGTCGCCGGCACGAACGACGCCGTTATGATGGTCGAATCGGAAGCCAAGGAGCTGCCCGAGTCGCAGATGCTCGAAGCCGTTATGTTCGGCCACCAGCACATGCAGCCCGTCATCCAGGCAATCATCAAGCTCGCCGAGAAGGCCGCCAAGGAACCGTGGGACATCAAGATCCCCGACAAGGCGAAGTACGCTGCTGACGTCAAGAAAATCGCCGAGAAAACCCTCAAGGAAGCCTTCTCGACGAAGGAAAAAGGCAAGCGCCAGGACCTCGTCGCCGAAGCCAAGAAAGCCATCGGCGAAGGCATTGCGATTCCGGCCGACAGCCCCGACGAGAAGGTTCTTCTCAGCGACGCATTCAAATCGCTCGAGATGGATATCATGCGTGGTGACGTCTTGAAGACGAAGCGGCGCATCGACGGACGCGACCTGACAACGGTCCGCCCGATCCTCTCGGAAGTCCACGTCCTGCCGCGCACGCACGGCTCCGCGCTCTTCACGCGCGGCGAAACGCAGGCGCTCGTCGTTGCGACGCTTGGCACCGGCGAAGACGAGCAGTTCGTCGACAGCCTCGAAGGCACAAAGAAGGAGCGCTTCCTACTCCATTACAACTTCCCGCCCTACTCGGTCGGTGAAGTCGGCCGTATGGGCTCGCCTGGCCGCCGCGAAATCGGTCACGGCAAGCTCGCCTGGCGGGCCATCCACCCGATGCTGCCTTCGCAGGAAGAGTTCCCCTACACGCTCCGCGTCGTCTCTGAGATTACAGAGTCGAACGGCTCCTCGTCGATGGCGACGGTCTGCGGTTCGTCTCTCGCCCTCATGGACGCCGGCGTACCGCTGAAGTCGCCGGTCGCCGGTATCGCGATGGGCCTGATCAAGGAAGGCGACGAGTTCGTCGTGCTTTCCGACATCCTCGGCGATGAGGATCACCTTGGCGACATGGACTTCAAGGTGGCGGGCACCGACAAGGGTGTTACGTCGCTGCAGATGGACATCAAGATCACCGGCATCACCGAAGAGATCATGCGGATCGCCCTCGGACAGGCGCATGAGGGCCGTCTCCACATCCTCGGCGAAATGTCGAAGGCGTTGACGGGTGCCCGCACGGAGCTCGGCGAGTACGCACCGCGCATCGAAACGATCAAGATCCCGGTCGACAAGATCCGCGAAGTCATCGGCTCAGGCGGTTCGGTCATCCGCGAGATCGTTGCCGAATCCGGCGCCAAGATCGACATCGAGGACGACGGCACGGTGAAGATCGCGTCGGCAAATCGCGAGTCGATCGAAAAGGCGCTCGGCCGCATCCGCGGTATCACGTCGGAGCCCGAGGTCGGCCAGATCTACAAGGGCAAGGTCGTGAAGATCATGGAGTTCGGCGCGTTCGTGAACTTCTTCGGCTCGAAGGACGGCCTCGTCCACATTTCGCAGTTGGCTCAAGGACGCCCCGAGACAGTCGGCGAAGTCGTGAAGGAAGGCCAGGAAGTCTACGTCAAGCTTCTGGGCTTCGATGATCGCGGCAAGACACGCCTGTCGATGAAGATCGTTGATCAGGCGACGGGCCAGGAAATTCCGCGCGCTGAAGGCGAGCCGGAAGAAGTCTTCGAAAGCCGCCCGCCACGCCGTGAAGGCGGACGCGGTGGCGATCGCAATCGCGGCCCGCGCCGCGAACGCAACTAAGGCATTCGCAGCCTTGAAATTGAGAAAGCCGCCGGATCGACGATCCGGCGGCTTTTTTTCAAGCAATGAATGGTGCCCCTCTTATTAAATGACGGCATTCCACACCGTCACCCCGGCGCAGCCACTCAAATAAACGGTAGCGACGAGATACCGAGCTTAGAACCACCGGCAGCGCCTTACGCCCCACCTGTTGCGCCAGCATTTCTTCGCGGTGCATTGGACGCGGCCAACGCCGGGCACCCATTTGTGGTAGCCGCCTGGTCCCCACCAGCATCCATGACGAAAAGCTGTCTTCTCCGCCATCGGGCTGTGAGACTGTTCAAGGCCCTTCAACGCGCCGAGCGATCCCGCCGTCGTCGCCATGCCTTGCGATGCCGCGCACAGCACACCGGCCGCAATCGTCGCGGCGACAAGCGAAAGCTTTCGAGTCATTTGCCTACTCCTCTCCCATGGAGGCAAAAGCCTCCAGCCAACTTCTTTTGAGGCGTGAACGCTAGCAGTTGAGGATAAGGCCCGCCATCGGATCAACCCCGGCGGTGAACCTTAAGTGCGCATGCGTTGCAGCTAGGCGTCAGGCTTTGGCGAAGTGCGGGACTTCAGGCCAGAAAACGCGAGCTTTTTCGCTCACCTCGTCCGGATTGCCGGTCGTCAGCAAGGTGAGCGTGCCGCCCTCTCCGCCCACGGCATAATTGGCGCGCCGCGCGAGATAGTCTTCGAAGCTGTCGGCAACCACCTCGGGCTGCGAAAGAATTCGCGTGAACGGCGGGAGATATTTCCTGAACAGCGGTTCGACGAGCGGAAAATGCGTGCAGCCGAGGATCGCGCGATGCGGTGGCAGGTTACCGGTTTGCAAAAGCAGGCCCTCGACACCCTGTCGGACGAGAGCATCGAGCTCAGCCTCGGGCCGCTTGTTTTCGATCGCGCCCGCAAGCTCCGAGCAAATCTGCTGAACGACGGTCACCTTCGGACAGCGCTTGCGGATCTCCTCCGCATAGACGCCGGATGAGATCGTACGCGTCGTCCCGAACACGCCGATGGTGTCGGTGTTGTACTTCTGCGGATATTGCGGCGACGTCACCGCCCACGGCGTCTGCGTTGCCGCCTCGACGGTCGGCGCGACGATGCCGAGAACGTTATGCACGCCCGCCCACTGGCTCTCCGGCAACCACTGCTGCTGCAGGCGCCTGAGCGCCACGGCCGTCGCCGTATTGCAGCCGAGAAGAGCGAGCCTCGCCCCGCGCGCGAACAGTTGCTCGACGCAATCCCGGGTGAAATCGACGATGTCTTCCGAAGGCCTGTCGCCGTAGGGGACGTGCGCGTGATCGGCGAGATAAACGAAATCGACGGCCTTAAATCGCGCGACGAGCTCACGCAGGACGGTCAGCCCGCCAAGACCTGAATCAAATACCCCGATCATGAGCGGAGTGTTTGCGACGCCCAATTGTGAACGTCAACGGGCTCCAAATGTCACTCCGCAGCGGCCGATGGCGAACGGCTCGCCGTCTTGCCCTCGGTGTCGTGCTCTTTGAGGCCTTCGAGCGACGGCATCGACACGGTGTTATAGCCGCAATCGACGAAATGGACTTCGCCCGTAACGGCACCCGACATCGGCGACAGCAGATAGAGCGCCGAGCCCGCCACCTCGTCGAGTGTCGGCGTGCGCTGCAGCGGCGAGTTATCACGCTGGAAATTGAAGATCACGCGCGCGTCCGAAACGCCGGCGCCAGAAAGTGTGCGCATCGGACCGGCCGAAAGCGCGTTGACGCGGACGCCCTGCGGTCCGAGGTCGGCGGCGAGATAGCGAACGGAAGCTTCGAGCGCGGCCTTCGCAACGCCCATGACGTTGTAAGAGGGCACCCAGCGCGTCGCGCCGCCGTAAGAAAGGGTGATGAGCGAACCGCCGTTCGGCATCAGTGCCGAAGCCCGCTTCGCAATTTCAGTGAACGAGAAGCACGAGATCACCATCGAGTTGATGAAGTTCTCGCGGCTCGTATCGGCATAGCGTCCTGCAAGCTCTTTTGGATCGGAATAGGCAAGAGCGTGAACCACGAAATCGAGACCGCCCCAGTCTTCCTTGATGCGCGCGAAGACGTTGTCGACGCTCGCCAGATCAAGCACATTGCACTCTTCGATGATTTTCGAACCGAGCGATTGCGCCAGAGGAAGCGCCCGGCGGCCGAAGGCCCCCCCCTGATACGTGAAGGCGAGTTCGGCGCCCTGGCCCGCAAGCGCACGCGCAATGCCCCATGCGATCGATCGGTCGTTGGCGACCCCCATTACAAGACCGCGCTTGCCCGCCATCAGAGGACCTGGCTTTGCGATATCGAAGTCGGTCATTGGAAGCCTCGTTTTGTCACCAAAGGTACGCCCGCGAACGTCAAACCAGCCGGCACCACGCTTATATACTCTCATCGCTCTCAACCACCGCCGCTAGCAATTCCTAGCGGCGGCCAGGAAAGCTTTCGTTACTCAGGCATCATGCCGGCAGAAAATGAGAGTGGCATTTGTCCCGCCAAAACCGAAGCTGTTCGACATCACACAGTTAAGGTCCGCGTTGTCGATACGCTTCAGAGCGATTGGCATATCGGCGAATGCGGGGTCAAGTTCGTCAATGTTCGCACTCTCGCAGATGAAGCCACTGTTCATCATCAGCAGCGAGAAAATCGCCTCTTGAACGCCGATGGCGCCGAGCGAATGCCCCGTTAACGATTTCGTCGCCGAGATAACGGGCGATTTGTCGCCGAACACCGCGCGAATGGCTTCGATCTCCTTGGCATCGCCCACGGGCGTGCCCGTCCCGTGCGGATTGAGATAATCGATTTTCGGCAATCCCTTGCCGTCGAAACCCTTAAGCGCCAGACGCATGCAGCGCTCGGCGCCTTCGCCCGATGGCGCAACCATGTCGTACCCGTCGGACGTCGCGGCATAGCCCTTGAGTTCGCCGTAAATCTTGGCGCCGCGGGCTTTCGCGCGCTCCAGTTCCTCGAGCACGACCACGCCAGCGCCGCCCGCGATGACGAAGCCATCGCGGTTCTTGTCGTAGGCGCGGCTTGCGCGCGCGGGCGTATCGTTGAAGTGGGTCGACATCGCGCCCATGGCATCGAAGAGGTTCGACAAGGTCCAGTCGAGTTCTTCACAACCGCCCGCGAACATCACGTCCTGCTTGCCCCACTGGATCATCTCGGCCGCGTTGCCGATGCAGTGAGAGCTCGTCGCGCAAGCCGACGAAATCGAATAGTTGATGCCTTTGATCTGGAAGGCCGTGGCAAGCGCCGCGGACGGACCCGAGCACATGCCCTTCGGCACCTCGAACGGACCAATCTTCTTAGGACCGCCGGATTCAAGCGTAACTTCCGCCGCTTCAACGATGGCGCGCGTCGAAGGCCCGCCCGACCCGACGATGATGCCGGTACGCTCGTTGACGACGTCAGTCGCCTCGAGGCCTGCATCGCGGATGGCCTGATCCATCGCGATCCAGTTCCAGCCGACGCCGGCCCCCATGAAGCGCTTTGGCTTCCGGGGCACCATTGCCTCCCACTCGATTTGTGGGGCTCCATGAACTTGGCATTTGAAACCGAGTTCGGCGTACTTCTCCGCGCGAGAAATGCCGGACTTCGCCTCTCTCAACGAAGCGAGAACCTCTTGGGTGTTGTTCCCTATCGAGGACACCACACCCATGCCAGTCACAACTACGCGCCGCATGCGCTCCTTCACTCCTGCGGTTCCTGCTGCCGCCCGCTTTGACAGCCGGGCCCTCTGCGCAAAACGCTTAAGGACCTTCGCTCGACTTGAGTAGGACCCTTAGGTCCTTGGCTGTGTATATCACCTCGCCGTCAGCTTTCAGGACCCCGTCGGCCTCTGCGAGTTTCAACTTCCGGGCGATGACCCGCTTAATGTCTATGACATATTCGAGCAGTTTTACGTCCGGCGTCACTTCGCGCGTGAATTTGACCTCGCCGACGCCGGAAGCCCGGCCCTGGCCCGTAAGACCAAGCCAGCCCAGATAAAATCCCGTCAATTGCCAGAGCGCATCGAGGCCTAGGCAGCCGGGCATGACCGGATCGCCCTTGAAATGGCAGGCGAAAAGCCAGTCGAGGCGCTCGTTACCTGCGACTTTTAGCTGAGCGACGATCAAGCCCTTGCCGTGCGCCCCGCCGGTCTCGGAAATCTCGCTGATGCGATCAACCATTAACATAGGTGGCAGCGGCAATTGCGCATTGCCGGGACCGAACAGCTCGCCGCGCCCGCAGGCCAGCAAATCCTCAAACTCGAAGCTCGAACGTCGTTCCGCCACTGGTCCCCTCGCTTCATGGCTGACTATGCGGTGTTCGTTCACGTTATGCTCCGGGAAGGCCAAGATAACGGGGTCGTAACACACGCGTGCCGCTGCGCCTAGCAGTGCTGGCCGCTGCGTGTAACAGGGCATTGACCTGTCTTAAAGACCGATTCTCGCCGCAAGTTGCGGCTTTTAAGGCAAGTGGCTATACTCCCATGATTGGCGCGTTTCGGATGGGCCGGCATCTCGTCGGTTCAACGTGGGGACGCAATCACGGTTCTGCAAACGGAAATGTCTGATAAATCTCTGCCAGATATGGCAACAGAAGCGCGGCCGACGACGGCCGAGATCCTGAGAAAGTCGGGTCTGCGGCCAACTCGTCAGCGTATGACACTTGGCCGGCTCCTATTCGAAGGCGGTGACCGCCACGTGACCGCTGAGCAGCTCCACGCCGAAGTCGCGGGGCTTGGCGAGCATGTTTCCCTCGCGACCGTCTACAATACGCTCCACCAGTTCAAGCGCGCCGGGCTTCTACGCGAGCTCGCCATCGAAGGCTCAAAAGCCTACTTCGACACCAATACGTCAAATCACAATCACTTCTTGCTCGAGCCAAGTGGCGAGCTGATGGACATTCCGAGCGACGTCATTACCGTCGCCGGCCTCCCCGAGCCGCCCGAAGGCCTGAAGATCACGCACGTCGACGTGGTTGTGCGCCTGGCGAAAAAAGCCTGAGACAAAGGCTCGCCAGGGCTGATGCATAAGTCTACTTGAACGTCTCACCTTCGTAGACGCCCCAGAGCTTTTTCTGCTCGATATAGCCGCTGTACTGGTCCACCGTTACGCGACACCAGCGCCCGTCGCACATGTGCAGATCGGCAATCACGCCTGCTTCGACGTTCGCCACCACGTTGGTATGCTGGCTGTCGCTCGCCATGATCGGCACCAGTGGCGGCGCCATGCCGGTCTTTCTCTCCCAGGGAAGAACAAGGCCCGTCCTCCGGCCCGACAGGAGCGATTGCAGAACCCAGCCCGTCGCGCCTTCTGCGTCGCGAACCTGCCGCCAAGCCTCGAATTCCTTGATGACCTCGACCGGCAGTCCGGCACGCCGATAGACCCAGGAGGTCGGATAATCGGTCCCTGGCCCGTTCCGGAGGTTGACCCTGTCCGACTTGAGGCTGACGAATCGCGGCACCGGCAGGCCGCTGCCCGTGAGCGCAGGCGCATCATCGGCATATGCCGGTGCGCCCGCCGCGTGAACCAATAGGATTGCAGCAGCTCCGAGCATGGCTCTGACGCCCGAAAACCGCGGCCGCACCCCCGCCGGCAGCCAGCCGCGTCTATACTCTAGGCTCGATATGGTCATTTGAAGCGGCCTCAAACCCAGCGGTCGGCAACGAAAAAGGTTAGCGTGCCCTCGTCTTAGGCGTCCGCAACTGATTTCAGGACTTTGTCTTCGCGAAGACCATCTGATAGACACGGGGCCGCACTTTCTCAAGCGGCCCCGCGAGGGACATGCGAAGGCCGCGATTTTCTTGCAACGGGAAGCGAATGCCCACCCCTCATAAGAAACCTGTTGTTGTTGTCACCCGCAAACTCCCCGACGTCGTCGAGACTCGGATGTGCGAGCTTTTCGACACGCGCCTCAATATTGAAGACAAACCTCTCAATCAGGCTCAGCTGATCGAGGCTGTCAAAACCGCCGACGTCCTCGTGCCGACGGTGACCGATCGCATCGATCGCGCCGTACTGACCCAGGCCGGCCCCAAGCTTCGCCTCATCGCGAACTTTGGAACGGGCGTCGACAACGTCGATCTCGATACCGCCCGCAATCGCGGCATTCTGGTGACCAACACCCCCGGCGTCCTGACCGAAGATACCGCCGACATGACGATGGCGCTCATCCTCGCCGTGCCGCGCCGCCTCGCCGAGGGCGCCGCCTACATGCGCGATCCGGCGACGAAGTGGTCTGGCTGGTCGCCGACATGGATGCTCGGCCACCGCATCTACGGCAAACGGCTCGGCATCATCGGCATGGGCCGCATCGGCCAGGCGGTCGCACGTCGCGCCAAGGCGTTCGGCTTGCAGATCCACTACCACAACCGCCGTCGCGTCGTCGAAGAGGTTGAGGAGGAGCTTGAGGCGACATTCTGGGAAAGCCTCGATCAGATGCTGACGCGCGTCGACATCGTCTCGATCAACTGCCCGCACACGCCCGGAACCTATCACCTGCTGTCGGCACGCCGGCTGAAGTTGCTGAAGCCGTCGGCTTACATCGTCAACACCGCGCGCGGCGAGGTCGTCGACGAGAACGAGCTGGCCCGCCTCCTCGAAGCGGGCGCGATCGCCGGCGCCGGTCTCGACGTGTTCGAGCATGAGCCGGCCGTCAATCCGCGCCTTCTCGCGTCCGAACGCGTCGTCGCCCTGCCCCACATGAGTTCGGCGACGATCGAGGGCCGCATCGACATGGGCGAGAAGGTGATCATCAACATCAAGGCATTCGCCGACGGGCACGCTCCGCCCGACCGCGTACACCCTGCGATGCTCTGAGAAAAAAGCCTTACGCGCTATTCGGCGGCGCAAGCGGGATTGGCAGCCCCTTGCGCCTCCGTCAGACCGGTAATCGTCGGCTTCCGGCCTGAAAGCGGATTGTCCGGATCCCAAGAAATCGTGACGACCTCAAAGCGCGTCGCGAGCGCGTCATAGATCAGCAGGCGTCCCGCGAGGCTTTCGCCGAGACCGAGAATTTCCTTCACGACTTCGGTCGCCTGCAATGTCCCGACGACGCCGGCGACAGGCCCTAACACGCCGACCTCCTCGCAATTCGCGACGAGCCCCGCGGGAGGCGCTTCGGGAAATACGCAGCGTAGTGTCGGATAGGGATTCCCCTGCGCGTCTTTCTCGTGCGGCTTGAAGAGCGAAATATAACCGTCGAACGATCCAAGCGCCGCATAGGCAAGCGGCCGCATCGCGAAATAGCAGGCGTCCGAGACGAGATAGCGCGTCGCGAAATTGTCCGAGCCGTCGGCAACGATGTCGTAGCGCGAAATTATATCGAGCGCGTTCGCAGCATTGATACGCTCAGCGTACGTCTCGACGTTGATGTGCGGATTGATGCGGAGGATTGCATCCCGCGCACTCTCGACCTTCAGTCTGCCCGCATCCTCGGTCCGATGTGCAATCTGGCGCTGCAGATTGTCGATCGCAACGTGATCATCGTCGATGATGCCGATCGTGCCGACGCCTGCCGCCGCCAGATACGTGACGACCGGTGAACCAAGCCCGCCAGCGCCGATGACGAGCACTCGTGCCGCCTTGAGCTTTTGCTGTCCCGGTGCCCCAACGTCACGCAGTACGAGGTGGCGCTTGTAGCGCTGAACCTCTTCCGTAGTGAGCGTTGCCATGAGACCTCGAAAAGCACTGGGCGCCGAAAACCTCAGCCCTTCGGTTGCGGATCGACGAAGAGTTCGCTCGAAAAATAACGCTCAGCCGCCGACGGCGCGAACGTGACGATCGTTTTACCCGCATAATCGGGCCTCTCCGCAATGGCAATCGCCGCAGCGACGTTGGCGCCCGTCGAAATGCCGCCAGGAATGCCCTCGACCTTCGCGACCTTGCGCGAAATTTCGAATGCGGCATCGTTCGAAACGGTCACGACCTCGTCGATCAGACCGGTGTCGAGAATGCTCGGAACGAATCCGGCGCCGATGCCCTGAATCTTGTGCGGACCGCGCGGCTGGCCCGACAGGATCGCACTGGTCGTCGGCTCCACCGCAATCACCTTAAGACCCGGGATGCGCTTCTTGAGAACCCGGCCAACACCCGTCAATGTGCCGCCCGTCCCGACGCCGATCACGAGCGCATCCACCTTGCCCTTCGTATCGTTGTAAATTTCTTCCGCCGTCGTCTTTTCGTGGACGAGCGGGTTCGCCGGATTGTCGAACTGGCCCGGGATCACGGCATCGGGAAGCGTTTTCGCAAGCTCTTCGGCCCGCGTGACGGCTGCCGGCATTCCGCCCGGTCCAGGCGTCAAATCGAGTTCAGCACCGAGATGCGATAGAATCTTGCGCCGTTCGATCGACATCGTCTCCGGCATGACAAGAATAAGCCGATAGCCGCGCGCCGCCGCGACGAAGGCAAGACCGATACCAGTGTTACCGGACGTCGGCTCGATCAGCACTGTTTTGCCGGGCTTGATGCGGCCTTCGGCTTCGAGCGCGTCGATCATCGCAACGCCGATACGATCCTTGACCGACGACAGCGGATTGAAGAATTCGAGTTTCAACAGAATGTCGGCTTTGAGGTGCGCATCCGCCTTGATGTTCGCGAGGCGCACGAGGGGCGTATGGCCGATCGTTTCGGTGATGCTATCGTAGACGCGGCCGCGCCCCCAGCTCTTGGTGGCTTCCAGCGTTTTGATCTCAAGAGTTTCTGCCATGACCTGTCTCGATCTATCTCGTTATGGAGCGCTCGGCGAGCGCGCGTGTTAGTTGTTTGTCGCAGTTTCGAGGCAGACGCTCAAGAGGCGAGGAACGCGCATAGATCCCCATAAGCATTACATTTTTCCTGCTTAACCCGTCTCAGAAAATTCAGATTCTGGATTTTGTTTGCGCTCTGACTGGTCCTTTAGCAACTGGTTTCCGCTTAATGGCCCGGCCATGGGATTTAGCCGCGCCAATACCCGTGGAGCCGAAACCGCCCGCGCCCCTTTTTGTTGCGTTGAGCTTTTTGCTTTCGTGAAGTTTTACACGCACGACCGGCGCCACAATCATCTGGGCGATGCGCTCACCGCGAGCGACCATAAATGGATCCGTCCCGAGATTAATCAAAATCACGGAAACCTCGCCGCGATAATCCGCATCGATCGTGCCTGGGCTATTGAGAACCGTAACGCCGTGCTTCACGGCGAGACCCGATCGCGGACGCACCTGCGCTTCCATTCCGCGCGGCAGCTCGAAAATCAATCCTGTCGGGATGAGAGCGCGCGCTCCCGGCGCGATCGTGACCGGGAGCGCCTCCGGTACCGCCGCCACGAGATCGAACCCTGCGGCATCTGCCGTCTGATAGTCTGGAAGCGGAAGTTTCTCGGCATGCGCAAGACGCCTGACTTTGACCTTCATTCGCTTGCCTTCATTCCGCAGCAGTCCTCTTTGCGTGGAGCTGCTCCGCAGCGCGCTCCATGATTTTCCTGGCGACCTTCACCTTGCTCATCTCAGGCCAGCTTTCCACGCCGCTCTGGGTAATGAGATGCACGGTGTTGTTCTCACCACCCATCACGCCCGTCGAGGGCGAGACGTCGTTGGCGACGATCCAGTCGGCGTTCTTGGATTTTAGTTTCGACTTGGCATAGTCGATAACGTTCTGCGTTTCAGCCGCAAAACCAATGACAAGACGCGGCCGCTCGGGCCCTTGCCGCGCCACGATTTTCAGAATGTCCGGATTTTCCGTGAGCTTGAGTGTTGGAGCCCGCGCCTTCTCGGACTTCTTGATCTTCTCGGTCTGAATAGTCTCGACGCGCCAATCGGCGACAGCCGCGGCGAAGACTGCAATATCGGCCGGCAGAGCCGCCTTCACCGCCTCCAGCATTTCCGCTGCCGTCTTAACGCGAACGATTCTGACGCCACGGGGTTCGGCAAGCGAAACCGGGCCGGTGACGAGCGTCACGCGTGCGCCGAGATCGGCCGCGGCGGCCGCGAGTTCGAAACCCTGCTTGCCCGACGAGCGGTTCGCCAGATAGCGGATTGGATCGATGGGTTCGTGCGTCGGCCCGCTCGTAATGAGGACGTGCCGGCCTTCGAGAACACTGCCGCGTTGGGGCGCCTCTCGCTCGAACACGCCCTCAATGGCTGCGACAAGATCCGGGACTTCGACGAGGCGCCCGAGCCCGGCTTCGCCGCGCTCCGCCATCTCACCCGCCGCAGGCCCGATGATCCGGACGCCGTCGGCTTCGAGCTGCGCAACGTTCCGGCAGGTCGCCGGATGCCGCCACATCGCCGGGTTCATCGCTGGTGCGAGAAGGACGGGCTTGTCAGTCGCGAGCAGAACGGCGGTCGCGAGATCGTCGGCGTGCCCTCCCGCCATTTTCGCGATGAAATCGGCCGTCGCGGGCGCGACCACGATCAGATCGTTGTCGCGCGCCAGCCTGATGTGTCCAATCTCGCGTTCGTCATCGAGATCGAAGAGGTCCATCAGCACCCGTTCGTTGGTTAGCGCGCCGACGGAAAGCGGCGTCACGAAATGGTGGGCAGCCTGGGTCATCACCGCCCGGACATTGTGCCCGCGCTCCTTGAGCCGCCGGATCAGCTCCAGGCACTTATAGGCCGCAATGCCGCCGCCGATGATGAGAAGGATACGCTTGGGCGATGACAAATCGTTACGTCCCGTTTCCGCTCGATACACGCCCGCGCTTTTTAGCATATTCCCGCAAGCCTGAGGTTAAGCCGAGGCCGAAACGGAAAATTTCCGCCCTTCGTCCCATGCCATTTTCCGGGATTTGGCCTATATGCGCCCTTGCAATGTCTCTCTGAAGGAATTTGCCATGCGTCTTAGAATTCCGGCACTTGCCGTGCTGGCCGTGCTTGCGCCCGCCCTGGCGGACGCCCACGAGGTGACCGTCAAAGGCGTTACGGTTGCACATCCCTGGGCGCGCGCAACGCCGGAAGGCGCGAAGGTCGGGTCGGCCTTCGCCGAGATCAAGACGGACAAAGACACCTCCGACCGGCTGATCGGCATCTCGTCCCCTGTCGCCGGACGCGCGGAAATTCACGCGATGACGATGGAGGGCGATGTCATGAAGATGCGCCGCCTCGACGGCATCAACCTTAAGCCCGGAGAATCCGTCGTTCTGAAGCCGATGGCCAGTCACGTGATGCTGTTCGATTTGAAACAGCCGCTGAAGGAGGGCGACCTGGTGAAGCTCACGCTGACCTTCGCCAAGGCCGGCCCCATCGAGGTTGAAGGAACGGTCGAGCCGCCTGGCGCCAAGGGCCCCCACGGATTCGACAAGCAGCCGGTTGACGATTCTATGGGCGCAGTGCACGGCGACATGTCACACGAATGAAAATGACGCCACAATGCAGCTCCGCTGGCGCCCCCGAATGATCATCTTTCAGGCATACGGAAAATGAAAATTATTTATGTCGCGCGGTGACTTGACGCAGAAGATTGTTTGGTACATGGTGCCGCCACTTGCGATGGCCGGGACCGGTCGCGAGATAAAAAAAACGAATAAGGTCCAAGTCTAGGGACGATACTACTGGGGTGGTTCGGTAATGCGAGCCACCCCATTGCAGTTTTGAGCGTCACCGCAACGCCCCCGCCCGCAACATTTCACCCGGATGACAATCGGTGGGCCCCATTTGACGGGCTTGAACCGCGCCTCGGCGGCATTCGCGCGCTTGCCTTGATCGGAACGCCTTTCTGACGCCAATAGCGCGCTTTGGATCCTGTGTCGGGGACGCAGAGAGGGTGAAGATGGGTTTGGGGGATATTGCCGGCGCCAGCCGGCCTTCAGGTCGCCTGCTACTGGCGAGCTTGCTGATTTGGCTGATCCTGTCGGTCGCGCTGCCGCTGTCGGCGCTGACGCTCAATGTTTTCCGCTTTGGCGGTTTTCCGCTCGGTTTCTGGATTGCTGCGCAAGGCGCAATCATCGGCCTCGTTGCGTTGGTTGCGGTCTATGCCTGGAGAGCCGGCGGCGTGCCGGTGCGCGAGGGCATTCGCCCGGCCCTGATATTCGCTGGCGAGATCGTTGGCGCCGTCGCGCTCTTGGGCTTCACCGGCTACATTGCGGCGATGGGCTATGACGGACTGGCGCTGCCGCTCGGTCTTGTTGCCGGTGTCGCCCTGCTCGCAATCCTCGTAGCGCCGCGCTTCGTTCTCTATCCCGTGCAATCGATCAGCGGATTTTTCGCGATCCGTTACGGCGGAAGCCTGACGCGTCGCTTCGCGTTCCTCATCGCTTTGTCGGCGACAATTCTGCTCCTCGCCGCTGATCTGCGGGCCGGTTCTCTTGGCCTGCAGAGCCTCGTTGGCGTTCCCCTGCACCAGGCTATTCTCGGTCTCGCGCTCGCCATCGCTGCAACGTGGCTCACAGGAACATTTCTCGCCCCCGCAAAAATGAGTGGCGGCCTCGGCTTTATCGTTGTCTTCACCGGCTTGCTCGCGACCTTGATCGCACTCGCTCTGTTTTCGAACGGTTCGCCGATACCGCACCTCTCGCTGGGTTCCGCGCTCGAGAGTCACGCCAACCTCAATCAGGCGCTTGTCGTCAATCGACTGTCGGACGTGAAGTCGTTGACGCCGATGACGTCGCCCTTCCTACAGCTATCGATGCGGAATTTTGCCGGTCTCTTGCTCGCCGTCGCACTCGGCGTGGTCGCGGCTCCGCATCTTCTCGGACGGCACGTATCGCAATCGGCGGTCGCGCCGGGCGGCGCGGTGAAGCGCACGGCCTTAGCGCTCGTCGGCGTGGCAATCCTCATCGCCAGCCTTCCGCCGCTCGCCCTCTACAGTCGCATCGGCTTCGAAGAAACGATGTCGAAAGGCATAGAAATCGCGGCCATTCCGCAATCCTTCGCCGAAGCGAGCGCACTCGGCTGGGTAAAGGTTTGCGATCAAACGTCCCCGGCAACAGCCGATCTCGCCGCCGCCTGCACGAAAGCCTCCGGACAGCGCGGCTTCCTGCGTCTCCAGGATCTCGCCTTCACGACCGACGGCTTCGTCGTCGCGGCGCCGATGATCTCGGGCCTCAATCCGAAGCTCGAATACCCACTCTTGCTCGGCGTCATCCTGGCATCGGTGCTCGTTGGCAATTCGCTCATGTCCAGCATCGTCGTCGCCGACAGCGAGATCAGGGCGAAACGCGAAGAACGCGCGCCGGGGCTTGATTTCCGTTCCGTCGCGATCGCCGGCTTTCTGCTCGTCGCTGGGGCCGTGCTGGCGCTCTCTTCGGCCATAGGAACCGGACTCCTCGCGGCGGAAGGCTTCGCGTTGCTGGCCGCAGGCATTTTCCCCTCGCTCGTGCTTGGCCTGCACTGGCGCCACATGAACGCTGCGGGCGCCATCGCCGCGATGCTCGTTGGAACGCTGATCACCGCTCTTTATCTGCTCGGTGTGCACCTCTGGCCGGTCGAACTGTTCTCCATCACGGGCGGCCTCTCGGATGCCCCGCCGATGGCCGCAAAGCGCTTCGCTGAGCTCCAAGCCGCGCTCGCCGCGGCAACGACCCCCGAAGCTGTAGCGCTCGCCCGCGCCGCGCTCGCCAAACACGTCACGACCATCGCGAACTGGGGCGGGCTGAAGCCCGCAGCCATCACGCTCGTGGCGGTGCCAGCGAGCTTCGTAGCCGGCCTCTTGATCAGCCTGCTGCTCCGGCCGGGAAAAAAGAAAGAACAAGCGCCCGCCTGAAACCTTCGCGCGCGGAAGCGAGTCGCCTAGAGTTGCACGCGGGCTGACGCCCATGAGCTGCAGCAACGCATGGCGGCACAAACCCATGGCGGACGTGATTTACGATCTCCTCGTGATCGGCGGCGGCATCAACGGCGCCGGCATCGCTGCCGACGCGGCCATGCGTGGACTGACCGTTTTCCTTGCCGAGGCGGACGACCTCGCCGGGGCAACGTCATCGGCAAGCTCCAAGCTGATTCACGGCGGCCTGAGATACCTCGAGCACTTTGAATTCCGCCTCGTTCGCGAAGCCCTAGCCGAACGCGAAGTCCTTCTTGCGAAGGCCCCGCACATCATCCGTCCAATGCGCTTCATCCTGCCAAAGGCCGCTGGCATGCGCAGCGAGCTGATGATGCGCGCGGGGTTATTTCTCTACGATCATCTCGCATTCCGGAAATCCCTCGACGCCTCGCACACGATCGATTTGCGGCGTGATCCGGCCGGCACACCTCTGATCTCTGACATGGAGCGCGGTTTCACGTATTGGGACTGCGCCGTCGATGATTCCCGGCTTGTCGTTCTGAACGCGATCGCCGCGCGCGAAGCGGGTGCCCGGATCGAAACCCGAACTCCCGTCACCGCATTGAAAATCGAAGACGGCCTTTGGACCGCAACACGCGGAAACGCGGGTCGCGGCATCGCCGCCCGGGCAGTCGTCAATGCTGCGGGACCTTGGGTCGCAAAGGTAGCCGCGCTCGCGAACGGCTCAGGGCCCGCACGGCCCCCGAATGTGAGGCTCGTCAAAGGCAGTCATATTACGGTGCCGCGCATTGATGGCGCCGATGATGCGTACACGTTCCAAAACCGCGACGGTCGCATCGTCTTCGCATTGCCGTTCGAAGAGACGTTCACGATGATCGGCACGACGGAGGAAGCGTTCGCTGGCGATCCACGAAACGCAACGCCCTCGCGCGACGAAGAAGCTTACCTGCTCGAGGCCGCCAATCGCTTTTTTCGAAAGTCCCTGACCCATCGGGACATCGTCTGGAGTTTCGCCGGTGTCCGTCCGCTCGATGAGGACGGCAGCGAAACAGCCTCTGCCGTGAGCCGCGACTACCGCCTCGAATTTGACGCGACCGCCTCGCCGCCGCTGCTTCACGTCATCGGCGGAAAGATCACGACCTACAGGAAGCTCGCGGAAGCGGCGTTGAAAATGTTGAAACCGCACTTTCCGCAAATGCTGGAGGGACGCACGCGGACGACGCCCCTGCCAGGCGGCGATCTCGACGGCCGGACGTTCGACACGTGGCTCGACGACTTCGCACGCGATAACGAGCAGTTCGAACCGGATTTCCTTCGCCACCTCGCCCGCCGCCACGGCACGCGATCATCGAAGATCATCGACGGCGCACGATCAGAAATGGATCTCGGCGAAAACTTCGGCGGCGGACTGACCGCGCGCGAGGTCGCCTATCTCAAAACGGAAGAATGGGCGGAAACGGCAACCGACGTTCTTTGGCGGCGAACCAAGACAGGCTTGCATCTCTCATCGAACGACAGCGCCCACGCCGCCGATCGAATCCAAGCCTGTCTCGACAAATCCTGACGAAGGCCCAGGACCCTCTTATAGAGCGCCCTTACATCATGCGCCGGCGCGAAGCGCGAAGCGCACACGTCGCGGGGCAAACCGAATCCGCGCACAGCATTTGATTGGTGCTGCGAAGGGCAGCCGCGAGCGCGAGCGCACCGTTCAGCGTGTCGCCTATATCCTCCGAGCCAATCAACGCTGAGACCGACGCCTTCAGCGCTTGCCGCTCGCCATGCTGGCACGCGGCGATGATCGAGATCGCCAGACACTCGTCGCGGCAGAAGCTGCGACAACCGGCCGGTGAGATTTCGATATCACGCTGCGCGTTTGCTTTCACCGCGCGAACGAACTTCGAGAGATCGAGCAGCAGCGTCTTAGCCTTCTCGGGACCGAGTATGCCTGAAAACGTGTTCCACGCATCTTCCCAGCACTTGATGTCGCCGGTCGATAAGCCCGCAAGCCAACAGCGGAAGCCGACGCCGACCAGTCGCTCCGGCGCGCGCGCAGGAAGCGGCACGATCTTGGCCGAGCGGGCAACATGTCCAACATTCGATGCCGAATTAGCCATGGCTGCAAACCTCCGCCGGAACGCGCGCGCTTGCGGCGCATGAGCTGAACAGCCTATGGGCGAAGAAGGGATTGGCGCTGACGAGCGCACTTGCAGGAAGAACCATTTCGACTCCAATAATCAGGGTTCAAGGCCCCGGTATCGGTTGGCGCCAAGCGAATGGCGCGGGCGTCGCTATGACGGCCTGACTTGAGCTAGCGCGAGGACGGTGGCCCGGTCAACCATTTGTAGGCCGCGTCGTTTACATTAGAATTTTTATAATTTTCAACTAGCTACCCGCCGTTATCGGAGGGCTGGGCCAGTCACTCGAACCGGCGTGTGAAGTCGCCGAAAATGATCAGCGCCGCGGTTCCACCTTCGGCCGCGCTTTCGATCTCGAACTCCGCGCCCATATCACGAACGAGCCGTTCGACGAGTGGCAGGCCGATGCCGGTGCTGTGAGCCCAAGGAGGCTGCAACTCTGCGGCGGAAGCCTTGTAGGAAGGCGAACGTGTTCCGGTCATGCCGCAGCCCGTGTCGCTGACGACGAGGAAAACGCGCCCATCGCCGACATGCCCGGTCGCGACGCGAACATCGCCGCCCCGCGGCGTGAATTTGATGGCATTCGTCAGAAGGTTCAGCAGGATTTGCCGTAGCGCCGTCGGATTGGCAACGACATGCGGACGTGCCCCGTTGCTCTCGAACGTGAGGTTCAATCCGCACGATTGAGCCAGCGCCTGCACACTCGACACCGTGCGTTCGACGATCGCATTGAGATCGAGCGCAATGAGCCGAGCGACCGGAACGCTCGTCGTCCGTGCGCCGTCCGAAAGCAACGCGGTGATGACGTCGAGCGCGTGCGTCGCGCTTTCGTGAATGTCGGCCGCGTAGTTCCGATACCGCTCGTTTTTCATCTCGCCCAATCGCTCGTCGCGCATGATCTCGGCTGCAGCGGCAATAGCCGTCAGCGGCGTCTTGAGTTCATGTGCGAGCTTCGCGAGATGATCGGCATCCAGAACCAGGATCGGCTTGGGTGCGGCGGCATTCGCAGCCGAAACCTCCGCCGCTCCGAGCGCTTCGATCTCGGCGCCTATCGCGGCATAGACTGGATTGAGATCACCAGCGTCGGATGGCGTCGTCGCCGACGGTACATCGCCCTCGTCGACATACAGCAGCAGAACCTTCGAGCCCTTCTTGCCCTGCTTCGCCACGCGGCACTGCAATCGCTTCAAGAGGCCATTGCTCCAGAAAGCCAGCGTCTCGAGCCCGCCTTTGCGGAAATCGCCCTCGGCCGCGATCTGCCGCAGCCGCGTCAGCGCCGGAGTTTTGGGATCGATGGCAATCGGAAATGACGCGTAGGGAAACAGCCCGAGCGCGGCAGCGCCGGACGCGGTCGCAGCAATAATCTCGGCCGCTTCCGGATCGATGGTGACGACGGCCTGCGCTTTGCCGGCTTGCGACGCTGGCGCGACATCCCGTGCCGCCAGATCATCGCGCCGGCTCGGCATTGCGGGTTTAGCGGGGACCGCCATGGTCAAGAGCGCCCGTTCCAAAGGCTCATTCGCAACGCATCACGATGATCTACGTGATTTGCGAGGCCCCAGAACGGGAAACGCGTGATTTTCCACTGTCTTCGGCGGCGGCGTAGAGCCCAGCTCGAGCACTACGCCGGGGCGCTATCCCAGGTTGCAATCTCGGGTAGTGCCGGAGCTAGGCCACGCCTAGGCGGCCTTGCTGAGAACGGCCGCGCGCAGCTTTTCGGGGTCGCGCTCGCCTTGATCGGCCAAATCGAACAACTTCTCGATAATATCGTCTTCGGCAATATTGAGCGCCCGCGCGTGGGCCTCGTCGATGATGCTCTTCAGCAGCCGATGCAGGTCTTTAAGCTCGTCCGAGCTATATGGGCATAGCGTCATGGGTGTCTGTATTCCCCCCGGAAACAGGTTGGTGGGCCTCCCGCCAGGCCAGTGAACGCAACCGCACCGCAAGGGTTCCTCGCGTTGCGTGTACGATGTGAAGGACGCCCAAAAACGGGTAAACTCAAGGCAAGAGCCATACGTCGCTCTTGACCCCTGGCTCCCGCTGTGTTGGAACCACGCGTCGCGTGCGCTCCCTGAGGTGCGCCCGGCAATCGGGATTAATTCAAAGCGCGACGACGCGGTGATTTGCACGTGCAACGCCCCGCCAGATCGCACTAAAATCATCCCAGGCCTTTTGGCGTGCCGCCTTAGCTCAGTTGGTTAGAGCGCTAGATTGTGGATCTAGAGGTCCCCGGTTCAACTCTGGGAGGCGGTACCATAACGATATCAGGGGTATTAGCCTCTGGCCTAAGGCGCGTTTTCCCTCGAAATAGAGCGAACACAACATTTTATAACTGCTTTGCTTTGTTCGCGCTGGTTGGAAAACTCTAACGCAACCAAGCCGCGTTGCTTGAGATGAGCTAAGGCGGCCGAGGTCTCGATCTGTCCAGAATCAGGCTAAGAAACTCCGCTTACTTCCTTTAGACCAGGAGGCATCCGTGAGCGAAGACCAGATTTCCAAGCCGGAAGGCCAGAAGAACCAAGTCGGCGTCAATGTCACGGTCGCTCCCGAGGACACCTCTAAGATCGTCAAGGTACTCGTCGATATATGCTCTCCCATTTCGGAAACCTTCGGCCTTATCGGTGATAAGATCCGCGTTTATAGAGCACAGCAAACCATCAAGACCCTCAATCAAGCAAAAGAAATTGCAGACGAAGAAGGGAAACAAATCGAGCTTCCCCCTCCGAAGTTTTTAATTCCATATTTAAATGACGCATCGCTCGAAAATGACGGAGATTCGTCTCTCCAAGAGAAGTGGGCCGCTCTGCTTGTGAACGCAGGCCATCTTCCCGATAGCATCGCCTATTTCGCCAAATCGCTGCTCGCAAATATCTCGTCCGGGGAGGTCAAATTCCTTGATGAACTTGTAACCAGGCAGAAAATCGGAGAATTAGACCCGGATCAATACGTCGATAGGCAGAACACCTTGGTGAAACAGTTCGCAGAGAAATTCGAGCGAATGATAGTGCGCATGGATTCAGGGGAGATAAAAACCTTTGAAGAATTTTCGGAAGAAGTCGCTTCTATCGAGGCCTCCGTCCCAGAACTCCTCGTAAGCTCGTTCAACTTTCAAACAACCTGCACAGCGGTGGCCACCAGGGAGAAATATGCCGCTTATCAGTCAGGCTACTTCAAGCAAAACATGCATCTATTTCTAATGCTAGAAAGCCGGAATATACTTGCCAACCGAGATCGAACGCTCATGGAATTCGGGTCCACCAATAAGCTTTTTGCATTATCCACTTTGGAATTCACTCAGTTGGGGATCGAAGTAATAGAAAAGATATATCCGCGCGCGCGCTTGAATAATGCAGAGCTTCAAAACGACTCACGCCAGGACACGTGAAATACAAATGAACCGCTAATTCACCTGCCGCTTCTCCAGCGTCCGCGTCAGCGTCCGGCGATGCATCCCAGGCGGCTGCGGCACCCGGCACGCAACTCCCGCAAAACTGAGAACAGTTATGCGGCGTGCCTACCGCCCATCCGAGCTGGCCAGACGGAGTAGCAGGATCTGCAGCACAATCAGAACAAGGGCTCCGAGCACGAAGGCCCAATACCAGGCGACGCCGTATCGGTAGATCAGAACGAGATAGACGAGAGACCCGGCGACAATAGCGGCAACCCGGGCAATCAATCCTTTTGATTGAGCATTCATGGAACACCTGGAAATCCAAAGTATTTGAGAAGTCAGCATTCCCGAATGCACAAGAAATACAACAACCGCGCCGGATTTCCGTATCGCGCTGGTTAATTGACTCTTCCCATTTCTACTTCACCTGCCGCTTCTCCAATTTCCTTGCCAGCGTCCGGCGATGCATCCCAAGCCGCCGCGCGGCCTTCGAGATGTTGAAATCGGTGTCCACCAGCGTCTGGTGAATGTGCTCCCATTCGAGCGTCTTGATTGACGTCGGCCGCTCGGTGAGCGCGATGCCGCTGTCGCCCTCGGCCTTGCCAAACGCGTCTTCGATGTCGTCCGAACTCGACGGCTTCACGAGGTAATGCCGTGCGCCGAGCTTGATTGCTTCCACCGCCGTCGCGATGCTTGCAAAACCCGTCAGAACGACAATCACCGTGGACGGGTTGTGCGCGTGCAAAGCCTCGACACACGCGAGACCGGATTCGCCGTTGAGCTTCAGATCGACGACCGCGTAGCCCGGCGTCCGCGTCTGCAGGATAGCACTCAAGGCCTCGCGCCCCGGCGCAACGTCGACATCATAATCGCGCCGCTCGAATGAGCGCTTCAGCGTGGTCGCGAAGGCAGCATCGTCTTCGACAATCACGAGCGTACGTTTAATGTCCATGTAAACGTGCTCCCAATGCCAAGGCAGCAAGCGGCAGCTTCAGCGTCACGGATGCGCCGCCCAGAGATTGATTGGCGGCCGAGACGCTGCCCCCAAGCTTTCGTACGACATTCACGACGAGAAAAAGCCCGAGCCCGCCGCCCGGCTTCCCCTTGCTCGATTGATAGGGCTTGCCAAACTGCTCCAGCATCTGCGGTTTGAAGCCCGGTCCTCGATCCGAAACGCGGATGATGATCGTGTCTCCCTCGCGCGCGACGTAGACGCCGACCCATGCCGGCGAGGAATCATAGGCGTTGTCGAGCACGTTGAAGACGACCTGCTTCAACGTCGAATCCGAGACGATCGGAAGATCCGTGCCGAACGCATTGGTGAATTCAAGCGTCGCGGGCGAGCGCGCCGCGCGCCACTCCTCGACAAGCTCGTTGACGAACGTATTGACTGTCGTCACCCGCGGCTCTTCTCCGCGCGGGTCGCCCGCCGACAACAGGACACCGGTGAGGATCGATTTGCAGCGCTTCACAGCGGCCTGCATCTCTTCGACCTCTTCCAGCAGTTCGGAACTGGAAGCGATCGCCGGAACGCGCTTCCAGTCGCCGAGAATGACGGAGAGCGACGCAAGCGGCGTCCCAAGCTCATGCGCCGCACCCGACGCGAGAAGACCCATGCGGACGATATGATCTTCCTCGGCAGCGCGCTGCTTCAGTGCGGCGAGACGCGCGTCGCGTTCGCGAAGGTTGCGCGTGATGCGCGTCACGAACACGAACAGCAATATCGCAACGAGCGCGAAGCAGACGAGCATGCCTATGATGTGCAGCTTGAAGAGATCGCCAAAGGTGTCGGGCAAATTGAGCGGCCGGTAATCGAGTGTGAGAACCGCGAAGCAGAAGCACGTCGCCGCGACGACGGTCCCGGTCGCGCGCCTGTCGAGCAGCACGGCAGCCAGCGTTACATGCAGGAGATAGAGGAACGTGAAGGGGTTCGTCGCGCCACCACTGAAATAGAGCTGCGCCGTCAATGCTGCGACATCGAACAGCAAAGCGCCGAGGAGAACCGCGTCACGCACCTCGCGTCCCACCTTCAGCCAAGCCAGGCTGCCGAGATTGAGCGCGACCAGGGCCGCGATGACGACGGCCATCGGCAACAGCGGCAGGCCGACGCCAAGAACGAATTCAACGATAACGATGGTCGCGATCTGCCCGGCGACGGCGATCCAGCGGAGCTGGATCAGGAGCAGCAAGTTCTTGGTACCGGCGGGATCGCCGGTGAGCTGAACGCCGGGAACGTCCAGACTGTCCGCCTTTTGGAGGTCTGCGACTGGCTCAGTGCGGCTCAGCATGACGGACGATGTCCTATGTCGCTCCGGCTGCAACCAAGACCCATCGGTCAGTGAAGGGCAGCTTTGCCGGACGCCTTCGACGCCCTGCGAAGCCGACCTTCCTCGCGCCCAACCCGGATCGCGGCCACAGCGAGCATCAACGCCAGCGTGAACCAAGTCAACGCATAGACGAGATGGTTGTTATGAAAGGCGACCACTGTCAGTCCGCCGATTGGCAACCCGCCTGGGTTCGGCGTTGCGTCGGCATCGATGAAATAGGGCGCGACTTTCGTAAGGTTGCGTGCCTCCGCAATCGCCTGCACGTCGCGGGAAAACCAGCGGCCGGCAGCGGGATCGTTGCTCCTGAGAAATGCCCCCTTCGGCTCCGTAAGGCGGAGAAGCCCCGTCACGGACACCTCGCCGTCGGTCTGACCCGCGGCGCGTGACGCCGGATCTCGCTTGTTCGGTGGCACGAAGCCGCGATTGACGAGAACCGTGAAGCCGTCCGTCGTCTCGAGCGGCGTCACAACCCAGTAGCCGCTGCCGTCGTTCGTCACGGCGGTAACGTGCGTTTCGCGATCGTTGTGGAAATGTCCGGTCGCTGTGACGCGCCGGTATTCGTCGCTCTTGGCGGTGATGGACGGCCAGTCGGCCGGTCCCGGCGCCGCTTGAGGAGCCGCATGAACGCGCTCCTCGACGCGCTCGATGAGATCGAGCTTCCACGCGCGCCGCTCGATCTGCCAGACGCCGAGCGCTAGAAGACCTATGAAGCCTGCGACTCCTAAACAGGCCAGAACGGCGAGAGAAAAGGCGGAACGCGATCGCTTTGTGCGCCCATCGTCCGCCTTTCGGTCGTTCAATCCCCCGAGCCCCTGGGCGTCGGATGTCACGGCAGCTGGCTCGGATCCATGCCCGGCATCATGTTCGTATTCATGTGGTACATGACCCACAGCGAGCCTGCGAGCGTGATCACCACCATGACGACGGTGAAGATCAGCGCCAGCATCGTCCAGCCGCCTTCCGAGCTCGGCGACATGTGAAGGAAGTAGACCATGTGCACGACGATCTGCACCGCGGCCAGCGCCAGGATCGCGACGGTCGTCAGCTCGTTGTTGCCGAGCTTGCCCGTCATGACGAGCCAGAAGGGAATTGCCGTCAAGACGACCGATAGGCCGAAGCCGATCAGATAGCCGCCAAGGGTCGACTCGGGATGCCCACTCTCGTGGCCATGCGCATCGTGAGACCCATGACCGTGAGCGCCCTGTCCGTGCGCACCGTGCGTACCCGTGCTCATCGGAGCACTCCCATCAAATAGACGAAGGTGAAGACGCCGATCCAGACGACGTCGAGGAAGTGCCAGAACATGCTGAGGCACAGAAGCCGCCGCTTGTTCGCTTCGATCAGCCCGAACCTCCACACCTGGGTGATGAGCGTGATCATCCAGATGATGCCGAAGGTGACGTGCAGGCCGTGCGTACCGACAAGCGTGAAGAACGACGACAGGAACGCGCTACGCTGAGGCGTCGCTCCCTCGTGAATCATATGCGCGAACTCGTAGAGCTCGATCCCGAGGAAGGCGGCGCCGAAAAGGCCCGTCACCACGAGCCAGAACAGCATCGCGTTGACGTTCTTCTTCTGCATCTCGAGCACCGCGAAACCATAGGTGATCGACGAAAGCAGGAGCATAGACGTGTTCACCGCGACGAGCGGCAGATCGAATAGCTCCTTCGGCGAAGGCCCTGCCGCATAGCTGCTGCTGAGAACGCCGTAAGTCGCAAAGAGTACCGCGAAGACAAGACAGTCGCTCATCAGATAGAGCCAAAAGCCGAGCAAGGTGCTCGCGCCTTCGGGGTGATCGTGCTCATCGGCGACGTAGAAAACTGGAGTCTCTTTCGCCTTGGCGAGACTGGCGCTCGCTGCTGTTGTCGTCGTCATCGATTATGCCCGTACGGTCTGAAGGAGCTGCGTGCGTTCACGCTCGGCTTTAACGACTTGCTCTCGCGGAAAATGGAAGCTGCGATGGTAGTTGAACGTATGGCCGATCGCGGTTCCGATAAGCGCGACGAACCCGACGATAACTAGCCACCAGATGTGCCAGATCAAAGCGAACGCTGTGATGCCGCTGAGGCCCGCGAGAATGATGCCCGCCGCCGTGTTGCTCGGCATGTGAATGGCCTTGTAGCCTTCGAGCGGACGCTGATACCCGCGCTTCTTCATATCCCACCACGCATCGTTGTCGTGGATCACCGGAGTGAAAGCGAAGTTATAGGCAGGCGGCGGCGACGACGTTGACCACTCGAGCGTACGGCCGTTCCACGGATCGCCTGTCACATCGCGAAGCTTGTCGCGGTTCTTGATGCTGACTGCGAGCTGCACGAAGAAGGAGGCAATGCCAATGGCGATCAAGATGCCGCCAAAAGCCGCGATGACGAACCAGATCTGCAGCGACGGATCGTCGAATACGCGCAGCCTCCGGGTAACGCCCATCAAGCCGAGGACGTAAAGCGGCGTGAAGGCGAACCAGAAGCCGGTGACCCAGAACCAGAACGACATCTTGCCCCAGAACGGATCGAGCTTGAAGCCGAACGCCTTCGGGAACCAGTAGGTGATGCCGGCGAACGAGCCGAACACTACGCCGCCGATAATGACGTTATGGAAGTGCGCAATCAGGAACAGGCTGTTGTGAAGAACGAAGTCCGCCGGCGGCACCGCGAGAAGTACGCCGGTCATACCGCCGACGACGAACGTCAGCATGAACGCAATCGTCCACAGCATGGGCACTTCGAAGCGGATCCTGCCCCGGTACATCGTGAACAGCCAGTTGAACATCTTCGCGCCTGTCGGGATCGAGATGATCATTGTCGTGATGCCGAAGAACGAGTTGACGCTCGCGCCTGAACCCATCGTGAAGAAGTGGTGTAGCCAGACGAGGTACGACAAGATGGTGATGACGACGGTGGCGTAGACCATCGACGTATAGCCGAAGAGGCGCTTGCCGCTGAACGTCGAAACCACCTCAGAGAACACGCCGAACGCCGGCAGTATGAGGATGTAGACTTCCGGGTGGCCCCAGATCCAGATGAGGTTCACGTACATCATGGCGTTGCCGCCGAAGTCGTTCGTGAAGAAGTTCGTGCCCACGTAGCGATCGAGCGAGAGAAGCGCGAGGACGCCCGTCAGAACCGGGAACGCGGCGACGATGAGGATGTTGGTGCAGAGCGCCGTCCAGGTGAAGACAGGCATCTTCATCAGTGTCATGCCCGGCGCGCGCATCTTCACGATCGTCGCGATGAGGTTCACGCCGGATAAGAGTGTTCCGACGCCCGCCACCTGTAACGACCATATGTAATAGTCGACACCGACGTCCGGACTATAGGCAAGGTTCGAGAGCGGCGGATAGGAGAGCCAGCCGGTGCGCGCGAACTCGCCGACGAACAGCGACACCATCACGAGCGCGGCGCCAACGGCGGTCATCCAGAAACTGAAGTTATTGAGGAATGGGAACGCGACGTCGCGCGCGCCGATCTGCAGCGGCACGACGAAGTTCATCAAGCCCGTGACGAACGGCATCGCCACGAAGAAGATCATGATCACGCCGTGCGCCGTAAAGATCTGATCGAAATGGTGGGCCGGCAGATAGCCTTCCGAACCGTTGAAGGCCATGGCCTGCTGTGCGCGCATCATGATCGCATCTGCAAAGCCGCGAAGCAGCATCACGAGCGCGAGTACGATGTACATGACACCGATGCGCTTGTGATCGACGCTCGTGAACCACTCGGTCCAGAGATAGCCCCACAGCTTGAAATAGGTGAGGGCGCCCACCAAGGCCACGCCGCCGATCGCGACGACAGCGAATGTTGCGACGAGGATCGGCTCATGAAACGGCAGCGCTTCAAGCGTTAGCCGTCCGAAGATGGCCTTCATGAGTTCAGGGTTATCAAACATTTTTAAATTCGTCCCGGTCAGGAGTTGGACGGCCGCGGTGCAAAGGATTGGAACGTCGTGCCGGGACGCGGTAGGCCCGCACCCTGGAGGGGCGTTGAACTTACCGGCGCCGGCTGCTGGACCTCGGTCATCTCCATGCCCATCGGCGCGTTTGTCGTGCAAACGCTCGCGACATAGGCCTTGGCGAGAACCGGCGCCGAACCGCGTCGGGCCGATTTGTCGTATTCAATGCGCTGAACAAGATCCGCACCGGCAAGGCCGAGGCCGCCCTTGGCGTCGATAGCCGCCATCTCATGCATGCACATTTTGCCGGGCTGAACGCAGAGGTTCACGATCAGGTGGAAAAGGTTCGGATCGACGTTCGCAAACTTTTTGACGGGAACGCCTTCGCTCGGCCGTTCGAGTTCGAGGTATTCGGTGCGTCCCAGATTGCCGCCGGCCGCCTTGATGTCCGAAACCCACTTTCCGAAATCGGCGTCGTTCTTGGCAAGGAAGTCGAACCGCATCTTCGAGAAGCCGTCGCCGCTGTAGTTCGTGGAGAATCCCTTGAAGTCACCGGGCTTGTTAATCACTGCGTTAAGCTGCGTCTGCATTCCCGGCATCGCGTAGATCATGCCCGCGAGCGCCGGAACGTAGAAAGCGTTCATCACTGACGATGCGGAGATGCGGAAATGGATTGGCTGGCCGACAGGCGCCGCCATCTCGTTGACGGTCGCGATCCCGTAGTCGGGATAGATGAAAAGCCACTTCCAATCGAGCGCGACGACCTCAACCTTCAGCGGCTTCGTCTCGCGCGCCACGGTCTGGCCCGGAGCGGTGCGCGCGATCGGGCGGAAGGGATCGAGCAAGTGCGTCGCCATCCACGTGATGGCTCCGAGGCAAATGATGATGAGGAGGGGAGCTGCCCAAATAACGAGCTCGAGATGAGTCGAGTGATCCCAATCGGGATCGTAGGGCGCCGAGGTGTTCGACTGGCGATAGCGCCAAGCGAAAAAGACCGTCAGTGCCATGACCGGGATGATAATCAGCAGCATCAGCACGGTCGAGATGACGACCAGATCGCGCTGCTGCATGGCGACGTCGCCGGCGGGGTTCAACACAATAGCGTTGCAGCCGCCCAGCAAAGCAAGGAGCGGTAACAAGGCGAAAATTCGATATGGCTTCAAGGCGATCCGCGTCCCATCGACAGAGCTTCCTCGGTCACTCCGTAAAACGCGTGGCGCATCGAGCGACATTGGACAATTTGCCCAACGCCAACTGGCCGCAGCGATAAGCGCCGTCCAAGACCCGAATTCGGAGAGAAAATTATGCCCGTTTGATTGAGATTTTTGGCGCGCCGAACACATGGTTCAAAACCGCGGCCAGCCGTGCACGTGGCAACTGTCTCGTTCAGCTGTCTCGTTCTCGGGCTAACTGAAATTTGCTTTGAAGAAAAAGCCACGAATGCGTGTAATCAGAGCACTGACATAAGAGCAGTAAACAGCTGCAGCGCCCTAAAAGAAGTTCCCGATGATTTAACCGCGGCCGGTACCTCTTCTAAAGGCGGCTTCGCGGGCCCGCTCAATAAAATCGGGATGCTTTGCGACCGACGAACGCAACGCCTTCCAGGCTGCAAGCAAGCGTTCAGCGAGCTCGACGTCTTCGTCACTCACAGGCGACGGACGAAATTTCGCCGTGTCCCTCAAAGCATTCGCCTGGCGCTCCATCTCGGCGATGTGCTTTTCAGAAGCAGCCAGCTTGTTGTCGATTTCTGACATGGGAAGATACTCCTCTAACTTAAATCAACCGTAGAAGACCGGTCACGGTTGCATGTCAGAAATGCATCTCAGGGTACCACGTAGAACAGCGCACGTACGGCCACGCCGCCCGGGCGCACCCGCCACCGCAGGGAAAACCCGACGTTTAGAACGACCCCCGAAATGCAAAAGCACGCCCAGCATGGAAGCTAGGCGCGCCAAAACGAATGCAAAAAGTCGAATGTCGCGAGCTGAGGGTCAAGCCCTCGTTAGGCCGCCTTCGCCGACAACCGCCGGAGTTCGCCGACGAGCGTATCGGCCATCCGCCGGGAGGCATCGTCCTTCGCAGCGGCAAGTTCGGCTTCCGCCGTCTTGAGTTCCTCAGCAAGCGACGCCGCCGAAAGCTCTTCGACGTCATAAGCCCGCTCGGCGAGGATCGTCAGCCGGGACGGATCGACCTCCGCGAAGCCCGACTTGACGAACAAGCGCTTGCGCACGCTTCCCGCCGTCACATCGAGCACCCCCGGACGCAGCGTCGAGATGACCGGCGCATGTCCCGCAAGAACCGCAAAATCGCCTTCTGCGCCCGGAACGACAACCTGATCGGCGTCGACCGAAAGCAACACCCGCTCGGGCGAGACGAGTTCAAATCTGAATGTGCCTGCCATTTTAGTTCGTCACCCTTCGAACGCTTTCGCGCTTCTCAGACCTGAGGCGGTTGATCTTCACCGTCGCCATCGGCGCCGGCCTTGGCCCTGACTTCTTCCGGCGTCTGCAGCTTGGTGCCGCAGAACGGACAGAAGAACAACGGATGGTCGACGAGACCCGGCTCGTCTTCCTCGAGGTCGACGAGACCGACGGTCATATAGATGACCTCGTCCGGACCGACCGTGATCAGGGGATCGAAGTCGCCGCCTTCGAGAGCCTCTTTCAGCTCCTCGCAGCAACTTCCGAATGCTTTTCCGGCTTCCGCCATGAACTTATCTCTCCTGGCGGCGCGTTCGCGCGGTATAACCCGCGCGAAACCGCTTGCACTAAGTTACGCCGCTTCCGCGAGCTTCTCGGCCTTGGCGATTGCTTCGTCGATCGATCCGACCATGTAGAATGCCGGCTCCGGCAGATGATCGTACTCGCCCTCGCAAAGACCCTTGAACGCCTTGATCGTATCCGCGAGCGAAACGAGCTTGCCGGGCGAGCCGGTGAACACTTCGGCGACGTGGAACGGCTGCGACATGAAACGCTCGATCTTACGAGCGCGGGCGACGGTCAGCTTATCTTCTTCGCTCAGTTCGTCCATGCCGAGAATGGCGATGATGTCCTGCAGCGACTTGTACTTCTGCAGGATCGCCTGCACGCGGCGAGCGACCTGATAGTGCTCCTCGCCGACGATGCGCGGGTCGAGCATGCGCGAGGTCGAGTCGAGTGGGTCAACGGCCGGATAGATGCCCTTTTCGGCGATCGAACGCGAGAGAACGGTCGTCGCATCAAGATGCGCGAACGACGCTGCGGGCGCCGGGTCGGTCAAGTCGTCGGCCGGAACGTAAATGGCCTGAACCGAGGTGATCGAACCCTTCTGCGTCGTGGTGATGCGTTCCTGCAGGGCGCCCATGTCGGTCGCGAGCGTCGGCTGGTATCCGACGGCCGAAGGAATACGGCCCAAGAGCGCCGACACTTCCGAACCAGCCTGCGTGAAGCGGAAGATGTTGTCGACGAAGAACAGCACGTCCTGGCCCTGGTCGCGGAAGTGCTCGGCAACAGTCAGTCCCGAGAGAGCGACGCGAGCGCGTGCGCCCGGCGGCTCGTTCATCTGCCCGTAAACGAGGGCGCACTTCGAGCCTTCTGCCGAGCCGTTGTTCTTCTTCGGGTCCTTGTTGACGTTGGACTCGATCATTTCGTGATAGAGGTCGTTGCCTTCGCGCGTACGCTCGCCCACACCGGCGAACACCGAGTAGCCGCCGTGCGCCTTCGCGACGTTGTTGATCAATTCCATGATCAAAACCGTCTTGCCGACGCCGGCGCCGCCGAAGAGACCGATCTTGCCGCCCTTCGCATAAGGCGCGAGGAGATCGACGACCTTGATGCCCGTTACGAGGATCTGCGCTTCCGTTGCCTGATCGTCAAACGTCGGTGCGGGCTGGTGGATGGCGCGCACGGAGTTGGACTTGATGGGGCCTGCTTCATCGACCGGCTCGCCGATAACGTTCATGATGCGCCCGAGCGTCTCGTCGCCGACCGGGACCGAGATCGGTGCGCCGGTATCGATAACTTCCTGTCCGCGGACGAGGCCTTCGGTCGAGTCCATGGCGATTGTGCGCACCGTGTTCTCGCCGAGATGCTGTGCGACTTCCAGAACGAGGCGCTGGCCGTTGTTCGTCGTTTCGAGCGCGCTCAGAATTTCCGGCAGCTTGTCAGCGAAATGCACGTCAACGACGGCACCCGTCACCTGGTGGATCTTCCCTACGTTTTTAGCCATTTTTCTTCTCCAACGGAATTGATCAGGCGACCGACAGCGTCACCGGGATGTTGTTGCGCGTCGCCTTGGAATAGGGACAGATTTGATGGGCTTCTTCGATCAGCGCCTTGAGCTTGTCCTTGTCGGCGCCGGGTATTGAAAGCGTGAGATGCGCTTTGAGAGCGAAGCTCGTCGCATCCTTGTCGAGGGTAACTTCGCACGTGACCTTCGCAGCCTGTCCGTCGAGGTCATGCTTCTTGGCGAGAAGCAGCACGGCCTGACCGAAGCACGACGACCAGCCAAGAGCAAACAGCTGCTCCGGGTTGTGGCCCTCGCCCGAACCGCCGAGGTCCTTCGGCAGCGCCATCGCAAGAGCTAGCTTGCCGTCTTCGACAACGGCCCGGCCATCCCGGCCGCCCTTCGTCGTCGCACGTGTCACATACGCCATCGTCCGACCTCCCGATTAGACCGCTTCCGCGCCCGAAATGATCTCGATCAGTTCCTTCGTGATGTTCGCCTGACGCTGACGGTTGTACTTGATCGTCAGCTTGTTGATCATGTCTCCGGCGTTACGCGTGGCGTTATCCATCGCCGTCATCTGCGCGCCGTAGAACGAAGCCGAGTTCTCGAGGAGACCGCGGAAAATCTGCGTCGAGATATTGCGCGAAAGCAGGAAGCCCAGAACCTCTTCCTCGCTCGGCTCGTATTCGTGAACCGCTCCCGCACCCTTACCTTCGCCCGCCGTTTCGGCAACCGTTGCCGGAATGAGCTGCAAGCCCGTCGGCTTCTGCGCGATGACCGATTTGAATTCCGAGAAATAGAGCGTCGCCACGTCGAATTCACCCGCCTCGAACATCTCGAGGACGCGATTGGCAAGCCCTTCCGCGTGCGCGAACGTCAACTGCCTGACGCCCTGGAAGTCTTTCCGCTCAACGATGTTCCGGCCGAGATCGCGCTTGAGGTTATCGGCGCCTTTGCGGCCAACCGTCAGGATCTTCACCGTTTTTCCGGTGGCGATCAGGCGATTGGCATCCGCACGCGCGAGCTTCGCGATGTTCGAGTTGAAGCCGCCGCAGAGTCCGCGTTCGGCCGTCATGACGATGAGCAGGTGAACCTGGTCTTTACCCGTGCCGACGAGCAGCGGCGAAGCCCCGTTCTTGTCGGCAACCTTCGAAGCGAGGCTTCCAAGCACCGATGCCATTCGCTCGGCATAGGGACGGGCAGCCGTCGCGGCTTCCTGCGCGCGGCGCAGCTTCGCCGCGGCGACCATCTGCATCGCCTTCGTGATTTTCCGCGTCGCCTTCACCGAGGCGATGCGGTTGCGCATGTCTTTTAAGCTCGCCATCGGGCGTTCTCCTCAAGGAACCCGATTAAGCTGCAAAACCCTTGGCAAACTTGTCGAGGAACTCGA
>JAFECE010000008.1 GCA_018242295.1 Pseudomonadota bacterium
GTCGTCACCTCGGCGATGTTGCGGACCTGCGTCGTGAGGTTGGCCGCGAGCAGGTTGACGTTATCGGTGAGATCTTTCCACGTACCGCCGACGCCGGGCACGACGGCCTGACCGCCGAGACGGCCCTCGGTGCCGACCTCGCGCGCAACGCGCGTCACTTCGGCCGCGAACGAGCGGAGCTGCTCGACCATCGTATTGATGGCTTCCTTCAGCTGCAGGATCTCGCCGCGGACGTCGACGGTGATCTTCTTCGACAAGTCGCCGTTCGCGACCGCGATCGTCACGTCGGCGATGTTGCGAACCTGTGCCGTGAGGTTCGACGCCATCGAGTTGACGCTCTCCGTCAGGTCCTTCCAGACGCCGGTAACCTCGCGAATCTGCGCCTGTCCGCCGAGCTTGCCTTCGGTGCCGACTTCGCGGGCGACGCGCGTCACTTCCGACGTAAACACCGAAAGCTGCTTGATCATCGTGTTGACGATGGTCGCCGAACGCAGGAACTCGCCTTTGAGCGGGCGGCCGTCCACGTCGAGGCGCATCGGCTGCAGGAGGTTTCCCTGCGCCACGGCTTCGATCGTGCGTGTCACTTCCGTTGTCGGCTGCAGCAAATCGTCGATGAGCGCGTTCACCGACTGTTCCATCTCGCCCCAGGCGCCGTGCGCAAGGCCAAGCGTCACGCGCTGATTGGTCAGGCCTTCCTTGCCGACGACCTGGCCGACGCGCTGCAGCTGGTCCGCCATTCGCTGGTTGGTGATGATAATGTCATTAATGGTGTCGGCGATTTTTCCGGGCAGCCCATCCCAATCGCCACGCATGCGCACGCTGAAATCGCCGGCCTTCACAGCCTGCAATGTCTGGAGCATCTCGAACAAAATACTGTTCGGGCCCGTCGAAATTCGGTCGGACCCAACGGCGCCGAGCTGCTCCGACATACAAAACTCCCCTCGCGTGTGCTTAACCCCGGCAAACGCTCTGAACAGGGAATTGGTTCCCTGCCTGTTAATCACTGGGCCCCGGCGCGATTTCACTGGTCTTCACGGCCGTTTTTCGACTGGGAAGCCCTAATAGAATAAATTAGCCATACAAGATGAGCGGGATTTAAATATTCGCGTTCGCCACCTGAATGGGCCGGTTTCGAAGATCGTCACGGTGATCCAATTGCTGAGCCAGCGCCGCTATTTGCGTACGATGAAGGGTTCCTGGTCGTCCGTCGCCGGGCGCCCGGTCATCTCTTCGAGCAGCCGGCTCCGGGCCCGGTTGACCCGGCTCTTCATCGTTCCAACGGCACACCCGCAGACCTTTGCTGCGTCCTCGTATGAGAAGCCTTCGGCAGTGATCAGCAGCAACGCTTCGCGATGATCGGCGGTGAGACGCATCAGCGCTTTCTGCATATCGTCGAATTCAAGATGCGTCAGCTGTGTCGCCGGAACACTGGCGTTCATGGCGGCGTGGTCTTCGTCCAACTCTTCGCGCTGCGATTTACGATAATGGGTGAAGTACGTGTTGCGAAGAATTGTGAAGAGCCAGGCCTTCAAATTGGAATCGGGCACGAATGAATCTTTATGCGTCCAGGCCTTGAGAAGCGTTTCCTGAACAAGATCGTTCGAAAGCTGTGCATCGCCGCTAAGCGAATGAGCGAATGCCCGAAGATTTGGGATCGCCTGAATCAGGGCATCGCCGAAACTTGGAGTTTCCGTCACTCTGAATCCTCCTTGCCCTCGAGCTGGCGAACGAGATTGAGGAGGTCGTCGGGTATTGGTTCCTGGGCAATGTTTTCATACATGGCACGCATACGCTGGCCTATAAGCTGGGCGGCGAAGCCTGGAAGCCGCGGAACCGAGGGCCGTGTAGCGTCATGTTCCGGATGGTGCTTCAAATCCGGAAGCTCGTCGTCCGGCCGTGCGCAATCATCCGGCATATCGAGGCGCTTCTGCATGATAGCCTTGTGCCCTTGAAGATTTGGATTGGCCCCGATTGGGACAAACTCCTCTAGGAAAGTTGTGATGGGGGCTCGTCCGACGAACGTCGCGCGAGAGAAATTGTTCCTGTGGGGGAACCATCCCGATTACTCATGCGTTGGTGTTTCGGTGCATATTGGCCGCCATGCTGAAACACGCGGTGGAGTTGGCGGTTCCAGAGAACTGAAAAATGTTCTTCTGACCGGTTCGGGAGGCGCAGAATAAATGTCGATTGCCCAGACAATCCGCGTGCATTTGCCATATCTTCGGCGGTTTGCGCGCACGCTGACAGGGGCTCAGCAGACGGGCGACGCCTACGTTGCAACACTGCTTGAAAGTTTGGTTTCTACCCCGTCCGATTTCCCGGCGAACATGCCGCCGAGAGTGGCGCTCTATAATTTATTCCTGCGAGTCTGGAATTCGGTCCGCCTCGACGGCGGCGCTCCTGAGGAAACCCCGAATTCCATAGGCACCGCGCAAAAGCGCATAAATTCCATCAGCTCGCTGCCGCGCCAGGCATTCCTGCTTGTTGCGGTGGAGGGGTTCACGTCCGCCGAGACCGCCGCCATTCTGGAGGTTGACGAGGCCGAGGTCGAAAAGCTGCTCGAGATTGCGGGGCAGGAAATCGCGCATCAGGTCGCGACGAACGTCCTCATTATCGAGGACGAGCTGTTAATCGCAATGGACCTCGAGACGATCGTTACCAGTCTCGGTCACACCGTTCAGGATGTCGCAACGACAAAGAACGAGGCGCTCAACGCCGTGAGGCGTCAGATGCCGGGGCTCATCCTCGCCGACGTGAAGCTTGCCGACGGCAGCAGCGGCCTGGAAGCGGCCAAGGAAATTGTCTCCGAGCGCGAGGTGCCGATCATCTTCATCACGGCCTATCCGGAAAAAGTCCTGACGGGAGAACGGCCGGAGCCGACTTTTCTGATTTCGAAGCCATTCCAGCGCGACACCGTCATGGCCATAATCAGTCAGGCCCTTTTTTTTGATACCAAAGCCCACCCGCGCACCGCGGCGGCCTAAGGGCGGCCAAAACGCCTTCAGCGCTTTTAGCCGAAAGCGGTTGCGTCTATGCGAAACTCCCTTCGTAATATAGTAACAGGGTTGTGAACCCGCCCGCCGTCGTTTTTTCGTAAGAGCGGGGAGCAGCAAAGAAGGGGAGTGGCATCAATGAAATTCACACAAGGCCTTGTGCTCGCCGGCGCCGTCGCCGGCGTGCTCGCCGGGGCTTCGCTCGCTCAAGCGGCAAGCCTCGCTGTCGGCAAGAAGCTCGAACTCAAAGTTGACCCGGCGAAGATGAAGGACGAGCAGACGAGGCTCTGGACGAAGTTTGGCGGCTGGTGCGCGATCAAGGATTGGCATCCGGCCATTGCGAGCTGCGAGGAGACCACCGAAGGTGACGCGAAGTTCCGTATTCTGACTCTTAAGGACGGCGGCAAGATCAAGGAAAAGCTCCTTGACGAAAAGCCGAACTTCTATCGCTACGAGATTGTCGAGAGCCCGTTGCCGGTCAAAAATTATCAGGCCCAGTTCGCACTGACGCCGGATGATGACGACCAGGACGAAATCAATTTCGCGTGGTCGGCAGTTTTCGATGCGAATGGTAAGAGCGACCAAGAGGCGAAGGACGTGATCACCGGCATCTTCAAAGCCGGTCTCGACAACATCAAGGCCACCGCTGGCGCCAAGTAAGGCAACTGACCACCGTCAAAGATCGCGAAAGAGAACCAAGGCGCCGCTTGTTACGGCGCCTTTTTTCTTTAAGTCTTGAGCGTCTCGATTGCGAGCCGGATGAGATCGGCGGTGCGATCGACGCCGAGCTTGACCTTCATCTGCGTGCAGATGTTGGCGACGGTCTTGTAGGCAATCCCTAAGCTGTCCGAAATCGCCGTCATGCTCTTGCCCTGTCCGAGCATGCGAAGGATCTCGACTTCGCGTATGGACAGCGACTGCAGCGGATCGTCGGACGAAATCTGGCTGACCGCAATTTTCGAGGCGAGATCACGATCGATATACTGCTCGCCCCCGCGGACCTTGCGGATTGCGCTGATCAATTCCTCGACTGGCGCGCTCTTACTGACATAACCGCGTGCTCCACCGCGGAGCGCGCGGACCGCGTAGAGCGGTTCATGGTGCATGCTGAAAACGACGACGCGCGCCGCGCTGTCGACGGACGTAATTCGCCTGAGGACTTCAAGCCCGCCCGCGCCTTCGAGGTTGAGGTCGAGCACAACGACATCCGGCCGCTCTGCCCCATAGACCGCCAGTGCATCATCGATGCCAGCCGTTTCAAGTACGGTCGCTTCGAAATGCGCAACGAAGAGCTTGCGCAAGCCTTCACGAACGACGCCATGATCGTCGACGATAAGAATCTTCATGCTGCACTCGTGGTTATTGGTTTGTGCGTGTTGCCGTCCGCGCTCGCGGCGGGAAGTGGGATTTCGACGATCAACATGACACCTTGGCCTTTTTCCTGATCGCTAATGCTGAGCCGCCCATCGAGTGATGCGACCCGCTCGCGCATTCCCGCGAGACCGAAACCTCGCGTGGTCTTCGCGGTAATTCCAGAGCCGTCATCGGAAACGGCGATACGCAGCACCCCGTCCGTCCGCCGCGCGCTAAGTCCGATGGTGCTTGGCTGCCCGTGGCGAACGGCATTGCTTGTCCCTTCCTGCAGGATGCGGAATGCCGCTTCTTCGATGACCGTCGGGAATCGTTCATCCTCGATGTCCATCTGAAAATCGATCTGCGGCCGCCGCGCCTTCCAGAAGGCGACGAGCTGCTCGACCGCGATTGCCAATCCCTGATCGATCAGATGCGCCGGCCGCAGCCGGCTCAGCACGCCTCGCAGATGCACCTGCATATGCTGCACGGATTGCCGGATCGCCTTGCTGCGATCGACGACTTCATCCGAAGCCTGTCGCGATACGAGAGAAGGGATTGCCTGCGCGTCGACATCCGCCGCGAAGAGAAACGGTCCGATTTCGTCATGAAGATCGCGCGCGATCTCGGAACGCTCTTCCTCTTGCACGGTCGAAAGCTGTTCGTTGAGCCGCTGGTTCCGCTGCTCGGAATCCTGCAATTGCCCGGCCATCCGATTGAAGGCGCGATAGATGCGTTTCAGATCATCGGGGCCATCTTCTGAGACGTGCGCCGTGTAATCTCCCTCGCCCACGCGATCGAGCGCCGAGGACAGCTGCTCGAGAGGTCTCAGCGCCCGGCCGAGGGACGCGTAGATGAGCCCAAACACGATGGCGCAGAAGCTTCCAACAATCGCGAACCTGAGTTTGAGATCCTCCCAGACCTCGCTCACCTCGTTGTGCGAGTCCGCAGCGATCGTGATCGTGCCCATTTGCCGTAGATCCGTGGGAAGGCCGAACGTGCTCTCACGAGGCGGGCCGGAAAGTAGCCAATAGAGCCAATGCGGCGGCGGATCCACCGGCTGCAGTGGACGTGAAGCATTGACCGATTTGCCGTCTGGGGAGACGAGGCTCACCTTGATATGGCGGTCGCCGTCAAACGACGAGAGAAGCCGGAGGACTTGTCCTCTCGCGTCTCCGCCGGAGCCGATTGTCGAAAGTGCATCGCTGATGGCGCTCGAAGCCACGTCGACCGCCGACGTCATTTCGATGTCGACCTTTCTGAGACCGTTCCAATAGGAAAGCGCGCCTCCGGCGATAAGGCAAAGCGCCAGGACGAGCGCGATAAGCGCGAGAAGGCGGCGTCTCAGTGGCATCGTATGTACGTCGGCGATTGTGTAACATTGTAGCTTTGAGGCACGCCGAAGTGGCCGTCAAGTTCCACAACTATAAGGGAAAAATTCCCGGCCCCCCGCAGCTGGCAGAGAATCTGCATCCGAGTTGGGAAGAGCGCATCCGGCGCCGGAACCGTATCATTTTATGTCAAATTTTAAATCATATGTCTCGAACTTGAACCGGGTGCGCCTTCGGGAGCTGATCGATCACCATTTGGCGCGGGCACGGCGTGCCAATATCCGCCTTTCCATCGTCAACCGTCCGCTTATTTTGACGTCCGCAGCCGATCCAAACGCGTCACCCGAACGACCTGATTAACGACGTTGCCCCCAAAGCTTCGGAACCCGAAGCTGCGCCGAACTTTTCTCGATGTTTGTCCGAAGGAAGATCGGGGCTCAGAAAAATCTCTCGTACACGTAGACGGTGTCGCTCGGTTTCACGGGGTAGTCACCGGGTACCTCGAGCTCTTGCATGAAGCCGTTGGCACGCCGCTTCACCCGGAAGCTGCGCTCGCTCGCCCGCTCGGTGTAGCCACCGGCAATCGCGACGGCTGTTTCAACTGTCATTCCGGAAACGTAGGGATACTGGCCCGCATTCTTCACTTCTCCCAAAATGAAGAATGGCCGGTTCTGCTGAATATCGACGGTGACTTGTGGGTCTTTGACGTACTCGGTGCCGAGCCGCGAGCGAATGATGTTTTGCATCTCGTTCGTCGTCTTGCCGCGCGCGGTGACATTGCCGATCAGAGGCACGGAAATCTTGCCCTCCTGATTGATGATGTAGAGGCGCGAGAGATTGGGCTGGCCGTAAACAAAGATGCGAAGACGATCGCCGGTATCGAGCAGATATGGCCCGCCGGCATTATCTGCAACTCTAGTATAGACAGCCGGCGTACCCCACGCGACGGTCTCTGCCGAAGCGGGCATGACCGGAACTGGGTATCCATCCTTCACGGAAGCGCTGTCATTGAAGGTCGCTGTCTCGCCGGCGATCCGGGTATCGAGGTGGGCAAGGTCGCGGTCCGGTGAACAGGCGCCTGCGAGCACCGACACAATGGCGGCGAGAATTGAGAGCAGGCGGACCGACATCGGCAGCATTCCGGCAACAAATGAACGTGCGGAACATTAGGTCGCTGAGGTTAACAAAACCTAAGAAGCTGTATTTTTACGGCGCGCTTAAGCAGTTGCTAACCTCGACGGCGGCTTATTGAAAGGTGCTGAAACCCCTGACCGAGCAATGATATGCCGCCGCGAGCCGCCGCTTCGCCCGACGAAATTCAGGTGCCGACCGTCTTCGGAGCTTTAAAGCGCAAGAGCCGTTCACTCGTGCTCCTGAGCCTGGCAGCGGGCTGCGCAACGTTCGGTGTGCTGACAATGATGGCGCCGAGCTACAAGAGCGAAGCTGAGCTGGCCATCGTAGCGAAGGACACGTCGAGCACCTTCTCCGATCCGCACAGCGTGCCCTCGGTTTCCGATCTCGTCACGACGCGCATGGACAAGGAAGCCATCAACGCGCATGTGCGGGCGCTCCAGTCGCCAGATCTCATGCAGCAGATTGCGAGCGACCTGAAGCTCAACGAACGGCGCGAATTCAATAGCGCGCTGGGGCCGGTGGATCAGCTCGATGCCGCACTTCGCATGATCGGCATCGGCGGACCGCGGAGCGGCGAAAGCGAACGCGATCGCGTCATGTCGGCGTTTCGCAGCCGCCTCGAAGTCTACTCACCGAAGGAAAGCCGCTTCATCGGCGTTCGCATGACGTCGCTCGATCCCGAGCTTGCCGCCAAAATCGCCAACGCGATCACCGAAAACTACCGCTCCTCCCTCGCCGGACAGGACGTCACCGAGATCGACGATCTGCAGACGGACTTGAAAGCCAAGATCGACAAGCTCTCGGCCGAAGTCGCAAACGCTGAGACGGAGATCGATCGCTATCGCGGCAAGATCGCCGGGTCCCAGGGCAGCCCGCAGAATACGGGTCTCAACGAGCAACAGATGTCGGATCTGACCGCCGAGCTGACGCGCGCCAAGGCCGCCCGTGGCGAAGCGGAAGCCCGCGCCGCATCCGCGCGCGAGATGATGAAGGCAGGCTCCGCCGACGCCTTGGCCAATATGCAGAAATCAACGCTCATTCAGAACCTCGTGCAGCAGCGCGTGCACATCGAACGGCAGATCTCGGAGCTTTCCGCGACGCTTCTCCCGGGCCATCCGCGCATGCGCCAGCTCAAGGCGGACCTCGCGGGACTCAAGCTGCAGATCGATTCCGAAATCGGCAAGATCGTCGCGAGCCTCGAAAAGGAAACGAAGGTTGCGCAAGACCGCGAGATCTCCATCGCCCAAAGCCTCGCCGACGTCAAAGCGCACATCGCGACGAATGCGCCGGAAGAGGCACAGCTCCGGCAACTCGAAGCTAACGCGAAAGCGAAGCGGACCGAGCTTGAAAATCTTCGGGCTCAGATCGAGGCCAATCGCAAGAAGCTCGACGCGCGCGCCGAGCCCTTCGAGGCGCAGATCATTTCCAAGGCGCAGGCAGAAAGCGCTCCGGTCTTCCCGAAGAAGCTTCAGCTCTCGTCTCTGGTGACGTTCGCGTCGCTGATGTTCGGAACGGCTTGGATCGTTGTGGGAGCGCTCTTCCAAACCGTGCCGCAGCAAGGGTATCGCAAGAAAGACGCCTCCGGCAGACGCCGAGCCGAGCCCGTCCTGGTCGCTTTGGACGAAGAGCCGCTCGTCAGTGAGATGGTCGATGAAATGAATGAGCCGGGTGCCCCGGAGCCGCCATCAATTTCGATTCCTGCCCCGGCTTCGGCCTCGCACACCGTCGCGCCGAAAACCGAGACACCCGAAGACGTAACCCCACCCGCGGTTTTCACTGATGGCGACATGGAAGCAGTGGCAGAGCGCATCAGAAAACGGCGCACAGCTGGCGGTGGCTACCGGACTCTGATAACGGGCGAGACGGACGAGATCGTTCCCTATGCGGAGGCGATCGAACTCGTTAAGGCGCTTGCGAAGGGAAGCACGCAGCCGATCCTTGTTGATTGGAGTCCGCGCGGCAACGGCTTTGCTCGCGACGCCGGTCTCGCCACGAGCACCGGCTTCAACGATTTGCTCTCAGGCAGCGCGGGCTTCGATGAGATCATCCAGCGTCTCCCCGGAACGAAGGCACACGCGGTCGCCAGCGGGGAAGCCGTCAGCGGTGACGAAGGCGAGATCGATGCCGATCATTTAAATCTCGTGCTCGATGCGCTCGACGAGGCCTACGATCACATCGTTGTCGTCGGCCGCCGCGATGAGGCGCGAAGACTTTTCGAAGGCATCGAGGGACGCTTCGATGCCGGTATAGCCGTGGCATCGTCTTCTCAGGGATCACCCGCAAGCGAGGAACGCGGCAACATGTTCCTCGGCTTCGAGGTCGCTGAAATCGATGTCATTCGATACGAGCGGCAGGAACGTGCTCCGGCTGATCTGATGCAACGCCTGGCGCGCGTTTCGCAACAGCAGGTGCCTATTGCCCGGCGGGCATAGCACGCGCGATCGGTATAGAGTGGGGAGCATGGGGCGGTGAACCGCGTGCTTTCTCCGCTGCGATCGGGCTGGGCCGGGAAGTCACGCGTCGGGACGTTGCATCCAGGCGATGAGCCAGCCGGCGGGCAAGACCCAGAGCAAACCCGCAACGACGTAGTAAACGAGTTCCGCAACCGTGCTGACGTTGCGCACTTGCAGGACGATCGCCACCGCGACCGCCAGAACCGCGTAGGCGGCGATCATCAAAAGCAGCGCGACCGTGCCTACTAGCTTCCTTTTGCGTTGCGTCATCTCTCTCGAAATCGCCCCCGAATTCCAGGTTTTGTACCGCCGCGCCGCATGGGCGCATTGTCCCGCCGCTATGAAAGGGTATCACACGCGCTCTGGGACGGCTTGAGGATATGTCCGACCGATGACGATGACGCAATTTTCCGAAGTACGAGAAACCGCCACCGGGCTCGCAGGCGATACAGGTAACCGGGCCGTGTCGCTATGGCTATGGTTCGTCGCGTCGCTTGTCTTTGCGATGGTCGTTGTCGGAGGCGCCACGCGGCTGACGGAGAGCGGCCTCTCCATCACCGAATGGCAGCCGCTGCTCGGAGCATTTCCGCCGCTCCACGAAGCCGACTGGATGACGGCCTTCGAGAAGTACAAGCAAATACCTCAGTATACCGCCCTCAATCACGGCATGTCGCTGGAGGACTTCAAGTTCATTTATTGGTGGGAATGGAGCCACCGGCTGCTCGGGCGCCTCATCGGCATCGTGTTCGCATTGCCGCTCGTGTTCTTCTCGTGGACCGGCCGTCTCGATCGCGGAACCGGAATGAAGTTTCTAGGCATCCTCGCGCTCGGCGCTCTGCAGGGCGCCATCGGCTGGTACATGGTAAAGTCGGGCCTGAGCGACCGCATCGAAGTCAGTCAGTACCGCCTCGCGCTGCACCTGACGACCGCCTTCCTGATCCTCGGCCTGCTGGTCTGGCTCGCGCTCGATGAGTGGCCGGCGGAACCGCGCATCACCGGCGAAGTCGCGACGCCGCTCATAAAGAGCATGGCATCGATCATCGTCGCGGCCATAGTTCTCCAGGTGATTTTCGGGGCGTTCGTCGCGGGCCTCAGAGCCGGGCTGATCTACAATACGTGGCCGACGATGAACGGCCAGTGGTTCCCGAGCGATTACTGGATCAATCCGCCGTACCTGAGCTTCTTCGAAGGCCACGCCGCCGCTCAGTTCAACCATCGCATGATGGCTTACCTCGTGACCGCGCTCGTTCTGGTGCAGGTCGGGCTGACCTACCGGACACCAGTCGATGACCGCATTCGCCTGACCGCGCTTTGGGTCGGCGGCGCGGTCATTCTCCAGGTTCTGCTCGGCATCGCGACGCTTCTCAGTCACGTTCCGCTGGATTTGGGTCTCGCCCATCAGGCCGGCGGAGCGCTCGTGTTCGCCGCCGCCGTCGTGCATCTCTATGCGACGCGGCGCGCTGGGATCGTGCCTCGCGACTTCTCTAGTCGAGGCCGAGCATCAGCTTGATGTTCTGAACGGCTGCGCCCGCCGCGCCCTTACCCAGGTTGTCGAGCCGCGCAACCAGAACGGCCTGGTTCAACGCCGCCTTGCCGAAGACGTAGAGCTCGAGCTTGTCCGTGCCGTTTAGAGCTTCAGCCTCGAGCCGCGAAAGGCTCGCTGACGGTTCGGCAGCGACGCGCACCATCTCGCTCCCCCGATAACGCTCGGCGAGGGCGGACTCGATATCGCGCAAGCACGGCTTCCCGGGTAGCAGGTCGAGGTGCAACGGCACCGAGACGAGCATGCCCTGCCGGAAGTTGCCGACGCTCGGCACGAAGATCGGCCGGCGCGTCAGGCCCGAATAGGTCTGCAGCTCCGGGACGTGCTTGTGCTCGAGGCCAAGCCCGTAAAGCTCGAACGCGGGCGCGGTTCCGGCCTCGTAGGCTTCGATCATGCTGCGGCCGCCGCCGGAATAGCCGGAAACGGCATTGACCGTCAGCGGATGGTCCGCCGGGATGATGCCGGCGTCGACGAGCGGGCGGATGAGCGCGATGCCGCCCGTCGGATAGCAGCCGGGATTGGCAACGCGCTTGGCTGCTCTGATTTTTCCGGCATGGTCCGCGGTCATCTCGGCGAAGCCGTAGACCCATCCGTCGGCGACGCGATGCGCGGTCGAGGCATCGACGATCTTCGGGGCCTCAGCGCCGAGTTCGTCGGCGAGCGCCACCGTTTCCCGCGCCGCATCGTCCGGCAAGCAAAGCACGACGAGATCGACATTGCGCAGCATTTCGGCGCGCGCGGAGCGGTCCTTGCGCTTCGCCGGGTCGATGCTCTTCACGCCGATCTGACCGACGCCCGCGAGCCGCTCACGGATTTCGAGGCCCGTCGTGCCCGCTTCGCCGTCGATGAACACGGAAGCAAGTTTGGTTTTTGCCGTCGTCATGGTCATAACACTAACCGCCAAACAAGAGGCCAAGCCGGTGCTTGATGCCCTGGATGATCGTTTCTGAACAGCCGACCCCGTAAGTCTCGCAGACAATACGATGGCTGTCGCGATAGATCATATCGGCCGCCACGTAGAGAATAATAAGGAGGCCGAACCACGCGATCCACGGATAATCGGCAAGAAGCTTCGCGATGAAGGTGGAAGCGACGGCCATCAGGATAATGGCAACCCCAAGTCCGATGACGAGCACCAGGGTGGATTCGCCCGCCGCGCCCGCGACCGCCAGCACGTTGTCGAGAGACATCGACAGATCGGCGAGGATGATCGTCCAAAGCGCGGCCCAGAATGACGTCTGACGGGGGTGCGGGACGTTGGACGCAAGATTCTTTTCCACCTCATGGATCGAGTGCGTGTCCGCCTCGACGATCTGCTTGTACATTTTCCAGCAGACGAAGAGCAGCAGAATGCCACCGGCAAGCGTCAGGCCGATGACCTGCAGCATCTGCTGCGCAATGCTCGAGAAGATGATCCTGAGGAGAACCGCTCCGAGGATGCCCCAGAAGATCACCTTCGCGCGCATCGACTTTTCAACGCGCGAAGCCGCCATTCCGACGACGATGGCGTTATCGCCGGCGAGGGTGAGGTCGATCATCAGGATATTGAAGAGCGCCACGGCATGCGTGCGCCACCAGTGAGGGGACACGAGATAACCAATGTCGGTCACGAGTGTCGAAAACATCTCGTGTAAGCCGTTCAGTAGCCAGTCCATTCTATCCCGAATCCCTCATAGCTACGGCAGAGCCGCGCTGGCGCACCGAGCCGTATGTGGCATTCGCGTGCCGCGCCTGCAACCCTCCGGCCACAGAAATGAAACAGCCCGCCGAATGGGCGGGCTGTTTTTGTCTCAGGTATCGGAAGCGGATTAGCGCTTCGAGAACTGGAACGACTTGCGCGCCTTGACCTTGCCGTACTTCTTGCGTTCGACGACGCGGCTGTCGCGCGTTAGGAAGCCCTGCTTCTTCAGCACGCTGCGAAGGTCTGGCTCATAATAGGTGAGCGCCTTCGAGATGCCGTGACGAACAGCGCCAGCCTGGCCGGAAAGTCCGCCGCCGGCGACCGAAATACGAATGTCGTATTGCGTTGCGCGGTTGGCGAGGTTGAGCGGCTGCTGCAAAAGCATCTGCAGAACGGGACGGGCGAAATAGGCCTTGTAGTCCTTTTCGTTGACCGTGATGAGGCCCTTGCCGGGCTTCAGCCAGACGCGGGCGACGGCGTTCTTACGCTTGCCAGTCGCATAGGCGCGGCCAAGCTTGTCGAGCTTCTGGGTCCGGACAGGTGCGGCCTGCGGCTCGGCGCCCTTCACGGCGCCGAGATCGGCCAGGGTCTTAGTTTCGGTAGCCATGGATCTCAGACCCTCACATTCTTACGGTTGAGCTTCGCGACATCAAGCTTTTCCGGATTCTGCGCTTCGTGGGGATGCGCGCCGCCCTTATAAACTCGGAGGTTGCGCATCAGCTGACGGTGCAAAGGACCGCGTGCGAGCATGCGCTCGACGGCCTTCTCGACGATCCGCTCGGGATGCTTGCTGTCGAGGATCTGGCGCGGCGTCCGCTCCTTGATGCCGCCCGGATAGCCGGTGTGGCGGTAGTAGACCTTGTCTTCGCGCTTGGCGCCTGTGAAGACGACCTTCTCAGCGTTGATGACGACGATGTTGTCGCCGCAATCGACGTGCGGCGTGTAAATTGGCTTGTGTTTGCCCTTGAGGCGCGTCGCGATGAGAGCAGCGAGCCGGCCGACAACGAGCCCTTCGGCATCGATGAGAACCCACTTCTTCTCCACCGTGGCCGGCTTAGCGACATAGGTAGACATTATCTTGAAGCTCCTTGGCGGATAACTGCGCACGCTTCGATCGTCCGCTGCGCGCCGCATTCCGAGAAGTCGCGTGCATACGCGAAATGACCGGCATCTTGCAACAGGAATTTGAAACGGCATGAAATGTCTAGAAAATTCAGTATCTTAATTATAGTGGTATTATAATACCACCACGCGGTATCATTTTACCATCAAAAACTCCCTCACTGTCGTGCCTAGCCTTGTTCATCGGCGATAAATCCAGCATGCGATAGGGCAAAGGGCGGCTTCCAGACTGCGAATCCAGAACTTCGGGGCGGCTTTTGAGGTAAACACTTCTTATTCTTGTCTTAGTCGGCGTATCAGTTCGAACGGTAATCGCCCGCGAGCTGCGGGCGCAATGTGGAGCAACACGATGGCGGTCTCTCTGACCCGGACGGCGGTGCGCGTATTCATTGGTGGATTAGGGCTATGCGCGGCGATCTCGATTGCCGCGGCGGAAGACGCGGCCACACCGAAGGCGGCGCCAGCCGAGCAAGGCGCAGCTAATGCGGCCGCCGCCACTCCGCCGGCGTCGGACGACGTCAAGCAGATTAAGTTGACCGACGACCAGGTAACGCGCTTCATCGCCGCGCAAACCGATCTCGCGGCAATCGCATCGAAAATCCAGGCCGCCGGCGACAAGCCCGATTCCGCACTTCAGACCGAGCTCGAAAGCATCGCGACGAAGCATGGCTTCACGAACTTCGCAGAGCTCGATGACGTCGCGGCGAATATCTCGATCGTTATGGCCGGGCTCGATGCTACGACTGGCAATTTCGTCGACCCCGTCGATGCGCTGAAAAAGGAACGCGACGACGTCCAGAAGGACAACAGCATTCCGGAAGCCGACAAGAAACAGCTTCTTGACGAGCTGAATGAAGCGATCGGCACGACGCCGAAACTGCAGTACAAAGAGAACGTCGACCTCGTGAAGGCGCATCGGGCCGAAATCGAGAAGGCGCTGCAGTAGAAACTGCGCGCCGACGGAAGCGGCGAACGCGCCGCGAACTGACAGGATTTCTCATGCAAGAACGTTTGAATGTCGGGACGCAACTGCTCCTGGCGCACATCCTCGAACCCGGCATCGTCCGCCTGACATTGAATCGGCCGGAAGCGCGCAACGCGCTTTCGCGGGCGTTGCTGAGCGAATTACAGCGAGAGATCGAACGGCTTGGCAAAGATAAGTCTGTCGCCGTCGTCATTCTCGCTGCCGCCGGCCAGGTCTTTTCATCCGGTCACGACCTCAAGGAGTTGACCGCTCGCCGAGTCGACCCCGATGGCGGCGAAGCCTTCTTCCGGGAGACCATGTCGGCGTGCTCGTCGGTCATGCGTTCCATCGTCGCCTGTCCGAAGCCGGTCATCGCAGCCGTGCAGGGACGAGCGACGGCGGCGGGCTGCCAGCTCGTGGCCACCTGCGACTTGGCCGTCGCTGCCGAGACGGCGGACTTCGCAACTCCGGGCGTGAATATCGGTCTCTTCTGCTCGACGCCGATGGTCGCTCTTTCCCGCAATGTCGCGCGCAAGCGCGCAATGGAAATGCTGCTTCTCGGCGAGCCCGTCTCCGCAGCCGATGCGCTCGCCTACGGTCTCTTGAATCGCGTCGTGCCAGTGGACAATGTCATGACGGTAGCCTTGGACATGGCCCGCACGATCGCCTCCAAATCGAAAGCGACGGTTGCGATCGGCAAGACGGCCTTTTATCGGCAGGCCGAGCTTCCGCTCGACGAGGCCTACGCCTACGCGAGCGAGGTGATGGTGAAAAACATGATGGCCGCGGATGCCGGCGAGGGCATCTGTGCTTTCATCGAAAAGCGCAAGCCTGAATGGAAGGACCGTTGAGTTGGAGCCCCGGATCTCGTTCGTCACCCTGGGCGTCAAGGACGTTGGAAAATCTCGTAGTTTCTATGAAGCGCTGGGCTTTCGCGCGTCTGCCGCCAGCCAGGCCGACGTAGCCTTTTTCCGCCTGGGCGGGATTGTGTTTTCGGTTTTCGGCCGCGACGCCTTGGCGAGCGATGCGGGCGTACCTGCGAGCGAGCCAGGGTTTTCAGGCGTCTCACTCGCCCATAACGTCAACTCGGAAGCCGAGGTGGATCGGGTTTTGGACGAAGCCGTCGCGGCGGGCGGAAAGCTCTTGAAGCCCGGCCAGAAAGCGTTCTGGGGCGGTTATTCTGGTTACTTCGCAGATCCCGACGGCCACCTTTGGGAGATCGCCCACAACCCATTCATGCCGCTCGATGCAGCGGGACGTGTAACGCTTCCCGAACCGTCGCCATGAGTATCGACGGACTGAGCGATGATGACGTCCGCATGATCTTGGAGCGGGCCAGAACATTCGCCGTCGTTGGCGCGTCGGTAAAGCCTGAACGTCCGAGCAACGGCGTCATGCGTTTCCTCATCGACCAGGGCTATGTCGTGAGGCCGGTCAATCCCGGCATCGCAGGCAAGACTATTCACGGCCAATTGGTCTATGAGAAACTAGCTGCCGTTCCCGCACCTATCGACGTCATCGATCTTTTCCGCGCCTCCGCCGCCGTGCCCGAGATCGTGCGCGATGCAATCGCTGTGAAGAAAAGCACGGGCGCCAGCGTGATCTGGATGCAGCTCGGCGTCATCAACGAGGAGGCCGCCGCAAGCGCACGCGCCGCCGGCTTCACTGTCGTGATGGACCGTTGCCCGAAAATAGAATTCGCCCGGCTGATGCGAAGCTGAAAATGTCCGATAGGCCAAAGGGGGGCCGGCCATTAACTGACCCGCGTCATCCTGACCTTCTAAATCTTTGCCGAGAGCATGCCCAAATGCGCACATTGGCAACACAATCTGGCTTGGCTGTTCCCTTAGGAACAACCCAGAGCCCGGCGTAGGTGCGAGACTTTGCCTTCTCTCGACAAATGGGGCATATGGCTTTTTGAGCTCCCGGAGCCACGGTAACGATAATGAAGTTGGGTACCTTGACGTCTGTGCAACTGCCAGCTGACTGGTCGGTGGAAACCATTTTGCCGATTGAATTCAAAGGCCGAGAGCTGATGCTCGAAGCCCACGCGTACCGCGGCGCCACCGATGAAGAGCAGATCTTGGCGCTCGTTCATCGCGATGCCAGCAAGATCAATGGCGCATTGCCGATCCCGGTCGTTCGCGTTCATTCCGGCTGCGTGACGGGCGACATCTTTCACTCGCTGCGTTGCGATTGCTACCAGCAGCTCCAAGCCGCGTTGAAGATCATCAGCGAGGTCCCCTACGGCGCGATCATCTACGTGCCCTATCATGAGGGTCGTGGCATCGGTCTCTTCAAGAAGATCCAGGCTTACGCGCTGCAGGATCAGGGATTGGACACCGTCGAAGCCAACATCGAGGTTGGCGCACCGATCGATAGTCGCGATTACGGCCTGACCGCTCGCGTTCTGAGCGACCTCCAAATGCCGGAGATCAAGCTGCTGTCGAACAACCCGGCGAAGGAATTGGCTCTGAAATCGCATGGTATCCGCGTTGTCGAGCGGCTGCCCATCGTCGCCATGCCGAACAAGTTCAACGAGCGCTATCTCGAGACCAAGCGCGCGCGTATGGCCCACAAGCTCTAAGAGCGTTTTCAAGCGAAGTGGGCACCGGTTCGCGTTAAGAAAACGCGACAAAGCAAAACTCTAGACAGTTGGCTCGCGTGGTTTCTCGGTCGTCTTCGGAACGGTGAAGCCGCCTTCGGCGACGAGGCGCGAGAAAAGTCCGCGGCGTTCCGCAAGTTCGACGAACTGCCCGCTCTCTACGATCCTTCCCTGATCGAGAACGAAGATCTGGTCGGCGTCGGCGACCGTCGACAGCCTGTGCGCGATGACGAATGTCGTCCGGCCTGCACGCAGCGTATCGAGCGCCCGCTTGATCTTCGCTTCCGTCTCGGAATCGAGCGCGCTCGTTGCTTCATCGAGAATGAGGATCGGCGCATCCTTCAGAATGGCGCGGGCAATCGCGATACGCTGACGCTCGCCCCCCGATAGGGACAAGCCGCGTTCCCCGATCACGAAGTCATAGCCGCCGGGCTTCCGCATGATGAAGTCGTGCGCCTCCGCCAGTCGGCTGGCGTGCTCGACCTCGGCGTCCGTCGCGTCCGGCTTGCCGATGCGAATGTTCTCGCCGATCGAACGGTTGAACAATCCGGCATCCTGGAAGACGACGGCGATCGCGCCTCTCAAAGACTGCAGCGTGACCCCTGAAATATCCTGACCGTCGATCAGGATGCGTCCGGATTTTGGCTTCAAGAAGCGCTGCAGTAAACCGATCGTCGTTGACTTGCCCGATCCCGTCGGACCGACGAATGCAATCGTCTCGCCCGCCTTGGCGCCGAACGACAAGTCGCTGATGCCCTGCGAAGCGCCTTCGTAGCGAAAGGTCACGTCGTCGAAGGTGATGGCGCCATCGACCGTTCGCAGCGGCTTGGCGCCCGGCACGTCGGCCGGCGCGCCCGCCTCGTCGATCAGCGCGAACAACGCGGTAATCGTCGGCGCCTGCTGGTCGATGCGCACCGCAAAACCCGACAGCGCATCCAGCTTCGAAATCAGCAGCGCAGCGAACGCGACGAAACTGACGATCTCGCCGACGGTCAGCTCGCCGCGCCCGGCGAGAACGGCGCCCGCCGTGAATATGATGACCATTGTGAGTGTCGCGGCCGAGCGCTGCAATACCGTCAGAACTCCCCACCACGTCAGCACCGGATACTGCGCCGTGAGGAGGTCGTTCGCGAGGCCGCGAAGCGCGTCGCCCTCGGCCTTGAGCCGCGCGTAGCTCTGCACGACCGTCACATTGCCGATGACATCGACGACGCGGCTCGAAAGCGCCGTCTCGTGTTCCTCGACCGCTGCTTGCCCGACGGCCGTGCGCCTCACCACGATGACGTGCATCAGCGTGTACGCGGCGGCAAGAGTCAACAAAATGGCTGCCATCCGTGGGTCCATTGCGAACGCCGTCGGCACCAGCAGGATAATGCCGAACACGACCGCCAGCTGCTCGCGCATCACGCCAAGCCAAAGCCAGAACAGGGCGCTCATGCCCGATAGGATCGTTCTGATCGTCGCGCCGGATCCGCGCGAGGCATGTGAACTTTGCGGCAGAGCGATCGTTTTCTCGAAGATACGCGCGAGATGCGCGAGCTTCTGGCGATGCGCCAACCGGTCGGCGTTGATCCCCACGATGACGCCTGCAAAAATCCCGAACAGCCCGAGCAGCGCCCAAAGTCCGATGTAGAAGTAGGCGCTTTCGCCCTTGCTCAGCGCGTCCACGACCTTGCCGAAGAGAATGGGCTCGGCAAGTTGCGTGACCGCTATCACGACGCCTGCCGCCGCAAGGCCGATCGCCAGATATTTCTCGGGAGCCAAAAGCGCGAGCGCGCGCCGGTAGATTTCAATTAGGCCGAGCGGCTTCGAATTCATGACCGGGAGCTATGAGAGTTGGAAGGAAGGAATGCCAGTGGACGAAGTGCGAAATCCCGGAGCGGCCCACGGTTACGATCATTCGGCGACACGGTCATTCGACCGCCTTATATCATTCTGAGTTCTCATGACATCCGGCAAAATTGACAGTGAAAGAATTTCGGCGGAAGGGGCGTCAGGCGAGGCGATACGGCTCGCAACTTCCGCACACGTTCTTGACGGCGGCGATGTGCTGTTCGATTGTGATCTGAGGCATCAGCGGCGAGGCTAACGCATGGCCCAGGATCCGAAATACGACCTTCCCACATACACGCCGGTCGCACGCGGCCTGCATTGGTGGATCGCGCTACTTGTCCTCTTTCAGCTCCCGCTCGGCTTTTACATGGCGTATCGCGGCAATGAGATGCCCGGCGTCAACGAAAAAGGCGAGCCGGTCAAAGGCGTCTGGGACGCGCTGACGGGCACTCTGTATAGTTCGCACAAGGTCATTGGACTGACGATTTTGCTCTTTGTCGTGCTGCGCTTGCTCTATCGCCTCACGCAGGGCGCGCCGCGTTCCGATCCGACTGTTCCGCCGGCGTTGACCGGCGTCAGTCATCTCGTCCATTGGGTTCTCTATGCGTTGCTGATCGCCGTTCCGGTCATCGGCTACACGGCGATCTCGTATGGCGATTACCTCGAAGTCTTCGGAGTTCATCTTCCGGCCATTACCGTAAAGAACGAAGACCTCGCAAAGGAGATCTTCGAATGGCACGAGACAGGCGCGCTGCTGATCGTCGTCTTTGCCAGCATACATATCGCGGCGGCCGTCTATCATCATTTCGTGCGTAGGGACCGGGTCGTCGAGCGGATGATCCCGAAGCGGGCGAACGGATAGCTGCGATCAGCCCCGATGTTAGGCGGCAATGTCAGGGTGGCGCGGCGAAAACGTCCGTATGTCCGACGAACGCTGCGGTTCGCGTGACATTGAGCCAGCTCACGATGGCTTTCTCGTCCACGCCGCCGGTCTCGGTCACCGCAACCGCATGACCTCGGATCAATTCATCGATCAACATGCGGTCGCTGCGTTCGAGCCGCCACGGACTCTCGCCCTCGGCGACGACATGCCCGTTGATGCGGAACTGATCGACCAGATGCGAAGCCGCCAGCGGCCCGGCCGCCGGACCGAACCCCTTGTCCCGCATCTGGTGACGTTGAAAGGCCGCCGTCATCTGATTGTCGGCAGGCCGGTGCGGCGTCCACTTTTGCAGGCCGTTGTAGGTCAGCGTCGCGTAGAAGGCAGCGCCCATGCCGGTAACGGCCTTCGCCAGCATCCGGATGTAGTCTTCCGACGTCAGGTCGAAGAAGGCCGAGGCGGTGACGAGCTGGGGCTTGTCGTCGAGAAGCGCCTGTGTATCGCACGCGAGATCGGCGACCTTGAAGAGAATGGTGATACGCCGCGAGCCCTTGTCGAGCACGAGCCTTTCGCCATCTTCTTCATGACGATCGGCCCACCGGATGAGCTTTGCCTTCGCCACATCCAACAACGCGGCCTCGTGATCGACAAGCGTCCACGTCTGCCGCTCGGGCAGCAGGGCCGATGTCGCGCGGAGATTGGCCCCTGTCCCAGCACCGAAATCGAGCACGCTGAGTTCGGCTCGAAGCGCAAAGCGCGCCGCCACCGCATCCGCGACGTTTCGATTGCGCGAGCGCACGTCCGCGGCTTCGCGCAGTTCGAGCCATTCCGGCGAAAAATCGCTCACGGCCGCAATCCCAGAATGACGGCTGCTATGCGCCGTGCCGTCTCATGCCATGTCGGCAACGTGCGCCCAGCTTCCCAGGCCGCGTCCGCGAGCCGGTCGCGAAGCTTCTTGTCGGTCAGCGCCTTCTCCAGCGCCGACGTGAGTTCGCCGACATTGCCGGCCTCGACATGAAGCGCCGCAAATTCACCCGCGGTATCGGCCGCCGCGCCTCCAGCCGCGAGAACAATCGGCAAGCCGCGCGCCATCGCTTCGGCGAGAACCATTCCGTATCCTTCGAACAGAGATGCCGAGACGAAAAGATCCGCGCTATCGTAAAACCGTTCGAGCGTCGCCGGCACGACCTTGCCGGCAAGCGTGACGCGATCTTCGAGGCCATTCTTGGCAATCGCACCTTGAAGGGCCTCGACGGCCTGTGGATGACGATCGAGCGCGCCAGCGATCGTCAATCGCCAATCGAGATGCTTGAGCGGCGCGAGCGCCTCGACGAGAAGATCATGACCTTTGCGCGGTGATACGGCGCCGACGGCCAAAATCTGCAAGGGCGCGCCCGTGCCGGTTGCACGCTGCGCCGGATCCGTCCCCGGCTCGGCGATCGTTATTTTATCGGCCTTGATTGCCATGTGCTCGGTCAGGATGCGTTTGGTCGCACGGCTCGTCACGATGATATGATTGGCCCGCTGCAGCGCGCGCTCTTCGCTGACTTTTAGTTCCACCTTGCGCGCGTGCGGCAGTCCGGTTTCGAGAAATAACGGATGGTGGACGAGCCCGATGACGCGCCCACGAAGAGCGCCGAGGAGGCTGTCAGGAAAAGCGCCAAAGGCGAGACCATCGACGAGAAGCACCGAGTCCGCATGCCGCTTCTCGAGAATGAGCCGCGTTTCGTCGAGGTCGTTAGCATCCGGGTTCGGAAACGAGCCCGGCAATGGAAGTACGGAAACCGGAACGCCGAACGCGGGCAGCAGCTCGATGACCCGCCGGTCATAGGCATAGCCGCCGGTCGTAGCCTTCAGATCTCCAGGAATGGCGAAGACGGCTTCAGCCACCGATCGGTCCCTCGAAGCTGGCGCGCGCCAAGTCGGTTTCCGACAACGTCACGCGGATCCGCGAAAGCGTCTTTCCATCTGCTCCGAGCGCGCCGGAGACTGCCGCCTTCGCTATGCGATCGAAGACATATTTACAGAGAAATTCCGTGGTGGTCAGCGCGCCTTTGAATTGCGGAAGAACGTCGAGGTTCTGATAGGCGAGCGGTTCGAGCGTTTGGCCGAGCACCTTCAACGCAGCGCCGATATCGACGACGACATTCTGCTTTGTGAGCTGTTCGCGAAAGAAGGCGACGTCGACGACGTAGGTCGCGCCGTGCAGGTTCTGCGCAGGCCCGAAAAACGGATCGGGCAGCGAATGGGCAATCATGATGCGGTCGCGAACTTCGACGGAGTACATGGATGTATGAAACCTGTAACAATTAATAGCAGACGATGGGTGGCAGGTCCGGCGACGACCAGATTTTCGGCAGCAACGAGGGCAGATCCTCGAAGTTGACGTCATCGGCCACGAGCACATCTAGACGCTCGTCGTCGAGCATGGCAATCGCGCGTTCCATCCGGTCTTTGTGCTTGAGCTGGCTGCGGTGGCTCGGAGCCACGTGCCCGACCTGCGAAGAGATGATCCTGAGGCGCCGGCTATGAAACGCGCCGCCAAGGTTCACGGTCACGGGGGTCGTGCCATACCAGCTCATCTCGACAACGCATCCTTCAAACGCACATGCGTTGATTGCAGTCTCGAGCCCCGCGCTTGTCGCGCTCGCATGAAAGACGATCCGGTTGTCCGCCGGGACATCCGCCGGAGATACGAACTTGATCCCGAGCGCCGCCGCATACTTTGCCCGCGCCGGGTTGATGTCGGTTATGGCAACTTCCGTTCCCGCTATGCGACTGGCGAGATGTGCGGTCAGCAAACCGACGATGCCCGCGCCGACGACGAGGATACGATCGCCGGGCGTCGTGCCCGCGTCCCAATGGGCGTTGAGGGCCGTCTCCATATTTGCGGCGAGCACGCCCCGGCGCGACGGCACGTTGTCCGGCAGGATCACGAGTAACCCCTCGGGCGCGTGAAAATGGTCCTGATGCGGGTGCAACACGAACACCCGCTTGCCGGCATATCTCTCGGAACCGGCGGTGACGCGTCCAGTCGCGGAATAGCCGTATTTGACGGGAAAGGAGAAATCTCCGGCTTGCAACGGCGCACGCATTCGCGGCCATTCGCTTTTGGGAATTGCGCCGAGTGCGACCATGCGCTCGGTGCCGCGACTGATTGCGGAATATTCCGTTGCGATGCGTGCCTCGCCTAATGAAGGCGGAGACAGGCGTTCAGGTCGTACTTCCGCGACGCCAGGTTTGACGTACCAGAGGGCCCGAGCAACCACGATCTGGCCTTGGCTGCGCCTTATGGGTTGGCCACTGGTGTCGAATCTGCTCTGCGGGTCACTCATTGCGAAGGATGGGTCCGTAATGACGATCGGTGCCGAGCACGAGAGGGTCTCGGACCTTAACGGAACGATCGTCGTCGAGGCTCCAAGCCTTACGACTCCGCGCGGCCAGGAGGCAATAGCCGTCCTGACGAAGCGGCGTCGCCTCGTCCTATTCCTCAATCTCGCGACATGGCTTCTCATCGTGTTCGCCGCCGGCGCGATTTTCTCGACTGGGGGCTGGACGGTTCTTGGCGCCTTGATGGTCATTTGTCTCGCCTTCGGCGCTCCATGGCCTGTTCTGGGCTTCTGGAATGCTGTCATCGGCCTGTGGCAGCTTCATGGGGCAAAGGAGAAGGCCCAAACCGGCCAGTCTTACCTCGAAGGCGGGACCGATCCGTCGCCGCTGACGGTTAACACGGCGGTCCTGATGACCTTGCGCAACGAGGACCCGGCGCGCGCCCTCTTACGGCTGAAGACGGTGAAGGCAGGCCTCGATCGCACGCACGAGGGCGCTCGCTTCTCCTATTTCGTCCTGAGCGACAGCGATCGCGAGGACGTCATCCTGCAGGAGGAAGCGGAAGTCGCCGCGTGGCGGAATGCCGATCCGGATCGGGACCGCATCATTTATCGCCGCCGGAAGGACAACTCAGGTTTCAAGGCAGGCAACCTCCGCGAGTTCGCAAGGCACTGGGGCTCCGATTACGAGTTCATGCTGCCGCTCGACGCCGACAGCCTGATGACGGGAGACGCCATTCTCTCGCTCGTACGGATCATGCAGAAGCATCCGCAAATCGGCATTCTGCAGAGCCTCGTCGTCGGCACTCCATCATCTTCGGTGTTCGCGCGCATCTTCCAGTTCGGCATGCGGCTCGGCATGCGGACCTACACGATGGGGCAAGCTTGGTGGGTGGGGGACTGCGGACCGTTTTGGGGACACAACGCGCTTCTGCGCATCGAGCCCTACCTCCAACATTGCGCGCTCGAAGGCTTATTGAAGCGCGGTCAGATTTTATCGCACGATCAGGTCGAAGCCGTCCTCATGCGCAAAGCCGGCTACGAGGTTCGCGTGCTGCCCGTCGAAACGGGCTCCTACGAAGACAATCCTCCCGATGCCCTCGAATTCATGCGCCGCGACGCACGCTGGTGCCAGGGCAACATGCAATATTTGAAATTGCTCGGCATGAAGGGCATTGAGCCGGTAAGCCGCTTTCAACTGCTGTGGGCCATCCTGATGTTCCTCGGCGTTCCGGCGTGGACGCTGCTCGCGGCCCTCCTTCCGCTCGCCATGCTCCAAGCGCAGAATCAGCCCGACTTTCCCTGGTATGCGGTCGAGATCATTTACGCGCTGCTTCTGACGATGCATCTCGCGCCGAAGCTCGCCGGCATCGTCGATGCCATTCTGACGCGCGGTGAAGTCCGTCGTTTCGGGGGCTGGCTGCGATTTGCATCGAGTGCGATCATCGAGATCGTATTCTCGCTCATCCTCGGCGCCGTGACGACCATCCGAACGTCCATCTTCATGTTCGGCCTGTTATTCGGCAAATCTGTCGTTTGGAACGGCCAACGCCGTGACGGGGAGGGCGTCACATGGGCCGAGGCGTTGCGATGGCTTTGGCCGCAATTCCTGTTCGGATCGTCGCTCTACCTAGCGATGGCGCTGATTTCGCCTGCAGTGGTACTATGGAGCCTGCCTCTGACGGCAGGCTACGTGCTCGCTGTCCCGTTCGTCGTATTTACGGCGAGCCCGGCCGTCGGCCGCTTCTTTCGCCGTCACGGCATAGCTGGAATTCCCGAGGACTTCGCGCCGCCCGTCGAGATCCGGGCCGTGGAGGCAGGGATCTGAGCTCATGGTGTCACCGTCACTTGAGGGCGTGTTCCGATCGCTGCGCATCTATCTCGGCCCCGATGCCCCGCGAAGTGCGATGGACGCGCTCTACCGCCGTTTCGTCGAACCCGGCGATCTCGTCTTCGATGTCGGCGCCCACGTCGGCGACCGCGTGTCGTCGTTCCGGCGCCTCGGCGCGCGCGTCATCGCAATCGAACCGCAGCCTTTGCTCTTTTCCGCCCTGAGTCACATCCACGGCCGCGATCCTTTGGTCGAGATCGTCGACAGGGCGGTTGGCGCCGAAGCGGGCACGCGCGAGCTTTTCGTCAACACGACGAACCCGACCGTCTCCACGCTCTCGCCCGATTTCGTTCGCCAGGCCGAAGGCGCAAAGGGCTGGGAGGGCCAGACCTGGGACGGGCAAATTCCGATCGAGGTTGTCACACTCGATGGATTAATCGCGCGCTATGGACTGCCGTCGTTCGTCAAGATCGATGTCGAAGGCTACGAGGACGCGGTGCTGCGCGGCCTCTCGCGTCCACTCAAGGCGCTTTCGTTCGAGTTCACGACGATCGCCCGCGATGTGGCGATGGCTTGTTTCGACCGGTTATCGTCGCTTGCAGCCTACGGCTACAACGTCGCGCTCGGTGAAGGACAGACTTTGGTCTTCGATCGCTGGCTCTCTGATGCGGAGATGGCCGGCTATCTCAGCAAACTGCCGCACGATGCGAACTCTGGCGACATTTATGCCGTGCTCGAGCCACGCTAGATCGGCAATACCGAATGCATTGAAACGGAGTAGTGAATGCCATTTTACGTTCGCCTGCTGGCCGCCGCGCTGTTGTTGCTGGGGTCTGAGATCGTGCCGGCTTATGCCGCGTCCTTGGACGGTCTCGCCGTCGACGTCTTGAACCAGAGCGAGCAGGTCCTCTGCGCCGAAAAGGACAACGTCGCGATCTCGCTGTCCAACAAGGACGTCCGGGCGTTTCGAATTGAAGCCGCCCACCCGGTCTATCTTTCGGCCGGTATGCGCGCGAACGTCGAAGCCGACTGGACCGCCTGCGATATGGCATCGGATCCAAGCTACGCTGCGCCGAATCCGCCTAAGAAAGTTACGCTTTATGAAGACGACAAGCTCTGGCTCGTCGGCTTCTCCTATCCGACGTTCTGGCGTCCCGCGACGACGACGGTGCGCGTCGGAGATCGCGTCGAGAGTGGTCTCCACTTGCTCCAACTCTGGATGAAGCGCGACGACGGTGCCGAAGAGGTCCTCGTACTCTATCCGCAGGACGGCTATTGGCGCGCGCGCCCCATGACCCCGTCGAGCATGCGGACTACCGCCTATGGTTCGTCCTTCATCGTCGGTCCGATCGAGCAGGACGGCCGCCCGCTGGTCAAAATCAAGGAAGTTTCCTACGAGCCGAAAACCCGCACGTTCAATCTCACGTTCGAGAGGGGCGGTTCGGCAGCGGTCCGCATGGTGAGCGTAGACGTCGACAAGCAAGCAATTGACGTCGTCTTCGACAAGGGTATCGACGGTCGCCCGTTCGCAATGCTCCGATCGATGTACATTACTGAATTCAACAACGACACGGCGCGCATCGCCGTTCGCGAACAGGGTGCCAAGGGCTGGCGCGAAGACAACATCATGAAGTTCGATCACGCGCACGCAACCGACGTCTGGATCGGCAGGCTCGCGCCGTCTCAGCACAACACGACCTCGCCCGATATCGTGTTCAACAGCTTCTCGGATGGTCCGGCACCGAAGCGTCCGAAAAGCGAGCCGCCGGCGCAGCCGCCGTTGACGACCTCAAAATAAGGTGCCGGAAACGCTACCAGGCGAGTTCCAGCATGGCGCCGATAGCCGGCGGCGAGCCCGGTCCGAACAAGTCGGACAGCTTCGCCGTCGAGAGGTCGACGCCGTCGACCGTCTCGTGCCGATGAATTCCAGAGGCGATGAAGAGCGCATCGCAGCCGTAGTTTTCTGCCCCCTTGAGGTCCGTTCGTAGCGCATCGCCGATGACGAGGACCTTGCTGCGCTCGACGTTGGCGTTGCGCAGCGCTTCGGCTTTTTGATGCGCGGTCTCGTAGGTGTTGAGGTAAGGCTTGCCCGCCCAGAAAACCGGGCCGCCCATGTGGACATAAAGATCTGCGATGGCGCCGGCGCAGAAGAGGAGCGTTCCACCGACGTCGACGACGAGATCCGGATTTGCGCACACGAATGGCAAACGCCTCGCGAGTGCCGCTTCGAGAAGCGGCCGGTAATCGTCGGGCGTTTCGTTTCGGTCGTCGTTGAGCCCGGTGCAGATGATCGCCTCAGCCTCTGCCAGGGGAACGGAGCGCGCGCGAAGGACGGAAAAAAGGGCTTTATCGCGGTCTTGCGGACCGATGCAGTGCAGCGTCTGAAAGCCGCGCGCCGCCACATGGTCGAGCGCGAGATCGCCGGATGATACGATATCGTCCCAGGCGCTTGCCGGAACCTGCTTTGAGGCGAGCATGTCGGCCACGCGCCGCTTGGGTACGGGCGCGTTGGTTACGAGGATGACTGTGCCGCCGCCGGCCCGGAACTTTTCGAGTGCGCGGCAGGCGCCTCCGAAGGCCGTTGCTCCGTTATGGACGACGCCCCATACGTCGCAGAAAATCACGTCATAGCGCGCGAGGAGGGGACCGGCATGTGCCAAGATCGAAGGAACCTTGGGGTCTTGGGCGGACGATGATTTTCGCAAATTCGGTCTCGCAAATAGGCTGGCACGATCTAGACACGCGGTTTTGATTGGATTGATCGGAGCAGAAGGGGTCGCCGTGAGTTAACGGCCATCGAGTTCGCAATCAAGTTCATTCCAAGCGGACCGATGGCGGAAAGCCATCCCGAAGCGAGACGACGCCGCAAACCTGAGCATAAGACTTATGCCGATCGAGGACTGGCTAAGTAGCCAGTAGCAGCCCGTCTCTACGAACTACAATATGCGCAAAAATTTTAATTCATTTGTAGACTGATTAATTTTGGCGACGCAATTTCGCGAACGATGAAGATATGAAGACCGGCAGCCATTCCGGAAGGAAGCAGATCAGACAACCGGATGGGTTATTCGAGCGCGCGCTGAACAGGATGGTGCGCGGCCTGGCAATCTTTGACAAGGAACATAGGCTGGTCGTTTGCAATAATCTCTATCGCGAGATTTTTGATCTGCCGGATGAGTTGACGAAGTCCGGCGCCGCATTCGCCGATATCGTCGCCCACCATGTGTCGATAGAAAGAGGTCTCGATGCGAAGGGGGATCGCGCCCTTCAGCAGCGTTGGATCAACGAACATCTGGCAGCTCTCTCCGAAGGCAAGCCATTTCAAGAAACGCGATATCTGAAGAGCGGCCGGATCATCCTCCTCTCGAGCCAGCCTCTGCCGGATGGCGGATGGGTCGACATCCAGGAGGACATTACCGCGGAACGCCAGGCGGAAAAAAGGATCGAATGGCTTGCGCAGCATGACACGCTGACCGAACTTTTTAATCGCGTCTATTTCCGCGACGAGCTTCAAAGCGCCCTTGCAAGCGGCAGAACTCTCGCGGTTCTCTGGATCGACATCGACGACTTCAAAGGCATAAACGATGCATTCGGCCAGCCGGTTGGCGATGCTTTGCTGAAAAGCATCGCAAAACGCTTGTCCAAGGTCGTCCGCAAATCCGACGTTCTCGCACGGCTCGCCGGCGACGAATTCGCGTTGATAAGGTTCGATCCGACGACACGTGAAGAGGTCGAGCGCCTGGCGCAGCGGTTGCTGTCAGCCATAGCAGCCGAACAGCGGCTTCTCGGCCGCAAGCTGCATGTCACCGGCAACCTGAGTATCGCGCTCGCTCCCGAGCATGGCGCCAACGCCGACGAAATCTTGAAGAACGCCGACCTCGCACTTCATCGCGCCAAGATATCGGGACGCGGCGGCTACGAAATCTACGATCCGCAGGGCGATTACGCGTGCGGCAGGGCGAAGCGGCTTGATATCGATATGAAGGTTGCCCTGAAGAAGAAGCAGTTCGAGCTGCATTATCAGCCGATCGTCGACATTGCCGCGCGTGGTGTCGGCAGTTTCGAGGCGCTGATACGTTGGCGTCATCCGGAGCACGGCCTGATCCCGCCGGCCGATTTCATTCGCTTCGCTGAAGAGAGCGGCTGGATTGTCGAAATCGGCAAATGGGCGCTTGGCCGTGCCTGCAAGGACGCGGCTGCATGGCCTGCCGGGATCAAGGTTTCGGTCAATCTGTCTTCGGTGCAGTTCGAGAAAGGCGACCTCTATGGCGCCGTCACCGAGGCCCTCGCGGAATCGGGGCTAGCCCCGGGGCGCCTCGAACTCGAAATTACCGAATCCGTCCTGCTGCGAGACCACCCGAAGACGCACGACCTTCTGCACCGCTTTCGGTCTCTCGGCGTCAAAATCCTGCTCGACGATTTCGGGACTGCCTACGGCTCGCTGAGCTATCTGCGGAGTTTCCCTTTCGACAAGCTCAAGATCGACCGCTCGTTCGTGCGCGATTGTAGCGGGGCGCATGGGCGCGACTGCTCGGCCATCATTCAATCTATCGCCGAACTTGCGACACGCCTGCACATGACGACAATCGCCGAGGGCGTCGAGACGGCCGAGCAGCTTGCGATGGTCACGAAAGCCGGTTGCGAAGAGGTTCAGGGCTTTTACTTCAGCAAGCCGGTTCCTGTAGGCGAAATCGTCGCCACGATCTCCCGATGCCGGCAAATCCTTTCCTCTCCCCTGCAGGCCAGCGCGTGAGCGCGCGCCGGTCCGCCCGTCCCCCCAATTCCTGGCCACTTGCAGAAAGATTTCGCCGTCGGCCGTCGTATCCAATTGGATCTCGCGTTAGCTTGCGGCGAATCGGCAAGCCGGCGCCATGCCGGACAGGGACGAAAGGGGAGTGCCATGCTGGTTGTTACAACGAACGACATTCCAGGATTTCGCATCGTTCGCCATTTGGGACTGGTGCGCGGGCTAACCGTCCGCTCGCGCAGCGTCGTTGGCAATATCGGCGCCGCGATCCAGATTTTCTTCGGCGGCAACATCTCGGTCTATACCCGGCTTGCCGAGCACACCCGCCAGGAAGCCTTCGATCTCCTCGTCGAGCACGCGCAAAGCATGGGCGCCAATGCCGTCATCGCCATGCGCTATGACGCCAACGAGATCGCTGCCGCAGTGACCGAGGTCTTGGCCTACGGCTCGGCCGTTGTCATCGAGCCCATTGCGGACTCCGGCTCGGCCTCGGCGGACCCGGGACCGTGGTCGCCCGCCCGGCGCTGACGTCTAGCGGAGCTTCGAGGGACGAGGGTCGCGGGGTGCTCAGGACAGCCGGAAGAGGCATTCCGTGGCCATCGGAGCGGCTTCCGAGCGCCCCTCCGATGCGATCTATCGCAGGCGCAACTAGAAAAAAGGCGCCAGCGGGGCTGACAAGGCCTCAAACATCGGTTAAGGGTGCACGCCCCGAAAGAGGCTGCTCGACGATCGGGTTTTCGCTCGCATCGCGTTTAGGGGTGTAGCTCAATTGGTAGAGCGTCGGTCTCCAAAACCGAAGGTCGGGGGTTCGAGACCCTCCGCCCCTGCCAGCCTCGTGACGGTTTGATCTGCCGACCGACCCGGTAAAATTGCCGAGGCCGGTGCGGCATGTTGTCGCTTATGCGCACGGAAAGCAGTTTGATGGCGAAGTTGAATCCCATAACCTTTATGAAGGAAGTTCGGCAGGAAGTCGCGAAGGTGACCTGGCCGACTTGGAAAGAGGTGTGGATCACGACTTTGATGGTGCTCATCATGGTCGCGCTCGCCTCTGTTTTCTTTTTGCTTGTTGATCAGGCGTTGAGCCATATCGTGCGTTTCGTCTTAGGGGTGGGCACCTGAAAATCGGCTCGCATAATCGATTTGAGTGACGCGCCAGAGGGCCTTTGAGAATGGTTGTCGCGCAAGAACGCGAAGATAAAGCATCGGTTGCCGGTACGCGCTGGTACATCGTGCACGCATACACGAATTTCGAACGCAAGGTCGCTGACGCCATCCGCGAGCGTGCCAAGGCGGGCGGTCTCGATGAGCTCTTTGAAGAGATTGTCGTGCCGACAGAGGAAGTCGTCGAAATCAAGCGCGGCCGGAAGATCCCGACTGAGCGCAAGTTTTTGCCGGGCTACGTCCTCGTCAAGATGAAGATGACCGACGCCGCGTTCGTCATGATCAAGAACACGCCCAAGGTGACGGGCTTTCTCGGCGCGGACAATAAGCCGATGCCGATCCCCGAAGCCGAGGCGATGCGCATCTTGAATCAGGTCAAGGAGGGCGTCGAGCGGCCGAAGCCGACGATTACCTTCGAGATCGGCGAGAACGTCAAGGTGGCTGACGGCCCGTTTGCCTCGTTTACCGGCATCGTCGAAGAGGTCGACGAGGAGCGTTCGCGCGTCAAGGTCGCGGTTTCGATTTTCGGGCGTCCGACGCCGGTCGAGCTCGAGTTTACGCAGGTTGAAAAAGTACCCGCCTGAGACTGCCGTTTGGTGGCTAAGGCAAGAGAGTTCCGGCGCAGTGCCGCTGGAGACCGCATCGGAATTTGAATTCCGGAGCGGCGATGTGCGGGAGGGCAGGTATCCGACTCGGATGCCGGTCCGTTTGACCGCTAACCCTGAGTCCGGCCATCCGGTGCGGGCTCTAACGCTGAAGGGGAACTATGGCGAAGAAAATAGACGGCTTCATCAATCTTCAAGTACCGGCCGGGGCGGCTAATCCGTCGCCTCCGATCGGTCCCGCGCTTGGTCAGCGTGGCGTCAACATCATGGAATTCTGCAAGTCCTTCAACGCAAAAACGAAGGACCTCGAGCAGGGTACACCGATTCCCGTGAAGATCACGGTCTACTCCGACCGTTCCTTCACGTTCGAGATGCGTCAGCCCCCGGCGACGTATCTAATCAAGAAGGCCGCTGGTCTTCGTCCGACGGGTAAGGGCGGCCAGGGTTCGAAGGAACCGGGTCGCATCGTTGCCGGTCAGGTGACGATCGCGCAGCTGAAAGAGATTGCCAAGGGCAAGCTCAAGGACATGAACACCGACGACATCGATGCTGCCGCCCGCACGCTTGCAGGTAGTGCGCGTTCGATGGGTCTCAAGGTGGTGGAGTAGTCCAATGGCAAAAGCTCAAATCAGCGCCGAAAAAATCAAGGAAACGCGCGAGGCCGGCGGCAAGCGCATGGAAGCCATCAAGCAGGGCCTCCCGCCCGGCAAGGCTTATGGCGTCGATGAGGCCGTGAAGATCATCAAGCAGCGCGCCAAGGCGAAGTTCGATGAAACGATCGAGGTTGCAGTCAACCTCGGCGTCGATCCGAAGCATGCCGACCAGATGGTGCGTGGCGTCTGCAACCTGCCGAACGGCTCGGGCCGCACGGCTCGCGTTGCTGTTTTCGCACGCGGCGCCAAGGCCGACGAAGCGAAGGCTGCTGGTGCCGACGTTGTCGGCGCCGAGGATCTCGTCGAAATCGTCTCGAAGGGCACGATCAACTTCGATCGCTGCATCGCGACCCCCGACATGATGGGCCTCGTCGGCCGTCTCGGTAAGGTGCTGGGCCCGCGCGGCCTGATGCCGAACCCGCGCGTCGGTACGGTGACGATGGACGTCGCTGGCGCCGTCAAGGGCGCGAAGGGCGGCTCGGTCGAATTCCGTGTCGAGAAGGCCGGCATCGTTCACGCCGGCGTCGGCAAGGCAAGCTTCACCGAGGAAGCTCTGGTCCAGAACATCAAGGCGTTCGTCGATGCGGTCATCAAGGCCAAGCCGACGGGCTCGAAGGGCACGTACCTGAAGAAGGTTTCGTTGTCCTCGACGATGGGGCCGGGGGTGAAGCTTGATACGGCGACCGTCGCATCGGGACCAGTCGTCTGAGTTTGAAGAATTCCGGGGCAACCCGGAAAACCCTGAACCGGAGCTTCGTGCTTCGGTTCGGCACTGTCCGAGATTGTGGGTGCGGTCCGGTTCGCCGGGAAGCCTAAGTCTCTCTTCCGAGAGAGCCTGCATGAGACAGAAGTGGATCGGATTTGAGGCGAGAGTCTCGGGTTCGGTTTGAACCTTCTGGGTCAGCACCGTGCCGCTTATCACACGCGGTCTACGGGAACGAGGACAGACCAAGCGTCGCCCGATCCTCAATGGAGAAGGCGGCAAAGGTGCAACCCGCGGAGCTTCGCAAATGAAGCTTCGCAGCAAGGAGACGAGACGTGGATAGAGCCGCGAAACGTGAGCTCATAGATCATCTCCACACCGAGCTGAAGAGCACGGGCGTGGTTGTGGTCGCCCACAACACCGGCATGGTGGCCGCTCAATCCGCAGAGTTCCGCAGGCGCGTCAAAGACGCCGGCGGCACTGTGAAGGTGGCCAAGAACAAGCTGGCGCAGCTCGCGCTCAAGGATACCGACGCCGAAAAGCTTTCAGATCTTTTGAAGGGGCCGACCGTTCTGGCTTTCTCGAAGGACCCGATCGCAGCGGCGAAGGCGACCGTCGCTTATGCCAAGGGTAACGACAAGCTCGTGATCCTCGGCGGCGCGATGGGCAAAACGATCCTTGACGCGAAAGGCGTGCAGGCTCTTGCCGATCTGCCGTCGCTTGATGAACTGCGCGCGAAGATCATCGGTCTCTTGAATGCTCCGGCGACGAAAATCGCCCGGACCGTCAAGGAACCCGGTGCCAAGCTCGCACGCGTCATCCAGGCGAAGGCGTCAAAGGAAGAGGCTGCCTAGCCGAAGCCAAGTTGTGGGCTCTTTGAGCCCTCGGAAACCACATGGAGCACGACCCATAAGGGGGTGCTGCAATTCAACCTCTAGGTTCAAACCGTAAGGACCCTATATATGTCTAAGATTGAGAAAATTGTTGACGATCTTTCGAGCCTCACCGTGCTCGAGGCCGCTGAGCTCGCCAAGGCTCTGGAAGAGAAGTGGGGCGTTTCGGCCGCTGCGGCTGTCGCAGTTGCCGCACCTGCAGCCGGCGGCGCCGCCGCTGCGCCGGCAGAAGAGCAGACGGAGTTCACCGTCATCCTGAAGTCTGGCGGCGACAAGAAGATCAACGTCATCAAGGAAGTTCGCGCCATCACGGGCCTCGGCCTGAAGGAAGCCAAAGACCTCGTCGAGGCCGGCGGCAAGACTGTGAAGGAAGGCGTCTCGAAGGACGAAGCCCAGAAGCTCAAGAAGCAGCTTGAGGATCAGGGCGCTGTCGTCGAGGTGAAGTAATCGATCGTCGGCACCGGCTGGGATTTTCCTGGCCGGTGCCGATGCATGCTTCCCACCCGTCAGCCGGGTGTCACGAACATACCGCGCATTGCGGCTGGCTCCAGACGTGGAGCTTCAATGCGCGAACAAAACGGTTTTCCGGAGGGTCCGGGGTTCCAGCGAACCTCAAAACGGACCTTCCGGTGAACCGTTTCAAGAGGTCCCGGTTCTCCAGGGACCCTGAGCGCGTCGCATTTGGATCGCGGGTCTCACCCGCAAACGAGAGCACGAAGGGACCGATATGGCTCAAACCCTCACCAGCCGCAAACGCCTCCGCAAGCAATTTGGTTCTCTCGGGGAAGTCGCCAGGATGCCGAACCTCATCGAGGTTCAGAAAGCATCCTATGACGACTTCTTGATGATCAAAGAGCCGCCGGGCGGCAGGCAGGACGATTTCGGACTCCAGTCGGTTTTCAAGAGCGTTTTTCCGATCTCGGACTTTGCCGGAAAATCGACGCTGGAGTTCGTCAGCTACGAGTTCGAACCGCCGAAATTCGATACCGACGAGTGTATGCAGCGCGATATGACATACGCAGCGCCGCTCAAGGTCAAGTTGCGCCTGATCGTATTCGACGTGAACGAAGAGACGGGCTCGAAGTCGATCAAGGACGTCAAGGAGCAGGACGTCTACATGGGCGACATGCCCCTGATGACCTTGAACGGCACCTTCATCATCAACGGCACCGAGCGCGTCATCGTCTCGCAGATGCACCGCTCGCCGGGCGTCTTCTTCGACCATGATCGCGGCAAGACGCATTCGTCCGGCAAGCTGTTGTTCGCAGCTCGCATCATTCCCTATCGCGGTTCGTGGCTCGATTTCGAGTTCGACGCGAAGGACAACGTCTATGTGCGCATCGACCGTCGCCGCAAATTGCCGGTGACGACGATGCTCTATGCGCTGGGCCTCGATGACGAGGAAATCCTGGCGCACTTCTACAAGCACATTCCGATCAAGGAATCGAAGCGCGGCTGGAAGATGCCGTACATCGCGGAGAAGTTCCGCGGCGTCACTCCGCAATCGGATATTGCCGACGCCAAGACGGGCGAGGTCATTGCGCGCGCCGGTGAGAAGATCACCGCGCGGCGTTCGCGCGAGATCGCCGAGAACGGCGTCAAGGAAATCCTGATCTCCGCCGAGGATCTCGCCGGCCGCTTCATCGCCGAAGACATTGTCGATCTCGAGACCGGCAAGATCTTTGCCGAAGCCGGCGACGAGCTCGATGAAAACCTGTTGGCCGAGCTCAAGGAGCAGAAGGTCAAGGAATTCCACATCCTCGACATCGACTACGTCAACACTGGCGCGTTCATTCGCAACACGTTGAACATCGACAAGAACGCCAATCAGCAGGAAGCGCTGATGGACATCTACCGGGTCATGCGCCCGGGCGAGCCGCCAACCATCGAAGCGGCGACCGCGTTGTTCCACGGCCTGTTCTTCGATGCGGAGCGTTTCGATCTCTCGGCCGTGGGCCGCGTGAAGATGAACATGCGTCTCGAACTCGACGCGCCCGATACGATGCGCGTGCTTCGCAGGGAAGACATCCTCGCGGTCGTGAAGACGCTTGTCGATCTGCGCGACGGCAAGGGCGAGATCGACGACATCGACCATCTCGGCAACCGCCGCGTTCGTTCCGTCGGCGAGCTGATGGAGAACCAGTATCGCGTCGGCCTGCTCCGCATGGAGCGCGCCATCAAGGAGCGCATGTCATCGGTCGATATCGATACGGTGATGCCGCAGGACTTGATCAACGCCAAGCCAGCAGCGGCTGCGGTGCGCGAGTTCTTCGGCTCTTCGCAGCTGTCGCAGTTCATGGACCAGACGAACCCGCTCTCTGAGATCACCCACAAGCGCCGTCTTTCGGCACTTGGACCGGGCGGTCTGACGCGTGAGCGCGCGGGCTTCGAAGTCCGCGACGTGCATCCGACGCACTATGGCCGTATCTGCCCGATTGAGACGCCGGAAGGCCCGAACATCGGTCTCATCAACTCGCTCGCGACGTTCGCGCGCGTGAATAAGTATGGCTTCATCGAAAGCCCGTATCGCAAGGTCGTCAACGGCCGTGTGACGGACGAGGTCGCCTACCTCTCGGCCATGGAAGAGATGCGCCATCACGTGGCGCAGGCGAACGCCGCCGTCGATGCCAAGGGCAAGATGACGGAAGACCTCGTCACTGTCCGCCACAACGGCGACGTCATGCTCGTGCCGACGGACCGCGTCGACTACATCGACGTGTCTCCGAAGCAGCTCGTCTCGGTTGCCGCCGCGCTCATTCCGTTCCTCGAGAACGACGACGCCAACCGCGCGCTGATGGGCTCGAACATGCAGCGTCAGGCCGTTCCTCTGATCAAGGCGGAAGCGCCGCTGGTCGGAACCGGCATGGAAGAGCGCGTGGCGCAGGATTCCGGCGCCGCCATCGCGGCACGCCGGACGGGCATCGTCGATCAGGTCGACGCAACCCGTATCGTTATCCGCGCCACGGAAGAGCAGGATCCTTCGAAGCCGGGCGTCGACATCTATCGTCTGCGCAAGTTCCAACGCTCGAACCAGAACACCTGTATCAACCAGCGTCCGCTGATCAACGTCGGCGACCACGTGAAGGCAGGCGACATCATCGCCGACGGTCCCTCGACCGAGCTTGGCGAGCTGGCGCTCGGCAAGAACGTGCTCGTCGCGTTCATGCCGTGGATGGGCTACAACTTCGAAGACTCGATTCTGATGAACGAGCGCGTCGTCTCCGAGGACGTGTTCACCTCGATCCACATCGAGGAATTCGAGGTCATGGCGCGAGACACGAAGCTCGGGCCTGAGGAAATCACGCGCGATATTCCGAACGTCTCGGAAGAAGCGCTAAAGAACCTCGACGAAGCCGGCATCGTCTACATCGGCGCCGAAGTTCATCCGGGCGACATCCTCGTCGGCAAGATTACGCCGAAGGGCGAGAGCCCGATGACGCCGGAAGAAAAGCTGCTTCGCGCCATCTTCGGCGAGAAGGCGTCCGACGTGCGCGACACCTCGCTCCGTCTGCCGCCGGGCGTTTCGGGAACGATCGTCGAAGTTCGCGTCTTCAATCGTCACGGCGTCGAGAAAGACGAGCGTGCGATGGCGATCGAGCGCGAGGAGATCGAGCGTCTCGCGAAGGACCGCGACGACGAATTGCAGATCCTCGACCGTAACGTCTATGCGCGCCTCAAAGACGCGCTGATGGGCAAGGAAGTCGCCAAGGGTCCGAAGAATGCTCGCAAGGGCACCGTGATCGACACCGCGATCCTCGACGACATCCCCCGCAGCCAGTGGTGGGAAATCGGCCTCGCGAACGAGAAGGCGCAGGCCGAAGTCGAAGCGATCCAGAAGCAGTACGAAGATGCCAAGAAGGGCTTGGGTCTTCGCTTTGCCGACAAGGTCGACAAGCTTCAGCGCGGTGACGAGCTGCCGCCGGGCGTCATGAAGATGGTCAAGGTCTTCGTCGCCGTGAAGCGCAAGATCCAGCCGGGCGATAAGATGGCCGGCCGTCACGGCAACAAGGGTGTCGTGTCGATGATCGTTCCGTCGGAAGACATGCCGTTCCTCGAGGACGGCACGCCGGTCGACGTCGTTTTGAACCCGCTCGGCGTGCCGAGCCGCATGAACGTCGGACAGATTCTCGAAACGCATCTCGGCTGGGCGTGCCGCGGCCTCGGCCGCATGATCGACGACGCCATTCACCAGTTCCACGAGAGTGGCCAGGCGAAGGCGTTGCGCGATCAGATGACGCGAGTTTACGGCGCGGATGAGATCAAGGCGTCGATGAAGGACGAAGAGCTTCTCGGCATCGCGGAAAACCTGAAGACCGGTGTTCCGATCGCAACGCCCGTGTTCGACGGTGCGCGCGAGAAGGACATCGTCGACATGCTGCAGCTCGCAGGCTTCGATACCTCGGGCCAGTCGACGCTGTTCGACGGACGGACGGGCGAGCCCTTCGATCGTAAGGTCACGGTTGGCTACAAGTACGTTCTGAAGCTGCACCACCTTGTCGACGACAAGATCCACGCCCGTTCGATCGGTCCCTACTCGCTCGTCACCCAGCAGCCGCTGGGCGGTAAGGCGCAGTTCGGCGGCCAGCGCTTCGGCGAAATGGAGGTCTGGGCTCTCGAAGCTTACGGTGCTGCCTACACGCTGCAGGAAATGCTCACCGTCAAATCGGACGACGTCGCGGGCCGAACAAAGGTCTACGAGGCGATCGTCAGGGGCGACGACGCATTCGAGGCCGGCGTTCCGGAAAGCTTCAACGTGCTCGTCAAGGAGATGCGTGCTCTCGGCCTCAACGTCGAACTCGTCAACAGCGAGGCGCCTCCAGTGATCGAAGCCGAGGCAGAGCCGGAGGAAGAAGCGCCTCAGGCACAGCTGCCGCCAGCGGCCGAATAACGAACAACGAAGACGGCCTTCGCTCAAACAGAGCGGAGGCCCTTACGACTCGACCACTAAGATTCCACGGGCGCGGCCACCCCCGCCGAGCCCCCGAGGAGACAGCCGATGAACGAAATCACCAACATCTTTAAATCGCAGGCTCCGGCTCCGGTGTTCGACCAGATCCGGATCTCGATCGCTTCCCCCGAGGACATCCTGTCCTGGTCCTATGGTGAGATCAAAAAGCCGGAAACGATCAACTACCGCACGTTCAAGCCGGAGCGGGACGGTTTGTTCTGTGCCCGCATCTTCGGGCCGATCAAGGATTACGAATGCTTGTGCGGCAAGTACAAGCGGATGAAGTACAAGGGCCTGATCTGCGAAAAGTGCGGCGTCGAGGTGACGCTCGCGAAGGTCCGGCGCGAGCGCATGGGCCACATCGAGCTTGCCGCTCCCGTTGCACACATCTGGTTCCTGAAGTCGCTACCGTCGCGCATCGGCCTGCTGATGGACATGGCGCTGAAGGATCTCGAGCGCGTTCTCTATTTCGAGAACTACATCGTCATCGAGCCGGGCACGACGCCGTTCGCCGAGCGCCAGCTCCTGACCGAAGAGCAGTACAATCAGGCGATCGATGAGTACGGCGCCGACACCTTCACCGCCGGCATCGGTGCGGAAGCGATCCGCGAGCTTCTGTCCGCGATGGATCTGCCGAAGATCGCAACCGATCTCCGCCAGGAAATCGCCGAAGCCACGACCGAGCTGAAGCCGAAGAAGCTTGGCAAGCGCCTGAAGGTCATCGAAGCCTTCATGGAAAGCGGCAACCGTCCGGAGTGGATGATCCTGACGCAGGTTCCGGTCATTCCGCCGGAGCTTCGTCCGCTCGTTCCGCTCGATGGCGGCCGCTTCGCGACGTCCGACTTGAACGACCTCTATCGCCGCGTCATCAACCGTAACAACCGTTTGAAGCGGTTGATGGAGCTGCGCGCGCCGGACATCATCATCCGCAACGAAAAGCGGATGCTGCAGGAAGCCGTTGACGCTCTGTTCGACAACGGCCGCCGCGGCCGCGTCATCACGGGCGCCAACAAGCGTCCGCTGAAATCGCTCGCCGACATGCTGAAGGGCAAGCAGGGCCGCTTCCGTCAGAACTTGCTCGGCAAGCGCGTCGACTACTCGGGCCGTTCGGTCATCGTCGTCGGTCCGGAGCTGAAGCTCCACCAGTGCGGCCTGCCGAAGAAGATGGCACTCGAGCTCTTCAAGCCGTTCATCTACGCGCGTCTCCAGACGCTCGGTCAGGCGGCAACCGTCAAGCAGGCGAAAAAGCTCGTCGAAAAGGAAAAGCCTGAGGTCTGGGACGTTCTCGACGAGGTCATTCGCGAGCATCCCGTGATGCTGAACCGCGCGCCGACGCTTCACCGCCTCGGCATCCAGGCGTTCGAACCACAACTGATCGAGGGTAAGGCCATCCAGCTTCACCCGCTGGTCTGCGCGGCCTTCAACGCTGACTTCGACGGCGACCAGATGGCCGTGCACGTTCCGCTGTCGCTTGAAGCGCAGCTCGAAGCGCGCGTCCTGATGATGTCGACGAACAACATTCTGCATCCGGCGAACGGCCAGCCGATCATCGTGCCGTCGCAGGACATCGTGCTGGGTCTCTACTACCTGTCGATGATGCGCGATGGCGAGCCTGGCGAAGGCATGATGCTCGGCTCGATCAACGAGGTGCTGCACGCCCTTGAGTCGAAGTCCGTCAGCTTGCACGCCAAGGTGAAGGGCCGTTTCACGGCCATCTCGCCTGAAGGCGAAAAGGTCGTCGAAATCCACGAGACGACGCCGGGCCGCCTGTTGCTCGCTGAGCATCTGCCGAAGTCGGGCAACGTCAAGTTCGCACTCGTCAACCAGCTTCTGACGAAGAAGAACATCTCCGGCATGATCGACGCCGTGTACCGTAACTGCGGTCAGAAGGAGACAGTGATCTTCTGCGACCGCATCATGGCGCTGGGCTTCCATCACGCCTTCAAGGCAGGCATCTCGTTCGGCAAGGACGACATGTTGATCCCGGAGACGAAGGAAAAGATCGTCGAGAAGACCAACGTCGAAGTCCGCGATTTCGAGCAGCAGTATCAGGACGGCCTGATCACGCAGCTCGAGAAGTACAACAAGGTTGTCGACGCCTGGTCGCGCTGCACCGACTTGATCGCCAAGGAGATGATGGACCGTATCTCCGCCGTCCAGAAGGATGCGGTGACCGGGCGCGATCGTCCGATCAACTCGGTCTACATGATGAGCCACTCGGGTGCGCGCGGCTCGCCGGCGCAGATGAAGCAGCTCGCCGGTATGCGCGGCCTGATGACGAAGCCTTCGGGCGAAATCATCGAGACGCCGATTATCTCGAACTTCAAGGAAGGCCTCTCCGTTCTCGAGTACTTCAACTCGACGCACGGCGCCCGTAAGGGTCTGGCCGACACCGCCTTGAAGACGGCGAACTCGGGCTACCTCACGCGTCGTCTCGTCGACGTCGCGCAGGATGCCATCATTTCCGAGATCGATTGCGGAACCGATGCCGGCATCAACGTGCAGGCGGTCGTCGACGCCGGTCAGGTTATCGTGTCGCTTGCGGCGCGCGTGCTTGGCCGTACGGCTCAGGAAGACATCAAGCATCCGGTCTCAGGCGAAGTCATCGTCGCGAACGGCGAGCTGATCGAGGAGAAGCAGGCCGAAGCCATCGGCAAGGCCGAGATCCAGGAAGTTCGCATCCGCTCGGTGCTGACGTGCGAGACGATCAACGGCGTGTGCGCCAAGTGCTACGGCCGCGATCTCGCTCGCGGTACGCCGGTCAACATCGGAGAAGCTGTCGGCGTCATCGCCGCGCAGTCGATCGGTGAGCCCGGCACGCAGCTGACGATGCGTACGTTCCACATCGGCGGCACGGCGAACCTTGTCGACTCCTCGTTCATCGAGAGTAACTTCAACGGTACCGTCAAGCTCAAGAACCGCGCCATCGCGAAGGACTCGAAGGGCCAGAACGTCGCGATGACCCGGATCATGTCCGTCGTCATCGTCGATCAGTCGGGCAAGGAGCTTGCGACCCATAAGATCAGCTATGGTTCGCGCATGTTCGTTGACGAGGGCGATACCGTGAAGCGCGGCACCAAGATCGCGCAGTGGGATCCTTATACCCGTCCGATTCTGTCGGAAGCCAACGGTACGGTCGATTTCGAAGACTTGATCGAAGGCGCATCCGTCCGCGAACAGACGGACGAGATGAAGGGGACGTCGAACCGCGTCATCGTCGATTGGCGCACGTCGCCGAAGGGCAACGAGCTGAAGCCCGCCATCGTGATCAAGGACTCGAAAGGCAAGCCGATCAAGGTCGCGCGTGGCGGCGATGCTCGCTACCTGCTCTCGGTCGAGGCCGTTCTCTCGGTCGATCGCGGCGCGGACGTGAAGGCAGGCGACGTTCTTGCTCGTATCCCGACGGCTTCGGCGAAGTCGGGCGACATCACCGGCGGTCTGCCGCGCGTTGCGGAGCTCTTCGAGGCCCGGCGTCCGAAGGATCACGCGATCCTCGCGGAAATCTCCGGCACGGTCGAGTTCGGTAAGGACTACAAGAACAAGCAGCGCATCACGATCAAGCCTGATGACGAGACGCAAGAGGCGGTCGAATACCTGATCCCGCGTGGCAAGAGCCTAGCGGTCCAATCCGGGGATCGCGTCGAGCGTGGTGACTTCGTGTACGACGGCAATCCGGCGCCGCACGACATCCTGGCCATCAAGGGCGTCGAGGAACTCGCGAACTATCTGATCAACGAGATCCAGGACGTCTATCGTCTGCAAGGCGTGACGATCAACGATAAGCATATCGAAGTGATCGTTCGTCAGATGTTGCAGAAGGTCGAAGTCACGGATGCGGGCGAGACCGAGCTCATCAAGGGCGAACAGCTCGACCGTATCGAGTTCGACGAGGTCAACGCTGCGGCCGAGAAGGCAGGCAAGCGTGCGGCTACGGCGACGCCGGTTCTGCTCGGCATCACCAAGGCGTCGTTGCAGACCCGTTCGTTCATCTCTGCGGCGTCGTTCCAGGAAACCACTCGCGTGCTCACCGACGCGGCCGTCAACGGCAAGTCGGATACGCTCGAAGGCCTCAAGGAGAACGTCATCGTCGGTCGTCTCATCCCGGCTGGTACGGGCGGCATGCTGCGTCAGCTCCGCAAGGTTGCGGTGCAGCGTGACGATCTGATCGCCAAGGAGAAGGCCAAGACGACGAACTTGCCTTCGCCCGATGCGGGCGGTGGCCCTGCCTCGCGCCGCCGCCGGCGCCCAGCCGAGGAGGCTGCGGAGTAACATCCGCCACCTTCAAGAAATTCAGACTCGCCAAAACGGCCGCTTCACCACGAAGCGGCCGTTTCGCTATTACATTTCGCGATGCAACTCCCCATCTGATTAACGGGGAAATCTCTCCGGACGCGATTTCGGCGTCGTTGAAATGCGCTATGCCTTCGAACCGACAACGGGTCGCAGGTCAACTTTGCCCTTCACCAGGGCAAAGAGCGAAAATAATTTCGCAACCTATTCCAGGGCCTGTTGACCAACATGCCGGGTGTGTATATAGCTCCGCCCACTCTCACGGGTTGGTGGTAGGTCACGCGGCGCTTTTAGCGCCAATTTTCGACCTAAACGCTCCCGTCAATAAAGCAGAGCACATCGACGGGCCAAGATCTGTCACCCTCCGGGCGGCACGATCCTCTGGTTTTTTCTTGCTAGGGGCGGACTTCGCGCACCTGGCAGGTTTGCTTGGCGCATTTCCGCTTCGGAGTGCGTCGCGAAGTCAGGATTGGGCGAATGCCGACGATACAACAGTTGATCCGGAAGCCCCGGGTAAAGCCAGTCTACCGCGAGAAATCGCGTCACATGGAAGCCTGCCCGCAGAAGCGTGGCGTCTGCACGCGCGTCTATACGACGACGCCGAAGAAGCCGAACTCCGCTTTGCGTAAGGTCGCCAAGATCCGGCTGACCAACGGCTACGAGGTTATCGGCTACATTCCGGGCGAAGGTCACAACCTTCAGGAACACTCCGTGGTTCTGATCCGTGGCGGCCGCGTCAAGGACTTGCCGGGCGTGCGTTATCACATCATTCGTGGCGTGCTCGATACGCAGGGCGTCTCCGCCCGCCGTCAGCGTCGCTCGAAGTACGGTGCAAAGCGGCCGAAGTAAGAAGCGGTCTCGTTTGGGCCGGTTCGTCTGGCCCGTAAGATTTAAAAAGAATTCGAAGCGAAGGGTCAGTCAGGATGTCTCGTCGTCACGCGGCGCAAAAGCGGGAAGTGATCCCCGATCCGAAGTTCAACGACATCGTCGTCACCAAGTTCATGAACGCGGTGATGGAGCACGGTAAGAAGTCGGTTGCTGAACGCATGGTTTACGGTGCTTTCGATAAGATGGAGCAGCGTGGCAAGGCAAATCCGATCGACCTTTTCCGTCAGGCGCTCGATAATGTCATGCCGTCGGTAGAGGTTCGCTCTCGCCGTGTCGGTGGTGCGACCTATCAGGTGCCGGTCGAAGTTCGTAACGAGCGCCGTCAGGCGCTCGCCATTCGCTGGTTGATCGCCGCCGCTCGCGCGCGCAATGAATCGACGCTGATTGACAAGCTCTCGGGCGAATTGCTCGACGCCGCAAATAACCGCGGCACGGCCGTCAAGAAGCGTGAAGACACGCATAAGATGGCGGAAGCCAACCGCGCCTTCTCGCACTACCGCTGGTGACAAAGACTTAATCGAGTGCGCGGTTGCTCTGTGGGCAACCGAAGCGCAGACAGAAAGAGAATTTCGAGGCAGATATGGCCCGGCAATACGCAATTGAGGACTACCGCAATTTCGGCATCATGGCCCACATTGATGCCGGGAAAACCACGACCACGGAGCGCGTCCTCTATTTCACCGGCAAGTCCTACAAGATCGGCGAAGTTCATGACGGCGCCGCGACGATGGACTTCATGGATCAGGAAGCTGAGCGCGGCATCACGATCACGTCGGCCGCGACGACCTGCTTCTGGCCCGGCCGCGACGGCAGAAAGCGCCGCCTGAACATCATCGACACCCCAGGCCACGTTGACTTCACGATCGAAGTCGAGCGTTCGCTGCGCGTGCTCGACGGCGCTGTGTGCGTTCTCGACTCCAACCAGGGCGTCGAGCCGCAGACGGAAACCGTCTGGCGTCAGGGCGACAAGTACAACGTTCCGCGCATCATCTTCTCCAACAAGATGGATAAGATCGGTGCAGACTTCTACATGTGCCTCGCCGACATCAAGGATAAGCTTGGTGCCCGCGCTGTGCCGCTGCAGATCCCGATCGGTGCTGAATCCGATTTCCGCGGCGTCGTCGACCTTATCCGTATGGTCGCGATCACCTGGGACGGCGATGGCAAAGAAGCGAAGATGACCGAGGGGCCGATCCCGGCTGAGCTCGCCGATAAGGCTGCCGAATACCGCGCTTCGATGATCGAAGCTGCCGTCGAAATGGACGACGCAGCGCTTGAAGCCTTCCTCGAGGGGAAGGAGCCGGACGAGGACACTCTGCGGAAGCTCATTCGCAAGGCTACCGTTACGCGCGCCTTCTACCCGATGATGTGCGGCTCGGCCTTCAAGAACAAGGGCGTGCAGCCGCTGCTCGACGCTGTCGTCGACTTCCTGCCGTCGCCGCTCGATCGCGAAGCCTATACCGGCATCGATCCGAAGACGGACGCCGAGATCCTGCGCAAGCCGTCGGACAGCGAGCCGCTGTCGATGATCGCGTTCAAGATCATGAGCTTCGAGCACGTCGGCTCGATCACGTTCTGCCGCATCTACTCGGGCAAGCTCGAGCAGGGCATGGCGCTTGCGAATACGACGCGCGATAAGAAAGAACGCGCCGGCCGCATGTACCTCATGCACGCCGCCGACCGCGAAGAAATCAAGGAAGCCTTTGCTGGCGACATCGTCGCTCTGCAGGGTCTGAAGGATACCCGCACGGGCGAAACGCTCTGCGATCCGTCGAAGCCGGTCATTCTCGAAAAGATGGAGTTCCCGAACCCCGTCATCGAAATGAAGGTCGAGCCGAAGACGAAGGCCGATCAGGAAAAGATGGCGATCGCGCTGCATACGCTCGCGCTCGAAGATCCGTCGTTCCGCGTTTCGGTCGATCCGGAATCGGGCGAGACGATCCTGAAGGGCATGGGCGAGCTTCATCTCGACATCAAGGTCGACATCTTGAAGCGCACCTACGGCGTCGAAGCGAACACGGGCGCCCCGCAGGTTGCCTATCGTGAGACGCTCGCGCGTCCCGCCGATATCGACTACACGCACAAGAAGCAGACGGGCGGCACGGGTCAGTTCGCGCGCGTCAAGCTGAAGCTCGAGCCGAACGAGACGGGCAAGGGCAACGAGTTCACGACGACGATCGTCGGCGGCTCGATCCCGAAGGAATACATCCCGGGCGTCGAAAAGGGCGTCAACTCGGTTTGGGACAGCGGCATGCTCATCGGCTTCCCGATGGTCGACATGAAGGTCAACCTTTATGATGGCGCCTTCCACGAAGTGGACTCGTCGGCAATCGCCTTCGAAATCGCCACCCGTGCGGCCATGAAGGAAGGCTGCGAGAAGGCCGGCGTCAAGCTGCTCGAGCCGATCATGGACGTCGAAGTCGTCTCGCCGCAGGAATTCGTCGGTGGCGTCATCGGCGACATCAACTCCCGGCGCGGTCAGATCCGCAACCAGGAAATGCGTGGCAACGCCGTCGTCATTCGTGCCTACGTGCCGCTCGCAAACATGTTCGGCTACATCAACACGCTGCGCTCGATGTCGACAGGTCGCGCTCAGTACACGATGCAGTTCGCGCACTATGCGGACGTTCCGCGCAACGTGGCGGATGAGGTCAAGGCCAAGTACGCCTGATAAGAACTTGGGCCCGCCGGCGAGAGTAAACGCCATCGAGCTCGAAGAAACGAAGCCTGAATGCCCGGATCGGAAGATTACGGGACCTGATAGTAGGACTAAGGAGAGCCAACGATGGCGAAGGCAAAATTCGAGCGGAACAAGCCGCATTGCAACGTCGGTACGATCGGACACGTCGACCACGGCAAGACAACGCTGACCGCAGCCTTGACGAAGGTTTCAGCCGACCGCGGCTGGACGGCGACCTCGATCGCCTATGACGAAGTTGCAAAGGCTTCCGAAAGCCAGGGCCGCCGCGACCCGACGAAGATTCTGACGATTGCTACGTCGCACGTCGAATACGCGACGCCGAACCGTCACTATGCGCACGTCGACTGCCCAGGCCACGCCGACTACGTCAAGAACATGATCACGGGTGCCGCCCAGATGGACGGCGCGATCCTCGTCGTGTCCGCTGTCGACGGCCCGATGCCCCAGACGCGTGAGCACATTCTTCTCGCTCGTCAGGTCGGCGTGCCGAAGATTGTCGTCTTCTTGAACAAGTGCGATATCGTCGAGGACGAAGAGCTCCTTGATCTCGTCGAGATGGAAGTTCGCGAACTTCTCTCGAAGTACAACTTCCCGGGCGACGACACCCCGGTCATCCGCGGCGCAGCCGTCAAGGCCCTCAACGGTGAGAAGGGCCCGCTCGCCGACGAAGCCATCATCAAGCTTTACGAAGCGATGGACAGCTTCATCCCGATCCCGGAGCGTCCGAAGGATCAGCCGTTCCTGATGCCGATCGAAGACGTGTTCTCGATCTCGGGCCGCGGCACGGTCGTGACCGGCCGTATTGAGCGCGGCGTCATCAAGGTCGGCGAAGAAGTCGAGATCGTCGGTCTCCGCGACACGCAGAAGTCGGTCGTCACGGGCGTCGAAATGTTCCGCAAGCTGCTCGACTCGGGCGAGGCTGGCGACAACGTTGGCTGCCTCCTGCGCGGCATCGACAAGGAATCGGTCGAGCGCGGCCAGGTTCTCTGCAAGCCGGGCTCCGTTAAGCCGCACAAGAAGTTCACCGCCGAGGCCTACATCCTGAATAAGGAAGAAGGCGGCCGTCACACGCCGTTCTTCACGAACTATCGTCCGCAGTTCTACTTCCGCACGACCGACGTCACGGGCACCGTTAAGCTCGCCGAAGGCACGGAAATGGTTATGCCGGGCGACAACGTCTCGGTCACCGTCGAACTCGTCCAGCCGATTGCCATGGAAGAGAAGGTTCGCTTCGCTATCCGCGAAGGCGGCCGTACGGTTGGCGCCGGCGTGGTAACGAAGATCATCGAGTAGCAGGCATTTCAGGGGAAGCGTCCCTAAGGATCGCTTCCCCCAATCTTTTTCTGCGAGAAGTGAAAGCAAAAAGCCATGCACGGCCAAAACATCCGCATTCGGCTCAAAGCCTTCGATCATCGAATACTCGATGCGTCGACCCGCGAGATCGTGAATACGGCGAAGCGCACTGGTGCTGAGGTCCGCGGTCCCATTCCGCTACCGACGCGCATCGAGCGCTTCACGGTGAACCGTTCGCCGCACATCGACAAGAAGAGCCGCGAGCAGTTCGAGATGCGGACCCACAAGCGTTTGCTCGACATTGTCGATCCCACGCCGCAGACGGTCGATGCCCTGATGAAGCTCGATCTCGCAGCCGGTGTCGACGTCGAAATCAAACTCTAAAACCAGAACTTACGGGCCCTCTGGCGGTAACGCGAATGGCCCCAACGATAGGAAGGAATGCAGATGCGTTCCGGAGTAATAGCACAGAAGATCGGTATGACCCGGATCTTCACCGACGCGGGCGAACATGTTCCCGTAACGGTGCTGCGTCTCGAGAACCTGCAGGTTCTCGCGCACCGCACCGAGGAGAAGAACGGTTATACCGCCATCCAGGTCGGCGGCGGCACGAGGAAGCCCTCGCGTCTGACGAAGTCCGAGCGCGGCACTTTCGCGAAGGCCGAAGTCGAGCCGAAGCGTAAATTGGCAGAGTTTCGTGTCAGTCCTGAGAACCTTATCGATGTTGGCGCGGAAATTACCGCAGACCACTTCGTTCCGGGCCAGTTCGTCGATGTGACGGGCACCACCCAGGGTAAGGGCTTCCAGGGCGCCATGAAGCGCTGGAACTTCGGCGGTCTGCGCGCAACCCACGGCGTTTCGGTCACGCACCGCGCCCACGGTTCGACGGGTCAGCGTCAGGATCCCGGCAAGGTGTTCAAGGGCAAGAAGATGGCCGGTCACCTCGGCGACGAGCGCGTCACGACGCAGAACCTCGTCGTTGCCAAGATCGACAAGGAGCGTGGTCTCGTGATGGTGCGAGGCGCGGTTCCGGGTTCAAAGGGCGGCTGGGTCGTTGTTCGCGACGCCGTCAAGAAGGCTGCGCACGCTGATGCTCCGAAGCCCGGCGCATTCAAGGCGCGCGGCGAAGCTAAGAAGGAAGGCGCGTGATGAAAGCCGAAGTCACCAGCCTCGAGTCCGGCAAAGCCGGCGACATTGAGCTTGCCGACGATATCTTCGGGCTTGAGGTCCGCAGCGATCTCATTCACCGCATGGTGCGCTATCAGACCCTGAAGCGCATGGCCGGGACGCATCACGCTCAGGACCGCTCGGAAGTCGCGGTCACGGGCAAGAAGATGTACAAGCAGAAGGGCACCGGCGGTGCTCGTCACGGCGACAAGTCGGCTCCGCAGTTCCGCGGCGGCGGCAAGGCGTTCGGTCCGAAGCCGCGCTCGCATGCGATCGATATGCCGAAGAAGGTTCGCGCTCTGGCTCTCCGTCACGCGCTGTCCTCGAAGGCCAAGGCCGGCGAGATCGTCGTCATCGACAAGGCGACGTCGTCGGAAGGCAAGACGGCTGCGCTGAAGGCTCAGTTCGCCAAGCTCTCGCTCGTCAACGCGCTCATCATCGATGGTACCGAGCTCGAGCCGACGTTCGCACGCGCCGCTCGCAACATTCCGAACATCGACGTGCTTCCGGTTCAGGGCATCAACGTCTACGACATCCTTCGTCGTAAGAAGCTGGTTCTGACACGGGCCGCCGTCGCAGCGCTGGAGGCGCGCTTCAAATGACGAGCAAACGTTCCGCATACGACGTCATCGTCGCGCCGGTCATCACCGAGAAGGCGACGCTCGCCTCCGAGGCGAACCAGGTGATCTTCAAGGTCAAGCGTGACGCGACGAAGCCCGAGATCAAGTCGGCAGTCGAAGGCTTGTTCAAGGTCAAGGTGAAGGCCGTCAATACGATCGTCCGCAAGGGCAAGCAGAGAACGTTCAAGGGCGTCAAAGCGCTGTTGAGCGATACGAAGAGGGCCGTCATCACGCTCGAGGAAGGCCATTCCATCGACGTGACGACCGGGCTCTGAGGATAACGCATCATGGCGCTTAAGACATACAACCCGACTTCGCCCGGACGCCGCCACCTGATCCAGGTCGACCGTTCGATGCTTTGGAAGGGCGCTCCGCTCAAGACGCTCGTCGAGGGCAAGACGAAGAGCGGTGGCCGCAACAGCGACGGCCGCATCACGTCACGCCATATCGGCGGCGGCGCGAAGCAGTCCTATCGCCGGATCGACTTCCGCCGCCGGAAGTTCGATGCGCCGGCGAGCGTGGAGCGCCTTGAGTACGATCCGAACCGGACCGCATTCATCGCTCTGATCAAGTATGAGGACGGCACCCAGGCCTACATCCTGGCGCCGCAGCGTCTGGCCGTTGGCGACAGCGTCGTCTCGGGACAGAAGGTCGACGTGAAGCCTGGCAACGCCATGCCGCTGTCGGCTATGCCGATCGGCACGATCGTGCACAACGTCGAGATGAAGCCCGGTAAGGGCGGTCAGGTCGCACGTTCGGCGGGCTCTTTCGTTCAGCTCGTCGGCCGCGACTCCGGTTACGCCGTGTTGCGCTTGAACTCGGGCGAGACGCGCAAGGTCAGCGCCGAATGCATGGCGACTGTCGGCGCGGTTTCGAACCCCGACCACATGAACACCGTCACCGGCAAGGCTGGCCGCACGCGCTGGCAGGGTCGCCGTCCGACGGTTCGCTCGATTGCGATGAACCCGGTCGACCATCCGAACGGCGGTCGTACGAAGGGCGGTAAGCACTGGGCGACGCCGTGGGGCAAGCCGACCAAGGGCTTCAAGACTCGCAAGAACAAGACGACCACGAAATACATCGTACGCTCGCGCCAAAAGGCGAAGAAGTAGCGGCGAACTGAAGGAGATCGACTTTGACACGTTCAGTCTGGAAAGGTCCGTTCGTTGACGGCTACCTCCTTAAGAAGGCGGACAAGTCACGCGCATCGGGGCGCAATGAAGTAATCAAGATCTGGAGCCGTCGCTCCACGATCCTGCCCCAGTTCGTTGGACTGACCTTCGGCGTGCACAATGGCCAGAAGCATATCCCCGTCAACGTGACGGAAGACATGATCGGCCACAAGTTCGGTGAATTCGCTCCGACCCGTATTTTCCACGGGCACGGCGGCGACAAGAAAGCGGTGAAGAAATAATGGGCAAGCCAAGCCACGAGCGGCGCCTCCCTGACACCGAGGCCCAAGCAGTTGTCAAATCGCTGCGCATTTCACCGCAGAAGCTCAACCTCGTCGCGGGCCTGATCCGTGGCAAGAAGGTCGACCAGGCTTTGGCCGTGCTCGAGTTCAGCGAGAAGCGCATCGCGGGCGATGTCCGTAAGTGCGTGATGAGCGCTGTTGCCAACGCCGAGAACAACCACTCGCTCGACGTCAACGATCTGATCGTTGCGGAAGCGTTTGTCGGCAAGAACCTGGTCATGAAACGCTTCCACGCTCGTGGCCGCGGCCGTGGCGCTTCTATCCTGAAGCCTTTCTCGCAGTTGACCGTCATCGTCCGTCAGGTCGAAGAGGAAAAGGCCGAGAAGAAGAAAGCCGCAAAGAAGCCCGCGAAGAAGTCCGCCGCGGCGGCCAAGGAGGCCAAGTAATATGGGTCAAAAAGTCAATCCCGTCGGCCTCCGTCTCGGTATCAACCGGACCTGGGACAGCCGCTGGTTCGCTGCTCGCGGCGAATACGGCAAGCTGCTTCATGAGGACCGTGCGATCCGCGCTCACATCATGAAGGAGCAGCGCGAGGCCGGCATCTCGAAGGTCGTCATCGAGCGTCCGCACAAGAAGTGCCGCGTCACCGTCATGACGGCGCGCCCCGGCATTCTGATCGGCAAGAAGGGTGAGAAGATCGAGCGCCTCCGCGCTGACCTCGCAAAGCTGACGAGCTCGGAAGTTCATCTGAACATCCTCGAGATCCGCAAGCCCGAGATCGACGCGACGCTAATTGCCGAAGGCATCGCCCAGCAGCTCGAACGCCGCGTCGCGTTCCGCCGTGCCATGAAGCGTGCCGTTCAGTCGGCGCTCCGCCTCGGTGCAGTCGGCATTCGTATCAACGTCGCGGGCCGCCTGGGTGGCGCTGAAATCGCCCGTACCGAGTGGTATCGCGAAGGTCGCGTGCCGCTGCACACGCTGCGCGCCGACATCGACTTCGGTTACGGCGTTGCGCGTACGGCCTACGGCATCATCGGCATCAAAGTTTGGGTCTTCAAGGGCGAGATCATCGAGCACGATCCGATGGCGTCCGACCGGAAGCTCACGGAAATGCAGGAAAGCGGTGCACCGCGCCCGCGTCGCGACGATGACCGTGGCGAGCGCCGTGATCGTCGTCCGGGACGTGGCGGACGTGGTGGTGGACGTGGCCAGGGCGGTGGTGGCGGCGGCGGTAACGCGCCTGCGGCCTCGGATGCCGGCTCGTCGACGCCAGAAGCGTAAGGATTCCAGAGGCAACTCATCATGCTGCAACCGAAACGGACGAAGTTCCGCAAACAGTTTAAGGGCCGCATCCACGGCGCCGCCAAGTCGGGCACAACGCTCGCTTACGGCGAAGTGGGTCTCAAGGCCATGGAGCCGGAGCGCCTGTCGGCGCGCCAAATCGAAGCTGCTCGCCGCGCCATCGCCCGTCATACGAAGCGTGCCGGCCGCATGTGGCTGCGCATCTTTCCGGACGTGCCGGTGTCGAAGAAGCCGGCCGAGGTCCGCATGGGCTCTGGTAAGGGTTCGCCCGAGCTTTGGGTGGCACGCGTTAAGCCGGGTCGCATCATTTTTGAGCTCGGTGGTCTCAATCAGCAGGTGGCGAAGGAAGCGCTCATTCTCGGAGCCGCCAAACTTCCCATCAAGTGCCGCGTCGTTACGCGGATCGAATAGGCGAGGTGAGGATAGTCATGGCCGACGATTTAAAGGGCATGTCGCTCGATCAGCTCGACGACCAGCTGGCGAAGCTCAAGAAAGAGCAGTTCAACCTGCGCTTTCAGCGGGCCTCGGGCCAACTTGAAAACACGGCGCGCATCCGGCTCGTCCGTCGAGATATCGCGCGCATTAAGACCGCAGCCGTTGCCCGGCGCGGTGGCAGCGTCAAAAAAGGCGCGTAAGGGAGAACGAGAATATGCCGAAGCGCGTGCTGCAGGGTGTCGTGGTATCCGACAAGAACGACAAGACGATCGTCGTTCAGGTTGAGCGTCGCTACACCCATCCGCTGCTGAAGAAGACTGTGCGTCGTACGAAGAAGTACCACGCGCACGACGAAAAGAATTCGTTCAAGGTTGGCGACCAGGTCTCGATTGAAGAGACCCGGCCGATTTCCAAGAACAAACGTTGGATTGCAATAGCGTCTTGAGGTTATAAGCCTCGATTCGCGAGATGCGATCGAACGCCGGGAGCCGCCTTTCGAGCCGTCGGAGAGTTGGGAGTTATCCCAAGACCCCGCGAGCCAGATTGGCAAATGTAGAGATGGGCATCGAGAGCACGACTCTTGAAGCCATGAAAGAAGGAACGCCGCGATGATCCAGATGGAGAGCAATCTCGACGTCGCCGACAACTCGGGCGCGCGCCGCGTTCAGTGCATCAAGGTGCTGGGCGGCTCGAAGCGCAAGTACGCGACGGTGGGTGACACCATCGTCGTCTCCGTCAAGGAGGCGATCCCGAAGGGACGCGTCAAGAAGGGTCAGGTGATGAAGGCCGTCATCGTCCGCGTCGCGAAGGGTATCCGCCGCGCCGATGGCTCGCTGATCCGCTTCGATCGCAACGCCGCTGTGCTGATCAACGCGAACGGCGAACCGGTTGGCACGCGTATTTTCGGACCTGTGACGCGTGAACTTCGCGCCAAGAACCATATGAAGATCGTATCGCTCGCGCCGGAGGTTCTCTGATGTCGGCATTTAAAATCAAGAAGGGCGACAAGGTCGTCGTTCTCGCCGGCCGCGACAAGGGCAAGCGGGGCGAAGTGATCGAAATCCGCCCGAAGGAGCACCGCGCGCTCGTCCGCGGCGTCAACATGGTGCGCCGTCATCAGCGCCAGTCGGCGTCGCAGGAAGGCGGCATCATTTCCAAGGAAGGTCCGATCGACCTCTCGAACCTCGCGATCGAGGATCCGAAGGACGGCAAGCCGTCCCGCGTCGGCTTCAAGGTCCTTGAAGACGGCAAGAAGGTCCGCATCGCAAAGCGCTCGGGCGAGCAGATCCCGGAGAAGAACTAGGCCATGGCTAAAGACACAGCAAAAGGCGCCAAGCCTCAGGGCGGCTCACCGCAGGGTGCTGGCGAAACCAAGAAGGCGCGCGCCGACAAGAAGGCCGCAGCATCTGCAGCTCCGCGCGAGCCCGCAGCTCCGCGCCCGGCCGATTACAAGCCGCGCCTCAAGTCGCATTACGAGAAGGTCGTCCGCGCCGCTCTCAAAGAGAAGTTCGGCTATGCGAACGTGATGCAGATCCCGCGTATCGAGAAGATCGTGATCAACATGGGCGTCGGCGAAGCCGTCAACGACCGCAAGAAAGTCGACGTCGCTGCAGGCGATCTCGCTTTGATCGCCGGTCAGAAGCCGGTCATCACGCGGGCCCGCAAGGCCATCGCGACCTATAAGGTTCGCGAAGGCATGGCGATCGGAGCCAAGGTCACGCTTCGCGGCGACCGCATGTACGAATTTCTGGACCGGTTCGTGACGATCGCACTGCCGCGCGTGAAGGACTTCCGCGGCCTGAACCCGAAGAGCTTCGACGGCCGTGGCAACTATGCGACCGGCCTCAAGGAGCACCTTGTGTTCCCCGAGATCGACTACGACAAGGTCGACAACGTATTGGGCCTCGATGTGATCGTTTGCACGTCGGCCAGAACCGATGACGAAGCCCGTGAATTGCTCAAGGGCTTTAACTTCCCGTTCCGTAGCTAGAGGACCTCGGCAGACGCCGAAAGGCCTTTGGAGGAGATGAAATGGCTAAGACCAGTTCGATTGAGAAAAATAACCGTCGCCGCAAGATGACGGCCGAGCAGGCTCCGAAGCGCAAGCGCCTGAAGCTGCTTGCCAAGGACAAGACGAAGACGCCGGAAGAGCGTTTCGCCGCTCGCCTGAAGCTTGCCGAAATGCCGCGTAACGGCTCGAAGGTTCGCATCCGCAATCGTTGCGAGATCACCGGCCGTCCGCGCGGCAACTACCGCAAGCTCAAGATGTGCCGCAACCAGCTCCGTGAGCTGGCGAGCCAGGGGCGCATCCCGGGCATGGTCAAGGCGAGCTGGTAAGAGGAAGCATCAATGTCCGTGAATGATCCGTTGGGCGATATGCTGACCCGCATCCGGAACGCTCAGTTGCGTCGCCGGCCGAAGGTCGCCACCCCTGCTTCTAGCCTCCGCGCCCGCGTCCTCGACGTGCTCGCCGAGGAAGGCTATATCCGCGGCTACAGCCGCGTCGAATTGAAGGGCGAACTGCCTCAGTTCGAGATCGAGCTCAAGTATTACAATGGCCAGCCGGCCATCCGTGAGATCGAGCGCATCTCGAAGCCCGGCCGTCGCGTCTATTCGGCGGTAAAGGGAATTCCAGTCGTCGCCAACGGCCTCGGTGTCGCGATCCTGTCCACGCCGAAGGGCGTCATGTCGGACTCGAAGGCGCGCGAAGCCAACGTCGGCGGCGAAGTCATCTGCAACGTATTCTAAGGCTGGGGCTTCGGCCTCGGCGAAACAAGGTTTGAAGAAGCCATGTCGCGCATCGGTAAGAAACCCGTTCCGGTCCCGTCGAACGTGACGGCGACGATCGCCGGTCAGACCGTCAAGATGAAGGGTCCGAAGGGCGAGCTCGCCTTCACGGTTCCCGACGCCTTGAAGGTTCAGCGGACGGACGAAGGCATCGACGTCAGCCTTCTCGAAGACACGAAGCTTGCTCGCTCCGAGTGGGGAATGTCGCGGACTCAGATCGCGAACCTCATCAAGGGCGTGACCGAAGGCTACAGCCAGGATCTCGAGATCCACGGCGTCGGCTTCAAGGCGTCGATGAAGGGCAAGGATACGCTGACGCTTTCCGTCGGCTACAGCCACGACGTCGTACTGAAGATCCCGGCGGGCGTGGACGTCAAGGTCGGCGGCGCAAAGAGCGAACTGGTGTCGGTCTCCGGCATCGACAAGCAGGCGGTCGGCCAGGTGGCATCCGTCATCCGTGCCTCTCGCAAGCCGGAGCCCTATCAGGGCAAGGGCGTGCGCTATAAGGGCGAATACATCCTCCGCAAGGAAGGCAAGAAGAAGTAGGACCGGCACCGATGGCCAACAGCAATCAGAAATTTACGAACCGCAAGGCGCGTGTTCGTCGAAGCCTCAAGGCCGCCGCGAATGGCCGCCCCCGGCTTTCCATTCACCGCTCGTCGGAGAATATCTACGCGCAGGTGATCGACGACGTGAAGGGCGTAACGCTCGCATCGGCTTCGACGCTCGAGAAGGACGTCAAGGGCTCGCTGAAGACGGGTGCCGACAAGGCGGCAGCCGCTGCCATCGGCAAGCTCGTCGCCGAGCGCGCCGTCAAGGCTGGCGTCACCGAGGTCGTCTTCGACCGCGGCGGCTTTCTGTTTCATGGGCGCGTCAAGGCGCTCGCCGATGCCGCCCGCGAGGGCGGACTGAAGTTTTAAGAGATACCCGAGAGGAACCGAAACGTGGCACGTGGACCCCAGAGAGACCGTGGCAGAGATCGCGAGGAGCGCGACAGCGAGTTTTCCGATAAGCTCGTTCACATCAATCGCGTCGCCAAGGTCGTCAAGGGCGGTAAGCGCTTCGGCTTTGCTGCGCTCGTCGTCGTCGGCGACTTGAAAGGCCGCGTCGGCTTCGGCCACGGCAAGGCCCGTGAGGTTCCGGAGGCGATCCGCAAGGCGACCGAAGGTGCAAAGCGCAACCTTCTCCGTGTGCCGCTTCGCGACGCGCGCACGCTTCATCACGATAGCGTCGGCCGTCACGGCGCCGGCAAGGTGATCCTGCGCTCGGCTCCGGCCGGTACCGGCATCATCGCAGGCGGCGCGATGCGCGCCGTTTTCGAGATGGTCGGCGTGCACGACATCGTTGCGAAGTCGATGGGCTCGACGAACCCCTATAACGTCGTCCGCGCGACGTTCGATGCGCTCAAGGCGCAGGAAAATCCGCGCGGCGTCGCAGCGCGCCGCAACAAGAAGGTTTCCGACATCGTGTCGCGTCGTCGCGACGGCTCGGCCGCTGCCGAGGCTGGTGCGGACGTCTGAAGCAAATAACGGAAGCGCTGCAGCAAATCTGCCGCTTCACAAAGGGACCTGAGGTTACGATATGGCGACGAAGAAGACGATCACGCTGAAGCAGGTGCGGAGCGCCAACCGGCGCCCCGAGCGGCAGGCCGACACGCTGATCGGCCTCGGGCTGAACAAGATCGGTCGCACCTCGACGGTTGAAGACACGCCGGCTGTTCGCGGCATGCTGAAAAAAGTTCAGCACCTCGTTCAGGTCGAAGAAGGGAAATAACGGTTATGCGGCTCAACGGTATTAAGGACAACCCAGGCGCCAAGAAGACGCGCGTCCGCATCGGTCGCGGTATCGGCTCGGGACTGGGCAAAATGGGCGGCCGCGGCGGCAAGGGCCAGACGGCTCGTACCGGCGTCGCGATCGGCGGCTTCGAAGGCGGTCAGATGCCCTTGCATCGCCGTCTGCCGAAGCGCGGCTTCAACAAGTGGCGCCCTGAGCATTTCAACGAGATCAACATCGGCTCGCTGCAGCAGGCGATCGAGGACAAGCGTCTCGACGGCTCGAAGCCTGTCGATCTGGCGTCCCTGATTGAAGCTGGCATCGTGCGCCGCGCGAAGGACGGTCTTCGTCTCCTCGCCGACGGTGAGATCAAGGCCAAGATCTCGATCACGGTCAACCACGCCTCCGCAAAGGCAAAGGCAGCGATCGAAAAGGCTGGCGGCACCGTCACCGTGATCGAGCGTAAGATCCTCGCCGCGGACGAAGAGAAGCGCAAGAAATCGGCTGACAAGAAGGCCGCCCGTGGCAAGAAGCCCGGCGCTGCGAAGTCGGAGGAATAACGCGGACGCGCGATTTGGCCTGGGGGACCAGCCTGATTGAGCGTTCGAGGCCGGAAGGCGCCGGAAACGGCGCTATCCGGGCCCAAGTTGCGACGACGCCACTTGGCAGGGTCGCAACGGTTAGGAGAAGAGACCAATGGTTTCCGCTGCTGAGCAGCTTGCTTCGAATCTGAACTTCAGCGCCTTCGCCAAGGCGGAGGATTTGAAGCGGCGCCTGTGGTTCACGCTTGGCGCACTGATCGTTTTCCGGCTCGGCACGTTCATCCCGCTGCCGGGCATCAACCCGGCTGCATTCGCTGAAACGTTCAAACACCAGGCCGGCGGCATCCTGGGCATGTTCAACATGTTCTCGGGCGGCGCACTCGAGCGTCTCGCGATCTTCTCGCTGAACATCATGCCGTACATCTCGGCGTCGATCATCATGCAGCTGATGAGCTCGATTTCGCCGAAACTCGAAGCCCTGAAGAAGGAAGGCGAGGCCGGTCGTAAGCAGATCAACCAGTACACGCGGTATCTGACGGTCATTCTCGCAGCGCTGCAGGCCTATGGCATCGCCGTTGGCCTTGAAGGCTCGCGCAACGCGGCCGGCGCCGTGGTTCTGGACCCGGGCATGTTCTTCCGCATGACGACGGTGATTACCCTCGTCGGCGGCACCGTTTTCCTGATGTGGCTCGGCGAGCAGATCACGCAGCGCGGCGTCGGTAACGGCACGTCGCTGATCATCTTCGCCGGTATCGTCGCGGGACTGCCGAACGCGCTCGTACAACTCTTCGAGCTGTCGCGCACTGGCTCGATCTCGCCCGGCATTCTAGTGTTCTTCCTGGTGCTGGCTCTGGCTGTCGTCGCCGCAATCGTGTTCTTCGAGCGCGCCCAAAGGCGTCTGTTGGTCCAGTATCCAAAGCGGCAGGTCGGGAACAAGATGTTCCAGGGCGAAGCTTCGCATCTGCCGCTGAAACTCAACTCTTCAGGCGTCATTCCGCCGATCTTCGCGTCCTCGCTGCTGCTGTTGCCGATCACGGTTGCGCAGTTCACGGCAGGGCAGGGCCCGGAATGGCTCAACGAGGCAGTCGCGGCGCTTGGCTCGGGCCAGCCGCTGCACATGCTCGTTTATTCGTTGCTGATCCTGTTCTTCGCGTTCTTCTACACCGCGGTCGTGATCAACCCGAAGGAAACCGCGGATAACCTTCGCAAGTACGGCGGCTTCCTTCCCGGTATCCGCCCTGGCGAGAAGACGGCCGAATATATCGACTATGTCTTGACCCGCATCACTGTCGTCGGCGCCCTTTATCTGGCAGCGGTCTGCGTCCTTCCCGAGATCCTGACGTCGTATGCCGGCATTCCGCTCTATTTCGGCGGCACCTCGCTGCTCATCGCCGTCAGCGTCACGATGGACACCGTCGCCCAGATCCAGAGCCACCTCATCGCTCAGCAGTATGAGGGCTTAATCAAGAAGGCCAAACTCCGCGGGGCCCGGAGATGATCCTGATACTGCTTGGGCCGCCAGGAGCGGGCAAGGGTACCCAGTCTCAGCTGATCTCCGAGCGCCTCGGGCTGCCGCAACTTTCGACCGGCGACATGCTGCGCGCCGCCGTCAAGGCAGGCACGCCGGTTGGTCTCAAGGCGAAGAAAATCATGGAGGCGGGCAGCCTCGTCAGCGACGAGGTCGTCATCGGCATCATCGCCGACCGCATTTCGGAGCCCGACTGCGCCAAGGGGTTCATCCTCGACGGGTTTCCGCGCACGCTGGCCCAGGCCGATGCCCTGGACGAGCTGCTGAAATCCAAGGGCCGCCATCTCGATGTCGTCGTCGAGCTTAAGGTCGACGATACGAAGCTGATCGAGCGGATCGAATGCCGCGCCCGCGAGACGCTCGCGGCCGGCGGCACGGTCCGCGCCGATGACAACGCCGAAGCACTGAAAACGCGCCTGATCGCCTACTATCGCGAAACGGCGCCGCTCATTGGTTATTACTACGCCCACCGGCTGCTCAAATCGGTGGACGGCATGATGCCCATTCCGGAGGTGAGCCGCCAAATCGGTGAACTTCTGGACCAATTCCAGCATGCGTGACACAAAGAAGCACGGATTGACGGAAGGGATGACCCGCGGTAGAACACACAACTTTCTTTTAGGGCTCAACTTGATCCGGACCAGGGCACGAAACCCCGGTACTGCGGTCGTTGTGCCTATTTGCACTTGAGAATCAACAAGATCGCATCGTTATTCGGCTCGAGATTTAAAGTTTAAAGGCAGGAGACTGAAGTGGCCCGCATCGCAGGCGTCAACATTCCAACGGGCAAGCGCGTCGAAATCGCGCTTCGCTACATCCACGGCATCGGGCCCAAATTCTCGAAAGAGATTTGCGCGAAGTGCAACATCCCGGCCGAACGTCGCGTCAACCAGCTGACGGACGCCGAGGTTCTTCAGATCCGTGAGACGATCGACCGCGATTACACGGTTGAAGGCGACCTGCGCCGCGAAGTTCAGACCAACATCAAGCGTCTGATGGACCTCGGTTGCTACCGCGGTCTCCGTCACCGCAAGGGTCTGCCCGTCCGCGGTCAGCGCACCCACACGAACGCCCGCACCCGTAAGGGCAAGGCCGTTCCGATTGCAGGCAAGAAGAAGGCGACGAAGTAGTTCGTCACCACACAGGTTTCATGCACGCCGGCTGGCGCGCGCAACGATTTACGCCTCTGCTTAAACGAGGCATGGAGCATCGACGGTAATGGCCAAGGAAGCAGCGGCAGCGCGCGGCAAAGTTAAGAAGCGCGAGAAGAAGAACATCACGTCGGGCGTCGCGCACGTCAACGCGTCGTTCAACAACACGATGATCACCATCACGGACGCTCAGGGCAACACGATCGCGTGGTCGTCTTCGGGCACCAAGGGCTTCAAGGGCTCGCGCAAGTCGACGCCTTATGCCGCTCAGATGGCTGCCGAAGATGCGGGCAAGAAGGCCCAGGAGCACGGCATGAAGGTGCTCGAGGTCGAAGTTTGCGGTCCGGGCTCGGGCCGTGAATCGGCGCTTCGCGCTCTCCAGGCAGTCGGCTTCCAGATCACCTCGATCCGCGATGTGACGCCGATCCCGCACAACGGCTGCCGGCCGCGCAAGCGCCGCCGCGTCTAAACGAGATTTTGCACGCGCCGGGATGCCCCGGCGCGGCTCTATTTGTAAGTTACCGCCAAGAGATTCCGCGGCCCGCTCCCCCGTCCGCGCTAAACTAAACGAGGTTTCTCGTGAACGTTCTCCAGAAGAACTGGCAAGATCTGATCAAGCCTTCGAAGCTTGAAATTCAGTCCGGCCGCGACCGCTCGCGCATCGCGACCGTTGTGGCAGAACCCCTCGAACGCGGCTTCGGCATGACGCTCGGCAACGCGCTGCGCCGCGTGCTGCTGTCGTCGCTCCAGGGTGCCGCCATCAAGACCGTCCAGATCGACGGCGTGCTGCATGAATTCTCGTCCGTCCCCGGCGTCCGTGAGGACGTGACGAACATCATTCTCAACATCAAGGAAATTGCGCTTCGCATCCATTCGGAAGGCGTGAAGCGCATGGTGCTGAAGAAAGAAGGCGCAGGCCCCGTTACGGCCGGCGACATCGAAGCTTCCTCCGAAGTCGAAGTTCTGAACCCCGATCACGTGATCTGCCACCTCGACCAGGGCGCAGCGATCCGCATGGAATTCACGTCCGACATCGGTAAGGGCTACGTCGCCTCTGACCGCAACCGTCCTGAGGACGCGCCGATCGGGCTGATCCCGGTCGACAGCCTTTATTCGCCGGTCAAGAAGGTGTCCTACAAGGTCGAGAATACGCGCGAAGGCCAGATCCTCGATTACGACAAGCTGACGATGGTCGTCGAAACGGACGGCTCGATCCGTCCCGAGGACGCGGTCGCTCTCGCAGCCCGTATTCTCCAGGATCAGCTCGCCGTCTTCATCAACTTCGAAGAGCCGAAGAAGGCCCAGGAAGAGCAGCGTCATCCGGAGCTCGCGTTCAACGCCGCGCTCCTCAAGAAGGTCGACGAGCTCGAGCTTTCGGTCCGCTCTGCGAACTGCCTCAAGAACGATAACATCGTCTACATCGGCGATCTCATTCAGAAGACCGAAGCCGAAATGCTTCGCACGCCGAACTTCGGCCGGAAGTCGCTGAACGAGATCAAGGAAGTTCTGGCGACGATGGGTCTTCACCTCGGCATGGAAGTGCCGAACTGGCCGCCGGATAATATCGACGAGCTGGCGAAGCGCTTCGAAGACCAGTACTGAGAATTTCAGCCGGCTTGCGTCTCGCGGGCCGGCTGTAATCGATCCGGATAGCTCAACAGCACCGGAAAATGTGACGGCGAAGGTGAGGCCATAGAACCTCCCGCGCCGAACCGGATGGCGAAGGCCAACGGTCAATACAAGCCTTGCGGCATGTGCCGCGGGCCAACAATGTAAGGATGAAGACACTATGCGACACAAGAAGCTTGGCCGCCGCTTCGGCCGTCACGTCGGCCACCGTCAGGCAATGTTCTCGAACATGGCCGCAGCCCTTATCAAGCACGAGCAGATCATCACCACGCTGCCGAAGGCGAAAGACCTGAAGCGCGTTGTCGACAAGTACATCACGCTCGCAAAGCGCGGCGACTTGAATTCCCGCCGCCTGGCGATTGCCCGCCTCCGCGACGAAGACATGGTCAAGAAGCTATTTGACTTGCTTGGACCGCGCTACAAAACCCGCAACGGTGGCTATACGCGCGTGCTGAAAGCTGGCTTCCGCTACGGCGACAATTCTCCGCGCGCCGTGATCGAACTCGTCGATCGCGATGAGAGCGTGAAGGGCGCCGAAGACAAGGCCCGCCACGAAGCGAACCTCGCCGAGCAGGCAGCTTCGAACTGAGCCTCATAAGCCGCGAGCGTCCGTCTCGCGAGGATCCGTCCAATCAAAAACCCCGGCGCTGAAAAGCGCCGGGGTTTTGCTTTGAGAGCCGTGGCGCGATCGGATAGCAGGCGCGGGATGTGTTCTGCAGGCGATACGCGTGAAAATTGGCCCTCTTCAGCCAGGCGGAGACTAATTCCCTGGCTGTTACAGCCGTGTGACGCCTGGCAGGGCGATCGCCAATGCCTTGAAATTACTGAGGCGCCGCCTGTTTGTTGCCGATCGGACATTGCCTTGGGCAAGCGTTCCGATGACTATCCGATCGATCGGAGCGCACGGGGCGCACCGTTGACCGATAGGTGGTTCACCAGATGGCATCACATCCACCCGTCGTCGTCACGGGCGCCTCCGGGCTCATCGCCAAGCACACGATCGCCGAATTCCTGCATCGCGGTTTCGCCGTGCGAGGCACGCTGCGGAGCATGGAGAAGGCGGAGGAGGTCCGTCGCGCCGTCGCTGCGCTCGGCTGCGATGCCGGCAAAGTTTCGTTTATCGTCGCTGACCTATCGAGCGACGGCGGCTGGAACGAAGCCGTCGCAGGTAGTCAGATCGTCGTGCACACCGCGTCGCCATTCCCCATCGCTCAGCCGGATGATCCGGAAGAGGTGATAGCCCCGGCGCGCGACGGAACCTTGCGCATCCTCCGCTCCGTGACGGCCGCGGCCGTTGCACGCGTCGTCCTGACCTCGTCGACGGTCGCGATCTTCTATCCGAGCGGCGTCGCCAAGGGTCACGTTTATTCGGAAGACGATTTCACGGACGAAACGCGCAGCGATCTGACGCCCTACATCAAGTCGAAGACGATCGCCGAAAAGATCGCCTGGGACTTTATCGAGTCGACGCCCGGCGCCCCCGGACTCGCCGTCATCAACCCGAGCTTCGTGCAAGGCCCCGCACTCGACGGCGATCTTTCGACCTCGCACGAACTTTATCGCATCATGGCGCGCGGCACCTACCCAGCCGTCCCGAAAATCAGCTTTCCGGTCGCGGACGTTCGCGATGTCGCCGCCGCGCACGTCGAAGCCGCGCTTAGACCGCAGGCTGCTGGAAACCGCTATCTGATCGGAGAAGGCGTCCTCAGCCTTTATGATCTCGGTCAGATCCTGGCGCGCGAGTTGCCGGACCTTCGCTCCAAGGTTCCCAAATTCGAGCTGCCCGATGCCGCCGTCAGAGCCTTGGCGCTCGTCGATAAGAAGATGCGGACAATCCTCCCGGAACTCGGCGAGAAGAAAGATTACACGAATTTAAGGGCGAAGACGGATCTCGGCCTCGAACTCCGGCCCGCCGATGCGGCTGCGACAGCCGCGATCCGGTCATTACGAGAGCTTGGGTTGGTCTAGCCGCCTTCCCGAACATATTTCTTCCGTTCGATTCGACTTGATTGAGCCCGTTCGATATTTGATCGGCACCGTGTTCCCACCTGGAAAAGCTCATCGATGAAATTGAAAAACGTCGTCATGGTTTGCGCCGCAGCCGTTGCCGGCTTGAGCGTTGCGCCGAAGCTCTTCAGTCCGGCGGAAGTCTCCTTCGCGCAGGAGAAGCTCCCGCCGCCCTCGCGCGAGGCCACGCAGTATTCGTTCGCCCCGATCGTGAAGAAGGCCGCGCCTGCCGTCGTCAACGTTTACGTTCGAACGCGCGTTCAAACGTTCGACTCTCCGTTCGCCAACGATCCGTTTTTCCGCCAGTTCTTTGGCCGGGCCCTCGGCCGCCCGTCGGAGCGCGTGATGAGCTCGCTCGGCTCGGGCGTCATCGTCAGTCCTGACGGTTTGATCGTAACGAACACCCACGTGATCAAGGGCGGCGGCGATACGGCGATCCGCGTCGCGCTGTCCGACAAGCGCGAATTCGACGCGAAGGTTATCGCGCAGGATGAAAAGGCCGACATTGCCGTGTTGAAGATCGACGGTGCCGGCGCGGAGAGTTTTCCGTTTCTGCGGTTCGACGATTCCGACAGCCTCGAGGTCGGCGACCTCGTGCTCGCCATCGGCAATCCGTTCGGTGTCGGCCAGACCGTAACGAGCGGCATCGTCTCCGCTTTGTCGCGCTCTGAGGTCGGACAATCCGACAGCCAGGTCTTCATTCAGACCGACGCCGCTATCAATCCTGGTAACTCCGGCGGCGCGCTCGTCGATATGACCGGCCGTCTCGTCGGCATCAACACGATGATTTACTCTCAGTCCGGCGGCTCGGTCGGCATCGGCTTCGCGATCCCCTCGAACCTCGTTCGTATCTATGCCGAGAGCGCAGCCGGCGGGCGGAAAGTCGAAAGGCCCTGGATCGGCGCCAAGCTCGAAGCCATGTCGCACGATATCGCGGAAGGCCTCGGCCTCAACCGTGTATCAGGCGCAGTCGTAACCCGCCTTTACGACAAGGGACCGGCGGCGGCCGCGGGCCTCCAGGCGGGCGATGTCATCACCCATGTCGATGGCGTCGAAGTGATCGACGCGCGCGCCGTCTACTATCGCTTGACGACGAAGGGCATCGGCCAGACCGTTCGCTTGACTGTTCTTCGCAACAATAAGCCGGTCGATGTCAATCTGCCCCTCGTCGGCGCGCCGAAGCCCGGCAAGGACGACGCGAAAAACCTGTCGGGCAATCATCCCCTCGACGGCGCGAGAATTTCGAACATCCTGCCGTCGGTCGCCGATGAATACGGCTTGGATCAGACCGATGGCGTCGTCGTTACGTCCGTGCGAGACGGGTCCACGGCCCAGACGTTCGGCTTCCAGCCGGGCGATGTCATCGCCGCGATCGGCAAAAACCAGATCGCGAGCGTCGACGACGCGGAGAAGGCCCTCGCGAACCGCCAGCGGCTATGGCAGATCTCGGTCAGGCGTGGCGGACGTGTCCTGCAGCTTCAGGTGCCGGGCTGAACGGCAATCCTTTTGCCGTTAACCGTGATGCTCGACCGGACCGGCTTGTCGATAAGCTGACAAATTCATGGCCGAGGGTCGCTTCGCGGCTTCGCCGCCAAGGGGTGAGTTTGCGTCAGGGAGTTCGCCGATGTCCGATAATCGTGGTGTGCTGATCATCGGCGAAGGCGCCGTACTGAAAGGCGAGGTCAAGGACGGCCGCAAGGTCGAGATCTGGGGCTACGTCGAGGGCAAGGTTTCCGCGTCCGAAGTCCTCGTCCAGGAAAGCGGTCAACTCTTCGGAACCGTCAACTCCGACACCGCTGAAATTCGCGGGCAGGTTCAAGGCGACGTGCGGGTATTGCAACTCATCCAGATCAAGAGCACCGGCCACGCGGCGGGCAAGATTAAATACGGCCGCCTGTCGATGGAGGAGGGCGGCGAATTATCGGCGCACGTCCGCAACATCCCGCCGACGATCAGTGGCGATCTCGATCTGACCGTCCTGAAAGGGCGCTCGGTCCGCATTACCACGGCCGACTTGAATGCCGTGGATCCGGACGACAAGCCCGAGGATTTGCACTTCCAGATCTCGAACGCCGCCGGCGGCTACATCGCACTTGCAAGCGATCCGAAGCGGCCCGTCTCGTCGTTTTCACAAGCCGATCTCGAGAAGGGCACGGTCTATTTCGCTCACGACGGCTCGGACGCAGAGAAGGCCCGGTTCGACGTTCAGGTCACGGATCTCTCCGGCGCCAATTCCGGCCCCGCCAAGACCGTCAACGTCGCGGTACGGACCTAATCCTCGCATCGTCATCCTCGAACGCGAGATCCGGCTAAGGGCCGAGCGCGCTAGTTGCGCGTCGATGGCCGAGGATGACGGCCATCTTGCCATTTGGACTGCGGCCGCTGAGCCTTATATAACCCCGGCATGACCAACCTCTTCGAAGCTGCCGGACTGGAGAAAAGCGCACCGCGTCCGCTTGCGGACCGGCTGCGCCCGAAAACGCTCGCCGAGGTCGTCGGCCAGGACCATATCGTCGGACCCGACGGCACGCTGACGCGCATGCTGAAGAACGGCCGCGTCCCGAGCCTCATCTTTTGGGGACCGCCCGGCTCGGGCAAGACGACAATCGCCCGCCTTCTCGCCAATGAAACGAAGCTGGCTTTCGAGCAGCTCTCCGCAATTTTTTCTGGCGTCGCCGACCTTCGCAAGGCCTTCGATCGCGCCAAGATGATGCGCGAGCAGGGCAAAGGCACGCTGCTCTTCATCGACGAGATCCATCGTTTCAACCGGTCCCAGCAGGATAGCTTCCTGCCGTACATGGAAGATGGCACGATCACGCTCGTCGGCGCGACGACCGAGAACCCGTCGTTCGAACTCAACGCCGCCGTTCTTTCGCGCGCCAGCGTTCTCGTACTGAACCGCCTTGATGATGCGAACCTCGAAACGATCCTGGCACGCGCCGAAACCGAGGTTGGTCGTCCGCTCCCTCTGACCGACGACGCTCGCACTGCGCTGAAGGGCATGGCCGATGGCGACGGCCGCGCCATTCTCAATCTCGTCGAGGACGTCTTCGCCGCCGCTCCGGCAAAGGCCAAGCCGCTCGATCGCGAAGCTTTGGTGAAGCTCGTGCAGCGCCGCGCGCCGCTCTACGACAAATCGCGCGAAGGCCATTACAATCTGATCTCTGCACTGCACAAAGCCGTCCGCGGCTCCGATCCCGACGCGGCGCTCTATTATTTCTGCCGCATGCTCGACGGCGGGGAGGACCGCCTTTTTCTGGCGCGGCGATTGGTGCGCATGGCGGTCGAAGACATTGGCCTTGCCGACCCGCAAGCGCTCGTCGTCTGCAATGCGGCGAAGGACGCCTTCGATTTTCTCGGCAGCCCTGAGGGCGAGCTGGCCCTGGCGGAAGCCGTCATCTATGTAGCGACGGCGCCGAAATCCAACGCCAACTACGTCGCCTTCAAAGCCGCGATGCGGGCGGCCAAGGAGCACGGATCGCTGTCGCCGCCAAAGACGATTCTCAATGCGCCGACGAAGCTGATGGAGGAGGAGGGCTACGGCTCCGACTACCTCTATGATCACGATCAGCCGGACGCCTTCTCGGGCCAGAACTATTTTCCGGACGAGTTCCGGAAGCGCCCGCGATACTACGATCCGCCCGAGCGCGGCTTCGAGCGCGAGATCAGGAAGCGTCTGGATTACTGGGCAAAGCTCCGCGCCGAACGGAATAAATAATCACAAAGTCCGATCAAGCGTCCCGCCGGACAGGCGATCTTTAAGTTTTGGTAAGTCCGTTGGCGGCCGAATTCCGCTACAAGCAAACGGCTGGCGAAATACGCCTGCAAATTTTCTATACTATGCCTTCTGTGCTCCCTTTGCGTCTTCGCGTTTTTCTGGATGGTCAAGATGGCTCAAGCAGATTCAACGACCGCGTCGCAATCGCCGACGCCGATGCTGCACCCGGTTTCGATCTCCGATCTCCGGCCAACTCAGATGACCGTCGGCATGCGGGAGGTCGAGCAAAAGCGCCAGGACTGGCGCGGCCTGGCGCCCACCAAGTCGGGCCAATTTCTCGGCCATCACATGATCCCCGTCGTTCGCGGTCCAAAAGGCCGCTACTACGTGATCGATCATCACCATCTCGCGCGTGCGCTGTACGAAGAAGGCGTCGAGCAAATTCTCGTCTCACCTGTCGCCGATCTCCGCGCCCTGGAGAAGGATGAGTTCTGGACGTTCATGGACAATCGCAATTGGATGCATCCCTTCGATGCTGACGGCCAGCGCCAGCCCCGCACATCTCTACCCAAAAGCGTTGCCGATCTCGTAGACGATCCCTATCGCAGTCTGGCGGGCGAGCTGCGGTTCGCGGGCGGATACGCGAAGGACACGACGCCCTTCAGCGAATTTCTCTGGGCTGACGCGTTGCGCCGCCGGATCGACGTCAAGACGGCAAAAAACGATTTCGAAACGGCACTGCAGAAAGCTATCGAATTCGCTAAGAGTGCCGACGCTGGCTATCTGCCGGGCTGGTGTGGCCCGCACGCACGCACGTAATCCAAAGCCATGGACTTGGAAATGGAAGCGAAGCAAGCTGGGGCCGCAGCCGAACAGCACGTCGTCGAACGATTGAACTGGCTCCGCGCCGCGGTGCTCGGCGCAAACGACGGCATCCTCTCCACCGCGAGCTTGATAGCTGGCGTCGCCGCTGCCGATTCCTCACCCAAATCGGTTATAATTGCCGGCATCGCCGGGCTCGTCGCGGGCGCGCTCTCGATGGCGGCTGGAGAATACGTATCCGTCAGCTCGCAAGCCGATGCCGAAGGGGCGGACCTCGCGCGCGAACGCAAGGAGCTTATCGAACAGCCGGAATTTGAACTGCAGGAGCTTGCTGATATTTACACTAAGCGCGGTGTCGAGCCTGCGCTGGCCCGTCAGGTTGCCAAGCAGCTCATGGCGAACGATGCCCTCGCCACCCATGCGCGGGAGGAGCTTGGAATTTCAGAAATAACGACAGCCCGACCCATCACCGCCGCCCTTGCCTCGGCAGCGTCCTTCGCCGTCGGCGCCGCCGTGCCCCTGCTGGCCGCGATTGCCGCATCCGGAGGCCACGTGACGTTGATTGTGACCGTCGCCTCGCTCGTATGCCTCGCGGGGCTCGGAGCGGTCGGAGCGCGCATTGGCGGGGCAAACGTCTGGCGCGCAATGACCCGGGTCACGTTCTGGGGCGCGCTCGCCATGGCTTTGACGGCCGCGATCGGACACCTTTCCGGGACGGCAGTTTGACTACGCTGACGGTTCGCCGTCGCCATAGCGCAGCACCTTGACGTTCTCGAGCGTGACGAGACCGCTTCCCATCAGTTTCTCGAGCTCAGGCAGAAACGCGTCGATTTTCTCCTTGGAGTCCACGATCTCTATGATCATCGGCAAGTCTTCCGATAAACGCAGCACCTTAGCCGTGTGCAGCCGGCTCGATTTGCCGAAGCCCATAGGCCCCCTCAAGACGGTGGCTCCGGCAAGGTGCATCTCGCGCGCCTTGAGAACGATGGCTTCGTAGAGGGGCTGGCGACCCGCCTTGTCGTCCTCGCCAAAAAAGATCCTGAGCAGCACGGCATCGCGCGGGATCTGCATGGTCACACCCATTTCAGCGAATTGACGTGGACGGCGGCGACGTGCCCCAGCCAAACCGCAACAAGGCACAGGAAAACCGACGCGCCGATATTGAGAGCAGCATAAAGCCACTGCCCGTTATTCATCAGATTGAGCGTTTGCAGGCTGAACGACGAGAACGTCGTGTATCCGCCGCACAGCCCAATCATCATGAATTGACGCGTCGTGGAAGACACGAGCAGGCGCCCATCGGGGCCAGTCAGCGTCGCGATAAATCCGATGACGAGCGATCCGGAGATATTGACGATCAGCGTGCCCAAAGGAAAGGTTTCGCCGGCAAGGACGGCAATCACGCCTGAGAGCCAGTAGCGTCCCACCCCGCCGATTGCGCTGCCGATGGCGATCCATATGTAGTTTTGCATGAGCGAACCGATTAGAGCTGACATTTCCCTCAGCCGCGGGATAAAGGTGCCGGGTCGTTAACGGAGTGGCGATCGGAAAGAGGATAACAAAAGTCAGAGTAGACGGCCGAAGTCAAATCTGCCGGATGCCGCTGTCTAAAGGCGGGTCCGTCGCCCGGCAAGTCGGTCCTGACAACGTGACCCTTGACCTCCGGTTGAAATCAGGGCTCACCCTTATTCATGAGTGTCGAAACAATCAAAGTCGCCGAGAGCGAAGACGATATGCGTCTCGATCGCTGGTTCCGCGTGCATTTCCCGGAAGTCGGCTACACGTATCTGCAAAAGCTCCTGCGCTCCGGCCAAATTCGCGTCGATTCCAAGCGCGCCCAAGCAAACGATCGCCTGCGCGCCAAATCCGAGATCCGCGTTCCGGCGATCGTCCGTCAGCCGAAAAAAACGGCTCCCGGATTGCAGGCGCCCCCCGGCGTCTCCAAGGGCGACCGCGACGCCATCGAAAAAATGATCCTGTTCGAGGACGAGCATGTGCTCGTACTCAACAAGCCGTTCGGTCTCGCCGTACAGGGCGGCACCGGCACCAAGAAGCACATCGATGGAATGCTCGAAGGCATGGCTGACCGTTTCGGCGGTGAACGCCCGCGCCTTGTTCATCGCCTCGACCGCGATACGACCGGCGTGTTGCTCGTCGCGAAAACCCGCGACGCCGCCGCGAAACTCGGCAAGACGTTTCAGACACGTTCCGCCGCAAAGACCTATTGGGCGCTCGTCAAAGGCGTGCCGAAGCCACCGCAAGGCAAGGTTGAGGCTGCGCTCGTCAAAGCCTCGGGTCCTGACGGCGACCGCGTGCGTAAGGCGAAGCCCGGCGAGCAGGACGTCGCCATGCACGCGACGACGCATTATTCCGTCATCGACCGCGTCGCGCATAAGGCAGCATGGGTATCGCTAAAGCCCGTAACGGGCCGCCAGCACCAGCTGCGTGCGCACATGCATCTCATCGGCCACCCGATCGTCGGCGACAATAAGTACGAGGGCGACGTGAACATGCCGGCCGAAAACATCGAGAAGAAGCTACATCTTCACGCCCGCCGCCTCGTCATTCCGCACCCCAAGGGCGGCAAGACGATCGATGTCACCGCGCCATTGCCCGCGCACATGCGGGGGACGTGGGAACTCTTGGGCTTCGATGAGGAAAAGTTCGAGTAGCGTGGGCTCCAGAAACTAGGTTTAGCGCCTGGAGCCCGACACATTATCGGGTCTGGACCTGTAGGGCTTTCACGTCAGCCGTCGTCAGACCTTTGCCAGCGATGCCCCAGTTTCCGCTGGCGACCTCGTGGACGCGCACCCAGGTCACGCCGCGCATGGCTTCGCCTTCGATTTCGACCATCGCATCCGTAACCTTTTTGATCATGGCCTGCTTCTGGCTTTTGTCGAAGACGCCTTCGATAAGCTGAATGTCGACGAGTGGCATTAGCTGTTCCTTTTGAACGTTGATTTGCTTGGCGCTTCGGGATTTGCCCCGCCGCGTGGGCCAAAACATTCCACGTACGCTGACGAAGCGGCTAGTTCTGGAACTGAATCGTCCTGGTACAGATCTTGAACTGGCGCTGCCGCCCCGCCACGCTTAGTTATGATGCCAACGGAACGTCAGGAGCCGCCCATGGCTGAAGCCAGTTACAATCAGTTCTGCCCGATTGCGATGGCCGCGGAAATTATCTGCTCGCGGTGGACACTCGTTGTTCTTCGCGAACTCGTCGTCGGATCGAGCCGCTTCAACGAGCTGCGGCGTGGTGTTCCGCGAATGTCGCCGGCACTTCTCTCGAAGCGCTTGAAAGACCTCGAAGCGGCGGGCATCGTCTCGCGCGTTCCTGTTCCCGGCGAGCCCGAGACATTCGAGTACCGCTTGACAAAGGCAGGGGTCGATCTGCGACCAGTCATCGAGGCCGTTGGCGTCTGGGGTCAGCGTTGGATCGAGACCGAGGCGTCGTTAGCCAATCTCGATCCCAATCTTTTAATGTGGGACATGCGCCGACGTATCGACCCGAAGCCTATGCCGCGTCGCCGAAGCGTAATCCAGGTGATGTTCAACGATCAGAAGGAGGTCCACCGGAATTGGTGGCTCATCGTCGAGCCCGGAAAGCCTGTCGATTTGTGCTGGGTCGATCCGGGCTTCGACGTCGATCTTTACCTCTCAACCGATCTCAGGACGATGACCGAGGTTTGGATGGGCTACACCACGCTCGCTCAGGCCAAGGAGGCGGATAGATTGATCGTAACAGGCAGTAAGCAGCTCGCGGCCAACTTGAGTACCTGGCTGTGCCTCAGCACGTTCGCGAAGATCGACAAGCTCGTCGCATAGAAGGTGGTCTGATGCTTGAGCTGAGACCAACCTGTGAGCACTGCAATCGAGCCTTGCCACCGGAATCGACCGAGGCGCGCATTTGCTCCTACGAATGCACGTTCTGTGCGGAGTGCGTGGAGAGTGTCCTAGAAAACGTATGCCCCAATTGCGGAGGCGGATTTGCGCCGCGGCCGGTCCGGCCATCGGTAAACTGGCGGAACGATAATTATCTTGGGAAGGACCCCGCCAGCACCGTGATTAGGCACAAACCGGTGGACGTCGCCGCACATGCAATATTCCTATCCAAAATCAATAAGATACCTCCAGAAGAGCGCTGACGTTGCACAGCGGCGCATGCGTCGCTAAATACCCCGCATGAAGCTCGTTGTTTTCGATTGCGACGGCACGATCGTCGATAGCCAGGCTGGCATCGTGTTGTCGATGGATCACGCCTTTTCATCGCTGGGTCTGGTCGCTCCGACGCGCGCCGCAACGCTCTCGGTCGTCGGCTTGTCGCTGCCTGAAGCGTTTACAGCTCTTGCGCCTGATCACGACCGCACGACGCGAGCCAAACTCGCCGAGCGCTACAAGTCCGCCTTCCGCGAATTGAAACACGACCCCTCGGAATCCGAGATTCTGTTCCCGAAGGCGAAGGAAGTGATCGCCTGCATTGCCTTGCGCGACGACCACCTCCTTGGCATCGCGACGGGAAAATCGCGCCGTGGCGTTGACCGGCTGTTCCAGCGCGAAGGCTGGTACGAGAGCTTCGCGACAATTCAAACGGCCGACGACCACCCCTCGAAGCCGCATCCTTCGATGCTTCTGCGCGCGATGCTCGAAACCGGCACGACGCCGGATCTGACTGTCATGGTCGGAGATACGACCTACGACATGGCGATGGCCCGCGCCGCGGGTGTCGCGGCAATCGGTGTTTCATGGGGCTATCATGAAGTCGCGGCGCTGCAGGAAGCAGGCGCGCATCTGATCATCGAGCGTTTCGAGGATCTTCCCGACGCAATCGATCGCGTGCTCGCCATGGAAAGATGTGAAGCATGAGCGTCGGCAACGGAAATGGCAATGCCGGTCCGGGTTCGGGCGCGGCGCGTCCGTCGGGTGGTCCTCGCAGTCCCATTACCGACAGCCTCGCAAAACCGCTTCCCAAACGTTTCTATAAGGAAGTGACGGTCGGAGACGTCGCGCCATATCAGATCCTTCTCGACGGCCGGCAAATCAAGACGCCGAAGAAGCGCCCGCTCGTGGTTCCGGCGCGTCCGCTGGCTGAGGCCATTGCCGAGGAGTGGCGGGCGCAGACGGACGTCATCAATCCGGCGAATATGCCGCTGACGCGCTTTGCCAACACCGCGATCGATGCCGTGGCCGATACACTCGATGCTGTCGCCGCCGACATCACCGCCTACGCGGGAAGCGATCTCGTTTGCTATCGAGCCGAGACGCCTCACGAACTCGTAGAAAAGCAATCCGAGCACTGGGATCCGATCGTCGCCTGGGCGAACGAGACGCTGAATGCGCATTTTCAGGTCATCACGGGCATCGTTCACGTGGCCCAGCCCGAAGCATCACTTGTTGCGTTCTCGAAAGCTTTGCCCCGCGACGCGTTCCGGCTTTCGGCAATGCACGTTATCACCACGCTGACGGGATCAGCGTTGATCTCCTTGGCGTTGTTCCGGCAATGGCTGAGCCCCAAAGCCGCGTGGGATGCCGCCCACGTCGATGAGGATTATCAGATCGCACTTTGGGGCGAGGATGCGGAAGCCGCCGCTAGGCGGCGCGGCCGTCATGCGGAATTCGACTCCGCCGACCGTTTCCTCGCACTCCTGGGCCCGTCCCCGTCTACTTAGGAAGCTTGCCGCCGTAGCGGCGTCGAGCGAGTTGCCAGCACCTTGTCGATCCGCCTGCTGTCGAGATCGACCACCTCGAACCGCCATCCACTGATGTCGATGTATTCGCCGGTCTTTGGGATGTGCTGCAGTTTGGCGAGCACGAAGCCGGCGACCGTCTCGTACGAACGGTTTTCCGGAAGCAGGATGCCGATCTTGTCCGCCATCTCATCGACAGGCATGGCGCCAGACAACAGCCAAGAGCCGTCGTCGCGCTCGACCGCATAAGGCTCCAGGCCCTCTGCGTCGGATTTGAAGACGCCTGCGATAGCCTCGAGAATATCGGCGGGCGTGACCAACCCTTCGAAGTCCCCATACTCGCCATGGATGAGGGCCATGGGAACTTCGGCATCGCGCAGCACGGACAAGACATCCATGGCCGCGCTTGTCTCAGGGATCATCGGCGCCTTTCGGACGTAGGCCGCGATGTCGAACGGCTTGCCAGCAAGGAGACCCGTCAGAAGCTCGCGCGTCTGCACGACGCCGATCATTTTGTCGGGCGAGCCTTCGCCAGCGGGCAGGCGCGAATGCGGCGTTGAGATCAATCGTTCCTTGATGGCAGCCTCGGTCGCGGTGATGTCGATCCAGTCGACATCGGTGCGCGGCGTCATCAGGCCGACGACGGCGCGGTCTGCGAGGCGCATGACACCCGAGATGAGTTCGCCTTCGCCGCTCTCGAGCACGCCTGCCGTTTCCGCCTCGGCGATGAGCGTTTTGATCTCTTCGTCGGTGACCTTGTTCTCTCGCTCAGGCGACAGCCCGAGTATGCGAAACACAAAACGCGTCGATGTGTCGAGCAACGAGACAATCGGTCCGGCTGCTTTAGCAAACCCGGTCATGATCGGCGCGACGACGCACGCGATGCCCTCGGCATTACGCAAGGCCAGGGTCTTCGGCACCAGCTCGCCGGCGATAACCGAGAGATAGGTGATGGTCGCGATAACCGCGCCGAAGCCCAGCGAACTCGCAACCGTCTCGCTCAATCCGAGATTGCGGAGATAGGCGGATGCATATTCGCCGAAAGTCTCGCCCGAATAGGCGCCGTTGATGATGCCGATCAGCGTAATCCCGATCTGAACGGCCGATAGAAAGCGCCCAGGATCGGCAGAGAGGGCTATGGCGCTGTGGGCTCCAGGGCGGCCCGCGGCCGCCATCGCCTTGAGACGGGGGTGGCGGGCGGAGACAATCGCCAGCTCGGAGAGCGCGAAAAGGCCGTTAACGAGGATAAGGGCCAGGACGATGAGTAATTCGGTCACAAAACTGTCGGCCGACGGACTGCGTCCAAGCCACTCCATATTATTGAAATCGAAATCTATGGCCTTGCCGCCCTCAAATCAAGGGAGTGCCCAGGGGCACTATTCTTGCGCGTTTCGGCATCGAACGAACCATCGAGGCTTGCTCTTAGGCCGCCTTTCGAGAAAACTTGCGCAGTGATTCGGTTAAGGGTCAGTGCCCGATGCTCCATGCGCCGCGCATCCCAGAGCTTGCGCAACGCGACCGGTTCGTACGCCGGGCGGTCGCTGAAGGGCGCGTGCTGACGCTCGCGGACGAAGAAAACGCCTCCGTGCCATCGCAGAAAGTCTCGGGCAGGACTGTGCAACTCTTCTGGTCGAGCCCGCTCGAAGCCGAGCGCTGGGCCGAGGCATTGGCGGGCAATAGCGAGCTTCAGGATATCTCGCTGGAAGTCTTCGCCACCGATATTCTGCCGGGCATCGCCAAGGCGAAAGGGTTCGCCGGTACCGATTGGGTTTCCGACCCCATCGAGGCCGAGATCGATCCGCGCGATCTCCTGATCCGGTTGCAGACGGAGGCTGTGCCCCCCTATGCCGCCGCCGCCCGGGCAAAGGGCGAGGTCTATTACGTCGGCGGGGAGGACAGCCCCCTGGTGACGCCGGGCACTCAGAAGCCCCGGTCGGTCGACCGGCTGCATGTCTTTTCCACCCGTGCCGACGCCGAAGCTCACATGAAAAAGCTTGCCGGGAAGAAGGTCATCGCTGATCCGATCGCCGACTTCGTGGGGTCGACACTCCCATGGGCGGCCAAGATGGGGCATGCGGTCGTGATCGAGCCGATCCGTGGCGCCGGTTTCGTCGAGGTAAAGACCGCCGATTTCGCGGCGCATCTCGGCAAAGTGGCTGCCGGCACCCCTTAAAACCGGCCATTTTCGTGCCCAAGGCGGCCTCCGGCACCGCCCTTCGCTCATCGCGACAACTCAGCGTTTGCGCCGTGAGGGAGCCATGCTAGAGAGCCGTTTCGGCACATTTTTCCGAGCCAGCCAAGGGGTTCCATGAAAGACATCATCGACGAGCTTGAGAAGCGTCGCGACAATGCCCGTCTCGGTGGCGGCCGCGCCCGGATCGACGCCCAGCACGCGAAGGGTAAGCTGACGGCGCGCGAACGCATCGAGCTCCTGATGGATGAAGGCTCGTTCGAAGAGTTCGACATGTACGTCGAGCACCGCTGCACCGACTTCGGCATGGAAAAAACGAAGGTCCCGGGAGACGGCGTCGTGACCGGTTGGGGCACGATCAACGGCCGCGTGGTCTACGTTTTCGCCAAGGACTTCACGGTGATGGGCGGCTCGCTTTCCGAGACGCACGCGAAGAAGATCACGAAGATCCAGGATATGGCGCTGAAGAACCGCGCCCCGATCATCGGCGTCTTCGACGCCGGCGGCGCTCGCATCCAGGAGGGTGTCGATGCCCTCGGCGGCTACGGCGAAGTGTTCCAGCGGAACGTGCTGGCATCCGGCGTGATACCGCAGATCTCGGTCATTATGGGCCCGTGCGCGGGCGGCGACGTTTACTCGCCGGCAATGACCGACTTCATCTTCATGGTGAAGGACACGAGCTATATGTTCGTCACCGGCCCCGACGTCGTGAAGACCGTGACGAACGAAAACGTCACAGCAGAAGAGCTCGGCGGCGCCAAGGTACACACCACGAAATCGTCGATCGCCGACAAGGCCTACGAGAACGATCTCGAAGCGCTGCTGCAGATGCGCCGGCTGATGGACTTCTTGCCCTCGAGCAATAAGGCTGGCGTGCCGGTTATTCCAAGCCACGACAGCCCGGACCGTCTCGACCACTCGCTCGATACGATCATCCCGGACAATCCGAACAAGCCCTACGACATCAAGGAGCTGATCCTGAAGGTCGTTGACGAAGCCGATTTCTTCGAAATTCAGGAAGCCTTCGCCAAGAACATCGTCACCGGCTTCGCACGCATGGAAGGCTCGACGGTCGGCATCGTGGCGAACCAGCCGATGGTGCTTGCAGGCGTGCTCGACAGCGATGCCTCGCGCAAGGCCGCGCGGTTCGTGCGCTTCTGCGATTGTTTCGACATTCCGATCGTGACGTTCGTCGACGTCCCGGGCTTTCTGCCGGGAACGGCGCAGGAATATGGCGGCTTGATCAAGCATGGCGCCAAGCTGCTCTTTGCTTACGCCGAAGCCACCGTTCCGAAGGTGACGGTCATCACCCGCAAGGCCTACGGCGGCGCCTACGACGTGATGAGTTCGAAGCACATCCGCGGTGACGTGAACTATGCTTGGCCTACCGCCGAGATCGCGGTCATGGGTGCGAAGGGCGCAGCCGAAATTCTCTATCGCTCCGAGCTGTCTGATCCCGTGAAGATCCAGTTGCGCATCGACGAATACAAGAAGCGCTTCGCCAATCCCTTCGTTGCAGCCGAGCGTGGCTACATCGACGAAGTCATTACGCCGTCAGCAACGAGAAAGCGCCTTTGCCGCGCGCTCAACATGCTGCGCAACAAGACGCTCGAAAATCCGTGGAAGAAACACGACAACATTCCTCTGTAGTCGTCGCCAAAGCTCTGACATCGAAAGCCATCCTCGGACCACCGAGGATGGCTTTTTTACGCGGCGATTGCAGTAAATCGCGCTCTCTACAGATCGACCCACACGCCTCCGCGCCAATAGCCGCGGCCTTCGTGCTCGCGCCACCGGTAATGCGTTGCATCGGAATCGCGCCACTTCCAGCTATCGGGGTGCACGCGAAGGTGTAGATCGGGCGCGTATTTGTGGCGCTCCTTCATGTGCCAGCAGTCGCCGTCGCCGTTGCAAACGATGTCGGCCGATGCCGTCGTCGCGGTAAAGGCAAGCATGCCTGTGCCCAAGAGAGCCGCAGCCGTCACAAACTTCATGAGCCATCTCCTTTTCTCTCTGCTTCAACCTCAAGGCAAACCAGCTCAGGGCGCGATGGTTTCCGTGACCAGAACAAGTTTCATCTCTTTGACCAACGCAATTGAGAAAACGGAAAAAAGAGATTTTAGCTCGCGACGAGCGGACACAATCGCGGCAAAAATCCGTCGGCGGAGTGGTGCAACGCTAGCACCGACAACCATCCGATGAATTGCCGCATGAATTTCCGGAAAGTTCAAAAATGCCAGGTTTTACAGGCAGAAATGGCTCCTCTATCTGCTGCGGAACTCAATGAGTCCGGTGTGCGTTGCCTCCCCAAACATAGTGATATGGAGGACCGCATGGGTGGTAATCTCATTTACTACGCGATCGTCTTTTTGATTGTCGCGATCGTCGCAGCCGCTCTTGGTTTTGGCGGCGTGGCAGGCACGGCGATTTCCGGCGCTCACCTCCTGTTGATGGTCGCCGTCGTGTTTATCGTCGTCGGCCTTCTCGCAAGCGTTCTTCGCAGAGGCGTCTAAACATCGATATCCTTGGCGATGAGCTAAGGAGGCGGTTCTCTGTCCGATGGGGCCGCTGAAGCCCCGGCGTGCAACAGCGTCGGGGCCTTGTATTGCGAAATATCCTAGTTGGATATGGGCCTGAGCATCGCGTAGCCCGTTGCATTTCGAAATCGATCCCGGCGGGCTTTCGACATGAACATCGATTGCAGGATGAACATCAGCTTCACCGGCAGGGGCAACTCGACGGGCCTACCGAGGCGATCCGCCTCCTCGCCGAGGTAGCGGATATCAGCGGCACGCCAACCACGCGCCGCGAAAAATTCGGACCAGTCATCGGGCCGAAATCGGAATGGCGCATTTTTCAAGCGCCCTCTCATCATCCGCTCGCGCGCCTTGATCAGCTCCGGTGAGAAGAAGTCGACGATCCAACCTGCCGCATGATCAAGACCGCGCAGATCGTCGGCGAGCGCGGCGACTTGCTCTTCCGTCAAATACGGAACGACACCTTCGGTCAGCACCAGCAATTTCTTCGCGCGCGCATTTGTATCCGCTAAGAGCTGACGCCGCGCCACCGCATTAGCCAGATCGCACTTCACCCGCGTCAACTTGAAACGCGGCGCCTCTCGCGCGAGCCGCTCTTCCTTGTATTCGATGACATGAGGATAATCCGCTTCGATCCAGGTAAGCGAAGCGGGAAGATCCATGCGGTAGGGCCGCGTATCGAGTCCCGCACCGAGGTTGAGAACCGTGTCCACCCCTTCATCGACAGCCGTGCGAATGAAATCATCGATGATGCGCGTGCGGATAGCGATGACCCAGCACGACATGAAGCTGCGCGGCATGGCTTCGGCAATCGACTTTCCGCGGTCGCCCGCAAGGGTCCCGGCATGCGGATCGCGAAAAAGGGCGTCGTTCCGCCTCGTCTCGACGCTCCGGTAATGCGCAACCCAAAATGCCGTGTCGGAGACGTTGTCGATCGTCGCATGTGTCACGTGCATCGTCCTCGTCCGTGTGCGTGACAAACCGTATAAGCTGGAATTGAGGTGCCATTTCGAGCGTGCGAGCGACTTTATCGGTGCGCCGCGATTGGCGGAAGCTTCGTGAAGCCATCAACGGAGTTCGAGCGTTGCCGGCATGCCGTACTTCGGCGGCATCGTAATCTGCGGCTTGATGTCGATGACCGCATCAGGGGCGAGGGTGAACTTGTATTTTTGCCCGATGGTGGCGAGAACGATCATCGCCTCCATCGTCGCGAAGTGACTTCCAATGCACAGCCGCTGGCCGCCGCCGAACGGGTAATAGGCGAACTTCGGCAGCCGCGCGGCCAATCCATCGAGCCAACGCTCGGGCAGGAATCGTTCGGGCTCCGGAAAGTATTTCGGATCGCGGTGGCTGACCCATTGGCTCATCAGGATCGTGTATCCGCGCTTGACGCGGTATCCCCCGAGTTCGAGGTCGGTCATTGCCTCCCGGCCAATGGCGTACACGGGTGGATAAAGCCGCATCGCCTCGTTGATGACGGCCGACGTGTACGGAAGCGCAGTGAGATCCTCCGCGTTTGGGGACCTCCCGCCGAGCACGCGCCGCCACTCGTCAACAAGCCTTCGCTCGGCTTCCGGATACTGCGAAAGGAGGTACCAGCTCCAGGTGAGCGTCAACGCCGTCGTCTCATAACCAGCGAGATAGAGCGTCACGGCTTCATCGCGAAGCTGTTGGTCGCTCATGCGCGATCCGTCTTCGCGCTGAGCCATGATCATCGTTGAGAGGAGATCATTGGCCAGCGGACGAGACCGCTTCTGAGCGATGAATCCGTCGACGAGCGCTTTGACGTTCGCGATGGCACGGCACAGTCTCAGATTCGTCGGCGTCGGCATCCAGAGCGGCAGTCGAATGGGTGCGTCGAGGCGTGTCGTCAGGGAATCGAATGTCTCGATCAGGCTCGCATCCACCTTCGCGCGTTCGCCGTGATCATCGAGGCCGAAAAGCGTTTTGAGAGCGATTGCGCTCGTAAGGCCGCTGAATTCGAATTCGAGATCGACGGCCTTTCCGGGGGCCCACTCCGCAAGCATCGCCGTCGTGAGCTCGGCCATGATCGGCGCATAGGACAACACCAGCGCCTTCAGGAACGACGGTTGCATCATGCGCCGCTGACTGAGCCAGAAATCGCCCTCGCTCGTCACCAGTCCGTTGCCGAGTATCGGTTTGAATGCGCGCGCGCCGAAATGCTTGATGTAGTGCCGCGCATCGGTCACCAGAACCTGCTGGATCAGCTCCGGATCGCTGACGAGAAAGATGCGCCACCGGCCGACGCGAAAGCTCGCGACAGACCCATATGTCTGCGCAAGATCGAGAAAGAAATCGACCCTGCGAGGTCCCATCTGAGCGATATTGCCGCCGATCAGAGTCCCTTTGGGACCAGGCGGCAGACCGGCTTTCGCGAATGTGATCGATCTGCTCATGACAGCATCGCAACAGCAGTAAAATCGATGTTCAAAAATTACGTTCGCAAATTTCCAGTGCGTCGAAGTTCATGAAATGAGGCAAATGCCGAATATCCGTTTTCAGTTGTGACCAAACCTCTGGGTTTGCGCACATTCCTGCAAGCAAAATTACGCTTCGCCCGCGTCCTTTGCAGCGAGTGATCCGACGGCCGACCAATCGAGATTGTCGCCACCATTCGCGAGCAACGTCAAAAAGCGGTCGCGCAGCAGGCTGGCGAGCGGCAGGGGCACGCGCAAGTCCTGCCCCGCAGCGAGCGCCAGTCCGACGTCCTTCAGTCCGAGCGGAGCGGCAAAGCCCGGCGGCTCGAATTTCCCGTCTGCGATCAGCGTGCCGTAAGTCTTGTAGACGGGCGCGCCGAACAACGTCGACGTCAGGATCTCGAGATACTGGTGCTTGTCGATGCCCGCTTTGCCAACGAGCGCCATGGCTTCGCCGAGCGATTCAATCACGGCGGCGATAAGAAAATTGCCGCTGAGTTTTACGACGTTCGCTGCTTCCGCCTGCTCGGAAATCGGGAACGTCTTTTGTCCGATGGCGTCCAAGAGGGGGAAAACTGCCTTGATGGCGTCGCTCTTCCCGGCGGCGACGACGAAGAGCTTTCTTGCCGCCGCGGCTTCCGGTCGGCCGAATACTGGGGCGGCAACGTAGAGTTGACCTTTTTTACCGTGGTCTTCAGCCAGCCGTTTCGAAAGCGCGACGCTGATCGTGCTCAACGAGATATGGACGGCACCCTTATTCAGCGACGCAAACAGGCCGCCGTCCCCGTACACCACCGCCTCGACGGCCTTATCGTCCGCCAGCATAGTAAAGACGGCTTCGCCCGTGCAGGCGTCGCTCGGCGTCACCGCGATTTTGGCCCCTTCGGATGCCAGAGCCTCGGCCTTTGCGCGCGTGCGGTTATAGACGGTGACATCGTGTCCGGCCTTGAGCAGGTTGGCCGCGATGCCGGAACCCATATGCCCCAAGCCGATAAATCCGACTTTCATGCGTCCTCGCAACTTGGCCGTGGTTCGGCCGATCGCGCCAAATGGCCATTTTCCGGCTTATCCGAAGCCAGGAAGCCCGTCACGCGGGGGCCTGCTGCCATCAAACTCTCCCTTAGACAATTAGGCTTTATGGTTTGTTCCGGAAGACGTACATTGGCCCGCTTTTCAGGGGTACGGGCCGAAAAGTTGATCGATGGCCGGAAACTAGCGGTATCCATCGAGCTTTATGCGTGCTATCGACGGCCAATCGAACTTTGGCCGGATATTGCGAGGCACTCAGCCTCTGGCGCAGCCAAGCGCACAGACGTCTTTCCAAAATCGAACTGTGAGGCCGGCGTATGCGTCCGCATTGACGCATGTGACAGCCTCAACCATCAGAGCCTAAAGGGAACATTCTATGATCACGGGTACCGTGAAATTCTATAACGATCAGAAGGGCTACGGCTTCATTGCGCCGGACCAGGGCGGAAACGACGTGTTCGTTCACGCAACGGCTCTCGAGCGCGCCGGCATGCGCGGCCTTTCGCAGGGCCAGAAGGTCGCTTTCGAAACCGAAACCGATCGTCGGTCGGGCAAGATTGCCGTCAGCGTCATCCAGAACGCTTAAGTGACATCGCGCTGCGGGTAGGGCCGATGGCCTTCCCAGCGGTGTTTTCGCTTTTTTGATCTAGGTCGCATAGGCCGCGGGTACGCATGCGTATTCGCGGCTTTTGCTTTTCACGTCATGCCATCCCGCGGCTCAAATCTGGCTGCGCGCGAAGTTCCGCGATCGTCTTGCGAAGCTTCTCGGTCTCGGCGCGCGCATACGCATCGGCCGCATGCTGTCCAAGATTGACCAGCATTTTTCGCTCGTTGGAATCGATGTCGGTGCCTGCCTCATGCGGGCCGTAAAGCATCACGGCATACGTGTGAACACGGTTCGCAGCAGGAACCGCGAGGATCGGCAAATCGAACTCAGCCGGAAACCCGGCCTCCTCGGCCGCGGCCTTTTCGAAGCTGCTCGGCTCGCCCCTGAGCAGACTTTTCATCGCTCCCTCGCCGGGACGTAAATCACGCACCGCCTTGTCATCCCAGCCGACGCTGGCCTCGAAGCGATGAAATCCGCTCTCCGTCCCTCGAAATGTCGCCGCCGATGCAAGCTTCAGGGCTCTGGCGACGCCATCCGACAGAAGCCGGTCAATCTCTTCCGCCGTCTTCGCCCGGAATATGGCGCCGGTGATTTCTTTTTCCGTCTTGTCGAGCGAGCGATTGAAAAAACTGTCCGCAAGCTCGACCGACCATTCATGCAGTCTGCTGATGAGGAAGAGAACGAGGGCGCCGATGACGAGCCACGACCAGCCTGGGAGATCGACGAACTCGTGCAGATGTTCCGCTTGCTGATGAAGAAGCAGCGCAGGCAAGCTCGTCATCAGTGCCAGAACGGTAACGCGCCTCAGCGGTATCGCGACGTTGACGACGCGCTGGCGGCGTATGGCTTCGACAACGAAAAGGCACAAGATGCCGTTCACAAGATAGAGAAGCCCAACGACATCCTCCGGCAAGACGAACCCGTCCCAATTTGCAAAAAGCGTCGTGTATTCGTTGAGATCGGCGATGACGAACGCGGGCAGGCCGATCAGGCATCCCCACATCACCCATCTGAGACGCTGATTGTCCTTGGGTGAGAGCGAACTGCGTCGTTTGAGTAGGATCGCGACGGCGGCGACGCTCACGATAATTCCGAAGAGGATCGTTGCCCGCATCAAGAGTTCGGTATGAAAACCGAATGCGTTGCCGTAGGCGGCCATCAGAACAACGGCAACGACAGCGGCGAGCGCGGGCAACGCCCGTTCGAAACGTTCCCACGGCGGCTGAATCGCCCCGGTCGGCGCCCGCATCACGAACACGAGCAGGCCCGCGTAGCCCGCGGCTTGTGAAATGCTGCCGAGCACGTTTTGCGCCAGAAGCAACAAGGGCCACCGCTGCAATTGCGCATAAAACTCGTAGGCCTGCCCGGGATTGTACCAGATCACGTAGAGGAAAAAGCCCCAGGTCATACGGCTCGGTCGCGTCCAGACCAGCCAGCCGGCGGCGAGTATGACGGCAATGCCCGCGATCTGATCGAGGACCAAAACCAGACGGGCGAACCAGTTCGTCGGGCGCGGCTCGGCGATAAGCGTCACGTCCCGCGCACCTTCCGTCGCGGTCGGCAGGAGATCGATGGTCGTCTGCCGTCCGGGCAGCACATATTCGTTGCCACCGACCGCCGCTATCGTGCTCGCGCAAACATAGGCGTCATATGGAATGCAGCGCATGCGCGTGAAGTCGAGATGATCCCCGGCGCGCACCCCGGCCTTCCAGGCGGGTGATTGGGTCTCGCTCTCGAACGGTCCGGCGACGTCATAGATCAAGCCGTTGCTGTCGGCGTAAAAGCCGAACGAGCCGAGTGTGCGAACCGCGCGCACGAAGTCCGGCACGACCATCGCGAGAGCCCAGATGAGCAGTGCGAAAAAGATGAGGCGGTGGCGTGTCATTGCATTAGCCCAGACAATAGGTCTGTTGTTGCATGGGGCGTACCAAACCTTTCCCCCCGTCGCGGCATGGTAAGATGGAGCCGGGACCAGCGGCAAGGCAACGCGAAACATCCCCTCGTGGCGGAGTTAACAGTTTCCCGTCGCCGAGGCCGATGAAATGTTCAGCCTACAGTCGCATAAGATCATTTTTATGCGCTCGACCGTTTAAGAATGGAGAATGTCCGCAATGGAAATGCAGTTACACCCAAGCGTGCTCGATATAACGGCGCGTCTTGGCCTGACGCTGATAGCCACCATCCTCATCGGTCTGAATAGGGAAAGTGCCGGCCACGGAGCGGGACTGCGCACCGTTGTCCTCGTTGGCCTTTCGGCCTGCATCGCCACGAGCCAGGCCAATATCCTGCTCGGCGTCACCGGCAAAACCCCCGACCTGTTCGCGACCTTTGATGTGATGCGTCTGCCGCTCGGCATTCTCACCGGCATCGGCTTCATCGGCGGCGGCGTCATTCTGAAACACGGCAGGAACGTCTCGGGCATAACGACCGCGGCAACGATATGGGCGGTGACCGTCATTGGCATCTGCTTCGGAGGCGGTCAGCTTCTGCTCGGCAGTGCGGGCGCCGCGTTGATCATTCTAACGCTGTTGACCCTACGCTGGATCGATATCCGCGTACCCCGCGACCATCGCGGGGAACTCATCGTCGCCTCCAGCTTGGACCAACCTCCCTTTCCGGATTTGGGAGAGCTTTTGCGCGGCTCGGGTTACTACGCCCAATTGCAGGGCTTGAGCCGCAGCGCGGGTACCGGAGAGACCTTACTGAGGTTCGAGCTACGCTGGACGCAAAATGAAGTCGAGGACCCGCCTCTCGACATCCTGAAGCAAATCCGGCCGGTCTACGACGTGAGAAGCTTCGAGGTGTTCAAGGAGGCGGAACACTGAAGTTCCTTTCCGCCACCAAGTCCTATTAGCTGATATCCACGTTTCGAAGTCGAAGCGCGTTCCCGATCACACTGACGGACGATAAGGCCATCGCCGCCGCCGCGATGATCGGAGAGAGAAGCAATCCGAAGACGGGGTAGAGAATGCCCGCCGCAATCGGCACACCGCCGGCGTTATAGATGAACGCGAAGAAGAGGTTCTGCCGGATGTTCGACATCGTCGCCTGCGAGAGCTGCCGCGCCCGTGCGATCCCTTCAAGGTCGCCTTTGACGAGGGTAATGCCGGCGCTTTCGATGGCAACATCGGTGCCGGTTCCCATTGCAATACCGACATCGGCTGCCGCGAGCGCCGGCGCATCGTTGACGCCGTCGCCGGCCATCGCCACCGCGTGACCTTGTCTCCGGAGTTCGGAAACGAACTTGGCCTTATCCTCAGGCAGAACGTCGGCCTTGACGTCGTCGATGCCAAGCTTAGCGGCGACGGCCTTTGCTGTGGTCGCGTTGTCGCCCGTAAGCATGACGACGTGCACGCCGCTTTCCTTGAGCTTGCGAACCGCTGACGGCGTCGTCGCCTTGATCGGATCGGCGACCGCGATGATGCCGGCAGCTTTGCCGTCAATGGCAACGTAAACGGCCGTCGCGCCGTCGCCACGAAGCTTTTCAGCATCGGCGGCAAGAGCGGACGTATCGATGCCCGCCTCGTCGAAGATCGTTCGATTGCCGATGACGACGTTGCGATTGTCGATATTGCCCGACACGCCCTTGCCCGACGGCGAAGCGAAATCGCGAACCCCCGAAAGGGCGATATTGCGCTCCCGAGCGGCTGCAACGATCGCCGCCCCGAGCGGATGCTCGCTCGCCTGCTCGAGACTGGCCGCGAGCCTGAGAAGCTCCGCGTCGCTGATCGGAGGCGCCGTCCGGACAGCCGTCACCGTCGGTTTGCCCTCGGTGAGCGTCCCAGTCTTGTCAACCACAAGCGTATCGATTTTCTCCATTCGCTCGAGCGCCTCGGCATTCTTGATCAGTACGCCGGACTGCGCACCGCGGCCGACGCCCACCATGATGGACATCGGCGTCGCAAGGCCGAGCGCACACGGACACGCAATGATCAGAACCGAAACGGCGGCAACGAGCGCATACGAGAAACGCGGCTCGGGACCGAACGTCATCCAGGCGGCGAAGGCAAGGATCGCAACTCCAATGACGAGCGGCACGAACCAACCGGCGACTTGATCGGCGAGGCGCTGAATGGGCGCGCGGCTGCGCTGGGCTTCGGCGACCATCTGCACGATGCGCGCGAGCATCGTATCGCGGCCGACCTTTTCGGCGCGAATGATGAGTGCACCCGATCCGTTGATCGTCCCGCCGATGACTTTCGATCCGGCACTTTTCGAAACGGCAAGCGGTTCGCCAGTCACCATCGATTCATCGACGTTGCTTTTGCCGTCGGTCACGATGCCGTCGACGGCGATCCGCTCACCGGGCCGCACGCGCAAGAGTTCGCCGACCGAAATCGTATCGATCTGCACCTCTTCGTCCGAACCATCGGGCTTGAGGCGCCGCGCCGTTTTAGGCGCGAGATTGAGAAGCGCGCGAATGGCGCCGCTCGTTTGCTCGCGAGCTCTGAGTTCCAAGACCTGCCCGACGAGAACCAGCACCGTGATGACGGCAGCAGCCTCGAAGTAGACCGGAACGGCGCCGTCCATTCCGCGAAGCGATGCCGGAAAAATTTGCGGAAACAGGGTCGCGACAACACTGTAGATCCACGCGACGCCAGTCCCGAGAGCAATCAGCGTGAACATGTTGAGATTGCGTGTTTCGAGCGATTTCCAGCCGCGCTCGAAAAACGGCCATCCTGCCCAGAGCACGACAGGCGTCGCCAGCGCTAGCTGCACCCAGTTCGAAACGGTCGGACTGATGATGTGATGCAAATTGAAAAGATGGCTGCCCATCTCGAGGATGAAAACGGGAAGGGCAAGCGCCGCGCCAATCCACAGCCGCCGCGTCATGTCCTGAAGCTCGGCATTCGGGGCGGCGTCGGCGGTGACAAGCTCCGGCTCGAGCGCCATGCCGCAGATCGGGCAGGAGCCCGGGCCGACTTGCCGGATCTCGGGATGCATCGGGCATGTGTAGATGGTGCCCGCGGGGACCGGCTCTGCCTTTGCGGCCTCCGGCTGCAGATATCGAGCAGGATCGGCGACGAACTTCGTCCGGCATCCGGCGGCGCAGAAGTAATAGGTCTTTCCGTCATGCTCGGCAGTGTGCTTCGCCGTGCTCGGATCGACGGTCATGCCGCAAACTGGATCTATCGCCTTGGCTGACGTGTGGGCCGCATGCTCGTGCGTGGAATGTCCGTGTGCAGCGTGATTATGCGAGCAGCAGCTCTTCGCAGGAATGTTTGGTTCGGGCCCGGTTTTCGGCGTATCGGCGGTCATAACGCAATCCCTTGCTGAACCCCGGTCATCATCCGAGGCTATCCTCGAAGTTGACTCGTATACCCCCATAGGGTATAGGTCAAGGCATGGAGAAACAAACAAAAGCCGCCTGTCTCAAACGCCTCAACCGCATCGAGGGCCAGGTTCGCGGCCTCGCGAAGATGGTGGAGGAGGGGCGGTACTGCATCGACGTCGTGACGCAGATTTCGGCCGTTCGGGCAGCGCTTCGGCGCGTCGAGGAAGAAGTGCTGCGTGATCACGTCGCCCATTGCGTCGAACATGCGATCGCGAGCGGCGATGCAGCCGATCAGCGCCGCAAGGTGGCCGAGCTGATGGACGTGCTCGCCCGAACCTCCCGTTGAGCCGATATCGCGACCGCAAATAAGGCAGCCATGGACGCGTCTTGAAATGCGCGATGGCGTGCGCACTCAGTCATCCAAACCTTTGCCAGTACGCAAAGTTCGTAATGCGATTTGAATTGCAGGCCGCGCCCTTTGCCATTTGTTTGCCACGCCAATGACGACTTCGCGAGCGAAGCTATCGCGATGGAGCCGGACAGACTTCATGACTGTTGGGCCGGTGCGAGTGAGCTATGGGTGCGCGGGGTTCTATGAAATCTTTTCTCTTTGCGATCATTGCAGCGTCGGCGACGGCCGGTGCCTCAAGTCATGTCTTCGCGCAGCAGTGGGACCCCTGGGACGGCCCCCGGCGTCCACCCCTGCAAGTCGTGCCCGACGACGACGATTCCTATGCCGATCGTCAGGACGATCGTTACTTCAACGAACGCGGCTACGATAATCGCGAAGGACCGCGCGTCGACAACCACCAGAATTATCGCGATGACGATCCCCGGAGATACGATCCACGCTACAACGGCGATCCCGGCTATGGCGGCGACGATCGCGACGGCCCGCGCTACGACGATCAGCGCGACGGCGAACCAAGTTCCGCCGGCCGGGCCTATTTCAACGATCGAAGAGCGCCGGCTTCGCGCTATTACGACGAACGCGACGATTATGGCGCCTGGGATGCGGCGCCTTCGCCCGACGACGAAGCACGCCTTAGCAAGACGCCCGGAACCACCGGCGGTGACAGGCCCTACATCGGACCGGTCGCCCCCGCGCAGGTAGCCTTCAGCGGGCCCTATTCACCGGGATCGATCGTCATCGATACCGGCGCGCGAAAACTCTATTACGTCCTGAGTTCGACGTCGGCTTATGCATATTCGATCGGCGTCGGGCGCCAGGGCTTCACGTGGACCGGCAAGGAAAAGGTTTCGCGCGTCGCCGATTGGCCGGATTGGTATCCGCCGGCGGACATGCGGCGGAGAAAGCCTGAGCTGCCTGAGCGCATGCTTGGCGGCATCCGCAATCCGCTCGGCGTCAAGGCGATCTACCTCGGGAATACGCTCTACCGCATTCACGGCACCAACGATCCGAAGTCGATCGGGAAGGCAGAATCGTCCGGCTGCTTCCGCATGCTGAACGAGAACGTGCTGCATCTGGCGTCGCTGGTGCGTGTTGGAACCGAAGTCACCGTCGTCCGCTCGCTCAGCGGCAAGATCGCAGCGAATGCGAAGGCAAAAGCCGCGTCGCCGCCGCGATCGTATGCGCGCGGCGCGAACGCTCCGATGGATGACTACGATCCCTATAACGGCTGGCACTAAGTGCGCTGAGCGGCATGGAGGGCCTTGAATTCCTCCATGCCGAGCGTCGCAACCGTGTTCAGATTGTCGTCGAGAATCTCGTAGACGAGGTTTTCGACGTTCCGGTTGCTGAAGAACGCGATCACGTCTTCGTCGCCACCGCCCTCGCGATGCGGCTCGCCGTCCGCTGTACCGGAAACGTAGGCCCCGGTTGGCCGGATTTCCTTCAATTCGCCGTTCGGCCGGTAAATGCGCAGTTCGCCGCGAAGGGTCAGCGTGATGTAGTCGGCCTTGTGCCGGTGCAACGCGATCTGTGAATTGGCGTCGAACTTGAACAGAATATCGACAATGCGCTTTTTCTCGTCGACCGCGCAGATGTAATAGGCGAGGTGCGGAAAGCCTTCGAGCGTATGCCAATCAATATGGTCTTCGAACGGAACCGTCATCGCGGGCTTCGCGTGCAAGGCTGTGGTCATCGGTTTCACCGGTTTCTTGGTTTGGGTAGCACGCGCATAAACCGTGCGCGCTCATAACGCTAACGTGACTTGAAGCCGCCTCCGCTGCTTGCCATTTTGCGCCACGTTCGAGGGAAAATTGAGCCCGGCAGCAGCGATGGCACCCCGTCTTTCAGGAGTTACCAGGGCAAGCTCGCTTGGCCCGATAGCAGCATTCATGGAATGCCATGGCGGCTCGATTGCGCGGGTGCTTCGCAAGGTCGACCTGCCGTTTGCAATTCTGGAGCAGCGCGAATTGATCGTGCCGCTTCGGGAGCAATTTCGCCTGCTCGAGAAAGCCGCCCGCGAGACCGGGGATGCGTACTTCGGCGCCCGTCTCGGCCAAGCCGTGAAGAGTGAAGACCTGAGCGCGTTCGGTGCCTGGGTATGCAAGGCCGAGACGCTTCGCGATGCGATGCTTCGCGCTCACGCCGGTCTGAACGTGATGCTGCAGACGTCGACCGTTCTTACCGTCTCGCATCACGGACCGCGCGTGCGCTGGTCGATTGAGTTCATTGAACCGGAAACCGACGGGCGGCACCACAACGAGTTTCTCGCGCTTGGCTACGCGATGGACGTCGTCCGCGGTTACGCCGGTCCAGGTTGGCGGCCGAACGTAGTGATGACCGCGCTGCCATCGGGCTCGCCCCGCGCGCAGCTTGAAGACATCTTTTCAGCGAATATTTCGCACGGCCACGCGGTTCCGGCGATCGAGTTCGATGCCGCCCTGCTCGGGAACACGATCTATTCGGGACGATCGGCATCGGACGAATGTGCTGCCGGCAGCGAGCCCCCTGTTCCCCGTCAAAGCGATGTTCTTGCGACGACGGCAGCGGTGACGGAGCTCGCTCTGCACGAGGGCTATCCGCGCATCGCTTGGGTCGCTGCCAAGCTCGGCACGACACCCCGATCATTGCAACGCCGGCTCGGCGAGAACGGCACGTCCTTCGTCGATCTGGTCGACGATCTGCTAAGTCGCCACGCAATGCGGCTTCTGCAGGAGAGCCGGACGTCCGTGACCGATATCGCTTTGAATCTCGGGTATTCGGACCCTGCACATTTCACCCGCGCGTTCCGCCGGTGGACGGGACAATCGCCGCGCGCGTATCGACAAGCGGCGCTCCACGGCTGAAATCAGCGATGGCTCCAGGTGGTGAAAGGCGAACGGGCGAGGCTTGAGTTCTCGTAGCGCGGATCGCTCGTCACTTCTTCGCCGATCCACGGAGGCAGCGTGATCGATTGATCGACGCTCTCGAGTTCGACTTCAGCCAGAACCAAGCCGGCGTTCGCCCCTTGGAAAACGTCCACGGTCCAGATGTTGCCTTCAAAGGGAACGTCGTAGCGAACCTTCCTGATCGGAGACTCCATGCTGAACTGCCGTAGCATCTCCTCGGCATCGGCTTTCGGTATCTTGTATTCGAATTCCTGCCGCGACAGCGCACCCGACGCATTCGCGCTCTTCAGCGTCACGTAGCCGTTGTCGCCATAGATGCGTACACGCGCTTTCACCAGCGGCGTGCGCGCGAAGTAGCCCTGCTCGATGGGCGCGCAGCCGATCTCAAACTGCCGCCAGCCGTCGTCGTGCACGACAAATTTTCGTTCAATTTCGATTGCCATTCGATCTCCGCCGGAGAAGCGAGTGTTAAAGAAGTGTGACTCCAAACTAGGTAGGGCGCCTATGGGCCAAATCCACAGGTAGTGCATGTATACGAAGTTAATGTATCGCCGCTCAGCTCGGCCGTGGATCGGTGAAATGCCGCTATGCATCTTACGGCTACCAACGGCGGCGCCGCGATGAAATATACCGAGCGGCCTGAAATAGTTCGAATTCGGGCTCTGACCCGTACAATTTGAAATGGATTGATCCGATGAAAGTAGATCTGACAAACAAGACGGCCGTCATTACGGGTTCGACGGTCGGCATAGGCCTCGCGATCGCAAAGGGCTTGGCGCGGGCAGGGGCCAAGGTGGTCATCAACGGCCGGCGTCAGGAAAGCGTGGATAAGGGCATCGCAGCCGTCCACGATAGCGTCAAGGCAGCAGCGGTCTCGGGAGTCGCCGCCGACGTCTCCACTGCCGAAGGCTGCGCCGCCCTCGCCAAGGCGGCTCCGGCCGTCGACATCCTGATCAACAATGCCGGCATCTTCGAACCGAAACCGTTCTTTGAAATTACCGACGCCGATTGGATCCATTTCTTCGAGACGAACGTGATGTCGGGCGTGCGCCTGTCGCGGGCGTTCATGCCGGGAATGCTCGAACGAAATTGGGGGCGTGTGATTTTCATATCGTCGGAATCGGCGGTGAACATTCCCGTAGAGATGATCCACTACGGCGTTACCAAAACCGCGCAGCTTTCGCTCACGCAGGGGCTTGCGCAGTTGACGGCCGGAACGAACGTCACCGTCAATTCCGTATTGCCTGGCCCGACGCGATCCGAGGGCGTCGAAGACTTTCTGAAAGCCATGGCCACCGCGAACAACAAGACACCCGACGAGATGGCCTCAACGTTCGTCCAGACCCACCGGCCGGCATCGCTCCTCCAGCGCTTCGCGACGGTCGAGGAGGTCGCTAATATGGTCGTTTATGCCGCGTCGAAGGAAGCCTCGGCGACGAACGGTGCCGCGCTACGCGTCGAAGGCGGTATTCTCCGAACGATCGGGTGAGGCAAAAGAAAAGCCACCCATCGTGCGACGGGCGAATCTTCCGTAAGGCCTTCATGAACGTCTAATGCGCTGGCACATCGACCTTGACGCCTGGTGCATCGACGCGCGTACCGCGCTCGTCCTTTTCGACGTGAGCGAAGGGCGCATCGACTTTCGTCTCGCCGGTGGCCTTGTTGGTTTCAATGCGCACGGCCGGGGCGTCGATCAATACGCTGGACTGCGAGCGCTGATAAGCAGCGACGCCGCCCACAACGGCAATCACGGCCACAACACTCAAACCTACATAGATTATGAGCTGGCGTGCTTCCATGGTGTCTCCCATTCCGGTTCGTACCAGTTCGGGGCAACGCCTGAACCGGGGGAAACGTTCCGCAACGACACAGTTAAGGAAGCGTCCGTTGCGCGGAAACTTCGAGCACCGTCCCGCCGATCGCAGTCGATCTCAACGCATAAATCCTTTTATTTTCAGCGTTGGTCCGCGCAATTTCCACCGCATTTGAAAGGAAATTGCCAAGCTTCGACAACACGAGCTCACCCGGCGAACAGGCTGTGAGAACGGCCGACGTGCCCGGTTTCAGCTCCCGCGTCTTGCCCGCGAAGGAATAGCTGACGCCGCCATTCGATAGGTTCATCACTTTGAAGGAATAGATTTCTGTGGCGGGCCTGCCAAACAGCTCGACCGAAATGAATTTCGGCTTTGGACCGGGCGCACGCGCAACACCGACCCCGATCTCGGTGACGGAAGCCCGCATCATATTGGCGCGATGCGGAGGTGAATTCATCCAGCCCGCGATCGCTTGAAGTGCAAGGGCGCCAGTATCGAAGCCCTGGCTGTTCTCGTCCATGGCGAGATTTTCGGCGATGTCGCAATGCTTGTAGCCGGCGCTCTCCGCGCGTTGGGCAGGCGTGCGTCCATCCGCGGAATGGGAGAAGGTTCCGCTACCCGCCACCCGTTCGGCGTAGGCGCGCGCGGCTTTTGCAAGTATCGCGTTGACCTTCAACGGCGCGAGCTTCTGGTCTTGTCGCGCCTTGTTCGTGATTTCGACGATGTGCTGTTCGACCTGCGGCAGGTCCGGCACAAGAGCAGCCATTACCCAATTACATCCCGCTGAGCTTGATAGTGCAGGAGATTTAGCTGCCGCCGTCCCTCGATGCCACCGGTCCCGGCGAGCGGCGCCCCCTCTTTGTGGAAGAGTGGCCGGCCGGCACCTGCGGCATGCCATTTTGCGTCCAAATGGCGCGGCGCAGCACACCCGCCGTAGGACGCAAGGTCGCCCAGGCTTGAGAGCGCCCCGGCGGCGCTGTAGGGAAGCGCCATGACCACAAAACCGATTCTACCGGGCGAGGGCCCGATCGAGCCCGTCGAACTCCGGACCGCTCTCGAAGAGCGTTATCTGGCTTATGCTCTATCTACGATCATGCATCGCGCGCTACCCGACGTGCGCGACGGCCTGAAGCCTGTCCATCGCCGCATCCTCTACGCGATGCGCGAGCTGCGCCTCAATCCGGAGGGCAGCTACATCAAGTGCGCCAAGATCGTCGGCGAGGTGATGGGCGACTACCACCCGCACGGTAACGCCGCGATCTACGACGCCCTCGCGCGTCTCGCGCAGGATTTCGCGGTGCGTTATCCGCTCGTCGATGGGCAAGGCAACTTCGGCAACATCGACGGCGATAACCCGGCCGCCGAACGCTACACCGAAGCGCGCATGACCGAGATCGCCGCGCTCATACTCGAAGGCATCGACGAGGAAACGGTCGACTTCCGTCCGAATTACGATGGCCGCGTCGAAGAGCCGGTTGTGTTGCCGTCGGCATTTCCGAACCTGCTTGCCAACGGATCGACCGGTATCGCCGTCGGCATGGCGACCAGCATTCCGCCCCACAACGTCGACGAGCTGTGCCACGCACTTCTGCATCTGATCAAGCACCCGAACGCGACGATCGAGAAGCTCGTCGAGATGATCCCGGGGCCCGACTTTCCGACGGGAGGCGTCATCGTCGAGCCGCGGGAGCAGATCCTCGAAGCCTACAAGACCGGCCGCGGCGGTTTTCGCGTCCGTGCTCGCTGGAGCAAGGAAGAAACGACGCGCGGCGGCTATCAGATCGTCGTGACCGAGGTACCCTACGGCGTGCAGAAGGCGAAGCTCGTCGAAAAAATCGCCGATCTGATGAGCGAGAAGAAGCTGCCGCTCCTCGGCGACGTGCGTGACGAGAGCGCGGAAGAAATCCGTCTCGTCCTGGAGCCGAAGAGCCGCACGGTCGATCCCGTTCTGCTGATGGAAAGTCTGTTCCGGTTGACCGAGCTCGATGTCCGCGTCAGCCTCAACATGAACGTGCTTTCGGCCGGCCAGATCCCGAACGTGCTCGACCTGCGCGATGTGCTCTGGCAGTGGCTCGAGCATCGCATTGAAGTTCTCGTCCGCCGCTCGACGCATCGCTTGAAAAAGATCGAGCATCGCCTCGAAGTCCTCGACGGCTATTTGATCGCCTACCTCAATATCGACGAGGTGATCCGCATCATCCGTCGCGAGGATGATCCGAAGGCGAAGCTGATCTCGAAATTCAGCCTCAGTGATGTTCAGGCCGAAGCCATCCTGAACCTGCGGCTCCGGTCGTTGTCGAAGCTCGAAGAAGTCGAGATCCGCGCCGAGCACGACAAGCTTTCGAAAGAACGCCGCGAGCTGAAGCAGCTTCTGAAATCGGAAGAGCTGCAATGGGAGCGCGTCGCGGGAGAGGTCAAGGAAACGCGCGAGAAATATTCGAAGAAGACGCCGCTCGGCAGGCGTCGTTCGACCTTCGATGATGCGCCGGAGCTGGAACTCGATCTCGCGGCCGCCCTGGTCGAGAAGGAGCCCATCACGGTCATCCTGTCCGAGAAGGGCTGGGTCCGCGCCATGAAGGGCCATCAGGACGACCTATCGAAACTCGAGTTCAAGCAGGGCGACGAGCTGAAGCGCGCCATCAAGGCTTTCACGACGGATAAGCTCGTTCTGTTCGCGACGAACGGCCGGTTCTTCACCCTCGAGGCTGGCGCGCTTCCAGGTGGCCGAGGCCACGGCGAGCCGTTGCGCCTGATGATCGATCTCGAGGAAAATCACGACGTCGCGGAAGTCTTCGTGCACGATCCGGCGCGCAGGCTGCTCGTCGCATCTACGGGCGGTTACGGGTTCATCGTCCCCGAGGAAGAGGTCATCGCCTCGACCCGGAAGGGCAAGCAGATCCTCAACGTCACCGAGCCCGAGGAGGCGCGCGTCTGCGTTCCGGTTGAGGGTGACCAGGTCGCCACCATCGGCGAAAACCGCAAGCTCCTGATCTTCAAGCTCGACGAGGTGAACGAGATGACGCGCGGTAAGGGCGTCATCCTGCAGCGCTTCAAGGACGGTGCGCTGTCTGACATTCGCGTCTTCAAGAAGTCGGTCGGCCTGACCTGGCTCGACAGTGCGGGCCGCGAATTTACCTTGTCCTGGAGCGAATTGAAGGAGTGGGTCGGCGAGCGCGCGCAAGCGGGACGTGTGGCTCCGAAGGGATTCCCACGATCCAATTCCTTCGGTCCGCGCTTTTAGTTCGGGATGTTGATTGCTGGCGCTTGTCGCAATGCTTGAGCAAAGCTACGACTGCCGGCCATGGGTGGGCTCAGAAAACGCGTGGCCATCGCCGCCGCCGGAATAGGACTTGCGATTGTCGGGGCCTGTCCCGGTCTTCGGGCAGATGAAACCCCGGCGACGTGCAGCAAGGAAGATTTCGAGTCCGCTGTCGAAGCGGCGGCCGGAAGCCTGCGCGACTTGAACAATCAGAACCGCCCCGTCTTTCAGGAAAAGCTGCGCGATCTGAAAGAAAAGCGCCACTGGTCGCATGACGACTTCATCGAGCAGGCAAAGCCGTTCGTGAAAGACGATAAAACCGCCGACTACGACAAGACAACGGACGAATTGTTATCGGCGATCGCTTCGATGGGGCAGGAAGGCTCCAATGCCGCGACGCCCGATTGCGCGTTGCTGCTCGAGCTTCGCGCGCGCATGAAAATGCTCGTCGACACGCAGTCGGCCAAATGGATTTACATGTTCGAGAAGCTCGATGCCGAGCTCGCAAAATAAGCCCGACAGGCTTCAGTCTTCGTCGCCGCAGGAAACGACGCGTTCCCACCGGTCGGGCCCGAGACGCTCTTGCGGTTTGAAGCGCGTCTTGTAGGCCATTTTCCGCGAGCCATCGATCCAATAGCCGAGATAGACGTGCGGCAGTCCGATCCGCCGCGCGAACGCGATGTGCTCGAGGATCATGTAGGTGCCAAGCCCCGCGTCCGCATCCGCGGGATCGTAGAAGCTGTAGACCATGGAGATGCCGTCGGTGAGCCGGTCGCAAAGCGCGACGGCCTTCAGCGGCCAGGAGTCGAAATCGAGATCGGTGGCGTCAGCAGGCTTCTGCCGGTATTCGGTAAGGAAGGTTTCGATCACCGTGTCTTCGACCATCATCCGATAGTCGAGGATCGTCATGTCCGCCATTCCGCCATCACTGTGGCGCGCATCGATATAGGCCCGGAAGAGCCTGAATTGCTCCATCGTCGGCGTTGGCGCCGTACGCTGAGCAATGAGTGATGAGTTCCTATTCCAGCTCCTGCGCATCGAGCGGTCTGGTTGGAATTCATCGACGAGCACGCGCACCGAGATGCAGGCTTGGCAGCCTTCGCAGTACGGTACGTAGGCGATGTTTTGACTGCGCCGAAAACCTGTGGTGAGCAGCCGGTCGACAAGTTCCGGCGGCTTGTCGTGCGTTAGGTGCGTGAAGAGCTTGCGCTCAAGCCGGCCCGGCAAGTACGGGCAAGGCTGTGGAGCAGTGACATAGAACTCTGGAAACTTTTTTTGCTGCTCCGTCATTCCGACGCGTCCCTCGGGCTCGAACCGACCAACGATGATTGGAGTAAGGATGGTCCAAATTCAAGGTATCCGAGCTTACTACGCAGCATCAAAGGTAAACCGCAGGCAAATTTATCGAATTCCTTCAGAAAAGATCAGTTATTTCAAAAGTTGGAACAACGGACAAACTTGTACCCACTGAAATTTTACAAGCAAAACTCTCTCGCGGGCAAAGTAAGTTTGTACCATGCCAAGTCGGTCCTGAACACGGGATGAAGCCTTCACAAGCCGGCAACAGAAAATTGCGCCGCGGCGCGATCTCATCGCGCACGCAGGGTCTCGGAAAATCCGGCTTGGCAAGTAGGTAAAACTCGAGACGCCTCAAACCTTCAGCGTCGGTTCCACGGTTCTCGGAACGCGAATGGCGTCCGCTCCGACTTGGCTCGCTAGCGCATAGAGCGTGCAAGCGAACACGATGGCGATGGTGATGATCCCGATCCAGAGCGCCGAGCGCCGGACGAACCAACCGACGGTCGGTGCAGGAGTTGCGTGCACGCCGTCGAACGCTGCACTTTGGGCTGCCTCAGCCCCCTGGTTAATCATATTCCGATCTGCCGCCTTACAAAGTCCGCCCCGCGACTCACCCCAGTCACATCGCTCCGACACCCCACCTTGCACAAGTTCGGTGTTGGCCATTTTGGCAAAAATCGAATCAATTGTTGCCTTCGCGCATGCTTATCGAATGCGATACCAATCCTGGCAAGGCGGAAGTGTGGCACAAGCGATACGATTTGAGGGCCGATGCGGGGTCTTTCGGCCACATTCCAGCATCAACTGTCTCGTGACCTCAGAATAGGCAGGACGTGCGACAGCCGTGTTCTTGTGCAATGTATAATTTCCTTCATACTCGACCCATTCTTCCCGCGAATGAACAAAAAGCAGACACGAGGAACCGCCCAGGGCTAACCGGACCGCTTTAACGAGCGGTCGGCCGACCAACACCTGGAGGTCCTATGATTGAGCTTGTCTTCGCCGTCTGCATGGTTGATCAGCCGTCGCGTTGCAGAGATGTCACCCTGAATTTCGAAGGCGACAGGGTTAGCGCTCAGCAATGCATGTCGAACGGCCAGATCGAGATGGCCAAGTGGGCCGGTGAACACCCGAATTGGGTCATCCAGAAGTGGCACTGCGGGATCGCTGGGCAGTTCGCAAAACTTTGAATCGGTATTGACGAGCTTAACCGGTTGACAGGCTAGTCCTGACTCGGCTCCTCCTGCGCCGCAACTTCGCGACGAGGAGTCAGGACATGCCGTCAACGCCAACCCAGAAATTCGCAACCGCAGCGGTTCACGCGGGGGCGACACCTGATCCGTCGACCGGCGCGCGCGCGACGCCGATCTACCAGACCACATCCTACGTCTTTAACGATGTCGACCACGCCGCGGCCCTGTTTGGGCTGCAGGAGTTTGGAAACATCTACACCCGCATAACGAACCCCACACAATCGGTGTTGGAGGCACGTCTTGCGGCGCTCGAAGGTGGTTCCGCCGCCCTCGCGGTCGCGTCCGGGCATGCGGCGCAGCTCTTGACGTTCCACACGCTTCTCGAGCCGGGCGACGAGTTCGTAGCTGGTCGGCAGCTCTACGGCGGCACGGTCAATCAGTTTAATCACGCATTCAAGAAGTTCGGCTGGCAAGTCGCATGGGCCGATGCAACGGATCCGGCATCCATCGCCGCCGCGATCACGCCCCGGACACGAGCCATCTTCTGCGAGAGCATCGCCAACCCCGGCGGAGTTGTCGTTGATCTTTCAGCCATAGCGGCAATCGCCAGGAAGGCCGGGGTCCCGTTCATCGTCGACAACACGCTTGCGACGCCCTATCTCTGCAAGCCCAAGGATTTCGGCGCGGATATTGTCGTCCACAGCCTCACGAAGTTCATCGGCGGCCATGGCAACTCGATCGGCGGGGCCATCGTCGATTGCGGAACCTTCGACTGGCAGGCAAGCCGCCATCGCTATAAATCGTTGGTCGACCCAAACCCCTCCTACAATGGCGTGAAGTTGGCTGAAGCTTTCGGCCCGATGGCATTTGCTATTGCCGCGCGCGTCCTCGGACTGCGCGACCTCGGTCCCGCGATCTCGCCATTCAACGCCTTTCTCCTGCTCACTGGCATCGAGACTTTGCCGCTCCGAATGCAACGCCAGTCGGACTCCGCCCTGGCCGTTGCGAAGTGGCTCAATGCCCATCCGAAAATTGCCTGGGTCAGCTACGCTGGGCTTGCGGGAAGTCCGAGCCACGAAATCCAGAAAAAGATTTGTCCAAAAGGCGCGGGAGCCGTCTTCACCTTCGGCGTTAAAGGCGGATATGAAGCGGGCGTGAAGCTGGTTTCGGGGTTGAACCTCTTCAGTCTTCTCGCCAACATCGGAGACACGCGGAGTCTTGTTATTCATCCGGCATCGACGACGCATCGGCAGCTACAGGATGACGAGCGAATAGCCGCCGGAGCGGGGCCGGACGTTGTCAGACTATCGATCGGCATCGAGGATTTGGACGATATTATCGGCGATCTCGAACAGGCGCTGACCGCCGTTCAGACGCCAGCAGGAAAGGGACCATGAACCATCAGCTTGTCCTCCAGTTTCAGGGCGACGACGACGACACCCTCGAAAGGGTCATCGCACTCGAGGATCGCCTGATCGAAGTTTTGGGCAGCTCGACAGCCGCTGAAGTCGATGGCCACGAGCCCGGCGACGGCGTGATCAACCTCATTCTGCTGGCCAAGAACGCCGCGAAAGTCTGGGAAAAGATCGAGCCGATCGTCGAGGATGCCTCCGACGAACTCGATATTAACGCCGTCGCGTTTCGCAACCTCGACGCGGAAGAGTTCACGGTGCTCTGGCCCGTCGACTACGAAGGCGAGTTCGAATTAGCCTGAAGGCCCGGTCAACACTTTCCAACCGCGTATGATCGGTCGCTAGCGCGCCTTGACGTAGGAACCGGGTGCGTCCTCGATGGCGCCGAGTTTCGCTCCAGGCACGCGCCCTGGGACCCAGCCGCCGGACTGCTGCGACAGCCAATCGATCCAGTATGGCCACCATGATCCGGGATGCTCGGTGGCAGACGCTTCCCACGTGGCGACACTCATCATCGCCTTGCCGCCGGTCCAGTACTGGTATTTGACCTTCTCCGGCGGATTGACGACGCCCGCGATATGGCCCGACCCGGCAAGGACGAATTCCACCGGGCCACCGAACATTTGAATCCCGCGGAAGACGGAAGCCGCTGGCGCAATGTGATCCTCGCGCGTGGCGACCGAGAAGATCGGCAGCTTCACCTGCTTCAGATCGAGCTTGATGCCGCCGAGCGTCATCTCGCCTTTCGCAAGTCGGTTCTCGTTATAGAATTCGCGCAGATAGTATTTGTGGTTGGCTGCCGCCATCCGCGTCGAATCCTGATTCCAGTACAGGAGATCGAACGGAAACGGCTTCTTGCCGAGCAGGTAGTTGTTGACCACGTAAGGCCAGATGAGGTCGCGCGGCCGCATCATGTTGAAGACGTTCGCCATGCGCGAGCCGTCGAGGAAGCCGCGCTCGTTCATGAGCGCGTCCAAGCCCGCAAGCTGCATGTCGTCGGTGAACAGCAGAAGATCGCCGGCCAGCGAGAAATCGACCTGCGTCGTCAGCAGCGAGCAGCATTTGAAAGGCTCTTCGCCGCGCTGGGCGAGATAGGCGAGGCCTGTCGCCAGCGCCGTGCCGCCGACGCAGTAGCCGAGCGCGTTGATCTGCTCGATACCCGTCTCCTCTTGAACAGCGCGCACCGCTTCGAGAATGCCTTCAAGCACGTAATCCTCGAACGTCTTCTCCGCGAGCCGCTCGTCCGGATTGACCCACGATACGACGAACACCGTGAAGCCCTGGTCGACGACATACTTGATGAGGCTCTTCGACGCCGTCAGATCGAGGATGTAATATTTATTGATCCATGGCGGCACCATGATCAAAGGCCGCGAGCGGACCCGCTCGGTGGTCGGCGCATATTGAATGAGCTGCAGAAGCTCGTTCTGAAAGACGATCTTGCCGGGTGTCGTGGCGAGGTTGCGGCCGAGTTCGAACGCGTTCGCGTCAGTCTGGCTGATCTTCATCAGATCACCCGAACGCTTCAGGTCTTCCGCCAGCAGGTCCGCCCCCTTGAGAAGGTTCTCCGCGTTGGTGGCGATCGTCTCCCGCAGCACCTCAGGATTTGTCGCAGGGAAGTTCGACGGCGAATAGGCGCTCGTCAGCTGCCGCAGATAGAACTCAGCGCGATGGCGCTCGTGCGGCTCGAGGCCCGGCGTCGACGCCAGCTGGTCCTCCGCCCACTTGCAGGCGAGAAGATAGGCCTGCTTGCAGAAGTCGAAGTACGGGTTGTTGTCCCAGTCCGGATCCTTGAAGCGATTGTCGTTGGGTGCGGGCTGAATGAGCGGCGGAACGGGGAGGCCCATCATGCGGAGGAACACGTTGTTCCAAAGCGCCGCGAATTGGCTGACGAATTCGGCCTGCGCCTCCGAAAGCTTGACCGGCTCGGAAAGCCATTTTCTCACGAGCGCCGAAACCGTCTCGGTCGCAGCCGAAAACTCGCTCGCCGGCGTGTAGGGCCCTATTTTCGAATCCGGGCGCTCGGCAAGCTGAGCAAATGCCGCGCTGCCGCGTTCGAAAGCCTTGAGGAGATTCGAGGCAAACGTTTCCGGGTCCGAAATGTGGTACGCAGAGAAAAGCGGCGGCAACTCGTGGCTGTCTTGCGGCATGGCGACTTTAGAAGCTTTCTGTTCTTGTCCCGCCGGCGCGGGGAGGGCTCGTTCCTGCCGAAACTATTCGAGACTGTGCAGTGAAGGCAGTGGTTGAATCAAGGGCGAATCGGACATGCCGGGGATCAGGATTAGGTAGGCAGAGATGGCATGATCAAGGCCGCGGCACGTTCGCTCCCGCGCTGCGAAAAATTGCCTGGAAGGCGGCCATTGATGCCATTTTTTGCTGCGGCGCGCTCCGGACTGGACGGGACGTAGGGCGCAAGCGTAAAGAGGCAAGCGCCGGGCTCGAACGCGAAGGTGCGCCTGGCTCCGGGCTTAGCCCAAGTGATACTTTTGGACCTTCGCTGAAGCCGACACAACTGCCGTTTTATTGCGGCGCCGAGGGGTAAAGATCTTTGAACGAAGAGTTCCACCGCATTAAGCGCCTGCCTCCCTACGTCTTTGCGGAAGTGAACCGTTTGAAGGCGGCTGCCCGCGCGCGCGGTGCGGATATTGTCGATCTCGGCATGGGCAACCCCGATATGCCGACGCCGAAGCATATCGTCGATAAGCTTATCGAAACGATTAACAAGCCGCGCACGCATCGGTACTCAGCATCTAAAGGCATACCCGGATTGCGCAAGGCGCAGGCTGCTTATTACGAGCGGCGGTTCGGCGTGAAACTCGATCCCGAAACCGAGATCGTGGCGACGCTCGGGTCGAAGGAAGGTTTCGCCAATATCGCGCAGGCGATCGCGGCGCCGGGCGACGTGGTGCTGGTGCCCAATCCTACCTATCCGATCCACGCCTTCGGTTTCATCATCGCGGGCGCCTCGTTGCGCCATCTTCCGGCGAGCAACGGCGACGATTTCCTCCGCGCCATGGAGCACGCGGTCAAGCACTCGATCCCGAAGCCCCTGGCAGTCGTGATATCCTTCCCATCCAATCCGACGGCAATGGTGGTCGGGCTCGACTTCTACAAGGAGGCGGTCGCGCTCGCGAAGAAGCTCGGCGTCATCATTCTATCTGACATCGCCTATGCGGAACTCTACTACGACAACGAACCGCCGCCTTCGGTTTTGCAGGTTCCAGGCGCGAAGGACATCGCCGTCGAATTCACGTCGCTCTCGAAAACCTACAACATGCCCGGCTGGCGCATGGGCTTCGCCGTCGGCAACGAACGCCTCATCGGCGCGCTGGCGCGCGTCAAGTCGTATCTGGATTACGGCGCCTTCACGCCGATACAGGTCGCGGCTGCCGCTGCCCTCAACGGGCCGCAGGATTGCGTCGATGAAATTCGTGCGATGTACAAGAGCCGCCGCGACGTGCTCGTCGAAAGCTTCGGCAAAGCCGGCTTTCCCGTTCCGCCGCCGCCTGCAACGATGTTTGCCTGGGCGCCGGTGCCCGAGCGCTATCGCGATATGGGCTCGGTAGAATTTTCGAAAATGCTGATCGAGAAGGCCGATGTCGCCGTTTCTCCAGGCGTCGGCTTCGGCGAATACGGGGAGGGCTTCATTCGTATCGCTCTCGTTGAAAACGAACAGCGAATTCGTCAGGCTGCGCGGTCGATCAAGAAGCTCTTTTCGGAATCAGCCGAACCCGTCCATCCAGTCTCCAGTCCCAGAAAATCCGCTAGCCGATAATCATCACCCATGGAACCTCTCACACTTGGTATTGCCGGACTAGGCACGGTTGGCGGTGGCCTGCTGGGACTGCTTCAAGCCAACGGACCTCACCTCGCCAACATTATCGGCCGTGAAATTCGCGTCACGGGAATCTCGGCCCGCAACCACGCCAAGGAGCGGGGCATCGCCGTTGATGGCGTCAAATGGTTCCACGATCCCGTCGCACTCGCGCGCGATCCCTCGAACACCGTTTTCGTTGAGTTGATCGGCGGCGAGGAAGGCGTCGCGAAAGATGCGGTCGAAGCGGCTCTCAACGCCAAGAAGCACGTCGTCACCGCCAACAAGGCGCTGCTTGCAAAGCACGGCATCGAGCTTGCGCGCCTCGCGGAGAAGAACGGCGTCGCCTTGAATTTCGAGGCGGCCGTCGCGGGCGGCATTCCAGTCATCAAGACGCTTCGCGAAGCGCTGGGCGCCAATCGTGTAAAGCGCGTCTACGGCATCTTGAATGGCACCTGCAACTACATCCTGACGCAGATGCAGACCGAAAAGCACACCTTCGCCGATGTCCTGAAGGAAGCACAGGCGCTGGGATACGCCGAAGCCGATCCGACGTTCGACATCGGCGGCTTCGACGCCGCGCACAAGCTCGCGCTTTTGACGAGCCTCGCTTTCGGCACGAGAGTTGCGTTCGAGCAAATTCATGTCGAAGGCATTCAATCGATCACGCAGGCGGATATCGAGGCGGCCGATAGCCTGGGCTATCGCATCAAGCTGCTCGGCGTTGCGACGGAGACCGAAAGCGGCATCGAAGCCCGCGTCTCGCCGGTTCTGATCGCTAAGGATTTCGCAATCGCCGAAGTTTCCGGCGTGACGAACGCCGTCGCAATCGATGGCGATTTCTCCGGGAATATTCTGCTCGTCGGGCCGGGTGCAGGCGCGAAACCGACCGCGTCCGCCGTCGCCGGTGATATCCTCGATATCGCGCGGGGGCTTGTCGTGCCGCCCTTCGTCACGCCCGTCGCGCAGCTGAAAGCCCACAGGCGCGCCAAGCTCGATCAGCATTACGGCTCGTATTACGTCCGGCTGGCGCTGTATGATAAGCCGGGCGCCATGGCGAACATCGCCAAGAGCATGGGCGACCAGAACATTTCGCTCGAAAGCATCGTGCAGCATCGCCCGCAGACGTTGCACGCCCCGCGCGTCGGCTCGCGCGTTCCGAAGAAGGCAGATCAGCCCGTCATCATCATCACCCATGAGACGACGGAAGAAGCCATGCGCAGGGCGCTCGATGCGATCGAGAAAGACGGCAACGTCACCGAACGCCCGCAGATGATCCGAATTGAAGAGCTTTGATTTTCCCTTAGACCCCCGCGTGGAAGGACATCAAGATGAGCAGAGCTGAGCAATCGAACGGCACGCACGGGCCGGGTCTCGATCGGATTTTGGTGCTCGAGCTCGCACGAGTGACCGAAGCTGCCGCCATCGCGGCGGCACACCTGCGAGGCCGCGGCAACGAGAAGGCAGCCGACAAGGCCGCCGTCGATGCAATGCGCCGCGAGCTTGGCCGCGTCGAAATCAGGGGCACCGTCGTCATCGGCGAAGGCGAGATGGACGAGGCGCCGATGCTTTATATCGGCGAGAAGGTCGGCACGGGCGAGGGTCCCGAAGTCGATATCGCGGTCGATCCGCTCGAGGGCACGACCATCTGCGCCAAATCGATGCCGAACGCGCTGGCCGTCCTTGCGATCTCCGAGAAAGGCGGATTGCTGCACGCCCCCGACATGTACATGAACAAGATCGCGGTCGGCCCCGGCTATCCCGAAGGCGTCGTCGATCTCGATGCTTCGCCAGCCGAAAATCTAGCAGCGCTCGCCAAGGCGAAGGGCGTGCCGATCTCCGAGATCATGGCCTGCATCCTCGACCGCCCGCGCCACGCCGAATTGATCCGCGCCGTGCGCGAAGCCGGCGCCGGCGTATCGCTCATTCCGGATGGCGACATCGCCGGAGTGATCTGGACGACCGATCCGAAGGAAACAGGCATCGACATCTACATGGGCTCAGGCGGCGCACCGGAAGGCGTCCTCGCCGCCGCAGCACTGCGCTGCATCGGCGGACAGATCCAGGGCCGCCTCATGCCGATGAAGGATGAAGAGCGCCAGCGCGCAGAAAAGATGGGCATTACCGACATCAATCGGAAGTTCAAGCTCGAGGACATGGCATCCGCCGATGTCGTCTTCTCGGCAACCGGCGTGACCGATGGCTCGCTGCTGAAGGGCGTCCGCATCAGCGGCGATTTCGCCGAGACCGAAACGATGGTGATGCGCTCGAAGACGGGCACCGTCCGCCGCATCAAGTCGACGGTCCGCAACGTCGGATCGCGCTTCATCTGAGGGCAGAGAAGGTCCGGAACGGCGCAGCGCTTGCTTCTTAGTGGATACAACGCGAGCCCCCGCCGCTGGAGTGACCGAATCGACCTACAACCTGAGCCTTATCAAACGCGCACGCGGCCGGCTCCCCGCAGGGGTTTAGCCGTGCGCCAACAAAGACTCTTGGGTGATCGATTGCGCACGAATCTCGCGACGATGGAATTGGACGGCGGCGCAGAGCGTGCTTTTCTCGGTGTTGAGAAAAGCGCGCGCGGGTTCGCCTGGCGCGAGCGTCTGCCGCAACATCTAAGACCCCTCGGAACGGCCATCAGCCAGCGCCACGGATTGCCCGAGCTGATGGGCCGCGTGCTCGCCGCGCGCGGTGTCCTGCTCGAAGACGTTGCGACCTTTCTTGATCCGACGCTCAAAGCCTTGATGCCCGACCCGAGTTCGCTCCGCGACATGGAGAAGGCCGCTGCGCGCCTCGCCGACGCGGTAGAGGCCAAACAGAATGTCGCGATCTTCGGCGATTACGACGTCGATGGCGCCTGTTCTTCGGCCCTCATGAAACGCTTTCTCGAGCATCATGACACGCCCGCGCGCATCTACATCCCGGACCGCATTTTCGAAGGCTACGGCCCGAACGCAGCCGCGATCGAGACGCTCGTCAATGAGGGCGCAAAGCTAATCGTGACAGTCGACTGCGGAACGACAAGCCACGAACCGCTTGCGGTTGCGCCTAAGCTCGGCGCCGACGTCGTCATCATCGACCACCATCAGGCGGACGAGCGGCTGCCTGACGTCCAGGCGATCGTCAATCCGAACCGCCAAGACGACATTTCAGGGCAGGGGATGCTCTGCGCGGCCGGTGTCGTATTTCTCGTGCTCGTCGCAACGGTGCGCGAACTGCGGCGGCGCGGATTTTATGCATCCTCTCGCGAACCCGACCTTTTGGCTCTTCTCGATCTCGTGGCGCTCGCGACGGTCGCCGACGTCGTTCCGTTGGTTGGCCTCAACCGCGCCTACGTCAAAAAAGGCCTTGCTGTAATGCGAGTGCGAGAGAACGCGGGCCTGACAGCTCTCGCCGATGCTGCAGGTCTCACCGTGCCGCCGACGCCCTATCATCTGGGCTACATACTCGGGCCGCGCATCAACGCTGGCGGCCGCATCGGCAACGCCGCCCTTGGCGCGACGCTGCTCTCGACATCCGACCCGGTCGAAGCGCAACGCATCGCCGAGCTGCTCAATCGCCTCAACAAGGAACGCAAGGACATCGAGACGGCGGTGCTAGAGGAAGCGCTCGCGATCGCCGATCACCAGGTTGCCGAAGACCCATCGCGGGCCATTCTCATCGTCGCTTCGGAGACGTGGCATAAGGGCGTGGTCGGTCTCGTCGCCAGCCGCCTTGTCGAACGTTTCCGCCGGCCTGCATGCGTCATCGCCTGGGAGGCGAGCGCAATGGGCACGGGCTCGCTCAGATCCGTCCCGGGCGTCGATCTCGGAGCCGCCATACGCGCGGCTGTCACGGCAGGCCTCTTGGCGAAGGGCGGCGGCCACGCAATGGCAGCCGGCCTGACGGTCAGCAGAGACGGCCTCCCGGCGCTGGAGACGTTTATGCTCGCTCACCTCGGCACGGCCGCGCAAGGCGTTGGCGACACGGCGCATCTCGACATCGATGCCTCGATCGTTGCCTCCGGCGCGACGCGCGAGCTGATGGATCTCATCGAACGGGTGAGCCCATTCGGACAGGGCAATTCGGAAGCGCGTTTCGCGTTGCCGGCGCATCGCGTCAAGTTCGCCAAGTTAATCGGCGAAGCCCATGTCCGCGTTATTCTGGAAGGCGGCGACGGCTCTCGCCTCGACGGCGTCGCATTTCGGGCGGCAGGGCAGCCGTTGGGCGATCTTTTGACGTCGGCGGGCGGAATGCCGCTACACGTCGCGGGCCATTTACGGCGCGACACTTGGGGCGGCCGCGAGCGCATCGAACTGCAAATTGAGGACGCCGCCGACCCGCGCCGCCAATAAAATATGAGGGCCGTCGTTGATGGCCCATCCTGTCGCAGGAAATGGAGGCGCACTCGGCTTGCCAAAGCCGGTCAAAGCCGCTTATAGGGTGCCTCTTGTTGCCGACGGCCGCTCCCTTCGTCTATCGGTTAGGACGTCAGATTTTCAATCTGAAAAGACGGGTTCGACTCCCGTAGGGAGCGCCATACCTGTCATCAGCGCAAGCAATTTCAATGTGTTAGGCGCGAATTTGGCTAGCTAGGTAGTTTCGCTAGCCAATTTTGTTTGAGCTTCGTTCTCATTCGCGCTGGACGGGATCGAAGCCATGGCCGTCTCGGCCGCCTTCTCCTTGTTGAAGTCGCGAATGTAGCGCTCGATGACGACGATGCTCTGGCCGGTGATCGCGGAGATTTGCTGCGGCGTGCAATCTCCATCCGTCAGGCGACGACACATGGCCTTCCGGAGCCCGTGCGGTGAGCGATTTGGTGGCAGACCAGCGTCGCGTGCCGCTTCGATGATGAAGTTCGTGAACGCTTTCTCTGAACGGGCCGCGCCGTACACCGTCGACAGGTAGACCAAATGATTGTGGAGCCCGGCGATGTGAGGCTCTAAGTCGGGGTGTACCGGGATGTAGACCGTCACCGTCTCACCGCTCTTGCGTAGATTGACGATGTGCCGGTTGCCGTCACGATGCTGCGGCCCAAGCTTCACGGCATCTGCGCGACGCAATCCGGTGTTGAGCAGAATTTCGAGGGCGAGGCGTTGCGGCGTACCCTTGGCCCAATGGGCGCGATACTTCGCGATGTCCGCTTCGGTCCAGGGCTTCCAGCCCTTAGCCTTGTACTTGATCTTCGGTGCGAGCCGGGCGGGGTTATCTTTGCGGTAGCCATTGAGCACGGCCAAGTCGAGAAGCATAACCAGCCGCTTCCGCATCGTGTGGGCCTGTGGTTTCGACTCGGCAACGATCGGCTTTAAGATCACCTTGTCGATGATCTCCGGGGTCAGGCCAGCGACTGAACGGTCTCCATAACTGTTGCGAAGTCGCTCAATGAGGCTGCGATAACTGGTCTTGGTTGCGGCGGCGAGACCCGTGAATGCGGACGAAGCGTAGTAATCGGCGATCAATGCTCCCATGCTGCCGGGTTTCGTTTGCTTCGCGCCGATCTCAGATTTTGCAATCGATTGCAAAGGGGCCGCCACCGCTTCGTGATAAGCAGTCCAAAATTCCTTTGAGAAAACGGGGCCGGGCAGAGGAATTTTCTTGCGACCGGGCAAGCGAAGATAGATGCGCCGCTTGCCACGGTTGTCCGTGAAATCGTGGACGTACTTAGGAAGCTTGAGGCGTGCCATTGAGCAGGTCATCCCAATCGTCAGCAGGTTCGGGCTTCTTCGCGGCATCTAGGTCTGCGCGACACACGACGCGAAAGCCGCTATCGTCCGAGCAATGTTTGACGTAGGCCACATCCTTGCCTGCTGCCTCTACGGCAGTGACGAGGTACTTCACGTCAGACTGCGTGTAGTTCCGCTTCTTACGCGGCATCGGGCTCAATCCCCCAATCGGCTTTAATCCCGGCATCCGCTTCGGCGTGGCTCTCGGCCATGCACTGTGCAAACTCTTGGGCGTGGCGTCGATATTCAGCAGGCGAATTGCAGAAGCGTAGAAGCTCCTTGACCAGTTCGAGAACTTCGTCGGCAACTAACTCCGCGCTGCTATCAATCAAAACTTCGCTGCCATAAGCAAGGCTGTAAACGTCAGCACCCCAAACATCCTTGCCTGCCACGTACGCGATAAAACCGAACTCGGCGATGGCCGCTATTTCTGCCTTAGACTGGCGATCATATTTCGCCAAATCATCTTCAAGCTGTTTGAGCAGCCGTTCGGCCTTTACTTGCTTCAACTCGATGACGTTGCTCATCACGCAGCCTCCGACATATCAACGTAGACGATGCGAGCATTGCCGAGCTTCTTGAGAAGTTCGAAGCCGCGCGACCACGCCTTAGAGCGGCTCGTGAAAAGTTCCGATTTTGCGCCATGCCCAACGGTGTAATGACCGCGTGTGTGTTTGATGATCTTTATGTTGATCGGCCCCATCGTGCCGTCGCGCGTGCTTCTCATTTTTACTCCTGACAAGAAATGTACTTGGCGACCGTGCCATATCCAGGATACTATCCCCGGGATAAGATTGAGGCAATATCCCTGGGATAACCAATGGCAAAAAAGGTTAAGGATGCGAGAGTTCGTGAGGGAGAACAGATACTTATACGCTTTCCGCCCGGCTCCGATTTGCGGTCGAGACTGGACGCGGAAGCTAAGGAAAATGGCCGCCGAACTACGGCTGAAGTGATCCATCGGCTTGAACAAAGTTTCAAGAAGCCGACGTCCGCTGAAGACGTCCGAGAGATTGCCTACCGCATTGAAGGAAGAGTGCAGGACTTGCTGAGAGCGCTCAATTCTTTGAAGTCGTGACGACGCGGTAGCGGGCTCGGAGCAAACCAACGAGCTTGCTCACGCAGAACAGCAAGCTGAAAAAGAAAAACCCCGCATTGGCGTGCGGGGTTGAAATCTCACGCCGGTCGCGTCGGCGTTACGTAGTAGTCGGAATGCTGTCTACGTATCATCGACTGCGGCCGAACACAATTGGAGTTGTTCGACGCATGTCGCGTTACACGGAGAAAATAATCAAGCTCGTTGAGCAGGGCCTGCATGAGTCGCCGTGGCCCTACGACGGCGCTGTTTGGGTCGCCGCGCCTCAAGACGATTGGGCGGCAGAGTTAGGTTGCTCGACTAGGACGTTTCGAAGCATCATCAGCAAACCGCCCTTCGATACAGCTCGCACGGTGGTCAACGGTAAAACAGTTTGCCTCGTCCGTATCGGAGAGCCGAGACCCAAGACGCCACGCCATCTCGCGAACATCATGGCGAAGATGTTTCTGGCGAAGACCGGGAAAGTCGTCAGCCGCCACAACTTCGGTTGCTTGGTAGGATGCGCCGAACTGTGGCCCGCCGACTGCGCGATTGAAATTTTCAAATGCGTGCTCGCGAACTGGGGGCCGTTCGCGGGCTGCGCAAAAGACGTGCTGTACGTGACCGACAAGCTTGCAGGGAAGAAGCCTCGCACCAAGGAATGGTTCTACGAGTTCCCGTGCTTGTCGTTCCTTCGTAAGGCGCACGGTGTGGCGGTCGATTTTTACATCATGGAAGCGCAGCACGCGGGCAAGGTTCTTCCGCCTTCGTTGGCGAATTGGAATGCCCCAGACGTGCTCTGACCGATTGCTTCCGAACGCATCTAAGATCGATACAGTATATAAGGATATAAGGGTGTAA
>JAFECE010000009.1 GCA_018242295.1 Pseudomonadota bacterium
GGGCGGTGCTTGAACGAGTCAAGTCCATCCCCAATTGGAAGAGGGTGTCATTAAAGGCCATGTGACCCTCCCCAACCAGCAGATAGGTTTGACTCGCCCGCTCCTTACCTCATTGGTTCTGGAAAACCTCGACCATGTTGGCAGGTGGACAGACGAGAGAGGGTGCATATGAGGCCAATGCCCCCCCCACGCAAGAGCTTTTTGACCCTCACGCGGATTTTTTTTCGTCGAGGGCTTCCATCGACTTAACCGAAGATAAAACAATCGATCCGATTGAGGGATCCAAGCGCGACAATTGAGCGAATTACTCGTCCTGTTTGCCGAGGAATTTGTTCAGCAGATCTTTTGCTTTCTTCTTGTTGGTCGCAGCGGTGCTCGACGGATCCTCGTCGGCCTTTTTGCCGAAGAGCTGATCGACGATCTCGTTGGCATTCTTGCCTTTGAACTTTTTGCCGATCTCCTTGATCGTCTCCACCGTCTTGTCCTTGTCGGAAAGCACGGCTTTGAAGTCGGGACGATAGGAAGGCTTGTCCCAGGAGCCCGTGATGTGAACCGGAACCTCGATCCCGGAGGTTCCCGCATCGCCCGGCTGACCCTCAGCCGCGGCAATGAGCTTCGGTCGGATCGTGTAATCGACGGTGCGCTCGGGCATGCGCGCGGTGCCGGAACCCGTAACCCTGAGCATCGGGCTGATGAGCTGCAGATCCTGGTTCTGCGCGACGCCGTTGACGATGGTGAATGTCGCGCCGAGCGCGCTGAAGTCGGTCTTTTCCGACGGCGCGGTTTTAAATCCTCCAAGGTTGCCCTGCGTCAGGCCGTGTATCGCTCCGGGCAGGTTGAATCCGACAATGGCGCCGTCCGCGAACTGGAAGCCAGCCGTGCCGTTGAGGCTTTCGATCAGCTGCAACTGGCTGGCGCCGTTCGCTGTCAGCTGCAGCGCCACATTGGCGTTGCCCGAAATCCAGCCGAAATTCGCAGAATCTCTGAGGAATGGCAGCGCTGAAACGCCATTGAGCTTGAAATCCGCGCTGACATTGGCGCTTCCCGCCGAGCCGTCGACGGTGAGGACGCCGTTGCCGTGCCCCTTGTAGAGCGCGACGTCGTTGAACTTCGCCTGCATCACCAGATTTTTGACCGCAACCTCGACCGAGGATTTGCCGATCGCGATGTTCTTGAACTGAAGCGTGTCGACGTTCATGCGCGCATTGCCGTCGGCGACGCCGAGAAGCGTCAGGTTCAGCGCCTCGCTCGACCAGCCTAGCCTCTGTTCGACGCCATACACTTTCGAGCCTTGCAGCAGTTTCTCGATCTGATCGGGCGTCGCGGGCGTTGGCTGCCTTGCGGGCGCCGCTGGCACTGCCTCTGGTTCAGGCGCTGGCTCTGGCGCCGGAGTGGCATCACGGCTGGCCGCTGCCCCTTCGGTCGCGAGCGGGCCGGTCACCGCGCTGGTCAGATATTTGTTGAGATCGAGTGCCGAAACGCCGAGGTCGGCCTCGACGTAAGGCCTGATACCGCCCGTCGTGACCTTGATCGTGCCCCGTGCAGCGGCGCCGTCGAGTCCGAATTCGGCATCCGAGAACACCGTGACGTTGTCGAACGTCTTCAGTTTTCCCTGGATCGACATTGGCCCGAAACCGGAGACGGGCGGCAGCTGAGTCCCGAACCAGGTGGCAAGCCCGCGCGTCGAGTTCGATTGCGCCTTGACTCGGCCGTCGAGGAAGGCCCCGTCTTTGACGACGAGGCCGCCGTCATAGGATGCGGTGATCAAGGGATTGTTCGCGTTGAAGGCGAGGTGAGTGAGCTTTTCCGCGGCGAGCCCACGGACGTCGTCGACCTTGCCATCGAAGTCGAGCCGCCGGTCGTGCCAGACGAGATTGCCGTTGGCGACGAGCGGACTTTCGAGCGAAGGCAGCCTGAGCGAAACGTTCACCTCCGAGACTTCCGAAACCTTCCCCGAACGCTCGTCGGTAAAGCGGAAGGTTCCATTCTGCAGCGTCACGTTCTCAATTTTCACATCCGCCGCACGGTCTTCGGTGCTGCCATTGTCCGCCATCGCGACGGCGATGGGCGCCGCGTCAAGCCGGGTTCCGCGCCTCTGCAACTGTGCGAGCCGCGTCGGCGCGCTGAAGGCCGCGAACTTCCAATTTCTGCGGCCGTCCTTATCGACGCGCAGGTCGAGCGTGGGGCTCTTGAGCGTCACCGCATTGATTTTCGGCTGCCGCTGCAAAAGCGTCATTGGATCGACGCTCGCCTCTAGCGCTTGCGCCTTGAGGAAATTGCCGTCCATTCCTGGCGGACCCGACAGCGACACGTCTTTCAGCGAGATGCCGAGAACGGGGAAGAAAGTGAACGAGGCGGGTCCCGCGATGACGAGATCGCGGCCGGTACGAGCCTTGACCTGCTCGGTGATCGTCTGCCGGATCAGGTCGCTCGGAGGGTTGAGCAGCAGATAACCGCCGCCGGCGCCGACGACGGCGATGATGAGAAGGCTGACGTAAAGCACCCCGGTCCAGAGGCTGCTCCGAGGCGCGGGCGGCCTCCGCCGCCCACCTCCGCCGCCCGGCGGTGGCGGCGTGCGGCGGGGGCCCGATCCAAGGGGCGCGCGCTCGAAGCTTGGCCTAATCGGCGGCAGCGGCGGCGGCGCGGAATTATACGTCATGCAGTCCTCTTAAGAGCGGCGAACGGGCCGCGTAAAGCGGCGCGAAATATCGATGCGAATTATGTCACTTACGGGCCATGGGCTGATCCTGCGGCGCACGGTCTGAACGTTCGCGGCGAGGCGCGTCCGGCTGTCAAATTGGCATCCATCTTCGAAGTTGCCATCGGGCAAGTCATCGGGATTCGAGCTCCGCAGTTGCACGAGCACTCATAGGTTGCATAATTGGAACATAACTTCGCCAAGGTTGCGACGTATATTCCCAGCACACTTTGGCAATGCCAAAATCGTCTTTCCCGTTACGACTATCGCGCACTTGCCTTCGGGCAGGTGCGCTCTTTCTGCTGTCGCTTCCGCCAATTGCCGCCATCGCGACGCCGGCGCCGGAAAACGGTCAGCCGGCAATCATCACAGGTTTAGGCCGAGTCGTTGACGGCGACACACTCGATGTGGGCGACACGCGCGTTCGCCTCGAAGGCATCGATGCCCCGGAATCGGCACAGACCTGCCAGACTGCAACTGGGGCTTCCTGGCCCTGTGGGAAGGCTGCGACGGCCATGATGCGCAAATTGGCCGAGCGCCAGGACGTCGCCTGCGACCGCACGGGCACCGATCGCTATCATCGGACGCTCGCGACCTGCTTCGTCGATGGCGTCGACATCGGTGAAGCGATGGTGCGCGCTGGGCTCGCCTGGGCCTTCGTCAAATATTCAACGGTCTACGTCGCAATCGAAGCCGAAGCGCGAAAGGGCAACATCGGCGTGTGGCAAGGCCCGGCCGAGGCGCCTTGGGATTTTCGCCGCAACGAATGGCAGGTCGCCGAGGTCGCCGCCCCGAAAGGCTGCGGGATCAAAGGCAACGTCTCTTCGCACGGCCGCATCTATCACATGCCGTGGGACCCTTGGTACGACAAGGTCAAGATGGACGAACGGCGCGGCAAGCGCTGGTTCTGTTCTGAAGGAGAAGCCACTGCGGCAGGCTGGCGCCGCGCAGCATCCTACTAGGCGCGGACGGACGTTGCATTGAGGTTTGGCGCGACAACGTCTTCCCTCTGTGGCTCGAGCCACCCGCGATAGTGCGCGAGCAGCCCGCTGAGCGGCAGTCCAATTCTGACGTCGAAGTGAAAGCGTCCGTCATCACCTGCGAATTCGCGAGTATCGGATGTCGGCGCCAGAAAGAGGGGCAGCTTAATCGGGCCGATGCGCCAGCCGGCGACGGGCATCCGCACTTCGCCGTTTTCGGCGCTGAGCCTGAGCAGGATATCGAATGGCCCGAAGCGCTCGGAAACAACGTTGCCGCCTTCGTATCTGAGACGCGACGCAAATCGGCTCCCGTCGAAATTCCGCTGCCAGATTTCTTCCCCTCCGCAACGATCGACAGTTACCGTCACGTCGGCGCCGCGCGCCGATGCCGGAAAACCGGCGAAAGCTCTCACCACGCATCCCGCGAGGGAGGTCGCAGCATCGATGTCAGCCTTGCCCGTCCAAACCGGCGGCGCGTCCTGATCGTGGAATGCGCGAACGGCGCTGGGCAATAGACTGTAGCTCGCGCTTCCGCACGCGGACGCGATGAGGCAATCCGGGCCAGCATGCTGAATGGTTCGCGAGATCGTAAGCGACGGCGGCAACATCTCGGCCTCGATGGCCGCGAGTGGCAACGCTGTGATTTCCGCGCCCGCCGTCTCGCCGCCAAGAAGCAACAACCGTGTCAACGCAACGACTGGAAGAACCGGAACGTCGGGGCCTGCACCTTTTTCGGCAATGAGAAGCCAGCGCGCCTTCGTCTGCCGCCCGCTCGCATCGACGCCGGCGCACGTCACCGTCATGCCGCCGCGATCGGTCGAAAAGAAACGCGTGATGCGTCGCGCTTTCGCCAGCAAGGGAGCCAAAGATTCAATTTTTGCAATCACACCGCGCTGCCGGAGCTGCGCGAGCACGAACAGTCCGAACTGCTCGATGCGCGACTGAAGCCCGGCGCTGAATGACACTCGCGACCGGACGTTGAAGCGCCGCTGCATCAGCACCGCGTCGGCCGTCTCGACCGGCGAGAGATAGCGCGTTCCAAGCCGCTCGATCCTGGTGCGACGAAGGCTGCCCCAACCCGCAATTTCGCGTTGCCTGCCTTCTTCGAAGGCCGTGATCGGTGCGCCGGTATAGGAAAGAATCGCGCGAATGACGGCTTCCCCGACATCGCCGCCGCCTCCCGGCATGATCGCGATATCGATGCTGTCGACACGCTGCCATCCCGCGGTCAGATCTTCGACGACAGCCATCGACAACGCAGGCGTCGAGCTTGCGCCCGCACGAACGGCGACGCCCCTGGCGCGGGCAACGGCGTCGAGCGCTGTTCCGAAGTTCAGGAGGTAATCGCGCGCATCGGCAAGATCGATCCAGTGTGCGCCCAAACCTATCGCCGCGCGCGCAAGATTGAAGTTGGCGGATTGAAATGGGCCCGAGGCGTCGATGACGAGCCATGGCGATAGCAACCGCAGCCGCGCCATGCTCGACGGATCGTCCCTGTCAAAAGCAAAGGGGGTGCAACGCGCACCCCCTTCCAATTTCTGTGTGAGAGCCTTGGCGCGCTCTTCGCTACGTGATGTGAGCGTGAGTTCGACGCCCTTGATCGTCGCAAGACGCCGTGCCAGCCGTTGCCCGAAGAAGCCTGTCGCTCCTATCAGCACGATGCGGCGAAGCACGGCCGTCCCTCACGATCTCAGTACCGCGGATCGCGCGGCGGGGGACCATCGTAAGAACCGTACCCATCCTGCCGATCATCGCCATATGGCCGGTCTCCACCCGGTGGCGGCGGCGGAGGTCCGCCATCACGCGCGAGAAGCGGCGTGATGCGGCGAACGGCAACGCGGCGGTTCAGCCGTTCCGGGGCTGACGTCGGTACTTTCAGATACTGTTTGCCGTAGCCCTGGGTCGTCATGTTTTCGAACGGCACCCGGAACTGCTCGCTCAACACGGCGGCAACGGACTCCGCGCGCCGGTCCGACAGCGAGAGGTTGTCTTCCACTGAACCGACAGCATCTGTGTAGCCTTCGATCATGAAGACCTCGTTGGGGTTGCGGTCGATGATGCGGTTCATCCCGCGCGCGAGGCGCTCGAGCTTTCGATACTGGCTCGGATCGACATCCCACGAACCGAACTCGAAAGTGATATCGTCGAGATCGACACGGCGCATGCGGTCGCGAAGACCGACCGTCGCCCGGATTTCATCGAGCGTATAGTGATCGTCGAAGTCATCAACCGGCGGAGCGTTGAGTGCCTCGTAGACGTCGTCGTCGCTCGCGCGCCCGTAGTCGACGATGTACTCGTCGCGCGGAATTCGAACGCGTGGCGGCGGTACGTCGAGAACCGAATTCAGGATCGCCGCACCGGCAGCGACGCCGATACCGATGCCGATGCCTGTCGCGATGCCTCTGCCGATGCCATTATCCCTGCGGCGGCGATTGTCGATGATGATCACATCGCGCCCGTCCGGCCCGCGCCGGTAGCGGCGGAGAAGTTGTCCGTTCGCGTCGGTTTCCGAATAAACCTTGTAACCGCCCGGCCGATCGATGATGGAAACGCTCGTGCCGCCCTGGCCTTTTTCAAATCGTGCACCCGGGTCCACACGCCGCAGACGCTCGTTCTCGTCGTGCTGGATGACGACCTGGTTGTTCTCTTTGAAAATCCGGCGCTTGCCTGGCTCCTCGATGACGACACCCTTGCCGCCGTCGATTTTCACTTCTTTCCGCTGTTCGCGCATATTTTCGAATCTGCGCTTGGCGTCTTCTGGTGAAAGCGGCCTGTTCGGCTCGCCGAAGTTGTTCGTCTGCTCCGGCGGTAGTGGACGGATCCCGCCGCCGGGATTGTCGATGACAGGACGTTTGGGCGGCTGGTTGGATCCCTGGTTTGGCGCCTGATCGCGGTCGCGTCCGCCAAATTGTTTCAATTTGTCTGGCTGGTTCCGGTCGTTGCCCGGGCCGCCAAACTGTTCGTTGAAGTTTTTCGGCTTGCCGTTGAACGGCTGCTGTTGTGGCTGCGGCTCAGCCTGCTGCTGTTGCGGAGGCGGAACCTTCACCGGGTTGTTCACAACCGGCGGCTTTATCTGCTGATTTTTCTGCTGCGGATTGCCGAACGCGTTCGGGTTGCCCTGAGGTTGGTTGCCGCCACCGAAATCTCTTGAAGGTCTTTCTCGCTGCGGCCGTTGCTGATCCTGCTGCTGCTGATTTTTCTGCTGCGGATTGCCGAACGCGTTCGGGTTGCCCTGAGGCTGGTTGCCGCCACCGAAATCTCTTGAAGGTCTTTCTCGCTGCGGGCGCTGCTGATCCTGCTGCTGGCCCTGCTGCTTCTGCCATGATCGATCTGGCCGATTCTGTTCCTGTCCGCCGCCCGGCTGTCCAGGCTGCTGCCGGCGATCATTGCCGCCGCGATCATCCTTCCCGTGGCGCTTCGAATTGTCGTCCTTGCCGTTATTGTCGCCAGCCGGCGGCTGCCGCTGATCGTCGGCGCGAACGAGCGTCGGCGCGGCGGCAAATACTGCCAGCAGCGAAGCGGCCGCCAAGATCGCATTTCGGGTAAATGTCATGCTGTTCCCTCGAATTATTGCCGCGTCCCCGTATGACGCTGCGTATCGATTTAGCTTCGACGTTCTTCTTAGTTGGAATTCCGGCAATTGCCGCATCCGACGGCGCCGAAGCTATCCCGTCGACGCTGAGGGATAAAGGCGACCGTATGAAGCCAACGTGAATAGGTTGCGGCGAAATCGTGGCGGATGATTTCGTTAAAACAGGTATTCGTCATGCATACGCGCGCAAAAATGCGCATTGCCGTTTTAGCGGAATGAATGCGCGACAACTTCGAAGTCTCGCGCTCTGCTCAGAAGCAGATCGCGTCGCCCCGCCGAGACGAATGATGTGCCAAGCCGCGCATCGGCCACGCCAGAGCACGGGCGAGGCGTCGAATACAAAGCCGATAGAGGCACCCTTTCCGCGTCCTCGCGGCCAACAGTGAAGCTTGCAAGCGCAACTCGCTAGATCCCATCGGTGACTTTGACTCGCGGGCACGCCGGTCGCGGCTGAGGCAACGGAATTTCCAAGCGCCGGTCATAAGTTATTCACGACGTGTCGGCTCTTACGGCAGGACGTTGGGTTTTGTCGTAATGTCCGTGGTATGATTTCTCACTCCAACCCACGGGAGTTAGACAAATGACGTTCGATCAATCGGGTGTCCGCAGCTTCAGAATGGAACTTGCGTCGTCGCTTCAGGCCCATTGGAAGCTCTATCTGTTCGAAGGCATTGTGCTGATCATTCTTGGCATCGCCGCAATCCTCATTCCTCAAATCGCGACGCTGACTGTCGAGCTCTTCATTGGCTGGCTCCTGCTGTTCAGCGGCATAGCCGGTCTTTTTACAACCTTTTCGATACGTCCGATGCCGGGCTTCTGGTGGTCGCTCTTCTCGGCGTTGATCGGGATCGCAGCGGGCCTGGTGCTTCTCTTCTGGCCGATATCCGGCGTGATATCGCTTACGCTTGTTCTCATTGCCTTCTTCATTCTCGAAGGCATCGCATCGATCTTGTTCGCGTTGGAGCATCGCGCCGAATTGCCGGGAAGCTGGTGGGCCATGCTGTTCAGCGGAATTGTCGACTTGGTGCTGGCGGGCTTGATCTTCTTCGGTCTGCCATCCTCAGCGGGCTGGGCAATCGGCCTCTTGGTCGGCATCAACTTGATCTTCGGCGGCTGCGCGTTGAGCGCAATGGCGCTGCAGGCGCGAAACATCGACACCCGGGCGTAACGCGTCGAGCATCTCTGGTTGTCTCTGAGATGCGCAGTCGATGGAGCGGCGCGGCGGCTTAAGGAACAAGCACCGCCGCCCCGGAAAAGCGTCCCGCCCTGAGATCCGCCAACGCCTCGTTCGCGGCCGTCAACGGATAGATTGTCGTCGTTGTCTTCACCCCGGCCTTCGGAGCAATGGCGACAAACTCCCTGCCGTCCTGCCGGGTCAAGTTGGCGACCGAGAGGATTTCCCGCTCTTCCCAGAGTATGTAGTAGGGGAACGAGGGAATGTCGCTCATGTGGATACCTCCGCAGACGACGCGGCCGCCCTTCCGAACGGCCTTGAGCGCCGCGGGCACCAGCGATCCGACTGGCGCGAAGATGATGGCGGCGTCGAGAGGGTCCGGCGGCGTCGCGTCGGATGTGCCGCTCCAGCGTGCGCCGAGAGCGAGGGCGAACCGCTGCGCGGCTTCGTCGCCGGATCGGGTGAACGCATAGACCTCGCGGCCCTGCCACCGGCACACTTGCGTGATGATGTGCGCCGCCGCCCCGAAGCCATAGATGCCGATCCGCTCGCCCTCACCGGCGAGCCGCAATGATCGCCAGCCGATGAGGCCCGCGCACATCAAAGGCGCCGCTGCGACGGGATCGTCAAAATTGGCCATCGGAAACGCGAAATCAGCATCCGCAATGGTGTGTGTCGCGAAACCGCCGTCACGCGTGTAGCCCGTGAAGAGCGGGACGTCGCAGAGGTTCTCTCGTCCGCTGGCGCAATAGGGACAGTGTCCGCAGACGTGTCCGAGCCAAGGCACGCCGACGCGATCACCAACACGATGATCCGTCGTGCCACGGCCAACCGCGTCCACGATGCCGATGATCTGATGACCAAGAATGATCGGCAGCTTTGGAAACGGCAATTCGCCGTCGATGATGTGAAGATCCGTCCGGCAGACGGCGCAAGCCTCGACACGAATGCGTATCTGGCCACTCTCGGGTATAGGATCAGGCCGCTCTTCGAGCTCCAGTGGCCGTCCGACGGCGTGGAAGACCATGGCTTTCATCGATCGATCTTTCCGGGCAAAAGGGTTGGCGAAACGGGGCAGTCGAAACCTCTTGCCAATTGATCCTACAAATCGCGCGCGCGCTATGGGCTTTTCAAGCAAATGCCCCTGACGGTTTCGACAGTTGATTGGCCGCGCCTATATGAGACTTTGTGCGAGCCAGCGAAGCCTCCGTCCGCGCGTTGGCCAGATAGCGGGCGTCTCGTTTCTCTCCCAGACCGAGGCGCCCGCACGCGAGAAGCTCTCGCAATTCTCTCTGTGCAAATCAGGCCGCCAGTGCCGCCGGAAAATTTGCATCCGGTGCGTGCGTAGAAGTCGCGCAATCGCGGCCCGCGAACATTCTATTTTCAATTTGAGCAGAATTCTCAAAGCGCCACTGTCGTTCCGATCAGGTTCTTGAACGATGCTTCTCCGGCATTGTTCGCGCCCAGCAAAGCTTGCCAGCAACGTCGCCTTGCATCGATAGGAGAGGTGGATGAACGATCAGACTACGTCGCAATACCGGAAGGTTGGCCGCAGCCTCCATCGTCATCTCGCCTATCGCCTGAGACGGAATATCATCAGCCAGCGGATGACGCGCGGCCGCTACCGCGTAAGATCGATTTTTCGGCAAGAGACTGGAGCCGCCCCGCAACCGTTTCCCGCACATCATTTGACGGCATCGAACAACGATCTCGATCATTTGACCAGCACGCTCGACCTGTTCGAGGGCGGCCATGCCAGCGGCTGAGCAAAGGGCCTCACTGACAAGTGATTATGACGCAAGCGGAACCATTTTTCCGCATCCGGCCTTACGGCGGCTGTTGAACATTCAGCGCGAGTTCGAGCAATCGTTCGCGCCAAAGCAGCCCCGTGGAACATCATCGCTACACGCCGAGCGCGCCATCGAAACGCTGGCGCGTTGGCGGCAGATGGCAAAGCGGACGCTCATCCGCGTTGCGATGGTTTCGATTTTGGCCAATCTCGCGGTGCTGATCGCACCGGTCGCTCTCCTTCAAAATTCCGATTTGGTTTTGCGGGATAGAGGGCTCGCGCCGCTTCTGTCAGTACCGCTTCTGACGCTAATCTTGATCGCTGCGATGTTGATGCTCGACCTTCGTCGAAGGATGATTTTGAACGGCCTGGCGGTCTCGATGGAAATGCTCCTCGGCAACGCGCTACTCTCTGCCATGATGACCTCTGGGCCGACGCAGGAACGTGGCTATGTGGATACCCTGCGCGACCTACACAAAGTGCGCGTTTTCCTCGGAAGCCCGGCAATGCTGCATCTCACTGATGCGCCGATGCTGCCGCTTTTTCTCGCCTGGATCATCCTCATAAATCCGGGTCTCGGTGCGATCGTGTTGATCGCAGCGCTCGTATCGGGGACCGCTGTAGTGAAACGCGCGCGGGCGTCCTGCGTTGCGCAGGCGCTGACGGCGGCCGCGATCCTTGGGTGGAGCGCGCATCTCGTGATCGCCGGCACGCTGACCGTCGGAATGATGATCGCAGCCGCCATCATTGCCGGCCGCGCGCTTCGCTCATTTGAAGGCGTGATCGGGGGATGGGAGTCTGCGATGCACGCATGGACGGCATATGCTCGCGTTCGCGCAGCGTTTGAGAACCTTGCCGCAGTTGCCGCAATCCCGCTTTCGCCGTCACTGCCGCCCGGAATTGCGGTGGCAAACGTGCTGCCGATTGGGAACGCAAAGCAGAAAAGCCATCATATCGCGATGAGTTGTTGAGCAACGACCTTCGCAACCGCCTGCGTCGTCGTCGTGCAGTTCAGCTTTTCTCGTGCGGAATTCAGGTGGAACCGTACCGTGCGTTCGCTGATCCCGAGGATTACGCTTGCCTCCCACGCCGACTTGCCGGCTGCCACCCATCGCAAGCAGTCCAGTTCTCTCGCCGATATTACGAGCGCATCGGATGTATCGATGCCATTTCGGCGCAGCATATGGCTATGGAAATAGTCACCGAGTGTTTTGAGCTCGGCACAGGAGGGCGCACCTTCCGCATCCGTGTCGCCCGCCAGAGGCAAGCTGCGTGTGTATCCTAAAATCGCGATCTCGCGGCCGCGGGCCGTCAGCTCGATCGCCGACTCTGAAGCTTCGCTGCTGCTATAGCCTTTCCGTAGCTGCGCGAGTTTCGTGATTTCCAGATTGGCCAGTTGCGCAGGCGGAATGGGATAAGGCGTAATCGCTTGGCTTGCAAAATCGCTGCTGAACGCACAATGCACGAACGCGCGGCTCGAATGCCGGGGGATATTCACACACAAATAGAAAAGATCATTGAGATGATAAATCGAACGCGTGGCAGAAAGGAATGCGACGCCCTTGTCTCGCTCGACGATCGCCGCCGGATCCGGCACGATCTGCGCTAATACGCCCTTCAGCACTGTAAAATAAATCCAGAGTATAAAGAGGCTCTAAAACATTTTTGATTGTAACGCCGTCGCGTGGAGTATGCGTAAAGCGGCGCTGCATCATTTTAAATTAAATGCGTATGCGGACGATTTGCAGAAAGTGCCGCGCGGGGCAGGGGCTTTCGAAGCATTGGTGAGCGTGGAGGTTAGGCAACGCCGCGCCGTAATGAGAGCCAACCGGCTGCGCCGCGCTCGACGTCTTGTTGCGAATCACATCCCCTATGGGTGAAGCCAAGCATTCATTGCAATTCTCGTTTTTCTAACCTCGATGTTCTCAGTTTTCAAATTTCCAAGCTTCCGATTTTTCAGACTGCGAATTTCAGATTTCTCAAATCAGTTTTCAGACGGGTTCTTATATTATGAAAATAGCTCAGCTGTTGACAGCGCTACTCTTGTGCCTTCTCGGAGCTTCGGCGGCACATGCCGATGGGCTGGATCTTCCTTGGGGTGGGCCGCCCGGAACGCCATGCGGCGGAATTTATTCCGGTCTCTACGTTGGCGGAGAACTCGGCGGCGGCAGCATGAGAACGAATGCGACGGGCGATGCGGGTTCCATCAGCGCCAATGATGGAGGCTTCACCATCGGTCAGTACAGTGGCTACAACTACCAATGCGGTGATGCGCTCATCGGCGTTGAATCGGAATTCAGCTATTTCGGCGCTGAAGCCCGGCCTGGATGCCAGGGCTGCGGTGAAGCCTTCAGCTCATCGATGAACTGGTTCAGCTCGCTTCGCGGCAGAGTGGGCGTAGTGGCGGATGACAACATCTTGTTATTCGCCACCGGCGGCCTCGCATATTCCACTGTCAGGCACGAATTCAGCGATCCATTTGCGCCGGGCGGACCGTTTGGACAGTCGAATAGCGATACGAAATTGGGCTGGACAGTCGGCGGCGGCTTCGAAATGTTTCTGAGGGACAACTGGGCATTCCGCGCCGACGCACTGTTCGTCGATCTGGGGCGTGACGGCCAAACCTTTTCATTCGATTCCTGCGGCGGCGGACCCTGCAATGTGCACGTAACCTGGGATGACAGCTTCTGGGTAACCCGTATCGGCCTGACCTATCTCTTTAACGCGGGGTCGGCGCCGCCCATCCCGGAATATGCCCCAGAGTATAGCGTGAAGTGAGGTTCGGCGCGCCGATTCCGAAATCAATGGCACGAAATAGGGCGGACGATGCAACGTCCGCCCTCTAAATTTGTGATCAGCAAGAAGTTGCTTCTGTTACGCCGCAGAGGCTTCGGAGACTTCCGGCTGCCACGCTCTGGAGGCATCGGCAGCGGCTGCAAGAGCGACGAGATACGTCGTCGAAATTTCTCCGGACTGAAACATTGCGTCGACCCGGGCAGCCTCCGCCATCATGTCGGCGATTTCGTCATCCGAAAGCCGCTCGGAATAGGCCGCGGAAAGCTCGATCTTGGAATTGCATTCAACCATGACGCCACTCGATTCCGTTAATTTTTCGCGCTTGTCCGGCCATCCCAATCTTCGAGTCGATCGGCGCGCATATGTTCGATATCGGCGATATTCCCTAAGATCTTCAAAGCTTTCGCTGGTCCGATGCAGAGTTGCTTAAAATGCGGTTAGCGGTGCTCCTTATTGGATCGAAATCGGTGCGGCGACCCTCATTCGGACCGCCACAATAGGTCGAGCCGGTTCAAAAATTCGCCCTGGCTTTTCAGGATTTTTGCGCGGGCTGTAGCGAGATCGAACCACGCGGCGCGATCAATCTCGGGAAAATTTTGCATTCGGCCGGAGCGCGGCGGCCATTCTATGCTGAATGGATTGCTAACGAGCGTCTCGGGATTCCAATCGGCCCCTATCGCCCAAACGTGAACGCTTTTTCCTCCGGCTTGCCGCACCGACCCGAGGGGCGTCGCCGCGCCCTTCGGATGAAACCCTGTCTCCTCGGCGAATTCGCGCAAGGCAGCTTTATATAAGTCTTCTCCGTTCCGGACTTCGCCTTTGGGCACGGTCCAGGAACCTTCATCTTTTTTGCGCCAGTATGGTCCCCCGGGGTGCCCGAGCAGGACTTCAAGCCCGTTCCGGTCGCGATACAACAATACGCCGGCGCTCGTCGCAGTTTTCACGTTATCGCTTTCGACGTAAATAGAATGGCCATGCCGCTTCCTCGAACGCCTGCCCTCACCGCCGATTGCGTTGTCGTCGACCCGGACCGCGGCGTGCTGATGGTCCGGCGAAAAAATCCGCCCTACAAGGGTTATCTGGCGCTTCCCGGTGGATTTGTCGAAATTGGCGAAGCCGTCGAGGATGCCGCGCGGCGTGAACTCAAGGAAGAAACGGGCCTCGATGCGATGAACCTTGCTCTCGTCGGCGTCTACTCGCGCCCCGATCGTGATCCGCGCGGCCACGTCTGCTCGGTCGCGTTCCTGACGAGTGATGTGCGAGGGGAGCCGAAAGCGGGTGACGATGCGGAAGCTTTCGACTGGATAAAAGATTTCGATGGCGTTGAAATCGCCTTCGATCACCGAGAAATTATCACTGACGCGCTGAACCTCATCCGATGATGTGAGCCCCAATGGAATTCAAGGACTACTACAAAATCCTGGGCGTCGAGCGGAACGCCACCGAGGATGACATCAAACGTGCGTACCGCAAGCTCGCCCGGACCTATCATCCCGACATCAACAAAGAGGCTGGCGCCGAGGCGAAATTCAAAGAAATCGGCGAAGCCAATGACGTCCTGAGCAATCCCGAAAAGCGTGCAGCTTACGATCAGCTCGGCAAGGATTACCAGGCAGGACAGGACTTCCGGCCGCCGCCGAACTGGGACGCCGGATTCGAATTCTCCGGCCGGCCCGCCGAGGGTGAGTTCAGCGACTTTTTCGAGGCGATTTTCGGAGCCGCTCGCGCCCAGCGGCCCGGCCGCACGCAAACGACGTTCCGCATGCGCGGCGAAGATCATCACGCCAAGATCATCGTCGATTTGCAAGACGCGTTGGATGGCGCAACGCGCACCATTACCCTTCGCGTGCCCGAGGTCGACGATGGGGGCCACGTCCTGGTGCGCGACAAAAGCCTGACGGTGCAGATTCCGAAAGGCGTAACCGAGGGCCAAAGCATCCGCCTGAAGGGGCAGGGTTCGCCCGGTATCGGCGGCGGACCGGCTGGCGATCTCTACCTCGAAATTCGCTTCAAACCCGATTCCCCTTACCGCGTTGTCGGCAAAGATCTTTACTTCGATCTTCCGATTGCCCCTTGGGAGGCCGCGTTGGGCGCAAGCGTGAAGATGCCGACCCCCGCGGGAGCCATCATGCTCAAAGTTCCTCCCGGTTCCGCACATGGCCGCGAATTGCGCGTGAAGGGACGCGGAATTCCGGCGGCGCCACCCGGCGACCTCTACGCGGTTCTCAAGATTGTCTGGCCGCCGGCGAACAACGAAAAGGCTCGGCAGGTTTATGAGGAAATGGCGAAGGAGCTGGCGTTCGATCCGCGCGCCGGCCTCGGAATCTGAGGCTTGGAGTTTGAGACATGGCAAATGGAGAGCGTGAGCCCATGCCCGTTGAAATGATCGGTCCGGCAGCAGTCTATTCACTCGAAGAACTGAGCCAGAATTGCCAAGTCGAAGTGGCATGGATCGCGGAGCTTGTAGCGCAAGGCATCGTCGAGCCCCAGGGAAGAAATCCATCAGAATGGAAGTTCTCAGGCCTGAGCATCGTCCGCATCGCAAAAGCAAAGCGATTTGAACGCGACCTTGGAGTGAACCCCGCAGGCATTGCCCTGGTTTTCGAACTGCTGAACGAGATCGACCAGCTGCACGCGCGATTGAATGTCCTTACGGGAACGAAAAGCTCGCTTGCCGGCAGGACCGATGAGCATCGCACGCTCCCTTGAAATCAGCTTTTGTCGCGACACGCATCATGCCGGGAAAACACATCATTGCGGTTGGCCATGCCGCACTCGATTATGTTTATCGGATCGAGGCTTTTCCGTCGTCTCCCACAAAAATCCGCGCCCTCGACCACATTGCGAGCGGCGGCGGCATGGCAGCGAACGCCGCAGCCGCCATCGCGCGCCTCGGAGGCGACGTCTCGCTCTGGGCGCGCATCGGCGATGACCCGTCAGGCGCAATAATTCGCCAGCAATTGGCTGCAGTGGGCGTCGGCACGACTCATGTCCGCTCCTGCGCCGGCGTTTCATCAGCGACGGCCGCGGTTATCGTCGATCGCAACGGCGAACGGCTCGTCATTAGCGAGGACGATCACGAATTTCCCCTGTCCGCCGATTGGCTTCCGATCGCCGATATCCAATATGCGAAAGCCGTCTCGAGCGACCTGACATGGCTTGAAGGCACAGTCGCCGCATTTGGCGCGGCTCGCGCGCGTGCCATTCCGACCGTGCTCGATATCGATTTGAATAGCGGGCAGCTCCTTTCGAAGGTTCTCGCGCTAACCGATTACGCGATCTTTTCGGCACCTGCCTTCAGGCAGTTCGTCAAAGGCGGAAGTGACGAGGAGCGTCTGGCGGCACTCGTCCATTCAGGAGTTCGCCATGCCGGCGTAACGCGCGGTGCGCAAGGATATCTCTGGATGAGCCGCGAGGAAGAGCTAGGTCTTGAGCCCGCATTCCCCGTTGCCGTCGTCGACACGACCGGAGCCGGCGATGCGTTTCACGGTGCTTTTGCGTGGGCGATCGCAGAAGGGTTGAAGGATGCGGAATGCGCGCGCATCGCTTCCGTAGTCGCCGCCATGAGCTGTCGCGGACTAGGCGCTCGCGCCGCTTTGCCGACTCAAAACGAGGTTCATCAGTTCCTGGCGGCGCATCAATCTCTTTCGGCACCGCGGGCATAAAGCACGGCCTCCGCCTGTTGCGTCGCGGAATAGCTGTTCATCTGGACTGTGCATTTCTCGTGGCTCGTCGTGACCACAAGCAGATGGTATCCTTACCTAAAACGGCATCCCGCACGTTTGAGCACATTTGCATCGGGTTTGTGCGATGCGGCGCAAACTGAAAAATTTTTGGTGTTTTTGATAGAGATGATTGGCTTTTTCGGAGCGATCGGCGTTTCATCCCCGCCATAAAAATAAAGGGGGACACCCAATGCCCGAGTCGGCCTACACGATGATTTTCGCAGTCGAGGCACTTCTTGTACTTGGCGCTATCGGCACTGGCCTAGTCGTTTTCGTTACAAACCGCAATCATCGTGCGGATCAAAAAGTGGCTGCTCGCAGAGAGTAGCAAATTCGCTTTACAGCCTGATGTTCGGTTGGCGACGGCGTAATCCAACTGCGCCCGATCGCGACCTTGCGCGCGCCTGAGCAAATTGCATCAACTGAAATTCATGTCCGGAGCTTATTGCCGGTCGCCGTTGGGGGACGCCCTTTGGCGGATCAGCAATGGTTATAGACTAATTTTTTTTTGGATTCCGGTGTAATTCTATTCGCCGAATATGAACGCAAACGAAAACTAATCCGTAGCGCATTTTTGCGCTGCCTTTCCCATGACATCATCCGCAGTCTTCGCAGGACCTTTGAAGAGGATTCCGGTTTTTCTCTATCTATGACTTTCGTCTCGGATGACTCTGGGCTGATTTGGCCCCCTATTAAAAACTGCGAATAGGCGGTACACTGCCCATTGTATATTGCATCAATAATTTTTTTCTTACGTATTAATTTTATTAATCTTCGAACTTGACCCCGTCGACACGGCAATATTGCCGTTGAACCGCCGGGGTCATTTCCATAATAGCGGCTCTTGCAAGCAACGCCTCCAGGTCCCGCGTTTCGCGTGCTGAGGGCATCCACTATTCGCCGCGCGCAGGGCGGCGGCGTTCATGAAACCAAGCGCGATACTCCGCCATCCTCGTACGTTGTGCCGAAGGAGCGCGACGCTTGCACGTTGCAGCCTCGTCGCTCTTCTCCGTCGCGCCCCAACGAAGTTCGACGCAGTCGTTGACGTTGTAGGCCATCTCGAGTTCTGCAGCCCTGTCGACAACGTCCTTCATCGCCAGTGTCCATGTGGAACCATCGCTGCGTGGATAAGAAAACTTTCGCGCCGCGAGCTCCGCTGCAAGCGTGCTTTCCAATTCGGCTTTGACTTCCGCCGGCGTTTTATCCTTGGGCATGGCATACCGGTCGGCGCGCCGTGCGACGCGATCCGGAAATCCACGCACGACATCGATGGCAATCAGCAAGCGCAGGTCCCGCGAGGGCGTTGAATAGTCTTCCCACGCACCAGTCGTCTCGAAGATCGCCGAGCCAGCCGGAATAGCAACCTCCGCGCCGCCGCCATTTTGATACTTCCGGCCGTTTTCGACGGACGTGACGCGCGTTTTGATCTGTTCTTCGAGCGCTGTGATGGTCTCCTTCATCGCGCGCATGGGATCGAGCGCATCGGGTGACATCACATCGTCCATGCGATCGTAAAAATCTTCGACACCGAGTGTCGATTGTTCGAGCGAGAAGTTGTCGTACTGCGGATCTTTCGAAATCTCGGCGTTGGCGAGCCGCCGTAAACCGCCGTTCGCATCGGCCACGACAGGCCGGAAGCGCTTGAAGCCGGGACTTCCAAGTGACGGGTTTTGCGCAAAGAGAAAGTTGCCGCGCCAAAAGCGCTTCCGCGCGACCGTTCCGTCCGGCTGGCCATCGACGGCCAAAAACACACCGGCCGAGTCATTCGTCTGAGCGATCCGCTTCACGAGCACCAGTACATGCCCGTAAGGGTCGGCGTAGATCGTTCCGGGGCGGAGCGTTTCGGCCTCGAGCGGAACAGGATAATAATCGGTACTGTCGTCAGCCGCCGCGGTTCGGCCGGAGCCGGAATGAACGGCATTGGCAACCGTCGTACGCAGGTAATATCCGAAACCCGGCACGAGTCCCTGGGGCCGCGACGATGTTTTCGACGGCGCACTCTCAGCGCCAGTTGCTCCAAAAACAGCAAGAATGGAACCGGCTCCGCCTTGCCCATCTTTCTGGTTCGCTGCCGTCTGGGAAGACTCTTCGCGCTGAATGTTGAACCACTGCGGACACCTCGGCGCCTTGCCGCCCCCGCCGCGGGAGCACTTCGAATATCCGAATGGCAGTCCCACCTTGAAGGCGAAATACGCGCGAAGGAAATACGGAAGGTCAGCGCAATCCGGCTGCAGAATTAATTTTTTATCGTCTTCGCCGAGTCCCAGATGGTTGAAGAGAAAATTCCGCGATTTATCGCGGAGCACCTCGTGCAGCGCCGGCCAGGAGAGTTCTTGCTCGATCGGTGCATCGAATAGTTTTTCGATCCACGCCGAATAGAGGTTCTCCGTCGCGCGATTCCATGCAGCCCGCACGGGCCACACACTTTGGCTTGTCGCGCGAACCGGCGCCGACGCCGCGCGCCCGACGGTGATGTCCTTGGTGATCGTCGTACAGTCCGCGTCGCCGCCTTCACGCGTGAGCTTGGCATGCCACGTTCCAGAAGCGGGGGCTGCGATCTCCGCGAACCAGAAATAGGGCGGCCCGCCGTGACGCTCACGCGACGCGATCGCGACCGAGCCGTCGGGACCGACAAGGGAAAGCTCTGCGGCGATCGGCTGCTCGGACGAGAAGACGACGCGCAATGGCGCGCCCTTCCACGGTGCAACGGGCGAGGCGAGCATGGAGATCCCGATCGCCGCATCACAACCGGCTGCAGCGTCCTTCGCCTTTGCGTCGGCTGCAGGGCCAGCGAGAGCAAGAGCGACGGCTAGGATCGGTAAAAGACCCGGCCTCTTGCCGGGAATGCGTCTGTAGGGAAACAAATCACCCTCTTCGAAATGCCCGTAATCGAGTCAGACACTAGCGCGTGTGCTCCGCCGAAACGATGGCAGAAGTTACGCGCCCGATGCTGCGTTGCAAGGCGGCACGCAATTCGCGGGCGATCGTGCCAGAAATACAATCATCTAGAGGATGTTAACCGATCGAGCGATTGGCCCAAAGCAGCCCCATCAATCGTCGGAATAACGCTGTTCGAGCCAAGGATCGGCGCAGTTGTGATAGCCGTTGACCTCCCAGTACCCCGGCGCGTCCTTGGGCGTGAACTCAATCCGCTTCAACCACTTCGCGCTTTTCCAGAAGTAGAGATGTGGCACGACGAGGCGAACCGGCCCGCCATGTTCCCGGGTCAATGGGGCTGGCCCTCCATGTGTGCGCCACGATGCTGTCTTCGGCCGCGAAATCCTCCAGAGTGATATTCGTCGTGTACCGATCGTAGCTGTGCAGAACGACGAAGTGATACCGCGTCGCAATGCCGGTCCAGCCGTAAAATCGGAGACGATCACAAGCTCATCCGCGGCGGCCCCGTCAGCGAGCGCATAGATGCCGTCAATTGCAGCTCTTGGAACCCCCGCGCGGATCCGCTCAAATCCCTGCATACCAGTCGTAGCCGCGGTCTTCCCAATATCCGCCCTTGCCAAGGCCGAACCGGCTGAAGCTATCGGCCAGTTCGATGGTGTGAACGTATTTGGGCTGCTTGTAACCGAGCGCCCGCTCGATGCGGACGCGGATCGGCGCGCCGTTGGCAACGGGCAAGCTTTGGCCATTGAGCCCGTAAGCCAAGATTGTCTGCGGGTGGCGAGCGTCGATCAGATCGCAGCTCTCGTAATAGGCTGCCGGATCGCTTTCGTCGTAAATGTCGTAGCAATGAAACACGACGAAGCGCGCGTTGGGCTTCACGCCGGCTTCGTCAAGGATGCGCGAAAGTTGCGTGCCGGTCCATTTGGCAATGCAGCTCCAGCCTTCGACGCAATCGTGCCGCGTGATCTGCGTTCGCGACGGCATGTTGCGCAGCTCCGCGAGCGAATAGCTGCGCGGCCGTTCAATGAGCCCGGTTATCGAGAGCCGATAGTCGGCGAACGAATTGCCCTTCAGCGCCAGATATTCGGCCGTTTGCGGATCCGTCGATCCGTTGGGGCGCTGCCCTTGACGGATCTCCGACTCGGAATACTCCGTCGCGAGCGCGCCGTTGCGGATCAACAGCCGTTGAGCGCGATAGGTAAGATCGTTCGCTTTTTCGAGGACGGAACGCGTCTTGCTTTCGCCCTCTCCCAGAAAATCGAACGTGTCGCAACCCGCGAGAACGAGTGATGATACCCCGGCAGCGCCCGCGGATAACAAGTTGCGTCGGCTGAGCAGGATCTTGCTCTGGCTCATTGCCTGTCTCCTTCGATCTCCGGAGTGCCGGGGCTGGCGCGATACCATCCCGTTATCATCGAGCGCAGTTCGTTGAGGGGCCCGGCGGCCAAGACCATCAGAATATGGATGACGAAAAACGAGACGAGCAGGAACATCGCAAGGAAGTGGAGCGTCCGCGCGCTCTGCCGTCCGCCGAACAACTCGACCAGCCATGGAAATCCGGCGTCGAAGCCGGGGCTCATCGTCAATCCCGTTGCGATGATGAGCGGAAACAGAATGAAAAACACGCCGCAATAGGCAAGCTTTTGCAGGACATTGTAGCTGCGCCCGTGATGAAACCGGAAGCGCGCGTGATCGGCGACGTCCCTTGGAAAATTCTGCAGGTCCTTGCCCGTCGGCGCAAGGTCACGGCGCAGATGACCATTGAAAAAGCTCGCGAGCAGCCAAACAAAGAGCGTTATGACGAGCAGCCACGCAAAGAAGAAATGAACGACGCGCCCGGTGCCGAGATCCCGATAGGAAGGGATAGTAAGCGCCGATGGAAAACCGCGCACCTTCAAGTTGTCAGCACGGCCGCTCAAACCGAAGACGCCCGTCGTGTTGAAGTCGTGTCCAAGGATATTCGTCCGGCCCTGCGGCCCTTGCGGCGTATCTACCGCGCGCATGCTGAGCACGGCATTGTCGTATCCAAAGCCGCTCTCGTTGCCGATGTAGAGAGCGGGATGCGCGTTGAAAATTTGCAAACCCGACAACAGCAGGAAGAACAAGCAAACCGCCCACATCCAGTGCGTGATCCGCGTCACGACGCTCTGCCGGTAGATGAGCGGTCCGAGCGCCGGCGCATCGACTGACTGTGCATTCTCACGAGCTATAGACATTGGCGCTTCCACTTCGCGAAAGTGCGGCGAGGCAAGTTCCGCGCTTACCCCATGAACGAAAAGACGGTAGCCTGAAGCGCGGAACTTGGAACTTCCGAAATCTTACTTCTTTTCCGGAGCCATCGTATCATGCGCCTTGGCCATGGCGTCGGATCCCATGCTATCCGTCTTCATGGAGTCTGAACCCTTGGCATCTTTGCCCATGCTGTCCTTACGCATGGCGCCGGACCCCGTAGTATCGCTTTTCATCGAGTCCGAGCTCTTTGCCATGCTGTCACTATGCATGGAATCCGCCGATTTGCTCATCGAATCCTCGGCAAAGGCTACGCTTGAAGCACCGACGCCGACGGCAAGAGCGATTGCGAAAGCGATATTGCGAATTGGGGGAAGCATGAACGATCTCCGGGACCGAAGCGTGACCACCCGGACCTCATGGCCGGCGCGCACGCTGCTTTCCGTAGTTCGAGCCCGGCCAGTCTAAGGTTACATCGAGGCGCAAAAAAAAACTTGCGGGAGGCCACTATCGGGAACCACCGCGCAGCGAATCTACACCGATCACCGGAGCAGTGATCTGACAGGCGTCAATTCGGCCGCTGATCGCGTTTTGCCTGGGCTCTGGCGTTCGCCTTCAGGATGCTACCGACTTTCGCGCCTGGCGTGCGAACGCGCTTCGGCGCACTGCCTTTGGCCTTTTGCCCGGGACTGGCATTGGGACCCGCCTCCGGATGATGCACGAATTGGCTAGCACGGTGGAGTGCCAACGCACGGTGTGCGGCCTCCACGTTCGCGGTCCGTGCTTCCAGATTGTAAATGCGGGCGCGCTCCTTTTTGACGCGTTTGAGCGCTTGGGCAAAAACTTGCTTTCGCCGTGCAGGTTGCTCGGCCGTGCCTGGAAAGCTCTTGCCCCGCGCGTCGGCTTTTCCCTTGGCCTCGCGCCGCTTTTGACGGGCGAATGTCTGCGCCTTGTCGCGATAGCCCTCGAGCCGCAATGCGAGATTGCGCAGGCCGTCTTTGTCGAGGCTATAGATCGCCGGATGATGGGCCGAATTGACGGCTTCATATTCCTCGTGGCTGAGCAGCCGTTGTTCGTCCTTGTTCGAATAAGACATGGTTCACCTCATCGAAATCGACGCGAGCCCAGCGGCGAGCCTACGCGAAAAAAGACCCGTGAACCCGAGGGCCTGAGTGTCGTCGTTAATGAGGAATGTACGGACGTTTCTGCCGAGTTCAGGCCTGCATCAGGCAAAGTCGCGATTCTATGAGCTGAGCTTCAGCGTCAGCTGCGCAGGCCCGGTGCCTCATAGCCCGTGCGCTCGACGTACTCAGTGTATCCCCCGCCGTACTGATGAATGCCGTCGGGAGTGAGCTCCAGAACCCGGTTCGACAGTGCTGCCAGAAAGTGGCGATCGTGCGAAACGAACAGCATCGCGCCCTCGTATTGGGAAAGCGCGGTGATCAGCATCTCCTTCGTCATGACGTCGAGGTGGTTGGTCGGCTCGTCGAGAACGAGGAAATTCGGCGGATCGAACAGCAGCTTCGCCATGACCAGCCGGGCCTTTTCGCCGCCTGAGAGCACACGGCATCTCTTCTCGACGTCGTCGCCGGAAAAGCCGAAGCAACCGGCGAGCGAGCGTAAGGAACCTTGGCCCGCTTGCGGAAACGAGTACTCGAGCGACTGAAATACCGTCTGTTCGCCGTCGAGAAGGTCCATTGCGTGTTGGGCGAAATAGCCCATCTTCACGCTCGCGCCGATTGCGACCGTGCCTTCGTCGGGTTTGGCCGAGCCGGCGATGAGCTTCAATAGCGTCGACTTGCCGGCGCCGTTGACGCCCATCACGCACCAACGCTCTCGGCGCCGCACCTGAAAGCTCAATCCCTCGTAGATGCTCCGCGAACCATAGCTCTTATGGACGTTCTTGAGCGTCGCCACGTCCTCACCGGAGCGCGGCGCTGGCGGAAATTCGAACACGATGTTCTGGCGGCGCTTCGGCGGCTCGACCCGTTCGATCTTTTCGAGTGTTTTAACCCGGCTTTGCACTTGGGCGGCGTGCGATGCGCGAGCTTTGAACCGTTCGATGAATTTCATTTCTTTCGCCAGCATGGCCTGCTGACGATCGAATTGCGCTTGCTGCTGCTTCTCCGCGAGAGCGCGCTGCTGCACGTAGAACTCGTAGTCGCCAGTGTACGTCGTCAGCGTCCCGGCGTCGATCTCGATGATTTTGGTGACGATGCGATCCATGAACTCGCGGTCATGCGAGGTCATCATCAAGGCGCCCTCGTAGCCTTTGAGAAAGTCCTCGAGCCAGATCAGGCTCTCGAGATCGAGATGGTTGCTCGGCTCGTCGAGTAGCATCACATCGGGGCGCATGAGCAGAATGCGGGCCAAAGCCACGCGCATCTTCCACCCGCCGGACAGCGCCCCAACATCACCGTCCATCTTTTCCTGGTCGAAGCTCAGGCCAGCCAGCACTTCGCGGGCGCGGCCCTCCAGCGCATAACCGCCAAGTTCCTCGAAGCGCCCCTGCACTTCGCCGTAGCGCTCAATGATCTCTTCCATCTCGTCAGCTCGGTCCGGGTCGGCCATCGCCGCTTCGAGTTCAACGAGCTCGGCGGCGATAGTGCTGACTGGCCCGGCACCGTCCATCACTTCGGCGACGGCGCTGCGCCCGCGCATGTCGCCCACGTCCTGGCTGAAATAACCGATCGTGATGCCGCGATCGACGGAGACTTGCCCCTCGTCCGGCTGCTCCTGTCCCGTGATCAGTCGAAAGAGTGTCGTCTTGCCGGCGCCGTTGGGGCCGACGAGCCCGATCTTCTCACCTCTATTGAGCACGGCCGACGCTTCGATGAAGACGATCTGGTGACCATTTTGCTTGCTGATGCTGTCGAGACGAATCATCCGGAACCGCGCCTGGGTGGAGTTTCGGCGCTCTTATGCCAGATGGCGCGGTCGCGTGAAGGGCAATGTCGCTGAGTGTGCGTATTTGCGCGGCGAAGCGGGCAGGCATGAATACCCGCACCGCAACCTTGTGTCAGGGTTCGTCCTTTGGCGGCAGCATTGGCGGTGGCAACGGCGCGAATTCGATCGAAGGTGCGCCACCGCCGAGAAACTTCGAATCGAGAAGTCCGCCGCCCGACGGATCTCCGCCGACACCGCCGCCAGTGCGAACTTCAGTCGCGCCGCCGGGGTGATCTTCTCCGCCTCCAAAGCCGAAATCCTTCGGCTTTCCCCACTGATGGTGACCTTGGTTGATTTGATTTTTGGCCGCTTCGACCTTTTCCGCGAGGGCAGCGGAATAGGGCAGCACGAATGCCCGCGGCACCTGGCTCGGCCGATTTTTATCGTCCAGCTCCTCAACCCAAAGATGGATCGAGCCGGCTTCGTTGTTGACGAAATTCCGCTCAACGACCCGCCCCCACAGCAGTTCAAACCGCGGAGGCAAAGCTTCGTAGGCAGACCACCCGAGCAGCCCATGCAATCTGAAGAAGACGAAGACATAGAGCACGCTCGTCGCGATGATCGCGCCGGTCTTCGCCTTCACAGGCAGATTGGTCCGCGTCAGCGCGATCAGCAGCAGGACGCCGAGTGCCGCATAAGCGATGGCAAGGCCGAGAATTTCGCTTTGGAGGCTCATTTGCCGTCGCCCTTGTCGATGCCCATTCCGGTCCACACCGAGCCGTTGAAAGAGGCGAGCTGCCGCAACAACGACTTCTGCTCGCGGTTGACGCCGGTGACCTGGCCGTCCTTGTTCATCGTGAAGCGGACAGCCGTCTTCTCTTCGCCGCTGCCGTTGAGCTCGACAGTGTCGTAGTGCACGACCTGCACCGTCGGATTGAGCCTCTCCACCTTAACCGCGACCGGCACGGGTTTCCCGGTGACAGCCGTGAAATGGTAGACGTTGACTGTGTATTCGCCCGCAACGATGCCGCGAATGCTCACGATTTCCTGGCGAATTGGCGAAGCGACTTTCGTGTCTCCGACCATGATGAAGTCGTTCGCGCCGCCGCGATCGTCGCGGTCGAGCACCAGGAACCCGGCCTCGCGTCGGCGATAGAATGCAATATGGCCGAGCGGATCTTGCACGAAGAGGTCGATATCGTCCGGATGGTTGTCCGGCCACGATATGGTGATGAGAAATTCCGCCTTGGTATCGACCTTGCCGCTCTTCGCGTCGGGCGCCACCATCACCAGCGTGATGAAGAACAGAAAGGCGATGACCTGAAGCGCCTTGAACAGCATGACGCCAAAGGGATCGAAGGGCTCGTCGCGCGATACGAAATCGAATTCGTCGATCATTGGCTAGCCGCCGATTGCCGTTCCAATGCCGAGATGACATGGACTTCGGTCATGCCGACAGCGAGGTTGAACACCCGGCTCGTCGCGTCATCCAGCATGTAGTATTGAATTTTGATGAGGATCGAGCCGGCAAGTCCGGCAAGCGTCGTGTACATGGCAACCGCCATGCCGTCGCTCATCAGCGTCATGGACGACTTGAGCGCGCCACGATTGTCGGCATCGAGACCGGCGATCGGCGCCAGCATCATGATGAAGCCGACGATCGTGCCGAGCAGGCCGAGCTTCATCAATGTATCGCTCGCGAAAGAGCCGAAGTGATTTGAGCCCCTGAGCTGCCCCGCCAAGCCCCTGAGCAGCAGCGTCTGGTCGAGGCGCGCGCCGCTCTGCAGGCTGGCCTTCGTCGCCAGATTGCGGATGTGCGCTGTGATCAATCCATCGGGAAGTTCTCCGGCGGCGCTCGGACCGCCCTTGCCCAAGGCGAGAAAGCGGCTGTCCGCGGCCACGAGTTCACCCGCGAGCCGTGCCGCATCCTCTTCCCGCGAAATGATGATGGTCCGCCACAGGCAATGCAGCGATGCACCGATATAGAGAAGCGCGATCAACGACGAAATGTGCGTGCGATCGCTGACGACCATCTGCTGGATGAGGCCGAAATGCCAGAGCAGCACCGCCGCGAAGGCAGTCACGCCGGTGAAAATCAGCCAGTACAACAGGGGCGTGCGCCGTACCCATGTCGTCGCTTCCGTCGGAAATTCCTTGCGATATTCCAAGTTCACATGTCCCACGCAGATTGAAGTTCCTGTTCTCGCCGAGATTGAGGACAACACGGCCATTTCGAGAAGGGCACCGGCCACGCGAAGAGTTGGGCAATATGCCCGAAGATGGGCTAGGGTCTTGCCAACGGCGCCCTCGTCGGTGCCAAATCGGAAGTCGCGAAATATGGAGCCGTGCCGTGCATCTGATGTTCCACCTCGTAGGACGTCTTTTGGCCGTCGTGCTGTTATGTCTGGCTGGCGCGATCGGTTGGGTTATGATCGATGCCCATCGCTCGATTGACGCCCAGACAGCGGCGACGGCGGACCGCGTCAGCCAACGTCTCGCAGGCCTTTATTGGCAAAAACTTGTATGGCGTAACGGCGTGAGCAGGGAGACGCTGCTGCCGATGCCCGACTGGGAAACGTTGGCGACTGCAAGCATCGTTTCGCCCGGAATTTGTGTGACGGCTAAACCTCCCGGTATCGATTCTCGCCAGCTTTGTAGTCAGATCGAAGCGCTCGGCGAGCCCGCCCCCGCTTGGTTCGCAGCAACATATGATTTCATCTTAGGTCCGCAGATCGAGCAAAAGCGCTATCTTACCATCCGCGACAAGGACGCGGGGTACGTCCTGTCCGCCGCTCAGCCGGACGCTGCGCTGCGACTCTCTTGGCATCAGGTCTCGATCGTGGTCGGTGTCGCAATCGCCATGGCGGCAGCAATAATCATTCTCGCGACATTGATGATCGGCCATGCGCTGATCCCGGCACGGACAATCATAGAGGGCCTAAGGAAGTTGGAGCAGGGCGATCTGGGATGGCGGCTTCCGCGATTCCGGACTGCGGAGTTCAATCTCATCGCCCGTGCTGTCAACGATCTCTCGGAAGAGCTGGCACGCACCAACGCAGCCCGCAACGCGCTGACGACGCGGCTGTTTCAGGTGCAGGAAGAGGAACGCCGCGCACTCGCACGCGATCTGCATGACGAATTCGGCCAGTGCCTGACCGCAACGGCGGCTCTCGCGGCGAGCATCGAAGCGGGAGCGCCGCCTGACCGCGAGGATCTCGTGGACGATGCGCGTGCGATCACCCGGGCCCAGCAGCGCATGATGGAAAACCTTCGCGGCGCGCTCGTGCGCCTGCGTTCGCAGAATATTGACGAAATCGGGCTCGAAGCCAGCCTTCATCAACTCGTCTCGGATCACAATACGCAGGCTTCTCGCGCCGTCGTTCGCCTGAATGTCATCGGCAAACTGACGGCCCTGCCGAAACAGGTCTCGATCGACATTTATCGCGTCGCGCAGGAATGTCTGACCAATGCGATGAAACATGGGGCGCCGACCGAAGTGCGCCTCAAAGTCGAGCACCTTGGTGTGGAACGCGATACGATCAGCCTGACCGTGGAAGATGATGGCGGCGGCGATGCAACCCACATCAATCGTGGCCTGGGTCACGGCCACGGAATTCTCGGAATGCGCGAGCGCATTTCCGCGCTAGGCGGTAGCCTGTCTATCGGCAAGGCCGCGAAGGGCGTGCGCGTCGCCGCTCTCATCCCGCTTCTCGGATCGCGAGGCGACCTGGCATTCGGCGAGGCGACCGCATGAGCGCGGTTACGATTCTACTCGTGGACGATCATCCGATTGTTCGCGAAGGGTACCATCGCCTGCTCGAGCGGCAGGCGGAATTTCACGTTTGCGCAGAGGCCGGCGATGCACAGGAGGCCTACCGGGCCTACAAGGAACATCGGCCGAACGTCGTCGTCATGGATCTCGCCCTTCCGGGTGCGAGTGGCATAGAAGGCGTGCGCCACATCCGCCAGTGGGATAAGGACGCCAAGATCCTCGTCTTCACGATGCACCTAGGCGTCGCATTTGCGCTCAAGGCATTCGAAGCCGGTGCATCCGGATACGTAACGAAAAGCAGCGCGCCGGGGGAACTGGTGCGCGCCGTAAAGGCCGTTGCGGCTGGCGGCCGCTTCTTGAGCGAGGACGTTTCGCGCGCCATCGCAGCGGATCGCCTTGCGGGGCCAGAGCGCGTGATCGACCAGCTCGGCCCACGCGAAACCGAGATTCTCCGGCTACTGGCATCAGGGCTGACGAGCGAAGCCATCGCCGAGATGCTCAATCTCAGCACGAAAACGGTCCGCAACCATCACTATGCGATCAAAGGCAAGATTGGAGCGCAGAACGATGCGCATCTCGTTTGGCTTGCCGTGAGCGCGGGATTGGTCAAGATCGACGATGCGAGCTTCGACGGTCATTCGTCCTAGTTTTTTCCGTGTCCGGCGACGCTCGCTTTGGTCCTCAGCTGACGATCTCGCCAGCTCGCCTCAATGTGTTCTGAGCTTGGACCAGCCGACTCCCACCCATTCCGCGGCGTGCCGCATCGGTGCGGTTAGCCGCCATGAGATCGTTCGGCGCATCGATTTCAGCCGCGCACGGAGAGCCGAATGTTGATTTATAAGGTCGGTATGTTGAGCGTTGAGTTGCGAATGCTGCGCGCTGAGTTCGGCGTATTTTAGCGTGAGTTCCGCATGCTTCGCGCTGAGTGAATCAAGACGTCGCATCGAGAACTGCTCGGCGGCGCTGACAACGGAGTTGCTTGTTGACCGTGACGGCACGGTCTCCCGAAGTCCGCCTTCGCCGGTCCCGTACACTTTGAGCAGCGCAAAGATATCCTCAAGGTCGGCCGAAACGCCATTCGAGCGAAGTCGCTCGGGAGACCACGGCGAGTACCGTCGTTCGATCTTTTGACGAATTTGCTCGGCTGCGGTCGTGCAGCGAACAACCCGGCCGTCAATCGTGCCCACTCCGGACAGGCCAGCTGGCGAGGAGATGTAGACGTATTTCTGACCCAAAGTATCGCAGTCGATATGTATCGCCGTGCCATCAGGATTGAATGTCATGGGGTGGATGTCGATTTCGTGCTCGTCGGAATCCTTGAAGACGACCCGGACCGGCATGTCGGTTTCGCGGTCGTCTCTTTGAAAGCCGAGCTGGCCGAGAATGACTTCTGCGGGTTCGACGCAGTCTATCGGAACGATGAGATCCAGATCCGTATGTTCCCTGGTCTCCGACTTGAGTAACGCGTCGATCGCCCACCCCCCATCGATCCAAACGGGCACGCCGCCATCTTCGAGAGCACGAAAAACTTTCGTGACGTTCTCCGCGAGGAATTTCATATGTCGGATCCCCCTTTCGCAATCGGTACGTGCGTCGGACGTTACAGGCGGGCACCGCAGGTCGTTCGCGCACGGCAACAACAACGCACTGGAATTCTTCAAGTACTCAAAATGAAGTGAAGTATTATTGGGGTCTGATGCGTGAAAGCTTACTCACGGCCGTACCGAGGTCAACCACAGCTCCTCGTCTAGGACATTCAGACGAAGAATTCTTGGCTAGGCGCTCAATGTTCATATCGGTCACGAGTGTCCGTCGCCCAAGAGATGAACACGAGTCCTTCCCAGGCGTCACGAACTCCTGGCAGCGCAGCGATTTACCATGCGCAGAAAGTGATGATCTTGACCGTTGGAAATCTCAGCATCAAACTTCGCCGTGATCATGTCTCCGCCCTCGAACCCTCCGCAGATCAGTCGTTCGCTTGTCGCGATGCTGGGCGTGTGCACGACAGTGCTGGCAGTCTGGGCGCTTGCGGCGGCGCAATCGGTGTTTGCGCCGCTTGCCTTCGCTCTGTTCATCATTGCCATGGTGTGGCCGCTGCAGGACCGGTTGCAGGCCAGCATCCCGCGGCTTCTGGCCCTTGCGCTGACAATGATGGCGACAATTCTCGTCGTGATCGTCTTCGCATCTCTGGTCGCCTGGGCGGCGGGACGCGTCGGACGTTTCGCCGTGAGCGATGCCAGCCGCCTTCAGGCACTTTATGGTCAGGTGACCTCGTGGCTGGAAGGACATGGCATCGAGATTGCGGGCGTATGGGCGAATTTTTTCGGCACCGATCAGATGTTGCGCCTGGCTCAGCAGGCGACCGTCCGCCTCAACACGGCAGTCAGCTTCTTGATCATAGTCTTGATCTACGTGCTGCTCGGCCTCCTCGAGGTCGACGACGCCCGCCTCAGACTTCGAACCTGGCGGCACGGCAAGTTAGGCGAAGTAGTACTGGCTGGTACCGCAAAAACAGCCGACAAACTCAGGCGCTATATGCTGGTGCGAACGCTGATGAGCGCGATTACCGGCTTGTTGGTATGGGGCTTCGCGTGGCTTGTCGGGCTACCGCTCGCTCCCGAATGGGGCGTCATCGCCTTCGCGCTGAATTTCATTCCATTCATCGGCCCGTTCATCGCGACCGTCTTTCCGACGATATTCGCAATCGCGCAGTTCGAGTCGTGGCAGATGGCCGTTTTCGTATTCGCGTGCCTCAATGTCATTCAATTCATTGTCGGCAGCTATCTGGAGCCACGGTTCGTTGGTAACGCGCTTTCGATTTCGCCGTTCATTGTCTTGTTCGCCGTCTTCTTCTGGGCCTTCCTTTGGGGGCTGGCCGGAGCCTTCATCGGCGTGCCGATCGTGATCGCCCTTCTTACATTTTGTGGGGAGAATCCGTCGACGCGCTGGATCTCCGACCTGTTCGGCGCGCCTGAGCCGAATCGCAGCGCGCGTCCATAGATCCGTCTTTGCCCTTTGGAGCGGTGCCGCCACGAAGAACGACGCGTTGCGGCTCGAACAACGTGAAATTGCCGTCCGCTCCGGTGCCGGCGCTATGAATATAGAAATGCGTATCTCGATCGTCCGTCACATCCATCACGGGCGACGGAGCGGAGACAATGACAATATCACCGCAACTTCCGATCCAGTCGATATGGCGATGCCCGTGCAGGAGTATTGCCCGTCCGCCCAACTTCTGCATCCGCCGCACAAACCATGTTCCATTAACGAGTGCGGTGCCGATGCGTTCCGAAAGAGCCTTTGCGGCTCTCGGATATTCGACCACGTGATGATGCAACGCTATGATCCATTTTGCCTTCGGATAGCGCCGGGCCAGCGTTTCGATGGCCTTTGTCTGCTCCCACGTGACGAGCCCGAGCGCATTGGTGAATGAGAAATGCGTTTGCGCGTTCGAATCCAAAAGTATGACGCCGAGGCCATCTTCCGTCTTCGGAAGCATCACCATGGGAAAGGCCTGCGGCCACACGTTCGCGAGGTTCCATGCGCCGCGCATCGTTCCCCGGTCGGCGAAATCGGCAATGCGTCCGGCATAGGGTTCGAGAAACGCATTCAAAGTGGATCGAGGCAAGCCCGTTGCACCATCGACCACATGCACGCGCTCGCCTTGCAGCCCGGCGATCGTTGAAAGAGCACGGATCTCGCGCAGACGCCTCTTCGGGCTTGTCGGCAAATCCAGGCGCGCCGGATTCGCTCTGTCGACGACATTCAGATCATGATTGCCCGGAAGCATGATCATCAAATCCGTGAGGTGAGGATAAGGCGAAAGCGCATCGAGGAACTCCGCCCACTCCGATGAGCGTCCCGCGTCGGTGATGTCTCCGCTGATCAAGACAAGATCGAGTGGATTGTTCGAATGAATTGAGTCGAGCTTCGCCAGCGCTATCTTGAAGCGTTCGTTCCCTCTCGGACCGGAACGGCCACCCTCGATCCGAAATCCGAATCTTTCTCCGACGACATGAATGTCGGAAAGATGCGCTATTCGCCAGATTTTCCCGGACGCTGGAACTGGTTCGATGCGCAGAAGATCGCGCGGTTGCGGCATCACGGTATCCGCCAGTCCCCACGTCAATCCGGCGACGGCGAGGTAGCCGGCAACAATGACGACGCTATTATGCAGGGCCCAATGCACGAGAGTGGCTGGCGATGAAAGATCGGCGAGCGAGCCGATCCAGCGCGTGCTTGGCCAAGCCATGACGACAATCAAAAGCGAAATACCGCAAATCAACAGGCCAGATACGGCAGCGCTGAGCGCGCGCGAGGCGTCGCGTGATTGCTGATCCGCATCGTTTGGCAGGAATCTCTCAGCGAACTGACGCAGCGCCTCGCGCGAGAGTGCATACGCCGGCTGTACTGCGAGCGCGTTCAACGTCCAGAAGTTCGCTTCCATCATCCGCAACAGCGGTCTTCCACCGAGCCAGGCCAATCCGATCAGGACGACCAACAGCAGGGCAGGCACCACGCCCGAAAAAATCGCTGCCGCCTTCGACGAGACCGTGCTGATCCATATCGAGGCAAGAAGCGGCGCCGCACCGAGCAGAAAAGCGGGGAGCACAATGAGAATCACCAGCGCAGCTAATAGCTTCGGAATGCTGATCTCTGCCAATAAGCTTCCGGCCAGCGAGATGAGCGTGCGCCGTTTAGTGCTCGATGCGTCGTCCTCGACATCGCCTTCGCGCGGATCGACGATCGGGCGCATTGCTTGTCTCCGATAGCTTTTCAGAATGATCCAAACATCGTGCCTAGGATGATAACAGTTGCCAACGCGATAAAGGCACCGATGATGGCAACCATGACGATATCAAAATAACTTTCCCGATGCGTCGTTCCGCAGACGGCGAGCACAGAAACGATGGCGCCGTTGTGGGGGAGGGTATCGAGCGTACCGGCGCCGATCACTGCGACGCGGTGCAAGAGAGCCGGATCAATTCCGTGTTGTGCCGCAAGATCCATGTAAGTTGGTCCGAGCGCATCGAGTGCAATCGTCAATCCGCCCGACGCGGAACCCGTAAGAGCGGAGAGAATGTTGGTCGCGACCGCGAGTGAGACAAGCGGACCGCCACCGATCGATAGCACCCAGTCTCGTACCATCGCAAAAGCAGGTAACGCCGCCACGACCGCGCCGAAACCGACGAGGCTCGCAACGCTCAAGGCGGGCAAGACCGAAGCATTCGCACCGGCGTCCATGCTCTCGCGAAGAGCGGGCAGACGTGGCCGGTTGATGATGACGAGCGTTACGATTGCGGTAAAAAGCGCGACCACCACGGACCATACGCCTCCCACCGCCGACAGAGACGTGGCTCCCCATCGGGGCTCCGCCAGGAACGCTCCGTCGTGTCGGGGCAGGACGAACATCGACATCAGAAAGTTGACGCCGACAACCACGATCAGCGGTAATGCGGCTACCAAAATGGACGGTGAAGTCTCACTGCGATGCCCGCGATGAATTTCTGCGGGATCGAATTCACGCGCGGTCGTGGCGAGCTCGCGGACCCGTTCATTATCGACTGCATTATCGGCGGCCGCGGTAGAAACGTCAGCGCATTCGCCAGCATGGCGTGCAGCGATTTCGGCTCGTTTGAGCCACCACAGGCCGAAACCAAGCACGATAGCCGAAGCAATGATGCCAAGTCCTGGGGCAGCAAAAGGTGTCGTTCCGAAGAACGGCATCGGGATTGCATTCTGAATAGCCGGCGTGCCCGGCAACGCCGACATGGTGAAAGTGGACGTGCCGAGGACGATCGCCGCTGGCATGAGCCGAAGAGGAATAGCCGCGGCACGAAACAACGCCTCGGCCATTGGCGCCAATACGAAGAACGCCACGAAGAGGCTGACACCACCGTACGTAACCATGGCGCCTGCGAGCACAACGGCGAGAATCGCGTGCTCTTTTCCAAGCCGTTCGGTCATGGTGTTGGCGATGGCAGAAACGGAGCCACTGTCTTCCATCAACTTGCCGAAAAGCGCGCCCAGCAGAAATATTGGAAAGAACTGCGCAAGGAATTGCGCCGCGCTCCCCATGAACGTTTGCGTCCAATGGGCGAGCAATGGCTCTCGCGCGAACGCAGCTGCAATGAGGGCGCCTGCTGGAGCAAGGAGAAGAACGCTCCATCCTCTGAAGGCAAACCAGACAAGAAATCCGAGGCCGATCAGGATACCCGCAAGACCCATCGCGTCATACCCCTTCAAGCAGAGCATCGAGATCGAATGAGGAATGTCGGCCGACGTTCACCCCGTCCTTCTCGAGAAAGGATTCGGCCGAACGGCGTCCCTCGTCGCGCAGCATGCACAAGAATGCCCATTCGGCGTTTAGCTTCGAGGAGTAACCGAGCGCGGCCATTCCATCGCTGGCAATGCGATGGATGCGCATGCCTGCCCATAACGCGCCTTCACTATTCCCCGGATCTGCGACCTGCCGCAGCATTGCAATCATGCGCAGCTCCTTCATCAGGACGGCGTTGAACGAAACTTCGTTGAGCCGATTGAGAATGTCGCGCGCTGACTGCGGTATCTCGCTCCGCTCGATCGGATTGATCTGAACGAGGATCGTGTCTTTGGATGTGCATTCGCGAACGAGAGGTGTGATCGTGGGATTGCCGGAATAGCCGCCATCCCAATAGCTTTTTCCGTCGATTTCGACAGCCTGGAACAGCGTCGGTAGACAGGCCGACGCGAGCAGGACCTCAGGGGTGATGTCGGCATTGCGAAACACGCGACCGCGGCCAGTATGCACGTCAGTTGCGGTAACGAAGAGTTTGATGGGCGCGCGTGCCAGCCGTTCGAAATCGATGTTTCGGGTCAGAATCTCATGCAGTGGATTGGCGCCGCCCGGATTGAGGTCATAGGGCGAGAACACGCGCGACATCAAATCCATCGCGATGAACATCGGCGAGGCGTCGAGCGTCCAGCGCCCGAGCATGACGTCGATTGGCGTGCGCTGAAAGGGGCTGAGCAGCGCCGCTTCAGATACGTTGCGCCAGTAGGCATCCAGGGCGGCGCGCGCTCCTTCTGCACCGCCGCTCGAGTAACCATCGATTAGAACGGCGGCATTCATGGCACCGGCCGACGTGCCCGAGATGCCGCCGATTTTCAGCCAAGGCTCTTCCAGTAAGCGATCCAAAACGCCCCAAGTGAAAGCGCCGTGCGAGCCGCCGCCCTGCAAGGCGAGATCAACCAAACAGGCGTTGCGGTCGAGTTTCCTGCAAGCATCAGATTTTGCGTCGGCCATCGTCGCTCACGCCGAAACTCGAACACGCTTATGTGCAGTGTAGAGAGAGCGTGCCGAATGTCTCTTGTTAAAATGACTGTATGTTTTGCAACGCGCGCTATTGATGATCGAATTATTGCCATTGCGCGTGTCGTTTCAAATTTTATCGCGCGATTGAAGGAGAGATTAGCCTTAAATTGCACCCTGCCGCGGACGACCGCTTGCGCTTGGCGATATCGAGGCAGCCGCGCGCGTCTGCGCAAACAGTACCTTGCAGGAATGAATTGACCGAAGGATCGCAGATCTCAACAGCGGCGCGACGGTAGCGAAGAAGCGGATCACAGAGCACCTCTGAGAATCCGACTGCCACCGATGCATCCGCACGCAGTATAGGCCGCGTAGCCTAATCCCGAAGCATTCGAGATTCGACGCGCGCGATTGGAATTACGCGCAAACGCTTTGCCAGCATTTCCCGGTGAAAGGCCCCTTCTGCTGACTCTCATTATTTCTTACACAACGGCTTCGAGTTTCTTCCAGAGAATTGTTTCGGATCAAAAATCGAAAGACGAAATGATTTCACTTGAGATATGCCACGCCGAAGCAATCCATGAGTTAGCATCGGCCTGAGTATTCGAGGATGAGAGCCGCTCGTATGCTCGAAGCGAAGATAAATACAGCAGGGTCGCGATTACGTTGGATTTTTCCCCGGGCATCCGCTCGATGATGTGGGCACGAACAACACAGGAAACAAGCCAACAGGCCGGGCAAATCTACAGCGAAATCGCAATTCGTCCGTACACAGCAAATTTTAGAAGTCCGAGGAATTTCGCGCCAAAGTTTATAAGGCCCATGAAGTAGGGATTAGCTTGAACTGACGATATCCATTGCCAAGGGGATGATCAGCCCTCGATATCAGTCGGCGTTGCTTTTCGTCGAAGCGCATCGGTCCCGACTGCCAACATTGCAAAACGAAATTATTTTAGCCGGATCAGCTTCGCGCTCTCGATGCAAAATAGATGAGATCTGAACGATAAAAATAGAAGCTCAGGCTTCGACACGAAATATTCAGCCCAAGTAACGGGATTAAGTGAGCGAGCGTCCTCACGATGCCGAAGGAAGTCAGTGTAGCAATTATCGGCGGTGGTCCTGGTGGATTATTTTCCGCTTGGCACTTGGCAGAGAAGGCCGGTTCCAGCTGCAAAATCACAATTTACGAAGCAAGCGAGCGTCTGGGCGGCAAGATCTCCACCGGACAATTCTCCGGCATTGGGCCGTACGAAGCCGGCGTTGCCGAGATCTACGATTACTCACGCATCGGACCCGATCCGCTGCGCGATCTAATCGTCAATTATCTCGGTCTAAAGGTCAAATATCTTCAGGGCGGCCCTTGCGTTCTTGATGGCAAGATCGTCCCGACCCCCGACGATCTTGGGCGGGAGTTTGGGGAACGCACCCAAGATGAAGTGAATGCATTTCTGAAGCGTTGCGTCGATTTAATGAGCCCGGAAGACTATTATCTTTCCAATGCGCGAATGGATAACGAACATTGTTGGGCTAACGTCTCTGCCGAATATGTTCTTGCCACAGAGATCAAGGATGACGCCGCGCGAAGGTATGTGCGTGCTTCGGCTCACAGCGACGTTGCCGCTCCTCCCCATCTGACGAATGGGCTCAATTTTTTGAAAAACGTCGTCGTCGATATCGACGGCTATATGGATATCTTCTCCGTCGTTGGCGGCAATGAGCAGATCGTTACCGCGCTGGTCGAAGAACTCGATGCGGAAATACGCCTCGGTTCCAACGTCGTCGCGGTTGAGCCTTTGCCCGAAGGTACATATAAAATCGAACTACAGGCCAACGGCGTTCAAGAGCTAGCAACTGCCGACCTCGTCATTGTGGCGCTGCCGCTCACATCCCTTTCGACGATCTATTGGCGATCCGTGCCGCTGCAACGGGCGATCGCTAGACACGTCGCATATTACGATCGTCCCGCTCACTATGTTCGGGCCACGCTGCTATTCAAGAGACCGTTCTGGCGTGAGCATCTTCCCACAGACTGGTGGTACCTCGACGCCTTCGATGGTAGCTGCGTCTATGATGAAGGCGCTCGAAATGATTTTTCTGGCTGCGGAGCCTTAGCCTTTTTGATCGCCGGCAATGCCGCGCTGGCACTTGCGAATTTGACCGATGACCGCATCGAACGACTGTGCCTCGATGCCTTGCCGCCAGAACTCGCCGAAGGAAAAGACCTCATCATCGATCGACGTATCCATCGCTGGATGGCGTCGGTCAACGCCATACCCGGCGGGCTGCCGGTCCGCCAGCACACCGATAGTCACCGCCCCGATCCCGAAAATCTTCCCGGACTTGTCTTGGTTGGGGACTATATTTTTGACGCAACGCTCAACGGTGCCTTTGATTCTGCGGACGCCGCAACCGATATCGTCATGGCGGAAATTCTGATCCGCCGCCGCGCGGAGCTTGGTGCATCCAATAGGGAACCAGCACCGATAGCGGAAACGTTGGCGCAGCTGTGCCCCGTTTCGATTCTCGTCGACATACTGAGGATGACATGGGGCTTAGACAGAAATTCAAAGATACTGCACGTCGGTGCTGGGTCGGGACGAACCGTCGCCGCACTGAGGTCTCTTGGCTATGACGCGATTGGTGTGGAGTGCAACAGATCCGCGATGGCACCAACGTCATCGGAAGTTGGCGACCTTAATGTCTATTGTGAGTTTGACGACTTGCCATTCAAAGACCAGTCCTTTGACGCGGTCATCGAGAGTGGACTTTGCCGCCTTCCACAAACCAGGATTTCGAAAGCGATTGAGGAAATTCGGCGCGTAACACGGCATGGTCTCGTTCTTGGGTCCGTTGCAACAGATTTGCCGATTGATTTGATCGAGCGTCACGAACTTCTCAATAGTGTGGAGACGCTGGGCTCTCGGTGGGACTGGTCGGAGAAGCTTTGCGAAGCGGGCTTCGGTCACGCGCTCATGGATCCGGTTCTTCTCAACGAAGCCTGGAAGATCGCCGAAGCAGCTGGAGCCGGACCCGGACATTGGTTCGAAGATGCGGAAAGCCTGATGTACTGCATCTATGAGCCCAAACACGTTGAAGTCCAAAAAGAACTTCCAAGCCTCAGCTCACCCGATGACGTTTCGATCGCCGCCGAATAGTTCAAGGAGCACGCCATGCTAGATATTCCCGTGCAAAAAAGTGAAGACATATCGGCGCGGGCTTGGACAATCACCTTCGAAGAAGGGAAGAATCCGCCCGATCTTGGCTCGATTATCATCACTCAGCCGCGCAATCTGATTGCCGTGATGACCGAGCTCGAAACGGAGCGGATCGTTGCTTCAATGACTTCGATAACTCCAGGTGCCTTGACCATCGTCTGTCTGCCGCTTGGCGTCAATTACCCCAAAAACATCGAGCTCGACGCGGAGACTTGGATGCGTGTCGCCGCCGGCCAAACGGTTAGAGCAGGCGTACGGACAGTCAGGGTGTTCTGTGCGCAAGATCGAGCTTTGATCTACGCAGCCACTGATCATATTCATTCCGTCATCGACGCCGTCGTTCGGTTCACTGTCGCACAACGTGAAACGATTGAACTCGAGAAGGCAATGAACGCCGCGTGGTCGTCGATCGACGCCGATGTACCGTTGACTCGTTCCGTCACGCGTCATCGACAGGCCTATCAAAAGCATTTGGACGAAATGAACGAACGCTCGGCGCGCATGAAAGCCAAGCATCTTCGAATTTGCCGTGCGCTGGAACAGCTCGATACGGATTCTGACGAGTTATCTAGGCGGGTCTTTTCGGAGCTGGTGCTCGCTGGTGCGCTCTACGAGCGTGTCGAAGAGCTGGAGGACCCAATCGAGTTCGCCTTAGATCAGTATGAAATTGCCAACACAAAGCTGTTCGAAGAAAAAAATGCGGCGAAAGAACAAAGAACGGCAATGATTGGACACTTCCTGGAAGCTGGAATCATTGTGCTGCTGCTTCTTCAATTGCCCTTTTTCAAATAATGCCGCGGTCAGACAAAAAAACTTGCTTGTCGGCGCACAGCCACAAAACTCATAACCCAACAAATTCAGTGGGAATATTGCCATGGATATCAAGACTAGGTCGCTCGGCTACGCCATCGCCTTCTCCTCAATCATGATCCTTTCGGCTCTCAACCCGCAGTTCCGGCACATTGTCGTCGCTGACGCATTTGCTGGCTGTGGTTACGATAATCGGAGTTGGGATGAGTTGCCCTACGGGGTACGACGGGCTTGGGCGATGCTTGGTTATAGTCGCAACGTCTGGGATTCAGATAGATCAACGCGTTCGGAGGGGGAAAGCTGGTCCCAGCTAACCGCGAGACAGAGGCAGGCTGCGGCGGCACTCGGCTATTCACCGTCGTCCTGGGATAACGATTGTGGAGCTGCCGCGGACATCGACTAAGCCCGAACTCGAAGCCCGGGCCCTATTGCAAAGTCGATATCCGTATCTCAGGCTGCTTCGGCATTGCCCTTTGGGATCGTTGACGGCTCTGCTTATCGCCAGCTTGGCGCGCTTTCCTTGCAAGATCAGGAAAGGAAGTTGCGAATTTCCTCGGCGATATGGTCGGCGTGAGTCTCGAGCGCGAAGTGGCCTGTGTCCAAGAATTTGACCACCGCATTCGGGTTGTCGTGCTTGAACGCCTCGGCCCCCGGCGGCAGGAAGAATGGGTCGTTCTTACCCCAGACCGCCAGCAAGCGCGGTTTATGTGTGCGGAAGTAGTCCTGGAATTTCGGATAGAGCGCGACGTTGCTCTTGTAGTCGCCGAAGAGGTCGAGTTGCACCTCGTCTGATCCGGGACGCGCAAGATAAAAATTATCAAGTGAATAGCCGTCGGGCGAGACGGCAGTCGCATCCGATACACCGTGCGTATACTGCCAGACCGTCGCTTCCGGCGTCAGGAACTGACGAAGCGCCGCTCGATTGGCTTCAGAGGGATTTTTCCAGTACGCCTGAATAGGGTTCCATCCCTCGCTCAGACCTTCCTCGTAGGCATTGCCATTTTGCGAGATGATTGCGGTGATGCGTTCAGGGTGCTTCATCGCGAGGCGAAAGCCTGTGGGAGCGCCATAGTCGAAAACATAAATCGCAAACTTCTTAAGTCCGATCACCTCCGTGAAGCGGTCGATGACGGCGGCTATGTTATCGAACGTATACGCGAATTTTTCGCGAGGCGGCATGTCCGACCGACCGAAGCCCGGAAGATCGGGTGCCACGATATGAAAGCGGTCGGCGAGATGAGGGATGAGATCGCGGAACATATGGCTTGAGCTCGGAAACCCGTGAAGCAGGAGGATTGTCGATCCGTCCTTCGGACCTGCCTCACGATAGAAAACATTGAAACCGTCGACATCGATCTTCTTGAAGCTGACTTTGGTCATCGTCGTTCTCCATTCGATCTGTTTAAATGGTATTTTAGTGGTTATCCATGCGCGCGCCGTTCGCGCATGTGATGCCGATCCGCCGTCGCGATGTCCCAGTAAATAAACGAGTAACTGGTAAAATAACTAGTAGAAGGTTACGAGGATTGGTGTGTGTAAGACGGGTGTTCGTAACTTGTCAATGGGAATTTTGCCGGTTATAGCGTTGCGACGTCATTTGCAGGTCAATCGCCGTGAGTAACATCCGCCCAACACCCATCTTCATCGCCGATGCCAAGGGTTTGGACTTCCTGAACTCCCTTGCCACGCCGGTTGATACCCCTGTCGAATGGCTTGGTTCCGGCGATGACCTCTTGGGATGGCTCAAAGCGGCCGATCTCGTCCCAACGGATGTTCTTAAAACTTTAAAGGCCGGCGCCTTGCCGGGCGAACTAGATGCAGTCGCTGCGCAGGCCCGCTCGCTGCGCGAGTGGTTCCGCGGCTTCGTTCGAAAGCACAAGGGCAGGGCTTTGAAGCCAAGTGCTCTACAGCAGCTCGATCCCCTCAATCGGATTCTGGAGCGCGACGAGGTCTTCGGCCAGGTCGCGCCGCGCGACCACGAAGCCGCGGTGACGCATGGGCCTTCCCTGATGTGGGTTGAGCAACGCCGTTGGCGTTCACCGGAAAGCCTGCTTCAGCCGATCGCGCGAGAAATGGCGAACGTGATCTGTAACGAGGATTTCAACCTCATCAGAGCTTGCGAGGGGCATGCCTGCACGCTGATGTTCGTCGATCGCACCAAGAGTCACCGAAGGCGGTGGTGCAGCATGGCTGTCTGCGGTAACCGCGCGAAACAGGCTGCGCTTCGCGAACGATCAAGGTAATGCCTGAGTTGAACCTCGGTCGTCTGCTCGGCTGTCGTCGAGTGCTTTCCGTCATCATACGGTAACTACAATCTTGCCGACCTGAGTGTTCGACTCCATGAAGCGATATGCATCCACGATTTCGTCGAACTTGAACGTCTTCGCAATCACTGGCTTCAACGCGCCAGATGCGAGTCCGGCAACAACAAAGCGCTTGGCCTGCTCGAGGCGCTTCATGTCTTTGGTGATTTCAAACAGCTGGTAGCCGCGAATTGTTAGATCCTTGCCCAGAAGCGCTAGCACAGGAGCCTGCACATCGCGTGCGTCGAGTGCTCCGTACTGAAAGAAAATGCCGAGGAATGACAAAGCCTCTAGAATCTTTGGAACCTCAGGTCCTCCGACCGGATCAAACGCGATGCGTGCGCCCTTCCCGTTGGTAATCTTCATCACTTCTGCAACGAGATCCTGTTCTTCGGTCGCGATCACGTGTCGTGCGCCGGCAGCCAGCAACGTGTCCCGCTTTGATGAGCCACGTGTGAGTGCGACCGAAACGCCACCTAGCATATTGACAATCTGGATGGCGGCCAGCCCGACGCTCGAAGAGGCTGCTCGAATGAGAACAACGTCGCCCTTCTGTACCTTTGCGATGTCGACCAACGCGCCGTAGGCCGTAACAAACATCATCCACGTTGCTGCCGCTTCCTCCCACGACAAGTTCTCGGGATGCTTGACGACACCAAATGCTGGCGCATTCACAAGCTCGCCGTGCAAGCCGTACTCACCGAGCAGGAAACAAGGTACGACGCTGACCTTGTCGCCCCTAGCGAAACCTTCTACGCCCGGGCCAACGGCCTCGATAACACCAGCCACTTCGTACCCAAGAATTGCCGGGAATTGCGGCTCGGTCACATATTGACCTGTGCGGAACATGACCTCAGCGCGGTTAAGGCCAAACGCTTTGGCGCGAATCTGGACCTCTCCGGCTTTGGGTGACGGAACGCTGATGTCCTCGATCTTCAAGACTTCGGGTCCGCCAATTTGATGGAGGCGTACGACACGACTCATTCTCGGTCTCCTATTGTTTGGAAACGCCATCCGCCGACGCGGTGAAGCGCGCTTCGTTTTGTTCAGCTTCCGGATGTTTTACGGTTGAAAATTCTTGGGTTTCGAAAATGAGATCATGATTTGATCCAGGCCGGCGCCGCGCTCGTGCCCCAGCCAAGGAAGAAACCAAAGTGAATGTTGATCTCGCCGACGGGTTCGAGATAGCGCGCATTCGAAAGCGGCCCGGACTCGACCGCTTCGAAATCACCCTTCGCGACAAGATCGGAAACGATTTTCTTGGCGGCTTCGTCGTCACCGGCAACGAACACCTGAACGCGTCGCCCCTGGCGAGCTGCGACAGGCAATAATTGCGCGAAGATGGTGTTGAACGCCTTCACGACCTTGGCTTGCGGCGCAAGCTTCTGGATCTCCTCGGCCGCCGAACTCGTATGGCCGACCGTGAGAGCCTTGTAGTCGGGCGTGATGGGATTCGAGATGTCGACAAGAATCTTCCCGGCAAAGCCTGCGGCCTCACGAACCGTTTCTTCGGCCGCCGTGTAAGGCACGGCCAGGATGACGACGTCAGCACGTTTTGTGGCAGCTTTAATTTCACAGCCCTCTGCGCCAGCGCCGATATCCTTGGCGAGTTCAGCAGCCTTGGCTGGATCTCGTGATCCGATGGCGACCTTGACGCCCTTGCTGGCAAGCAGGCGTGCGATGCCAGCGCCCATGTTTCCGGTTCCAATGATTGCGACGGTCATGTGCGTCTCTCCTGTGTTTGCCGACCCACGTCGACGTTGAAACGAATATGATCCCCTCACGGTTCGTGATAAATGGTCGTATAATTTGGATATTTGAAACCAATAGTTGGAATTCGATATGGACCGGTTCGCGAGCATGGAGGTGTTCATAAAGGTTGCCGAAACAGGCTCGTTCACCGCGGCTGCCGATGTGCTGGGAATCTCGGGCCAGATGGTCGGCAAACACATCCGCATGCTGGAGGACCATCTCGGCGTCGGACTTCTCAACCGCACGACGCGACAACAGAGCCTCACCGACGCGGGCAAGGATTTTCTCGAGCGCACACGGATCGTGCTTGCGGAGCTCGAGGCGGCTGAGGCGCTCGCGGCGGACAGCAGGTCTAGGCCAAGAGGTGAGCTTCGCGTAAATGCACCGGTGACTTTCGGTGCCTTCAGCCTCGCTCCGCTGCTTCCATCGTATATGATTGATAACCCGGATGTTGCAGTCCGGTTGACGCTTAGCGACCGCGTCGTGGATCTCGTGGATGAAGGCTACGATTGCGTTTTCCGCGCTGGACCATTGACGGACAGCACGCTCATCGCCCGTGGTCTTCGACCGATGGAACTCATCGCTTGCGCGGCGCCGGCCTACTTAAAGGCACGGGGGACGCCACGGAGCCCAACAGACCTAAAAGCGCACGACTGCCTCGGCTTCGCCGGATCGGCGATTGAGGACCGTTGGGAGTTCATTGGCCCTGACGGCAAGTCCACCGTTCCCGTCAAATCGCGGTTCTCTGCAAACAGTGGGCTGGCACTCAAGCAAGCGGCGCTTGCCGGCTTGGGGATCATCTTTCAACCCGCAGAACTGACCCAAGACGATATCAAACGCGGTCGACTTGTCCGCATCCTGCCGGGCTGGCGATCAAGCCGACCGATGCACCTGCTGTTTGCGCCCGACCGGAGGCTCACCCCAAAGCTCCGGTCCTTCATTGAATTCTCGGCAGCCAAATTCGGGTGAGGTCCGCTCATGACCCGAAGCGGACTAGGCATCTCGTTCAGCGAGGCATTGTTTGACGGCAGCCACGAACACTTTGACCTTCGGCAGAACCTGACGGTTCGTCGGATAGACCGCCGCGATTGGCAACTCTTTTGGCACGGCGTCCTTGAGCTTGACCTGGACGAGCCCCCCGGACGCGATGTGGCTATCAGCATGCCATCTCGAGAGAACGGCGAGCCCGGCTCCCACCAAGCAGGCATCCAGAACGCCTTCAATGTTGCTCGCGCTCACTCGCCCCGAGACGCGGTGGGAACGGTCCTTTCCATCCGACGACGTGAAGCGCCAGTGTAGCGTTCCGGTGGTCAGGATGCAGTCGTGCTCACTGAGGTCGTCCAGCCGCTTTGGCCGGCCACGAGCCGATAGATACTCGGGTGAGGCGCAAAGGATGCGTGTGTTGCGCCCGAGTGAGCTTGCAATGAGGCTGGAGTCGCGCAGATCGCCCATTCGTATGGCAACGTCGACACCCGTCGACACGATGTCCACGATAGTATCCGTCAGCAGCAGGTCGATGCGCAGTTGAGGATTTTCGCGCAGTAGCCGTGGCACAAGCGGCATGAGCACGCTTCGCCCCAGAGAGCCACAGGCTGTCACGCGCAGGAGACCCGCCGCGCCCGTTGTCGAAGGCGCGATCACGGCTCTGCCAGCCTCCGCCGCCTCGAACATTGTGGAGGCGAAGGGCAGAAACGCTTCACCCTCTGCAGTTAGCGACACCGAGCGTGTTGTTCTCTGCATGAGGCGCACGCCAAGATCGGTCTCGAGCGCCGCCAGCCGCCTCGTGGCAGCCATGGGAGTAATGCCCATACGTCGAGCGGCGCCCGACAGGCTGCCCGCAGAAGCCGCATTCAAGAACACTGCGATGCTCGATTGATCCATAATATCGTTATCCGTTATACAGGTTATAAAAATGTCGTATATACTCGAAATTCGTTGCAATTGCTAGATCGCTCCAGGACGAGCTTGGAGACCTGGACATGCATAACGACCCGTATTTCACGCCCCTCGAGCTGGGGGCGGTCACGCTGAACCATCGCATCATCATGGCGCCCCTCACCCGCATGCGTGCCAAGCAGCCCGGTGACGTGCCGCACGCGCTCAATGCCGAATACTACGGCCAGCGCGCCAGCAAGGGTGGGCTTCTGATCACTGAGGCCACGGACATCACTCCGCAGGCGCACGGCTACCCCTGGGTGCCCGGCATCTACTCTGCCGAGCAGGTCGACGGCTGGCGCGCGGTCACATCGGCGGTGCACGCCAAAGGCGGCTTCATCTTCAACCAGATCTGGCACGTCGGTCGCATTTCCCATTCGTCGATGCAGCCGAACGGCAACGTGCCAGTCGCGCCCTCGGCAGTGCCCGCTGCTGGCGGCCACATCGATGCCATGGGTAATCCAGTTGCGCAGTTCGAAACGCCGCGTGCACTCACGGTGAGCGAGATCGCAGCAATCGTCACCGACTTCGTGCGCGCCGCCTGCAATGCCAGGGTCGCCGGCTTCGACGGCGTCGAGATACACGGCGCAAATGGCTACCTAATCGATCAGTTCTTGCGAACCGGGAGCAACAGGCGAACAGACCTCTATGGCGGTTCAATCGCGAACCGTGCCCGCTTTCTTTTGGAAGTCGTCGACGCCGTCGCCGCAGAACTCGGCGCAAACCGCGTTGGCGTGCGCCTTTCTCCATGGGGGACCTTCAATGACATGTCCGACGTTGACGGCCAGAGCCTTTGGGACCATGTGGCGAAAGAACTGGCAAAGCGACGCCTCGCATATCTGCATGCCGTCGAGCCCCGCGTCGACTTTACCAACGATGATAAGCCTCTCGATGCGAATGCGCCGGATGCTGCCGCCCGCTTGAAGTCGCTCTTTGGTGGTCCGCTCATTTCTGCCGGAGGCTATACCGTCGAAACGGGCCACACCGCTATCGACGCGGGCCGGGCCGACGCTGTCGCATTTGGCCGGCTGTTCATCGGCAACCCAGATCTGCCGGAGCGTATCCGCCTCGGGGCACCGCTTAACAGGCACGATCGCAGCACGTTCTATGGCGGCGATGGCCGCGGATATACCGATTATCCGTTCTTCAATGCGGCCTAGCCAATGACGCAAGATCATTCACGTTCGTCGTCGCGGGCGTTGAGGCGGCCGTCATGAAACATGCGCAACTTAGCGGCTTTCCTATGAGCAAAGTCATCGAGATCGTCGGCGTGATAGACCCGACAACGGCGAGGTAGTGCATCGACGTCCGCTTCTGGCCCAAAGCGGACGTTGAACACTTACCGGAATCAGGTCTGCTTTTGAGGGAAGAGCAGAAACCGGCTCCAATCAAATTTCTGCTTAATCAAGCGCCCCAACCGGAATTTGCTAGGACGTGCTTTCGGGCTGATTTGCGGAATGCATCGCCCAAGGCCTGATCGTCAACGGCTCTCGCAACTACCATCGCCCCGACACAGACCGAGACAAGCGCGATGCCTCGTTCTCGAGCGCGAGGTCCTGGCAAGTTGGCGACAAAGACCGAGAGCATGTCATCCAGCACCTTGCGGAACGCGCGCTTCACGGTTTCACTGTTACGAGATACATCTGTCGCCAATCCAAGCGTCGGACAAGACCCGTCGAGATCCTCAAAGTGCTCACGCGATAGATAGGCGTCCATAATCATGCGCGCCAGCGTTTGGCCTTTAGCGCAAAGGTCGACGTGATTCCGCTGCCACGCCTCGGGCGGATCCTTGCACGTGAATTGGAGGATAGACTCGCTGTAAAGATCGTCCTTGGACGTGAAGTGCTTATAGAAGCCGCCGCGCGTCAGACCAGCCGCAGACATGATCTCGTCGATTGTCACCTCTGCAAAGCCTTTTCTGTTGAACAGCTTTCGTGCGCTTCTGAGAATGCGGTTGCGGGTTTCCCGCTTGTGCTGAGCCGTATAGGGCATGCGCGCTCCCTCCATTTTTGTGACAACGACACTATGCGCCGGCAAAAGATGTTCTTGAACATCTTCTGTAATCGACCACACTCCAAGCATGGCGTGAGCGACGAAACGTTGATCGAGCGTATCGGACATGCCGGAGTAGTCTCTATGGATCCTTGGTTATCGACGTTCATCGTAATTGCGGGTTCAGGCTTGGGGCTGTGGTTGCTTTCTTTTGTGGTGGAGACGTTGAGGCCGGTCCCCAAGACGCCGAGTGCGCTGAGTTGGGCCTCTGCGATCCCCGTCAAGTATGTGGAGGTCGGCGGTAGCAAGCTCCGCTACATAAAATCGGGTTCGGGCCCTGCCATTGTCCTGCTCCACACGTTGAGAACGCAGCTCGACCTGTTCGAAAAGGTGGTGCCAGAGCTTTCGAAGCGCTTCACCGTCTATGCCTTCGACTACCCTGGTCATGGCTATTCGGACATTCCTAAAGCTCGCTATGATGCTGCTTTTTTTACTGAAGCCGTCGAAGGCTTTCTCGAGAAGCTCGACATTAGCGATATCTCGTTGGTGGGGGTTTCGATCGGCGGCGTTGTTGCCCTCATCGTCGCGGCACGGCAGAACCCGCGTGTCACGCGCGTTGTTTCCATCAATCCATACGACTACGCAAAGGGGCTAGGTACCGCGCGCAGCTCAGCGCTCGGCTCAATGATCACCTACACGGCGCTGGTCCCTGTGGTCGGTGAAACGGTGATGCGGCTCAGAAACTTCGTCATCATGAAATCCGTACTTCGCGGTGGGGTGGTGGACCCTAAGAGCATTTCTCCAGAATTGATGGAGGAAATGTATCTGGTTGGAAACCGGCCCAATCACTACCGTGCCTTCATCAACCTGCTCCGAAACGGAGAAAGTTGGGAAGCTGCGACGAAAGACTACGGCCGCATTGCTGCGCCGGTCTTGCTCATCTGGGGCGACAAGGACTGGTCGCGGCCTTTAGAGCGCGAACGCACGCGCCTGCTCATTCCGGGCGTAGTGACGGAGACCATCAAGAACGGTGGGCATTTCCTGCCACTCGATCGTCCACGGGACCTACTGCAATTGATCACAAGTTTCTCTGACGAAGAACCCAGCAATCCGGGTGGGGTCATTTCTGGGGACTCTCATGCCAATTAGCGCCAACCTCATACGTCCCGGCTATGGTGGTCATCCACATCATGATCTTTGTGTATTTGCTGAACTCGCGCTTCTCGGACCAACCTTCCGCGCTGGCAGCGGAACAATGGAGAGATCGATGAATCGCACACTACTGAGCCTCTATTACCTGTGCAGCTACCTCATCGTCGGAGGCCTCGTACTCCTGCTCTTTCCGAAAGAAGGTTTGAGAGTGCTCCTATCCAATGGCGACTATGGAAACATCATGCCGAGGTTTGCCGGAATGTTGATGGCGGGCCTCGGGATGTCTATTTTCGGCATTGTCCGTGCGCGAGCCGAAGCGCTCTATCCGAGGACTTTGATGATCCGAGCGTTTTTCCTGATATGCATCGTTGTCTTTTACGCGATGACACATGATCCATTTTTCCTGGTGCTGCTTGCAGTTGTCGGGTTTGGGTTTGCTTGGACGGGGATCGGTTATCTGACCGAAAGGAAATAATGCTCCGAGCTTGGCGGCCACACCATTTCGCCGATGCTCATCAGGCGATCGAGAGCATGCAGTGACACCTCAAGTTCGCCAATCTAGGTACTCTGGAGAATTTCAGTTCAGCCCGATACGTCGGGGCGCGGCAATGCGGACTGACGCTGCTGCAGAAAGCGGCGAATGGATGGATCGTGCTCGAGACCGATCGCGATATCGTAAGCTCGGCGGGCTTCATCATATGCGGCCGCCTTTGCCAAGAGTTCGGCGCGTGTTGCCCAGTATGGCTGATATTCGGCGAGCCGCGCGTCCCCCGCCAGATCCTGCAGCGATCGTAGAGCGGCACCAGCACCCTCGATCTCGGCAATCGCAAGGGCGCGATTGACGGCAACCACGGGCGAGTGCGTGAGCGCCAAGAGTGCGTCGTAAAGCTCAGCCACCTCGGCCCAGTTGGCGTGACCCGTGCGGCTACGGTAGACGTGCGCCGACTGCAACGAGGCTTCTAGTTGATAGCGGCCGATCGAGCCGAGAGTTCCGGCGCGCCGAAGCAACCCCTCTGCTTCATCGATCATCTGTGTATCCCAGAGGGACGGATCTTGCTCGACGAGAGGCACGTAGTCGCCGAGTGACGTACGCCGTGCCTTGCGTCTTGCTTCCGCATGGAGCAGCAGTGCTGCGAGGCCGAGGGCCTCCGGCTGTTCAGGCAGTAACTCGGCTACGAGCCTCGCCAGGAATATCGCTTCCTTGGCGAGATCCCGGCGGACGACGTCGGTCCCGGCGGCATCGCTCCAGCCTTCCGAAAAAGCGGCGTAGATGGAATCGAGAACAGTATCGAGGCGGCCGGGGAGTTCGGTTCGCTCCGGAATACTAAATGGAATGCCGGCTTCCCGGATCTTGTTCTTGGCACGAACGAGACGCTTACCCATCGCTGCTGGAGACGCCAAAAACGCCGATGCAATTCTTTTGGCGTCGAGCCCCAGCACCACCTGCAAAATCAGAGGTGCGCGGACGCTGGGCTCGATGGCGGGATGCGTGCAGGCAAACATTAGCGCTAGACGATGGTCCGGGATTTCCGTTTCCGCGGCCGCGAAGTTCAGCCCTTCAGCCAAAAGCTGAATTTCGGCGACCGCGCCTTCGTTTGTGCTTCGTTTCCGGGTGGAATCGATCATCTTTCGGCGGGCGACAGTCAGAAGCCACGCTTCCGGGTTAGCCGGACAGCCGTCCCGCGGCCAATGCTGGAGAGCTGAGGCGAACGCTTCCGAAAGCGCATCTTCGGCGGCGGCTACGTCCCGCGTGCGAGCAACCAGATAGGCGACGAGCTTGCCGTAGCTCCGGCGCGCAACCGCGTCCGCCGTGCTGCGTGCCTGCGCGTCGCCTCCACAGGCGTAGCCCTGATTGTCTTCGGCCCGGTTCACGCCGCCATGTTCCACACAGGACGAACTTCGATAGTACCATGACTTGCGCCTGGGCAGCGGGCCGCCCAAGAGAGCGCCGCGTCGAGATCAGCGACATCGATGAGGTAGTAACCGCCTAGTTGTTCTTTTGAATCGGCATAAGGCCCGTCCAGAACCTGCGATTTGCCATTCTCGATCCGTATCGTCGTAGCTGTCGAGATCGGTCGCAGGCGGTTCGAACCCGCGAGAACCCCAGCTTTTTTCAGGGCCTCCGTATAGGCTTTATAAGCCGCCATGCCCTGTTCCTGTTGCGCCGGCGTCATATTCGCCCAGTGGGCTTCGTTCGAATAGAGCATTAGGAGATATTGCATATGATTTCTCCGTCTTCAGTCGTGGGCGAGCACCACGCTTCGCCGGTACAATGACGGCTGAGCACTCGTGAATTGGACAAGAGACGACAGTAGCACATCTGGAGGACGTCTATCGCCGGCCGCGAGCGGCCGCGCCAGCGATTGAAGCAGAGCGTCCTCTTTGAGACGAAGAGCGAACATATCGTTATATTGCGCGGACTTCTGCTTTTGACCCCGAGCCGACTTTGCGAAGTTTATGAACTCGCAGTCGGCCTTGTCCGCAATGCCGAGAAAGCGGACCTCAACCGACCTATTGACGATTGTTTGAGCGATCTGGTCGGCCGACTCGACGACTTTCTGCGAAGAGAGAACACGCGTCCTTCCGATCTTTGCGTACAGGCTTACAAGGAAAGCCATGTCCGGGTATGGAGATCGGCGAAACGAGACGACCAACCTAATCGACGAGAGATGATAGATGTTCTTGAGGTTACTAACGGCAGTGCTCTTTTCTTTTTGGATGTGCGCCAACGTCTCAGCGGCCAACTCAAACTCCTCATCTTCACCAGCATACCCCGAAAAGTCTGTCGTCAGTGCGAAGCATCCCAAGGCGAAAGAAAATTTGCCGAAGAAGCCTTCGGTGCCTGACGACTACACTCTCAATATGATGATCCGATCTACGATCATTGCCGTCAGCCAAGCCAATAAAACGGGCAACTATTCCGTCCTTCGCGATCTCGGGTCGCCTGGATTTCAAAGGGCGAATACTGAGGCAAAACTGGCCGAAATCTTTGCGGCGCAACGCAATGCCAAACTCGATTTCTCGCCTGTTCTCTTCTTCAAACCCAATCTTGTTCGCAAGCCAGAAGTGGACTCCGACGGCATGCTCAGACTCACGGGATATTTTTCAACGCAACCGGCCATGATCTCATTCGACCTTGCGTTCGAGTGGGTCGATAATGGTTGGGAACACGTCGGAGTGAGTGTGAGCACGCGCCGCTCGCCAACGGCTCTTCCCGCTCATTGAACGCTGTGTCTCTGCCGCGACGAAGATCGGTTTTGATTTGAACGGGACTCAATTGTCGCGAAGGTTTTACAAACCTTCGGCTTGTTGACGCCCGGGGCAATACTCATTTTCGTTTTTTTGCGTAGGGGGCCACCATGTTGCGTTTGCGGGCGCAAGTTGATTTTGCGCGTCGCGGGACCATGTCCCGCAGAGTTCTTGCCGGATCACTCTCACTTCTTCTTCTTACTCAGCCCGCGTGGGCTGGATCGGGTGCGCCAAACACTCCGCCTCCGGCACCGTCGGCTTACGTCACCAACACAGGCACACTATCGACTGTCGGCTCTGGCGGATGCGCCCAGCAATACAACCCGGCAATTTCTGCGTATGTTGACAACCAGCTGATTGCTCAGGCCTCGCAGCTTGCCTCGGACATCTCCGGAACCGCTGCAAAAATTACGGCTTTCACGGCAAATCAAGTCGCTTCGGACGCGAAGGCAGCTGCCGCGGCAGCAAAAGCTGGCGCCGAAGCCGATATGGCAGCTGGGCTGGCGGAAGCCGCCGTCGGCGTCGCGACGCCGCTCGACGCTGGACCGGCCGCTCCCGGGCTTGCCGCCGCCGGTGTCGGCGCAGGTGTGGCTTCGGCGGCCGATAGTGCGACGGCGACAGCGGAGACCGCGTCGAGTGTGGCCTATGGCGCGCAAATCGCCGCCCTGGGCTTTGACGTCGCCAAGAACACTTCGGCCGGCGTAGCGCTTGGCTACGCGAACGACGCGCAAAACCTGCGAAATTACGTACAAGACGCGCACCTGCCGAATTGCAACTCGTCCTATAACGGCACCGTCAGCATCTCCGTGCCGCAAGGGCAACCCGCCCTCATCGCCACAGGCGACGCCTACATCGATGGCGATACATCCGTCACTGGATCCATGAGTGTCGGAGGCAATATCACCGCGAGCCAATTGAAAGCGACGCAAGGCGTGTCGGCTTATGGCGGCGCCATCGTTCTCGGCAATCCCGATCTGACGACGTACCAAAGTGGTGTTACGATTGGCGGCGGAGCCATCGCTGGCGCCGGCACTGGAGGAGCGCAGGCCACGACGGGTGATGTTTCGGCCATCGCGATCGGCAACGGTGCCGACGCAGCGGCGGTGAATTCGATTGCGTTTGGCACGGGTGCAAATGCCAGCGGTGTCGGTGGAACGGCGATCGGCGCAAATTCATCGAGTGCAACGGGCGTCGCGCTTGGTCTCAACGCGACGACCGTCGACGGGATCTCGATTGGCAATGGCGCCGGCGTTGCTGGTGACAATGGCGTTGCTGTCGGTACAGACGCGCGGGCGAAGGATACGTCTGACTCCGCCTTCGGAAACAACTCCAGAGTCAATGCTGCCAACGGCACCGCCTACGGCGCAAACACCGGCGTCACGTCAAAGTCCGACAATGCCGTGGCCATAGGCGAGGGAACGCAGATCGGCGGCACGGATGCTGTTGGCTCGGACAATGACACGGCTGTCGGCCAAGGAATTCAAATCGGCGACGGTATCAACAATGCCGTTGCGGTTGGGCAAGGGGCAAACGTCGGCGCGAGTGGCGCAGTCGCCGCGGGCCAAGGGTCTTCTGCGAACAATACAGATGCCATCGCGATTGGCCACGGAACGACTACCGGCGGCGCCGAAGCTATCGGTATCGGCGTCGGGGCGAACGCGGCCGCTACCGACACCGTTGCCGTCGGCCACAACTCCAACGCCGTCGGCGACCGCTCGGTCGCGATCGGACAAAATACCGTTTCCATGGGCACGGGCTCAGTTGCCATAGGTGGCGATGTCAATAATGATGGGCTTGGTGCGGCCGCTCTCGCCGTCGGGTCTGTTGCGGTTGGCGACGCTGTCGCATTGAGCACCGATGCCGTGGCTGTGGGAACGGGCGCGATAGCAAGCGGCGTGGGTTCGATTGCCGTAGGCCTCGGCGCGACAGCCTCGAACTCGATTGCCATGGGAACGAGCGCTCATGCCGCGAGGGGCGGAGCGGCTTATGGCGATGGGGCAGTCGCAACTGGCAGCGGCTCCACCGCAGTGGGCCAGAATGCAAGCGCAACACCGAATGGTTCAGCAGCGTTTGGTAGTGGAGCCGTCGCGACGCTTGAGAATCAACAGGTCTTCGGCACGTCGTCGGATACCTATTCTGCGCCCGGCATCACGTCTCAGCTCGGCAGAGATCGCCAAAGCGGCCCGCTGCAGCTCATTACGACCGACGCCAACGGCAATCTTGCCTCCGACGCCGGTGCCACTTTCACTCAAATCGCTCGGCTGCAAGCAGGCGTAGCGGTTGCCCTTGCAGCCGAGGCGCCGACACTGACACCGATGCAGAGCTTCGCCACGCGAGTTGGGTGGGGCAACTTTCAAGGCGAAGCTAACGCCGTGGCCTTGAGTGCGACGGGATCTGTTTGCCGTGGCTGCATCATGAAGGGAGACAAGGTCACCATCGATGGTTCGCTCGGGGCGGGTTGGTCCGAGTATAAAACCTACAGCGCCGGCAACGTTTTCGGTACGCGTGCGGGCCTCACTTGGGCCTGGTGATGCAAAATATTAGACGCCACTAGATTCGTTTGGAGAGAAGTATGCGTTTGATCCTCGGATTGCTTTTGGGCCTTTCGCTCGTGTCGCAGGCAAATGCGGAAGAGGGCCGTAAGCAGCTTGCAGCTGCTTACATCACATCGGCTCAGCCGGCGGTGGCCGTCTCCAAGCCGGAGATGACGATGATGAGTGCAGTCACGGTCCCTGTTCCTGCGACGAGTGCCGTCTCGTCGGCCATACTCGCCGCCGCCGCTTTTGCCCAAGCCCAGCCGAGCACTGCGCAGGTTATCGTATCCTCGCAGTCGCATCATTGAAGAAGCGAGCCGTTTTGCTTTGATAGCGTTCGCCCGCGCAGCAGGGATAAGCTGCGCGAGGCGGCGACGGCTCGGCGAACTGGTGCATTAAACTCAACGGGACGTGGACCAAAATGCATAAAGCCGTGCATTAGGCGCATTGCTACGCTGTACCGCGCGCGAGATATCGAAAGTTGGTTGGGCCGCTCCACCAGTTGATTGCGGATGGGGCTAGTTCTGATCGGGCAATAAGCTGGGATTTCGCCGACAATGGACTCGGCGAAAATTAGCAAGATGGAATTCAGAGGATATGGGGAAAGAATATAAGATGAGTTGAATGGCGCACCCGGCAGGATTCGAACCTGCGACCTTCGCCTTCGGAGGGCGACACTCTATCCAGCTGAGCTACGGGTGCCTTCGGCGAGACTGATAGCCCATTCGTCGATGGGCCGCAAATGCAGTCACCTGCGGCCCGGTAACCTATAAAATGGACGGCGTACGTGTGGCGCCCGGACGCGCTACACGCCTGCGACGCGTTCCGAGCCGCTACAACCCTCAGTAACGGCAGGGCTTGGCGACGACCACGCATTTTGCGAGCAGGATCGCACCCTTCTTGCAATCCCACTGTTTGCCTTGCGCGTTCCAGAAGTCGGAATAACGGGGGCCATAGAGGCTGCGGACCGTCCGTCTCCAGTTTTCGCGGGCCTCGATTCGGGCCTTTGCCGAACCCGTTCCGAGAATGCCGGTAGCGGTCGCGACGCCCTCGACCGGGGCGCGGCAGCGCGGCAGCGCGTTCGCCTCGACAACGCCGAAAGTTGAAACGATGGCCGCCGCAGCGGCGAGAAGGCCTGCAAATTTGACGGTCGTGCGCATGACAAATAGTCTCCCCATAGCGACGGTTTGCAACCATGCCGGCCTGCATCCTACATAGGTGCTGACGGACATCAGCCATGGGGCAGAGGCAGCTGTCAACGGACCGCCGGGCCCAATGGGCAGATTGATCCGCTAGCATGCGATAGTGGCTGCGATTTCGCCGGGAAACGTGTTTTCTGCGGCACTCTCGCGTCCTATTAATTGCCGCGCACGAAGTCATCCGATCGGCCTCGCGCCATGGCCAAAAGAGCAAAGATGCAGCAGAACAAAGTCGATCAACCGCCAGTCGAAGGCGCGGCCGAAAAAGTCCCGGTCATCAAGGGAAGCCACGTCTACCTGATTGATGGCTCAGGCTATATCTTCCGTGCGTTCCACGCGCTCCCGCCTTTGACGCGCCCGTCCGACCGGTTGCCCGTGGGCGCCGTGCACGGCTTCTGCGCGATGCTCTGGAAGCTCCTGCGCGAGACGAAGGCGGCCGATGCGCCGACGCACATCGCCGTCATTTTCGACGCCGGACGCGAAACCTTCCGGAACGATATCTATCCCCAATACAAGGCGCATCGTCCGCCGCCGCCCGAGGAACTCATTCCGCAGTTCCCGCTCATCCGCGACGCAGTGAAGGCCTTCAATGTCGCCTGCATCGAACTCGACCGCTATGAAGCCGACGATCTGATCGCAACCTACGCCAAGGTTGCCCTGGAAGCCGGTGGCGATGTCACCATCGTGTCATCCGACAAAGACCTCATGCAACTCGTCCGCCCCGGCGTCACAATGTTCGATGGCATGAAAGCCAAGCGCATCGGCCGCGACGAGGTCATCGAGAAGTTCGGCGTGCCGCCGGAAAAAGTCATCGACGTTCAGGCGCTTGCGGGCGACTCGATCGATAACGTCCCGGGCGTGCCGGGCATCGGCATCAAGACGGCGGCAGAGCTTATTTTGACGTATGGCGATCTCGATTCCCTGCTGGCGAGGGCAGGCGAGATCAAGCAGCCGAAGCGGCGCGAGAAGCTCATCGAATTCGCCGAACAGGCGCGGGTCTCGCGTCAGCTCGTTCTTCTGAAAGAGGACGTGCCGCTCGAGACCGAAATCGCTGACCTGGGCGTTCGTGACCCGAAAGCCGATTCGCTTCTCGGCTTCCTGCGCGAAATGGAATTCAGCACGCTCACCAAACGCATCGCTGAAGGTCTGGGCGCCGAGCCACCACCGCCGCTTGCGGTGTCGGTGGGCTCAAGCATCAAGCCCAAGCCGCAAGCGAAGTCGGATCAAATCGAAGCGCTGGGCGAAGAAACGTCGTTCGAAGAAGCAACACCGGCAGCGGCCGTCGCCGCCGGAAGCGCGATCGCACGCGGGAAGGCGATCGACCGCACCGCGTATGAAACGGTCGTGACGCGCGCCGACCTCGAGAAGTGGGTCGGGAAAGCCCGCGCGACCGGCTACGTCGCCTTCGACACCGAAACCACCGACCTCGATGCGACGCGCGCCGGCCTCGTCGGCATTTCTCTCAGCGTCGCGCCGGGAGAAGCTTGCTACATCCCGCTCGGCCATACGGGACCGAGCAACGATCTTTTCGGCGGTGATGATAACCGTCCGCCCCAGCTTCCAATCAACGAAGCCTTGGATCTTCTGCGCCCGTTGCTCGAGGACGCGTCAGTTCTCAAGATCGGGCAGAACATCAAGTACGATGCGCTGGTGATGAAGCGCTACGGCATCGCCGTAACGCCATTCGACGACACGATGCTGATTTCCTACGCGCTCGACGGCGGGCGCAACGCCCACGGCATGGATGTGCTCGCGGAGCGCCACCTCGGTCACGCTTGTATGACGTTCGCCCAGGCGATGGGCCAGGCTCCAGGCGCCAAGAAGTCCGAAAAGACCTTCGCTGCAATGCCTCTCGACAAGGCGACCGAATACGCCGCCGAAGATGCGGACGTGACACTGCGGCTCTGGAAGGTTCTGAAACCCCGCCTCGCCGCAGAACGCGTGACGACCGTTTACGAGACGCTCGAACGCCCGCTCGTTCCCGTCATCGTCGCGATGGAACATGCGGGCATCAAGGTCGATCGCGATATCCTCGCGCGGCTGTCGAGTGCATTCGCGCAACGCGCCGTTCGGCTCGAAGAAGAAATCAACGGGCTGGTCGGACACAAATTCAATCTCGGCTCGCCGAAGCAACTTGGAGAACTGCTGTTCGACCGCCTGAAGCTGCCCGGTGGCAAGAAGACGAAGACCGGCCAATGGGAAACCCGCGCAAATCTGCTCGACGAGCTCGCAGCCAACGAGGAGCTTGACGGCGACGCCCGCCGGCTCATCAACACGATGCTCGAATGGCGCCAGATCTCGAAGCTTCGCTCGACCTATACCGATGCGTTGCCGGAGTTCATCGATCGCGCCACCGGCCGCATTCACACCAGCTACGCGCTCGCGTCGACGACGACCGGCCGCCTCGCTTCATCCGATCCCAATCTGCAGAACATCCCTATCCGCACGAAGGAAGGCCGGGAAATTCGCACCGCCTTTATCGCAGATAAGGGCATGAAGCTCATCTCGGCCGACTACTCGCAAATCGAGCTGCGTGTTCTCGCCCACGTCGCCGACATTCCGCAGCTGAAGAAGGCATTCGCAGAAGGCCTCGACATTCACGCGATGACGGCGTCCGAAATGTTCGGCGTGCCGATCAAGGATATGCCGGGTGAAGTCCGCCGCCGTGCCAAGGCGATCAACTTCGGCATCATCTACGGAATTTCGCCGTTCGGCTTGGCGAACCAGCTCAGCATCAGCCGCGAGGAAGCGGGCGACTACATCAAAACGTATTTCCAGCGCTTCCCGGGCATCCGCGATTACATGGACGCAACGAAAAAGTTTGCGCACGAGCACGGGCACGTCGAGACGATCTTCGGACGGAAAGTCCACTATCCCGAGATCAACACGAAGAACCCGTCGATGCGTGGTTTTCTCGAGCGCGCGGCAATCAACGCGCCGATCCAAGGCTCTGCCGCCGACATCATTCGGCGCGCGATGATCCGCATACCGGATGCGATCGAGAAGGCGAAGTTGGATACGGCCCGCATGCTGCTGCAGGTCCACGACGAACTCGTTTTCGAGGTGGCCGAAGCCGACGCACCGAAGCTGATCGAGATCGCACGCCGCGTGATGGAGACGGCCGCCGAGCCCGCCGTCAAGCTATCGGTGCCGATCCACGTCGATGCGAAAGCCGCAAACAACTGGGACGAGGCGCACTAGAGCATCGCGCACAAAAGCGGGCACCGGTTTTGTGCAAAATGCGATGCGATAACAAAAATTAGAGCGTCGGTCCTGGTTCAATCCGGTCCGACGCTCTGATCATTCGCCGGCGGCGGAGGGCGGATGCTTGCCATTGACGCCGTTGAGCGCGCCGTTCGAAGTCGAACGCCAATCCGGCGCGACGTCCGGCGCATCCTTCAGCACGCGGTAGGGTTTCGGCATGCGCGTCGTCTGGCTGCCGGTCAGCCGCTTGTAATTGATCGTCCGAATGAATTCGCGAATGCGCGGCTGAATTTCGGTACGCCAGCGCGTGCCGTTGAACACGCCGTAATGGCCGACGCCCTGCTGCACGTAGTGGACTTTTTCGTCGTCAGGAACGCCCGGGCAGAGATCGTGCGCAGCTTCCGTTTGCCCGAGGCCGCAGATGTCGTCGCGCTCGCCTTCGACCGTCATCAGCGCCGTCTTTTGGATCGCCGAGCAATCGACGAGCTCGCCCCGGTGCATCAGTTTCTTGTCGGGCAGCAGGTGGTCCTGGAACACCGTTTTGACGGTCTGCAGATAGAACTCGGCGGTCAAGTCCATGACCGAGAGATATTCTTCGTAGAAGGACTGATGCTGGTTGACGCTATCGCAGTCGCCTTTGACGAGATTGTTGAAGAGGTCGACGTGAGCGTTCATGTGCCGCTCGAGGTTCATCGTCATGAAGCCGGTGAGCTGCATGAAGCCCGGATACACCGGACGCATGAAGCCCGCATGCGGAAACGGCACGGTCGAGATGACGTTCGACTCAAACCATGAAATCGATTTCTGCGCGGCGAGGTCGTTGACCTTCGTCGGGTTACGGCGCGTGTCGATCGGTCCACCCATGAGAACGAGCGACGCCGGCTGGCACGGTTCGTTGCGCGCGGCCATGACTGCGGCGGCGACGAGCGCCGGAACCGCAGGCTGGCATACCGCCATGACGTGCGTGTTCGTGCCGATGAAACGCATGAAGTCGATGAGGTAATCGACGAAATCGTCGAAATCGAAATGGCCAGCCGCGAGGGGCACGTCGCGCGCGTCCGCCCAGTCGGTGATGTAGACGTCGTGCTCCGGAAGCATGGCTTCGACCGTGCCGCGCAGCAGCGTCGCGTAGTGGCCCGACATCGGCGCGACGATCAGGACTTTCGGATCGTAGCGCTTGCCCGTTTCCGATTGGTCGCGTTCGAAATGCAGGAGATTGCAGAAGGGCTTGGAGAGAACGACGTTTTCCCGGATGGGGACTTTCAGTCCCGCAAGCTGCGCGCTCTTGATGCCGAATTCTGGCTTTCCGTACCGGCGCGTGATGTTCTCGAACACCTCGCACGCGGCGATCATGTTCTTCCCGGCGGCCGTGTAGCTCATGGGGTTGAGAGGCCACCCGAGTGTTTGACGGAGTGCCTGCACTCCGAATCGGACAGGGGACATGAACGCATGTGCCATTTCATAGGCGTAGTAGTTCATATCGGTCGCAAGTCCTTGTGTTAAAAAAGAATTTCTTACTGTCCGACTAATCGCATGGCAACACGTTGTTGCTGCACTGCGTCACTATAGAACGAATATACATTGTCACAATCTAGAAAAGCTTTCCTTGCCTAATGATAAGGCAGGCTTATGCAGGAAAGGTACACTTGCAGGGCAGCATCTCCGCTTGCGCATTTCTGCTGCGTCGCACCAACCGAATGACGCGCCTTCTTCACGGTTAGTTCCCAGAAGACCACAAGGCAGAATGTAGCGAGATCTCGGAGCAGCATGTCGTCAGACCAGTCACCATCGTCAGCGACGATCTTTCACCACTCGTGGCTGCGGCGCTTTGTTGACGTCGCGCCGGGAGAGATCGCGGCGCTTCTTGCATCGTTCGCGATGTTCTTCGCGTTGCTCTCTGCCTATTACATCATTCGGCCGGTGCGCGACGAAATGGGCGTCGCGCTTGGCAAAGATTCTCTGCACCAGCTCTTCACCGTCGTCTTCGTGGTGATGCTCGTCCTCGTGCCGCTCTTCGGCTTCGTCGCCACGCGTTTCCCGCGCCGCTATGTGCTTCCCTCGATGTACGTCTTCTTCGCCGCCAACCTCGTGGTCTTTTGGCTGGTGCTGAAAGCGTCGCCCGAGGATCGTTGGGCGGCGGGATCGTTCTTCGTCTGGGCAAGCGTCTTCAATCTCTTCGTCGTGTCGCTCTTCTGGAGTCTGATGTCCGAGCTCTGGTCGCACGAAGAGGCGACGCGGCTTTACGGCTTCATCTCCGCCGGCGGCACTGCCGGCGCGCTCGCCGGTCCCTTGGTGACGCAAGGCCTGGTCCGGATCTTCCAGCCGGTCGATTTGATGCTCGTGTCGTCGGCGCTCCTGGTCGCCTCAATGCTGGCAAGCTTGCAATTGCGCCGTCTGCGTCCGGCGGAAGCAAAGGGAAGCGCAGAACCCGCCGGCGGCGGCATACTCGACGGCGCGATGAAAGTGTTCACGAACCCGATGTTCGCGCGCATGGCGCTTTTCATCTTCATCGCCAATATCATCGGCACGTTCTTCTATTTGGAGCAGGCGCGGCTTGTCGCAGCGTCGATTGCGAACAGTGCCGACCGAGTGCTGTTCTTCTCCAGCCGCGACCTCGCCGTCAGCGTCGTCACCTTCCTGATCGAAGTGTTCGGCACTGCCCGGATTCTGCGCCGCTTCGGCGTGACGGCCGCACTGCTCGCGTTGCCCGTGACCGGCGCGCTCGGCGTGCTTTTCCTCTCGTTCGACGCCGCTCTTTGGATCGTCGCCGCCGTGATGGTCGCCGAACGGGTCGTATCGTTCGCGCTTGCCAATCCGGCGATCAAGGTGATTTACACGCTCGCCACGCCCGCGGATAAATACAAGGTGCAGAATTTTATCGACACGGTCGTATTCCGCGGTGGCGACGCAACGTCCGGATGGCTCTATGCGCTTGCCGGCGGCAGCCTCGGATTTGCCGGAGGAGCAACCGGCGCAATCGCCGTCCCGATGGTCGTCGCGTGGCTCTGGATCGCGAGGCGCCTTGGCGACAATCACAAAGAGCGCGTCGCCGAACTTTCCGCTGGCGACTGAATCCCGTTACGTCACGGGAGAGCACTGCGGTTGAAGGCAGCGCGCAATCCGTCGTTCAATTAGCGTCCGCCGCGACGAGGGGGACCGCCGCTCGAGCGTTGAGCGCCTGTTTGTTCGCCGCCGCCAGCGCCCGGACGACCGTCCTTGTGACGGAAGTTGATGCGGCCCTTGGTCAAATCATAAGGGGTCATCTCGACCGTCACGCGGTCACCGGCGAGAATGCGGATGCGGTTCTTCTTCATGCGCCCCGAAGTGTAGGCAATCACTTCATGCCCATTGTCGAGCTTCACGCGACAGCGGGCGTCCGGCAGAACTTCGTCCACCACGCCCTCGAACTCGAGCATCTCTTCTTTCGCCATTCGATCTCCCGAACTTCTTTGTTTGATAACCGGATAAGAAAAGCGGGGAGCAGCCGAGCTGCTCCCCGCATGAGTGGAGTGGCCTCGAAAACCTTAGAGCGGACGGAGGTTTACGGCAGCGATCTTGCCGTTACGTCCACGCTCGGTTTCGAAGTAGATCTTCTGGCCCTCACGAAGCGACTGAAGACCGGCTCTCTCAACTGCGGAGATGTGGACGAAAACATCGTTTCCACCTTCTTCCGGCTGGATGAAACCGTAGCCCTTCTGGCCATTGAACCACTTCACAGTCCCGTTCGACATCAATTGCCTCCAAAGCAAACATGCATTCTCCGGCAGAATGACCGGAGTGAATCAAATCGCGCGATGGAGACGTCTTAGGGCAGGCGGTAGCGCTGTCGAAGAGTAAGCCAAGGCGTGTTCGATGGCGACCTATATGCCTTGCAAATCCAAGAAAGGCAAGATCGTCGCAGGCGGCCGGAGGGCTACCGGAACATGCTTCAGGGCCCTGAAATGCATGCTCTTTCGCCATTCTGCCAACAACGCCCGATTGAAAATAAGGCGGCCTGCACGGGCCCCCTTTCGCCCTCAGGTGCGGCCGCTCGGACGGTTAAGAGCCACGAACCGAGCGCCGACATCGACATGGATATGGTCCATGTCGTTGTAAGTCATGGTGCCCCCGTTCTTATGATTGGCGATCAGCCATTGCACCACTTCGGCTTTCCGTCCCGGAACGCGGAAATCGATTGCCTGTCCCGAGGCATGCTTCGAGGGATAGTTCGTGCCGGCGATCTTGGCGCCGGGGCGGCAGGTCGAGACGATCTGGACATTGTTGAACTTGCTGCGGATTCGCGCGAGGAGGTTGCGCGCTTCCGATGTCAGGCACGTGATGCTGTCGCCGGTCGATCGAACGTTGTGACTGGTCATCGCCCGGTCCCTGAGGCGGTATCCATTGCCATTGTACGACTTTGCCTCCACCAGGCTTGGCCCGGTCGTGGCGGTAAGTACAAGCGAAAGCACAGCAATAGTCGATCCCTTACGCATGGGAGGTCCTCGTGATTGATGATGGGAAATGGCCAATCGACGTCGGCCCGCTTCCATGGGGAGCGGCTGGGGACGAGCGCGAAGCTCATGCGGCGAAGTGATTGGAATGGGCAGGGGACCGCGAGCGCCAGCCCCCCGGAGCGCCTCACAACCGTGATCTCGACGAGACCGGAGATGCCTTGTCACCAAGGACAAGCTGCATCGTTTGTGCGGCGTACACTGAAAGCCTGATGCGATCGGCTAAAATAAGGCGTGTTGTATCACCCTGAGTAAAACCGTTGCATCTCGCGAACAGCCCTGTGCCCGAAATCCGCAAATCGAGCATCGAGCCATGGAATAGTTGGCAAAGGCAATGTAGCAAGGAGAGTATGGGGCGCTTTGCGCAAAAGGGGATAGTCGGGGAAGGGGACGACCATGAATGCCTTGAAGAGTATCGTTTTGGGCTTCATCGCCGGGGCGATTGCGGCAGCCACCGCCCAGGAGGCGATCAGTTGGATATTCGTGCACTATTGGACTGGCTGGGACGCCATGCCCTGGAGCACGGAACCGGTGCCGAGCCTGCTCGTGCCAACACTCGAGCTGCCTTGGATCGTCGGCACCGCTCTGACAGGCGGCCTCTGGGGCGCGCTGTTCGGTTTGATCCTCGGTTGGAGGCCTCAGGGCATGATGACCATTCGCGGTGCCATCCTCGGCCTCTTCGGACCAGGCATCATCAGCGCGTTTATCGTGATTCCTTATCTCGCGCATCGGCCGTCGCCGCTGCTCGAAGGCAACCTCGACGTCAGCCAGGTTATCCCGATCCTCTGCATCTCAGCCGGCTTCGGCGCGGTGGCTGCTTGGCTGTACGGCCTCTTCAGCTGGGGTCGCATGCCCTGACATCGGGCTAGATAAGAGCCGGAACGACGTTCCGGCTCTCAACGGCGCAACTCGCAATCGGCGCGGCGGTCATTGCTCCGCACGCGGTTGAATTTTGCGGCAAGCCGCCAAGGCGCCCGAGACATTCGCGCCGTCAAGCGCCCACCTCACTGGTGGTTGTCGTGCGGAATGCCTAAGTTCAAAGGCGTGGCGCCAGGAACGCGGCGGCCGAACAAAGGACATCCGTCGTGAAAACTGCTCTGGTCGTCATCGGCATCGCCCTTGCTATGACCACGGTCGCTGCAACTTCGCAGGCATCGGCCGGCCACGCTGCAAAGAGCAAAGAGAAAGGTTGGCGTGCGCCGCCGCCGTACGAACGCGCCGAGCGCGACTGCACGCCGATCAACGGCCGTTTCGGCTACTACGGCAATCCCTGGTGCGACACCGGCTCGAGCCGTCCGCCGGATGTAGAATTTCGTGAGCGCCACAGGCTGCGGTATCGCTAAGCTGCAAAGCACCGGACGCGCCGCCGCCCATCGGTTAGTCGCTCGCTCTCGGCTGCGCGCGCGCTTTCAGCCGGTCGAGTAACCAGACGCGCACGGCGCTCGAAAGCCCCGCTTCGCCACGCCCCTTGTCGATGGAGCTGATCAAGTTCGCGATGGTCGTGCCGTCTTCGGCGGCAGCTTCCTTCAGTGCGATCCAGAACGCCTCCTCGAGCGAGACCGACGTTCGATGCCCCTGGATCGAAAACGAGCGCTTCTCAGGCCTCATTTAAGAGGCTGTGCCGGGATCGATATCGTCGCCGTCGTCGGTGCCGCGATTGTCGTCGCGCCGCGCCCTGTCAAGCTCCGCCTGGGACTTGCGATGTTGCGCGTCGACCAGACTGCGTTCCGACTTCGATTGCCCGAACTTAATCCGGTTCTCTTGTGCCTCGCGTTCGCGGTCGGTGCGCTCGCGGGCTTTTCGGACCTTGTTGAGATTGATGATCTCGGCGGTCATAAAATGCACTCCGCAAAGGATGCAAATCACATCCAGAGTTTCGGTCATTTTATCTGCAGCAATGCAAATCCGTCAAACGGCGACACGGCACTCGCTGCAGCAAGCGCCGTTCGGTCGCGATGAAGGGGTAAATGTAAGTCTCTCCGCGAATGCATCGAGCATCGGGAAGAGTGCCGAAAATCGTTTGCGTCACTCGGGGCCGATCATCTTCTCCGGCCGCACGATCTCATCGAACTCCTTGTCCGTCACATAGCCGCCGCCAACGGCTTCCTCGCGCAGCGTCGTGCCCTTCTTGTGCGCAGTTTTGGCGATCTTGGCAGCGTTGTCGTAACCGATCTTCGGAGCCAAAGCCGTGACGAGCATGAGCGAACGCTCGAGACCAGCCTTGATGTTGTCTTCCCTCGGCTCGATGCCGGTGACGCAATTGTCGGTGAAGGATACCGCCGCATCGCTCATCAGGCGGACCGATTGCAGGAAGTTGTAGGCCATTACGGGATTGTAAACATTGAGTTCGAAATGTCCCTGGCTGCCGGCGAACGAGATCGCGGCGTTGTTGCCGAAGATCTGAATGCAAACCTGCGTCAGCGCCTCGCACTGCGTCGGGTTAACCTTGCCCGGCATGATCGACGAGCCCGGCTCGTTTTCCGGCAGCGACAGCTCGCCGAGGCCTGAACGCGGACCCGAGCCGAGCAGGCGGATGTCGTTCGCGATCTTGAAGAGCGACGCGGCGACCGTGTTGATAGCGCCGTGCGAGAACACCATCGCGTCGTGCGCGGCGAGGGCCTCGAACTTGTTGGGCGCGCTCTTGAACGGCAGACCCGTGATGGCCGCGATGCGCTCGGCCACTTTCTCCGCGAAGCCTATTGGCGCGTTAAGACCGGTGCCGACAGCAGTGCCGCCCTGCGCCAGTTCCATCAGCGCCGGAAGCGTTTGCTCGATGCGCGCGATGCCGTTCTCAACTTGCTGGGCATAACCCGAGAACTCTTGGCCCAGCGTCAGCGGCGTCGCGTCCTGCGTGTGCGTGCGCCCGATCTTGATGATCTTCGACCAGGCGCGCGCCTTGTCGGAGAGCCCCTTATGCAAATGACGAAGCGCGGGTAGCAGGCGATGATGGATCTCTTCGACGCACGCGATGTGCATGGCCGTCGGATAGGTGTCGTTCGACGACTGGCTCATGTTGACGTGATCGTTGGGATGCACGGGCTTTTTCGAGCCCTGCTCTCCGCCGAGCATCTCGATCGCGCGGTTCGAGATGACCTCGTTGGCGTTCATGTTCGATTGCGTGCCCGAGCCCGTCTGCCAGACGACGAGCGGGAAGTGCGCGTCGAGCTTGCCGTCGATGACTTCCTGCGACGCCATGACGATCGTTTCGCCGATTTTCCGATCGAGCCTGCCGAGCCCCATATTCGTCTCGGCCGCGGCGCGCTTGACGACGCCGAGCGCGCGGACGATCGGGGCGGGCTGCTTCTCCCAGCCGATTTTGAAATTGCCGAGGCTGCGCTCCGCCTGCGCGCCCCAATAGCGATCGGCCGCCACTTCGATTGGGCCAAAGGTGTCGGTCTCGGTGCGCGTCTTGGTCATGGTCTACTCAGTCCCGGTGATGGTTCGCGGACGAAAATTTTCGTGCTTCGTCGCGCATGAAGCGCCCTTTGTCGAGCATTTTCATAAGCTACCCGTCGCAGTCGGCGTAGCTGCGCCGCCGTCGGCCGAGGATGACATCTGCGGAACGCGCTTCGACCCAACTCCCCGTCACCCCGGCGCAGGCCGGGATCCAGGCAATGTGCAGCGCCTGCACGCATGCTGACGGCCAAGGCGCGACCCGCCTCTGCCGTTGTGCTGCAGCTTGTCTGGCTGCCGACCTGACGGAGGAAGGTCGGGACCGTCAGGGTCACCGCAGCGGAGATACGTTTCGGCGGTGAAATTCGCGAGATGGTTAGTGTGCAGAATTAAATCTGCTAAGGGTGAGAAGCAGCCTTAGCGTGAGAGCTACCCCGGTAAGGTCACGACGAGAGGTCCCCTGCGCGTCGCGACAACAGTGTGCTCGTATTGCACGGTCGGCGCTCGGGGGCTGCTGAAGAGCGTCCACGCATCTCCATCTTTGCCGCCATCTTCCGCCCACTCGGCACCGAGCGAAAGAAACGGCTCCACGGTAAAGACGAGGCCTTCATTCATGATCCGCCGCTCGAATTGAACCGGCCAGGTTGCGATCTCCGTCGGCTCCTCGTGCAACGAATGCCCGACGCCGTGGCTGGCAAGATTTTGAACGAGCGTATAGCGGTTTCGGCGAGCGAACGCGCCGATCGCCTTTCCGATGCCGTTGAGCGGCTTGTTCGCGCCAACCTGCCTGATGCCGGTCCACATAGCTCGTCGCCCATCACGACAAAGCCGCTCGATCGCTTTGGAGACCGGCGGGACGGCGAAAGATGCGCCCGTGTCTGCAAAAACACCATTCTTTTGCGCGGAAACGTCGATATTGACCAGGTCACCTGCAGCGATCCGGCGGTTTCCCGGTATGCCGTGAGCGATCTCTTCGTTGACACTGATGCAGGTCGCACCGGGAAAACCGTAGCAAAGCTCGGGAGCAGGTGTAGCCCCTGCTCTTTCCAGAAGAGCTCGGCCCAATTCATCCAGCTCGCCCGTCGTCATTCCTGGCTCGATGGCCTTTCCCATTGCTGCCAGCGTGTCGGCAACAATGCGGCCGATCTCCTTGAGCCTGTCTAACTCGTCATCGCTTGAAATCGTCATTCGCCATCCCGTCAGCTTGTGGGAGTACATACCCACGGGATGTGCTTCTCGCAAACACCTCAACGGCGTACGGCTGGCGGCGGTCTTTTCACGTCGGCCCTGAGATGGCCTCAGTTGGCGTAGGACAGCCATCCCCTGAAGCTGAGGCCTGCATAGAACAGGCTGACGTTTGCAAAGCCTGCTTCGGCGAGCATGGCCTCTTCGTCCTGCGGCGCCAGGATCGAGAGCCGAGTGGCGATGGCCTGCCGCGAGTTTTCGAGCCGAACTCGGTCCGTTACGTCCGGCGATCCGAAGGCGACGTGGCGAGCGATCCATTGCGATCGTTCGGGTTCGCCCTGCGGAAAGCTGATGTGGGCGACGATGAAGGGAGCACCGGGCTTGAGGCGGTCGTGAATCTGCTTAAGCGTCGCGAGGCGCTCCTCGCGAGGGATGAAGTGGAACGTTAGCAGTGATGTGGCGGCATCGAACGGGCCTGCCGGCGCGCTGTCGATGTAGCCCTGATGAAGGCGGACGCGAGCAGCATGCGGGCGGACCGTTTGCTCGGCCAATCGCAACATGTCGGCCGAAGGGTCTACGCCATCGAACGACCAGCCCGGATGGGCTTCAGCAAATGCGTTGAGCTCTAGCCCGCCGCCCGCGCCGAGGACCAACACGCGGCCATTCGAAGGCGTCCGCTCGGCGAGCAGCATCGCCGTCATCCGGTGCAAGTCCGCGAAGCCAGGCACTTGGCGCGGCGGACCATCGGCGTAGGCGTTGACGGATTGTCCGGAGAAGGGAGGCGCGTCCATATACGACCTTTGGCTCAGTCTCGGCCGGATATGATGAGCGCATATAGAACTTCAAGACAAGGCAGCTTGACCGGCGCGAACAAGCTGAAGCCCGGCGCGGCGCAACAATGTGCGGACGCGGCAGCTCACTTCTTGCGGAACTGATCGAGGCTCAAGATCTTGGCGCCACCTTCGGGGGCCGCTTCCTTGGCGGCGTCGGAGTCGTTACCGTCCTTCGGCGCGTCTTCTCCGGCGCGCGTCGCGGGTTCCGGATTGGGCGGCATCGAATGCTCGGGTTTAACAGCGGCCAGAGGCGGCGCGCTGGTGAGCGCATCCTTGTCGCCGCGCGGCTTGCGCGACGTTCGCGGCTTTTTGGTTTGCGTGCGCGGAACGTCCGTCGCGTCGCCAGTCTCGTAGGCAGCGTCCGCAGTCACCGCGCGCGGCACTGGCGGCGCATCGCGATCGCTCGCTTCCTCGTCGAACTGCAAGCCGTAGCGCACGCTCGGATCGATGAAGACCTTGATGGCGGCGAAGGGAATGACGAGCCTTTCAGGAATGCCGTCGAACGTCAGCTTCACCTCGAAGCGGTCGTCGGACACGATCAGATCCCAGAACCGGTGCTGGAGAACGATCGTCATCTCGGTCGGATATTTTTCCTTCAGCCGCTTCGACAGGATCACGCCGTGCGCCTGGGTGTGGAACGAGATGTAGAAATGGTGCTCGTTGGGCAACCCGGTCTTCACGACCTGTTGCAGAACCGCTCGCACAACGCCCCGCATCGCCTCCTGTTGCAGCTTTGCGTAATCTATGGACGGCCCCGATGCCATGCCTCAGCCTTCAATAGCTAATTCCTCGCCTGACCTCTGAAATCAGATTTGCCGTCCCGTCAAGCCCAAGTGCCATGGGACTTGCTTGGAACGCAGTAAAGAAGTGGAGGGCTTCTGTTGCCCGGTGCCCTCCGGACCGCGCCTTATCCGGCTAGGGATAAGGGCTTCAAGTTCAGGCTAGTCGCGCTGCATTACGCAGCGAGAGCGGCCTCAGCATAGTTGTCATTGGCAACTATTCTGTATGACCCGATAACGGTGGTATCATGCCGGGCAAAAGCTAAGTCCTTTACGCCTTCGTCGATCCTATTTCGCCCCCAGCAGATGCCGCCTTGTTCGCCCGATGTGCGAGGAAAGGCGGCATATGGTGGAGGCGCCGGGTACCGCCCCCGGGTCCGATCGGCTTATTACGACCGCGTTTATCGCCATAGCTGGCAGAGCCAGCACTCCGAATATAAGGGGCAATCCTTGCGAAAAAAAGCGTTTCGACGCCTAGGCCTGCGTTCTGACGAGGAAATCTGTTGCCGGCAGGCGACGATTGGACGGACTGTCGCCCGGGGAACCGCTTTATTCTGGCGTTGTCGTTGAGTTTGACGAGTTTGACGCGGTGATCTGATCGTGGTGCGCGAAACGCGCCAGAGGACTTATCCAGAGAACTTATAGAGTGAGCGTTTCGTCGCAAGATAAGGTTCCGGTGCAGACGCCGTCTGAGATTTGGAAGGGAGTCGCCGTCGCGATCAGCCTCGCCGTCGTGATCGTCGCAGCGGCGAAAGCCTCAGGCGATGTTGCAGCGCGCGTTTTCGACACGTGGAGCCAGATCAATGAGGCGCGCGCCTTCAAGGCTGGCGAACCCGAAGCCCTGCTGACGGGCCGCGTCGCCGCATCTCTCTTCGCCTTTCAGGCCGTGACGGTCGGCTCGCTGCTTTTACTTAACGCCTTTCGGCGCCGCGTCTCGGGCCTGCCGTTTTTGAACTTCGGCATGCCTCCCGGCGGCATCAAGACGCTTTTGCTCTCCATCGTTGCCCTGGCGGCGCTCGCCATGGTCTTCGCCTCCTGCGTTTTCTTCTTCGATCCGGAGGCGCTGAAACACGACCTGCAGCCCTTCTCCGAAATGATGACCTCGCGGACGTGGTGGCTCATCCTCATCGCGGCCGGGATCGGCGCCCCGCTTGCCGAAGAGTGCCTGTTCCGAGGCCTGCTCTTCAAAGCCCTGCGCCCGTCGCCGTTGGGATTTGCGGGCACCGCGTTCATCACCGCCATTACGTGGGCAGTCCTGCACGCCAATTATTCGCTCTACGGCGTCGCCGCGATTACCCTGATCGGACTTTATCTGGCCTGGCTTCGCGAGCGCACCGGATCGCTATTGACTCCAGTTATCTGTCATGGCGCCTACAACTCGTTGATCATTCTCGTGATGGCGTTCTCGGGCGGCGGCTCGCTCGGCTGAGGCCACCGGGTTAGATCCGCGGTCCAGAATCGATTATTGCTCTTGGGATGCAACAATACCTCGACCTGCTGCGCCGCGTACGAACCGAAGGCGCGAAGAAAACCGACCGCACCGGCACCGGCACGCTGTCGGTCTTTGGCCATCAAATGCGCTTCGACCTTTCCGAAGGTTTTCCGCTGGTCACGACGAAGAAGCTGCACCTGAAGTCGATCATCGTCGAGCTGCTCTGGTTTTTATCGGGCGCGACGAACACCCAGTATCTGAAAGAGCACGGCGTCAGCATCTGGGACGAATGGGCGGACGCCGAAGGCAACCTCGGTCCGGTCTACGGCAAGCAGTGGCGGAGTTGGGAAACCCCTGATGGCGCGACGATCGACCAGATCGCGACTGCCGTCTCCGATCTAAAGCGCAATCCGGATTCCCGCCGCATCATCGTGACGGCGTGGAATCCCGGCGACCTTTCGAAGATGGCGCTCGCGCCCTGCCATTGTCTCTTCCAGTTCTACGTCATCGACGGCAAGCTTTCCTGCCAGCTCTATCAGCGCTCGGCCGACGTGTTCCTCGGCGTGCCGTTCAACATCGCGAGCTACGCATTGCTGACGATGATGATGGCGCAGGTGACGGGCCTGAAGCCGGGAGACTTCGTGCACACCTTCGGCGATGCGCACCTGTATCTCAATCACCTCGAGCAGGCCGACTTGCAGTTGTCGCGCGCGCCGCGCCAGCTGCCTGAGATGAAAATAAATCCCGAGGTGTCGTCAATTTTCGATTTCAAATACGAAGACTTCGAACTCTCCGGCTACGACCCCTGGCCCCACATCAAGGCGCCGGTTGCGGTTTAGAACGCGATTTTCAGCCTGCTGAAGGCTAGACCCCGAGGCGTCCGTCTTCTAAACCTCATTTCAAGGATAATGGGGTTGGGGGAGGCCGGGGATGGGGAAGCTGAGCACAGTAGCGTGTGCTGTTTTATGCGCCGCACAATTTCCGGGATGTGCGACCATTACAAAAGGTACGACGCAAGCAGTCGCGATCGACACTCCCGGCGCCGCTGGCGCGACGTGCACACTGACCTCGCCGGGAATCGGCTCCAAAAGTATCGTGACGCCCGCGAGCCTAGTGTTGGATAAGAGCCAGCAAAATATATCGGTGACGTGCAAGAAAAAATGTTTTCAGGACGCAGTGGGCATCATTCCCTCGTACACTGAGACCATGACAGCCGGAAATGTTTTGGTTGGCGGCGTCGTCGGATTGGGAGTCGATGCCATGAGCGGCGCAATGAACAAATACGTCGACAACAACCAGTTCGCGATGGTCCCTATTCAGGGATGCAAGCCAGAAATCTAGGTGCATTGAAAGTTTGACTTGTCGTCGCCGTTTCCGCCTTTCGTCATCCTCGGCCGAGCGCGGCGCAGTCGCGTCAAAGGCCGGGGATCCAGCGTAAGAATCGCCGAAGGCGCAAATAGAGTGTCTCCGACGGCTCTTACGCTAGATCCCCGAACGTCCTCGCGATGCTAGTCCGTTCGAGGATGACGAATTTGCTTCTTGCGGCGGTCGTTGCTATGCGGTCGCCATGAATGAAATCACTGTTTCACTGATTGTCGCCGTCTCCGAGAACGGCGTTATCGGCCGCGATGGCGGCTTGCCGTGGCGGCTCTCGTCAGACCTGAAGACCTTTCGCCGTCTGACGATGGATAAGCCCATTATCATGGGTCGCAAAACTTTCCAGTCGATCGGCAAGCCGCTCGACGGCCGCGACAACATCGTCGTCACGCGCGACCCGTCGTTCGAGGTTTCGGGCGTATCGGCATGCGATACTGTGCGCGACGCGCTGATCCTCGCCCGCGTTCTCGCGAGGACCCGCGGCGCCGAGGAAATCATGGTTATCGGCGGTGCCGGTGTCTATGATGTCGCGCTTCCCGTTGCAGATCGCATCTATCTGACGCGCGTGCACGCGGTCGTTGAAGGCGACCGCCACTTCGCAGCCCTCGATGCATCCGAATGGATCGAGGTGAGCCGCGAAGAGTTGCCGAAGGGCCCGCGCGACGATCATGCCTCGACGCTTTACGTTTACGACCGCCGGATCGCAAAAGCATGAGGCTTTGCGGCCCCGAAGCCCTTGAAGCGGTGCCACAAAGCCCCAAATTGCAGATTAGCCAATTTAAGCGGAATTTGCGATCAATCGGGCACTGCCCTATAAGCTCCCGCAAAATCTGTTTTTACGGCGTGGCTCAAGCCTTTGCAGGCATGACTAACGTCCGGCGACAGCCAAACGTTGCCGGCATCTTCAAAGCGGGGGTCACGATTTCACTTTTCAGCTCAAATGCAAATGAGGCCCTGAGTTATGCCCTGGACTAATCAAGGCGGTGGCGGCAGCCCCGGTGGGAACGGCGGCCGCAAGGGCGGCGGCGGTCCATGGGGCCAAGGGCCATGGGGTCCATCCGGTGGCGGCGGGGGCGGCGGTAAGGAACCCCCTGATCTCGACGAGATTCTGCGGCGCGGCCAGGATCGCGTGCGCAAGGTGATGCGCGGCGGTGGCGGCAACGGCAATGGCGGCGACGGCTTCGGCGGCGGCGTACCAAAACCCTTCATCTTTTTCATCGCGATGCTGCTTCTCGCAGGCGTCGCGTTCTATGGCTTCTTCTTCCGCGTCAATCCGGACGAGCAGGGCATCGTCCTCCGCTTCGGCAAGTTCGACCGTTGGGAACCGTCGGGCCTGCATTTCCGCTGGCCCTATCCGATTGAGGAAGTCCGCCTGCCGAAGGTCACGCAGCAGCGTACGATCGAGGTCGGCGCCGGTCGCAGCGTCATCGGCGGCCAGGACAGCGGTTTGATGCTGACGGGCGACGGCAGCGTCGTCGACGTGCGCTTCGTCGTCTTCTGGCGCATCAGCCCGGAATCGGATGCCGCGACAGGCGAGACGGGCGTCGAGCAATATCTCTTCAACATCGCCCAGCCCGAGACGACCGTTCGCGAGGTCGCCGAAAGCGCGATGCGTGAGGTCGTCGGCCAGTCGAACCTCCAGCCGCTTCTGACGGGCGGCCGTCAAAAGACGCAGGAAGACGTTCGCAACCTGATGCAGAAGACGCTCGATTACTATCGCTCGGGCATCAAGATCGATCAGATCCAGCTCAAGGAAGTCGACCCGCCGGCGGAAGTCATCGGTTCATTCCGCGAAGTTGCGGCGGCCGGTCAGGAGAAGGAAACGCTGATCAAGCAGGCGCAAACCTATCAGGATCAGGTGACGCCGCGTGCCCACGGCGACGCCGACCGCATCATCGCGGCCGCCGAGGGCTACCGTGATCAGACGGTCGCCGAGGCGACGGGTCAGGCTGCCCGCTTCCTCAAGGTTTACGACGAATACAAGAAGGCGCCCGACGTGACACGCGAACGGCTCTATCTCGAAATGCAGGAACGCGTTCTGTCGGGAGCTGACAAGATCATTCTCGATCAGAAGAACACCGGACAGGGCGTTGTGCCGTTCCTGCCGCTGGAGCAGCTCCAGAGACCGCGCGACCAGCAACAGACCGACGGAGCGAAATAATATGCGCGCGTTCTTCGCATTTATCCTGACCGTTCTCGGTCTCGCCGCGTTGGCGCTCTATGCCTCCGCATTCATCGTCCATCAGAACGAGCAGGCGCTCGTGCTCCGCTTCGGTAATCCGCAGCAGGCGATCACGACGCCGGGTCTCAAGTGGAAGGTGCCGTTCATCGACACCGTCGAAAAGTTCGACAAGCGCATCCTCGATCTCGATACGACCGAGCAGGAAGTGACAGCGTCGGATCAGCAGCGGCTGATCGTCGACGCTTACGCCCGCTATCGCATCATCGACCAGCTGAAGTTCTATCAGAACGTCCGCTACGAGGATCGTGTCCGCGAGGTCGTCGGCCCGCTGATCGAATCCGAGATCCGCCGCGTTCTTGGCTCTGCAACTCTGCAGGAAGTGGTCAAGGACAAGCGCGAGAGTCTGATGAAGCAGATCGCAGCGCAGGTGAACAAGGAAGGCCGCGACTACGGTCTCGAAGTCGTCGACGTGCGCATCAAGCGCGCCGACCTTCCGAAGGAAAACCTGGTTAAGGTCTATGACCGGATGCGGGCCGACCGTGTTCGCGAAGCGACCGAGCTGCGCGCCCAGGGTGAAGCGGAAAGCAACCGCATCCGCGCCAACGCCGACAAGGACGTGACGATCATCAAGGCGACGGCTACGCAGAAGTCCGACGAAATCCGTGGTGACGGCGAAGCCGAGCGCAGCCGGATCTTCGCGGATGCCTTCGGCAAGGACCCTGAATTTTTCCGGTTCTATCGTTCGATGCAGGCCTACACGTCGGCCATCAAGCCTGACGACACGCGCATGCTGTTATCGCCGGACAGCCAGTTCTTCCGGTATTTTCAGGACCCTAACGGCAAGGCACCAGCCGCGCCGGCGCCGTCCGCCGAGCGATGAACGATCTTCTCGCCGGATTAGGCATCGCCCTCGTGCTCGAGGGCCTGCTTTGGGCCGCCGCGCCTCACCAGGCGCGGCGGGCCGTTGAAGAAATTGCAAGTTTAAATACCAACCGGATCCAGGTTTGCGCCGTCGCCGCCGTGGCGCTCGGCGTTTTTGTCGTTTGGCTGGCACGGGGATAAGCCGCACGGCCAGCTTATCCCCGCCGCACGCCGGTGTGCTAACGTCGCCATGTTGACGCTCGGATGTTGCGCCAATAACGCCTGTCCGGCTGAATCCGGTCCCCTGGAACGGGGCCGAATTGGCATGCGACCCGATCTGATCCTGGAGCCCTCGCGATGATCAATAGACCTTCGGCACTTTTTGTCGGTATTGGCTTCGTCGCGTTGCTGATCGCCGGAGCGGCAACGCCGGCTCTCGCCGAATTCGCTAACGGGCCGCAGTCCGTTGCGCCGCTCGCCAAGCGCCTCTCCGATGCCGTCGTCAACATCGCGACCTCGCAAACCGTCAAAGGCCCGGCTGGCGTCCCCTTGCCGAAGGTACCGAAGGGGGCGCCCTTCGAAGATTTCTTCGACGACTTCTTCAATAAGCGCGGCGGCGTGCCCCACGGCGATCGCAAAATTTCCTCGCTCGGCTCGGGTTTCGTGGTCGACGGCAAGGAAGGCCTGATCGTCACCAACAATCACGTCATCGAAGGTGCCGAGGAGATCGACATCAATTTCCACGACGGCTCGAAGCTCGTCGTCGACAAGATCCTCGGCCGCGATACCAAGGCCGACCTCGCGCTGCTGAAGGTCTCGCCGAAGAAGCCGCTCGCCGACGTGAAATTCGGCTCCTCCGCCGATATCGAAGTCGGCGATTGGGTGCTGGCCATCGGTAACCCGTTTGGCCTCGGCGGCTCCGTTTCGGTCGGTATCATCTCGGCGAAAAGCCGCGATATCAATTCCGGCCCCTATGACGATTATCTGCAGACCGATGCCGCGATCAACAAAGGCAACTCGGGCGGCCCGCTGTTCAACATGAACGGCGAGGTGATCGGCGTGAACACCGCGATCATCTCTCCGACCGGCGGCTCGATCGGCATCGGCTTCGCCGTTCCTTCCGATACCGTCTCGAAAGTCATCGCGCAGCTGAAGCAGTATGGCGAAGTGCGGCGCGGCTGGCTCGGCGTCAAAATCCAGACGGTCACCGGCGACATCGCCGAGACGCTGGGATTGCCGGAAAACACGGGCGCACTCGTCGCCGCCGTAACGCCCGACAGTCCCGCATCGAAAGCCGGACTTGTCGCCGGCGACGTCATTTTGAAGTTCGACGGCAAGGACGTGACGAGCATGCGCGGCCTGCCGAAGATGGTCGCCCAGGCCGCTGTCGGCCAAGCGGTCGACATCGAGCTTTTGCGCAAAGGTCAGAAGCAGAACACGCAAGTGACTGTCGGACGCCTCGAGGACGACGATGACAATGCGAGCGACCTGAAGACCGACACCGGCAAAGACGACGACCCGAAGGGTTCGGCCATCATCGGCTTGCAGCTTTCGCCCCTGAACGATGATCTGCGCAAGAAATACAACCTGGACGACAAGATCAAAGGCGTGGTCGTCGAAGCGGTCGATCCGCAGAGCCCCGCCGCCAGCAAGGGCCTGAAAGTGGGCGATGTCATTGTCGAGGCGGCGCAGGACAGCGTCTCCGAACCCGACGACGTCGCGAAGAGCATCGAGAAGGTCAAGAAGGCCGGCCGCAAAGCCGTTCTGCTCCGTGTCGAGAATGGCAAAGGCGACCTCCGCTTCGTCGCAGTGCCCGTGTCATGATCCGCGTGCTATCGCAGTCAGAAATTCTCTTCAGGAGGTAATTCGTGTCCAACGGTCACGGCATTCTCGATACGATCTTCGACCAGCTATCGCCCGTGCATCCCGATGGACACAAGTTCGTTGCCATTGGCGCGGCGGTGACGCTGCTGTTCTTCTTCCTCTATCCGCCGCTCGGCTGGCTCTGCGCCGGCATCACCGCCTGGATCATCTACTTCTTCCGCGATCCGCAGCGCGTCACGCCGCTACGGCCGGGCCTGGTCGTATCCGCCGCTGACGGCAAGATCTCCGGCATTGAGAAGGTCGTGCCCCCCGTCGAGCTCGGCATGGGACCGGAGCCGCGGACCCGGATTTCGACGTTCCTCTCCGTGTTCGACGTTCACATCAATCGCGCTCCCGTTGCCGGCCGCGTCCTGAAATCGGTCTACGTCCCCGGCACCTTTGTGAACGCGGCCCTCGACAAGGCCAGCGAAGACAACGAGCGCCGCCTTATCGTCATCGAGACCCCAGATGGGGGCGACGTCGGCGTGGTCCAGATCGCCGGGCTTGTCGCCCGGCGCATCGTGACGTTTGTCGAGGTTGGCGATGCGGTTGGCGTGGGCCAGCGGTTCGGCCTGATCCGCTTTGGGTCGCGCGTGGACGTTTATCTGCCACCCGGCAAAACGGCACTTGTTAGTGTTGGACAACGTGCGATTGCAGGCGAGACGGTTTTGGCAGATCTTCAGTCCGTCGAACCGGAACGCGAGTCGCGCCGCGCCTGATCTAGGGCGCGCCGTTGCAACTCAGGCGAAGGCCATAAGGAGCCTGCCATGGATACGGATGAGCCATTCATCGAGACCGAAACGCGCCGCCGCAGACGCCGGTCTCTGTTTCGTCACCGGCGCGTTCCGGTCCGGATGCTCGTGCCAAATTTCTTCACGCTCCTCGGCCTTTGCGCCGGCCTGACGTCGATCCGCATGGGCATCGAGGGCCGTTACGATCTGGCGCTCGCAGCGATCGTCTTTGCCGCCTGCCTCGATGGCATTGATGGCCGCATCGCGCGCCTCTTGAAAGCATCCTCGCGCTTCGGCGCCGAACTCGACAGCCTCGCCGACTTCGTGAACTTTGGCGTCGCGCCCGCGTTCCTGATTTTCAATTGGGGATTGGGCGACTTGAAGAGCGCCGGCTGGATCTGCGTCATGATCTTCGCGCTGGCTTCCGCGCTCCGCCTCGCGCGCTTCAATGCGGCGCTCGACGACGACAAGCCGAAATGGCAATCGAACTACTTCATGGGCATGCCGACGCCTGCGGCCGCCATTGCGGTTCTGCTGCCGCTCTATCTCGACCAGCTCGGCCTCACCGACATCAAGGCGCAGTGGTCGCTGAAGATCGTGCTCGTCTACACGGTATTCATCGCCTTCATGATGGTGTCGTCGATCCCGACTTATTCGGGCAAGCTCGTCGGTGAGCGCGTCGGACGTGAGTGGGTGCTACCGATCTTCGTCGTCGCCATCGGCATCGTCGCGTTCCTGTTCACGTATCCCTACGAAACGCTGACGGCGCTGACGCTCCTGTATCTCGGCTTCATTCCGGCGAGCTCGCGAAACTTCCGCGACCGCAGTGAGGGAGAGAGTGCCGCCGCAGCAGCAGCTGCGGCAGAGGCGCCACCTGCCGGGAGCGACGCGCCAGCGGGGCAGCAAAACAGCGGCGAGCAAAGCGCAGGACAGCAGAATTCAGGGCGGATTTTCACCTTCCGCCCGACCGACCCGCCGAAGTAGCGCGCTGGCGGCCGGCTCGCGGAACGCGAGTCGCCAGCGCCAGATGCTCACTTCGTCTCTTCGGGCTGGCGATTGTAGATGTCGTCGGTCCGCATGATGTCGTCTTCGCCGAGATACGAGCCAATCTGCACTTCGATGATTTCGACCGGAACCTTGCCCGGGTTCTGCAGGCGGTGCCACTGCGTCGCAAATATATAGACGCTTTCGTTCTCGCGAACGAGTTGCTCCTTCTCGCCGATCGAAACCTGCGCCGTTCCCTGCACGACGATCCAGTGCTCCGAGCGGTGATGATGCATTTGCATGGAGAGCTTGCCGCCGGGCTTCACATGCAGAAGCTTCACTTGAAAGCGCGGCCCGATGTTGAGCGTCTCGAAATAGCCCCATGGCCGGTAGTTCCGGAGGTGCTGCTCCTGCTCCTTGCGGTTCGATTGCTTCAGCCGCTGCACGATCTTCGAAACGTCCTGCGCCCGGCCCTTGTCGGCGACCAGTAGCGCGTCAGGCGTGTTGACGATGACGAGATCGTTGACGCCGAGCGTCGACACCATCGCGCGCTCGGAGTGCACGTAGCACCCCGACGTGTCCTCGAGCACCGCTTCGCCCCGGATGAAGTTGCCCTTGTCGTCGCGGGGCGCAATTTCCCACAGCGACGACCACGAGCCAACATCGTTCCAGCCGACGTCCATCGGCAGAATCGCCGCCGCCCGCGTCTTCTCCATCACCGCATAGTCGATCGAGATGTTGGGAGCCGCCGCAAAGCCATTGCGATCGAGGCGAAGGAAGCCGAGGTCTTCGGTCGCCCCGGCGAGAGCCGCGCGCGCCGCCTCGAGAATTTTCGGCTCCAGGCGCTCGATCTCCGAAAGATACGTCTTAGCGTTGAGCGCGAAGATTCCGCTGTTCCAGAAATAAGACCCGTCTGCGAGATAGCTCTCGGCCGTCGCGCGATTGGGCTTTTCGGCAAAGCTCTCGACGGTGAACGCGTGCCCGTCGAAACCCGGCAGCGCCGCACCGCGCTTGATGTAGCCATAACCCGTGTGCGGCTCCGTCGGCTTGATGCCGAAGAGGACGAGTTTGCCGGTTGCCGCGACTTCAGCAGCGCGGCGGATGTTCTCCGCGAACGCCGCCCCGTCTTCGATGACGTGGTCGGACGGCATCACCGCAAGGATGGCGTCCGGATCTTTCTGAAGCGCAATCAGCGCCGCCACCGCGATTGCGGGCGCGGTGTTGCGCGCGATGGGTTCGAGCACGATCGCACGCGGGTCGAGGCCCGCGCGTTCCAGTTCCTCGCGCACGAGAAAGCGATGATCGTTATTGCAAAGGAGGATGGGCCGCTCGAAGCCCGCCTGCGGCGGGAGCCTGCCGAGGGCCGTTCCGAGAAACGACGCGCTTTGGCCGTTGAAGAAGCGAATGAACTGTTTCGGGTACATCGCCCGCGAAAGCGGCCACAGCCGCGTGCCCGATCCGCCTGATAAAATGACTGGGTGAATATTGCTCATAAGGAATGATACCCCCCAAATCTAAAAGGATGATGTCCGGCCGCGCTCATGGAGCAAAGATATTAGGGAGAAGCCGTTCCGCTCCAAACGCCATTCTGACGCAACGTGTACGGCGGAAATGCCCAATTCGCATGGAAATCTTCCGCAAATCTTACTTCAATCAGCCGATGGGACGGGTCAGCCGTTCCCTGAGCGACCGGAGTGCCTCGGAAGACGTTGCCGGCTTGTTTCCCGGCTGCGAGCCTTGAGCGTTGCCCGAGGGCAAGGGCGGCGGAGCCTCACGGCGCGGCAACGGCGCGCTGGTCCGTGGCGGCGAGACCGGCGACGAGCCGGAGTGAGGTAACAGCTGTTCACGAACCTCGGACTCGGCCGGGTGCGCGTGCGCAAGTGTGTGGAGGCCGAGCGCATCGGCCATCATCGCGAGATGCTGCGGCCCGTCGCCGGACGACGGAATTCCCGAAGCGCGCCAACGCTCGACGATTTGATCGAGGAAGCCTTCGTCGCCGAGCGACGTCTGCCACCGCTCGGAGAAATTCGCCGACGACGATTTCGGCAGCGCGCGTTTCGGCAATTCGTCGAATTTGATGCGAACGGGCAAAGCCATGCCGTCGCCGAACGCGATGGCTTCGCGCTGGCCGAGCGAGGGCAGGAATTCGAGGAGCCCGGCGCCCGTATCGGCAACCGCCGACGCGACGATCTCCTGGTCGCGGTCGTTCGACATGCGCAGCGCAAAGACCGTATTGCACTGGGAAAGGATGGTCGGATCGATTTCGGCCGGACGCTGCGTGACGATGCACAGCGAAGCACCGTACTTGCGGCCTTCCTTTGCGATCTTGGCGATGGCGCGCTTGCACGGCTCGAAGCCAAGCGTCGAATTCACCGGAACATAGCGATGCGCCTCTTCGCACACGAGCGTCACCGGCACTTGTCCTTCGCTCCATAGCGCGAAGTCGAAGGTCATTCGGCACAGCACCGAGACGACGACGTTGACGACTTCCGACGGAATGCCGGTCAGCTCGAGGATCGTAATCGGCTTGCTGTTGACTGGAACCCGGAAAATGCGTCCGAGAACTTGCGTCATGCCGTCGTAAACGGTCAGCGAGCCGAACATGAAGGCGTAACGGCCGTCCTGCGAGATCGTCTCGATCCGGTGCTTCAATATCCGGTAGGGCGCGAGATCTTTTCTGTTCTCGAGCTTGCCGAGCCGTTCATCGATCAGCAGCAGAAGATCGGAAATGCGATAGGGAACGGGCGTGTCGACCGTAAAGCGGCTGGCATCGCCGAAGCCGCGGCGAAGCTTCGCCGGTTCCGACGAGCGGCTGCTGTTGTAGCGTGCCTTCGCGATCGGGATCACTTCCTGCAGGATCTCGATCTCGGCCTTCCGGTCGCCGTCGCCGACGAGAACTTCCTGGATTTCCTCAAATGTCAGCAGCCAGTACGGAAGCTGCATGTTCCGCGGCGAGATCACCTCGGCCCACTCGCTGAACGCCGTGGCATACTCGTTGTGCGGATCGAGCAGAACAATGTGGGCGTTCGGATTTTTTTCGACGATTGATCGAAGGATCAGCGCCGTCGTGCAGGATTTGCCGGTGCCGGTCGTGCCGAGGATCGCGAAGTGCTTGCCGAGCAGTTCGTCGACCCGCACCATTGCCGGGATCGAGCTATCCTGCCGGATGGAGCCGACGCGGACCATGGCTTCGCTATCGCCGCAGAATGTCGCCTCGAGCTCCGTCCGCAATGCAAGCCGCACGCGGTCGCCGAGCCCGGGATAGCCGCTGACGCCGCGGTTGAATCTCGGCGGCTTGCCTTCGCCGGCGCTGGTCAATTCGCCGACCATTCCGAGTTCCGCGATCCAGACTTCGCTGTCGCCTTCGCGCTGCGAGGGAACCGGAACGCTCAGCGCCGAAACGATGGCGAGGACGGTCGTACGTGCGGTCTCGATGGCGAGTAGCGTGCCCATTTCGGGCCGCCTGTCGGGCGAGCGCGCGCGCAGCTCGCCGGCGCCGTCAAGCAGAACGATCGCCTTCGATCCGGTGACCGAAACGATGCGCCCGATGGAGGCATTGGAGCCGCCGTTCAGTTGGTTCTGGTTGTGATTGCCTGACATTCCCATCCGGATCTCGGGCTCATTCACAGCCATTGGAATTAATGGACTGGGTATCGACCGCGCTTACGCTGTTCCGGCCGGGAAGGTCGATGACGACCTCGGTGCCCGTGCCCTTGCTCGAACGGAGTTCGACCGACCCCCCATGCAGCTCGACGAGCGCTTTGGCGATCGGCAATCCGAGGCCCGCGCCCTCGCGCCAGCGCGAACGGCCGCCGTCCACCTGTCCGAAGGGCGTCATCGCGATTTTGATTTCTTCGTCCGTCATTCCGACCCCGCTGTCGCGAATGGCGATGATGACGCCGCCGTTGTTGGTCCGCCGTGCACTGACGTCCACGGTGCCGTCCGCCGGCGTGAACTTCAGCGCGTTGGAAATAATGTTCGTGAAGATCTGGCGCAGCTTTTCGGCGTCGCCTCGGATGGGCTGCAGATCGGGCGCTATTGCGAACCGCAAATCGACGTGCGCCTCGGTGGCCATCATCCGGAACGCGCTGATGCTGCCGGCGAGGATCTCACCGACATTAACCTCGCGCGCATCGAGCGCATATTTTCCGCTCTGAATTTTAGAGATATCGAGAATATCGTTGATGACGGAGAGCAGCTGCCCCGCTGCATCCTGGATGAGCGTCGCGTACTCGACGATCTCCTTATCGGGCAGGCGCCGCAGGTGATGCTGCGTCAGGAGCTTCGAAAATCCGATGACGGTATTCAGCGGCGTCCTGAGCTCATGGCTCATGTTGGCGATGAACTCGGATTTCACTTTACCGGCGAGTTCCGCCTCGATACGCGCCGATTGCTCTGCAATGACCGCGCGATGACGCAACACGGCATCGCTCAAAAGCGTGGCATACTCATTCATCAAGGAGTTGGATTTGGCGTTTCCAACTGATCCAAAAATCATAACGCGAAACCCAAGGCACAGCCTGTAGCGGATTCAATCTAGGGGCGAGTAGCTAACTCAAGGTTAATCCAAGAACCGTGAAAACGACGGCGCGCCGCAGCAAATCGTCGGCCTTTTAGAAAAATTTCTTGAATTTTCCGGCGGCTACAATTCGCGGTTGCGAGGTTTGCCCAGACGGGGCGTCGGAAGCGCGCACCCCAGGTCTCGCCGGGCTCGCTTCGCCGGCGCCACAAGCCCTAATCAAGTTCTGTAAAAATTTTAGCGCATTATGAATTTGAACGGCTGGGTAAACGCCAGCGGCTTGATGCTGATCTCCGGCGGGATCGGCGGAAACGGTGCCGCCCGGTCGAGGGCCGCGGTTGCCGCTTCATCCAAAAGCTTCGAACCCGAGCTTGTGGCGACTTCCTTCGACAGCAGCCTGCCGTCGATGTCGACCGTGAATCTCATCACCACGGTACCGGCGACGGACGACCGCGGATTGATCTTCGCCCGCTGCACGTGATCGTTGATCTGGCCGAGATAGCGGCCGAACGCCTTGGCATCGCCGCCCGATTTCGCTTCGCCCGAACTCTGTTCAGTCACGATGGCGACCTGTTCCGGCTGCGACTTGGTCTCGACGACCTGCGGCTCCGGCGGCGGAGCATCCGGGGGCGGCGGCTCATCCGTCTTCACCGTTTCGGACTGGACCTCGCTCGCATCCGACGTGATGACGTCGCGAAGCTCGTCAGGCTTGACCTCCTCGGGCGGCTTGACGTGCTGCTCCTGGATCGGAACGATCTCGCTCGTCTCGATGGTTTCCATCGCGTCGCCGAGCTTCGAAATGCCCTCGCTCGCAATGCCCTGTTGGACGAGAACGACGTCCATGCCCTTGCCGAGATCGAGAGCCTCGATATTGGAATTCTGCAGTTCCGGTAGCACGGCGTAGCCGATCGTGCCGTGAATGACCACGGACAGCAGAACAGCAATCGCTCGCAACGCATTCATTCCGGCGGCTCTCGGCATCAATTCTTGGCGGTCGCTCCTGATGGCGACGGTTGCGACAGCAGCGAGACACGGGCGAAGCCCGACTCTCCAACCCGTCCCAACAGCTCCATCACGTCGCCGTAAGCAATCTTCCTGTCGGCGCGGACATAGACGATGCCGTCACCCTCGCTCGACTTGATCTGCATGAGACGGGAAACGAGCGACTCGCGCGTCACTTCCTCGTCGCGGATGTACAGCTTGCCGTCCGGCGCCAGCGAAACGACCATCGGTTTTTTCTGCGCCCCGAGCTTCGAGGCAGATGTCTTAGGCAGATCGAGGGGCACGCCCTGCACCATCAACGGCGCCGCGACCATGAAGATGATCAGCAGCACGAGCATCACGTCGACGAACGGCGTGACGTTGATCTCGGCGAGAGGTTTGTAAGTATCGCCGTCTTCGCCGGACGAACTGCCAACGGACATTCCCATCAGTTCACACCCTCAACGCCACGACGGGAAAGCGTCCGCGCCAAATTGACGATGGCAGGCGTAACGCGGTCCGACGCCCTGCCGAGCGCAACCGTGATCTGGTTGTAGAAGATGACGGCCGGGATTGCGGCGGCGAGACCAACGGCCGTTGCGAACAGCGCTTCGGCGATGCCGGGCGCGACGACGGCCAAGCTCGTGTCTTTCTGCTGCGCGATCGCCGTGAACGAATTCATGATGCCCCAGACGGTGCCGAACAATCCGATGAACGGCGCGGCCGATCCGAGCGTCGCGAGAAACGGCAAGCCCTGTTCAATGCTCTTCAGCTTGCGCTTGACGGCGCCGCGCATGGCCGTCTCGAGACGGTCGCGAACTTCGCCTGACGAAGCGTCCGAGTTTTCTGCCCACTCCGTACGGGCGGCATCGCCCACGGCGCCGACGAGGCTGCTCGCGCGGCCTGCAGGAAGAGTAGCGGAAGCGCCGCCCTTTTCGAGAGTGCCGATCTCGCGATTGACGAGCCACACCCTGATGAGCTTCTCGAAGGCCATGGCCCAGCACACGACGGAGGCGAGCAACAGCCCAATGATGATGCACTTCACGACGATATCGGCATGTTGGAAGAGGCCGAGGATCGACAAGTCTCTTCCGGTAATTTCTTCAGTCATCGGGCGGTCACCGCGTTACTTTGAAAGTTGCACGTTCGTGAGAGTCGACGTCTTGAGGTTATCGAGGCAGCCGGAAACCGCACCGCCTTCAGCCTTGCATTCCATTACGTCGTTGATGAGGAGCGAGCCGATTTTATCGCACTGGATTCCGTCGATCTCGAAGAGCTTCACGGATTTCTTCTTAGGCTTGAGCGGCGCCAGATCGATGGAAAAGCGCTTGCCGATAACGCCATCTGTCTGAAACAGAACGAGATCGATCTTGAACGACTGATAGGCCGTTTCGGCCGGATTATTGACGACCATGTAGGCTCGGCAGCCCTTCTCTGAAGCCTCGAGCTTGTTCAATTCTACGTGGGTTCCGGACGTCGAGGCCGCCGGCGTTTGCGCAGGATCAGCAACAACCTGTGACGCGAATGCACCGATCGGCAAGGCGAGCGCTCCGGCCAGCCATGAATGTTTGGAAGTTCTGATCACGCGATGACCTATTCTTATCGAAAGGATGTCGGATTTCCGAAACGCGTGTAGCGACTTTACCCGCCGGTTGCCAGTGTGAAATTCGTAAGATTAGTAGGTTGAGTTCAGCCCGTGGGAATTTGATTTAGAACAGTTTTCAGGTGCCGCCAAATGACAATCCGAGTGCCGGATTTTGCAATCGCACCGCGTCGAGAATTTTTCCTGAGCAGTTAGGAAAAACTTCCCAAAACCAGAATTTCATCACCCTCTACGGAAGGTCGTTTTGCGCGCTGTAAATCGGCCGCCAATCCATTTCGGATGGTTGTGGTGTCGATGCAATCTTAGGCGGCGCGCTCGATTGTCGATATGCGGGCAGCTCGGCGGATCTCGTCAAAAATCGCGGCGAAGCTCATGATGCCGGTGGCCTGATCCTCGGCGACATCCGTCAGCACTGCGCCGACGACTTTCTTCTGATTGGCCTCGAGCAACGTCAGCGCCTTTCGCGCGAGCGATTGCGGTGTCCGGTGCCAGGCGGTCAGAAACACGATGTCGTCGGCAAGTTCCGCAAGCACGCGCGCGTCCGAAATCGGCAGCAACGGCGGCGCCGAGAGCACGATGATCGGGAAGCGCGATTTGAGGCCGGTGATCGCGCTCGAAAACTCCAGAGAGCGGATGGCGGTCGGCACCGCGAGCGGAATGGGTGCGGGTCCGGAAGCAGGCAAGAAATGCAGCCCCGTGAGGCAATCGCGAAGGATAGCGTCTTCGATCGGCGCCCGTGCCGCGATTTGATTGAGAAGCCCGCCGGAAGTCTGCGGCGTCAGCTCGCGCGTCAGGCCCTTGCCGCGAAAATCGCAATCGACGAGGAGCGTCTGCAGAGCTGAGACAGCGAAATAGTGCGCGATGTTCGACGCGAATATTTCCGAGCCTTCATCAGGCAGCGCCGACGCGACCAAAATCACGCGCCCAGTGGCATGCTCAGTCTCATGTGCAGTCTCTTCCCTTTTACGCTGTCCGAGTTCGTTGCAGACCTTCCGGACCGCGTCGGCGTAAATGCCCTGAGGCTCGGCGACAATCATCCGCGCGCCGCGGGCGCTCGCCAACGGATCGCTCGGCGGCGCCATCGCGGGGATGGAGATCATGTGCGGACAGGCGAGCGTCTTCTCGACCTTCCGCGTGCGTAGCAGCGCTTCGCGTTCGAGCCATAGCGCAAGCATGATGGTAAGCAGCAGCGCCGATCCGCCGGTAATCGCGACGATGCGGATGCGCTTCGGCCCTGCAGCGCGAACGTGTGGACTTGCCGTGGTGACAATGCGTGGACCCGCGAAGGTCACGGCCGAGCCGTACTTCTCGACAAGCGATGAAAACATCCGCTCCGAAGCGGTGAGTTCACCCGGCTTGCGCACGGCCACGGCGGCTTTCGCAATAGGCGATGGTCTCTGCGCCAGAAATTGGTTCGCGATGGCATTGGCGATCCGCGCGGATTTTGCGCCATCGGCCGACGTAAAGTGCACGTCGACGAGAAACGTGCTGCGCACGCGGCTGATGCTGAGCCTATTCAAAATCGCCGCGCGAAGGTCTTCCCCTGGAGCCGGGCTGCGGAAAAGCGCCATGACCCGCGAGAACATCGATCGCTTGTTGAACTCGGGATCGTCCGCAAGATGCAGCTCGGCGGCGACGGCATCGAGGATCGACGCCGATTGCAGGAATTCCATTTGCGTCTCGATCTCCTTCCGCTCCGCTTCCGAGGCGAGCGTATCGGATGATGCCGCGTCGTCTTCGACGGTCGGGGTCGGAGCCTTCCGCAGCGGATCCGTCTGGATCATGGCCGAGGCGGTATATCGATCGGGAATGACAGCGACGATGGCGGCAGCAAAGAGCGCGGCGGCGAGGGGCACGCAGGCGACAGCCCTGGCGCGCTTGACGACGGCCGAACGGGCACCCGAAAGCCCGAAACGGGTTCCTCGCTTTGCCGTAGGTGCCGCTTGTTGGTCCATCGTTCCGTAAAGCCGGTGAAAACCGTTCGCCGAAGGCGTTCGTCCGCGAGCCGCGAAAGCCGACTCACTCGGCTATTGTCAGGATCAATTATGAACAGGGCGTTTTTGGTTAACACTTGTCCGTGCGATACGTGCATCAGCAACGGTCCCGCGATACCTATCAAGGTCGTCATCCCCGCCTACGCGGGGATGACGGGGGGAGTGGGTCCGGCGCTACCTGAGCGAGAGTTTCGCGCCGCCCTCGTGCACGTCATAGGCGCAGCGGGCGCTACCGGAGCCGGTCGTGGCGGTCAGGATGAGGTGCGGATCACGAAAGCGCTGGGTCCAGAGCGGGTTTTGCGTATCCCAGATCGCGACGTTGATATCGGGATTGCCGATGACGGCCTCGATCGACGAAGCCGGTCCCCAAGAAACTGTCGAGGCAACCGTCGCATCGTCGCGCGCCCCGGCCGGGCGCTTCGGAGCATTCCGCCGGCACACCTCGATAGCGCGCTCGCGATAGGCTTCGATCACGGCTTCGCCCATGGCGGTGCGATAGGCGTGGTCCTGATACCAGACCTTGGCAGCAGCGAGCAGGAGTAAGCCAAGCAGAATCTTACGCATGACGAGTGTCTCGGACGAGAAGGCGGGCCAACGGCTGGCGAAGCGCCATTCTGGCCCCTCTTGGTGAAAAAAGCGTTTCGCTTCGGCCGGTTGCGGTGCAGTGCAGCGGCGTACCGGGCTTGTCAGGACCGCCCTGGTCGGGCACAAGCGGTGCCTGCGATCAACGTCCGATCTCCCGGAGAACACTCATCCAATGTCGAAAAAGAAGATCCTGATCACCTGGCCTCTGCCTGAAGCCGCCATGGCCCGCGCCCGAGAGACTTATGATGTTATCGCGCACGGCGACAACCCGAAGATCACCATCGACGAGATGCTCGAGACGGCGAAGTCGGTGGACGCCATTCTGTTGACCCTCAACGAGAAATGTCCGGCGCCGGTGATCGAGAAGATCCCCGAGAACATCAAGTGCATCTCGACGTTCTCGATCGGCTTCGATCACATCGATCTCGAAGCTTGCAAGAAGCGCGGCATCAAGGTCGGCAACGCACCGCACGGCGTCACCGTCGCGACCGCGGAAATCGCCATGCTGTTGTTGCTTGGTTCGGCACGCCGCGCGTCCGAAGGCGAGAAGATGCTCCGTACGCGCTCCTGGCCCGGCTGGCAGCCGCTGCAGCTCGTCGGTCAGCGTCTCGACAACAAGAACCTCGGCATCTATGGCTTCGGCAAGATCGGCCAGGCCCTCGCGCAGCGTGCGCGCGGCTTCGACATGAATGTCCACTACTACGACATCTATCGCGCAAAGCCCGACGTCGAGGCGAAGTACAACGCCACCTACCACGACAGCCTCGACAGTCTCTTGAAGGTCTCGCAATTCTTCTCGATCAACGCGCCTTCGACGCCGGAGACGCGCTACTTCTTCAACAAGGACGTGATCGAGAAGCTGCCGCAGGGCGCCATCGTCGTGAACACGGCGCGCGGCGACCTCGTCAAGGACGAGGACATGATCGCGGCGCTGAAGTCCGGACGCTTGGGCTACGCCGGCCTCGATGTCTTCGCCGGTGAGCCGAAGATCAACGAAGGCTATTACGATCTGCCGAACACGTTCCTGTTCCCGCATCTGGGATCGGCGGCAATCGAAGCGCGCAACCAGATGGGCTTCGAAGCGCTCGACAACGTCGACGCCTTCTTCGCCGGCAAGGACATGCCGTTCAAGCTGGCCTGAATTCGATTATCGTAATTTTCAGATCATGGCCGGGCTCGCCCCGGCCATTTTCTTTTCCGTCATCCTCGAACGGCGAGCCTGTAGCCGTTCGGGGATCCAGCGTTAAACTGCCGAAGGCTCGATACATTTCGTGTTTTCGACGACTCTTACGCTGGATCCCCGACCATCATTCGCTTCGCTCATTCGGTCGAGGATGACGTGATGAGAAGCTCAACTCGGATTTCGCGTATGATTCCGCATCATCCACGCCGCCGCCCGGAGTAGCCGGGCATCGTCGCCGCGCGCACCGACAAGCTGCACGCCGAGGGGAAGCCCGCCGATATTCAACAGCGGCAGCGAAATGCACGGCATCTCGAGATAGGTCCAAAGCCCGTTGAACATCGGACTGCCCGTGCTGCTAAGCCCGATGGGAGCGACGCCTTGCGCGGCAGGTGTCAGAATGGCGTCGCACGTCGCGAGGACCGAACGAAGCGCGTCGTAGAGCGCGGTCTGTTTCTTCCGCGCGGCCGCGTAGTCCGCCTCGGAAAACGTCCGGCCCTCCGCGATGATCTCCTTGAGTTTCCCCGACACGCGATCCGGATTGGCATCGGCAATCGGACCATAGTTTCGCGCGATATCGGAAAACTGCACGATCTGCTGGAGCCGCAGGATCTCGTCGAACTCCGGCGGCAACGGCACCTCAGCAATTCCGAAGCGCGAAGCGAACCCTTCGAACGCCGCGCGCATGGCTTCGTCGCCTTGCGGCCATGCCGGAGTTTTGACGAACGCCAGCCGCGGCGCCTGCAACTCGGATGCTTTGAGCGCTGCCAGAAGCGATGGCTTCGCTTTGTCCGTCATGTCGGGATCGGCCGCATCGGTGTCGCTGATGCAGTCGAACAAGAGCGCGATGTCCTCGACCGACCGTGCATAGCCGCCGATCGTATCCAAAGGCTGCGACTGCCCAAGAACGCCGGTGCGCGATGTGTAGCCGAACGTCGGTTTGAAACCGATGACCCCACAATAGGCGGCGGGCCTGATGACCGATCCCGCCGTCTGCGTGCCGAGCGCCAGTGCAACCTGATTGTCCGCGACGGCCGCCGCCGAGCCCGACGAGGAACCGCCCGGCGTCCGCTCGGGATCGTGCGGATTGCGCGTTTTGCCGGGCCCGAAGAATGCCAGCTCCGTCGTTACCGTTTTGCCGAGGATGATGGCACCAGCGGCCTTGAGCGCCGTCACGACGAATGCGTCTTGCGACGGCTGTCGACCGGCAAAAACCTCCGAACCGAGTTCGGTCGGAAAGTCTTTCGTATCGATGACGTCCTTTACGCCGACAGGAATGCCCGCGAGCGGGGGCATCGCTTCGCCGCTGGCTCGCTTGGCGTCGCTCTCGCGCGCGGCTGCGAGCGCACGATCGGCATCGAAGTGCGTCCAGGCACCGACGCCCACGTCGCGCTCGCCGATCCGGGAAATGTAGGCACCCACAAGATCTGCCGACGTGACGTCGCCCGCGATCAGCGCCTCGCGCGCTTCGGAAGCGGTGAGCCGCGTGAGGTTGTTTCGGCTGACATGTGGTTTACCCAACGTTTTGTCCCCTTGTTTCGATCGCTTGCCGGCTGCACGGGCGCGGCAAGCCAGCGCGCGTGTCAATATCGCGGCATTTACGGGAAAGAAGCATTTTTTCTGCTCGAGGCTCTAGCCGAGACAAAAAGCGCCGCGGATCGGCCGAAATCGCGCTCTCAGACAATTGTATCCGGCGCGGTTCGGTACTAGGACACCCCCGGAGACGAATAAGAAGATCCTTGAGGACTATAAATAATGACGAGAGAAAACCGCCGCCCCGGCCGCCACTTCTTGCAGATCCCAGGGCCGACGCCCGTGCCGGAGCGCATTTTGGCGGCTATGTCGCGTCAGATTCTCGATCATCGTGGCCTTGAGTTCGGTCAGCTCGGCAGGCGCGTCCTCTCAGGGATCAAGGGCCTGTTCAAGACGCAGGGCCACGTCATCATCTATCCGTCGTCCGGTTCGGGCGCCTGGGAAGCTGGTCTCAGCAACACGCTGTCCCCCGGCGACAAAGTCCTGATGTGCGAGACGGGCCAGTTCGCCGTTCTCTGGGAAGCCATGGCGCGCCGCCTCGGCCTCGAGACCGAAGTTATTCCGACCGACTGGCGTATCGGCGCCGATGCCAATCTCATCGAGAAGAGGCTGAAGGCCGACACGTCTCATAAGATCAAGGCGGTTTGCGTCGTTCACAACGAGACGTCGACGGGTTGCCTCACGCGGCTCGACGAGGTGCGAAAGGCTCTCGATGCTACAAAGCATCCGGCGCTGCTCATGGTCGACGCGATTTCCTCGCTCGCCGCAGCCGACATCCGCCACGACGAGTGGGGTATCGACGTCACCGTTTCCGGTTCGCAGAAGGGCATGATGCTGCCGCCCGGCCTGTCGTTCACGGCCATCAGCGCCAAGGCGATCGAAGCATCGAAGACGGCTCAGCTCAAGAAGTCGTACTTCGCTTGGGACGACATGCTGGCGCTGAATGCGACGGGCTACTTCCCGTACACCCCGGCGACGGGCTTGCTCTATGGCCTTGCCGAGTCGATCGATATGCTCAACGAGGAAGGCCTCGAGAACGTCTTCGCGCGTCACCGCCGCTTGGCGGAAGCGACACGCCGCGCCGTTGAGGCATGGGGCTTCGAGATCCAGTGCCGCGATTCGAAGTACTACTCGCCCGCGGTGACGACGGTTGTCATGCCCGAGGGCCACAACGCGGATACCTATCGCAAGCTTGTTCTCGACAACTTCAACATGTCACTCGGAACCGGTCTGAACAAGATCGCGGGCAAAGCCTTCCGCATCGCCCATTTGGGCGACACCAACGAGCTGACGGTTCTCGGCGCGTTGACTGGTGTCGAGATGGGCTTCGAGCTTGCGGGCGTTCCGCATAAGAAGGGCGGCGTCGCCGCCGCGATGAGCTACATCGCCGAAACGGCTGCCTCGGTGAAGGCCGTCGCCGCCTAAGACCAAGCGCTCAAGACGAACGAAGCAGCGCACGTTCCTCTCCCGGTACGGGAGAGGATTCCGGTCGAGCCGGAGGCTCGCAGCTTCACTTTCCTCTCCCAGTATGGGAGAGGATGCCCGGAGGGCAGGTGAGGGACTTGCCGTCAGCCGGAGCGCCACCGTCGGCATCAAGCCCCTCATCCGGCCTTCGGCCACCTTCTCCCGATGGGAGAAGGAAAACGTCCGCTGCGATCCCGTCGCAAGATTGGGATTGCGCCTAAACGAGATCGGGGGGTGCCGCTGCAGTGGCACCGCTGTCCGCGAGCTTCAGTACTGACTCGAGACTATCGGCCTCCGCCGCGGGCTTGTCCCAGCGGATGCGATGAATGCGCGGAAATCGCATCGCGACACCGGATTTGTGCCGCGTCGATTCCTGAACCGCATCGAACGCCACTTCAAAAACGAGTTCCGGCTCGACGGCTCGCACCGGCCCGAACGTCTCGGTCGTATGGCTTCTGATCCACTTGTCGATCAGCAACAGCTCTTCGTCGGTAAATCCCGAATACGCCTTGCCGACGGGCACGAGCTGGTGATCGCCGTTTTCGTCCGTGCGCCAGACGCCGAAGGTATAATCCGAATAGTACGACGAGCGCTTGCCGGAGCCGCGCTGGGCGTACATCAGCACGCAGTCGAGCGTCAGCGCCGCGCGTTTCCACTTGAACCATTCGCCTTTGACGCGCCCCGCCTGATAAGGGCTTGCGCGCCGCTTCAGCATCAGCCCTTCGATGCCCTCCGCGCGCGCCGACGACCAGAGCGCGCCGAGTTCGTCGAACGATTTGAAGTCGACGAGGGGGGAAACGTCCGTCAGCCGCGGATGATGCTTCGCATGCCACATTTCGAGACGTTGGCGGCGCTCGCCGAATGAAAGCGCGCGAAGATCTTCCTGACCATCGAAGAGAAGATCGTAGAGCCGCACATGCGGCGGATATGCCGTCATCATCTTCGCCGTCACCGACTTGCGATTGAGACGCTGCTGCAAGTCGTTGAATGGCGCGATGACGCCATCACGCATAATGAGCAACTCGCCGTCGACGACGCAGTCGTGGCCCTGGAACGCCGAGCGGATTTCGGGAAATGCGCCGGAGATGTCGTCGCCCTGCCGCGAGAACATCCGCACGTCGCCGCCGCGCGCCGCGACCTGCACGCGGATGCCGTCCCATTTCCATTCTGCCGCGAAGTCTTCTGGTGCGAGGCGCGACCAGTCTTCCTCTTCGATCGGATGCGCCAGCATGACGGGACGGAAAACCGGCTTCGCGCCAGGGTCCGGACGCTCCGCCTTGCCGTCGAGCCATTGGAAAAGTTCGAGGTAGGGCGGCGCGAGCGCATGCCAGATCTCTTCAATCTCGGAAACGTCCCGGCCGTAGCTCTCGGCGAGGGCCGTTCGCGCCAGACGTGCCGAAACGCCGACGCGCGGTGCGCCACCGAGCAGCTTCAAAAGCGCCCATCGGCCGGACGCGTCGAGCTGATCGAGGAGGTGCCCGAGGCGTTCCGTACGTTCCGCCGTCGTGCCGCTCGCCATCGCGTCGATGACGTCACCAAGCGAGAGTTCTGGCGGCTCGCCGGAGTTGTGCCCTATCTCACCCCACCCCCGACCCCTCCCCGTCAAGGGAAGGGGAAAAGTGGGCTGTCCCCCTCCCGCTTGCGGGGAGGGGATAGGGGTGGGGGTGAGCTCAAGGACAAGCTGTTTCGGCTTTTCGCCATCGTTGTCGCTTTTCTCACGCTGGCTTTCCGCCATCTCCTTTTCCAACGATGGAACGACGGCGCGATCCTCCGGCCACAGCAGCGCCACCGTCTCGGCCGTATCGCCCACGTAATCGCGCGACAACCGGTAGAGCGTCGGATCGATGAAGCGGCAGACGAGATCGGTCAGCATCCGCCGGAGCGGCAGCCGGATCGGCACGCCGTCGGTCAAAGCCGCAAGCGCCCAGCCGCGATCGGGATCCGGTGCTGTGCGGAAATAATGGCCGAGCAGCGCGATCTTGCGGTTGCGGCTCTGCGTGTAGACGAGACAATCGAGAAGACCGGCGAATGCGCGCATCGCTATTCGGCCTCCTCGCCGTATCCGACGAGCGCGAGCGCACGAGCCTTGCGGCCGAGCGAGCCGAGATAATGCACGAGCGCATCCTCGCGGCCATGCGTCACCCAGATTTCTTCGGCCTCCGTTTCGATGACCGTTTGAATGAGCTCCGGCCAATCGACATGGTCCGAGACGACGAGCGGCAGCTCGACGCCGAGTTGACGGGCTCGGCCGCGCACGCGCATCCACCCGCTCGCGAACGCATTGACCGGATCGCCGAAGCGGCGCGACCAACGGTCGCCGAGCGCCGACGGCGGACACATGACGATGCCGCCGCGCATGGACTTCGGATCCGCGTCCGCAACCGGCTGAAGCTGGCCGAGATCGATGCCGAGCTTCTGATAGAGTTCCGTCAACGCTACGACCGCGCCGTGCAGATAGATCGGCTTGTCGTAACCAGCATCGCGAACGACGCGGATCATCCGCTGGCACTTGCCGAGATTGTAGGCGCCGATGAGATGCGTCCGGTCCGGCTCAGCCTTGAGGGAGGACAACAGTTTCTTCGCTTCGTGCTCCGCCTTCTCGTGACGAAAAACCGGGAGAGCAAATGTCGCTTCCGTAACGAACACGTCGCAGGTGACGAGTTCGAACGGCGCGCAGGTCGGGTCGCTCGCGCGCTTGTAATCGCCGGAAATGACGGCGCGTCGCCCGGCCCACTCGATGACGACTTGCGCCGAGCCGAGGATATGTCCGGCCGGCACCAGGCGTACTGAGACGCCGTTGATGCTGATGGTTTCGCCAAGGGCCAAGGGTTGGAATGCGCCCGCGCAGTCCTCGCCGTAGCGCACTTTCATGATCTCGATGGTTTCAGCCGTCGCCAGCACCGCGCGATGACCAGAGCGCGCATGGTCGCTGTGCCCATGCGTTATCACGGCACGATCGACGGCCCGGCCGGGGTCGATATAGAAATCGCCGGGCTCGCAATAGATGCCGGAACCGACCGGGTAAAGCCACGTATCGACGGCCGGGGCTGAGGCAATTGGAGTCGGGGTCATGAACCATTAAACGCGCTGAACTGCCAAGCAGCCAAGCGCGAAACATCGTTCACGCGATAATGTCGGGAAGCAGCTTGTCCTCGATCTGCGTGATCCGGTCCTTCAGGACAAGCTTCTTCTTTTTCAGCCGCTTGATGAGAAGTTGGTCGGCCGAGGGGTTGCCTTCAAGAGCGGCGATTTCGCAGTCGAGCTGACGGTGCTCGCCCCGCAAAGTCACTAGCTCTTCTCTGAGCTCGCGTTCGTCGCGCCGCTCCATTTCGATTCCCTGCCCGCTGCCCGGTCGATCGCAGCCTTTTGGGTGATTGCCCACGAGATGGCAACAGGGCAAAAGCGCGATCCGGGACGATCTTTCTAATCCTATGAATTTATTTCACGAATCACTAAATGCAAAATCAGGCTTCGTAACAAAAATCAAACATCGCGGCTTTGCCGCAGGACACGTTGGACAACCAGGAAAACGTGTGGCACGATTCCCACGTCTGCAGCTCTATAGGAGGCAACTGATGACGATTACGGCTCATCTGGCTGAACTCGCGGAGAAGCATCGGGCTCTCGAACAAAAAATCAATCAAGCTGCTGCGAGTCCCGGATCTGACGACATCGAAATACGTAGATTGAAGCAAGAAAAACTGAAGCTCAAGGACGAGATGGAGCGGTTGAGACGGGAAACGCGCCACTAGGCTCGCGCGCAAAAATTTCCCTTCCAAGCCCTGGCACCGGAGCACGCATCATCAGCTCCGGGCAGGGCTTTTATATTTTTGGGGCCTCCATCCTCGCTCTGAATTCCCGCGATCCGCCGCCAAAACTCTTTCCTCTGATACCCCTCACGCCTCGCATTTTCTTTGAAGTACGCCGCTTGACTCGTGAAGTCGACGCCTGTATTTAACCGAATAGTTATTTAACTGAATGGCTAAATACATGCCAACTGCCGACCGGCTGAGTGAAACGTTTGCAGCGCTTGCCGACCCGACGCGGCGTGCGATCCTGGCGCGGCTGGCGCTGGGCGAAACGTCCGTCACCGATCTCGCCGAACCGTTCGACATGAGCCTTCCCGCCGTTTCCAAGCACCTCAAGGTTCTGGAGCGCGCGGGGCTGATCGCGCGGGGACGCGAGGCGCAGTGGCGCCCCTGCCGCCTCGAGCCGGGGCCGCTGAAGGAAGTCGACGACTGGGTCGAGCACTATCGCAAGTTCTGGGAGCAGAGCTTCGATCGGCTCGATGAGTACCTACGTGTGTTGCAGGCGAAGGAGAAAAAGGGTGGCCGCAAAAAATCGAAATGATGGGAGCGAAGCCGAAAGGGAAATTGTCGCCACGCGCGTCTTCGATGCCCCGCGCGAACTCGTGTTCGAAGCTTTCACGGACCCCGTTCACATCAGCAACTGGTGGGGGCCGAACGGCTTCACCACGACGACATATAAGAAGGACGTTCGCCCTGGCGGCCAATGGCTGTTCACGATGCACGGGCCTGACGGCACGGATTACCCCAACCGCGTCCGATACACTGAAGTGAAGGCTCCCGAACTTCTCGCCTATGATCACGACGCCGGCGAAGAGAGGCCCGACTTTCAGCCGTTCAAGGTCTGGATCACGTTCGAAAACGAAGGACGCAAGACGCGTGTCACACTGCGCCTCCTCGCTGCAACACGCGAACGGCGCGACGAGATGGCGAAGTTCGGTGCTGTAGAGGGCGCCCACCAGACGCTCGCCCGCCTCGATCTCCATTTGTCTCGAAAGGAAGGAAGCGCCGTGAGTAAAGTTGCCGGAAATCCAAAGACCGAGCCGTTCGTCATCTCGCGCGTGTTCGATGCCCCGCGCGAGCTTGTCTTCAAGGCCTTTACCGACCCGGAGCACATGAAGCACTGGTGGGGTCCGAAGGGCTTCAAGGTCCTCGCCTCCGAAATGGATCTCCGTCCTGGCGGCATGTACCACTATGGACTGCAGACGCCCGACGGCGCGACGATGTGGGGACGCTTCATCTATCAGGAGATCGCTGCGCCGGAACTGATCGTTTTGGTTAGCTCATTCTCGGACGCGAAGGGCGGGATCACTCGCCACCCGATGAGCCCAGGCTGGCCACTGGAGATGTTGTCCCGGTTTTCGTTCGAAGAAGCCGGTGACGGAAAGACCAAGCTCACCATCTCGTGGGCGCCGATCAACGAGAGCGATGACGAGCTTGCGACTTTCGAGAAGGGCCGCCCCAGCATGATGCAGGGCTGGTCCGGCACGTTCGAGCAGCTGGAAGCTTACCTGGCGCGCATTCAGAAGCGCTGATCGCGAACACAATTGCACGGAATGTCATCCTCGGCCAGAAGCCGAGGATGACGGATTTCCTTGCTATTATTGCTGCGGCGCTTCTCGGCGTGAGAACGACACGGCGTAAGCCTGCGAGCGCATCGGGAAGATCTTGTCGTTCTCCGGACCTTCGATGCCGTCGACGACGTTCGTCGGATCGAAGATCGCCTCATCGCACGTTTTCGCGTCCTCGAAATCGGTGATCGAGATCGTGCCGAGAGTAACCGACTTGCGCTTGTCTTCCGGCCAGAACGCAGTCGGATCGTCGAGCGGATCGCCGGGTTCGCCGAGGATCGCCGTCAGCGTGAACTGCACCGGCCCCTTGGCCAGGCGGTCCTTGAGTTCAGGCCGGTAGAAGTCGGGGTCTTTCTTCTTTGCCTCGTCATCCGAAATGCCAACTTCGCCACCGACCGGCAGCGCCTTGTACTTGATGATCTGTTTCTTGCCGTCAGCGTTCGTGAACGTGAAGGCATGGATGCCCCAATAATTGACCGTTCCGTAGCTCGCCGGCACCGGTCGCGCCTTGAGCCACTCGCCCTGCCTCGTCGAATTCGGGTTCTCCTTGAAGTAGGCTCCGATCTTGTCCTTGTCTTTCGTCGCAACGGTCGTCAGCAACTTCAGGAATTGATCCGGGTCTTTCGCGGCGAATACGGGAGCCGAGACCATCAGCAGGTCCGTGTTGTTCCCCTTGCCGAGGTCGAAATGCATGGCAATGCCGCGCACGTTATCCTTCTGCGCATTCGGCGCATCAGGATCGCCGCCGCCCATCGAGAAGCGGCCGATGACGCCAACCGGCGTCTTCGAATTGAAATGCGGGGCCTTGGTGAGGCTCGCGGCGTCGGCTGACGGCACAAAGTTCCCTTTGACACAGATGCCGTGCGTGTGCGCGGCGCGCACGCCGGGATGCTTGCCGAAGACGGCATTGAGCGCATTGACGAGACTTTCCGCGTCGGCCTCGGCATAGGCACGAGCCATCGGAACACTGATAACCGCCGCGGCGGCCAGGGCGGCAACGAGCCGTTTGGAAACCATCGAGACACACTCCATTGCAGGGGGGTTGTCGTACGCAAGGACATTGGTCGAAAGACACTATCCTCATAACCTGCACGATGGATTGTGCACAGAGGGTTACGATAGGAGCAGAGCGCATCGCGCAATTTTTAGCCCCACCCTATGAGATCAAATCAATTTAAAATACTCATGTATGGCCGGACGTTGGAGAACGCCCGGCTCAGTTTGATCATTTCTGTGCCACCGATCCGTTATGCTGCGTCCCGCCGCCACTCGGGGAAGGGATCGGCAAGCCGCCTCCAGGCTGAGGTGTCGATCGGTCCGCTCTCCGAGATGGGAAGCAGGCATGCGTCGAGGTCCGACTTGATCTTCTCCTTGTCCATGTCGCGCGTGCCGATGAAGACGATCTCTTGCCTGCGATCGCCCCAAATCTTGTGCCAGCCCTTGTCGATGCGCGCGACAAGACTTTCGTCGCTCGGCCAGTTCTCTTTCGGCACCGCGGCCCACCAGTAGCCGATCGCCTCGTGGCGGACGAGGGCGCCGGCCTGGCTGAGCTCCCCGACCCATTGAGGACGTGAGGCCAGCCAGAAAAAGCCTTTTGCGCGTACCACGCCTTGCCACGACGTGTTGAAGAACGCGTGCAGCTTCGCCGGTTCGAATGGGCGTCGCGCGCGGTAGACGAAACTTACGATGCCGTATTCGTCGGTTTCCGGCGTGTGTTGGTCGAAGCTGTTGAGCTCTCGAAGCCAAGTCGGGTGACGGTGGGCCTGTTCGAAGTCGAAGAGGCCGGTATCGAGGATGTCGCGCGGATCGACGCGCGCGTGGCTCGTTTCGATGATGCGTGCATCGGCGTTGAGCGACCGGATGATCGTCCGCGCCGCCACGATGTCTTCGGGCTTCGCAATGTCGGTCTTGTTGAGAATGATGACGTCGGCAAATTCGATCTGCTCGACCAGCAGCTGCACGAGCGGGCGTTCGTCATCCTCGCCCGCGATTTCGCCGCGATCCTTCAGAAAATCCCGCGAGGAATAATCCTTGAGGAGATGCGCGGCATCGACCACAGTCACCATGGTGTCGAGGCGCGCGACGTCCGACAGGCTGCGCCCCGCTTCATCGCGAAACTCGAATGTCGTCGCAACGGGAAGCGGTTCGGCGATGCCGGTCGATTCGATCAGCAGATAGTCGAAACGGCGTTCAGCCGCGAGCCGGTGCACTTCCTTTAAGAGGTCGTCGCGCAGCGTGCAGCAGATGCAACCGTTCGACATCTCGACGAGCGTTTCGTCCGTCCGCGAGAGATTGGCCCCGCCCATCGCGACGAGATCGGCATCGACATTGACCTCGCTCATGTCGTTGACGATCACCGCGACCTTGAGACCGTCACGGTTGTTCAGAACGTGATTGAGAAGCGTTGTCTTCCCCGCGCCGAGAAATCCGGAAAGGACGGTGACGGGCAAGCGCCGGTCCGGCGTCGCGGCCGTCGATTTCAAGTGAGCGATGATGTCGGAGTCCATGGGCAATCTCCCGGGGTTGAAGACGGCACATATATTCGGATGTTATAACATCCGTCAACTCCGCCGGTCACGGCGCGGGAATCTGTTCGAAGTTCCCATAAAAAAAAGCCGCCAGCACCAAGCCGGCGGCTTTCGCTTTGTTTGTGTGCGGTTCGCTACGCGACGACGATGATGTCGACGACTTCGAGCGTATCCGGATCGACGATCGCAACGTGATCCTCGTCGATCATGAAATATTCGTACCCACGATAACTCGGAACGATTGAGACGATCTCTAGAGGTACAGAATAGATGCGAACCGAGCGCGGAATCCTGACGCCGACATTGACGGCGACGCCGATGTTATGCGCAGGGGCCACACGATGGCCGGCAAAGGCCGCCCTGACGCGCGTTTTTTGTTCGGGGCTGACGCTGGTAATCGAGCCCTTAGCGCCGCCCTTGCCTTCAGTTCCTTCGCTCGCACCCGTCGAAGATCTGTCGTTCCTCGACCTCTCGGAAGCGCCCATCCTCTCGTCACGGTCGTTGCGATTATTCCGATCGGCGCGGTCTGATGATCTGTGCTTGGCGTTGTAATCTTCGTCTTTCGCTTGCCGGTCCCGGCCTTGCCGTTCGCGATCGCCGGCCTGTCTCTCGTTCTTCATCTGGCGATCGTTATCGCTGGCATGATGTTTCGAGTGATCGCGCGCACCTTCATCGGCAGCCGAACTTTCACGTGCCGATCCATGCTCGGCGCCCCGCGAACCGCGATCTCCCTTCATGGAGCCGCCGGATTCTCTCGATGGTCCGGCGCCTTTTTCCATTGAATCGCCGCGCATCGATGAACCGCCGGAACGCTCCATCGCGGCGCCACCGCCAGCACCAGCCGGGGACGGTCCCGCGTTGCCGTTTGGATCTGCGAATGCGCAGGTCGATCCCGCAACAAGAGCAAGGGCAGCAATAGAATATTTCAGCATTATGGGGTCTCTCCTGTGTTGACCTGTTTTGGTTGATCGCGACTGCCCCCACGATCAGGTGGTCAACGTATTCACGCGCGTGCTGTTCCGGCTCAGAGAACGTCACGCGAGAAGCCCGGCAACAGGCGGAGAGACAAGGGATTATGAGGCCGTTGCGGTGCGAAATACTGCGCCGCACAAGAATTAACATCGAAAAACTGGGATCAAATATTGAAGCGCAATTCGAACTCGTCTTGTAACGAGCGCGTTCTCATCATACGATTTGAAGTAACCAAACTTTTCAAATGGCGAATGCAATGACCGACACTGCAACAGCCACCCGCACAGCGGAAACGTCCACCCCAACCCGCGACCTGACGAAAGCCGAGGTTGACCGCTTTCTGTTCGGCAAACACATAACAAGTTGTCCTGTATGCGGACGGTTTCGCTCGAACTGCGACGTCGACATTCACATGCTGACCTGCGAGCGCAAATCTTCGTCAAGCAATGCGCCGGTCAATGTCCTGATGATCGTCTGCCAGAACTGCGGCGCGATCCAATTCCACGACCGCTCCGTCATCGCGCACTGGCTGGATTGTCAGCATAAGGTCTGGGTGAAATAGCGAAGTCGCTTTCGCCGTTTCGACGCGACGCCCTCCAGTTCGCGCAATCCTCGGACTCTGCGCTCCACTCCGGCCGGGATGACGAGGGGGTGGAGAAGCGAGCATCCAGGACCACCGTCATGCCGACGAAGGTCGGCACCCAGACAAGCTTCAAAAAAACGACAGGTGTGGTCCGCTCCGCGTGAACAACGCGCGCCGAATGCGTTGCCCGTTGCATGGATCCGGCCTGCGCCGGGATGACGGGGCTGCTTCCGTTTGCCGTTGGAATTTTCAGCGAATAGGGTCTCGAAGCCAACAACCAATGATTGTCGTAAAATAAAATTATCTATCCACAGATGTATGGCATCGTCGGGTTCAAGTCCCCAAGGGGTCGCGGCATAGTCAGATTCTGATCCCAGTGTCGGGACGGGTGGAGGGGGGAATTTCCATTTGAAATCTCATGCCTTGCGCGTCGAGAACGCGCTTGTCTGATCGCAAGTCTCATCAGGGCCTCCTCTATCGCCGCGACCTGGACGGCCTGAGGGGCATCGCCGTCGCAGTCGTCGTCGCCTATCACCTGGGCCTCCCCATCACGCCCGGCGGCTTTGTCGGCGTCGATATCTTCTTCGTACTTTCCGGCTTTCTCATCACCGGCTTGATCGCCGCCGAATTGGAAGCTGGCGCCTTCAGCGTCGTGGGCTTCTACGACCGGCGCATTCGCAGGATCGTGCCCGCGCTCGTCTTCGTCTGCGCCTGTACGGCCGTTCCGGCGTGTATGTTTCTTCTGCCACATGAACTGAAGCAGTTCGCCTCGAGCCTGATCGCGACCGCCCTATCGGCCAGCAATTTCTGGTGCCTTCATCATTCCGGCTATTTCGACCACGCAGCCGGAACGCAGCCGCTGTTTCATACCTGGAGCCTCGGCGTCGAAGAGCAGTTCTATATTGTATTTCCGCTGCTTCTGATGGCCACCCTCAAATGGCGGAGAGATCGGATCGGAGTCATCATCTGGCTCTTGTTGGCGGGCTCATTGCTCTTGAGCGTAGTTCGTCTCGACGCGCATCCCCAAAGCACATTCTTCCTGCTTCCAACGCGCGCCTGGGAATTGTTGACCGGAAGCATCATCGCGCTGCGCCTCGTGCCGAAGCCGGCATCCCGCATCGAGTGCGATGCGGCCGGTGCGCTGGGCTTGCTCGCCATCGCGATTGCCGTCTTTAGCTACACGCCGAAAACGCCTTTCCCCGGATTGGCCGCGCTTCTCCCGTGCGTGGGAGCCGCTCTCGTCATTTGGGGAGGGCAAGGCGAGAACTCGCCAGGACGGCTGCTGCTGACCGCCCGGCCGCTCGTCTTCCTCGGGCTGATTTCCTACAGCCTCTATCTATGGCATTGGCCGCTGATCGTGTTCGCGAACCTGTTGAACGTCGAGGCGCTGACCGAACTTCAGAAATTCGCCATTGCCGGAACCTCGGTAGCACTGGCGGCACTCACATGGCGCTTCATCGAGCAGCCATTCCGGCGGCGGGGCGCCGAAGGATTTTCGCGGCCGGCGATCCTTTGGAGCGGTGGAGTGAGCCTTGGAGGCCTGATTGCCGTCTCGCTCATTTTCATTTTATCGCAAGGCTTGCCGAGCCGATTTCCGCAGCAGGTTCTCGATCTCGCCGAGGCCGAAAGCGACTCGAGCCCACTTCGCAAGAAGTGCCATTTCGATGGAACGGCGAAAGGCAATTACGAAGATACCTGCGTTCTGGGCGAGGCCGTACCACCGAAGACCATTGTCTACGGCGATAGCCATGGCGCCGAGTTCAGCGTCGTGCTCGGGTCGCTCGCGAAATTAAGGAACGAAAGCATTCGGGAGATTACGGCGTCCGCGTGTCCACCAGCTGCGGATTTTTCACTGCCAACCCGGAAGGAGTGCGGACGGTATAATGCTGCTATGTTGACGAAACTCGTCACGATCAGCCCGGCGACGATCATCATCGCCGCGAATTCCAGCGCCTGGTCAATGGAAATGCCCGACCAATATTGGCCGGGGCTGCGCAACTCGCTGACGGCGTTGAGCCGCGCCGGACACCGTCTGATCGTGCTCGGTCCGATCCCGCATCTTCCCAACCACATGCAGGCGCCGGCAACGGTTGCCCGGTGGACCGGCCAGGGCCATGACCCGGCAGACTTCAAATTTTCGCTAGGCGATCGCTTCCGCGACGTTGACGCGAACTTGCGAAGCATCGCCTCGGAGGTGAACGCGACCTACGTGCCGGTCGCCCCTGCGCTTTGCAAGGACGAGCAGTGCAGCGCGTACCTTGAGGACACTGTCCTCTACTATGACGATAACCACCTGTCGGTACGTGGAGCCGACATCATCGCGAAGAAGCTGCTGGCGCCGCTGCTATGGCCCGAACCGAATACGCAGATCTTCGCCGGGGGTCGGTCCTTCCCTTAGGAAGAAAATTTAGGAACTGCCCCGTTTTCATTTTTCACGACGTCATCCCCGTGTAGGCGGGGATCCGTCCAAGAAAATTTATTCGTCGCCAATCTCTAACTTGGACGAAGTCCCTCTCCTGCCCATCTCGCCGAAGGCGAGCCTCCGGCTCGACAGGCATCCTCTCCCGTGCCGGGAGAGGAAAGGAGCTTCCAATCTCGTTTAAGCTCGCTCACGGAATACGGGCTGTCTCGTTGAGTGCGACCCTAGTCTTGCAATGAAAGCGGCAACCCGCGTTTCCTTCTCCCGCCGGGAGAAGGTGGCCAAAGGCCGGATGAGGGGACTTGAGGTAGCCGGAACCCGACACCTGCCGCGCAGTCATGGGTCCCGGCGCTGCGCTTCGCTCCGGCCGGGATGACAAGGGGGTGGAGAAGCGAGCATCCAAAGACCACCGTCATGCCGACGAAGGTCGGCACCCAGTCAGCGATCCACACGCGTTATGGTGATGTTTGCATGGATCCCGGCCTTCGCCGGGATGACGGGGATGGGGCATCCCCTCTCCCCATTCCTTCAATGGGGAGAGGGCTAGGGTGAGGGGCGGCCGCTTGTTCGTTCGATGCGGCCCCTCACCCCGACCCTCTCCCCGCTTGCGGGGAGAGGGTCGAATTAGTCATCCTCGGCCGAGCGCGGCAAGGCCGCGTCGAAGGCCGGGGATCCAGCGTTAGACTCGTCGAAGACGCTTATATCGTGCCTCTGGCGCTTCTTACGCTGGATCCTCGAACGGCCTCGCGGTGCTCGTCCGTTCGAGGATGATGTAGGTAGTGTAGCTTCCGGCTCTGCGCTCCGCTCTGGCCGGGATGACATGGTGGGGGTTTGCGCGACCGTGAAATTTGACCGTCACGCCTCCTTTGCCAGCTCGCGCAGCTTGAACTTCTGGATCTTGCCTGTGGACGTTTTCGGCACTTCCGCGAAGACGATGTGCCGGGGCACCTTGTAGCGTGCGAGGCCCGCGCGGCACCACTCGATGATCTCGTCTTCCGTCGCCGAGGTTCCAGGGCGCAGCTCGACGAAGGCGCACGGCGTCTCGCCCCATTTTTCGTCGGGCTTCGCGACGACGGCGCAGAACGCCACGGACGGATGCTTGTAAAGCACTTCCTCGACCTCGATCGACGAGATGTTCTCGCCGCCCGAGATGATGATGTCCTTCGAGCGGTCCTTGAGCTGGATGTAGCCGTCGGGATGCAAAACGCCGAGGTCGCCCGAATGGAACCATCCACCTGCGAACGCTTCATCCGTTGCCTTGGGATTCTTGAGATAGCCTTTCATCACGATGTTGCCGCGGAACATGACCTCGCCGAGCGTCTCGCCGTCGGCCGGAACTTCCTTCATCGTCTCGGCGTCCATCACGGTCAGGCCTTCGAGCGCGACATAGCGAATGCCCTGGCGGATCCGCTTGGCGCCACGTTCGAGCGGCGGCAGGTCGTTCCACGATGAGTCCCACTCGTTGATCGTCGCCGGGCCATAGGTTTCGGTCAGCCCGTAAAGGTGCGTCAGCTCAAAACCGGCATCCGTCATCGCGTTGACGACGGAGGCGGGAGGCGGTGCTGCGGCGTGGTTGAACGCTACGACATGGTCGATTTTCTGCTTCTCCGCATCCGGCGCGTTGAGAAGCGTCGACATGACGATTGGCGCCCCGGAGAGGTGCGTGACCTTGTGTGAGACGATGGACTCATAAATCGCGGCGGCACGGACCCACCGGAGGCACACATGCGTGCCTTGAACCATCGTCACCGTCCACGGGAAGCACCAGCCGTTGCAGTGGAACATCGGCAGTGTCCAGAGGTACACAGGAAAGCGCGTCATACCGGTAGAGATGCTGTTCGCATAACACATCAGCGCCGCGCCGCGGTGATGATAGACGACGCCCTTCGGATTGCCTGTCGTGCCCGAAGTGTAATTGAGCGAGATCGCCTCCCACTCGTCCTTCGGCCACCGCCATTCGAAGTTCGAATCGCCCTTGGTGACGAACGCTTCGTAGTCGTCCGGCGACAGCGGTTCGCCTGCCTGCGGAAACTCTGGATCGTCATAGTCGATGATGATCGGCTTCACCGTCGCGAGCGCGAGGGCGGCCTTCATGACGGACGAAAATTCGCGGTCCGTGATCAATAGCTTCGTGCCGGCGTGATCGAGCTGGAACGCGATGATCGCCGGATCGAGCCGCGTGTTGATCGAATGAAGAACGGCCCCCGTCATCGGCACGGCGTAGTGCGCTTCCAGCATCGGCGGCGTATTGGCGAGCATAACCGATACCGTATCGCCGACAGTGATGCCCCGGCTAGCGAGAGCCGACGCGAGCTGCCGGCTGCGCGCATAGAATTGGGCGTAGGAGACCCGAGCCTTGCCATGAATGATGGCCGTGTGGTTTGGCGCGGCGACGGCGGAGCGGGAGAGAAACGATAGGGGCGTCAGCGGCTGAAAGTTTGCCGCGTTCTTATCGAGATGCTGCTCAAATGGGTTCGACACGTTCCTTGCCCCGGTTTCTATTTTTGACTCCAAGCTCTAGCGAGCGGAATGCGGCGACGCTAGCGAAACCGGAAACGGCCGACAATGCCGGATTTATGACCGCCGAACCTCCGGCAGGTCAAGTTTCGAGCGGGCGTCTCCGTTGGAGCAGACGGCCAAAATATCGAGACCGGGCCCCACTTAGCGAGAGAAAGGGCGAGAGCCGGGCGCCTCTGATCCATATCATGTTTCAAAAGTTTAAGTTGATGTATAAAGCATCATAATTTAGATTTTTTCGATGACTTTTCGCAAGGAGGACAGCACTTGATTACTGCCGCGCAAATGCGCGCTGCGCGTGCGCTCCTCGGCATCGACCAGCAGACGCTGGCGTATCGTGCTGGTGTTTCGTTGCCGACGATTCAGCGCATGGAGGCAAGTGAAGGCAATGTTCGCGGCGTCGTCGATACGCTGACGAAGGTCGTTGCCGCCTTCGACGCGGCCGGCATTGAGCTCATCGGCGAGAATATGCCGAGCCTGGGTCAGGGACGTGGCGTGCGTTTCAAGGAACGTCTTCCGGTCAGGACTTCAGCACCGGCCCTGACGCAAGGGCGCAGAAAGAAAGGCCTGTTCGCGCGCTCGTAGCACTTTCACCACTGCGACGACGACCGCCGACGATTTGACCGACGATCTCGCCGCTCCATAATGGGGACGGACAATGGATATGCCGGCAAGACGCGAAGCCACTCGGGCCCGTCCGAGTCTGGCTGAGCTGTTTACGCCAAAGCTCGTCACGGTTCTGCGCGAGGGCTATCGCTTAAATGATCTGCGTGCCGATACGATCTCCGGCTTGACGGTCGCGATCGTGGCGCTGCCGCTGTCGATGGCAATTGCCATCGGCTCCGGTCTATCGCCCGAAAAGGGTCTCTTTACCGCGATCGTTGGCGGCTTCCTGATCTCGGCACTCGGAGGCAGCCGATACCAGATCGGCGGCCCGGCGGGAGCCTTTATCGTTCTGATCGCGACGATCGTTGAGCAGCGAGGCTACGACGGCTTGGTTCTCGCGACGGCGATGGCCGGCTTGATCATGATCGTTGCAGGGTCCCTGCGGCTCGGGACCTACATCAAATACATCCCATTCCCGGTGACGGTCGGATTCACTGCCGGTATCGCCATCATTATCTTTACAAGCCAGATCAAGGACCTGCTCGGTCTCGACATGGCGCATGAGCCGGCGCAGCTTCTCCCGAAGCTTGGCGCGATCGCCTCGAATCTCGGTACGCTCAAACCCGCAACGATCGCGATCTCCCTGCTCTCGATAGCGATTATTGTCGGGCTTCGCCGCATCAGGCCGAACTGGCCGGGAATGCTCATCGCAGTCGGCGTCACGGCAGCCGTCGCCTGGGCCCTGGGGCTCGACGTAGCGACGATAGGCTCGCGGTTCGGCGAGGTGCCGCGAATGCTACCCGCGCCGCATGTGCCGGCCTTCGATCTAGCCAAGTTGCAGGCCGCTTTGCCCGACGCGATATCGATCGCATTGCTTGGCTCCATCGAGAGCTTGCTTTCTGCTGTCGTCGCCGACGGCATGACCGGACGCAGGCATCGTTCGAATTGTGAGCTGGTGGCTCAAGGCGTCGCCAACGTCGCCGCTGTCACCTTCGGCGGTATGTGCGTGACGGGCACGATCGCCCGCACGGCGACCAACGTACGTGCCGGTGCGCATGGGCCTGTCTCAGGTGTCCTGCATGCGCTGTTCATCCTGCTCTTCATGCTGGTTGCGGCGCCACTCGCCGCATACATCCCACTTGCGAGCCTCGGCGGTGTTCTCGCCGTGGTTGCCTGGAACATGGCCGAGAAGGAAGAATTTGTAACGCTTCTGAGATCGTCCTGGGGTGATGCAGCCGTTCTGCTGTCAACATTCCTGCTGACGATCTTCGTTGACCTGACAACGGCCATCTCAGTCGGCGTTACGCTCGGGGCATTTCTCTTTCTGCATCGCATGGCAGAAGCGGTTGAAGTCGAGACCGGTCGCACGCTCGTCGCCGGCGACGTGGCGGACACGCCAGAATCGGAACAACCTTCAAGTCAGCCTGCAGGTGCCGACGGTGACGTCATGGTCTACAGGATTTCAGGCGCATTCTTCTTCGGCGCGACAGCATCAGTCAGTGCCGTGCTCGACCGGATCGGTGCCCATCCGAAGGCGTTCATTCTCGACTTTGCGGACGTGCCGATCGTTGATAGTACCGCAGCCCGCACCCTCGAAGCTTTCGCTAAAAAGCTCAAACGGGGCGGCACGAAACTATACTTCACCTCCGCGACCAGGAGCGTTCGCCGGACGCTCCTTGCTGCGGGTTTGAGAAAGCCACTCGTGCAATACGCGGCTCAAATCGAGGACGCCGTCGCGATGAGTCGCGGAGAAAGACCGGACCGTCGCAACGTCGCGAATTACTCGTCCTCCTGATCCTTGTCCTTGGTGGGCGAAGTCAAACCCTTGAGCTTTGCGAGAACGCGGGCCTGCTCCTGCTCCGGCGTCTCTTCCGCAGCCTCTTCCGGACCCTTCGGCGTCAGGATCTCCGCCCGAGCCGGTGCGGCGCCGGTGGTCTCCGACGTCGGCAGCAGCGTGCCCGCCTTTTCCTCGTCGCCCGCGTCCTTGGCCCGGTCGGTACGGCGAGCGGCCTTCTTCACTTCCGCATCGAGGTCAATCTGCGAGCAGAGGCCGAGCGTCACCGGGTCCTGCGGCGTCAGCTGAGCCGAGTTCCAGTGCGTCCGCTCGCGGATCTGGGCGATCGTCGGCTTGGTCGTGCCGACGAGGCGCATGATCTGGCTGTCCTTGAGCTCCGGGTGGTTGCGAAGAAGCCAGAGCACCGCGTTCGGCCGGTCGTGACGGCGCGAGACCGGCGTGTAGCGCGGGCCTTTACGTGTCTGCGGCAGCGGCGGCAGCTGCACCTTGCTCTCGGCGAGATGCAGCTTGTACTTCCCGTCCTTCTCGGCACGCGCGATCTCCTCGCGCGTCAGCTGGCCGTTGGTCACGGGGTCCATGCCCTTGATGCCCTGCGCGACCTCGCCGTCGGCGATACCCTTGACCTCGAGCGGATGAAGACCGCAGAATTCGGCAATCTGATCGAATGAGAGCGCCGTGTTTTCCACCAGCCAAACGGCGGTGGCTTTCGGCATAAGGGGGCGGCGGTCGCTCATGGGTGTCCTCTTTCGGTCTTTCGCGGTGGGGGTCGCGAAAGCCACTTAAAACGGTAAATTAAGGGAATTGCCCTTTATAACGCCTCACGAGGCCCTGACGCAAGGCTCAAAGCCACCGCGCCTGCAACAAGGCCGCAGCCAGAAGCGGGCCGCCGCGGTTGCAGCGAGCGTTTGTGACGGGTTAGTGTTACCCAAAAAGGGTCCGTTCGTCGATTGGCCCACATAACGTGCAGGGATGCCTGAATGCTCGCAACCGCCGGCCGGACAAAATATTTCGAGGATTTAGAGGTCGGGCAGGAAGCCTCGATGTCGAGGATTGTCGGAGAGGCCGACATCGTCGCCTATGCCGCTCTCTCGGGTGACTACAACCCGGTTCACCTCGATTCCGAGTACGCGGCCAAGACGATATTCAAGGAACGCATCGCGCACGGAATCCTGTCGGCCGGTTACATCTCGGCCATTTTCGGGATGAAGCTTCCCGGCCCCGGTGCCATTTACGTGTCCCAGTCGCTGTTCTTCAAAGGCCCGGTGAAGATCGACGATCGCGTTGAAACCCTTGTGAGACTTGTCGAGCTGATCCCCGACAAGAAACGGGCCCGGTTCGAGTGCATCTGCACGGTTGCCGGCAAGCCCGTCCTCACGGGCGAAGCGGTATTGATGGTGCCGGCACGGCCGCGATAGGCGCAGATACCAATCCGCAGTACTCGAGAGGACCGGGGCGAGGCCGCATCAAGCATGCACGTCATCCATGGTCACAAGCACGTTCTGCCGGAGTTTCGCGGCTCCGCCATCGCCATCGGAAATTTCGATGGCGTGCATCGCGGCCATCGCGCCCTGATCGCTGAAGCCAGGCGGCACGCGCGCGCCTCGAAAGTGCCTTCGGCAGTAATGATCTTCGAGCCGCATCCGCGCGAGTTCTTCCAGCCGGACGAAACGCACTTTCGTTTGACGCCACTGAAAAGGAAGATCGTGCTGCTCGAGACGCTGGGGATCGACGTCGCATTCGTCGAGCCCTTTAACGCCGAGCTCGCCGCGCTCACCGCCGAGCACTTCATTGAGCGCGTGCTCGTCGCCGGGCTTGGCGTCGTTCACGTGGTCATCGGCTACGATTTCTATTTCGGCTATAAACGCGGCGGCAATCCGGAGCTGATGGTTCGCGCAGGGGAAGAACTCGGTTTTGGAGTGACCGTCATGCCGCCGATTGCTGAAGCAGGCGAACCGTTCTCATCCTCCGGAGTGAGGCTCTATCTCGCCCAGGGCGACGTCAAAGGCGCAGCCCACGTGCTCGGCGAAAATTGGCGGGTCGCAGGCCGGGTCGTCGGCGGCGCCAAGCGCGGCACCGGGATGGGCTATCCGACCGCCAACCTGCCGATGCCGAAAGGCACGACGCTCGGCCACGGGATTTACGCGGTCCGGGCCTATTTTGACGGCGTGCCGCACGACGCGGCGGCCTATCTCGGCACCCGGCCGACCTTCGACGATGGAATGCCCGTCCTCGAAGTCTACCTGTTCAATTTCAGCGGCGACCTGTACGGCCGCGAGATGGAGGTCGAATTCATCGACTTCATACGCGGCGACCGCAAATTTCACTCGGTTGACGAACTTGTCGCTCAGATGGACGAAGACATCGCCAAGGTACAGGCGGTGCTGGCGAAGGCTTAAACCCTGACCCGTCATCCCCGCGTAGGCGGGGATCGGTCCAACTTTCCGGCCTGGACAGATCCCGGCCTTCGCCGGGATGACGTTCTAAAAAGCGGTTCCGGCGTGACCGGGCCGCGCAGGATGACTTGGCAGGCGCGCCTTGCTAGAACCCGCGCAGATTTCCATTGGATTTGAAAGTTTAAGCGATGTCGAAAGACTCAAAGGCTGCCGGAAAAGCTGGTGCTGCAACTGAAGCTTCGCCAGCCGAGGGTGGCCGCGACTGGGGCAAGACGCTGTACTTGCCGCAGACGGAATTTCCGATGCGCGCCGGCTTGCCCGAACTCGAGCCGAAGCTTCTGAAGCGCTGGGACGAAATCGGCCTCTATGAAAAGCTGCGCACGCAGTCGAAAGGCCGCGTGAAGTTCACGCTGCACGATGGCCCGCCCTACGCCAACGGCAACATCCACATCGGTCATGCGCTCAACAAGATCCTGAAGGATCTCGTCGTCAAATCGCAGCAGATGCTCGGTCACGATTCCAATTACGTGCCGGGCTGGGATTGCCACGGCCTACCGATCGAATGGAAAATCGAGGAGCAGTACCGCGCCAAGGGCAAGGAGAAGCCGAACTTCTCCGATCCTGCCGCCATCAATGCCTTCCGCGACGAGTGCCGCAAGTTCGCCGCCCATTGGCTGAACATCCAGCGTGACGAGTTCAAGCGCCTGGGCGTCGTCGGCGACTGGGAGCGTCCCTACTCGACGATGGACTACCGCGCCGAAAGCATCATCGCCCGCGAGCTGATGAAGTTCGCAGCGTCCGGCCAGCTCTATCGCGGCTCGAAGCCTGTCATGTGGAGCGTCGTCGAGAAGACCGCGCTGGCCGAGGCCGAGGTCGAATACCAGGACTATCAGTCCGACATGATCTGGGTGAAGTTCCCGGTAAAGCCGCGGCCTGTTAGCGAAGAGCCCGCGGAAAAGGACATCCCGCCGGAGATCCATCCCGAGCAGACGCCTGAAGACCTCGACGGCGCATCCGTCGTCATCTGGACCACCACGCCGTGGACGATCCCCGGCAACCGCGCGATCAGCTTCTCGTCGCGCATCCAGTACGGCCTTTACGAAGTGACCGAAGCGCCGGAGAACAATTGGGCGAAGAAGGGCGATCGCTACATCCTGGCCGACAAGCTCGCCGCCGATGTGATGAAAGCGGCGAAGGTCGAAGCCTATGAGCGCCGCTGGCCCGTGAGCGCCTTCGAGCTCAATCATCTCGTCTGCGAGCATCCGCTGCGCGATCTCGGCTACACGTTCGACGTGCCGCTGCTCGATGGCGATCACGTGACCGACGATACGGGTACGGGCTTCGTCCATACCGCGCCCGGCCACGGCGCCGACGACTATGTCATCTGGATCAAGAACCAGAAAGCACTGCGCGACCGCAATATCGACACGACCGTTCCGTTCACCGTCGACGCTGACGGCGTGATGACGAAGGCCGCCCCGGGCTTCGAAGGCAAGCGCGTGCTGAAGGACAACGGCGACAAGGGCGATGCCAACGACGCCGTCATCAAGGCGCTGGCCGAAGCCGGCAATATCATCGCCCGCGGCCGCCTGAAGCATCAGTATCCGCACTCGTGGCGCTCGAAGAAGCCCGTTATCTTCCGCAACACGCCGCAGTGGTTCATCGCGATGGACAAACCCCTTGCGTCGGGCGGCGGCCTTGCCGAAGGCGGGTCGCCGAGCGCAAGCAAAATGGGTCACAATTCTCCGACACTCCGCCAGATCGCGCTCGACGAAATCAAACGCGTCGCGTGGGTGCCGAGCGCGGGCGAGAACCGCATCACCGGCATGATCGAGAACCGGCCCGATTGGGTCGTATCGCGCCAGCGTGCCTGGGGCGTGCCGATCACCGTCTTCCGCAATACCGAGACCGACCAGGTCATCCCGGGACCCGGCTTTGAAAAGTCGGATGAGCTGATTGCGCGCATCGAAAAGGCCTTCGCCGAAAAGGGCGCCGACGTCTGGTTCGAGGAAGGCGCCAAGGACCGCTTCCTCAAAGGCTTCGTGCCCGCGAAAGATCTCAAGAAGTGGGAGCAGGTCAAGGACGTGCTCGACGTCTGGTTTGACTCAGGCTCGACGCACGCTTTCACGCTCGAAGACCCAACGGCCTTTCCGGGATTCAAAGGCCTGAAGCGTAAGCGCGACGGCGGCCAGGACCGCGTGATGTACCTCGAAGGTTCAGACCAGCATCGCGGCTGGTTCCACTCGTCCCTGCTCGAAAGCTGCGGCACGCGCGCAGAAGCGCCCTACGACATCGTGCTGACTCACGGCTTCGTCCTCGACGAGAAGGGGCAGAAGATGTCGAAGTCGCTCGGCAACGTCGTCGCACCGCAGGACGTGATGGCGAAGTCGGGCGCGGATATTTTGCGGCTCTGGGTGGCGGCGTCCGATTATTCGGACGACCTTCGCATCGGCAACGAAATCCTGAAGACGTTCTCCGAAACCTACCGCAAGCTCCGAAACACGCTGCGGTGGATGCTCGGCGCGCTCGCGCATTTCAAACCCGAGGATGCCGTTAGCCTGAAGGATATGAAGCAGTTCGAGCTCGAACGGCTGATGCTGCATCGTCTCGCCGAGCTCGATCACGACATCCGCAAGGCTTACGAACATTACGATTACCGGAAAATCGTTGGCCTGCTGACGCAGTTCATGAACACCGAGCTGTCGGCCTTCTATTTCGACATCCGGAAGGACGCGCTTTATTGCGAAGCGCCATCGAGCATGAAGCGAAAGGCGGCGCTGACCGTCATCGACAAGCTTTGCGATACGCTGATCCGGTGGCTGGCGCCGATCCTTTCGTTCACGGCGGAAGAGGCCTGGCTTCTTTATCGGCCCGACGAAGCCGAAAGCGTGCACCTGCTGCCGTTCCCGAAAATCCCGCGCGAATGGCGCGACGACAATCTTGCTGCCAAGTGGGATCGGGTGAAAGAAGTCAGAGGCGTCGTCACCGGCGCTCTCGAAATCGCGCGCGCCGAAAAGAAAATCGGCTCGTCGCTCGAAGCGGCGCCTGAGGTCTACGTCGCCGATCCCGATCTGATGTTGGGGCTCGACGGGGTCGATATGGCGGAAGTTTCGATCACGTCGGACATTTCGATTTTGACCGAACAGCCGCCGGAAGGCGCGTTCACGCTTCCGAACGAGCCGGGCGTCGGCGTCGTCGTCAAACGCGCGGAAGGGAAGAAGTGCGCACGCTCGTGGCGCATCACCAAGGACGTCGGCTCCGATCCCGATTATCCCGAGCTGTCGGCGCGCGATGCGGCCGCCATGCGCGAGATCGATTCCGGAGCAACGGCATGAGCGAGGTGGCGGAATCGAGAAGCGTCGTCTGGAGTAGATGGGCGCTGCTCGCGCTCGTTGTCCTCGTCGCGACGGTGGCTGTCGATCAGGCGCACAAGTTCTGGATGCTGGAGATCTACGGCATCGAGGCAAAGGGCCGCGTCGAGGTCACGCGGTTTCTCGATCTGGTGTTCGTGAAGAACATCGGCGTCAGCTATTCGCTGTTCAATCAGGAAAGCGCCGAGGGCCAATACATGCTGGTCGCGTTCGCGGTTCTGGCGAGCGCGGGCCTCTGGTTCTGGTTGAATTGGAGCAAGGGGAGCCGGCTAATGGCGGTTAGCCTCGGCCTGATCATCGGCGGCGCCATTGGCAACGCCATCGACCGGCTGCGAATCGGCGGCGTCGCCGATTTCATCTCGCTGCACGCCTTCGGTTTCCACTGGTATGTCTTTAATGTCGCCGACGTAGCTATCGTTGCTGGCGTCATTGGCCTGTTGTATGAGTCCTTCAGGGGCGAGTCGCATTAGCGCCGCAAAGTCGGCTTATCCGGGCTCGGGGGCGTGTCGGTTAGAGACACGGGCAAATAAGCATGTCATTGAATTCTGTGCACAAAATCGGTATTGTCGTCGCGCTTTCGCTTTTCATGGCGGGCTGTGGCGGTTTTGATGGCGTCCAGCTCAATGGCAAGGTTTTCGACGCCATGGGCTTCAATGGCGACGGCGCCCCGAAGGGCGATCCCAAGATGGCTGTGCGCCAGCCTCTCGTCGTGCCGCCTGGCCTCGATGCCCTGCCACCTCCCGGTAGCGGCAAGGTGGACCAGCCGTCGCTCGCCGAAATCCAAGACCCCGACAAAAAGCTGAAGGTGTCACAGGCGGATCTCGAACGGCAGCAGGCTGAATACTGCAAGAAGAACTACGAAGAAGCGAAGTTCCGCGGCGATGCCACCGCCGATTTGGCGAAAGGCCCGTTGGGCTCGTGCGCGCCGTCGATCCTCTCGTCCGTCAAGAAGTGGACGACCGGATCAACCAATACCGACGACGGCGACGACGATTCTCAGACCCAGTAAGTTCTGTTCAGCCGCCTCATAATCAATTCTTTTCTGCCGCATAGAAATGCTGATTCGGCCGCATATTTCCGGCCCGAGATGAACGCCTTGTCATTTGACATTCATCTGCCGAGCGCCGCTCATTGGCGAAACTTTTCGCACTGGCGAACATCGTACTAGACTCAAAAGTAATCCCCGCTTTTCGCTTTCGGTTTAGGATGAACAACGTCAGGCAGCGCTTTAACGCTTACGGATCGAAGGATCTCCATAATGCGTCTTGCGACGTCCTCCGGATTTAGCCTCTTAACCCTATTGGCAACGCTCATGCTCGCAGTGAACCCACAAGCCCACGCCGCCGACGGGACGACCCGCGCCAGCGAGTTCAAGCTCGCGAACGGTATGGACGTGGTCGTAATCCCCGACCACCGCTCGCCCGTCGTCACGCACATGGTGTGGTACAGGGTCGGCGCCGCGGACGAAGTGCGCGGAACCTCTGGCATCGCCCACTTCCTCGAGCATCTGATGTTCAAGTCGACGGACAAGATTCCCGTCGGCGAATTCTCGAAGATCGTCGGCCGCCTGGGTGGCCAGGACAATGCCTTCACCGGCAACGACGCGACGGCCTACTTCCAGCGCGTCTCGAAAGACCGTCTCGGCAAGATGATGGAGATGGAAGCCGACCGCATGGTCCATCTTCGTCTCGATGAGAAGGAAGTGCTGACCGAGCGCAACGTCATCCTCGAAGAACGCCGCTCGCGCATCGAGAACAATCCGTCGTCGATCCTCGATGAGCAGATGAACGCGGCGCTTTACCAGAACCATCCCTACGGCAAGCCGGTCATCGGCTGGTACCACGAGATGGCGAAGCTCTCGCGCCAGAACGCACTCGATTTCTACAAGCACTATTACGCGCCGAACAATGCCATCCTGGTCGTCTCGGGCGACGTGACGGCCGACGAAGTTCGCAAGCTCGCGGACGAGACCTACGGCAAGATCCCCGCGAACCCGACCGTGCCGACGACGCGCCAGCGGCCGACCGACCCGCCGCAGCTCGTCGCACGCCGCCTGACGCTCAAAGATCCGCGCGCCGGCAACTACTCGTTCCAGCGCTATTATCAGACGCCGAGCTACGTCACGGCTAAGCCGGGTGAAGCCGAAGCGCTCGACATCCTGATGAAGATCGCAGGCTCGGGGTCGACCAGCCGCATCTACAAGAAGCTTGTCGTTGAATCGAAACTCGCATCGAGCGCAGGCGGCGACTATTCGGGATACGGCCTCGATGGCGGAACGATCTCGCTCTACGCCGTTGCCGCCGACGGCGTGCCGCTGGAGAAAGTCGAGGCCGCGACGGACGACGTTCTGGCCAACATCGTCAAGAACGGCGTCACCGAGACCGAGCTGACCCGCGCCAAGAACAGCTACCTCGCTGACTACGTCTACGACAGCGACAACCAGGCAACGCTGGCGCGCCGCTATGGCTGGAACCTCGCGGTTGGCCGCACCGTCGCCGACGTCGAGGCCTGGCCCGCGAACATCTCGAAGGTGACGGCGGACGACGTCAAGAAGGTCGCCGCCAAGTATCTCGATCTCAAGGACTCGGTTACCGGCTATCTCATTCCTGATCAGTCCGGTGTCGCGCAGGCCGAAGATCTTCCCGCCCCATCACCGTCCGGCGAATTGAGGTGAAATTGATGATAGGTTTTTATCGAACGGCTGCTGTGCTTGCTCGCAAAGCAGTCCGTCCCAACATCGCCTTGGCCCTTCCGGTGCTGGCTGTGTTGTTCACTGCATCCGTCAGTCACCAAGCAGCCGCAATGAACATTCAGAAAATCAAAACACCCGGCGGAATTGAAGCGTGGCTCGTCGAAGAGCACAGCGTTCCGCTCATCTCGTTGCGCTACGCTTTCGATGGCGGCAACACCCAGGACCCGCCGGGCAAGGAGGGGCTGTCCAACTTCCTCACCGCGATGATGGATGAGGGCGCTGGCGACATCAAATCCGAGCAATATCAGGAGCGCATGGAAGATATCGCCATGCGCATGAGCTACGACGACAGCAAGGATTCGCTCTACGGATCATTCGAAACGCTGTCGGCGAACCGTGACAAGGCCGTCGATCTCCTGAAGCTTTCCGTGCAGAAGCCGCGCTTCGATACCGACGCCGTTGAGCGTATTCGCCAGCAGCTCATCGCCAACCTGATCTATGCCGACAAGGACCCCGAGAAGGTCGCGATGCGCGAATGGTACGCGCAGGCCTTCCCTGGCCATCCCTATTCGCGCCCGTCGAACGGCACGGTGGAGACGGTCTCGAAGATCACGCGCGAAGATCTCCTCGAATATCACAAGCGCACGTTCGCGCGTGACAATCTGAAAGTCGTCGCCGTCGGCGACATCACGCCGGAGCAGCTCGGCAAGCTCATCGACGATGTGTTCGGCGCGTTGCCCGAGAAGGCCAATCTCTTCCCTGTCGCACAAACGGAACCGGCGAAGGGTGGAAGCCAGAAGATCGTCGAGATGGGCGTGCCGCAGTCGGTCGCCGTGTTCGGGCTCGGCGCCATGCCGCGCAAGGACCCCGACTTCATTACGGCATTCGTCGTCAACCACATCCTGGGCGGTGGCGGCTTCTCGGCGAAGCTGATGGAAGAGGTGCGCGAGAAGCGCGGCCTTGCCTATTCCGTCTACACTTACGTCCAGCCCTACCAGCAAACCTCGATTCTCGTCGGCAGCGTGGCGACGAAGAACGCGGCAATGGGCGAGAGCCTCGACATCATCCGCAACGAGCTGAAGAAGATGGCCGAGAACGGTCCGTCGAAAGAGGATCTCGAAGCGGCCAAGGCCTATCTCACCGGCTCTTACGCGTTGCGCTTCGACACGAACTCGAAGATCGCCTCTCAGCTCTTGGGGCTGATGCAGGAAGGCTTCGGACCGGATTATGTCGAGAACCGCAACAAGCTGATCAACGCGGTCACGGTTGAGGATGCCAAGCGCGTCGCCGCACGGCTTCTGAAGCCGAACGATCTGGTCGTCACAATCGTCGGCAAGCCCGCCGGCATGAAGTCGGCCTCGCCGGCCGCGCTGCAACCGGTACTCGCAGGTCCTGACCGCGGTTAAGCTCATTGCTCCAGAAACGGCCAAGAGCATCTTGCGCTCTTGGCCGCACATCTGAAATCGGCTAGGCCGGGACAGATTTGAACAAGGAGCGTTGAGTGGCAATGCAGGACGGGCACCGGCACGAAGAAAGTGCGTTTCGGCAGAGCATTGACGGATGTCTTGAAGGCGCGATTGGCGAATATGGCCTCGCGCCTTCCAAGCATTCGGCATGGGTCGATCGCATCGCGCCTCACGTCGAAACGCTGAAAGACGAGTATCTCACGGGCAAGCTCCCGCTTCTTCGGATTGCCGAGGAAGAACGCGACATCGCCGACGCGGAAGCTGCATATGCCAAGCTCAGCGAAGGCGCGAAAACGATCGTGTTTTTCGGCACCGGCGGCTCGAGCCTCGGCGGCGAATTGTTCGCGCAGCTTGCCGGTTGGAATATCGCAGGTGTTGCCCTGCCGGGTCAGCGCAACCGCCCGCGCACGAGATTTTACGCCAACCTCGACGGCGCCACGCTTGAGAGTGTTCTCAAATCCCTCGAACTCGCATCGACACGCTTCATCGTGACGTCGAAGTCCGGCGGCACCGCCGAGACATTGGCTCAGGCCATCGCGGCGCTGACAGCGGTCAAGGCGGCCGGACTCGAAGCAGAGATCCCGAAACTTTTCCTCGGCATCACCGAACCGGATAAGCCCGGCAAGGCGAATGGCCTCAGAACGCTGTTCGCGAAATTCGGCATTCCACTGCTGGAACATCACACCGGCATCGGCGGCCGCTTCTCATGCCTGACCAACGTCGGCCTGATGCCGGCCATCGCCCGCGGCCTCGATCCGCGCGCTATCCGGAGAGGCGCCAAGACCGTGATCGATGCGCTTCTGGCAACGGGCAAGCCGCAGGATTTCGCCCCCGCCGTCGGTGCCGCGACCGCAGTCGCGCTCTCGAAAGAGAAGGGCATCAAGACGCTCGTTATGATGCCGTACAATGACAGGCTCGGGCGCCTTGCCGCATGGTTCGTGCAGCTCTGGGCGGAAAGCCTCGGTAAGGGCGGTGAGGGCACGACGCCGCTCGGCGCGCTCGGGCCTCTGGATCAGCACAGCCAGCTGCAGCTCTTCATGGACGGCCCGCGCGACCATTATCTGACCATTGTTCGCGTCGCGAGCGAGGGCGTCGGCCCGCGGATCGATCGCGACCTGGCGGCCATCGCCGGTGCCGATATGCTCGGCGGCCACACCGTCGGCGATATCGTCTCGGCCCAGTCGCACGCCATGCCGGAAGCTCTGGCCCAGGCCGGCCGCCCGGTGCGAACAATCGACATTGCAAAACTTGACGAAAAAACCATCGGCGCGATCGTGATGCACTTTATGATCGAAACGATTCTCGCGGGCCGCCTGCTCGGGGTCGATCCGTTCGATCAGCCGGGTGTCGAGCTTGCGAAAGTTTTGACGAAGGAGCGCCTCGCGAAAGGCGCTTAAAGCAATTCCAGCAAAAGTGTGCAGCGGTTTTGCGTCCGGAATTGCGTCAAAACAAAAGGTTAGAGCGTTTTCTCTTTTCAGAGAGAAGAGGAAACGCTCTAAGCGCTTATTGATTGGGGGGACGTTCGCGGTGGCCATTCGGCAGCTTTCGCCAGAAACGGTCAACCGCATTGCGGCCGGCGAGGTCGTCGAGCGCCCAGCGAGCGTCGTCAAGGAACTCGTCGAGAACGCGATCGACGCCGGTGCGACGCAGATCGAGATCGTCATCGCCGCCGGCGGCCTGTCGCTCATCCGCGTGACGGACGACGGCTCCGGCATGACGCCCGAGGATTTGCTTCTCGCCGTTGAACGGCACGCCACGTCGAAGCTAGATGAAGAAGATCTCTTCGATATTCGCTGCCTCGGCTTTCGCGGCGAAGCGCTTCCGTCCATCGGCTCGATCGCCCGTCTCGAAATCCGCTCGCGCCCCGCGGATGCAAACCAGGGCGCGGCCGTCGTCGTCACGCGAGGCGCAAAGGCGCCGGTCGGCCCCGCCGCCGTCAATCGTGGCACGGTCGTCGAAGTGCGCGATCTCTTTTCCGCGACGCCCGCCCGCCTGAAATTCCTGAAATCCGAGCGCGCCGAGGCGATGGCCGTGACGGACATCGTTCGCCGTCTTGCGATGGCGCATCCGGATATCGGCTTCACGCTGCAGACTGGGGAAAAAAAGCCTGCGATCTTCGCGCGCGGCGACCGCTCGTCTGCGGCCTGGCTCGAACGCATCGGCGCCATTATGGGTCGCGAATTCATGGATGACGCGCTCGAGGTCTCGGGCGCCGGAAGCGGCGCGAGCGCGCCGATGCGCGTCTTCGGATTCGCAGGCCTGCCGACGCTTCACCGGCAGGACAGCACGCAGCAGTTTCTCTTCGTCAACGGCCGCCCGGTGAGGGACAAGCTGCTGATTGGCGCTGTCCGCGCGGCCTATGGCGATCTCATTCCCCGCGGCCGCTCGCCGTTGCTCTCGCTGTTTCTCGACGTCGCGCCGTCCGATGTGGATGTGAACGTCCATCCCGCCAAGGCTGAGGTTCGCTTTCGCGACGCCGGACGCGTGCGCGCGCTGATGGTTCGCGCGCTGTCGGATGCGCTGGCGACGGCCGGGCATCGCGCATCCGCGCAAGGCGGTGTGCTGACGGTCGAAAGCTTCGCGGCCGGTGTTTTGCCGAACGCCGGGATGCCGCCGCCATCATCGTCGTATTCATCCGGCAGCGCGGGTTATAAATGGCAGCCGCCGGTCGCCTCGTCGGGCTTCTCCGAGACAGCTCAGACGCCCTTCAGCGTGCTCGACGCCCCAAGTGCCGACGCGCGGACTTTGGCAGAGCCAACGGCGGCAGGCGGAACGGTCGATAAGCCGCTCGGTGCCGTGCGGGCGCAGGTGCATGAAAACTATATCGTGGCGCAGACGCGCGACGGTCTCGTCATCGTCGATCAACACGCCGCGCACGAACGCCTCGTCTACGAGAAGCTCAAGGCGTCGCTCGCGAGCGGCGGCGTCGCCCGGCAAGGACTTCTGATCCCCGCGATCGTCGAGCTCGACGATAACGACGCCGACAGTCTCGTCGCTCGCAGCGACGAGCTGGCCGAGCTTGGCCTTGTGATTGAAAGCTTCGGCGGCGGAGCGGTCGCGGTTCGCGAGGTTCCGGCGCTGCTCGGCGAGACCGACGTCGAAGGCCTCGTCAAGGATCTTGCAGCGGAGCTTCAGAGCGACGGCACCGCGCGCGCCTTGAAGGACCGGCTCGACAGCGTCGCGTCGCGGATGGCCTGCCACGGTAGCGTCCGCTCGGGACGCAGGCTAACGGTCGAGGAAATGAACGCCCTGCTTCGCCAGATGGAAGCGACGCCCTATTCCGGCCAATGCAACCACGGCCGCCCGACCTACGTCGCGCTGAAGCTGAGCGATATCGAGCGCCTGTTCGGGCGAAGGTAATCCCCGTCATCCGCGCCACTGTCGGGCAGGAACGACGGCGTCACCACTCCCCGTCATCCCGGCGAAGGCCGGGATCCAGGCAACGATCAGTACATTCTCGCTTGCGGTCCGCTCAGGCCGAACGCCACCCATCACTTTTACTGAAGCCTGTCTGGGTGCCGACCTACGTCGGCATGACGGAGTGCGCGCGCGCATGCGGGCCGCTGGCGATACTTATCATCCCGGGCGAGCATCGTGCGAGACCCGGGATGACAGCCGGTAGGCCTTCTCCAGCAGCTCGTCGCGATCCACGGGCGCGGTTCGAAATAAAAAACGCGTGCGGCCGCCTCAGAGGAGACGGCCGCACGCGCTTGGAAGTTACGAGGCGTCGCCTTCCGCCTTGTCGGCGCTTGCCGCATTGAGCTGGCCGTAAAGCGCGACACCGATGTTGTTCAAAAGATCGAGCTGCGTTTCGAGGAAATCGATGTGGCTTTCCTCATCCTTGAGGAGGTCATCGAACAGCATCTTCGACACGTGGTCGCCGAGGTTGAAGCAGATCTCGCGCGAGGCCTTGTAATAATCGCGGGCGATGTGCTCGCCCTTGAGATCGCATTCGAGAACTTCCTTGATGTTCTCACCGATCATCAACGGGGCGACGTACTGCAGGTTCGGATGCCCTTCGAGGAAGATAATGCGGTCGATAAGACGATCCGCATGGTGCATTTCTTCGATGGACTCTTCCCGCTCCTTCTTGGCGAGCTTTTTGAAGCCCCAGTTGTCCAGCAGTCTGTAGTGTAGCCAATATTGGTTGACGGCACCCAGTTCGAGCTTCAGTGCCTCGTTCAAACGGGTGATGATTTCGTCGTTACCCTTCATGCGCCGCTCCAAATATCTGCTTTGATGCTTCCGGCCTCGAAGTCCAGAAACATTCTAAAGTAGACACCTAGCGGATATGAGCGAGCTTAACCAGAGCCTACCGCCAACTTGACGGAAGGAAATGCATAAACTTTTCTACTAGTTCTAAGCGATTGCGCGCTGAGGGCGCCGGCCACGACGGGCAATTTCGGCATTGATGCGCTGCTGGCGCTGCTGTCGCCGCTCCTCGATGCGGATGAGCTTGGCGCGGGCTTCAGCGAGAACGAAGGGGCAAACGTGGGTCGTCTCGGCCAACCGGTCCATCGCAGCATAAATTGCTGCAACCGTTACGGGCGCACACGTGCAGCAGTTCATCTTTTTGTTGAGGTGCCGGAACACAACGCCCGGAGTCGGGAGGATGCCAGGTCCAGTGCTCATGATTTCGGTGACGGCGACATCGATATCGCGGTCAGATATTACGGCGCACGAGCAGACGATCACTTTCGGCTCCAATCAAACGAGGTTCAAGGCCCCGGCATCGGATACCCAGTAGGGTAACACGTGATAGTTGGTCAAAAAAGTATACTTCCGTCAAGCACCCTTTTTGCCACTTGGAAATAGTACGCCCGCGAAGAATAATCAAAAGAATCTAAGCAACCGAAGCGATTGAAGGTAGATTTTGCCTGCGGCCCGGCGTCCCGGCCACACGCGGGGGTGCGGATTGGCGCGAGTTTTCGGCAGTAATCGTAGTTTACCATCGCTAATGCGGGTGCCCGATGAGCTCACCGAAGGTTCAGACGGCCCAGGACGAGGCGACCGGCATCGTCACAATCGCCATCCTCTTCTTCATTTTTGGCTTCGTGGCGTGGCTCAACGGCCCCCTGATCAGCTTCGTCAAGCTCGCGTTCAATCTCGATGATGTGAACGCCTTTCTCGTGCCGATGGCGTTTTACCTCTCTTACTTTTTCCTGGCCCTGCCTGCGTCTGCCGTTCTCCGCCGGACCGGCATGAAGCAGGGCATGGCGATTGGTCTATTCGTGATGGCGATCGGCTCCGTTGTGTTCGGTGAGTTCACAACGGCGCGCCAGTATTCCGGAACGCTTACGGGACTGTTCGTCATCGGAGCGGGCCTGTCGCTCCTGCAGACCGCTGCGAATCCCTATGTTTGCATCCTCGGCCCGCACGAGAGCGCGGCCCGCCGCATCGCCCTCATGGGCATCTGCCACAAGTTTGCAGGCGTCCTCGCGCCGTTCGTTTTCGCGGCGCTCGTGCTGAAGGGCCTCGACAGCTTCGATGCCGAAGTGGCGAGCGCGCCAACGCCTGAAGCCCGCGAAGCATTGCTCGACGCTTTCGCCGCGCGCGTCTACGGGCCGTACATGCTGATGGCGGCGTTGCTTGGAATGCTCGGACTATGGATTGCCCGCTCGGGGCTGCCCGATCTCAGAACCGCACCGGCCAAAGATCATTCGGGAAAGTCGAGCATTTTCGATTTTCCGCACCTCTGGCTCGGCGTGCTCTGTCTTTTCCTCTACGTCGGCGTCGAGGTGCTGGCGGGAGATGCGATCGGACTATACGGAACGGGTTTCGGCCTCTCGCTCGCAGCGACGCGGCTTTTCACGTCTTACACGCTCTTCGCGATGCTCATCGGCTATGTCGCCGGCCTTCTCGTCGTGCCGAGCGTCTTCTCACAACAAACCTATCTCGCCCTGTCGGCAGCATTGGGCGTTGTGCTGACAGTCGGCGCCTATCTGACGACTGGCTACACGTCGGTTGCGTTCATCGCGGCGCTCGGTTTCGCCAACGCGATGATATGGCCCGCGATCTTTCCGCTCGCGATCCGTGGCCTTGGCGCCCACACCGAGACGGGCTCCGCGCTCCTCATCATGGCGATCTCGGGCGGCGCGCTAATGCCTTACGCGTTCGGCCTGCTGAAGGAACACGTCGACTTTCAGCTCGCCTACCTGCTGCTCGCGATCCCTAGCTATCTCTACATTTTCTATTTCGGTGCCCGCGGGTGGCGCGCCGGATAATTTTACCCGGGTATATTGACGGGCAGTTTTACCCGGGTAATATTGCCTCCAGCTGGATGCTGGAGCACAAGACATGGACCAAAAATTCACCGCCTTCGACGGCCGCCGCCGCTTTGTCTCGGGTTCGCGCGCCGAGGTGATCGCTGCAATCCGAACGCGCTCGGTGAAGCAGCCGAACATGTCACTGCTGATCTTCGATGACAGCACCGGTGGCCAGATCGATTTCGATTTGCGGGAAACGGCAGATGTTCCTGCCGCGAAGTCTCCATCATCTCTTGCAGAAGAAGCGCGCAGCCCCGGACGGCCGAAACTCGGCGTGGTGCCTCGCGAGGTGACTCTGTTGCCGCGCCACTGGGAATGGCTGGCGGCGCAGCCGGGCGGCGCGTCGGTGACGCTACGCAAACTTGTCGACGATGCGCGCCGCAAGAACGCGGACGCGGACATCATTCGCACGGCCAGGGAGCGGGCCTATCGCTTCATGTCGGCGATGGCGGGCAACCTCGCGGGCTTCGAAGAAGCGACGCGCGCACTCTTCGCCGGCGACCGAACGCGCTTCGAAAGTCTCACAGCGAAATGGGCGGGCGATGTCCGCGATTACACGTACAGTCTCGCCGACGGCGCTTTTGCACCCGATGCGGAAAATGCGGCTCGGTAAGGTGGCTTCTTAGCCCGCCACGCCGAACCGCAGAATCGTGATTTCGGTATCGCCGTAGGTTCGGGCATCGAGCACTGTGAAGCCGTCTGGGAACGTGAGCGTTACGCCCGCGCGTTCTTCGAGCACCGAGATCGCGCCCGGCCGCAGCCAGTTGCCCCGAGCGAGCGCATCGAGCGCTTTCTCGCCCAAACCCTTGCCATAGGGCGGATCGAGAAACGCTAGATCATAGGGCTCCATATTGCCGGCCGGACCGAGGTCCGTCGCATCGCGGCGGAAGATGCGTGTCTCGCCCGTGAGACCCAGATTTTCGACATTCGTGCGAATGAGCGCGCGCGCGTCCGGCGCTTCTTCGACGAACAGACAGTACGCAGCACCGCGCGACACGGCTTCGATGCCGAGCGCCCCCGTCCCGGCGAAAAGATCAATCACGCGCGCACCGTCGAGCGAGAAATCCGCAATGCCGTGCGCGAGGATATTGAAAAGGCTCTCCCGCACGCGATCGGAAGTGGGCCGTATCTTCATGTCGTCCGGCGCTTGCAGGGCGCGGCCGCGAAACCGTCCAGCTACCACCCGCATCAGTCGTCCGCCTCGCTCGCCGCCTTCCCGCGTGCGTGCCGCGCCTTGCGCTCGGCCTGACTTTCCGAAAATCCGAGTGCCTCGGAAGCTCTGGGCCCGAGCTGCGCAACGAGGATTTTCCGCCGCACCGCTTCGACAGCACCGGGCGCGAGATCGAGAAGCTGGAACGGCCCGAATGAAACGCGAATGAGGCGGTTCACCGTAAGCCCGAGGTGAGCGAGCACGTTCCTAACTTCGCGATTTTTGCCTTCGCGGATAGCGATCGAAAGCCAGGTATTCGCGCCTTGCACGCTATCGACCGTCGCTTCGATCGGTCCGTAAACGGTACCGTCGATCGTGATGCCGTCCTTGAGCTTCGCGAGATCGTCCGGCGAGACGCGGCCCTTCGCGCGCACCCGGTACCGCCTGACCCAACCGTTCGCGGGCAGCTCCAGATGCCGGGCCAGCGCGCCGTCATTGGTCAGCAGCAACAGGCCTTCGGTATTGAAATCGAGCCGTCCGACCGAGATCACGCGCGGCATCTCGGGCGGCATCTTATCGAAAACCGTCGGCCGGCCTTCGGGATCGGAATGCGTAGTGACGATGCCTTTCGGCTTATGATAACGCCAGAGCTGCGGCGGCTCCGCAGTTGGCAGCGGCTTGCCGTCGACGAACACTTTGTCGGCCGGAGCGACTTCCACGGCCGGAGTTCGGAGCAGCTTGCCGTTGACGCTGACGCGGCCATCGGCGATCCAGCGTTCGGCCTCGCGGCGCGAGCAGAGCCCGGCGCGGGCCATGGCTTTGGCGATGCGCATCGGCGCATCCCGCTTCTCAGGCGCGGGGGCGGCAGCGGCAGGTTCGGCGACTTTGGATTTTGGTGGTCTGCTTGGTAATTTGGCCATCGGTAACACTGGGCTTTCGGAGCGAAGCGAGCTTATGACATTGAAGGACGCCGTAAGCCATATGTCCCTTGCGCTCGAAGAGGCGAAAGCGGCGGCGAGCCGCGGCGAGGTGCCGGTCGGCGCCGTCATCGTCTCCGCTGAGGGCAAGGTTCTGGCGGCTGCCGGAAATCGGACGCGCGAACTTTGCGATCCGACGGCCCACGCCGAAATTCTCGCGATCCGGGCAGCTTGCACAGAGCTCGGGGACGAGCGTCTCGTCGGCTGCAGTCTCTATGTCACGCTCGAGCCGTGCCCGATGTGCGCGGCGGCGATCTCCTTCGCGCGGTTGAAGCGCCTTTACTACGCCGCGAGCGATCCGAAAGGCGGCGGCATCGAGCAAGGCGCCCGCGTCTTCAGCCAGCCGACCTGCCATCACGTCCCCGAAATCTATCCGGGCATCGGTGAAGCCGACGCCAGCACCCTGCTGAAGACCTTCTTCGAACTGCGTCGCGATTAATCCACGCTTGCGTCATCCTCGAACGGACGAGCCTGCGAGGCCGTTCGGGGATCCAGCATAAAGTGGGTCGAAGGCCCAATATTGTGTCTTCGACGAATCTCACGCTGGATCCCCGGGCTTCGATGCGCCGTCGGCGCACTCGCCCGAGGATGACGAAGAACTCTCCCTCTCCCCGCGTGCGGGGAGAGGGAGAACACTGATCTTCCCGCTGGCATCCCGGCCAAGCGCAGCGTGGAGCCGGGACCCAGGCCCGCGATGTAAGATGGGTCCCGGGTCTCGCAAGTGGGCTCGCCCGGGATGACAGCTGTGGATCGTCTCCGACGACCCGTCATCCCGGCGTAGGCCGGGATCCAGGCAACGGGCAACGCATTCGCGCTTGCGGCCCGCGCGGAGCAATCCGCGTCTGCCGTTCTGTTGACGCTTGTCTGTGTGCCGGCCTCCGCCGGCATGACGGAGTGTGTGTAAGGTACCGTCGCTTACTCACGAATCAGGGCGTTTGCGCGGACGCGGAAGCAGCCGGCGTTTCGGACGCCTGGGTGCCGCGATCATCTTTTGAATGGGCTCGGCATCTTCGAGCACCGGCAGCGTCTCGACAGAGAGCACGCGCTGAAGCTGCTGCTTCAGCCGTTCCTTCGCCGGCTGCGCCGCCGCGAGAATGTCGTCGCACTTCAGGAAATCGAGCACTTGAAAATTGCTGGTTCCGGCGCGGATGAAAATGTCCGGTTGCTTGGCCCTGAGCTTTTCCTTGACGATGGTATGCTCGAACAGAAATGCGCTCGAAAAGAGAGCCGCGAACGCGGTCGGTGCGACGCGCTTCCCGTCCGCGACAGGCGAGCCGGAGACGTCGATCGCAACGACGATGTCGGTCTCGGGAAGCAGCAGGTCGAACGGCAACGGGTTCGTTAAGCCGCCATCGATCAGCGCCCGGCCCTCAAGAACGACGGGCTGAAAGAGGACAGGCAGCGCCATGCTCGCCGCGACCGCCGTCCTGAGCGGGCCTTCGGTAAAAACTTTCGGTTCCTGATCGTAGAAATCGGACGCGACGACCTTCAGCGGAATTTTGCAATCGGCGAAGGTCTCCTTCACCTCTTTCGGCAGAATGACATCGAGAACGGTGAACGGGTCGAGAATGGCGTTCCGCGCGCCAAAGACGCTGAGCAGCCGTTGAAAGGGCTGCGCCGTCCTCGTGAAGAGATCGCGGATCAGACCGAAGCGTTGCGATAGGATGAAGCGCGTGTGATCGCGCAAATCGCGGCCCGACATTCCTGATGCATAAGCGGCGCCGTAGACCGCGCCGATCGACGTTCCTGCAATCACGTCGGGCTTGATGCCGAGTTCATCAAAGGCCTCGATCATTGCGACATGCGCGAGCCCGCGTGCACCGCCGCCGCCGAGTGCGAGGCCGATCGTCGGCTTTCGTGCCGGCTGGCTGCCGTTCGGCGACGATGCTTGGGGCTTCAGAACGGTCATGCGATGCCGCTATCCCATTGTCCGCCGTTAACGCGACTTGCCTACGTCTCGGTTCGCTGCAACGCCCGCCAGCCGATGTCCTTGCGGTAGAAGCCACCTGGCCAATCGAGTTTCGCAACCGCCGCATAGGCCGCGTTGCGCGCCTCGGCAATTGTCTTCCCGCGTCCGGTAACGTTTAGCACTCGGCCGCCGTCCGCAATAAGACGCTCGCCGTCGCGACGGGTGCCGGCGTGGAATATTTCGACGTTCGGAACCGCGCGCGCTTGATCCAGGCCCTTGATCTCGGTGCCTTTTTGCGGCGTTCCAGGATAGCCGTTGGCGGCCATCACAACCGTCAGGGCAGCGTCATCGCTCCACCGGAGATCGAAGTTCGCAAGCACGCCGTCGGTTGTCGCGAGCAACGCCGCGAGCAGATCCGATTTGAGCCGCATCATCAAAACCTGCGTTTCGGGATCACCGAAACGTACGTTGTATTCGATGAGCTTCGGCCCGGTCGCCGTGATCATGAGCCCCGCGAAAAGCACGCCCTTGAACGGCATGCCCCGCGCCGCCATTTCCTTCACCGTCGGCTCGATGATCTCGCGCATCACGCGGTCGTGCATGGCGGGAGTGACGATCGGAGCCGGGGAATAGGCCCCCATTCCGCCGGTGTTCGGGCCGGTATCGCCGTCACCGACGCGCTTGTGATCTTGCGCCGTTGCGAGCGCCAGCGCTGTCGTTCCATCGCAGAGAGCAAAGAAGCTGGCTTCCTCGCCGTGCAGAAATTCCTCGATGACGAGTTCGGCTCCGGCCGAGCCGAAGCTGCCCGAGAAACACGCGTCGACAGCGGCTTCGGCTTCTTCGCGCGTCGCGGCGATGACGACGCCTTTGCCGGCGGCCAAGCCGTCCGCCTTGACGACGATCGGCAGGCTCTGGCTGGCGAGATATGTCTTCGCCGATTGCGCATCGGCGAAACGCCCATATGCCGCCGTCGGGATGCCCGCAGCGCGACAAAGATCTTTGGTGAAACCTTTGGAGCCTTCGAGCTGCGCTGCCCTCTTCGACGGGCCGAAATAGCGAATACCGGCCTCAGCCAGGGCATCACCCAGGCCCGCGACCAGTGGCGCTTCGGGCCCGATCACGACGAGTTCGATCCGCTCATCGCGGCAGAACTGAATGATGCGTGCTTGGTCGCCCGGATCGATGGGGATACATTGCGCCACTTCGGCGATCCCGGCGTTGCCGGGCGCGCAGAAGAGTTTTGTCAGAAGAGGACTCGCGCTCAGGGCCCACGCAAGCGCATGCTCGCGACCGCCCGAGCCGAGGAGAAGGACGTTCATCAGGTCGCCTGTTGCAATCCGGGCCTCGGTGTAGCATCGGGTGTAGCATCGAACGTGAAACAAGCAAGACCGCGAAACAGAACAGTAAGCTATTGAATTCCATTCCCAACACGAACGAAGCCCGCCCAGGCGCCAACGCCCCGGAATTTTCGGTGTCCGAACTTTCCGGCGCGATCAAGCGCGCCCTCGAGGACGGCTTCGGCTATGTGCGCCTGAAGGGCGAAATTTCGGGCTACCGCGGGCCCCACGCCTCCGGCCACTGCTACTTCGCCCTGAAGGACGACAAGGCGAAGATCGAAGCCGTGATCTGGAAGGGCTCTTTCGGCCGGCTCCGCTTCAAGCCCGAAGAGGGCATGGAAGTCATCGCCCAAGGCAAGATAACGACGTTTCCCGGCTCGTCGAAGTACCAGATCGTCATTGAGGCCCTGGAACCCGCAGGCGCCGGCGCGCTGATGGCGCTGCTCGAAGAGCGCAAGCGCAAATTCGCGGCTGAAGGCCTCTTCGACGAGGCCCGCAAGAAGCAGCGTCCCTTCCTGCCGAAGGTCGTGGGCATCGTCACGTCGCCGACGGGCGCCGTCATTCGCGACATGCTGCACGGTTTCAACGAGCGCTATCCGGCGCGCGTTCTGATTTGGCCGGTGCGCGTGCAGGGCGACGGAAGTGCCGCCGAGGTCGCCGCCGCGATCCGCGGTTTCAACGCGCTTGCAGCGGGCGGCAAAATTCCGCGTCCCGATGTGCTGATCGTCGCGCGCGGTGGCGGCAGCCTCGAAGATCTCTGGAGCTTCAACGAAGAGATCGTCGTCAGGGCCGCAGCCGAGAGCCTCATTCCGCTCATTTCCGCCGTCGGCCACGAAACCGACTGGACGCTCATCGATCTCGTCGCGGATGCCCGCGCTCCGACGCCGACGAAAGCCGCCGAATGGGCCGTGCCGAAGTATTCCGAGCTGATCGATGCGCTCGAAAAGCTCATGCTGCGCAAGCGAACTGCGGTTCGCCGCTCGCTCGACGGCGCCAAGACGCACCTCAAGGCATCGTCGCGCGGTCTGCCGAAACTGCTGGATCTGGTGGCGCTGCCCCGGCAGCGGTTCGACGCAATCGATCGCCGGCTGTCGCGCGGCTTGCTAGCCAATACGCGTGCCCATGCAACGCGATTTGCCCGCGTCAGCGGACGGCTCTCGCCCGCTCCGATCCTTCAGAAGCACGCGCGCTGCGGCGAGCGGCTGGAGGCGCTGGAGAAGCGCGCCGGTCGCGCCTTGCTTAACCGCGTGGCGGTCAGCCGCAGAGTGCTTGATGGTAAAGCTGAATTGCTCAAGTCACTGGGCTATCACAGCATCCTGTCGCGCGGCTTTGCGCTCGTCCGAAACGAGGCCGGACAGACGATCCGTCAGGCGGCCGCGGTGGCTGCTGGGACGATTCTAAATGTCGAGTTTTCGGACGGCAGCATTGCGGCGAGAGCCGAAGGTCCGGTACAATCCGAAGATCCTAAATCCGCTAAAGGTCCGGTTAAAACGCCGCGCCAAAAGCCCGGCGGGCGCGGCGGACAAGGCTCACTTTTTTGATACGCTTGGGATAAATTGGAAATTGGCGCGCTCCCGGAAATGCGGCATTCATATTGTCTGATGTCGGATGACGTCCGGTAGCGAGAGAACGGTACGGCTCAGAAGCTGATGAATCGGATTGAGAAATTTTTTGGTCTGCGCAACGAAGCCAAGATTCGCTACCTGGATGGCGAATTCGAGGTCTTGGCTCCGGGCGACTTCGTGCGCTGCGCAGTAACCGGCCAGCAAATCGCGCTTCCTGATCTTCGCTACTGGAGCGTTGACGCGCAGGAAGCTTATGCGTCGGCTGAAATCTCAGTTAGGCGTTACCTGGAACTGTGCGCCAAAGAAAACGCGAACGCCTCCGCGCGTTAGAGCAATTCCAGCAAAAGTGTGCAACGGTTTTGCGTCCGGAATTGCGTCAAAACAAAAGGCTAGAGCGTTTTCGCGATTCAAAGAAAAGCGGAAACGCTCTAGCGAACGATCGCGCCGCGGACCAGACGGCGCAAAATCTCGAGATCTCCATCTTCGATCGCCGTGCGAATGGCGATGCTTTCCGCCCGCTCTCCAAGCGTCGCACGAACACCTGTCGCTCCGGCAAGCCGCGCGAGATCTTTCTCCGTTGTCACCAGAAGAGCCCCCGCACGCTCTGCGATATCCAACAGATCGCGGGCTTCGACTTCGCTGAACATGTGATGATCGGCGAACGCCTTTCGCGCGACGATGTCGCCGCCAAGCGAACAAAGCGTCGTGAAAAATCGCTCGGGATTTGCGATGCCCGCAAAGGCAATTACCTTCTGGCCGCGATAGCGCGCGACGTCTCCCTGGGCACGCGTTTCGGCGGTGATGACCGGCGCACTCGATATCGCCTTCAGGGTTTGCAGGAGGGACGGGTCCGCCGGACCTTGTCCCGTCAGCACGATCAGGTGCGCAAGCTTACCCTGAATGTCGAGCGGCGCTCGCAAGGGTCCCGCCGGAATGACGAGGCCGTTGCCGAAACCGCGTCGCTGATCGACAAGCGCGATGACGAGATCTTTCGCGAGCGCGGGATTCTGCAAGCCGTCGTCCATGATGATGACGGCATTTTTCGACGCCATCGCCTCGATCGCCTCCGCGCCCTTGCGGCGATCGCGCGAAACGACAGCCGGTGCCGAGCGCGCAAGGAGCAGCGGTTCGTCTCCGACGTCGCGGGCCGTATGGCGCGTTGGGATGACGCGAACCGGACCTTCGAGCTTTCCGCCATAGCCGCGCGAGAGAAACCATGGCTCGCGGCCCTCGCCCGTAACGAGCTTCGCCAGGAACAATGCCAGCGGCGTCTTTCCGGAACCGCCCGCCGTGAAGTTACCGGCACAAATGACCGGCAGCGATGAACGGTATGGCTTTGCGTTTGCAATTCGCCGGCTCGCGATCCTGCCGACGAGTGTGCCGATTGGTGAAAGAAGCGACGTCCGCCACCCGCCGTCCGGCCCGTACCACCAGCTCGGTTCGGAGGCTGGCACGCGTCACGCTCTCTGTTTTTCAAGTAATGGCTGAATGGCGCCGAGCGTTTTTGCAAGCGCGCCGCCCATCGATTGCAGCGCGAGGTCCGCGCCGTGGCGCATCCGCTTGGCGGCGGCCTGATCCGCGAGCAGCAGAGTGACCTGCCGGGCGATATCGTCGGATGACCGGACTTCTACGGCGCCGCCTTCGCGGAAAAGCGCGGTATAGGCGTCGCGGAAATTGTGCGTGAACGGACCTGTCAAAACGCACGAGCCGAGACGAACCGCTTCGATCGGATTTTGGCCGCCATGCTCGACGAGCGAACCGCCAACGAGCGCAACGGGCGAGATCGAATAGAAGGTTCCAAGCTCGCCGATCGTGTCGGCGACGTAGATCTCGGTATTGCTGTCGGGCGTGTCTGAACGTGTCCGCAATTGCGTCCGAAGTCCGAGCCCGCCGAGCGACGCGGCAAGCCCACCGCCGCGCTCGGGATGACGCGGCACGATGATCGTCAGCAGTCCTTCGATATCGCGGCGCATCAGCGAGTGCGCGGCCGCGATCATCGTGTCTTCGCCGGGATGCGTGCTCGCGGCAAGAAAGAGAGGCCGCTGCCCGACAGCGTTTCTTAACGCCGCCAAGGCGTCGACGTTGACGGGAGGCGGCGGAGAATCGATTTTCAGATTGCCGGCTGTAATGACGTTCGGCGCACCGAGACGCTTCATGGCGCGCGTTATTTGCGGGTTCTGCGACAGCACGGCGGCGAAGCGTGAAAAGAGTGGCCGGCCGACGCCCGCATATTTGCGCCAGCGGTTGATGCTGCGCGGCGACATTCGCGCGTTGACGAGGACGAGTGGAATCCCACGCTCCGCCGTGCCGAGAACAAGATTTGGCCAGATGTCGGATTCCGTGAAGATCGAAATCGACGGCTTCCAGTGATCGAGAAAGCGGTTGACGTAGTGCGGCACATCGAGCGGCACGTATTGATGCAGCGCCCGCTTCGGCAGGCGGCGGCCCGCAACTTCCGCCGACGTTTTCGTGCCCGTCGTCAGCAGAACGTGAATGTGCGGATTGGCGTCAAGCAGACTGTCGATGAGCGGCAGGATCGCGTTCGTCTCGCCGACGCTGGCCGCGTGGATCCACACCACCTGTCCCTCGGGACGCGGCTGACCGGCAAAGCCCAAGCGTTCTCCGCGGCGGCTGGGATCTTCCTTCCCCTGCTGTCCGCGCATGTTGAGAAGCAGTGGCACTGCCGGGCGAAGAGCGGCCGTTCCGGCACGATATGTTTTGAGAATGAGACCGGGCGCCGGCGCTGAATTCGCAGCGAGCACATCGAGCGGCGTTGCCCTCTTGATGTCGGCGCCGGCGAGTTCGTATGCCCGAAGCGTCGCGGAATTGAGAGCGGTCTCGAGCTCGACGCGCTTTTGTTCCATCAGAGCGGAATCCGCCGTGCTCGGAACTTCGATCGGATCGCCCGCAACCGCCGCGAGTGTCGAGTACGGAAGGTTGATCGTCAGCCGGCTCCACGTGTCGAAAGAAGCGAAACGCTTCGTCGCGAGCGCCACCGGAACGATGGGCCGGCCCGACATGCGGGCGATCGTGATAATGCCGGCGCCGGCGACGCGTGCTGGCCCCGGGGGGACGTCAGCCGTCATCACGAGCGAATGGCCTTCGGAGAGTGCCTGCAGCGACGACCTGAGTGCCGCTGCGCCGCCACGGTCGCGCTTGCGCCAGCCGGCACCGGCGCCGCGAATGAGGTCAACGTCGATGGCCTTTAATGTTTCACTGATGATTTCGGCATCGCCGTGCCGCGCGACCATCGCGGAAATCTTGACGTTCTCCGGACGAAGCGTCGCGATCATCATGAACTGGCCGTGCCAGCATGCGACGATGCACGGGTGCGTATCGCTGAGCCGCTCCAGAAGATCCGGCGGCTCGTGAATGATCTTCGATGAGTTGGCAACGTGCCGGATAAGGCGTGCAAGTGTTTGGCCGCCAAGTCGCAGAAGCGTCTTCTTAGTCTCTGCCATGCGGCAACGGCTGCCTTTTCGTTGTAATTGCGAGAATGTGACAGATGAAGCGTGTGTGCGCTCAAGCCCCTTGCAGGTCGTTGCTATAGCTAATAATTAGCAAGTTCAATCACGTTGGACCGCGGCTTCTTGTGAACAACGAGAGGGACTGAAGGCTGGCACTTTCGGCAAGGCTGCCCGCGAATCGGGAGCATCGAGACAACTCCTGATGGCAACAAGCCCCTTTAAAGAAGCTAAGCGTGGATTGCGCCGCACCAGCGGTGCATTTTTGCACAATGCGGTGCACTCACCGCCATCCTGGCTCGGCAAGCGATTAGCGTCAGCACTTTGCTATGTCGAGATGCTGCTGATCGACTACGGCATCGTACGGATGGTTTACAACAATCGCCATCGTGTCGGACCGGACGCGTGGCGATCGGCGCAGCCCGCTCCCCATCATATCGCCTGGGCCGGAAGGCGCGGAGTACGGACGGTCATTAATCTTCGCGGCGAGCAGTCCTACGGCACGCGCTGGCTCGAGCAGCAGGCATGCGCTCGCCAGGGCATTAAACTTGTCGACCTGACGCTGAAGTCGCGCGCCGCGCCGACGCGCGCCGAGTTTGCGACGATGAAAGAGGTATTGGGTAAGGTCGAGTACCCAATCCTCGTCCACTGCAAATCGGGCGCCGACCGCGCCGGTTTGATGAGCGTGATGATCAGCCATCTTCACTATGGGCTGCCCATTCGAAAGGCGCTGAACCAGCTGTCCTTGCGCTACGGACACGTCCGCAGCGCCGATACCGGCGTGCTCGATGACGTCTTCCACCGCTACCTCGCCGACGAGGCACGGACCGGCATCGCGTTTTGGGATTGGATCGAAACGGTTTACGACGCCCGCGAGGTGAACAGCACCTTCAAAGCCCGCGGCTGGGCAAACCGGCTCGTCAACAACATCCTCCACCGCGAATAGCCGAAGCCGCTGGATTGGTCCGGCTGCATGGCCCGGTTGCTTGGCTTGTCATAGGTCGGCGATCATCGCCTGCGGCCCGTGTGCCGAGCGGCTGAGGCGCGCATAGGCACCGTTGCACGCAAGAAGCTCGGAATGCGTCCCGCGCTCCACGATCTGGCCGCCATCCATGACGCAAATCATGTCCGCATTCTGGATCGTCGAAAGCCGGTGCGCGATGACGAGCGTGGTGCGGGTGCGGGTGAACTTGCCGAGCGCTTCCTGGACGAGTTGCTCGCTCTCGTTGTCGAGCGCGCTCGTCGCCTCGTCGAGGAGCAGGATCGGTGCATCTTTCAGGATCGCCCTCGCCAAAGCGACGCGCTGCCGTTGCCCGCCGGAGAGCCGGCTGCCGCGATCGCCGATTATCGTCTTATAGCCGTCGGGCAACGCCATGATGAAGTCATGCGCTGCAGCCGCTTTCGCAGCCTCTGCGATTTCCTCCGGGCTCGCGCCAAGGCGGCCGAGCGCGATGTTGGCCTCGATCGTGTCGTCGAACAGTGTGATGTCCTGACTGACGATGGCGATGTGATTGCGCAGCGACGCGAGCGTTACGTCGCGCACGTCCTGGCCGTCAATGAGGATCTGGCCCTCGGTGACGTCGAAGAGACGGGGAACGAGATTGATGATTGTCGATTTGCCCGCGCCGGAGCGGCCGACGAGCGCGACAGTAGATCCGCCCGGGACGTCGAGCATGATATCCTGCACCGCGCGTTCGTCCGACGCTGAATCGTAGGCGAATCCGACGCCGCGAAATACGATCCGGCCTTCCGAGACATTGAGCACTTTCGCATTCGGCTTGTCGCCGATCTTCGGCATCTCGTCGATCAGACCATAGAAACTTTCAGCCGCCGCCAGGCCCTCCTGAAGTCGGCCGGCAAGATTGCCGAGCGCACGAATAGGTTGCGCGGCCATCAGCAACGCCGTGACGAATCCCATGAAATCGCCGACGGTCGAAATGCCGTTCGAAATGCGGAGATAGGCGAAGGCAACGACGCCCGCGATCGCAAGACCGCCGAGCGCCTCAAGGATCGGATCCATTCGCGCGCGCGTTTTGACCGACTTCATTTTCAGCGAGTAGATCTGCTCGAAGCTCGTATCCAAACGATCCGCCGCATAGCCCTCGAGCTGGAACGACTTGATCAGCCGCGCACCGCCGAGCTTTTCGGATAGAAGTGACGTCATATCGCCGAGGCCGCTCTGCGTCTGCTTGGCGACGCGGCGAAGCCGCTGGCTGATGGCGGCGACCGGCAGCGCCGCGAGCGGATAGACGCTCAGCACGACGAGCGTCATCGCCCAGTCGAGATAGAGCATCGCGATAACGAGCGCGATCACCGAGAACGTGTCGCGAAAGATCGAGTTTAACGACGCCATCATCGCGGCTTGAATGAACCCGATGTCGTTCGTCAGCCGCGACATCAGCCGTCCCGGCGTCTCGCGCGACAGCCGCGCGAAATCGGCGCCGATGAGATGCCGGAATGCGAGCTTCTGCATATCGGACGTGATGCGCAGGATGAAACGGTTGGTCGCGATGGACTGCAGATAAAGCAGGCTCGCTCGCGCGAGCGTGATGCCGACGATCGCCGCAAGGACGTACGGCAAGGCGTTGCGCTCGCCGCCCATCAGCATGTCGAAGGATTTTTTGATGACGCCTGGATAGCCGCCGGTCACCGCGGCAAGGCACGTCGTCAAGAAGAGCGTCCACCCAAGCTGCCAGCGCCGCGGCCAAACCCAGTCGCGGACGAAACGCCGGAAAAGTTCGCGCGACTGAGCGTCGAGACGAAGGCGGGGCCGCTGCTTCTTCTCAGGTTTGAGCAGATTTGCCGTCACGTCGCGGACGTTGCCGGCTGCGCGGGCTTCATGCCGTTCGGCTCGAGCAGCCGATGCAGATGCACGATGAAATACCGCACCATCGCATTGTCGACCGAGCGCTGGGCAGCGTTCTTCCACGCCGCATATGCCGACTGGTAGTCCGGATAGATGCCGACGATATCGAGCCCCTCGAGATCGCGAAATTCGTGGCCTTCAAGCGTTTCGAGTTCGCCCCCGAAAACGAGATGCAGGAGCTGCGGTTTTGAAGTCGATGAAGATGGGGTCTGGGACATGGACGACAGTTCGTCTCCTGAACAAATGCTCCGGCGATGTTCCAAAAACCGCCTGGTCTGACGGCCGTCAACGGCGCAAAGCGTCCGTAGGCAATCAGGAATGTGATTACATTGAGCGTAAGCTTTTGTTTACGCTATTTCTTAAGCCGATCGGAAGAGAATTCTGACAAGCTTGCCTGCAAAGCCAAGTTAAGTGGCTCGAAACGTCAACAGTGAGACCGAACAGCGCGGCGCGGGACCTCTCGGGCCGCGTTCCTGTATCCGGCTGAAGGAACTTCAGCTGAGGCCGGCGAACCACGAAAGCGCCATATCCGCGACGAGTCCCGCAAAAACCGCGAGACCGACATCGCGGTTCGACTTGAAGCGCCAGAGGCAGTTCATCGGATTGTGGATATCGAGCGTCGCGACCTGCCACGACATCTGCAGAAACACCAGCACGACGGCCAGGAAGTAGACGAGGTGTGCGCCCGCCAGCGCGCCCGCCGTGAGCCATAGAATTCCGGCCAATCCATACATCGCGCCGACAAACGAAACCGTGTCTTCGCCGAAGCGCAGCGCCGTCGAGCCGAGACCGAGCAGCGCATCGTCCTCTTTGTCCTGATGCGCGTAGATCGTGTCGTAACCGACGGTCCAGAACACGCAGCCCGCGTAGAGCGCGAGCGCGGGAAGGCCAATCGATCCTTTGATCGCCGCCCAGCCCGAAAGCGCTCCCCAATTGAAGGCGAGCCCCAGCACCAGCTGCGGGTAGGACGTGACGCGCTTCGCGAACGGATAGGCAGCGACGATCAAAAGCGAAGCGATCGTGAGCCAGATCGTGAAGCTGTTGAAGCAGAGCAGCACGACGAGCCCGGCCAGCGCCGTCAGAGCGACAAAAGCGAGCGCGGCATCCGGCGACACTTGCCCCGACGGCAGTGGACGATTGACCGTCCGCTCGACCCGGCCGTCGATGTCGCGATCGACGAAGTCGTTATAGGCGCAACCTGAGGCGCGCATCGCAATGGCGCCGATTGCGAAAAGCAGGAGGTACCAGAAATTCGGCAGGTGATCGCCGGAATTGACCTGCGCCAATGTTTGCGACCACCAGCAGGGAAAGAGCAGCAGCCACGTGCCGATGGGTCGGTCGAGCCGGCCAAGCCGAAGATAGGGCAGCCACGAAGCCGGGGCCCATCGGTCCACCCAGTTCGACGGCGGTGCATCCGCAACACGCAAGTTGGGTTTGGGCGAAATCTCGGCACCCATCGTCAATTGATATTTCTCCGGCAACTTTGAAAAGAGACCTATCCGGCCCGTCGCGGCGACGCAATACGGGGCAGCGGCGCGATGACATACCTTTGCCTGCGAGCGAGGCTTCGATAAGACCGCACCATGGCTATCCGCGATTTGACCTCAGAGCGTCTTTTTGTCGAGGACGACCTTGCCGCCGCCAGGCTCTTGGAGCTTGCCCCGCCGCAAGCGCATTATCTGACCGCAGTCCTGCGCCTTCGGCCGGGGGCGCAGCTATTGGTCTTCAACGGCCGGGATGGCGAATGGGTTGCGACCCTCGCCGAGACGAAAAAACGGGGTGCGACACTCACCGTCGAGCGCCAGACGCGGCCTCAGGAGGTGAGCCCCGACATCGATTATCTCTTTGCGCCGCTGAAGCGGTCGCGGCTCGACTATATGGTCCAGAAGGCGACGGAAATGGGAGCCGCGCGCCTCCGGCCAGTGATTACGGAAAGAACGGTCGCCGAAAGAGTTAATAGCGACCGCATGCGCGCCAACGTCATCGAGGCGGCAGAACAGTGCGGTGTCCTGCAAGTGCCTGTTGTCGAGCCGCCGGCCAAGCTCGATGATGTTCTCGACGATTGGGACGAAGCACGCCGCCTTATCTACTGCGACGAGCATGAGCAACTTTCCGACCCGATCGAGACCTTGGGGAAGCTCGCCCCTGGGCCGCTCGCTGTGCTGATAGGACCGGAAGGCGGTTTCTCTCTTCGTGAACGCAACCGGCTCGTCGGCAAGCCCTACGTGGTGCCGCTTTCGCTCGGTCCGCGAATCATGCGCGCCGATACCGCAGCCGTCGCCGCGCTCGCCCTTGTAGGTGCAGTCCTGGGTGATTGGCGCCGCCGCTAACCGCGCTTCCGGGGACGCTTGCTGTTCCCGCCGGTCACCGCCATAAGGCTCTGGCTGCGGAGCCTGCTCCGCACCGGATCAGCAAGGCTAGGTCGCTCGGGAATGTCGACGCGAGAACAAGGCGCTGCAAGCAAGGCGATCGAGAGCCACGAGGATCTCGTGCGCTGGATCGCGGCTGGCGAAAAGCCGAAAACCGATTGGCGCATCGGCACCGAGCACGAGAAATTCGTGTTTCGCACTGTGACGTTGGACCCGGTGCCCTACGGCGGCAACGACGGCATCCGCGCGCTTATGGAAGAGCTGATCCGCCGCTACGGCTGGCTCCCGATCAAAGAGGGCGAGAACATCATCGCCCTGAAGCGTCCGGACGGCGAGAAGGGCGGCACGATCAGCCTCGAGCCCGGCGGCCAGTTCGAGCTCTCCGGGGCGCCGCTCGAAACGCTTCATGAAACCGCGTCGGAAACCGACGAGCATCTGCGCGAGGTGCTCGACGTCGGCGAAGATCTGGCGATCGGATTTTTGGGCGTCGGCTTTTCGCCGAAGTGGCGGCTCGACCAGATCCCGCATATGCCGAAAAAGCGCTATGCTGTGATGACGCGCTACATGCCGACTGTCGGCAGCCGCGGTCTCGACATGATGTACCGGACCGCGACGGTTCAGGTGAACCTCGACTTTTCATCCGAAGCCGACATGGTGAAAAAGCTGCGAGTGTCGCTGGCGCTGCAGCCGATTGCGACCGCGCTGTTTGCTTCGTCTCCGTTCACCGAAGGCCGCCCCAACGGCTTCCAGTCGATGCGCAGTCAAGTCTGGCTCGACACCGATAAGCGCCGCACCGGCATGCTGCCGTTCGTGTTCGAAGACGGTATGGGTTATGAGCGCTACGTCGATTACGCGCTCGATGTCCCGATGTACTTCGTCTATCGCGACGGCAATTACATCGATGTCGCCGGCTCGTCGTTTCGCGATTTTCTGGCTGGGCGCCTACCGGGGCTTCCGGGCCAGCTGCCGACCGTCGATGATTGGTCGGACCACCTCACCACGCTTTTTCCCGAAGTCCGCCTTAAGCGTTTTCTCGAAATGCGCGGCGCCGACGGTGGGCGCTGGGGAACAATCACGGCGCTCTCGGCCTTCTGGGCAGGCATTCTTTACGATGAAGCCGCGCTGGATCAGGCCTGGACGCTCGTTCGCGACTGGACCGAAGAAGAGCGCGAAAGGCTCAGGGCGGACGTACCGAAAATGGCACTCGCGGCTCCATTTCGAAACACGACCGTCGGAAACATTGCCCGCCAGGCGTTGCGCATTTCGCGGACCGGTCTCAAAAACCGGGCCCGCATCAACGCGAAAAACCAGGACGAGACAGTCTACCTTACTCCGCTCGACAAGATCGCAGGCAGCGGCCAGACCGTATCGGACGAGTTGCTTCGTCGCTATTCCGGGGATTGGCACGGTAACATTGATCGGATTTTCGAAGAATTCGCCTTCTGATGGTGCCGCCGGGCAGGGGCGCCTGCTCCCTCCGGTTCAGGCCATGTTCATGGACCTGGCCCTAGCTTCCACGGCTTGCCTAGGCTCAGCCGCCCAGCACGGCCCGGGGATGATGAGGAGGCGGTAGGTGTTTCAGGCTGCGGTAAAGTCGATAAAATCGGTCGGGAGAGCCTTGCTGGCTGTCCTGGCGATGTCGGCTTTTGCTGCCGGCAGCGCCAACGCCGATCCGTGCGCCGAGGCTTGCCGGTCGCAGCACAACTCTTGCCGGATGGCCGCAAAACTTCTGTTTTCATCGCATTGCGACGCCCAGTTGCAGTCCTGCATCACCCAGTGCTTCTCAGGCGCCCGCATGCGGGAGGGGCGCGATGCCCGCAATCCGCGCGAGGGCCGTCCTCCGGATATGCGCGACCGCGAACCCCGCGGCATGGGCGGCGACGCGCGGCAGGGAGAACCACGCGATATGCGCGGACCGCCGCGCGAATTTCACGATCCTCGTGACCAGGGCGGCCAGCGCTGGCTCGGATCGGGCGATCGCCGCTGAGTGACGCGTTTCTTCCCATGGGGAAACCGAGGCCCATATTGCCGCTTAGGGGCGCACTGTGCGAGGATGATTAACGTCCGCGGCCACGCGTCCAGGTTGCCACGGGCGCGAATTCGGGGCGCCTCGTTTTGAGCTGTCGCCCCGAGAGCGAAACAGCCGGCATGACTATTGGCTTGGAGACTGAAGACGATGCCGCATATCGAGCTGCCTGAGCCCGATGTTGGCGTCCTGCGGCGGCTGCCAATTCTGATCGAGGGCCTGAAGAGCCGGGTCGGCAACGATCTTCTGATCGTCGACGAGGATGGGCGACGCGCCTACGAGACGGATGCGTTCACGGCTTACCGCCGTGTGCCGATGCTCGTCGTGCTGCCGCGCACGACCGAAGAAGTCTCGAAGATCTTGAAGTACTGCCACGAGAACGACGTCAAGGTCGTTCCCCGCGGCGCCGGCACCTCTCTGTGCGGCGGTTCGCTGCCGACGGAGGATTCTATCGTCCTCTGCATTTCGAAGATGAACCGCGTGCTCGAGATCGATTACGCCAATCGTTTGGCGCGTCTCGAAGCCGGAATAACAAATCTTCAGATCACGGCGAATGTCGCGGCCGAAGGCTTTTTCTACGCCCCCGATCCCTCATCGCAGTTGGCCTGCACGCTGGCGGGCAATCTCGCGATGAATTCCGGCGGCGCGCATTGCCTCAAATACGGTGTGACGACACACAACGTCCTCGGCGTGAAAATGGTGCTGATCGATGGCACCGTCGTCGAGATTGGCGGCTCCGCGATCGAACGCAACGGCTATGATCTGTTGAGCTTGGTGATCGGCTCGGAAGGCCAGCTCGGCGTCATCACCGAAGCCACCGTCAAGCTCGTTCCAGCACCAGAAGGCGCGCGGCCGATGATGATCGGGTTCCGCTCGCCGGAAGCCGCGGGCAGTTGCGTCTCCGCGATCATCGCCGCCGGCATCATTCCGGTCGCGATCGAATACATGGATCATGCGGCGATCGAAGTATGCGAAGCCTTCGCCGGGGCAGGTTATCCGCTCGACGTCGAAGCCTTGCTGATTGTCGAGGTCGAAGGCTCGGAAGCGGAGATCGGCATCCTGCTCGGCCGCATCGCTGAAATCGCCGCCCGCTTCGACCCGAAGACCGTTCAGATCAGCGCCGATGCCGACCAGAGCGCGCGCATCTGGGCAGGCCGCAAGGCTGCGTTCGGAGCGATCGGACGCATTTCCGATTACCTCTGCATGGACGGCACGATCCCGCTCGCGCAGCTGCCGCACGCTCTAACGCGGATCAGCCAGATCTGTGCCGAGTACGGTCTGAAGGTCGCAAACATCTTCCATGCCGGCGACGGCAATCTGCATCCGCTGATCCTCTACGACGCCAACGACCCCGAGCAGGCCGGCAACGCCGAAATGGCCGGCGAAGCGATCCTGAAGCTTTGCGTCGAGCTTGGCGGCTGTCTCACGGGCGAGCACGGCGTCGGCATCGAAAAGCGCGAGTTGATGACAACCCAGTTCTCCGCGACTGACCTCGCCGTGCAGATGCGGATAAAGACGGTATTCGATCCGACGTGGCGGCTGAACCCGGCGAAGGTCTTCCCGCTCGCCATTACGGACGTCATGCGTGCAGGCAACGCGGCCAGCACGCCGGAGGCAGCCTGATCGTGAGTGAACTTTTTCGTCCCGCCGCCGAGTGGGAATTGCAGTCCATGATCGCAAGGCTCGCGCGCGAGAAGCGCGGCATCGAGGTCGTGGGCCACGGCGCGCTGCGCAACACCGGCCGCGTCGCAAGCTCGGACGTCGTGCTGACGACGTCGGGCCTCAAAGGCGTGACGCTTTATGAACCGACAGAGCTTGTGATGTCGGCGCGATCGGGCACGCCTGTCTTTGAAATCGAGCAGATCCTCGCCGCACGCGGACAAATGCTCGCCTTCGAGCCCGTCGATCTCGGCCCGGCGACCGGCGCACCCGGCGGCGCCCTGTCGATTGGCGGCGTCTTCGCAACGAACTTTTCCGGCTCCCGGCGCATCGCGGTTGGAAGCGCGCGCGATAACCTGCTCGGCGTCCGCGCCGTCAACGGCCGCGGCGAGCTTTTTAAATCCGGCGGCCGCGTGATGAAGAATGTCGCCGGCATCGACGTCGCGCGCGGATTGACTGGCAGCTGGGGAACGCTCGCCGTCATGACAGAGGTGACGTTCAAAGTCGCGCCGCTTCCGCAAACCATGCAGACGCTGGCTTACATCGGCCTGCCCGACGATCTGGCGATCGAGGCGTTGGGCATTGCGATGGCAACACCGCTCGAAGTTACAGGCGCCGTCCATTTGCCGAAGAATTGTGCCGAACGGCTCAAGGTGCCGAAGCTCAAAGGCGTCAGGCAGTCGCTGACGCTTCTGCGCCTCGAGACGTTTTCGACGTCGATCGACGAGCGCAAGGAAAAGCTGAAGACCGCGCTCAAGGTCTACGGCAACCCAATCGAGCTCGATCCGGAAGAGACGTTCGGCTTGTGGAGCGAATTCCGCACGCTCTCGGTCATGCCGTTCTCGACCGACACGAGCCTGTGGCGGATTTCGACGCTGCCGACAAAAGCCCCCGAAATCGTCGCTGCGATACAAAAGTTCATGCATGCGGTGGCTTTCTACGACTGGTCGGGAGCGCTCGTCTGGCTGGAAGTTCCGGCCGCCGCCGATGCCGGTGCAGCCGATGTTCGCCGCGCCGTCGCGGTGCGCGGGGGCCACGCGACATTGATCCGTGCAGAACCCGAAATTCGCTCGACGGTGGATGTTTTCGAACCCCTGAAGCCCGAGATCGAAAGATTGACTCGCGGTATCAAATCCGCGTTCGATCCGAACGGATTGCTCAATCGCGGGCGGATGTACGCTAATTTCTAGACACGTCCTTTCGACAACAAGGCGCAATGCAAACCAATTTTTCGAAATCGCAGCTTGAAGATCCGGAAGTTCGGGAAGCAGACCGCATCCTTCGGCGCTGCGTGCACTGCGGGTTCTGCACCGCGACATGCCCGACCTACGTCGCGCTTGGCGATGAGCGCGACAGTCCGCGCGGCCGCATCTACGCGATCAAGGACATGCTGGAGAAAGGGCTCGACGCGAAGCCCGAGGTTTCAGTTCACATTGACCGCTGCCTCTCCTGCTTCTCGTGCATGACGACCTGCCCCTCGGGTGTCGACTACATGCATCTCGTCGAGATCGCGCGGAAACATATCGAGAAGACAGGGAAGCGCAGCCTGAAGGACCGGCTGATCCGCCGCGCGCTGACGCAGATCGTGCCCTATCCGAGGAGGTTCAGGTGGGCGATGAAGGCCGCGCCTCTGGGCCGGCGCATGTCCCGCACATTGCGCGCACTGAACCTTCCAGAACTCGCCGCGATGGTGAACCTTGCGCCGGCAGACGCGCCGCGCTCCGCCCGATTCCGCGGCCCGGGAAGGGCGTCGCCGACGGGTGTTAGAACCGGCCGTGTCATCATGCTCGCGGGCTGCGCCCAGCAGGTGCTGAGGCCGGAGATCAACGACGCGACGATCAGGCTTTTCGCACGCGGCGGCATCGACGTGATCGTTTCTGCGGGCGCCGCCTGTTGCGGAGCCTTGAGCCAGCACATCGGCCACGAGGAGCAGGCGATCAAAGCCGCCAAGATCAACGTCGATGCCTGGAGCAAGGAAATCGCCAAGGGCGGCGTCGATGCCATCATCATCAACACGTCCGGCTGCGGCACCACGGTCAAGGATTACGGCCACCTGCTGAAGCACGAGACCGAATACGCCAAGCGCGCCAAGGACATCGCCGCGATGGCCAAGGACGTCAGCGAATTTCTCGATGCCTACGATATCGGCGCGCCGAAGCGCTGGTCGAGCCTGAAGGTCGCCTATCATTCCGCCTGCTCGCTGCAGCACGGACAGCGCGTGACGACCCAGCCGAAGTCGCTGCTGAAGAAAGCGGGCTACACCGTTTTGGATGTGCCCGAAGGTCATCTCTGCTGCGGCTCGGCAGGCGTGTACAACATTCTCCAGCCCGAAATTTCAGGCGCGCTGCGGGATCGCAAGGTGACGAACATCAAATCGTTGCGGCCGGACATCGTTGCCGCCGGCAATATCGGCTGCATGACGCAGCTCGCACCCGCACTCGATGTGCCGGTAGTGCATACGGTCGAATTGCTCGACTGGGCGCATGGGGGCCCAATTCCGCCGGGCATCGAACATCTTGCCCGCTATTCGACCGACGTACCGCAACCCAAACGCAGTGTTGAGGACTACATAGGCGCATGACAGTCAAGGCCGGCGTAAAGCAATCCCAAACTCTGCTCGCCGACGAGCTTCGCGCTCGTCTTCGCGGCAAGGCGAAGCCGGTCGGCTCGCTCGGGCGCCTCGAGGACCTCGCAGTTCAGATCGGCCTGATCGCGGGTTCGACACATCCGGATCTCGGTGTCGCGAAAATCCTCGTGTTCGCGGGCGATCACGGCATCACCGCCGAAGGCGTGACCGCCTATCCGTCGGTCGTGACGCGCGAGATCGCCAAATTCGTCCTGGCGGGCACCGCGGGCGTTAACGTGCTGGCGCGCGCCGCAGGCGTCGGCGTCGAGCTCGTCGATACGGGAATGCTCGAACCATTGCCGCCGCACGATCGTCTTCTCGACCGGCGGATCGCAAACGGAACGCAAAACGCGCGCCGCGAACCGGCGATGTCCGCCGAGGAATGTACGGCTGCACTCGAAGTCGGGCGCGCCCTCGACGCCCACTTGGGCGCGGAAAATGCCGGGATCGTCGGCTTTGGCGAAATCGGCATCGGCAACACATCCTCTGCCGCATTGATCGCGCACGCCCTGACGGGCCTCGATCTGAAGTCGCTCGTCGGACCGGGAGCCGGCGCACCGACACTCGGTCTTGATCACAAATACCGCGTGCTGAGCGAGACCGTCGCCCGCGCCGCGATCGAACCGTCGACTTCGGCAGGACGCACATTCGAAGTTCTTCGCCAGTTCGGTGGCTTTGAAATCGTGATGATGGCCGGCGCGATGACGGCTGCCGCTGTCTCGGGACGCGTGATCGTCGTCGATGGCTTCATTTCGACAGCCGGCGCGATCGCCGCCGAAGCCCTGAGCCCCGGAACGATCGACAACTGCATTTTCGCGCATTGCTCGGCCGAGCCCGGCCACGCCGCGCTCCTGAAGCATCTGAGCGTCAAGCCGCTGCTCGAACTTGAGATGCGGCTCGGCGAAGGCACAGGCTCCGCGCTTGCCATTCCGATCATCAGGGCTGCCGAGCTGCTGCTCCGCGAGATGGCGGATCTGCCAGGCGAACACCCCGTATGACCTCGCTCGAAGGCATGCGGTTTTTCATCGCTCTGCAATTCCTCACGCGGCTTCCGCTGAAGCACATTGATCCGCTGCCAAGAGATTGGCTCGTGCGGGCGGCGAAATATTTGCCTGTGGTCGGCGGCCTGATCGGCATCGCCACGGGCGGCGTCATCCTGCTGGCGTCGCACGTCTTCCCGTCGCCCCTGCCGGTGATCTTGGGTCTAGCATTCGCGATCCTGCTGACAGGCGCTCTCCACGAGGACGGACTGGCGGACACCGCCGACGCATTCGGCGGCGGACATACCCGCGAGCGCTGTCTCGAAATCATGAAGGACAGCCGCATCGGGACGTACGGAACGCTCGCCCTGATCGTAACATTCGCGCTCAAGGCGTCGGCGCTCGCCCACGTCGATCCGCTTAACGCCGCGAAAATTGTCATTGCCGGATTTGCAGGCGCACGCCTGGCAGCCGTTCTCGCGCTGGCGACCCTCCCCTACGCCGGGGGCGAAGCCGCCAAGGTCAGCCGAACGACGTCCGATATGACCGCAAACGAAATCTGGGCGGCGCTCGCGGGCGGTCTGATATTCGGATTTATCTGTCTCAGTCCGCTCGCCTTCTTGCTCTCGACCCTGTTCGCCGGAGTGGCCGCAGCCGTTGTAGCATTGATTGCGCACCAGAAAATCGGCGGCTACACGGGCGACGTCCTGGGGGCGATAGAGCAGGTTTACGAGACGGCCTTCGTAATATTCACCGTGACTGTAATCGCCGGTCCCGGCTAATATCCTCCAAAAGAGTTCGACGCCTCAGAGTGTATTGCGTATGGCGACGATAGAAACGGGGGGTGGCGCATTCTTGCGCGCCGGGGGTGGTTGGTCGCGAGTGTTCGACTCGCGCAGCGGCCGTTTCATTGCCGAAATTTTCGATGGTGCCGACGATGCGCTCGCCGCATTTGAAGCGGTCGAACCGGACCTCATTTCGAACGGTTTCCAGACACTCGACTGGTTGACGGTCCTCTACGAAGAATTGGCGCCGTCGCGGAAAGCCATGCCGCGTCTCGTTGTCGTGACGGAACGTGATAGCGGCGATGTCGCGCTCGTTCTTCCGCTGGTCGTAACAAGAGAGCGCACGCTGAGTGTCGCGAGCTTCGCAGACCTCGGCGTGTCGGATTACGGCGGACCCATTCTAGGCCCCGCGCAATTGACCGATAAAAGCGCGATCAGCCGCCTGTGGCGCGAAGTGCGCCGCGCCATGCGCGATATCGATCTCATCCGCTTCGAACGGATGCCCGCAGACATCGGTGGCCGTACCAATCCGCTGCTGACGCGCCGCGGGGTCTCGCCAGCAAGACATTCCGGCAGCGCCCTGACTGTGCCCGTCAGGGTGGAAACGTACCTTGCGGGCATCGACAATAAATGCCGCAAGGAAATCGAACGCTGCCAGCGGCGATGGCAGGAGGAAAAGGCGTCGCGCTTCTACCGCGCCACCACGGCCGAAGAAATCGCGCACGTCTATCTCGCGCTCGAAGAACAGCAGGCGCGCCGCCACGCCGCGCTGCATACGAAAAACATCCTCGACGAGCCGAGCTACCGCTCCTTCTACGAACGCTTGGCAATCGATGGCTCCAACGCCGGCCTGAGCGCGCTCTTCGCGCTCGAAGTGAACGGCGAGATCATCGCAACCCTCTTCGGCATCGTCCGCGGCGGCACCTTCACCCGGCTCTTCCTTTCGACGGCCGGAGAACAGTGGGGCCATCTCTCGCCCGGTAGGCTCGCCCTTATCGAAGCCATGAAATATCTCACCGCCTCGGGCGTCCACCGCTTCGATATGGGCATCAGCGAGCACCCCCTGGCCCGCGGCTTCGGAGCCGAGCCGGTGCCGCTTTACGATCTGGTGGTAGCGAGGAACGGGTTTGCCATCCCGAGGGCTCTCTTTCACGCCCTGAAAGGACGCCTCCGCGCCAAATGGGCATCTCAGGGGGCCAGAGCCGACTAACTAGCTGGCCTGCGTGGATTTTAAGGATTCCGGGGGCGACTTTCCTCGTGCCTGTCCATCCGATATAAGGCGGGCTCACGCGCCGGACGCCCGTAAGGTGTCACGGCAACTTCTTTATTTGCGGTCTGGTCCCCAACATCCTCATGTCAAAAGTGAATACAAGCACGCGCCCTGAAGCGCGCCTCGCAAAAGGCTTCCGCGATATCGAGGCGGCAGAGCTTCGGGGCCTGAACGACATGACGGGTAAGATCCGCGAAGTCTACGAGCGCTACGGCTTCGAGGCGCTGGAGACGCCAGCGATCGAGTACACCGACGCCCTCGGCAAATTCCTTCCTGATCAAGACCGCCCGAACGCTGGCGTCTTCTCGTTCCAGGACGAGGACGAGCAGTGGATGAGCCTGCGCTATGATCTAACCGCGCCGCTCGCCCGCTACGTTGCGCAGAATTTTCAAAATTTGCCGAAGCCGTTCCGCCGTTACGCGTTCGGCAACGTCTATCGGAACGAGAAGCCGGGCCCAGGCCGCTTCCGTCAGTTCATGCAGTTCGACGCCGATACGGTCGGCGCTGAGGGCATCGCCGCCGATGCCGAGCTGTGCATGCTCGCCGCCGATACGCTCGAAGCGCTCGGCGTGAAGCGCGGCGATTACGTGATCAAGGTCTCAAGCCGGAAGCTTCTCGATGGCTTGCTGAACGCTGCCGGCCTCGAAGGTGACGACAATGCCGCGCGCCGTCTCACCGTGCTGCGCGCGGTCGATAAACTTGATCGGCTGGGGCTCGAAGGCGTTGCCGCTCTGTTGGGCAAGGGCCGCAAGGACGAAAGCGGCGACTTCACGAAGGGCGCTGAGCTTTCTCCTGCTCAGACGATGGAAGTCATCGGATTTCTCGAACGGCCGATAGCTGAGAATGGCGCCAATCCGGTGTTCAAAGGTGGCGTCGATGACCTCCTGCAGATTCAAAACATCTGCAAGGTTGCAGGATACGAGGAAAATCGCATTCGCCTCGATCAGACGGTCGTCCGCGGCCTCGAGTACTACACCGGACCTGTCTTCGAAGCCGAGCTGACCTTCGAAGTTAAAGACGACGAGGGCAAGCCCGTGCGCTTCGGCTCGGTCGGCGGCGGCGGCCGTTACGATGATCTCGTCGCCCGCTTCACCGGCGAGAAGGTTCCGGCGACAGGCTTCTCGATCGGCGTGTCGCGCCTGCAGGCCGCGCTGTCGCTGATCGGTGACAAGAAAGAAAAAGCCCTCGGCCCCGTCGTCGTCCTCGTGATGGACAAGGCCGAAATCGCGACCTACCAGAGAATGACGCAAGCGCTGCGCAACGCCGGTATCCGTGCCGAGATGTACCTCGGCTCGTCCGGCATGAAGGCGCAGATGAAATACGCGGACAAGCGCAACAGCCCGTGCGTCATCATTCAAGGCTCCGACGAGCGCGCGAAGGGTGAGGTGACGATCAAGGACCTGATCGAAGGCGCGAAAGCCGCAGCCGCGATCAAGGACAACAAGGAATGGAAGGAAGCACGCCCGGCGCAGTTCTCTGTCTCCGAGGCGAACCTGATCCAGGAAGTCCACAAGCTCATCAAGCTTCACCAGGAATAGATCATGCCCGCGGAGACGGCGCAAAATATCGAAGCGCTGGCATCGCAAGCGCAGACGTTGATGTCGGTCTTCACGAAGGCCGGCTACGACGCCGTTGCACCGTCGATCATTCAGCCGGCGGACGTCTTCCTCGACGTCATCGGCGAGAGCCTGCGCGCACGCACGTACGTCTTTACCGATCAGGACGGCGCCGAGCTGTGCCTCCGGCCGGATATCACCGTCCCGACATGCCGCCTCCATTTGGAGCGCTACGCCGATTTTCCCGCGACGCCCGCGCGCTATTGCTACAACGGCCCGGCTTTCCGCTATCAGCCGCAAGGCGCGACCGCCTCCCACCCGCGCGAATTCCGCCAGGCGGGCATCGAGCGGTTCGGCGATCACGCGCGCGAAGCCGCGGAAGCCGAGACCGTGTCCATCGTCGTCAAGGCAATCGAAAAAGTCGGCCTCAAGGAATGGACGGTGAGGCTCGGCGACCTCGGACTGTTTTCGAGCGTTCTCGACGCGGCCGGTGTCTCGCCGAACTGGAAAAAGCGGCTGGACGATGCGTTCCTGAAGCCGCTGTCGTTTCGCGATGCCCTGAAGGCCTTCGCCTCGGGCGCTCGCGTCGCGTCTACAGGCATACCGGAGGAGCTGCTGGCGTCACTCCAGCGCGATGATTGGGAAAAGAGCGAAGCAGCCGTTGCCGTCTATCTCGAGGAAAATGCCATCGAGCTTCTCGGCACCCGCACGCTGTCGGATATCACCGAACACCTCATCGTCATCGCCGAGGACCGTCAAGAAAAGCCGCTCGACGCCCGTGCTATCGAGTTGATCGCGCGTTATGTCGAAGTCTCAGGCCCCGCGACGACCGCCGGCGATAGGATCGCGTCGCTTCTCAAGGGCGCGGCCAACGGCGCCGGCATCGCCTTGGAGACCTATGACCGGCGTCTCGCGCTTCTTGCCAACGCGGGCGTCGATCTCGAACGCGTGACGTTCTCGGCCGAATTCGGCCGGACGCTCGCTTATTACTCAGGGCTGGTGTTCGAAGTGAATTCGGCGTGTCTTGACGCGAAAAGCCCGATCGCCAATGGCGGCCGATACGATGGGCTGATGCGCGCGGCCGGAGCGAACATCGAAGTTCCGGCAGTCGGCGCAGCCATTCATTCCGAGCGTCTTCTCGCAGCGACGCTCAAGGGGGCGCAATGAGCAAGCTGACGCTCGCGATCCCCTCGAAGGGCCGCCTGATGGAGCAGACGACCGACATGTTCGCGCGCGCCGGATTGGTCGTGCGCAAAGTCGGACATGTTCGCGGCTATCGTGGCGAGATTGATGGCCTTCCAGGCGTCGATGTCGCCTACGTTTCGTCCGGAGAGATCGCAGCCGCCTTGAAGGCCGGAAGCGTCCATCTCGGCATCACGGGTGAGGATCTCATCCGCGAAAGCATCTCCGACGCCACAACCCGGATACGGTTCCTGCAGAAACTCGGCTTCGGCTTCGCCGATGTGATCGTGGCAGTGCCGACATGCTGGGTCGACGTGGCGACGGTCCAGGACCTCGAAGAAATCGCGCTTCCGTTTCGTCAGCTGCACGGACGTTGGCCGCGCGTCGCAACAAAATACGGGAACCTGACGCGGCGCTTCTTTGCGAACAAAGGCTTCGGCGACTACCGCATCATCGAGAGCGCCGGAGCGACCGAAGGCGCACCGGCCGCCGGCACGGCCGAGCTGATCGTCGACATCACGACGACCGGCGAAACGCTGCGCGCCAACGGTCTTAAAATTCTCGACGACGGCGTAATTCTGAAATCGCAAGCGAACCTTTGCGCCTCGAACGCCGCGGCCTGGACGCCGGAGCTTGAGAAGATTTGCTCAGAGCTCGCGGCAAAGCTGTCTCAGTCCGTTCCGGAAAAAAAGCCGTCGCGCTCGTAGCTCAGACGCTATCGGCGAGATGGCATTTCAAGATGCCGTAATCGTATTGGCCGCCGAGCGCGGAAAAGGCCGGACCGAGCTTGCCCGTCTCGCGCGTCTGGCATCGCTCGAACGCCTCTTCGATCTCGTCGATCTCGGCGGCATCGAGCTTCAATGCGTCCGCCGCCGTGATGAGCCCGGCTTCGATCGCCTCGGCGAGATGACCATAGACCGTCGATATTTCAATCTTTCGCTCGGCTGCGATCGCCTCCGCATCGAGACCACGTAGGTGCGCCGCGAGCGTGGCGTTCACGGTCGCCGATAAGCGGTTGTTGAGCACCGGATGCTTCTTGAATTGCGTAATGACCTCGAGGAAGGCCGCGCCGTAACGCGCGATCTTGCTGGCGCCAAGCCCAAGGATGTCGTGCAGCGCGCTCTCCGTCGCAGGCTGCTTCTCGGCGAGTTCGATCAGCGTCTTGTCCTGCGCGACGACATAGGGCGGAAGCTTGGCCGAGGCGGCGAGCTTCTGGCGAAGCGCCCGCAGCGCGTCGAACAGCGGTTGATTTTCTCGCGCCACCCGCGACGCCGCCGATGCAGCGCGCTTCGAGCCCTTTGCAACCTGCCGCGTCACGCGGAGGAGAAAGCGTTCTTCGCCCCGCAAGAGCGGCCGCGCCCGCTCTGTCAGCACGAGCGAGCCCATGCCCTCGTCGTCGATCGTCAGATAGCCTTGCGCGGTGAGCTGCCGGAAAAGCCCCTTCCACGTCGTCTGCGGAACGTCTTTGCCGATGCCGTAAACGGTCAGCCGGTCGTGACCGTTGCGGATGATTCGCTCATCCGCGGCGCCGGTAAGAACCTCGGTGAGATACGTGACACCGAAACGCTGCTCGGTGCGATAGACGGCGGACAGTGCCTTCTGCGCGAGAACAGTGCCGTCTTCGGTATGCGGCGGGTTGAGGCAATTATCACAGTTCCCGCATGGCTCGGGCCGCGTTTCGCCGAAATAGGCGAGCAGCGCTTGCCGCCGGCACCCCGGCATTTCGGCGAGCCCGATGAGCGCATCGAGCTTCTGGCGCTGAACTTTCTTGAAGGCTTCCGAGCCTTCGGATTGCGAGATCCACTGTCGAAGTTGAACGATATCCTGAAAGCCATACGCCATCCACGCGTCGGCAGCTTCGCCGTCGCGCCCAGCACGGCCGGTTTCCTGATAGTACGACTCGATGGATTTCGGCAGGTTCAAGTGCGCGACGAAGCGCACGTCGGGTTTGTCGATGCCCATGCCGAAGGCAATCGTCGCGACGATGATGAGACCGTCTTCCGTCAGGAACTTCGACTGCGCCCCGGCGCGAATGTGGGCTTCGAGACCGGCGTGATAGGCGAGCGCCTTTCGCCCCTTGGACGAAAGCCACGCAGCCGTTTCCTCGACCGACTTCCGCGAGAGGCAATAGACGATCCCCGCATCGGTCGGATGCTCAGTTTCGATGAATTGCCAAAGGCGCTCTTTGGCGCTCGCGCTTCCGAGTTCCGCGATCGTGTAGCGAATGTTCGGCCGGTCGAAGCTCGCGACGAAGCACGCGGCATCTTCGAGGGAGAGTTCCGAGATGATGTCCTGGCGTGTGCGTTCGTCCGCCGTGGCCGTCAACGCGACGCGCGGCACGTTCGGGAAGCGTTTGGCGAGAACCTTGAGCTGGCGATACTCGGGGCGGAAGTCATGGCCCCACTGCGAGACGCAGTGCGCTTCATCGATGGCAAAGATCGCGATATCGCTACGCTCGAAAAGATTGAGCGTGCGCTCCTGCACAAGGCGTTCCGGCGCAACATAGAGAAGATCGAGCGCGCCGGCCGCGAACTCACGCTCGATTTTGTCCTGCGTCGCGCGATCCTGCGTTGAATTGAGGAAAGCCGCCTTGACGCCGAGGTCGAGCAGCGCGTCCACTTGATCCTGCATCAGGGCGATGAGCGGCGAGACCACGATGCCCGTGCCGGGCCGGATCAGAGCCGGTATCTGATAGCAGAGCGACTTGCCGCCGCCCGTCGGCATCAGCGCCAGGCAATCGCCGCCCGCAAGCAGAGTGCCGATGATATCGCTCTGCAGCGGCCGGAAGCCCTTGTAACCGAAAACCTCTTCGAGCGTCGCGCGCGCCGTCGCCATGGTGTTATCTGCAACCGGCGAAAACGGGAGGGAAAGCGGCACGGCAGTGGCCGGCATCGGAAAAACCTATGCTCACAACGTCGATGCCGGAACGTTAATATGATTCGACCTGGGCAATCGCGGCTTCCGCCCCTGCAACCCGAAAAACCCGTTGATTTCCTGAGAGCTTTTGAGTCGGCCGAATGTTGCGACTTTTTAACCCGGCGTTCAGAATGAGTTCATCTTTGTCGGTCTAGTGTGTCTCTCAAGCTGGTGATGTCACTTCCCCCCGTGCACACCAGATGCTGCTGAGCCCGGTCAAGCCCTGAGACATCCCCCCGTCTTCCCCGCTTGGCCGGGCCAGCCCCAACAACCCCTAAAATGTCCGGTTCGGAATGTTCGGCTAGACCGAACGCGCGGATTTTGAGCGCACTGCGCCCGTCAGCCGGCGATATTGCCCGACGTCTCCGCGGGTGCCGTTTCGAGCGCAATTTTGATGATTTCGAGCGCGGCCGCCGTAACATCTTCGACCCGAAGGCTTGGCTCCGCGAGATCGCAAGGAATATGCACGAATCCGACTTGGCAACCGCCGCGCGCTTCCGCGAGCGCCAATGAGTGATAGAGGACGGCATTACAGAGATAGCCGCCCGCGTCCTCCGAAATGGCGAAGGGATAACCTTTCGCCGCCAACGCAGCGGCAATTCTCGGGACCGCGATCGATGACAGGCGGGCGGGTGGTCCGTCAGCCGATAGTCTTTCGTCGCCAGGCAGTGCCCCGGCGGCATCCACGCTACCCCGGCAGAAATTTCGCGCTGCGGTCTCGAGCCGAATGCACTTGCTTCCCGAGGCGACACCGAAGTGCAAGGCGAGGGCGGGCCGGTGCCGCTCATGAAGTTTGGCGATGAGGCGAGGAACTCGCTCCCATTCGGTCGGCAGGATCGCGGCCGTGGCACGTACGTTCGGGAAGGCGGCGCGCGCCTTCCGCGCAACCCGGCGGACGAGACCCGCCGATGCGTTGACCGGCACGCCCGGAAAAGGTCCGAAGCCGGTCAGCAGCACGGTGGAACGTCGCTCAGGGCCAATTAGCATGGCCTCAATATAGGGGGTCCCAGCGGGCGCGGCACCGCCGCGGCTCGCTTAGACCTTCTGATCGAAGACCAGGCGGCCCTCTTCGGCTTTGTGGAAGAATTGGCTGTTCACCAGCCAGCCCTTCAAAGGGCGAAGCGGCGGGATGCACGTCAGCAGGATGATGGGCAGGCTGGTCAGCAAATGCATCCAAAATGGCGGTCCGTAAATGACTTCGAACCAGCAGGCAAAAGCCGCACTCGGAATGCACGCGAAGCAAATCACGAAGAACGCCGGGCCGTCTGCCGGGTCGGCAAAGGAAAGATTTAGGCCGCAGGCGGGACATTCTTTCTTGAGCGTGAGAAAGCCGTCGAAAATCTTGCCCTTGCCGCATCGCGGGCAAAGCCCTCTAATTCCCGTCTGGAGGGGAGACAGCTTCGGCCACTGATGTTCACTGCACATGGGGCTATCCTTTCCTACATCTCGATGTATGGACGCTGAGTCATTGTATGGCAAATGTAGGGGCATGAAAAGTCAATGTATGCACCCTGCGCCACAATGCCGGTTTTTCAGAAATGTTTGATATTTTTCAGTTGATTGGGATGGTGTTACGGGGCGGATCTTGGATTTTTATCGCCCGTCTATACGAACAAATCCATACATGTTAGGAAATGTATGGATCAATGAAGGAGATGGCCGACGCTATGTCTTCCTGGGTGCCTTGGCTGGCAGAAGGTGAGCAGCTCAAATACCGTGGCATCGTAGAAGCCATCGAGCTCGACTTGCGGGCTGGACGGATCCAGCCCGGTGACCGCCTGCCGCCCCAGCGAATGATTGCGGAACTCCTCGGCGTCGATCTGACGACGGTGACCCGGGCGTTCAACGAAGCAAGGCGGCGGGGCCTCGTCGAGGCCAATGCCGGGCGTGGCACCTTCGTTCGCCGGCGCACGGATGACGGCCGCTTCCTTGGCGCCCCGGCGGCACCGGCCGTTGATCTCAGCATGAACATTCCGCCGCAACCGGCGGCCGCCAACCTGAAGCGCCTCATCCCCGAAACCATCGCCACGCTCCTCGCTGAGGAGAACGGCATGCTGAACCTTCATTATCAGGAGAGCACGGGGAGCGAGTCCGATCGTGCCGCCGCAGCGGTATGGCTTGAGCGGCGCATCGCCGACGTCAAGCCGGCATCGATCGTTTTGGCCAACGGTGCGCAAAGCGCGCTCTTTGCGATCTGCGAATGCCTCGCCGCTCCCGGCGACACCATCGCCGCCGGTTTCGTCACCTATCCCGGCCTGAAGGCGGTCGCGCAGCAGCGCGAATTGAAGCTTCGGCCACTGGCGATGGATGCGCAGGGCATCATCCCGGAAGCGTTCGAAGCCTGCTGCGTGACGGACGCCCCAAAGCTTCTCTATGTCATACCCGCGATCGACAATCCGACGACGGCGACGCTATCCGAAGACCGCCGGCATGAAATCGCGGCGATCGCGCAGAAGTACGATGTCGCGATTATAGAAGATGATCCTTATTCGGTTCTGCAAACCGATCCGCTCCTCGCCATTGCGGCTATGGCTCCAGAGATCACGTGGCACATCGCAACGTTGTCGAAATGCGCAACGCCCGCCCTGCGGATCGCCTATGTCGTCGCGCCGGATTCGGCACGGGCAGCACGGCTCGCGGCCGTCATCAGGGCCATCAATCTCATGGTGCCTCCAATCAATGCAGCTTTGGCTTCGCGCTGGATCGCGACGGGTATCCTCGATGATATTGCGATCGCCATCCGTGATGAGAATATCGCGCGCCAGAAGATCGCGAAGGCGGCGCTGGGCGACGCTCAGATCGCGGCGGATAAATGTGGTTCGCACCTCTGGATGCGCATGCCTCCGCATTGGCGCGCGACAGATTTTGTACAGCACGCAGGCCGCTCGGGCATCTCGGTCGTCCCGGCATCCGTGTTTGCCATTGGCACGGCCGAGCCCGAAGCACTGAGGCTCTCGCTCGGGGTCGCGCCTGACCGGGACGCGCTTGTCGGTGCATTAAAGCAGCTTGCGTATCTGCTTTCGCAGCCCTCCGGCGCCGCGAAGGCCATCGTCTGACCACCGCCTCTTGCGGCCGGTTCACGCATCCCGTTGGCAATCCCATATGGCCGGCCAATGGCCGGTTTGCAATCGCCCGGAAGCCAGATATCTTTGCAGCTATATCGCAACTGGCAAAGGGAACTGTCCGCAATGCAGGCAGCGTTCAATTTTTCGCGTCTATCGCTCAAGATCGCTCTGGCCGGCATGATGCTGGTCTCGGCACTTTTCGTCGAGGCTCAAGCCCAAAAGACGGACACGACCACGCTCACCATCTTTGCGGCGGCGAGCCTCAAGAACGCATTGGATGGTGCTGCGGCGGCATACGAGAAGAGCACCGGCAGCAAGGTCGTCATCTCCTACGCCGGATCGTCAGCGCTCGCGAAACAGATCGAGCAGGCCGCACCGGCCGATATATTTGTCTCCGCTGACCTCGATTGGATGGATTACGTTCAGAAGGCGAAGCTCATCAAGGATGACTCGCGCTTCAATCTGCTGGGCAACCGCCTCGTTCTGATCGCGCCCAAGGCGAGCACCGTTTCGCTCAAGATCGGTACGGATTTTCCGCTAGCGGCGGCGCTCGGCGATGGCCATCTTGCGATGGCGAACGTAAAGTCGGTTCCGGCAGGAAAGTATGGCTCGGCAGCCTTGGAGAAGCTCGGCGTTTGGAAAGCCGTCGAGCCAAAGGTCGCTCAAGCGGACAACGTCCGTGCCGCGCTCGCGCTTGTCGCGCAGGGCGAAGCGCCGCTCGGAATTGTTTACGAAACAGATGCGGCGGCGGAGCCCAAAGTTAAGATTGTCGACGTCTTCCCAGAAGACACGCACCCGCCGATCATCTATCCAATCGCGATTATCGACGCGACCAAGAATGGTGACGCCGCCAAAGCTTTCATCGGCTATTTGAAATCACCCGAGGCCCAGTCGTTCTTTACGAAGCAAGGGTTCACGATCCTCAAATAGCAAACGGTTCGAGCGACGGAGCGGCGAACGGAAAGGCACACCCGTGTTTGGATTTTCACCTGACGAGTGGAAGGCGATTGAGCTGAGTATGCGGGTCGCCACCGTCGGGACGCTGGTCGGCCTGCCGGTCGCGCTTCTCGCCGCCTATGCGCTGGCGCGCTGGCGCTTTCCGGGCAAGATCATCGTCGACGGCTTCCTGCATCTGCCACTCGTTCTGCCGCCCGTCGTGACGGGGTACTTTCTGTTGCTGACATTCGGGCGGCAGGGCTTCCTCGGAAAGGAAATCTACGATCTCTTCGGCATCACGTTTGCCTTCCGATGGACGGGCGCCGCGCTCGCTTGCGGCGTCATGGGCTTTCCATTGATGCTGCGCGCCATCCGTCTCTCGTTCGAAGCCATAGACCGCAGGCTCGAGAAGGCCGCGGGTACTCTCGGCGCCAACCCCTACTGGACATTCTTTCTGGTGACGTTGCCGCTGGCGCTTCCTGGTATCCTCGTCGGCGTCATCCTATGCTTTGCCAAGGCGCTCGGCGAGTTCGGCGCAACGATCACGTTCGTTTCGAATATCCCGGGTGAAACTCAGACCATTCCTTCGGCGATCTATACCTTCACACAAGTTCCGGGCGGCGAATCTCAGGCGCTTCGGCTATCGTTGATATCGATCGCCATCGCAATGGTGGCGCTCATCGTGTCGGAAGTATTGAACCGCCGCATCCAAAAGCGGATCGCCGTATTCGAATGAAAGGCTTGAAACCACTTCTGAGCGTCCGGACTTTGCAGAAGCGTCCGGACTTCACGCTCGATGTTGCCTTCGAAAGCGATAGCGCGCTCACGGCTTTGTTCGGTCCGTCAGGATCGGGGAAGTCGACCATCCTCAACATGATTGCAGGCATTCTGCGCCCCGATAGCGGCCGTATCGTCGTCGCTGGTAACGTGCTGACCGACACGGACGCGCGGATCTTCATCCCCCCGCATAAACGCCGCGTCGGCTTCGTCTTTCAGGACGCGCAACTCTTTCCGCATCTGACCGTGCAGCAGAACATCAAGTTTGGGCAATGGTTCAATCGCGGCGAAAAACATGCGTTGCCGCTGGATGCGATCGTCGACGTTCTCGGCATCGGAGCACTGCTGAAGCGGCGCCCCGCCACACTCTCGGGCGGCGAAAGGCATCGCGTTGCCCTGGCGCGGGCGCTCCTGTCCTCGCCGCACATTCTGTTGATGGACGAGCCGCTCGCAGCCCTCGATGACGCGCGCCGTAGCGAGATCATGGGTTTGATCGAGCGAGTCCGGGACGAGTTTTCCGTCCCGATCGTCTACGTCACCCATCGCGTCGATGAAGTGCGCCGCCTTGCATCGCGCGTCGTACGGATCAACGCCGGGCACGTCGTCGCCGTCGGAGACACCACCGAAGTGCTGAGCCCATAGCCCGCGTTCATGCGCGCGCCGATTGCGGCGGCTTCTTCGCAGGCTTCGGACTGTTCTTCTCGTCCTGCGCAAGGTGCTTTTCGATCGACGCCAGCGGCTTGGCGAAGGTGCTGAGTGCCTTCGCCTCCATGTCGCGATACTGCCGGACGAGATCGGCACCGAACGGCGTCAGCTTTGCAGCGCCTCCACCGCGGCCTCCATGCTGGCGTTCGATGAGCGGATCGACGAACAGTGCGCTGAACTCATCCATCAAATACCAGGCGCGCTTGTACGACATGCCCATGGCCTTTGCCGCCTGCGCAATCGAACCGTGCTGACCGATCAACTCGAGAAGTTGAATGCGACCGTGTCCGATGTAGCGATCGCCATCAAAGTCGATGCGGATCTTTATGACAGTCATTTGCTTCCGCTCCGCCTTTCAAAAGCCCATCCCGGCGGCCACCCGCAGGACTCCGCCACCGGCAAGTCCCATTGGTTCATCGCCATACTGGGCAAGTCCTAAACCAAAACCAATCGTGACCGCCAACCAATATGCTGAGTCCCTTCGCAAATTGCGGCCGAAAATATGGCGCTTGAGGTCTGCGCTGCCGAAACCCCAAGCAATCGACTCCTCAGGCGAACAGATCGATGAGGCGTCCCTGGCGCAAGGTCAACTCCTGAACTAACATCAACAACGTATACGCGGTGATGGGGCGCGAGGGGTGAAACTCATGGCCTCAGCCTTGGCGTGGCAATCGGAGGAGTGAGCACACATGATGCCCAGCCGGAAGATACTTGCTATATCCGGAGCGTTTCTTTTGCTTGGCGGTTTTGCCGTTTCTGGCGATCCGCTCAAATCCGTCGGCGAAGGAGAAGGTCAGCTCGATATCGTCGCTTGGCCCGGCTACGTCGAAAGGGGCGAGTCCGACAAGAATTACGACTGGGTGACTGGCTTCGAAAAGGAAACGGGCTGCAAGGTCACCGTCAAGACGGCGGCTACCTCGGACGAAATGGTAACGCTGATGAATCAGGGCGGCTTCGACCTAGTTACGGCGTCGGGTGATGCCTCCTTGCGCCTCGTCGCGGGCAAGAAAGTCCAGCCGATCAACATCGACCTGGTGCCGAGCTGGAAGACGCTCGATCCGCGGCTTCAGAACGCGCCATGGCACACCGTCGATGGCGTTCATTACGGCGTTCCCTATCAGTGGGGACCGAACGTGCTTGCCTACAACACCAACGTTTTCAAGGAAGCGCCGAAGAGCTGGGCCGTGGTATTCGAGGAGCAAAGCCTTCCCGACGGCAAGAGCAACAAAGGCCGTGTGCAGGCCTATGACGGTCCGATCTATATCGCTGACGCTGCGCTTTACCTCAGCAAGAAGAAGCCCGAGCTCGGCATCAAGAATCCTTACGAGCTGAACAAGGCGCAGTACGATGCGGCCATCGCGCTGCTTCAGGCGCAGCGCGCCCTGATCGGCCGCTACTGGCATGATGCAACGGTGCAGGTCGATGACTTCAAGAACGAAGGCGTCGTTGCTTCGTCGTCGTGGCCCTATCAGGTGAACCTGTTGCAGGGTGACAAAAAGCCGGTCGGATCGACGATCCCGGAAGAGGGTGCGACGGGCTGGGCCGATACGACGATGATGCACGTCGACGCCAAGCATCCGAACTGCGCGTACAAGTGGCTCGAGCATTCCTTGAACCCAAAGCTTCAGGGCGATCTGGCCTCGTGGTTCGGTTCGGTGCCGACGGTCCCCGCCGCCTGTAAGGGCAACGCGCTATTGACGGACAGCGGCTGCGCCACGAACGGCTCGGAAAACTTCGACAAGATCTGGTTCTGGCGCACGCCGACGGCGAAGTGCGAGAAGGAAAGCTCTTGCGTGCCCTACTCGCAATGGGCGAAAGATTATATCGCCATTCTCGGTAAGTAATCGACTTTCCCTGCGGTCGGTCATCCGGCCGGCCGCAGGCATCCGATGAGTTTCATGTCTCCAGCAGTTCGCTTTCAAAACGTATCGCGTCGCTTCGGTTCCGTGCGCGCCGTCGACGGCGTGTCTCTCGACATTGAGCCGGGAGAATTCTTCGCCCTTCTCGGCCCATCCGGCTCAGGCAAGACGACTTGCCTTCGTCTCATCGCCGGCTTCGAGCAGCCCGATGAGGGCCACATCGAAATTTTCGGCGAACGCGCCGACGGCGTCCCGCCCTATAGACGCAACGTCAACACCGTATTTCAGGACTATGCGCTCTTCCCGCACATGACGGTCGGCGAAAACGTCGCCTACGGTCTGATGATCAAGGGCGTCGGAAGGGCGGAACGGGAAGCGAAGGCGAAAGACGCCCTCGCGATGGTCAAGCTCGCGGGCTACGAGGTCCGCCGCACCGCGCAACTTTCGGGCGGCCAGCGCCAGCGCGTGGCGCTTGCCCGCGCGTTGGTCAACGGACCGAAAGTCCTCCTCCTCGACGAGCCGCTTGGCGCGCTCGACTTAAAGCTGCGCGAACAGATGCAGGAGGAATTGAAGACGCTTCAAACCAGCCTCGGCATCACCTTTGTCTTCGTGACGCACGATCAGGGCGAAGCGCTGTCGATGGCCAACCGCGTCGCGATTTTTAACGAAGGAAAAATCGTTCAGGTCGGCACACCTTCCAGCGTTTACGAACGCCCAACCTCGCGCTTCGTCGCTGATTTCGTCGGCTCGTCGAACGTGCTGCCGCCGGAGTTCGCGGCCGCCCACGGCGGCCACGCCATGTGGACGAGCCTGCGGCCCGAAAAAATCCAGGTCTCGTCCAAGAACAACCTGGTCCCGGCTGCATGCGCCCACGCGACCGGAACAGTTACAGCAATCAGCTATCAAGGCGCCGTGACACGCATCACGGTTGCGACTGGAAAGCAGGCGTTGATAGCGTCAACGCCGGCAGGAACGGACGTGCGCAAGGGTGACAGCGTCACTCTCATCTGGCCGAAATTCGCGATGGTGGCGATGGGAGAGGACGCGTGACCACCGTCGTTGCAGAAAGACAGAGAGGGATAGGCAACGCGATCTCGGACGTCTTCTTCGTGCGCCCGCAACTTCTGACATTCCTCTTGTTGACGCCGCCGCTGCTCTGGATCGGCGTCGTCTATATCGGCTCGCTCTTCGCACTGTTGCTGCAAAGCTTTTACTCGCTCGACGACTTCTCAGGCCTGGTCGTCCACGAATTCACGCTGTCGACGTACAAGCAGCTGCTCGAAGCGTCGAATGCACAAATCATCCTGCGCACCGTCACCATGGCGGCGCTCGTCACCGTCACAAGCGCGATCATCGCGTTCCCGATCGCCTACTACGCGGCGCGATACGCACGCGGCTGGAGCAAGGCGCTTTTCTATCTCGCGGTGATGATGCCGCTCTGGTCGAGCTATCTGGTGAAAGTTTATGCCTGGAAGCTGATCCTCGCCAAGGAGGGGATCATCACCTGGTTCGCAAACGTGCTGCATCTCCGGTGGCTGCTCGACGGCATTCTGGCGTTGCCCGTTGTCGGCGGCCCGTCGCTTTCGTTCAGCTATCTCGGCACCTTCCTCGTCTTCGTCTACATCTGGCTGCCGTACATGATCCTGCCGACGCAGGCGGCACTCGAGCGCGTTCCCGTAAACTTCATCGAGGCGTCCGCCGATCTAGGCGCCGATCCTCGCCAGACCTTCCGGACCGTAATTTTCCCGCTCGCGCTTCCCGGCATCGTTGCCGGATCGATCTTCACGTTTTCATTGACGCTCGGCGACTACATCATCCCGCAGATCGTCGGCAATTCCCGCCTCATGATCGGGCAGGCCGTCTACACGCTGCAGGGGACCGCCGGCAACATTCCGCTCGCGGCGGCCTTCACAGTCGTCCCGATGCTGATCATGGCAGCTTATCTCTGGATGGCGAAACGCATGGGGGCTTTTGATGTCCTCTAACGCCAACCGCTCGACGCCGCTTGGGCTTCGGATCGCCGCGACCGCCGGATTGCTATTCCTTCATCTGCCGCTGGCGCTGATCTTTCTTTACGCATTCACGACGGAGGAAAAGAGCTTCGAGTTTCCGCCGCCTGGGCTCACAACAAAGTGGTTCGAAACCGCGTGGACAGCGCGGCCGGATATCTGGCCGCCGCTCTATCTGTCTCTGCAGGTCGCGGCCATTGCGACGGTGCTTGCTCTGATATTCGGAACGCTGGCGGCCGCCGCCCTTTCGCGAACGCGCTTCTTCGGCCGGGAATCGATCTCGCTGCTTTTCGTTCTCCCGATTGCGCTACCCGGCATCATCACCGGCATCGCGCTCCGCTCCGCCTTCGACATCATGAGCATACCGTTCTCGGTCTGGACGATTATCCTCGGCCACGCCACGTTCTGTATCGTCGTCGTCTATAACAACGCGGTGGCGCGATTTCGCCGGCTGAACGGCAATCTCGTCGAGGCGTCTATGGACCTTGGCGCCAACGCCTTTCAGACGTTCCGTCACGTCATCCTTCCGCAAATCGGTACGGCGCTTCTCGCGGGCGGCATGCTGGCGTTCGCGCTCTCATTCGACGAGGTGATCGTCACGACGTTTACAGCCGGACAACAAACGACGCTGCCGATCTGGATGCTGGGCGAACTCATCCGGCCGCGGCAGAGGCCGGTGACGAACGTCGTCGCCGTCTTCGTATTCGTCGTAACGCTTTTGCCGATACTCGCAGCCTACTACCTGACGCGAGAAGGCGAACAGACGGGTGGCTCTTCGAAATAACGGACTTGAGACTGGAGGATAAGATGCTCGACACCAATATGCTGATCGGCTCAGACTTCGTCGCCGGAACGGACGCGCCGGAACCCATCGTCAATCCGAAGACGGAAGACGTCATCACCAATCTGCCGGATGCTTCTGCTGCGCAGGTCGATGCGGCAGTCAACGCGGCGGCAAAGGCCTTCAAAACCTGGTCGCAGACGACGCCGGTCGAACGTTCGACCCTGCTTTTGAAGCTCGCCGACGCCATAGAACGCGACGCTGAAAGCTTCGCGGCGCTCGAAGCGCTGAACACCGGCAAGCCGCGCATCCGCGTCTTGCAGGACGAGATGCCGGCGATCGCCGACTGCTTCCGTTTCTTCGCGGCAGCCGTTCGCAACATGCACGGACCCGTCGCCGGCGAATATCTGGCTGGTCACACGTCGATGATCCGCCGCGATCCCGTGGGTGTCGTCGGATCCATCGCGCCCTGGAACTACCCGCTGATGATGGCGGCCTGGAAGCTCGGCCCGGCGCTCGCCGGCGGCAACACGATTGTTCTGAAGCCTTCCGAGCAGACGCCGCTGACGCTTCTGAAGCTCGGCAAGATCATCGCCGACATTTTCCCCGAAGGCGTCGTCAACATCGTCGTCGGCAAGGGGGCAACGACCGGCTCGGCGCTGATCAATCATCCGAAAGTCTCGATGGTGTCGCTGACCGGCAGCATCGGCACCGGCCAGAAGGTGCTGCAAGCCGCGGCATCCAACATCAAGCGCACGCATCTGGAACTCGGCGGCAAGGCGCCTGTCATCGTCTTCGACGATGCCGACATCTCGGCCGTCGTCGAGGGCGTGAAAATTTTCGGCTACTACAACGCCGGGCAGGACTGCACCGCGGCGTGCCGCATCTACGCGGGCAAGAAAGTCTACGACAATCTCGTTGCCGATCTCTCGAGCGCGGTGAACGGTCTGAAGTACAATCTGGCGAACGACGACGAGAACGACATCGGCCCGCTGATCTCGTCCGCTCAGAAAGCGCGCGTGCATGGCTTCGTCGAACGGGCGAGCCAGCAGAGCCACATCACGGCAGCGGCAGGCGGCAAGCCCGCAGCCGGTAAAGGCTTCTTCTTCGAGCCGACGGTTCTCGCGGGCGCCACGCAGAACGACGAGATCGTGCGCAAGGAAGTGTTCGGCCCCGTCGTCTCGATCACGCCGTTCGACGATGCCGACGAAGCGATCGCCTGGGCCAACGATAGCGATTATGGATTGGCGTCTTCGGTTTGGACGCAGGACATCGCGAAGGGCATGAAGGTTGCGTCTCAGCTGCAATACGGCTGCACCTGGGTCAACACCCATTTCATGCTGATCAGCGAGATGCCGCACGGCGGCCTGAAAATGTCGGGCTACGGCAAGGATCTCTCGATGTACGCGCTTGAAGACTACACCGTACCGCGTCACGTCATGGTGAAGCTGTAGTTCCCTTTCGCAGAGCGGCACCGGATGCCCGTCCGGCCTGTCAACTGGCGTGGCGGCGAGGTCAAGTTCGCTTTTCCGCCGCCCCGTAGTGTTTTCAAAAACGGCAAGGATGCGGTCGAAAGGCCGCTTCTCAATGAAGCGCTTGGGATTGAAGGCCAGGAATGACGGGCACGGATGAGCTGACACACGAAGAGCTTCTGCAGCGGTTGCAGGTCTTGGCCGAGCGCGCCGCGAAGCGCTACGGCCTTTCCAATGACTGCACCCTGAAGCTGATCAACGTCTCCGAGAATGCAACCTACCGTGTCGAAAGCAGCTCGGGACAAAAGTGGGCGCTACGCGTTCATCGCGAACGCTATCATTCGCGCACGGGCATTGCCTCGGAACTCGCGTGGCTTTCGGCACTTCGCGAAAATGTAGGCGTAACGACTCCGACAGCGGTGAGGGGTCTCGACGGCGAATACATCCAAACGGTTGCGGTCACAGGGCTGGCCAATCCGCGAAACGTCGTGCTGTTCCAATGGGAGGATGGCGCGGAGCCGGCACAGACCGACGTCGCTGGTTTCGAGCTGCTTGGCGAGACCGCGGCCCGCATGCACGCGCACGTCCGCAAGTGGCGGCGGCCGCCCTGGTTCGAGCGCTTCTCCTGGGACTTCGAGACCAGCCTCGGCAGTCGTCCCCATTGGGGCGACTGGAAGAACGGGATGGGCATGACGCCGGAGGCGTTGGCGGCCATCACTGAAACCGTTGCGCTGATCAAGCAGAGACTCGAGAATTTCGGTCAATCGCCCGATCGCTTCAATCTCGTCCACGGCGATATGCGCCTCGCCAATCTGCTGATGGATGGATCGACCGTGAAGGTCATCGATTTCGACGACTGCGGCTTTTCCTGGCTTCTTTACGACTGCGCGACGACTGTTTCGTTTTTCGAACACACGCCCGAGGTGCCGGAGCTTCTGAAGGCCTGGGTGCGCGGCTATCGCCGGATCGGCGCGCTGAGCGAGGCGGAAGAAAACGAGATCGCGACGTTCGTCATGCTGCGCCGGCTTCTGCTTGTCGCCTGGATCGGCTCGCATTCGGAAACGGAGCTCGCCAAATCCATGGGTGTTGAGTACACGGCGAGTTCGATTCCGCTCTGCGAACAGTATCTTTCTCGCTATGGCAAGGTCGCCAAGAGCGAAGCTGCTGCACCGCAAAAAAAGGGCATCTTGAGCCGTATTTTCAGCTGAATGCTGCACCGCAAATAAGCAATCGGCGTGCATTGATGCCGAATAATTCATCGCGCTTGATAGTTGACCCGCGAGCCGCTTCTGCTAGCTTTTTTCTCCGTGATATTCGCAGCTGCGCACCAGGAAACGATGGGACTGGGGATTATCGACTTTGCAGCGACTGGCGCCGCGACCTCGATGGGGAAGGCGGCGGATCCGTCTGTTCTCGCTTCGGCCGCGACCGGTATCGTGAAGTTCATCGAGCGGCAGCGCGGCGACGTCGATCGCATTTTCGGCAGCGCCGGTATTTCACCTGAGATGGCCGGCTCGCCAACGCTGCAATTGAGCCTCAATGCCTACTGTCGCCTGTTCGAGGAAAGCGCTCGGCTCACGCGTAATGATAACTTTGGCCTGTGGTTCGGTAACGCGTTTGACCCGCGAGATCTCGGCCTATGGGGGTACGCATCGCTTTCCGCTCCCTCGCTCGGCGTTGCCCTCGAAACCCTCGTCGAACTCTTTCCGCTGCACCAGCAATCGTCATCGATGGCGCTCAATACGTCACCTGAGGGATTGGTGAGACTCGAATATCGTGTCGACGCACCGCAGATCGTCGAACGCCGCCAGGACGCGGAATTGTCACTCGGCATGTTCCTCAATCTCATTCGCGAAGCAATGGGGCAGAGCTGGGCACCGGAGGAAGTTCACTTCGAACATCCAAAACCTGAAGGTTGGCGTGAGCACGAACGCGCCTTCGCTGCACCCGCCTTTTTCTCGCAACCGACGAATGCCATCGTCTTCCGCCCGCAGATCCTGAAGCAGGTCATGCCGGCAGCTGATCCGCGGCTCATGTGCGCAATGAAACTGTGCCTCGAAAGGCTTTCAGAGCGTCGCGATGTGCGTTTCAGTATTACCGATCGCGTACGCAGCGCCGTGCGCGCCCGATTGCCGGAAGGCTTCCCGCAAATCGAATGTGTCGCCGCCGAGCTGCGCCTCCCGCTCTCGACCATTCAACGCGAGCTTCATTACGACGGACTGAGCTACAGCAGCCTCGTCGAAAACACGCGGCGGGACCTAGCGCTGTCCTATGTACGCCAGCGCCAGCTCTCCTTCTCCGAAATTGCCTTCCTCGTCGGCTATTCCGAGCTTTCGGCGTTCAGCCGTGCCGTCCGCCGGTGGACGGGCCTCTCTCCGCGCGCGCTACGCGCGGAGGTTCTACGCAACCAAATCTGATCGACTGGTCAAAGGCCCTGCGCAATGCGCTAAGCCTGCGCGATCGCATCCATGCTCTCGGGCAGGATCTGACCGCCGTCGACGATGATCGTTTGCCCCGTGATGTAGGCGGCTTCCTTGGATGCGAAGAAGAGGGCCGCGTAGCCGATGTCTTCGACCTTTCCGAGCTTCTGCAGCGGAATGGAAGCTGCCGCTGACTTCTCATACTCAGGTCCGAGCGCGGCGAGACCTTCCGTTGCGATATTGCCCGGCAGCACCGCATTGACGGTAATGCCGTACTTCGCGAACTCCATGCAGGCCGTACGCATGAAGCCGAGCTGTCCGGCCTTCGTCGCACCGTAGTGAGCCCAACCGGGAAAGGCGGTGACAGGGCCGGTAATCGACGACGTGATGACGATGCGTCCCTGATCGGACTTCTTCAGATACGGCAGGCAGGCTTTGACCGACAGGAACGTTCCCTTGAGGTTCGTATCGGAAACGAAGTCCCAATCTTCCGGCGACAGCTCCTCGATCTTGGTCTGAGGGAAAATGCCGGCGTTTGCGCACAGGATATCGATGCCGCCGTAAGTCCGCGCGGTGGCCTCAGCGAGCATCTGCATGTCGCCCATGCTCGTGATGTCGGCCGCGAAACCCATAGCCGTGCCGCCGTCGGCACGAAACTGCTCCGCTGCGGCCTCGGCTTCGGCGAGATTGCGCGAGACGACGACGACCTTGGCGCCGCTCTTCGCAAAGACGCGAGCGATACCCTTGCCGATGCCCTTGCTTCCACCCGTGACGATGACGGATCGGCCTGCGATAGACGTGAGCATGAATAAAATCTCCTAAGCGACGTGTTGTTGGTCTTGTTGAAGTCTCAGCTATTGCGGATTTTCTCTAAAGAGCGGCTTTGCGGTTGCGCGTGAGGAGCAGCATCGCCACGTAGCCGCCGAAGAGGACGATTGCAGCGGCTGCCGTCGAGATCGTTCCTAGGACGGGAACACCCGGCGTGTAGCCGGCCACCATCTTTGCATAGAGATACTTGGGCAGCGTGTTGTCGGCGCCCGTCGTGAAGAGAGACAGCGGGAAGTTGCCCCAGGACAGCAGGAAGGCGAACAGGCTTCCCGAGAAAATTCCGGGCATGAGAACGGGCAGCGTCACCTCGCGGAACGTCTGCCATCGCGATGCCCCGAGATCCGTGGCCGCTTCTTCGAGAGAGGGATCGAACGAATAGACCTGGATCGCCATGACCAGCGTCACAACGGGCGCGATCCAGACGAGATGCGCCAGCACCGCCGTCTTCCACGACAATGTGAAGCCCAAGGCGTTGAACCAGAGAAGCAGCGCGAGGCCGAGAACGGATTGCGGAAAGAAGATCGGTAGCAGAATGAACTTCTGATAGAGCTTCCGGCCGCGCCAATCGTAGCGGGCAAAGGCGAGCGCGCCGAAGAACCCGAGAACGACCGCGATCACCGTCACGACCGCCGCGATCGATAGCGACGTGTAGGCCAACGACCTCACTTCGAGTGAGTTGATCGTCTTGGACCACCAGTCGAAGCCGAAAGCCGTGATCGGAAATGTGAAGTAGCGGCTGGCCGTCATCGAAGCGATCAGGATCGTCGCGCTCGGAAGAAACACGAACATCAGGACCGCGGCAGTCCAGACTCCGATGAGAATGTGACGAACGCTATAATTGCTGTCGGACATCGCGTTACCGCTTTCCAAGAATTTGATCGAGATCGAAACGCTTCAGCACCGTCAACACCAGCACGCTGACGACCAGCATCAGCAGCACCGCCAGCGCCGCGCCGAGAGGCCAGTTCTGGGCATACGTGAAGGCAATCTCGATATCGTGCGTGATGGGGATGATGCGTTGGCCGCCGAGGACCTTGGCTTCCGCGATCGCGCCGACCGCGAGTACGAAGGTCAGGAGCGAGCCGATCATCAAGCCCGGCGTGGAGAGCGGCAGTTCGACTTCGCGGAAAACCTGCCACCGCGTGGCGCCGAGATCGCGTGCAGCTTCCCGCATCTGGTTCGGAACCATCGCGATCCCGAGCGTCATCGGAAACAGCATGAACGGCAGATAGACGTAGACCATACCGAACAGGACTGCCGCTGGCGTGAAGAGAAAGTCGCCCATCTCCACGCCGAACAGGGCTTTCAATGTGCCCGGAAGCACGCCGCCCTTGATGAAGAACAACACCCATCCATAGAGTCGAATGTTCTCCGAAACGATGAGAGGGATCGTGAAGAGCAGCGTCAAGGCCGTCGACCAGCGGCCGAACACGCGAACAAGACCGTAAGCGACGGGGTAACAGATGAGCGCGAGCAGAACGACGGTCAACGATGCGAGGCCGAGCGACCAAAGCAACGAAACGTAGGTGTTGTCACTGAAGATCCTCTCGTAATTTTCGAGAGAAGGTTCATGCCAGAGCCCGAACGTCCGCGGCGGCATGAAACTGAAGCCGACGACAGCGAGCAGCGGCGCTACGAAGCCGAGCAGCAGCAATACCATGATCGGTATTGCGGCTCGGCGCCCAGGCTGGGCGAGAAACGAACTATCTCCGCTCATTCGTCGGCCACCAGAATAGCGTTTTCCGGGTCCCATCCGATCAGCACTTCGTCGTCGAGCTTGCCCTTGAAGGGCTGTTGGCGCAGCTTCTCGACGAGGAATACTTTTTCGCCGACGCGCACCTGATACTGGATGCGCGAGCCGAGCGCGTATTCGTTATAGAGTATCCCCTTGAGGCTATTCTGCGCCTCGGCCGGAGTATCGAGGAAACGCAGAAACTCTGGACGAACGACAAGGCATTGTGCTTTGGCTTCGACGGAATTCGCCGGAACCTTGAAGCTCGCGCCGAGCGACTGCGACCGCACGGAGCCCGCGCCGTTCGCCTCGACGGGTATGACGTTGACGTCACCCATGAACTCGGAGACGAAGCGCGAGCGCGGCGTCGAATAGATTTCGTTGGGCGAGCCGACTTGAATGAGTTTGCCGCGGCGCATGACACCGATCCGATCGCTCATCACCATTGCCTCTTCGAGGCTGTGCGTGATGTAGACGAATGTCTTGCCGGTTTCGCGATGGATATCCTTGAGTTCCTTTTCAAGTGTCTTGCGAAGCTTGTAGTCGATCGCGGATAGCGGCTCGTCGAAGAACAGGATTTGCGGGTCAAACGCGAGCGCCCGGGCAAGCGCCACGCGCTGGCGTTCGCCGCCCGAGCACAGCGTGACGTTTTTGGAGTAATAGTCGGCGGGAAGATGCAGCTGCTGCATCAGTTCGCGCGCGCGCTTCTCGCGGACTGCCGGATCGACGTTTCGGATCTTCAGCGCGAACTCAATGTTTTGCCCGACCGTCCTGTGCGGGAAGAGAGCGAGCGATTGAAACACCATGCACGTCGGCCTCTCGTTGGCCGGGGTGTCGTTGATACGCTTGTCGTGGAGCAGAATGTCGCCCGATGTCGGCTTCTCCATTCCCGCGAGCATGCGGATCAAGGTGGTCTTGCCGCTGCCGGAGGGGCCGACGATCGTGAAGAATTCACCTTCGCCGATGGAGAGATTGACGTCATCGACGGCGGCGAGGGTGCCGAACGCTTTGCGGACGTTCTTCAATTGCAGGATGGGCTTTGACATTGCGGTCAACGGTGGAGTTCCAACTTTATCGGAAAACTGATGAGAAATGCTTTGGGCCTTCCGCTTATCAACGGCGGAAGGCCCATGCGTTGTGTGTTGCGCCGCATTTTTAGTCACGGCGCAGCGCATTAGCCTCAGGTCTTTTTCGCTGCGTTCCAGATGTCGAGCAACTTGTCGTAATCGGGAACGATATCGTACTCGACGGAGCGCGCCATCTCCTCATCAAGGCTGTCCCACTGGATAGCTTCAAGCTGCTCCTTCGAGAAGAGCTTGAAGCACTCGGGATTGCCCATTTGAGCGACCGGGTTGAACGTGCCCTCGGCAAACGCGACCGTGTGCGCGACGGCGGGATCCTGCACGTATTCGAGGAATTGCTCGGCGAGCGGTGAGCTCACGGGGTTATTGACGACCGACGTAATTTCAATCCACGCGATGCCGCCCTTGCCGCCTGCGAAGGGACCCTTATTCGGCGTGATGGCACGAAGGTTCAGGTGACCGTCCGCGCGGGCGGGCGAGACCGAGTACGATCCGCCCGTGAGGTGGCAATCGATTTCGCCGGAAACCAGCGCCTGGTTCATCGTCGCGATATCGCCGACAACCTTCTTGTTCTTGAGGACGCGCTTCGCGGTCTCCTCGAACTTGGCCACTTCCTCTGCTGAATGCGGCTTGTACGGATCAAATCCCGCGATCGCGCAGATGCCGAAGACGTTCCAGTCATCGGATTCAAGAATGCCGAAGCGGCCCGCCAATTTCGGATCGTTGAAAAGATCCCAACCCTGATCCTCGGCTGTTTTCCGGCTGATCTTGTCGGTGTTGACCACGAACGAGTATGGCCCGAAGCGCTGAGCCATGCCGAGCAATTCTTTGCCGGAGTCATCCATTGCCCATTTGTAGGGCGGCTTGAACTGCGGCAGCATCTTGTCGAAGTATGGCTCGAACTTCGCGCGGTCCAACGGTTTGATCAGCTTCTCGGGCATCATGATTTTGCGTGCCCAGGGATTGTTGACGTTGATGAGATCCCAGACGTTGATCTCGCCGGCGCGCAGACGGTTGATCATCGTCGGATCGTTGGTCAGGCTTTCGGCCTTGACGTTCGCGCTCTTGGATGAGCGGAACGGGTCGAGCACCTGGGCCGAGTTGTAACCTTCCCAACAAAGAATATTGAGTTCCTTGTCACGGGCCGCGTATGCGGGGCGTGAGAATGGACCCATCTGACTGGCGGCGAACGTCGCCGCGACAGACGCTGACGTTTTCATGAAGTTGCGGCGCGTGAGGTGGCTGTCAAACATGTCTGTCACTCCTGGTGGGCGAAAGATGATGTTGTTGCCCAAAAACTGGGCCCGAACGAAAGCGATCGAAGGGGGCGCGCCGGCGGGCGAGCACGAGTCGGAAGGAGCGCTTCAACAGTCGATCACGTCATATTCAAAGTCCCCCTATGACAAAATCACTGTAGGCGTGCGGGTGCCAAGTTGATTTGACTTTCTCCTACGGAAACTTGACCCTCTAGGCCGAGTCAAGCCGTTTACGTTAGCCCCATCAGAGCCTTGAGTTCCGCGCTCGACATGACGTGACCATAGATCATGTTCATGATCTCGAGTTCCTTGTGATGAAGCTCGTCGGAGCCGGCCGCGCAGCAATCCTCCACCACGACGACCGCGAAGCTCTCGTCGGCAAGACTGCGGACGGTCGAGGAAACGCACTGGTCCGTAAAAATCCCGCAGCACACGACGGTTTTGATGCCGAGGTTGGTTAGGATCAGCCGCAGGTTGGTTCCGGTCAGTGCACTGTCCGTCGTCTTCGTAACCACGATCTCCTCGCCGACAGGGAGAAGCTCCGGAACGATCTGCGACGGTGACTCATCTTTGGGCAACAGCAGGTTGTTCCAGCCCGGCATCTTTTGCGACAGCGACCGGTCGCGGCCATCCTTCGTCTGGCAGGCGATGCGGGCGAACAGGCATTCGATGCCGTTTTTCCGGAATGTCTGCAGCAGATCCTTCGTTCGCGGCAGAACGATATTGTGCATGCGGTCGTGAAACGGTGTCCACGCGTCGAACCGGCGTTGCTCTTCCGCCGAGAGCGAGGCCCGGTCCAGCCGGGCGAGGTAGGTGTTTTGAACGTCGATAACGAGGAGGGCCGTGGTTTGCTTGGAAAGATCCGGATCGTCTGGCTCCGGAGCGCCGTCGTAGTAGATGGATCGATAGGCCGTCTTCCAGCTCATGCCCGTCCTTTCAGAAACGTTTTTTGTAGAGAGAGCGGCGCTCGTAGACGTCCGCGGCCTCTTCGATAAAGGCCGCGACGCCCTCGGCGCCGTAGGTTTCGCGGAGATCTCTGGCGACCGCGATCAGCTCGTCCTTGGAGTTCGCGCGGCCCGGACGCAACAGCTCATAGACCCGCATGATCACGTCCTGAGGCACATCCACGAGTTCGGCGCCTCGCTCGAAATTGGCGGCGAGTGTCGGCCGTCCGGCCGCCGTCGCAATCTCCGCTTGCTGACGAAGCGCCCGGCCCGTGATCCGAAGATCCTCGAGGGTCACGCGGTCGGAGAGCACGCCCTCGAGCGTGATGTCGTCAAGCGTCTTGCCGGCCTTCGTCTCGACGACATCGGGCCGGTTTTCGGCGAGCGGATAGTCGGCAACCGTCAGAAGCTTCTGAGTCATGCGGCCGCTCCGATGAACGTCACGTCGATCTCTTCGGGCTCGGCGCCTTCGGAGGTCATTTCGGTCTCGATCGCGTAGATGAGCGAAACTTTTGCATGATAACGCGAGCCCATCGCTTCGCCCCGCGTCGGCACGATGACGGGTTCCGGCATTTCGCCGAGTGCGTAAGCGGCCGCGTTGAGCCCCATACGCTTGTAATGTTCGAGCTTGGTGATCGGCGAGTTCGAAAACAGTTCGAGATTGTTGTGCGGCAGCCGGTCTTTCTGGTGGATGACGGCAGTCCCCTTCGCCTGGATCCCAATCCCGATACCGGAGCCCGCAAGCCGCGCCGCGCTGAGCCCCAGGAACGACGTATCGGCCGTATGACGCATGCGAACGACACGAGCCGCGCACCCGCCTTCCGTAATGCCCGCGATCAGCACGCGCAGAATGGCCGAGAGCGGATGCCCCGCAACCGTTTGGAAGAGCTTCAATCCGAAGGCGGGGCTGATGCCGATGACCACCTCCCGCTCGTTGCGCGTCGCGGCAGCGGGGCCGATTGTCCTGTAGGCGATCCGCGCGACTTCGGCCGGACGGTAGGCAGCTTCGACCCTCAACACCTCTTGCCGAGTCAGCACATCGCGGATGGCGGCGATTTCCTCGCGCCGATCTTCGCTGAGACGATAGCCCGTGCCCGGCCCCTGGTAATCGTTCGGATTATTGACGGCGCTGACGATCCGCCCATCCCGGACGACTGCCGAGGTTTGCAGGTAGTCGCCGGAAACGCGAAGCCGCACGAGCTTCAAAAGATTTTCCGCTTCTTCGCCGAATCCCCGCGCCGCAAGCGCCTTGATGACGTCGATCACCGTAATCGACCGCGCATAAATGGCTTCGCTGATCATGGCGACGTCCCGGCCCGAGAACGTGCGCGTTTCGTCGGAGCCGGACGCCGCGACGACACTCAGCTTCATATCGTTGGTCGGTTTCGCAAGCCCGAGCTCTTCGAGAACGGCGCTGATGGCGTCGACGGCGCGTGCCCGGAGTTCCATGACGCGCGTCTCACCGACAGGAGTGAGCCCGCCGTCGGCCTCGAAGTCGCGCTGGAGAACCAGATAATCCTCTAGTTCCTCGCCGTTGAGCAGTGAGGCATTGAACGAATTGTCGTACTTCAGGATCGAGCCGAAACCGGAACAGATGAGGTCGGACCCCGCAACGAGATACGGCAGGATTTTCGCACCGACGCGGATCTCTGATTCCGTCGCGCGTGCATCGTTTCCGGATGCACATTCGAGATCGAGCCAGACGGCGATTAGGTTTTCCGCCATCAATTCGCGCATGCCGCCGGGAACCGTGCACGTCACCGGAGCCCCATCGATGCCGCCGTTCTGCGTGCCCTGGGCGCCCATGGCGCGCTGCAGGCAAAGGCAACGCGCTTCGAGATAGAGCAATGATTTGCGATCGTGAAATCCCATCAGCAACTCTGACCCCGCGCCGGATGTGCACCGCATCTTGATGCCGCGCGAGGCGTAGGCCGCCGCCAGAAACGCCTTGGACCAGGGTGTGTCGTCCCCGTCGACGAAACTCTTCTCGGTTCCATAGACCGATACGGTCTCGGCGTACGAGGTGAATCCCGCCATGCCGATCTTGAGTTCTTCCGCTTCTTCGCTGGAACACTGAAAGAGCGTGCCCCAACGTCCGACAGCGGCCCCAACCGCACAGGCAACGGCATTTGACCAGGAGTTGCGGGCAACCCGCATCGTCGTCTCGATTTCGTCGAATCCGAACGCCACGGCGGTGGCGGCATCGGCCGCCATCTGCAATGGGTCATCCTTGGCGTTCGTCACGTGCGCCTGGTTGCCCGGCGTCTGGCGCGCCCGCATCTTGCTGTAGGCAAACGCGATCTCGAGCGACGATAGATGACTGACGACCTCGGCCAGTTTGGCGGGTGTCATGCCGTGAGCCAGACGCACGAGCTCCGTTCGCGGCACGTTCATATCGACGAGCATGCGCGCCACTTCGAGGGATGGCATCGCCATGGCTTCCGGCGCGATTTCCGGATCGAGATGGTACCGCGCGATGAAAAAGTCGATCATGTCGAAATCTTGGGACCCGATCCCGTCCATCGATTCGACGACGCCTGCGCCAAGCGAAAATCCCGGCTTCGGATCGAAGGGGCTCTTAAACGCCGAAAAGCCGTTTGCCGCATCCTCGGCCGCGAACTTGTCAAGCCGGAGCGGCCGCTCGTCCCAATCGGAAAACCGCTTCCAGCGATTTGGCCGTGCGTGCGAGTCTTCCGTCATGGGTTGCGCTCTCGACGATGCGTGGTGCGATTGCAGGCGGATGTAACGATAGCCCGAGCGCTGTCAGGGAGTTTGACCAGAGCCGCCTCGAAGTTGACGGGTCCTTGGGCTCAAGTCCACGTTCGGCATCGTCACTTGAGCGTAAACTGAACAGACCCGGCCACGAAGGGTCAAGCCGTTGCCAGCGGCCTATCCTATACTAGACGAAACCGAAGCGAAAAGTCGTGCATTTGCCAGGGAGCTTGCCCGAGGGGCGTTATGGAAGCTACACGAAAAATTCTTGATCTCAACGCCTTCGACATGAACGCAGCCGACACGCTTGCGCCCGCGGTGACGAACCTCGTCAAACGCAGGAAAAAGACCTTCGGCCCAACCTCGATGCTCTTTTACGAGCGCCCGTTGAATCTCGTCAAAGGCGAGGGGGTCTGGCTCTACGACGCCGACGGCACACGCTATCTCGATGCCTACAACAACGTCCCGTCGGTGGGTCACTGCCATCCGCGCGTCGTCGAAGCCATCTCGCGCCAGCTCGGCACGCTCAACACGCACACGCGATACCTTTACGACAATATCTACACGTATGCCGAACGGCTGCTCGGCACCATGCCGAAGGCTGTCTCGAACATCGTATTCACCTGCACCGGGAGCGAAAGCGGCGATCTTGCCCTGCGCATCGCTCGCGCAGTCACCGGAGGCACTGGCTTCATCGTCACCGACAACGCCTATCATGGCAACACAACGACCATGACGGAGATTTCACCGTCATCCGCCAGCGCCGAGCCGAGACCGCCCTACGTATTCCTCGTGCCGGCGCCGGACACCTATCGCTATGGCAGCGAGGCCATCGGACACCGCTTTGCCGAGGACGTCCGCTCAGCAATTGCGGCTATGAAGGCCGCAGGCATTCGCCTCGCCGGGTTCAACGCCGACAGCATCTTTTCAAGCGACGGCGTTTTCCCGGGCGAGCCGGGATTCCTGGCCGAAGCCGTCAAGGCGGTTCGCGACGCCGGCGGCGTTTACATCGCCGACGAGGTGCAGCCCGGATTCGGCCGCACGGGCGAAAAAATGTGGGGGTTCGAACGCCACGGCCTGGTACCCGACATGATCGTCATGGGCAAGCCGATGGGTAACGGCTACCCGATGGGCGGCGTCGCTGTGAAGCCGGCGATGCTCAAGGCATTCGGCGCGAAGTCGGGCTACTTCAACACATTCGGCGGCAATCCGGTCGCGGCCGCTGCCGGACTGGCCGTCCTGGATGTCCTCAAGGACGAAGGGCTGCAGCGGAATAGCCTCGAAACTGGAGCCTATCTGCGCTCGGAGCTTCGTAATGCCGGAGCCGAAGGCGATCGCATCGGCGATGTCCGCGGCGCTGGACTTTATATCGGCGTCGAGGTCGTCAAGGATAAGGCGTCACGCGAGCCCGATCGCAAGCTTGCCGAGAAAATCGTCAACGGTATGCGCGCGCGCAACGTTCTCATCGGGACGGCCGGGGGCCATGGCAACGTACTGAAAATCCGTCCGCCGCTCTGCTTCAATCGCGAGCACGTCGGGATCTTTGTCGAGGCGTTTAAAGGCGCGCTAGCCGCAGCGACCTGAAGCGGCCGCGCGCACATTCAACCAGAACCGCGATGCAATCGAGTCCTCTCGTCAGGCCTTGAGGCGGTAACCCGTTTTGAAGATCCACCAGGCGACCGCCATGCAGACCGCAAGAAACACGGTGGTCATCAGAAGGCTCACGCCGACATTCACGTCGGAAATCTCAAAGAAGCTCCAGCGAAACCCGCTGATCAAATAGACGACAGGATTGAAGAGCGTCACCGTTTGCCAAAAGGGCGGTAACATCTTCACCGAATAGAAGGTGCCGCCGAGAAACGTCAGCGGCGTGATGACGAGAAGCGGTATGATCTGCAGCTTTTCGAACCCATCAGCCCAAATGCCAATGATGAAACCGAGCATGCTGAACGTTAGCGCCGTAAGCACCAGAAACAGCATCATCCAGAAGGGATGTGCGATACGAAGGTCCACGAAGAGGCTGGCCGTGACCAAGACGAGTAGCCCAAGAATGACCGATTTCGTCGCCGCGGCACCGACATATCCGAGAACGATCTCGAAGGCCGAGATCGGAGCGGAAAGATGCTCGTAAATGGTCCCCGTGAAGCGCGGGAAGTAGATGCCGAACGAGGCGTTGAGCGTGCTCTGCGTCAAGAGCAGCATCATCACGAGGCCGGGCACAATGAAGGCTCCGTAGTTGACCCCATCGACCTGAGAAATGCGCGAACCGATCGCTGAGCCGAAGACGATAAAATAAAGACACGTCGACAGCACAGGCGAGACGATGCTCTGCATCAAGGTGCGTCCCCAACGGGACATCTCGAAACCGTATATGGCCCGGACGGCTTCAATATTCATCGCTTTTCCCTCACGAGATCGACGAAAATGTCTTCAAGCGAGCTTTGCATCGTGGAGAGATCTTTGAACGCCACTCCGGCGGTACGCATGTCGTTCAGAAGCGCGGTGATGCCTGTTCGCTCGGCGCGTGTGTCGTAGGTATAGGTCAATTCGCTGCCGTCGGCGCCGACATGCAGATTGTAGGCGGCAAGTGCCGCGGGAATTTCCGTCAGCGGCGATGCCAGCTGAAGCACGAGCTGCTTCTTACCGAGCTTGCGCATCAGCTCGTTTTTTTCTTCGACGAGGATGATTTCACCCTTGGCGATGACGCCGACGCGGTCGGCCATCTCTTCCGCCTCTTCGATATAGTGTGTCGTCAGAATGATCGTCACACCTTCCGCGCGCAGATCCCTGACGACGCCCCACATCTCCCGGCGAAGCTCGACATCGACGCCCGCAGTCGGCTCGTCGAGGAACAGAATGCGCGGCTCGTGCGCAAGAGCTTTGGCGATCAAGAGCCGCCGCTTCATGCCGCCTGAAAGCGTCATGATGCGGCTGTCCTTCTTGTCCCAGAGGGAAAGTGCGCGCAGCACCTTCTCGACGTAGGCGTGATTCCGCGGCTTGCCGAACAAGCCGCGGCTGAAGTTGACCGTCGCCCACGGCGTTTCGAACATATCCGTCGAAAGTTCCTGCGGCACGAGACCTATCATCGCGCGCACGGTGCGATAATCGGCGGCGATGTCCATGCCTTCGACGCTGATTGTGCCCGCGGTGGGATTGACGATCCCGCAGATGGCACTGATCAACGTCGTCTTACCTGCGCCGTTAGGGCCGAGAAGAGCAAAAATCTCGCCTCGATTGACTTCGAGATTGATGTCTTTGAGAGCTGAAAATCCCGAAGCATAAGTCTTGAAAAGGTGTTCGACACGGATAACTGCTGGCATCAATTGGCCCTGTGCGATGGCGTGCCTCGACCCGGCACGCATCGCAGCGTCTGCTATTGTTGTCAACGGGAACCGCCAGCAACCACCACGCGTTCGCCGGTGACCCAGCCAGACTGGTCGGACGCCAGGAAAACGGCGACCTTGGCGACGTCGTCCGGCTGACCCACGCGTCCCAGTGGCGTGTCTTGGACAACCTGCTTTTCGAAATCGGAGCCGATTATTCCCATCGAATGAATGCCCTCGGTCTCGATAAGACCGGGAGCAATCGTGTTCACGCGAATTTTCTTCGGCCCAAGCTCTGCGGCCAAGACGCGCGTCACAGCATCGATGGCCCCCTTTGTCGCCGAGTAGACGGCCGAGCCTGGTATCGCCGCCATGCTGACGACGGAACCGACATTGATGATGCTGCCGCCTTCGGGACCGAAATACTTCGCTGCTTCCTGTGCGGCGAGAATGGTTCCGAGAACGTTTGTATCGAACTGCCTACGGAACTCCGCCTCTGTGACGGATTCGAGAGGCTGAAATAAATACACGCCGGCATTGTTCACGAGGATGTCGACCGAGCCAAACGCTTTCTTCGTCTCTGCAAAGATGTTTTTGATGTCGTTGGCATTCGCGACGCTGCCTTTGACTGAAATGGCTTTGCCGCCTTTGCCCTTGATATCGGCGACGACTTTATCTGCCCCGTCCTTGCTCGAAGCATAGTTCACGGCGACGGCCGCGCCCGCCGCGGCGAGGGCTCTCGCGATCTCAGCTCCAATGCCTTTCGAAGCGCCCGTAACGACTGCGACTTTACCATTGAGATCAGCCATTGCTCTTTCTCCAGTTGGTCTTGGGGGAACTGCTAAGTTTCGTGTCGTGTCACTCCGCAGGTGCCGGCGCCGCGTGGCCATGTGAGCCCGTGGCCGAAGCCGTAGGCGCAATAATCTCGCCCGTATGCTTCAAGGGTTTGTTGCCGGTGAGCTTTCGCAAGATCACGTAGAAGACCGGCGTCAGGAAAATGCCAAAGATCGTTACGCCGATCATGCCGGAGAAGACGGCGATGCCCATCGCACGCCGCATCTCGGCGCCGGCTCCAATCGAGGTCACGAGCGGAACGACACCCATGATGAACGCCATCGACGTCATGAGGATGGGCCGCAGCCGTAGCCGGCTTGCTTCGATCGCCGCCTGCACGGGATTTCGCCCGGCGAGTTCAAGCTCACGCGCAAACTCGACGATCAGAATGGCGTTCTTCGCCGACAGACCGACGAGAACGATCAGGCCGATTTGCGTGAAGACGTTGTTGTCGCCATGCGAGAGATAGACGCCCGTGATTGCCGCGAGCAGTCCCATCGGCACTATCATGATGATCGACAGCGGCAGGACGAGGCTTTCGTACTGTGCGGCGAGCACCAGGAAGACGAGAAAGATCGACAGCGGGAAAACCCAAACCCCGGAATTGCCCGCAAGGATCTCCTGATACGTCAATTCCGTCCATTCGAAGCCGATACCTTTCGGCAAAACCTCGGCCGCGATCCGTTCGACGGCGGCCTTCGCCTGGCCCGATGAGTAGCCCGGCGCGGCGCCGCCGTTTACATCGGCCGTGAGAAAGCCGTTGTAACGCATGGCGCGCTCCGGCCCTGCGACTTGCTTCACGTTGAGGAGCGCCGAAAGCTGGATCATTGCACCCGTGTTCGAGCGAACCTTCAGCCGTCCGATGTCCTCAGGCCGCGCGCGATACGTGGCATCGGCCTGAACACGGACCGAATACGTGCGGCCGAATTTGTTGAAGTCATTCACGTAGAGCGACCCGAGATAGATTTGCATCGTCTCGAACACGTCGGTCACGGCGACGCCAAGCTGGCGCGCTTTCGTCCGATCGATCGCGGCGTAAAGCTGCGGTACGTTCACCTGATACGACGTAAAGATGCCAGCAAGCTCGGGCGCTTTGTAGAGCGCCCCAGTGAAATTCTGCATCGCATCGCTCAAGGCGTCATAGCCAATACCCGCTCGGTCTTCGACTTGCAGCTTGAATCCGCCGATGGTTCCAAGACCCTGAACGGGCGGCGGCGGAAACATCACGATGAACGCGTCTTTGATGCCCGCGAATTGCTGATTGAGCTTCATCGCGATTGCCGGACCGCTGAGTTCCGGCGAGCGGCGCTCGTCGAAGGACTTCAGACCGGCGAAAACAATTCCGGAATTGGAGCTGTTAGTGAAACCGTTGATCGACAAGCCCGGAAACTGCACCGCGTCCTTGACGCCAGGAGTCTTCAGCATGATGTCGCCCATTTGCCGAATGACTTCTTCGGTGCGGTCGAGCGTGGCGCCGTCGGGAAGCTGCGCAAAGCCAACCAAATACTGCTTGTCCTGACCCGGCACGAAGCCGCCCGGAACCGCCTTGAACATTGCGCCGGCAGCTCCGATCAGAACCAGATAGATGAGAAACGCCGCCGCCTTGTGCGACAGGATACGCTTGACACCGCCGCTGTAGGCATTCGATCCGCTAGTGAAGGCGCGGTTGAAGCCCCGGAAGAACCAGCCGAACGCGAAGTCCATCGCCCGCGTCAGCCAATCCTTCGGCGCATCGTGGCCTTTCAGCAGAAGCGCGGCGAGCGCGGGCGAAAGCGTCAGCGAGTTGATGGCCGAGATCACCGTCGAAATCGCGATCGTAAGCGCGAACTGCTTGTAGAATTGACCCGTCAATCCGGTGATGAGGGCAAGCGGCACGAAAACGGCGACCAGCACCAGCGCGATTGCGATGATGGGGCCGGAAACCTCGCGCATCGCCTGTATGGTCGCATCGCGCGGTGTCAAACCATTCTCGATGTTTCGCTCCACGTTCTCGACGACGACAATAGCATCGTCGACGACGATGCCGATCGCGAGGACAAGTCCAAAGAGTGTCAGCGCGTTTATCGAGAAGCCGAAGACATGCATCACCGCGAACGTGCCGATGATCGACACGGGAACCGCGATCAGCGGAATGATCGATGCGCGCCAGGTTTGAAGAAAGAGAATGACGACGAGAACGACGAGCGCCACGGCTTCGAGGAGCGTGTGAATGACCGCCTCGATCGAAGCGCGCACGAACTGCGTCGGATCGTAGACGATGCTGTAGTCGACGCCCTCGGGCATGTATTGTTTCAGCTCAGCCATCGTCGCGCGGACGTTGTCCGAGATCTCGATCGCGTTCGATCCGGGAGCCTGGAAGATCGGGATCGCGACGGCCTGCTTGTTGTTCAGGAGAGAACGCAGCGAATAGTCGGCAGCGCCAAGTTCGATACGTGCGACATCGCGCAGGCGCGTCACCTGATTGTTCGCACCGGCTTTGACGACGATATCGCCAAACTCTTCTTCGTTCGCGAGACGGCCTTGCGCGTTGACCGAAAGCTGGAAATCGAGGTTCGGAAGCGAAGGCGACGATCCGACGACGCCGACAGCGGCCTGCAGGTTTTCGGCGCGAACCGCGTTGACGATATCGCCTGCTGAAAGACCAAGCTCGGCCGCCTTCGCCGGATCGACCCAGACCCGCATCGAATAATCGCCCGAGCCGAAGAGCTGCACGTCGCCGACGCCGTTGATGCGTGCAAGCCGGTCCTTGACGTTGATAACCGCGTAATTGCGCAGGTACGTCATGTCGTAGCGGTTGTTCGGCGACAGCAAGTGCACGACCATTGTGAGGTCGGGCGAACTCTTGACGGTCGTGATGCCGAGCGCGCGCACGTCAGCCGGAAGACGCGGCTCTGCCTGCGAGACGCGGTTTTGAACGAGCTGCTGCGCCTTGTCGGGATCGGTGCCGAGCCGGAACGTGACGGTCAGCGTCATCAATCCATCGGTCGTCGCCTGGCTGCTCATATAGAGCATGCCTTCGACGCCGTTGATCTGCTCTTCGATCGGCGTCGCGACCGTTTCTGCGATGACTTTCGGATTGGCGCCCGGGTAGTTGGCGCGAACCACGACCTGGGGCGGGACGACTTCCGGATACTCGGAAATCGGCATCGCCGGCAAAGCCAAGAGGCCACCGAGGAAAATCAGCGTGGAAAGCACGCCTGCAAAGATCGGGCGATCGATGAAGAACTTCGAGATGTTCATGGCTGGCGCGCCTTGCTGGCTTTGCGTGAGGGTTTACTGCTGCGCAGTCGCCGAAGGTTTGTCGGCAGCCGCATGTTCTTCCGCCAATGGACGGCCATCCATGGCGACAGGTTCCGGCGCGACTTCATCGCCCGGCTTCACGCGTTGCAAACCTGCGACGACGATCCGGTCACCCGCGTTGAGGCCGCTCGTGATGATGCGAAGGTCGTCGGCCATCGTCCCGAGCTTCACTTCGCGATAGGCAGTCTTGTTGTCCTTGCCGACGACGATGACGTACTTCTTGTCCTGGTCGGTTCCGATGGCGCGCTCGGTGATCGCAATGATCGGAGCGCTGCGGGGTTTTGCCATCCTCACGCGGACGAACTGACCGGCGATGAGGCGCCCGTCTGTGTTGTCGAGTGTCGCGCGGAGCCGCACGGTGCCGCTCGCAACGTCGACCTTGTTGTCGATCAGCTGCAGAGTGCCGCGGCGCCATTGGTCCGCTGTCGCGGGCGTCGAAATCGCGACTGGTATCTGCTCGACGCGCGCGGTGGCGTTAGCCTCGGGCGAAAGCGTTGCAAGTGCCTGCGCCACGACGTTCTCGTCGGCGTTGAAGCTCGCGTAGATCGGGTTGACCGACACGATCGTCGTCAGAACCGGAGCGTTCGGACCCGACTCGACGAGGTTGCCGACAGTGACTTCGCGGCGTCCGGCGCGGCCCGATACTGGCGCGCGCACTTCGGTCCAGGCGAGATTGAGCTTGGCGGTTTGCAACGCTGCCTGTGCGCTTTTGAGGTTCGCGACGGCTGCATCGTAAGCGTTCGCGCGCGTATCGAGTTCGCGTTCCGAAAGGGCATTCCCGATGATCTTGCGGGCCCGTTCAACGTCAGCCTTCGTGAAAACGACCTGTGCTTCCGCCGCACCGACGAGGCCTTTCAAACGATCGACCTCTGCCGCATAAGGCGCGGGATCGATCGTCACAAGTGAATCGCCCGCTTTGACCAGCGCGCCTTCGCGGAAATGAATATTGAGGATCTGACCGGCGACGCGAGGACGAAGCTCGACACGCTCGACCGCTTCGAGCCGGCCTGAGAACTCATCCCACGTATCGATCTCGCGGGCTTCGACTGTCGCGACGGAGACGGGTACTGCGGAATGGACCTGGGCAAGCGCCGTGTGAGCTTGGGCTGCCATAAGAAGGGATGCGACGGCGACCGGACCGGTCAGTCTCGTCAGAGATTTGGAGGAAAGGCGAAGTCTCATGATCACTCCTTCGAATGTACGCGCCTGGCGCTCGCCGGACGGCCAGCAGCGGGCCGGCGGTGCAAGTGGAAAGCGTTGGAAGGCCGATGTGTGCCCTAGCGAAAGGTCGAGGCGGGCTCGTTGCTAGGAGAAATTGTCGACGCTGGGCCCAGGCGGCCACCGATCGCGCAATGCGTCGGACCGCCCAGTCTTTTCGACAGAATCTCCTTCGTCCCGCGATTGATACCCGCAGGCGGATACGACGAACGGAACGTGCGCCTCATCGTAGATTTGACTGGAGGTACGTCCTGAAACCCACCCCGCAAATCCTTGGAGGATTGCAGTCGCGCTAGTGAAAGATCTTTTCATCGTGCGCAGTTTCCCTATATATATGTACCGAGCGGTACCGATATAGGGTGGCTGCTGGGACTGTCAACCGTTATTTGTATCGATAAGTATGAAAATCTACAGGTGTAAGACAGAGAAAACAATGATCGGGAGAGAAGCGGTGCAAAAAGGCCGCCCCAGGGAATTCGACAAGGAGCAGGTGCTCGATAAGGCTCTGCACGTCTTTTGGAAGCGCGGTTACGAAGGAACGTCGCTTTCCGACCTGACGGAAGCCATGGGCATCAACCGCCCGAGCCTCTATGCGGCCTTTGGTAACAAGGAGGAGCTCTTCAAGCTGGCTCTCGATCGTTACGTCGAGAAGGGCCCGGGTTCCGTCCATCGTGCTTCGCTTCAGTTGCCGACGGCGAGGGCCGTGGTCGAGAGTCTCCTGACGTCCTCCGCGACCATGTTGACAGACCCGTCAACCCCCCCTGGGTGCCTCGCGGTACAGGGCGCGCTGTCCTGCGGTGAGGCCTCGGAATCGATCAAGCAGGCGCTTTGCGAACGCCGGTCGCTCGGTGAGCAGCAGCTTCGTCAGCGCTTCGAACGCGCCAAGAACGAGGGCGACCTCGGACCGGATTCTGATCCTGCGAGTCTCGCTCGGTATGTCATGACCGTGATGCAAGGCATGTCTGTGCAGGCGTCGGGCGGGGCAACTCGTGCGGATCTCCTGGCGGTCGTGGACATGGCTTTGAAAGCGTGGTCCTCGTCTAAGGGCTAGTTCATGTGATGGGCTTGCCCCCGCACGCGGGGTCCTGTAGCCCGCGTCGCAAGTGGTCGCAGAAAAGCTCGATCGGTCCCACCTATATCGCGCAAGCGGTCAGGTAAAATTTTCATTTGCGGAGTTCTTCAATGGCCCAGGGGCCCGGCATTGGCATTGGCAGAAGAACGATCCGCGGCTTGATCGTCCGACAACTCGCCATCATCTGTCTGACAGCGTTGTCGCCCGCAAGCGGCGCCCAGGCGGCGGAGAAATCCTGCAACGCGAATGCCGGCATAACTTTGCCGAAGGGCTTCTGCGCCACGATCTTCGCCGATCACGTCGGAGCACCCCGCCACATGGCCGTCGCGCCCGATGGCACCGTCTACGTCAACAATCGTAGCCGCAAGCCATCTCCCGGCGGCTCGTTGCTCGCCTTGAAAGACAGCAAGGGCGACGGCCACGCCGATATCATCGAACGGTTCGGCCCCGCGGACACCGGCGGCACCGGCATCGCGATCTATAAAAATGGCCTCTTCGTAGACATCGGCGACAAGATCGTTCGCTATGAACTCGCACCCGGCGACATTGCGCCGAAGGGCCAGCCCGAAACGGCCGTGTCCGGCATCCCGCACAATGGCGATCATAAATCCCGGCCGTTCTCGATCGATCTGAAAGGCAACCTCTTCGTCGATCTCGGCTCGGCGACGAACTCTTGCCAGAAAGACAACCGAGCTGAGGAATCGCCAGGCATCGATCCCTGTGTCGAACTCGAAACGAATGCTGGAATTTGGCGCTTTGACGCCAACAAAACCGGGCAGGTGTTTTCGCCTGCCGAGCGGTACGCGACTGGCCTCCGCAACGCCGAAGGCATCGACTTCGACGACGATGGCCGGATCTTCGCCACCCAACACGGCCGCGATCAGCTCCGTGAGAACTGGCCGAAACTCTATTCGCCGAAACAGGGTTCGGATCAGCCCGCCGAAGTTCTGGTTGAGCTTCAACAAGGCGGCGATTACGGCTGGCCGTATTGCTACTACGACGGCATACAGCAGAAAAACGTTCTTGCGCCCGAGTATGGCGGCGACGGTGGCAAGGCGGTCGGACGATGCGCCGAAAAACTTCCGCCGGTCGCGGCGTTTCCCGGCCATTGGGCGCCGAACGATCTCAAGATCTATAAGGCTAAGGCGTTCCCTGTGGCATACCGCGGCGGAGCCTTCATCGCTTTCCATGGGTCCTGGAACCGTTCAGAAGGGCCGCAGCAGGGCTATAACGTCGTGTTCCAGCCGCTGACCGGCGGCAAAGCGTCCGGTCTATACACCGTCTTTGCCGAAGGCTTTCGGGGCGGGGACGCAACAGGGACCGAGCACCGTCCGACAGGGCTTGCAGTCGGACCCGACGGCGCGCTTTACGTCAGCGACGACGCAGCTGGCCGAATCTGGCGGATCGTCTACACAGGCTAATCTGCATTTCGAGCGCGAAGGGGCGAGCGACCGTTGGCGGCAAAAGACATCGCGTTTCTGACCGGCGCCTCGGGATTTGTAGGCTCTGCCGTCGCGCGTCGCCTCATCGATGAAGGATTTTCCGTCCGCGCGTTGGTTCGGCGAACGAGCAACCGTGCCAATCTTAGAGACATCGGTCTTGAAGTCGTTGAAGGCGATATTCGCGACGGGGGCCTGTTGGCCAAAGCCGTGCAGGGTGCGCGTTACGTCTTTCACGTCGCCGCCGACTATCGCCTGTGGGCGCCTGACCCGGAAGAGATCGTCGCCACGAATACCGCCGGCACGCGGGCGGTCATGGAGGCCGCTCTCAAGGCCGGCGTCGAGCGCGTCGTTTACACGTCGAGCGTCGCGACGCTGAGGCTGACGGGCAACGGTTTGCCTTCGAATGAAACTATGCCGCTCGATGCCGCGAATGCCATCGGCGCGTACAAGAGAAGCAAGGTTCTCGCTGAACGTCTCGTCGAGCGTATGGTTGCCGACGATGGGCTGCAGGCAGTCATCGTTAACCCTTCGACACCGATCGGACCGCGTGATGTTCGCCCGACGCCGACCGGACGCATCGTCGTCGAGGCTGCATCGGGCAGAATGCCAGCGTATGTTGAGACGGGATTAAATCTCGTGCATGTCGATGACGTCGCGGACGGCCACCTTGCGGCCTTGAAACACGGGCGAATTGGTGAACGTTATATTCTGGGGGGACAGGACATGACGCTCGGAGAAATGCTCACTGACATCGCTCGCCTCGCCGGTCGACGGCCGCCGGCGATCAAACTTCCGCGTCAGATGATCTATCCGATTGCCTATAGTGCGGAAGCGGTTGCCCGTTTAACGGGACGCGAGCCCTTCGCTACCGTGGATGGTCTGCGCATGGCCAAATACAAAATGTTTTTTTCATCCGCCAAAGCCGAGCGCGAACTCTCCTACCGCGCGCGTCCCGCCACGGATGCCTTGGCCGAGGCCTATCGCTGGTTTCGTGATGCGGGGTACCTCAAGTGACCGCCGTCGATTGGATCGCGGCGCTTAGTCTCGCAGCTTGGGCTTACCTTCTGCTCTTCAACGGCGGGTTCTGGCTGACGAGCGAGCGCGAGGAAACCGAGCGCCAAAAATCGTCGGCGCCCGCTGCATGGCCGCGGGTAACGGCTGTCATTCCCGCGCGCAACGAAGCCGATATGCTGCCCTTTTCGCTCGCGTCGCTGGCGGCCCAGGATTATCCCGGCGAATTCTCGATCGTTCTCGTCGATGATCAAAGCACCGACGGCACCGCCGAAGTTGCGCGATCCATTGCCGCGAATTCAACGCGGGAAATAACCATCATCAACGGTGCGCCGCTGCCGTCTGCCTGGACGGGCAAGGTATGGGCGATGCATCAGGGCATCGCCGCTGCATCGCTTTCGAAATCGAAACCGGATTACCTGCTGCTGACGGATGCCGATATCAGCTACGCGTCCGGGATGCTTCAGTCGCTCGTGATGAGCACGTGCACAAACGGCCGCGCCATGACGTCTGTCATGGCCAAGCTCAAATGCCAAAGCCTCGCTGAGCGGGCGTTGGTTCCTGCCTTCATCTTTTTCTTTCAGATGCTTTATCCATTTCGCTGGGTAAACCGCCATCGCGCTGCAACTGCTGCGGCAGCGGGCGGTTGCATGTTGGTCGACCGCGGTGCACTCGAGCGTGCCGGCGGCATTGCAGCAATTCGCGGTGCGCTCATTGACGATTGTGCTCTCGGAAAACTGTTGAAAAAGCAGGGACCGATCTGGCTTGGACTGTCGCACAACGTGATCAGTCTTCGCGATTATCCAACATTTGACGATATTCGCCGAATGGTTGCGCGGTCAGCCTATGCCCAACTGCATTATTCGCCGTTATTGCTGCTCGGAACAGTCGTTGGCATGGCCGCTATTTACTTGGTGCCGCTCGCATTTGTCTTTTTCGCCGGTTTCCCGGCGAACGTTCTCGCGGGAGCTGCGTATCTGTTAATGATAATTGCCTTCCAACCGACGTTGCGCTTTTACAACCGTTCGCCACTTTGGGGCGTCGCGCTACCAGTTATCGCGATGACCTATGTGGGTTTCACGCTAGATTCGGCGTATCAGCATAAGCGCGGTCGCGGAGGTCTCTGGAAGGGCCGGGTACAGGCCGAAGTAGGAAGGCAATGACGGTCGACGGCAAGTACAAATCCGGCAAGTCAGAGCGTGACGAGAATTTTCCTGTCGCGTCGCGTATTGTCTCCGCACGCCACCGCGCGCCGATCCTCGCCTACTATCGCTTTGCGCGGGCCGCCGACGACGCTGCTGATCACCCGACGCTCGACGCCCAATCGAAGCTCGCAATTCTCGATGCGCTCGAAGAAACGCTTCTCGGCCGATCCGATTCCGCGACCGACGCGCTCGCGCTCCGCGAGCAGCTCCGCTTGCGAAATTTGAGCGCGCAGCACGCACTCGATCTTCTCAAGGCGTTTCGTCAGGATGTTACGAAGAACCGCTACGAGACGTGGGACGAGCTTCTCGACTATTGCCGCTATTCGGCGATGCCGGTCGGCCGGTTCGTGCTCGACGTCCATGGCGAGCCGAAATCGACGTGGCAGCATTCAGACGCATTGTGCACGGCCTTGCAGATCATCAACCACCTTCAAGATTGCGCCAAGGACTACCGCAATATCGATCGGATCTACATTCCGCTCGACGATCTTTCGTTGCATGGAACGAGCGTCGCGGCTCTGGCGGCGCGCAAAGCGTCACCGGAATTGCGCGCCTGTTTGCGGACGTTGGCCATGCGGACCGAAGGCCTCATTCCCGATGCGGCCCTCCTGCCGTCGAGTGTCGCTGATACGCGGCTCGCCGTCGAAACATCTGTCATCGTCGGCTTAGCACGCAAGCTCATCGGATTGCTGAAGACCCGGGATCCGCTTTCCCAGACCGTCCATCTGTCAAAACCACACGCAGCGGCGATTGCTGCGCGCACGGCGGCCGCCACTCTTGTGGGTCGGGCTTTCACACGCGCTGCGTTTACGAAGTCGTCAAGGATGATGCCGCATGAGCGCTGAAATCGACACCCTCGTTGCTGAAGAAACACCCGCAGCGGCAAGCAGCTCGTTTTATGCGGCAATGCGGGTCCTCCCGCGCCCGCAGCGCGATGCGATGTATCACGTCTATGCATTTTGCCGGGCCGTTGACGACGTCGCCGACAACGGCGGCGCGAGAGAGCTTCGCCTTGCCGATCTCGTTCAGTATCGCGAAGACATCGAAGAACTCTATGCAACAGGACGCCGGACGCAGAGAACGCGCGACCTCGCCGGCCCGATCGCGCAATACGGCCTGCTGAAGGATGATTTCATCGCCGTGATCGACGGCATGGAAATGGATATCGTCCGCGATCTTCGCGCGCCCGAATGGAAGGTTCTCGACCTTTATTGCGATCGCGCAGCCTCGGCGGTCGGAAGATTGTCCGTGCGGATTTTCGGCATGGAGGAAGGCCCGGGAATTGAGCTTTCTCACAACCTGGGCCGCGCGCTTCAGCTGACGAACATCTTGCGCGACATCGATGAAGACGCCGCGATGGGCCGTCTTTATCTTCCCAAGGAGGCCCTGCGCGAATGCGGGCTCGGAGATCTTTCGATTGCCGAAATTCTCGCTGATCCGCGACTTGATCGCGTCTGCCGCGGCATCGCGGAAAAGGCGCGGAAGTACTACGACGCGTCGGAAGCCATCATGGCGCGGAGCTCGCGCCGTTCGGTCAGGTCGCCGCGAATGATGGCAACCGTCTATCGGGGCATCCTCGAGAAGTTGATCGCACGGGGATGGCAAGCGCCGCGTGTCGATGTGCGGCGCTCCAAACGCACCGTCCTCTGGGCGGTCCTGCGCGACGGCATTTTTTAAATGAGCAACGGCACTGTTCACATCGTCGGGGCCGGTCTCGCCGGTCTTTCGGCGGCGGTCGCGCTTGTCAACCGCGGACGCAAAGTCGTCATCCACGAGCTGGCACGCCACGCCGGTGGCCGTTGCCGCTCGTACTTCGAGCCTGCGCTCGGAATGATGATCGACAACGGCAACCATCTGCTGCTCTCGGGCAACGACAGCGCGTTGCGCTATCTGAAAGTGGTCGGCGGCAGAGGTCTGCTCGATGATCCAAAGCACGCGGAATTCGCTTTTTGCGATTTTGCATCCGACGAGCGATGGACGCTCAGACCGAACGACGGACCGCTGCCGTGGTGGATCTTCGCGAAGAGCCGCCGTGTGCCGGGCACGCGCGCGATTGATTACGTTCGCCTCGGAAATCTTCTCCAGGCCAAAAGCAGCGACGCCGTCACCGGGAGGGTCGACTCCGGCTCAAAGGTTTTCACTCATCTCATGCAGCCGGTGCTGCTCGCAGCGCTGAACTGCGAGCCGTCGGAAGGTTCCGCAAAGCTAGCCGGCGCCGTCGTTCGCGAAACGCTTGGGCGCGGCGGCAGAGCCTGCCGCCCGTTGTTCGCGGCGAACGGATTGGGACCGGCGCTCGTCGATCCCGCGCTTTCGTTTCTCGGCAAGCGCGGCGCGGAGCTGCGGTTCGACCATCCATTGCGGGCAATCGAATTTGCTGACGGTCGTGTCAGTGCGCTGCAATTCGGGGACGGCACCATCGAGCTTAATGGCAACGATGCCGTCGTCCTGGCGGTGCCAGGATGGGTTACCCGGACTCTTGTTCCGGATATCGTCGTGCCAACCGAATACCGCGCGATCTGTAATGTCCACTTTGCCATCGCGCCGCCAGCCAACCTTCCGAAGATCACCGGGCTAGTCAACGCGACGACGGAATGGTTGTTCGCATTCGAAAATCGTTTGTCGGTCACTATCAGTTCCGCGGATCGCTTCAACGAGGCCGCGAGAGAACCGCTCGCACGCCAGGTCTGGACCGAGGTTGCGAAAATCGCTCGCCTCGATGCAGAGCTTCCCAGTTGGCAGATCGTGAAAGAGCGGCGCGCTACTTTCGCCGCAACTCCCGGACAGAATGCCCTGCGTCCGAAAGCGCGCACGCGCTGGAAAAACCTGATTTTAGCAGGCGATTGGACGGATACCGGACTTCCGGCGACGATCGAAGGCGCGATAAGGTCAGGCGAGGGGGCCGCGAAACTGGCGATGTCGGCGCACATCTGATAGGACGCTCGAACTTCTGGGAGAGCATCTATGAATTTCGACTCTGTAGCGCAGTCCGCGCGGCTGGCGTCCAGCAATCCGATGCGCGAGGTCGGCACGCCCGATATCGAAAGCGCGATTTCGAACGCCAAGAATGCGCTTTTGTCGCTGCAGCGGGACGACGGTCATTTCGTGTTCGAGCTTGAGGCCGACGCGACGATCCCGGCCGAATATGTTCTGATGCGTCATTACTTGGCTGAGCCTGTCGACGCGGCTCTCGAAGCCAAAATCGCCAACTATCTTCGCCGCATTCAATCCGATGATGGTGGCTGGCCGCTCTTCCACGACGGCGCGTCGAATATCAGCGCCAGCGTGAAGGCTTATTTTGCGCTGAAGATGATCGGTGTGGGCACCGAAGAGCCCTACATGAAAAAGGCGCGCGGCTGGATTCTGTCGCAAGGCGGCGCTTCCCACAGCAACGTCTTCACGCGCAACCTGCTGGCACTCTTCGGCGCCGTGCCTTGGACCGGCGTTCCGGTGATGCCTGTCGAGATCATGGTGCTGCCGCGTTGGTTTCCGTTCCATCTCGACAAGATTTCCTATTGGGCGCGCACTGTGGTGGTGCCGCTCACGGTGCTCAATGCTTTGAAGCCGAGAGCGCGGAATCCCAAAGGCGTCGGCATTCCCGAGCTTTTCACGATCCCGCCCGAGGACGTCAAAGTCTGGCCGAAGGGCCCGCATCAGAAGTCGCCATGGTCGGAAATTTTTGGCGCGATTGATCGCGTGCTCCGTGCCACTCAGCCGTACTTCCCGAAATCGATACGCAAGCGCTCGATCGACAAGGCCATTGCGTTTGTCGACGAACGCTTGAACGGCGAAGACGGCTTGGGCGCGATTTTCCCGGCGATGGTCAACTCGCTGTTGGTTTACGATGCGCTCGGCTATTCGCATGATCATCCGCATTATCGGACGGCACGGGGATCGATCGAAAAGCTGCTGATCGTCAAGGACGACGAAGCCTACTGTCAGCCGTGCTTGTCGCCGGTTTGGGATACGGCGCTCTCGACACATGCGCTAATGGAAGTGGGCGGTACGGATGCTGAAGCGAGCGCTGGGCGTGCGCTCGAATGGCTGAAGCCGCTGCAGGTGCTCGACACTGTAGGCGACTGGGCGGCGAGCCGGCCCGGTATTCGCCCCGGCGGCTGGGCGTTCCAGTACGCCAATCCTCATTATCCCGATACCGACGATACCGCCGTCGTCGTGATGGCGATGGACCGCTCGTTGGGACGCGCGCCGCAAGCCGACAATTCCTATCGCGAAGCCATCGAACGCGGCCGCGAATGGATCGTCGGCATGCAGAGCAAAAATGGCGGCTGGGGCGCTTTCGACGCCGACAACACATACGAATACCTGAATCAGATTCCATTTTCCGACCATGGAGCTCTGCTCGATCCGCCGACAGCGGATGTCTCCGCGCGCTGCGTCTCAATGTTGGCACAACTCGGCGAGCGCCGCGGGCAAAGCTATGCGCTCGACAATGCGATCGGCTACCTCGAGCGGACGCAAGAGAAGGACGGCAGCTGGTATGGCCGCTGGGGCATGAACTATGTCTACGGCACATGGTCGGTGCTATGCGCACTGAACGCCGCCGGCGTCGACCCGGCATCGAGCGTCGTCCGCAAGGCGGCCAATTGGTTGCTTTCCATCCAAAATCCCGATGGTGGCTGGGGCGAGGCCGGCGATAGCTACAAGATGGACTACAAGGCCTACGAGCCGGCGCCGAGCACGGCGTCGCAAACGGCATGGGCGCTGATGGGGCTGATGGCAGCCGGCGAGGTCGATCATCCGGCCGTTCAGAAAGGGATCGCGTATTTGGCCTCGTCACAGGGCTCTGACGGCTTCTGGAACGAAAAGCATTTCACGGCGACGGGCTTTCCACGCGTTTTTTACCTCCGCTATCATGGCTACTCGAAATTCTTTCCGATGTGGGCCTTGGCCCGTTATCGGAACCTCAAGGCCTCAAATTCGAGGTCCGTGACAGTTGGGATGTGAAGGGATAGTCTGGCACGGGGTTTAGTCTGAGGGGATGATGTAAGGGGATGAGGGGGGGCGTGCTCGCCGCAACAGGGCTGAGAGCGGAAGCTCGGGTCGCGCAACGATCCGGACGGGTGAAGGCGCTTGCTTGCGGCGGAAATGAGAAACGCCTTGTCTCCTTGATCGAGGAAGCCATCCGGGGCGGAGGCATTCGCGGCCTCATCAGCTTCGGGATTGCCGGTGGACTGAGACCAGGCCTGCCATCGGGAACGATCGTCGTCGGCACGTCGGTCGTCGCAAACGGCACGACGTACGTTGCGGACGAACGCTGGAGCGACAGCCTGTTCGAGTCGTTACCGCGAGCAGAGTCCGGAGCAATCGCTGCATCGAATGCGGTCGTCGCACGCCCGGTCGAAAAGCAAAATCTCTATATGACGACCGGCGCTTTTGCCGCCGACATGGAAAGTCATGTCGTTGCGCACTTGGCAGAGCAATATGGCTTGCCGTTCGCCGTGCTGCGGGTGATTGCCGATTCCGCGAGTCAAAAGCTTCCGCCAGCCGCGATCAATGGCCTGAAACCGGATGGAACGCCGGATATTGCCGGCGTCCTCAAGTCATTGCTGTATCACCCGGGCCAGCTCCCGGATCTCTTACGGGCCGCTGCGGCGACCCGGCGCGCGATGCAGGGATTATTCCGCTGCCACCGGTTTCTGGGCCCGGGCCTCGGCTTCGCTGATCTCCGCTAGCTTGTTCTCGACGTGACGTGAGAACACGAACTCGGCCGGACGCTGCTTGTCGAGCGCGATCTCGGGCGCCATCGGACCATCCGTCTTCACGCCCCTAAGCGCAACGGCGGCGATCTTCCACGGCTTCTTCACTGCGTCCATGACGGCTGTCGCTTCGAAGCCCGAGTGCACCATGCAGTCGGCGCACTTCTCGTAATTGCCGGTGCCGTACTTGTCCCAGTCGGTGCTTTCCATCAGCTCCTTGAAGGTCTTCGTATAGCCTTCGCCGAGCAGATAGCAGGGTTTCTGCCAGCCGAACACGGTGCGCGTCGGGTTGCCCCACGGCGTGCACTGATAGGTCTGGTTGCCCGCGAGGAAATCGAGGAATAGGGCCGACTGGAAGAACGGCCACGCGCGACCGCCCTTTCCGAGCTTGAAGATATCGCGGAAGAGCTGCTTCGTCTTTGTGCGATTGAGGAAGTGCTGCTGATCGGGCGCACGCTCGTAGGCGTAGCCGGGCGAAATGGTTACGCCGCCGATGTCGAGCTTCTTCATCTCATCGAGGAACTTCGCGACCTGCTCGGCCTTTGCGTCGCTGAACAGCGTCGTATTGATATTGACGCGAAAACCCTTCGCTTTCGCGACCTTGATTGCCTCGACCGCGCGATCGTACACGCCCTTCTGGCAAACCGACCGGTCGTGCATCTCCTTGTCGCCGTCGAGATGGATCGACCAGTTGAAATTCTTGTGCGGCTTGTAGAGATGAATTTTCTTCTCGAGCAGCAATGCGTTCGTGCAGACGGTGACGAACTTGCCCTTCTTGAGCGCACCCTCGACGATCTCCGGCAGCTCCTTGTGGAGCAGCGGTTCGCCGCCCGCGAGTACGACGACGGGCGCCCCGCATTCATCCATTGAATGCAGCGCGTCGGCGACCGAGATGCGCTGATTGAGGATCTTATCGGGATAGTCGATCTTACCGCAGCCCGCGCATGCGAGGTTACAGCGGAAGAGCGGCTCCAGCATCAACACCAGCGGATAACGTTTGCGGCCCCTGAGGTGCTGTCCGATGACGTAGGCACCTACCGACAATGCTTGGTTTAATGGAATTCCCACCCGATAGGGCTCCTTCTAGCGGCGCTCGAACCAGCACTATCGTTGATCATGATGCTTCGAGCAATTCAGGCGGCAGGCGAAACGTAATTTTCTCCTCGACGCCATCGAGCATTTCAATCTCGATAGGCGCGATCTGTGCGATGGCGGTGAGGACATCTTCGACAAGAACATCAGGCGCCGAAGCACCTGCTGTTACGCCAACTACATTCTTCCCGGCAAGCCATGCCGGATCGACCGCGCTACCGTCTGCGACGAGATAGCTCGGTATCCCGTATTCGGCGCCGATCTCGCGTAGTCTGTTTGAGTTGGAGCTGTTGCTGGCGCCGACGACGATAAGCGCCTCGACGAACCGGCAGAGTTCCCGAACGGCCGTTTGTCTGTTTTGCGTAGCATAACAGATATCGCGCGTTTCGGGCCCGATGACGTCGGTAAACCGGCTTTTGACAGCCTCAATGGTCGACCGTGTATCGTCCACGCTCAAGGTCGTCTGTGTGATGTAGGCAACCGGCGTATCGTCAGGCAAATCGAGGTTTTCAACGTCCTCGCTGTTTTCGACAAGGTAAACCGGCCCCGGAATGCGCCCGAGCGTGCCTTCGATCTCGACGTGACCGGCATGCCCGATCAGGATGACGGTCCTCCCGAGCGAGGAATAGCGCTGGCCCTGCTTGTGAACCTTCGAAACGAGGGGACATGTCGCGTCAACGATCCTGAGGGGGCGCGATTTCGCCCTCTCCTCGATGTCACGCGAAACTCCATGTGCGCTGAATATCGTGACGGCGCCATCGGGGATTTCCGCGAGATCTTCGACGAAACGGGCGCCCTTGACCCTGAGGTCCTCGACGACATGCCGGTTGTGAACGATCTCGTGACGCACATAGACAGGCCCATCGCGCCGCGCGAGCGAACGCTCGACGATGTCGATCGCCCGTACCACGCCTGCGCAAAAACCCCGGGGCTGCGCCAAGATGACTTTCATGCAGAAACCCCGTCCTGCCGACGCGCAATTGCTTTGCGCTGTGGAAGACCTAATACCTCAACGCGTCCCGATTCATGACGTTCAACGCGCTGCGCCCCACTCGTCCCCGACTTTTACGCGCTATCGTGAATGATCGGCAGCCGGGGTAACGTCGCGGCATTCATGCTGTTGACGTGACGTGTCTCAAAAGCAACACACTAGACGGGCCCATTTATTCATCTGCTCGACAGGTTCGGCATCATAGGTGAGCTGCTAAGAGATGCGACCCTTCAAAAGGTTATCACGAGTCCGGTCTAGAATGATCCTTCAGGAACTCAATATCCAACACCGTCCCAGCCAGCCATTGGCGGCCGCATGATCGAGCGCGTCGTCGCCGGTATCGTGGCCATCGCTGTGCGGCAGCGCTGGCTGACCATTGTGCTGGGGCTGGCGCTCACGGCCGGCGCCATCGACTACGTCGTCAACCATTTTGCCATCACGACCGATACGAGCCAGCTCATCGCGTCGGATCTCGATTGGCGGCAGCGCGAACGCCAGTTCGATCTCGCTTTCCCACAGCACACCGATACGATCGATGTCGTCATAGACGGCAAAACCCCGGAGCTGACCGAGGCCGCAGCTGCCAAACTCGCCGCCGCCCTCAGCGAATCGAAGCCCGATCCGTTCCAGATCGTAAGGCGGCGGGATGGTGGCCCGTTCTTCGAAAAGAACGGCCTTCTCTATCTTTCGCTGCCCGAACTCAAGGAAACGACCGAGGGACTGATCAAGGCGCAACCGGTTCTCGGCACACTCGCCGCCGACCCGACTCTTAACGGACTGGCGAAGGCGCTCTCGTTTGTTCCGCTCGGCATCAAAGATGACCGTGCGAAGTGGTCGGATTTCGAAAAGCCGCTCGGCGTGCTGGTCGATGCCATCGACAGTCTGATGGCAGGCAAGGAGACGAATTTCTCTTGGGGCGGGCTGCTGACAGGCGCGCGTCCGGCACCGTCCGAACTTCGCCGCTTCCTCGAGGTGAAGCCCGTCCTCGATTATTCCGACCTGCAGCCCGGCTCCGAAGCCACGACCCAGATCCGCAAAACTGCCGAACGGCTTGGGTTAACCCCCGATAATGGCGTGCGCGTCAGGCTCACGGGCTCGGTTCCAATGGCGGATGAGGAGTTTGGAACCGTTGCCGAAGGCGCGGTCGTCAACACGGCCGTTACCATCGCGGCCGTTCTTTTCATTTTGTGGCTGGCGCTGAAATCGGCCCGCATCATTGTTGCGGTCCTCGTCAGCCTGTTCGCCGGACTTGCGATGACGGGGGCGCTGGGACTTTACCTCGTCGGCGCCCTAAACCTCATATCGGTCGCATTCGCCGTGCTGTTCGTCGGCATCGGCGTCGATTTCGGCATTCAATTCTCGGTCAGATACCGCCACGAGCGCTTCAGCAAGCACGGCCTGCGGGATGCGTTGATTGCAGCGGGCACCAACGCCGGAAAGCCGCTCGCACTCGCCGCGGCCGCGACGACCGCGGGCTTCTACGCCTTCCTGCCAACCGATTACCGCGGCGTATCCGAGCTTGGCCTCATTGCCGGCAGCGGCATGGTCATCGCATTCCTGACGAGCATCACGTTGCTGCCCGCGATGCTTTCGCTGCTCAATCCGCCGGGCGAGGCTCACGACGTCGGCTACCGCGCGCTTGCCCCCGTCGACCGTTTCATGGCGCGTCATAGGCACGTCATTCTGGCGCTGACGGTGGTCGGCGTCCTCGCCGGATTGCCGCTGCTCGCGAAGCTCGAGTTCGATTTCAATCCGATCAACCTTCGCAGCAGCAAGGTCGAGTCCGTCTCGACCTTCAACGATCTCATGCGCGATCCCGCGACCGCTCCGAACACCATCGAGATCCTTGCGCCGAACTTGGCCGGTGCTGAAGCGCTCGCAGCCAAGCTCGATAAATTGCCGGAAACCGCTCACACGGTGACGCTTGCCAGCTTCGTGCCCGACCAGCAAACGGAGAAGCTGGCGGTCATAAGGGACGTGGCAGACCTGCTCGGCCCGACGATCGAGCCCGACGAAATGGCGACGGATCCGACGGATGCGGATACGCAGACCAGGCTGAAGGAGACGGCGACGGAATTTGAAAATGTCGCCAAGCTTCCCGGCGCGCCCCCGCTTGCCACCCACATGGCAGAGTCACTGCGCAAGCTCGCAGACGCGCCGCCGAATGTGCGTGCAAAGGTCGAGAAATCGTTGCTCGACGGTCTGAAGCTGCGCCTCGCCCAAATTCGCGTCGCTCTGAAGGCCGAGCCGATCACACTCGAGAATCTGCCGCCCGAGATCATTGCCGACTGGATCACCGCCGATCACCGGGCACGCGTCGAAGTCGCGCCGAAGGGAGATGGCAACGACAACGCCAACCTCCGTCGTTTCGCCTCCGCTGTCCTCGCCGTCGCGCCGGAAGCGACCGGCGTGCCCATCCTCATCCAGGAATCGGCGAAGACCGTGGTCCGATCGTTTATCCAGGCGGGCCTATTGGCGCTCGTCTCGATAACGATCATCCTGTTCGTTGCGCTGCGCCGCATATCGGACGTGCTTCTGACGCTCGTGCCGTTGCTGCTAGCCGGGGTCGTGACGCTCGAGCTTTGCGTGCTGATCGGGCTGCCGCTGAATTTTGCGAACATCATCGCGCTACCGGTTCTTCTTGGCGTCGGCGTCGCGTTCAAGATTTACTACGTGTTGGCTTGGCGCGAAGGTGAAACGAGCTTGCTGGCCTCGCCGCTAACCCGCGCCGTCATGTTTAGCGCCATGACGACGGCTGTCGCCTTCGGGAGCCTATTTTTCTCGAGTCACCCGGGGACGTCGAGCATGGGCGAGCTGCTGGCGCTCTCGCTCGTGACGACGCTTGCGGCCGCGGTTCTCTTCCAGCCGATCCTGATGGGGCCGCCCCGGAACGCCAAGAAAGAACAAGCCGTCTCGAAAAACTGACGGCGCCGGTGAGCAACACCAGCGCCGTCAGCATGATCACGCGATCTGGGTCGGGTCGCGCTAGGCGGCGCTACGGCGCTCGCGCAGGAACTGGAAGAATTCGACACCCTCTCTGAGGCGGCGCTTCATCATGTCGGGCTGCGTTATCATCTCGCCGACGATCGAAGCAATCTTCGGCACCCGGAAGTAGAACTTGCGATAGAAGTCCTCGACCGAAGAGAAGATCTCGGTGTGCGACAGACCTGGATAGTGCAGCGGCGCGATCTGAATGCCGTTAGCATTGATGAGTTCGGCATTGTCGACATCGAGCCAGCCGTTCTCGGATGCCTGTTTGTAGAGGAACGTGCCCGGATAGGGTGCCGCGAGCGAGACCTGAATCGTGTGCGGGTTGATCCGCGTCGCAAACTTGATGGTCTCCTGGATCGTCTCCTTCGACTCGCCCGGAAGGCCGAGGATGAAGGTGCCGTGGATCTTGATGCCGAGCTCGTGGCAGTCCTTCGTGAACCTCTCCGCAACCTCGACCCGCATGCCCTTCTTGATGTTATGCAGGATTTGCTGGTTGCCGCTCTCGTAGCCGACGAGCAGCAGGCGCAGGCCGTTGTCCTTGAGCACCTTCAGCGTATCGCGTGGTACGTTCGCCTTGGCATTGCACGACCAAGTGACGCCGAGCTTGCCGAGTTCCCTGGCGATCGCTTCCGCGCGCGGCAGGTCGTCGGTGAAGGTATCATCGTCGAACATCAGCTCTTTCATCTGCGGGAACGCCTTGAGGATGTATTTCACTTCCTCGATAACGTGCCCAACGGAGCGGGTCCGATAGCGATGGCCGCCAACGGTCTGCGGCCACAGGCAGAACGTGCAGCGGCTCTTGCAGCCGCGCCCCGTGTAGAACGAGATGTACGGGTGCTTCAGATAGCCGATGAAGTAATTCTCCATCATGAGGTCGCGCTTATAGACCGGCGTAACGAAGGGCAGCGAGTCCATGTCGTGCATCACAGCACGGTCCTCGTTGTGCACGATGACGCCCTGCGAATTGCGGTACGACAGGCCCTTGATGTCGCTCCAGGCCACGCCGTCGGCGACGTCTTTGATGGTGAAGTCGAACTCGTTGCGGGCGACGAAGTCGACGATCGGTGCGTCCTTCAAGCTCTCGTCGGACTGGACCGCGACCTTGGCGCCGATCAGCCCGACCTTGAGGCTCGGGTTGGTCGCCTTCATCGCCTCGATGACCTTGACGTCAGAATCGAACGACGGCGTCGAGGTGTGCAGCACCGCGAGGTCGTAATCGCGCACTTGGCCGAGCACTTCCTGCAGGCTGGTACGGTGCGGCGGCGCGTCGATCAGCTTGCTGTTTTCGACCAGAGCCGCCGGCTGCGCCAGCCAGGTCGGGTACCAGAACGACTGGATTTCACGGCGCGCCTGATAGCGCGAACCCGCTCCCCCATCGAAGCCGTCGAACGAAGGAGCCTGCAAAAATAGTGTGCGCATGTCCGCGCCTTTCATATAGGCCTAACGGTCCCATCGGCGCCGACGCTGTAGCGTCGGCCCCTCCAACTGACAGCTCCGGGCACATAGCTCGCGACGAAAATCGCGAAGCTCAAGATATCGCGCAAAGGAGTGAGCAAAATCGAACTCTTTCCCCCACCGGGCAGTCGCTCAACTTGTAACGGAACGAAAAGCCGACATGCAAGCGTCAGAAGCAGGATCATCCACGCTATGGCGTCAAAGCCACCCAATGGCAACGCAGCGAGCGCGAACGGCAGCGGGTGCGTAATCACGGAACCGGTATAACCTGCGGGATCGACGAGACGAATTGTCCGTGCCCATCGCAGTTCATGTCCGAGCAATTCCGCAAAACTATCTTCGGAAAAAGTGTGCCCGACGGTGAAGGGTGCGATTGCGACTTTCAGCCCCTTTTGCCGGACCGCATCGCCCATGGCGTAGTCGTCGGCTAGCGTATCGGCGAAGGCGTCGAAACCGCCAATCTCGGCCAGGGTGCTGCGACGAATTGCGATTGTCGATCCGAAGCATGGCTTCGCAAGGCCGAGCTGAACGCCGACCAAAACGCTCGGCAGAAAATGTTGATCGACGGCCGCCGCGGCGAGGCGAGACCAGAAGCCACCAATCGCGCGCCCCCGATATAGGCAGGTCACAAGCCCAACCTCGGGTTGCTGCAATGTGGCAACGACATCCCGAACATAGTGAGGCTCGACGCGCATATCGCTGTCGCTGAGAATCAGAACATCGTGCCGAGCTCGCGGATAAATATTGAGCACGTTAGCAATTTTCGGATTGCCGCCGGCGCCTCGGGAGGAGGTGACGAGTTCGATCTCTGCGGACGGAAATCTCTCTTCAAGGTTGCGCACGATCTGAATGGCGGGATCGGCGGCGTCCTGCACACCGCAAATCATCTCGACATCGCCGGGGTAGTCCTGCCGAATGAACGATCCGAGATTGTCGCCAAGGCCTGGTTCGGCCCCGTAAAGCGGCTTGATAAGAGCGACATTTTCCGTCGGCCCTAAAATCGACTTGGGGCGGCGCGCAAATCGTGCCACCAAGAAAGCAGCCAACATGGCGTAAATGCTGCCGATAATGGCAATAAGGGTGCATACAAGCCACAGACTGGACGTCATTCAGACGTTACTTTCTGGTTTGAGGTGGGGGGAAAGCCTACTGGCGCCGGCACTAAAGCTAGCGTTTTGCACGTAGCTGCGATAGATCTGAGTTTGCTCGGCCGCACGGCTAGGCATGGGGGAATATCGGGACGTGAAAGTCACCACGATCGCGAACTGGGTCGGCTGCATTTTAGCCGGTGTGGGTCTGTCGGCTTGCGCCAGCACGTCTGCGCCTTCAATCGCGCCGCAGCACTTGGCATCGACCGCTAGCGATGACGAGCCAAAAAGCATCGCGGACCCCAACGAGAAATTCAATCGCTCGGTTTTCGACAGCAACCAGGACTTCAATCACAACGTCCTGTATCCGGCTGCCAAAGCCTATAACGAGAATGTGCCGGAAAGCGTCCGCGACCGCGTCGACGCATTCACGACCAATCTTGCCGAGCCGATGGTATTTGCAAACGACGTTCTGCAGCTCCGGCCGGGAGCGGCGGTAACAACACTTGGCCGCTTCGCGCTCAATTCGACGCTCGGCCTCGGCGGTCTCTTCGACGTCGCCGCGACACAGGGCATGGCGCATCAGTCCGGCGACTTCGGCCAGACGATGTACGTTTGGGGCTACCGTGATAGCGCCTACCTCGTGCTGCCCGTCATCGGCCCGACGAACGTGCGGGATGCGATTGGCACCGGCGTGGAATTCGCCGCGCAGATTCCGGCCGCCGCGTTAATCCCGACGAAGGTCGCGACGCTCGCCAGCCGAGTCAATCTTGCAGGCAGCATCACCAGTCCGCTGACGAACCTCAGCAAAGCCGAAGATATGCAGACGCTCGAGGACAGCTCGATCGACTTCTATTCGATGCTCCGCAGTGTAACGGATCAGAAGCGGCAGGCTGAGCTGCAGGAAGCCCTGAACACGAGTGTGTTGACGAGCGATCCGGTCCCGCCGGATCCCAACGCGATCGAGCCGGTCACAGAGCTCGTTTCGTCGCCGACGATGCTGCAGAAGCGTCGAATGACTGACGTGCCGAAACTGTCGAGCGCCTACGATCACGGCGGCACGATCGTCGTCGTCGGTCCGCCGACGCCGGTCGAAGCACACTGATCAATTCGGAATTCAGCTGGTCAAAACGACAGCAGAAGCGGCCTTTTCAAGGCGCCCGCGCCGCATGAGCTTTCTCTGCCGATGTTTGTAAAAATGTTTCGACCCGCGCGATAAGGCGCCGGGCAAGGCAGGAAAAATCGCGGCCGGCTCGTCATCAACAAGACCGGCCGCGAATGACGTGCAATCAGCTTCCGGAAAGCAGCTTATCACCCTGCTTCTTGAGTGAAGCGATGAGTGCATCGGCGCCGCCGGATTTCAGGATCGATGTGAACTCGGCGCGGCGGCTGGCAAGTTCGCTGATCGTGCCGTCGAGATAGACATCGACGATCTTCCATTGCGATCCGGTCTTGCGCATCAGGTAGTTGATCGCGACCGGCTTGCCGTTGCTCTGAACAATCCGGGTTTTCACCATTTTATCCGACGGCGGCCGATCCGTGATCTCGGCAATCTCGAATGTCTCGCCGGAGAAGCCATCGAAACGCTTTGCGTAGGTCGCAATCATCATGCGGGCGAACGCGTCGGTCACGGCTGCCTTTTGCTCGGGCTGAAACGTATCCCAGCTTTGTCCAACCGCCACGCGCGACATCGATTGAATGTCGTAGGTACTCGACAGAACCGGTGCGAGCGCGTCGAAGCGGCCTTGCACGCCGAGTGCCTGCGCCTGCTTCATCGTATCGAGAAGTTTGGCGTTCAGGCCGTTGATCGTCTTCTCAGGTGCATCGAAGGCCTGCGCAGTCGCAAGCTGAGGTGAGTTGAGAAGCGTCGCCATCAAAACGGCGATCGACGCTCCAAAAATGCGTAATGTCTTGGCCGGGACCATTGCCCATCCCCCGATTGTTTGCAGATTTTGTGTACCGACGGCGAGTTAAAATTCTCAGCGGCGGCGCATGTCCTAAGTGGACACGGTGGCGGCATTTAGCCAATTTGCCCACAGTTGTCTGCCATTTGTGAGGCTTGGCTGCAACACTTCCCCGCAGAGTCCAGTTTGCTGTGCATGTTCCATTTTTTGCGCCGTGTCATAGGTTCATATTTGGAAGGATTAAAAGGACTCGAGCAAGCGGGTTTTTGGGGGAGTTCAGTCAATGGACGCAGTGATGCCTCGGGTATCCAAAACACCGCTATTGGACCAAGTCGATACGCCTGCCGATCTGCGGCGGCTGTCCGAAAGCGAACTTCCTCAGCTGGCCGCGGAACTTCGCGCCGAGCTGATCGATGCCGTGTCGCAAACGGGCGGCCATCTTGGCGCTGGCCTCGGCGTCGTCGAGCTGACGGTGGCTCTGCACTACCTTTTCGACACCCCGCGCGATCGCTTGATCTGGGACGTCAGCCATCAGTCTTATCCCCATAAGATTCTGACTGGCCGTCGCAGCAGAATTAGAACGTTGCGCCAGCCCGGAGGGCTTTCCGGTTTCACGAAGCGCACCGAAAGCGAATACGACCCGTTCGGCGCTGCCCATTCGTCGACGTCGATTTCCGCGGGCCTCGGCATGGCGGTCGCGCGCGAATTGTCGGGCGAGGCGAACAACGTCGTCTGCGTCATCGGCGATGGCGCGATGAGCGCCGGCATGGCCTACGAAGCGATGAACAACGCCGGCGCACGCAGCGAAAGGCTCATCGTCGTTCTGAACGACAACGATATGTCGATCGCGCCGCCGACGGGCGCATTGTCGTCATATCTTGCTCGCTCGACCTCAAGTGAATCGTATCTCTATGTTCGTGACATCGCCAAACAGCTGGCGAAGAAATTGCCGAAGAGCTGGGAACGGCGTGCTGCGCGGGTTGAGGAATATACGCGAAACCTCTGGCACGGTGGTGCCTGGTTCGAGGAACTCGGCTTCTACTACGTCGGCCCGATCGATGGCCACGATCTGGGTCAGCTGCTGCCGGTTTTGAGGAACGTTAGAGACGCCGGCGAGGGGCCGATCCTCGTTCACGTCGTGACGAAGAAGGGCAAAGGCTACGCGCCGGCCGAAGCATCGGCCGACAAATATCACGGCGTCGCCAAATTCAACGTCGTGACCGGCGTGCAGGCGAAGCCGGTAGCAAGTGCGCCGTCGTATACGCGCGTATTCGCCGACAGCTTGATCGCCGAAGCCAAAAAGGACGAGAAAATCGTCGCGATCACCGCAGCGATGCCCGACGGAACGGGGCTCGACGTCTTCGGCCGCGAGTTTCCCGATCGCACGTTCGATGTCGGCATAGCGGAGCAGCACGCGGTGACTTTTGCCGCCGGCCTTGCCACCGAAGGCATGAAGCCCTTTGCCGCGATCTACTCGACGTTCTTGCAGCGCGGCTACGATCAGGTCGTGCACGACGTCGCGCTGCAGAGTTTGCCCGTGCGATTTGCGATCGACCGCGCTGGGTTCGTCGGAGCCGATGGCGCGACGCACGCCGGAACGTTCGACCTCGCTTTCCTTGGATGCTTGCCGAATATGGTCATCATGGCCGCGGCTGACGAGGCCGAGCTGAAGCACATGGTCGCAACAGCGGCGGCGATCGACGACCGTCCGAGCGCATTCCGCTATCCGCGTGGCGAAGGCACTGGCGTTGCCATGCCCGAAGTCGGTATCCCGCTCGAAATCGGCAAGGGACGCGTTCTGCGCGAGGGTTCGACGATTGCGCTGCTGTCATTCGGCACGCGCCTGCAAGAGACCTTGAAGGCGGCCGATCAGCTGGCGGCGCTTGGACTTTCAGCGACTGTCGCCGACGCGCGCTTTATGAAGCCTCTCGATACCGATCTGATCCGGCAGCTTGCTGAAAACCACGATGTCCTGGTCACGATCGAAGAGGGCTCGGTGGGCGGCTTCGGCAGTCATGTGCTGCACTATCTCGCCGAGAACGGATTGCTGGAGCGGGGACTCAAGGTCCGCTGCAAGGTCATGCCGGATGTCTTCGTCGATCAGGACAAGCCCGAAGTCATGTATCAGCGCGCCGGGCTCTCGGCCCAGGGGATCGTCGAGACGGTTCGCGAGGCGCTTCAGCTGAACAAGCCTGCAGTCGCTCGCGGTCGCGCCTGACAGTATCGGGCGCGTCCCTCTCAAGCGATCCGCTGGAGCCGCGCCCGAACTATTCAGCGTTTGCCGTGATCGTCTTTTTTGTCTGACGGTGCGTCTTTATCCGGCGGTCCCTCTATGACCTTGCGGCAAGCCGGGCTCAATTTATTGATGTTCTTGTTGAGGCAGGCGACGATGCGGTCTTCGCTCGGGATCTGCCAGAAACAGAGGCTGAGCACGTCCGGCGTGCAAGCGGATTGCTCTTCAGCCGTTCCACTATGAGCTAATGAAGCGCCAGTTTGTGCGAACGTGATCAGCGCAGTCGCAACGCAAGCGACGAATATTTTCTCGATCGGAATTTTGCCCCGCACGTTCTGTCCTCGCAAGAACTGGCTTTCCTAAAGTATCGAGGCGCTCAACGTGCCTCGCGGGATTTTTTGCTGGCTGTATCTCCCGCCATGACGGCACGGCATGCCGGGCTGAGCTTGACGAGATGGCGATTTAAACAGGCAACGATGCGGCCTTCGTCGGGAATCTGGGCTGAACAGAAGCGGAAGACATCAGGCGTGCACGCCTCTTGCTCTTGCTGCGTGCCGCTGTGGGCGTAGCTCTTGGCTGAGATTCCACAGATGAGAGCGGCGCCGGCCAGCGCCAACGATGCCCCCAGGACCCCCGAATTCTTCACTTTTCCAATCTCTCACTGATGAAAGGCAAGTGACCTCGGCATATGCCTAGAACCCGTGTTGAGACTAAGGCAACGTGCTCAGAGAACGGTGCCCGCTGAGCATTTTACCAAGTTTCCGGGTTCATGAGTTCGCTTACGGGGCCGTTCCGGGCGACGGAGCGCTGGGCGTAGGCGCGGCTGCCGGCGGTGCCTCGGTCGTCGAAGGTGCAGCGGCGGCCGGTGGCTCCGTGCTCGATGTCGAGCTTGGCGCCGACGACGGCGGAGCTGCACTTTCCTCCGCTGCTGCCGAACGAACCTCGCAAAGCGTCGACGAGTCGAGCGAGGTCTTGTTCATGAAAGCCCAGTTCGCGAACGCTACGTAGCATACCGCGACGGCTTCCTTGTTCTGAAGCGTGACGATGACGTTGTCGGTCTTCACCTTTTCAGTCACGCGCTTCGCGACGTCGAGAGGTATGAGCGTTACGGATTTGACTTCGAAGCCTTTGGCTACGAGGCCAGTAAACGAAGATTGCATCCGCTCGTCCGCCGAAGCCGCGACGGGGAGCAATCCCATGATGGCGGCAAATGCGATTCCGGGGCCAATGCTGCGCATAAGATCCTCACTGCTCAGAGGGACATCCGTTATTTCGTAAAAACGTCACTACTACGGCGCGGTGAACCCCTCAATATGACAACGCTCGGGCCGCGTTTAGACTTGGGGACAAGCGAGCCTTTAAGCGGCAACGATTGGCAGCGCTAGTTGGTCGCTTCCCGAGGATAAAAAATCGCGACGGGAGCCGCATAGTCCGGCAGAGCTAGGCTTGATGTGATCTCTTCGCCGCCCGTGAGGAAATCAGGCAGGAAATGCGTGTGGGCGCCAGCCGGAGATTGGGCTCCCGGCATTGGAATTCTGGTGAAGACCTCAATCCGCGCCGCCGCGCTCTCGACGACCCGGTTCGGACTGGCGGCAATGACTTGCATGCCGATTGCCGTCATGACTTCGGACCAGTGGCGGCCATCCTGGGCTGACAATGAGGATGCGAGAGCGGCATCGCCCGTGCGGACGCAGAACCGCGAGTATTTGCGGCCTATGCCATAATCAAAAAGCTGGTCCGCCTGATGACGGGCATCGATCGCTTGCGAGTCCGGGCCAAGCGATTGCAAAACCGGCGATGAGAGGATAGCGGCGCGCCCCCTCGGCAGGCCAAGAACGATTGGGCCGCCTTCGCCAAATGAAAATGCCCGAACTTTGTCGTTGACGGCGAGACGGAACGAAGCGTCCGGCGCACGCGCGATGACGACATCCGATCGCGCCTCGATGTCGATTGTGCGTTCGGCAGTGCATGGAAATTCCGCAACCGCACCCGGCGCCCCGGTCACCCATGTGCCGCCACGCGCCACGATGGTGTCCCTGGCCCACGCGACGAGTTCCTCGCGTGTCCAGGGAAGAAGACGTACGCGAACGGAAAGCTTTGCAAGCCGGCTTGGCAGCTCCGACCAGACGGCATCGCGCTGACTTTCGTTCATGGCGATCCAGTCGCCGATTTCGCGCCCGGTGCGGCCGCATCCAAGGCAATAGCCTGTGGAGTCGTCGAGCTTGCAGATGCCAATGCAAGGCGAATGGCGCATCGGTGCGGAACGTCTTTCAAACGAAGGATTGCGAGGAGATGATATTCAAATGGAGGCGGCACCCACGGCGCGCCCCCATTTTTCGTTCTGAACTTCGACGCCGGCGTTAGCGCGCCAGTCTTTCGCGATCGCCGGCGATAAGCCAGCCGAACAGCAGCCCGATCGCCGTCCAGAGGATGAACTGAGTACCCAACGAGGCGATGCGGAAGTTCCAAAGCAGATCGGCAGGGAACTTCTCAGGCACCTCGTTGATCACCGGCAGCGCGTAGGCAGCGACAACGACCAAGACGAGATAGACCACAGTTCCGAGAATTGACGCATTCCAGCCGCCGAACTTCTCGATGGCTTGCCGTCCGAAGCTGATGGCAATCGCCAGCGCCATGAGCGAGAAGACGATCATCCCGAAATAAAGCTGCGTTCGATAGCCGATCGTCTCGCCTTGCCCCACGGCAGGCGGGTTCGCCGGGTATTTGAGGTAAGGCACGAAGTACAACGCCAAAAAGCCGACGGCTGCGATCACGAGCGCTGTGCTGCGCGGCGAAAGATGAAGAAGACGGCCGCTGACGAACGCGTATGCGAGTGCGAAAAGACCGCCGAGCGCCGTTCCGTAAAGGGCGACGCCGGTTAGAAGCCCGACGCTTGCCTGCACCTCACGGCTGACGATTTCCGGTTCCGCCGCCTCGCCGGGAACTGGCGTATGCGAGGCTTCCTCGAACGCGATGGCGCGGTCGACCTGCGGTTCGCCGATCACCTTCGCGAATCCGAAAGCCAATAAACTAGCGATGAGCCCGGCAATCATGCCGCGCACGAGAAGACTTCCCATGTCTGGATCTCCCCGATGTCAATGGCAGGGGAAGCCGAGGAGATGGCGTCCGTCGTGCACGAATTCGTGCACATACATGCCATTGAAGATCGACGTAGCGCCTTCTTCAACGCCGACGAAGTACATGGCGAGAATGAACAGCAACCCGGCGAAAACCGCCCAGGGCAAAATCTCTTTGAGAGGGATGGGTGCGCCTACCGAGGCGTCCGAGATGGTTGCAGATTGTGACATAGGCAAATGCCTCCTTGGGATTACGCGTCCCGTTTCAAGCTTCGGCGCCTATCATAGGAGGGTCTGACTTTCGATGGACGGTATAGGCGTCCCCGAATACAGTGGCGCGACCGTTCCGGAATCTCACCGGCTTCCTGCCTATGACGATGCGCGCGTCACCATAAGCCAGGCCATAAATTTGTCAATGTAACCAACCGGCCAGCATGCAGTCGCGCCTCACGTTCATCGCCAACGCTTCAACCCCAGCCATCCGGGCCGCAGCCTTCCCGCTGGACGAGGGCATTGACGACTTTGGGAAAAGAGATGCCGCGGCTCTTGCCAAAGAGCTGCGCCGCTCGGGGTTAGCCCTGGCGAGCCCGGCGGCAAGAGCAGTTGAAACGGCGATGGCACTTGGCCTCGAGCCCGTGATCGACGAGGGGCTGCGAGACCTCGATCTCGGCCGCTGGGCAGGACGCACGTTGCCCGAGATCGCAGAGCGCGAACCCGAGGCTCTCAAGGGCTGGCTTTCTGATCCAAGGGCCACCCCACATGGCGGAGAGAGCGTGGAGAAGCTTATCGCGCGCATGGCAAATTGGCTGAACGCCGCGTTGCCTCGAGAGGAAAATATTATCGCAATTACGCATTCAGCCGTAATGCGCGCAGCGATCGTCTCGGCGATCGCCGCAGAGCCAGCATCGTTTTGGCATATCGATATTGCGCCGTTGAGCATTGTCGAACTCGGCTCCAACGGGCAGCGCTGGACCCTTCGCGCACTCAGATAATGAGCTGTCGTGGCGATCGTGAATCGGCAGCTAAGCCTCCGGAGACGGACAATCAGCACACATGCTTTGTCCCGGAAAGGACGGCCCGATAACGGTCTCAATACCTAGAACATCATACCCGATTGTCGGGAAAAACGGGCGCGTACACTAATAGGAGTGTGCACCGATAGGAATGCTCGGCGCGATTCCACTCCAACACTGCGTCGGCGCGCGAGCTGAGGCCCTCAGTTAAGCGAGGACAATATGGTCCGTATGAAAAGTAGCCACGCCTACGCGGCGGCGCTGTTCACGTCGCTTGCATACGCTGCGTCGACCCCTGCATCCGCTCAGGAAATTGAACATCACAAGAAGGAGGCGCCGAAAGTCGAAGCGCCCGCTCCGACAGTGACTCAGGAAATGCTGACGAACGCTGCGAACGACGCGAAGCAGTTCCTGCACACGAACGCCAACTACGAGCAGACCCGCTTCTATCCCGGCAAACAGATCAATACGTCGAACGTCGCAAAGCTTCATCCGGCGTGGATCTTCCAGATGGACGTGAGAGAGTCCCTCGAGACGACACCGATCATCGTTGGCGAAGTCATGTACGTCACGACGTCATTCGATCATGTCTATGCGCTTAACGCCAAAACGGGTGAACAGTACTGGCACTACAAGCACAAGATGGGGCCGATCACGACCTACTGCTGCGGTCCCAACAATCGCGGCGTCGCGGTGCTCGGTGACAAAGTATATTTTGGAACGCTCGACGCCAAGCTCGTCGCTCTCAACGCGAAAACGGGTAGCGTCGTCTGGGAGACGGAGATCGCCGACCCTGAATTGGGCTACAGCGAAACGATGGCGCCGACGGCCGTCAACGGCAAGATTCTGATCGGCACCAACGGCGGCGAATATGGCATCCGCGGTTTCTTCCGCGCCTATGACGCCGAGACTGGCAAGCTCGTCTGGAATTTCGACACGGTCCCCGAAAGCACAGTCGGGATCTGGGCCACGAAAGATGCGACCGGCAAGGATTTGCATCGCGATATCGAGGCTGAAAAGGCGCAACTCGCCAAGACGGGAGATCCATACAAAAAGCTCGGAGGAGGCGTTTGGCAAAACCCCGCAGTCGATCTCAAGCTGAACCGGATCTACATTGTGGTCGGCAACCCATCACCCGACCTCGACGGATCACTGCGGCCCGGCGACAACCTCTATACCGACTCGCTCGTCGCTCTCGACCTCGATACCGGCAAATATGTTTGCCATTTCCAGTTCATCCCCCACGACGTGTGGGATCTCGACTCCGTTAGTCCGCCTATCCTTGTCGACGTCAAAGATAAGGACGGAAAGACCGTCCCTGGCGTGCTCCACGCTGGAAAAACCGGACACGTCTACGTCAATAGACGTGACGATTGCAGCATGATCCGCTTTTCCGATCCGATGGTGTCGCAGGAGAACATGTGGACCCTTCCGACGCCGGAAGGTGCACGCATGCTCCCCGGTGCTAACGGCGGCGTGGAATGGTCGCCGATGGCGGTTGATCAGAAACTCAACCTTGCATACGCCGCGAACCTGCATCAGCCGATGACGTATCAGGTGCAGTCGAGCCCCTATCCCGATGGCAAGCTATGGCTCGGCGGCGCCTTCAAGGTAATCCCGGGTGAAGAGCAATTCGGCAATGTCTCGGCAGTGAACTACAACACCGGCAAGATAAAGTGGCAGGTGACGACGCCACAGCCGATGATGGGAGGCGTTCTCGCAACGGCTGGTGACCTCGTATTCACCGGTGAGGCAAACGGATGGTTCCGTGCCTACAACGCCGACAGCGGCAAAATACTTTGGTCGTTCCAAGCCGGCGCCGGCGTCAACGCGCCTCCGGCGGCCTATGCGCTCGGTGGCAAGGAATACATCGTCGTCGGCGCAGGCGGAAACACGCAGATCGATTTCAAGCGCGGCAATAATATCATCGCCTTCACGCTCGACTGATCATCCGTGAACGTTCGGAAGGAGTGCCGAGCACTTCTTCCGAATCGCATCGAATGAGATCGTGACCAGTTCGCTCACGCGGAGCTCGGCTTATGATGGATCGTAAATGTTCTTTGCCGATCGCAATTGCAGCTATGGCTGTGGCGTTGCCGCTGACCATGGAAATTGCATCGGCTGCCCGCGTCGAGGAAAACGCGAAAATCTGCGCGAGCTGCCACGGCGAAAATGGCATTCCCCAAGAGAAGACGACGCCAATCATTTGGGGCCAAAATGAAGGCTACCTTTATCTTCAGTTGCGCGACTTCAAGAGCGGCGCGCGGAAGAACGATCAAATGTCTGCCATTGTCGCGAGCCTCGAGAAAGCCGACTTCAAGGCATTGGCCGCTCACTTCGCGGGACTGAAGTGGCCTAACCTCGCGCAACCTTCACCATCGAAGGACGACACGAAAAGGGCGCTGACGGTTATCGGCTCTATCGGCTGCACCTCCTGCCATCTCGATCAGTTTCAGGGTGACGGGACAACGGCTCGGCTCGCCGGCCAACAAGCGGAATACCTGTTGAACACGATGACCGCATTTCGCGACGGCTCTCGCGGCAACAACCCCGGCATGTCGGATCTTATGAAGGCAGTGCAGCCACCAGACCTCAAACCCATCGCCGACTATCTTGCGAGCCTTCAGGTCGTTGGCGGCAACAACCAATAGCGCTAGCTGATCGTGAGTTTCTTGCGCAGCGCGTCGCTGGCAGCGAGATCAGCTGCTGTCTTGCCCGCTTTATCGTGCAAGGTTTTGTCCGCGCCTTTGGCCAGCAAGACATCGACGGCTTTCTCGTGCCCGAGCGATGCGGCGATCATCAAGGCCGTGCGACCGCGATTGTCCTGATCGTCGATGTGCGCGCCGTGATCGATCAGCAGCGCGAGTACGTCCGCCACGTCGCTCGATCCTGCCCCATCTGCATGTCCTGCGGCCCACATGAGCGCGGTCAAATCATTGCCGTAGCGCGCGTTGACGTCGATGGCATGATCGAGCAGCAAACGCACGACTTTCGGAAAGCCACGGGCAACCGCGTAGCAGATGGGCGCCTTGCCGGTCGCGTCGGAGATTTTCGGGTCGCCCCCTTTGTCCAGAAGCAGGCGCACGATCTGCTCGTTGCCGGCATATGAGGCCGCCGCGATGGGCGTAAGGCCTGTCCGTCCAGGAATGTTCACGTCCGCGCCATGCCCGATCAGCGCCTGCACGGTCGAAGCATTGTCTTGCTCCGATGCCGCAAATAGCGCCGTTCCACCATCGAGGTCGCGGGCGTTGATGTTGGCGCCACGAGCGAGGAAAAGCTCGACGATGTCCGTATGCCCGGTTGTGGCCGCGTGAAAGAGTGGCATGGAGCCGAGGTGATCGCGTGAGGCGAGCGAAGCGCCGTCGTCGAGCAGCCGGCGTGCAAGCTCGATGCAACCTTTGTCGGCTGCTGCGGAAAGTGCAGCGTTGATCTCCAGCGGTCCGGCGGATTGCTTTATTTGAGCGTAATGCTGCTCCTGCTCCTGACAGACGCGCACTTTCGCGAGCGCATCGCTGGCAGAGGCCATGCAGCAGAAAGAAGCAACGAAGGCGGCAGTTACCGAGGTGCGAAGAGTGTTGGACACGAGAGGCTCCATTGCTGGAGCCAAATATCTAGCGCCCCAATCCTTTCGATTTCCACTCTTCGTATTGCACCCGCGCGAGCTTGTAGGCGTCCGGTATCGACAGGGCCCACACGAATAGCCCCAATGCGGATCGCCCAATTATCGACCGATCCGGTGGGGCGATTTGCCAAGTGATGAGCGCCAGCAGCAGCGTGAACATTGCAAACATAAAACCGCGCTGCGGTTGGCCGATTGCAACGTGCCCCATGCCGGGAAGCACAATGGCGAGAGCGAGAACCAGATAGGGGTTCATCGGCTTGCGCTCGACTTGCAGTGCATTCATGCGGCAGACACCAGCTTGACGTTGAGAAGAAGATTTTCGATTTCTACCACTGCCGCGATGACGTCCTCAAGCCCTTCGGGGTCGAGCCTGGCACCTTCGAAGACGATCTGCCGGAGAATGAGATGTTCACCGCGCTTGCCTTCCGCGAGCTGGCGCATGATGCGGATGCCACGCGGAGTGACAGCGATCTCCTTGAAATGGGGGTCGCGAAGAAGGCTCGCAACGTAAGGCGCGATCCGGTCGAGAACCTGACGAGCACCCGGGCCTTCGCCCTTGATAAGGCACACGTACGGAAAGTTTGCAGGCGGCGCCAGCCGTTCGTTGAAGTGATCGGTCAGCGAAAAATAATCCGCACCCGATTGTCGGACGAGGATTGCAACGCTCCCGTCGACTGGCAGTTTGCGCTTCAACGTGACGTCGAGCCAAAGCTGCGGCAAGCGGCGAAACGTCAGCGTGTCGGGAATGAGAGCGACGCGAAACGAGCGTCCGCGAAATTTCCCTTCCATCTTCGGAAAGCCGCAAGCGTCGATTTCGACCTTCGGCGTGTCGAGAACATTCAGGGAAGGCTCGAGAATGGAATGACGGGCCGCTGCGGCCACTCGTGCTTCGCGGCGACCGAACAAGACAAGAATTGAAACCGTCGTGGTCAATAGTAAAGCGGCGAGCGTAAGAGACATGAATGGTTCTCACACGAAAAGAGAGGTGGCGCATCGCAAGGATGCGCCACCTCCGGACCTCAGTAACCTACCGGCCGCGGCCAGTTCATCGTGAACTGGTCGCCGCGCCGAACGTACTTGTAGCGGTGGAAATGGAACCAGAGCGAGGCGACGATGAAGAACACCATCATCGCAGCGAGCTGAGTGCCATAACCGAGAAACACTGCGAAGTACGTTGTGGTGCAGATCGCCAGGAGCACGAGCGCCGGCAGCGGATGGAACGGATGCACATATCCGCGCTCAATCGTATCGAGCGGCCACTTCTTCCGGAAGAAGATGACCTGGACCGACATGTACGTGTATTCGAGCAGACCTGACAGGATCGAGAAGGTGATGACCTGATCAAGCGGCGCGAAGTACGCGAAGATCAACGCGACGGGCACGAGGAACACAATCGACCGGAATGGCGTCCTGTTCTTCGGATGCACGGCGCCGAACCACGACGGCAGATAACGGTCGCGGCCCATCGAGAACCATGCTCGCGAAGCATCGTTGATGCAGCCGTTGGCCGAAGCCAGCGTCGAGAACATCGTTCCGATGAACAGCAGCACCATCAACGGCGACGAGTTCGTCAGCCGTGCGGCATCGAACAGCGGCGTCGTCGCTTGACCGAGGTATTCCCAAGGCATCAAGCCTGCGCAGAGGTACCACGTCATCGTCGCTGCGATGAGCAGCGTCATAATGCCGGTCATCGTTCCGAGCGGTAGCGAGCGCGCCGGTGACCGGACTTCCTCGGCCGCCTGACACGTTCCTTCGATACCCAGATAGTACCAGAGACCGAAGTGAAGCGATGCCAGGACACCGATCCAGCCATAGGGCAATCCGTTCAGGATTTCCTTATGGTTGAGCATCTCGGTCGACCATGGCTTCACGCCCATGAACAGGACGACGACGGCGATGAACGCGATGGCGGTGAGGATCAGGTTCACCGTCAAGGTCGCGTAGACGCCCCGGTAGTTGAGCCAAGCCAGGAACATGATAGTCAAGACGATGAACGGCTTGTCGTGTGCTTCGGCAAATCCCGCCATCTGTCCCACTGTTTGGACGAGATAGCCGAGCGTAATGGCATTCGCGGCTTCAAGCATCGTGTATGCGAACACGAGGTAGAGGCCGACGTTGAACGCCATCAAAGGTCCGATGATGTGTTTCGACTGCGCGTATTGACCGCCAGCAGCAGCGACGGTGGACGTCACTTCCGAGTCGATCATAGCGACGCAGGTGTAAAGAAGGCCGGCAGCCCAGCAGGCGATGAGAGCGGCGATTGCGCCGCCCTTGCCGACTGCGAAGTTCCAACCCATGTACTCGCCGACGAGCACGATACCGACGCCAAGTGCCCACACGTGCGCGGGGCCCAGCACGCGGAGAAGAGAAATCTTCTCTCCGTGAACAGCAGTTGTTTGAGTCACTTGTGTCCCCCTTGATGTGGTGGGTCGATGACGAGCGCATCGTCGATGTCGCCTTCGCGGGAGGAAGTCAGAAGGTCTTCACTGTATGCGCGATTGGTTCTGATCGTATCGATGAGGATGTAGAGGCCGAGCACGATCGACAGGCCCCAGGCCGCGTATTCTAAGAGTTGCCAATTGTCCATCTAGGAGCCTCACTTTTTGCCGAAACGTTCTTCGATGACTTCGATGTATTCTTTCTTCGAGAGCGCAAACAGCAGAATGAAATAGCCGAGCACGATGACCGCAGTGACCGCGAGTTCGGTAGGGCTGAAGCTGTAATCAAATCTTGACGTGATGAGTGGAGCAGCGGTGTCCGGATGAAATCCGAGCTTTTCCCATTGTGCAGCTTGCGCTGCATTCTGGCCGAGTCCGGCCCACGTCGACTTGTCGGCGATCGGCAGATCGATTTTACCGCCGCCGGCGAGCTTCAAGTAGAGAGGAGTGAATAGGGCGGCGAGCACGAGTACGAGCAGGAACAGACTGTCGAAAAGCTGTCCGAGAGCGGATTGTTTTGGAGGTTCGTAGTGAGGCTTTTCCACGGTTCCCACCTATCGGCTTAAAGATTTTTTCTTTGCTAGATCGATGTAGTGCAGATCTAGCCCATAGATTGCTTCGCGCGCCTCGCTGAGGTGCGCGACCATCGCGAGGATGGCGGCGGTGTTGAATAGAAGGACGAGCCCGCCAAAAGCCGCGAGCGTCCAAACAACTTGCTCGTCGCCCAGGTAGTCTTTCACTTCAACGAAGACGAAGGCGTAGAGCGCCCACAGAACGGCAACCGCAACCAGTGACCATGCACGGTCACCGGAGAACATGCCGGCGATGCGAGGATCGGTATTCAACTTTTGCATTTTCCCTCCTTTTGGGTCGGGGCATCCGCTGACGATCGGATTTGTCGATTGAAGCATTGATTGGATCAATGCCATGGCCGGTCCGAGTTCCGCTTCGCCCTTGAGAGTTGTTTCGTCCTGCGACATTAGGTGACGCAGGGAGGCGGGCGTTCGTCAACATTTTTTCGTGCGACGAAACATGAATTCGATGACGCGACGCAAAAAAATATGCTGCTACGCAGCATTCTGAGTTAATTGAATCAATGACTTAGTGTGGGTGCGCTGCAAATAAGCGCCGTAAGCTTAATCAAATTGATTTTTTATTGCGGAGCACACGCTTCGAATTCGAGCTTATCAATTCGAAGCGACCGAGCCTCAGATCCTACCGAAAAACGCGCGCTGCAAGGGCGGATACAACTAGATGCGGCTTGATCTTCCCGACCGAAGTAGAGGTCCTACCCGAGAAAATGAACCTTAAAAGATGCGCTTTCGAGCCCGCGGAATTTTCGAATTCAACGCCAAAGCCATGCTCGGTTTTTCGCCGGATATAGGCCTCAACCGACACGTCCGCGAACCGCACGCGAACCTCGCTGCCAAGCGGCAAAGGTGGGTTGCCCAAGAGATGCATACCGCTCACCGAAACGTCGGACGCATAAAATTCGAATAATTGTCCATCGGCGCCGAGCTTGACGGGAACGCGAACATCGAAGCGCTCGCCGTTGCGTCGTTGCTGCTGCTCGCTGCAGACATAGCAGCAGAGCGTGAGCACAACGATATTGTACCAACTCCAGAAGAGCGCGATGGCGCTCGATTCCGCCAACGGCCGCGTTGGGTCAATGAGAAAGGCGGTGACGATTCCGGCCGCTGTCAGCGCGAGCAGAGTGCCGAATATTCTGAGCAGCGGCCATTGGATGAATTGCTTGCTACGGTCGCCGCCCTTGGCCGTCACTTTGAACTTCTGGCCGTTCGGCCGCAAAAGTCCGGCAACGACGGATTTCAAGACTTCGGTCGAGCACAGCATCTGATAGAGGTCTTGCATCAGCGGCAGTACCCGCCCTTCCGTCAGCCACAGGAATATGGCGATTTGCGCCGCGAGAAAGGGCGCAAGATACCAGATCGCGTCGATGACGTTGGCGTGGACGGCCTCAATGCCGAAAAGCAGATAAAGCGCCGGTACGATGACGCCGAGCACACGAAAAAGATGTGTCGCCGACCAGTGAAGAAACGTCTCGCAAAGCATGACGCGATCGACGAAGGGAAGGCCGTTCCCGATTTTCAAGGGACCGCTCGGGCCACGGCAGATTTGTACGAAGCCAAGGCACCAGCGCGCCCGTTGACCGGTGTACTCGGCGAGTCCTTCCGGCGCGAGACCGAGCGAAAGCACCTCGTTCAGATAGACCGTGCCATAGCCCTTCTCACGCAGCCGCAGCGAAACGAGGTAATCCTCGGTTACCGAATCCGTCGGAAAGCCGCCGATGCTCTGCAAGGCGTCGAATCTGATGATCGATGACGTGCCGCAACAGAAAGCGGCGCCCCAGGCATCCTTGGACGCCATGACGATGTCGAAGAAGAAGCGCTGCTCGTCGGGCCACACGCGCGTCAGTGCCAGATTGCTCTGAATGGGATCGGGATTGAAAAAATGCTGCGGTGTCTGCACGACGCCCACTTTGGGGTCGAGCGCGAGCGCCAGTCCTCGCATCAAGAATTCCGGGAGTGGCACGAAATCCGCGTCAAGGATCGAAATGAAATCCGGTTTTTCATCGAGCGCGGCGAGCTTCTTCAGCGCAGCGTTGATGTTTCCGGCCTTGGCGTGCGCGTTGTTGCTTCGCGTCAGATAGCCAACCCCGTGCCGCTCGCAGAGAGATGCAAGCCAAGGTCGCCGCCCATCGTCACAAACCCAGACGCGGAAGTTCGGATAATTGATGGCGAGCGTGCCGATGATCGTGCGCTCGAGAATGCTTTCATCTTCGTTATACGTGCAGATGAGCACGTCGACCTTTGGCAGTCTCGGTTGAGCGAGAAGCTTCGGAAGATTGCGTTCGACCTCGGCTGTGCGATTGCGGGTTCGCGTCAGAAAGATCTGCGATGCCGTGGCGCCGAGCATCGTGACGGCTTCCACGGCGGTGAAAAGAAATCCCACGATGAAGTCGATGGGATCGCTCGCCGAAGGAATCGTGCTGAACATTCGCCATGTCATGTACCGCCAGCCAAGACCGAGGCAGATGATGATGGCGCACGTTCGCACGACAGTATTGTTGCGATTGACCCACGGCAGGATTGCCGCCGCAAGCAGGCCAATGATGAAGGCCGGCAGCAAGGCATCGAAATAGTTCATTTCTGCAGCGGACGTCATCCCGGCGCTCGCTCAATACGTGCGTGAAAAGCCGGCGGCGCTGGCAGTATCGAACTGGACGAGCCCGGAACGCCCGATGCGGCAGTCGGCGTGCTTCAGGAGATCCGGAAATCTAAGCGTAACGTGATAGGGCTCGCGGCTGAGCGCATTTTGCTGGATCGCACTGTTCGATGCGACGGCGGCAAGGCCATTCAGGCTGACAACGGTGCCCTTAAGCTCTCCGCCGCCGTCCCGAGGCTTGAACGTGGCCGTCTGTCCGACAGCTAATCGCTGATAGGCAGTTTCGCTGACGCTCGCCGTGACGATTGCGCTTCCGCAATCGAGAAGCTTGACCAGGTCTTGGCCGGCGTTGACGTGCTCGCCAGGTGCGGTCAGCATTTCCCATACGCGCCCGTTCACGGTCGAACGGATCGCCACTTGTGAAAGTTCGTCGTGACGCTCCTGTTCCTTGACGAGTTCCGCCTCTACGCTTTCGAGTTCCGCCCTGCTGCCGACAAGGCGCGCCTGCACGTCTGATAGCTCGAGCGAGACCTCCATCTTGCGCTGCGCCGACTGGGGCGTATCGTTATAGCTGTCGCCGACGTACGTTCCCCTTTTTGCCGCATCGAGCTCGACGAGCATGCCCTTGCGGCGCTCGGCTTGGCCCTTGACGGCTTGCTCCGCGACATGCGCATCGCCCACCGCCTTATCGAGAAACGCCTGGCTCACCGCATCTGTTTTGCGCAACGTCATCGCTCTCGTCAGCGCATCGGCAGCGACCGAGTATTGCGCCTCCGCCGACGCCGAGTCGGTGTCGGCCTGCCGCAATCTCTGCTCGAGTTGCTCGATGCGCCCGATACGGAACCGCTCTTGCTGCACTGACAACTCTTCGAGGCTCGTGAGGAGGAGCTGCTTCTTTCCTTCCAGCGCACCGATATTCGTTCTGAGTTGGTTGCGCTCTCTCGTCAGGTTCGCGAGATGAGAGGAATCCGCTCTAGGGTTGCGAACGACGAGAATATTTTGGTCATGACTGAACATGCTGCCGACATCGGTATCGGCCTCCGCCATGCTGACCTCGCCCTCGATGGGCGCCCTGAGTGTTATCACCCGCGCATTGACGACGGCTTCGGCGCTTGTCGTTGCAAGCAGCCGCTGCACGGGAAGCCAGCCGAGTGCCAATGCAAGCGCGACCGCCAATACGGATTTGATAATCGTAGCTGGCCGGATATCGGAAGGCAGCGCGATTGGCCCGATCCCTTTGGTGGGGCTTTCAGCAGGCTCAGGAGCCGGAACGACACGCGGTTCTGGAGTTTCACTGGGGGTGTCGCCGCGCAAGTTCTTGACCACGGCGTCGAGGTAGGCGAGCTGGACGTCGGTTGTGAACTCGTTTTCACGCGCCGCCTCAAGTGCTGCAGCGTCGGCCGGATCGGTCGACGCTGAGGCGCGCAGCCTCGGAGACCTTGTAGTGACAGTCATGCTAGACGCCGAATTGGACGACATGGGCCACGCGCTCGGTTGGAGGGTTCCGTGAGACGCCATGCTACGTGCAATGAATGACGTAATGCTGAGGATTTGATTTAATTAGTTCTTACGACTGACCGGATGAGAGACATCCGATTTGCGCGATGCCCTGTAAGCCCGGTCATACGGTTTTAAGTGCCCAAGGCCGCAGTTTCAGTTTCGCCGCCAAAGTCCTTCTGATCGAAACCTTTACATCATTTGTTGACTATTGATGTACACTTTAATAGTGTGGCGTAACCCGATCCGTCGGGTCTTCTTGGCGTGCGCTTCCGGGGGAGGTTCGCAGAGAAGGAGGCAAGCCCGCCATTGAGCGCAAGAGCGCCCAGCCAGCCAGCCCGTAGCAATCTGGAATCACGGGGGAGTATGGCGATGGCTGTGCGTGGCTTTGATATTTCAAGTTCGAGACCGATAGGCTTCGGCGCCGGGGGGCAATCGGGGGGAACGTTCGGTAAGGCCGCACTTGCGCTGACGGTTTCGGCCGCTGCGCTTGTGCTGGCCGTACCGGCATTTGCGCAAGAGACGCAGCTGCCGGGAATCAACGTGCAGGGCGCTCAAGCGAAGAAGAGCAGTGCGCCGAAAGCTAAGCCAAAGCCGAAGCCCGCTCAGGCCGCGCAATCGGAGCCTGTTGCTCCGCCGCCGGAGAGCGAGGGCGGAAATCAAGCGGCGACAATTGATGCACCATACAATACGCCCGCTGGCGTCAGCGTCGCCGGTCAAAGCGAGATTCAGACATTCGGTCAGACCAACGTTCAGGACGTCTTCCGCGCCATGCCGGGCGTCTCGACCGGCAACGATCCGAACAATCCTGGCGTCGCCGTCAACATCCGCGGCTTCGAGGGCCAAGGCCGCGTAAACATGATGATCGACGGCGTGCGGCAGAATTTCCGGATCACCGGGCACACTGCAGGAGGATTCGCCTATGTCGATCCGCTGCTTCTGGCGAGCATCGAAGTCCAGCGCGGCGCGGTTTCCGGCGTCGGCGGTTCAGGCGCCCTGGCGGGTTCCGCCAATATGCGCACACTCGACGTGGATGACGTTTTGAAGCCCGGAAAGAATTACGGAGCGCTCACTAGCCTGACGTGGGGCAGCAATGGCGTCGGATTTTCAGAAATGGGAGCTGGCGCCATTCGCAGCGGCGCAATCAGCATCGTCGGAGCGATCAGCAAGCACAATCAGGATGACTACGACAACGGTCGCGGACAGCGAGTCCCGTTTACGGATCAAGACCTAATTTCAGGATTGGCAAAGGTCCACATCCAGATTGATCCAACACAGCAGCTCTCGTTTGGCACCGTTCTCTACAACAATGATTTCACGGCGAACTCTTACAATCAAAACATCGATTCAAAAATCTATACGGCCAGCTACGAATACAATCCCGGAAACGACCTGATCAACTTCCGCGCAAATTTTTCGGGAAGTGATCTGAAGTTGAAATATTTGAGTCCCGCGGAAAACTTGAATTCTGTTGTTTATAGCCAAGCTGGGCGGCGAATAGAAGATATAGGCCTTGGATTCGACGTTTCCAATACTTCGCTGTTCGATTTGGGCGGCATCCATGTCATGTCCAACTATGGCTATGAATACTTCCATGACGACGTCAATGCATGGAACGTGGTTAATGCTAACCTGAACGGCGGCACGAATCCCTCGGGTAAATCCTCGATCGGGGGCGCATTCTCGCAAACGACGTTCTCCAAGAGTATCTTCGATTTCATCGTTGGTCTCCGTTACGATGATTACAACCTCAAAGGTTCTGGCGACGTTTTCGTCGATGCTCTGCCTGGCTACTATGTCGGTCAACCCGGCACCTATACGCCTGCTTTGCCATCGTTCCTCGCGACGGGTCCGTACAAGGTCGACAAGTCGGACGGCGGATTTAGCCCTAAGCTGACATTGGCGGTTAAGCCTGTCGATTGGTTCCAGCCTTACGTGACGTGGTCCAATTCGTTTCGCGCTCCCACAATTTCTGAAACACTACTGGGAGGCGTTCATCCCGGAGCTGGCGATCCCACTCAGTTTGCCCCTAATCCATACCTGCAACCCGAGACTCAAACAGGGTGGGAGTTCGGCTTCAACTCAAAGGTCGATGGTCTTTTCCAACCCGGAGATTCGTTCCGCTTCAAAGGCAATTACTACACAATGGATGTAGAGAATTACATCACTGCTAGCACGGTAGATCCCTATGGACTGCTTTGGTTTTACGTCAATAATCCAGGCACCTCGAAGGTCGAAGGCGTCGAGCTGCAGGGCACATATGACGTCGGTTACGCTTTCGCAGGCTTGAGCTACAGCCATAACCACACCACGCTTCCGTCGCAGTTGGACGGTCTCGGCATGCATAGCTATTTGCCGGGCGACATAGCGACCGTTACGGGCGGCTTACGGTTCTTCGATCAGCGTCTGACAGTGGGGGCGCGCGCCTATTACACGTCGAAGAGTCAGGCCGGAGATCTCAACACGGAATCCTTTGGCGGTCCCGCATTCTACGAGGGCTATACGACCTACGACCTCTTCTCCAATTACAAGGTCAACGATGACGTCGACGTTGGTCTGAACATCACCAATCTCACCGATGTAGCTTACTCGCCTGCGCTCAGTGCAGGGGGCACGGGGGGAAGCATCAACCATGTTCCGGCAGACACCGGTCGTGGCCGCACGTTCCTGCTGACGACCCGGGCGCAATTCTAATCGCCTCGCGAAAGCGCGACGCATCGACAAAGTTCTGCATCGGCGGGAGCCATCTTCCGCCGATGCCTTTCGAGGCAACGAGTACCAGGGAGACCAGCGAAATTGACGTTCCTTGAACGGCAGGATCACCGGTCGCGCGAAATGCGCTCGTCAGATTCCCGATCTCGCGCCTTCGAACCGCGGCGGCCGCAAGGCAACGTCGTCCCCTTTGCGTTTGATAAAACAGGCAGCAACGACCGGAGAGCACCCAATCGAGGGATCGCCGGAGCCGTAGCAGCGGCGCCGCCACCAAATCCCGCGAAAGCGGAATCCCGAAAGCTGCTCATTGCCACGATTGCTATTTCCGCGGCAATTCATGCAGCTGCGATCGCGTCGATAATGTCGGGCGACGCCGGCGAGCAATTCGGGATGCTCGATAGCAAGATCGATACCTTCAGCCTTTCGACGACCCAATCGATCGTTCTCGAATCGATCTCCACCGATCAAGCGGAAATGGCGTCCGCAGCCGCCGCGGCCTCTCAGGCCGGAAGCGTAGAATCCGCCGAATCCGCGCCGCAGGAAAAGGCGGAGGTGAAGGAGACACCGCTCACCGATCAGCCGCCGCCGAAGCCGATCAAAGTCGCCGACGTGACGCCATCAGCCGTCGCACCAACGGAAGACCCTTTGCCGGTCATAAGGGGTGGCGGAGAGCCCGACGCGGCAAGCGAGATCAAAGCCGAGGAGTTCTCTGAAAAGCCCGTCGAAGAAATGCCAGATGCCATAGAGACGAAAGACGACGCTCCGGCAAAGGCGAAGCAGGAACAGAAGGTCGAAAAAGAACGCAAGATCGAGCAGGAGCAATCGCATCATCAGACGGCAGGCGGTGCCGTATCGCGTTCGAGCACCTCGAATGCGGCCGTCGACGGCAGGGCTTCCGCAAGCCGCGGCAATGCGTTGAGCTATGCGGCGGGCGTGCGGTCCCGCGTCGAGCGCAACAAGCCGTCGAGCAATGGCCTCCGCGGCACAGTCAGTGTTTCGTTCGGAATTACGATTACAGGTGAATTAAGCTATGTGAGGCTGTCGGAGTCCTCCGGCAGCGCTAAACTCGATCAAGCGGCGATGGATGCTGTTCGGCAGGCCGCGCCGTTCGGCGAACCACCTTCCGGGCTGACGCCCACTCAACTGAGCTACGTGATCCCGTTTTACTTCCGTTGAGGCCCTCGCTGGCTCGCCCGATTTGCCAACAAAACCCAGACGCGGAAGACCGCACATTGCACAAATGCGGTCCGCGCTGAAAACCAATATGAAACCAAAATACCACGAGAGCACCCGAGTTAGCTAGCTCGAGTGCTCCCGGTAATGATCGTTGAAGCCGTGTCGTCAGACGAGAGCTTCTTCCTTCACGGGCACAGCCTCTTCTTCCTTCACCAGCGGCATAGCCAGTGGACGTTCGATCTGAGTGTCGCAAACGCGGGCCACGACGCCAGGTCCCAGAGCCTGAAGCGTTATCACTCGGCCGTTCCTAAAGCGGATAGCGTCACGGTGAAATGGCCCGTCCACCTGCGTGAACGTGGCGCTTTCCCGGTCCGATACATCCGCATGCTCTTGAATAAACGACGAGATGCCGGAAAGCTGAAGCTCCATATCGCACGCCATGCAAATAGCGACCGACTGATCACCACGGGCTACAAAACCCACGGTTCCGCTCGGAAACTTATTGCTGATGTACTCCTCGCCCCGTCGCGCTGGCCGGCTCTGAAACATTTCTAGAGAATAGTCGCACATGTCTGACCTCATCAGTTTGGTGCCACTAGTTCGGAGAACCCGTGAGCCGACTGCGAAGTTCCTGCCACGTGCCCGTAATGTTGAACGAAATCAGTTACGGCAAGACAGACCATCGCTTGAACCAATTCTCGGCCTGGATCCAGGCATCTTTGGCTGCTTCCGCATGGTAGCTGGGACGGTAATCGGCATGGAAACCATGAGGCGCGCCGGGATAAATTTTGAATTCCGCTGTTTTTCCCGCAGCTGCTAAGGCCGCCTTCATCATATCGACCTGTGCCGGTGGAATGCCTTGATCGTCGCCGCCGTAAAGACCGAGCACGGGAGCCTTCATGTCGGCCGCAAGCTCGATGGGGCTTTTCGGCCAGACCTTCCTTTGCGCTTCCGGGTCGACGAGCGAGCCGTAAAAGGCAACGCCCGCTTTGACGTCGGGATTGGAGGCGCAATAGACCCATACGGTCCGGCCGCCACGGCAAAAGCCTAAAATGCCGAGCTTCGATGCGTCGCCGCCCTGGCTCTTGCCCCAGCGAACGGTCGCATCGAGGTCCGCGATAAGTGCAGAATCGGCTTTTGAGTTCACGAGCGGCATCAGCTCCTTGATGTCGCTGATCTTCGTAAGGTCGCCAAGTTTGAAATAATAATCCGGAGCAATTGCAAAGGCGCCGAGCTTTGCAAGACGCCGCGTCACGTCCTTGATGTAGGCGTGAAGGCCGAAGACCTCCATACAGACTAGAATGATCGGCGGATTGCGCACGCCCGTCGGCCTTGCGTAATAGGCCGGCATGGCACCTTCGGAAGTTTCCACCTTAGCGGTGCCGGTATCGAGACCTTCGGCGCCCGTCGTAATCGGGTTCGCGCGAACGGGCCCGGCTGCGAGCGTGTAGCCCGCGGCAGCCGCCGCGGATGCCGTCATGAAGCGGCGCCTCGAGAGATATGCGCGCCGGATAAGTCCAAGAAGGTCGGACGCGACGTGTTGATGAGCAGTCATATCCAGATCCTTTTCGACGCCACTTAATCTACATCGATCTTAGCCGTTCGGCTCCTCACGATATGTTGGATGGCGGCGCGGCGGAATGACGGCGGAAGCACTCAATCGTCTCGCGATGATTTCCCGCTCGCAATGCTTTTTCGGTCATCCGGTGAGGGGTTGATAACCACTGTCGATGTCCGGCCGGCAACGAGACGCAGTCCGTTCGGAACATCATCCAAAGCAATGCGCACAGGAATGCGCTGAGCAAGGCGTACCCAGCTGAAGGTTGGATTGACGTCAGCGAGCAAGTTGCTGCCATTGCTTCTGTCGCGATCTTCAATGCCGCCGGCAATGCTCTCGACATGACCGATGATCGGCCGGTCTTCGCCCATCATGCGAACAGTCGCTTTGTCGCCGACGTGGATCAGCGGTAGCTTCGTTTCCTCGAAATATCCGTCGACATGAAACGAATCCTGATCGATGAGCGCCGCGACACCCTTTCCTGCCGTCACGTAGTTTCCGGGCTTCAAATCGAAGTTCGTAATCGGACCATTGACCGAAGCGCGAACCTCTGACCGTGCGAGATTGAGCTTCGCCACATCGCGATCCGCCTCCGCCTGATGTAAATCCGCCTGCGCTTTCGCTTCGGTAGCCGTCACCTGCTCGACCTTCTGCTGGCTGACCGCAACACTGCTCATGGTGTGGTAGCGCACCAGATCCTTCTGGGCCGCCTCTAGTGTCGCCTTCTGTCCCTCGACGTTGGCTTCCGCCTGTCGCAGTGCCAGCAGGAACCGGTCCCGGTCGATGCGGAAGAGAACATCCCCTTTGTGAACGACCTGATTATCCCGCACGAGAACGTCGGTGACGAGACCGGATACATCAGGCGCAATCGCGATGATATCCGCCCGCACACGGCCATCGCGCGTCCAAGGTTCGATCTCGTATTGGACCCACAGCCGCCATCCGGCAAAGATCGCAAATGCGATCGCAGCAACAGTCACGGTAAAGCGGCCGAGCTTGGATAAGAGGGAATTCATCAGTTAACCTTCAAAAAAATAACGCTCGCGCCAAGCAAGCAGACGTAAATGCAAAGATTGAACAACGACGGGTGCCAAACAAAACGATAGACGCCGAGGTATCGCAATCCGCGCGCCGTCACGCTCATCGCAACGTAGGCAAGGATTGCGCATACGAGAATGGACGGCACGAAGACGCCGAAGATGTTGAGTTCCGCGTTCATTCGGCGGCCTCGAGTATTTGCGGAGCGTGTGGGAGAGCCGGCGGCGCCGGTTGGCCTGGGAAGAGGCTACGCCTTAATCCGATAAGCCCGAGCAAGGCCTTGCGGGCGGAAGCGTCGCGCTGGTCCCGCACGACGTCGATTGCGCGATCGATCCCGTCGAGAAGTGCGGTCGGCACCTGTGCCGAATGGCTACCCGTATAATGCCGCTTCAACATCATGAGAACAGCATCGACGCGGCGTCTCGAATACGCCGTGAGCCCCAGACGCGCGTGCCGAAGGTCGATGATATTAAACCCCTGCCGCAGTTCTCTGATCGCATCAGGGATTCTGTGGCCGGCAGCTTTCGCGCGTGGAGCGAGGAGGATCAGCCGGTCGAGCATGACGCCCGTCAAGCGCGCGTCCTGGGATGCATCCTCGGCATTCGCTATTTCGGAGAGCGTTGCTCTGTTCGCATTGGCAAGCCGGAGAATGCTCCATTCCGCGCCGACCGTGCGCAGCAGGGAAGCCATGACGGCGGCAAGACCCACGCCGCAGATCGTCGCGATGCTTGCGTTCATGAACCCGGCTGTATCCACACTGAAGTGTGCCTGGATGCCGACAGTCGCGATGCCATTAACACCCAAAGACAGGCCGATCAGAAATGTCTCTGGCTTCGACATGAGCAGACCGATCGTCAAGAGCGGCGGCGCGAGCACCAGCACCAGCGTTTCGAAGTTGTGGACGTGTGGAAGAACGCCGAAGACGTAAAGTCCGGCCATGGCCGAAGCGACGACGGCCCATTTGGCGAAGGCGACAATAGAGGGCACCGGATTGTCCTGAGCCGCAAATAAACTTCCGGCGACAGCAGCCATCATCGCCGCCACGCCGCCTTCCGGCCAGGCAAGCAAAATCCAGAAGGTGCAGCAGACGGCGATCGTCGCAAAGCTGACCATGGCTGACACGAACGCCTGACCGCGATCGCTATGGCGCGCCGGATTCGCAACACCGCCAATCTTATATGCGAAACCGGTCGAGCGAGGCGCAGTGTTTCCGGCCATAGCGGCCATCACCTGGAGACAATCGCTGCGGATTGCCGTCAGATCCCGCAGCCGCATCAGCAGGGTGAGTTCGAGCAGATCGCGCCACGTCCGTTGAACGCCGGGCGACGCGATGCGCTCGTCGATATCTTTGCCCAGGCGATCGAGCTCGTGTGAATCGGTTGACCGCCCCGGCGTGAGCCAGCGATCCACGCGTTCCACAAAAGCCTGCACGGTGCCTGACGGGCCGCCAAGCGCAGCAAGCTCGCGGAGCCCGTCCGAAATCGACGACAAAACCGGAAGCAGCATGAGCATTCGCGGCTGGGTCTCACGAATGAGACGCGGCAGCTCCGGATGGCCACCCGTATCATAGACGAGGTGGCTCGCGAGATTTTCGATCTCGCCCGTATCGGCGGCGAGACGAAGACGGTGGGCATCGGCCTCAGTGCCTGCCTTGGCTCCAAGCGAGTCGCGTGCACTCGCATCGGCATTCTTTAGCCACGCCGTGAGCCGTTGCGTGACCGCCGTAACGACGGGGCGCGGAAATACAACGCTCGAGACCACGGCGGCACACACAATGCCGAGAATGATCTCCTCCGTTCGGGCAAGCGCGACGTCGAATATCGCGTCAGGTACGTTGACGGTCGGAAAGCCGATCAGTGCGGCGGTATAGCCCGCCAGCATGAACACGTAGCTCCTCGGGCTCCGATCGAGCAGGGATATATAGAGACAGAGGGCTGCCCAGCTTGCCATGGCGAGCACGAGCAGCACCGGCGCATTGGCGAGATTGGGCACCATGACAACGGCGGCGACCGCGCCGATCAGCGTTCCCATCACGCGAAAGATGGCCTTCGATCGCGTCGCACCCGACAACGGATTGGACGCGATATAAATGGTCGCCACCGCCCAGTAAGGATTAGGCAGCGAAATCCAAAGACTGACAAACAGCGCGAGTGAAGCAGCCGCGAACGTCTTTACGGAGAACAGCCACTGTTGCGTCGTGGGGAGGCCCATCGCACGTCCCGAAATCGGGGTGCGGGTCTCATACCCGCGATTGAAACTTGATTGTTGCCCCGTACGGGTATAAATGAACCTACGGTCACTTTTGTCAATGCGGTGCGGTGGCCTTGAGCTTGCGTAAAATGCATGGGTCATAATCGCAAACGGCAGACCTCAAGGGCGAAATCCCTCCAGGCTGATAGAAGGGCATATGCAAAAGAACACTCAGGATCTCCGTCAGGCAAGTCGCCGTCCCGTAGCGGTTCGGCGACGCGGTACAAGCCCAGAAAAGACGGCTCAGACGCGACAAACGATTGTCGATGCGGCGTTAGCGGAATTTCTCGAGAAAGGTTTCGCCGAGGCGACGATTGAAAGCGTTTCGAAGCGTGCGGGCGTCGCAAAGGGGCTGATCTACCGCTATTTTGAAGCCAAGGAAGCTCTCTTTTCCGCAGTTGTGCAGCAGGAGATCGTTCGCGCGCATATCGATGTGGACGAGTCGAAAAGAAGTCCAGGCGAGAGCGTAGAAGCCTTTCTGCGTCGAACGCTCCTCGCATCCATTCGCAACATCGATAAGAAAAGCCGCGCGGACATTGCTCGCGTCGTCATCGCTGAAGGCGCGCGGTTTCCGGCGCTTGTCGAGATCTATCGCCGGGACGTCATCGATCCGCTCACCGAGAAGATCAAACGTCTCGCGGTCTCGGCCAAAAAGTCAGGAGAGCCAGTAAACGGCCGAGTTCTCAAAAATCCACATCTTCTTCTGGCACCAATTTGGGCCGGCATCGTGATCAACAAATTTCTGGATAAGGCAAACCCCGTCGATATCGGCGAGATGTTTGAAACGCAACTCGACATGATCTTTTCCAGCGAACGTAAGTAGCCGTAGATCAACTCAAGGCTCGTCCCTGAAGATATCCTGCAGAGAATTCGGGATCCACGATTTGCTCTTTGGCGGCGGAGTCTTTGCCGGAAGCGGCAGCTCCTCCTGCGGCGGAGGACCACCTAGAAAAAAGAGAAGCGGCGGAAAAGCCGGCTCCTGTTGCTCCACAACAACCGTTTCGACAACCGCTGGCGACATCCGGTTGACCCGGGGGACGCGGCGCGAATAAGCAAGTACGCGTTTGCCCCTTTCAACGGGACGCTTCGCCTGTACGAGTGGCACGGCCAGCGGCATATCGCTTTGAGCAGCTAAGCTTTCTATCCCTTCGGGAAAGCTCGCCGCATTGACCTCTGTCTTGAAGGACTCTTGTGGGTTCGTCGGCAAATCAGCGATCGCGTAATCCTGACTCTGGAACGGCAAGCTCCAACGCCGTTCGTCCATCACAAGCAACGGCAATTGACTTGCAGTCGCTTGCGGTGCCTCCGGTGAAGAGGCCGGCTTTACCGGATCCTCGGCAAGGGGCGTCGAATCCGCAATCTTCAATTCCGCAACGTCTTCGACGTTTTCCAAACGGAAGGAGTGAGGCTGGGATGCAAGCTGCAATCGCAGGCCGTCGCCAAAACTTAGGCGATCTACCGAGTGAAAAGGCGGCGGCGCTGTTTTTAACTGTTCCGTTCGCGGGAGGCCGATGGGCGAGAATAGAATCGCGAGCGGGAGGAAGAGCAGAACCAGTCCGACCCGCGTTATAATCTCTGTCTCCTTCGGCGTGGGACGGCGAATTGAAATTCTCGAGACGTTTTGACGGACGCGATCGACCCACGCTTGCCACCCTTCGGCGATGGACGCGGCAAACTCCTTTGCACTGGAAAAAAGATGCGCGCGCGTGCTCTCTTCATCGGACGGTAAGGCGGAGAAAGGAACGGAAAATTCGTCGCCCTGTTCGGGTGTGGGCTCGCTCGGCTGCGATGAGCGCGTGAATCGCTGGCTACGAAGACGCCGAACAGTACCGGTGCCATCGTCGTTGTGAGCGTCGGCCGCCACGTTGCGAGTCCTTGATTACAGAAAATGCTCTATTCAGCCGTCAATTAGCGAAAAATTTAAAGTGCTTCGGAAAGCAATACCTTGCGCCACGGAGCGCTGCAGGGGAATTGATCGAAAGGGTTGACGGATTATTTCCAATTGTCAGTGGACAGCGTATAATTAAATTGGGCGCCTGAATTCCCGCTATATTTTTTGGCGGAATGAACGACGTTTTCTGCGTGCGATCGTGAGAGGCGTGGGTGGCCAAATGTCCACAGATGCAGGATAATCGGGTCAAACAAGTTGACGGTGAAGGCCGTTTTCTGCGAAAAGCCAATATGCGCGAACGAAGAACGGATGTTCGCGCCGGGCAATTTAACCAAGCCCACGATTTGAGATCGGGTGAACAGCTTTCACCCGTCGTTCGGTAGATTCCTCTCAAGCAAATATCGGTGCAGCCGCCTCTCCTCTTCACTGGCGATATGGCGCGCCGATGCCGCCACAGAAATATCCCTTCCTATAAATGAGTGGAGGAATCATCCGATTTCTCGATCTGAGCAAACGCATCTGCGCGTCCTCGAAGCCTCGCGCAGCGAACGGAATTACTGGTCCGATCTTTGGCATTACCGCGAGCTCTTCGCCATCCTTGCTTGGCGGGACGTCGCGGTCCGCTACAAACAGACGATAATCGGCGTCGCATGGGCAGTCGTCCGGCCTCTGCTGACTATGGTCATCTTCACGGTCGTATTTGGAAAGCTCGCGAAGCTTCCGAGCAATGGAGAAGTGCCGTATCCGATCTTGGTGTTCGCAGGCATGCTGCCGTGGTTTCTCTTTTCCAGCATCCTCAGCGAAGCATCGAGCAGTCTCATCAATAACGCGACCCTGATCGGTAAGGTCTATTTTCCGCGCTTGATCGTACCGGCGTCAGCCGGAGTTGTCGCTCTCGTCGATTTCGCGATCAACCTCGCAATTCTTTTTGGTTTGATGGCCTGGTATGGGTACCAGCCGAGCTGGCACATTGTGTTCCTTCCGATTTTCATCGCGTTCGCGATTATCGCGAGCCTTGGGCCGGCGCTCTATATCACCGCGCTCAATGTCAAATATCGCGACGTCCGGTATGCCATTCCCTTCGCGATCCAGTTTGGGCTTTACGTTTCACCCGTCGGCTTTTCGAGCGAGATCATCCCTCCGGAATTTCGGTTCTGGTACAGTTTGAACCCGGTCGTCGGCGTCATCGATGGATTTCGCTGGAGCCTTCTCGGCGATGGAAGCCACCTCTATATGCCGGGCTTCCTCGCAAGCATCGGTGTCGCGGTCTTCATGATGTGGTACGGCCTCAGATATTTTCGCGGCGCCGAGCGCGCTTTTGCGGATCTCGTGTAAAGCGCTACGAGTCCGAAAAGTGACTGACATCGTCATTCGTGCCGAGAGGCTCGGCAAGCGCTACGTCATCGGGCATCGGACAGAGCGCGAGCGCTACACCGCACTGCGCGATGTGCTGACGCGTTCGACGACGCGACTGTTGCGTGCCGCCTTGGACGTCGCGCGTGGCCGCCAACTGATTGACGGCGACGAAAGGGAAGAGTTTTGGGCGCTGAATGATGTCTCGTTCGAATTGAAGCGCGGCGATGTCGTCGGCGTCGTTGGCCGCAACGGTGCCGGCAAATCGACGCTACTCAAAGTCCTTTCGCGCATCACCGAACCGACACGAGGGCGTGTTGAAATCAGGGGCCGCCTCGCGAGCCTGCTCGAAGTCGGAACCGGCTTTCATCCCGAGCTTTCGGGGCGCGAAAACATCTACCTCAATGGCGCAATTCTCGGCATGCGGCGCGCCGAGATCGACCGGAAATTCGATGAAATCGTCGCCTTCGCCGAGGTCGAGAAATTCCTCGACACGCCGGTCAAGCGTTACTCGAGCGGAATGTATGTCCGCTTGGCTTTCGCGGTCGCCGCGCACTTGGAGCCGGAAATTCTCGTCGTCGATGAAGTGCTGGCGGTAGGCGATGCCGAATTCCAGAAAAAATGCCTCGGCAAGATGAAGGATGTCGCGGGGCGGGGGCGCACCGTTATTTTCGTGAGCCACAACCTGGCGGCCGTCAAAGCTCTTTGCAACCGAGGCCTTCTCCTCGCAGGTGGTCGCGTTGCGCGCGATGACACGGTCGATGCTGTGATCAGGCAATACGTCAATACGAGTGATGCCGCCTATTCGATTTCCTTCGAAGCGAACGCGTCGCGGCCCGCGATCTCTGCGATCGACGTCGATAGCGCAGAACTCGCCGAACGGAACCTTATCGTCGATATCCACTTCGCTTCGCCGAAGCCTCTGCATACGGCCGTCGGTGGCATCGTCCTGCGAGCCGACACAGGCGAGGCCGTCTGGGGATCGAACAGCCGATTCCATCCGAGCCGGAATCCGGTCAGGGGCGTTTCGCGCGGCGTTCTGCGGTGCGAGGCGCGCCGATTGCCGATTCGCCCCGGGCGGTATTCGCTATCGGCGTGGTTAGGCGATTGGCATGAAGATTATGACGCCAGGATTGACGTTCTGAATTTCAACATCGGCGCGGATGACGCGCATAGCCTGCTTCCGCCAGCGTCGGCCGTGGGCCATCTCGATTGGCCCGCCGAATGGGGCGCGGCAATCGAACCCAGAGAATCTGCCACCGCCTGATCGATGCGATGCCGCGAGTCTCAACGCGGAAGCGAAGAAGAATTGAGATGCTTCAGAGGAACCAACGCCGGTTGGAAACGCACATGAGCGAAATTCCCTACCACTTCCACCGCAACCTTCACTCGCTCGCCGGAGCGAGGCACGCGCTCGCCTATCTTCTATCGGAAGGCACATACGCGAGTCTCCTCGACGTCGGCGCGGGTACAGGAAGCTGGCTCAAGGCCGCTCGTGAGATGGGCATCGACGATGTGGTCGGCGTCGATGGCGTCGCCGCCGCACCGGCCGATCTTCATGTCGAAGCCAGCCGGATCAAAACCTACGATCTGCGCCAACCGCTATCGCTCGGCAGAAGCTTTGATGTCGTGCTCTGTCTCGAGGTCGCCGAACACCTTCATGAGGAATGGGCGGTCGTTATCGTGGAGACGCTATGCGCGCACGGAAATTGCATATTCTTTTCGGCCGCGGCGCCCGGTCAGCGCGGCGAGCATCACGTAAACTGCCAATGGCCGACATACTGGCAAGCCTTGTTCAACGCGCGCGGTTACGTGTGCAATGACGATCTGCGTCCGATCATCTGGAACGACAGCATGATCGAACCTTGGTACCGGCAGAACATTTTCTCGGCACGTCGTGAACCAGAACGGGCCGGAAAGGAACCCCGTATCCAACACCTCATCCATCCCGAGATGACGCCTCATATGGATTTCCCGGACTCGCCCATCGCGCGACGGCATTCCGATCTCTCGCAAGGCAAATATCATCCGGCCCATTACCTGCGTCTTCTCAATCGATCTGTAGGCAAACGATATGGCGTGTGCCTGCCGGTTCGCTGATATGGACGGAATCTCGGTCATCATCTGCGCGCACAATAGCGCTGAGCGCATCCGGCCGACGATCGATGCGCTCGCCCGCTGCCGGGCGAATTTCCCAGTCGAAATCATTGTCGTCGATAACAATTCGACCGACGGAACCGCCGGACACGCCAAAGAAGCATGGGATGCATGCGGCAATGATCGCTTTGCGTTCTCGATCGTCGATGAGCCGCAAGCCGGCCTCGCATATGCGCGCCGTGCCGGAGTGCGTGCCGCATCGTTCGGCATCGTCGTCTTCTGCGACGACGATAACTGGCTTGCCGAAGATTATTTGATGCATGCCATGAGGATTATGCGCGATCCTCACGTGGGTGCAGCTGGCGGCTGCTCGACGCCGGGGAACCCGGAAAACTTGCCATCCTGGTTTTACACATTCTCGTGGGGCTTCGCCGTCGGTGTCCCGTTATCGCGAATTGCGCAACTGCCGGACGAGCCGGAAGCGGCGACGAGCGTCGATGCACTTTGGGGTGCAGGCCTCGTGACCCGGCGAGACATCATCAAATATCTGTACACATTGCCGGGCTTTCCCGCGCTCAGTGGTCGAAAGGGAGCAGAACTCCTCTCAGGCGAAGATCTCGAGATATCGGCGTGTCTGTTGGGCGCCGGATTCAAATTGCTTTTCAGCGAAAGCCTGCGGTTCAAGCACGATATCGCGCCGAAGCGGCTGACGACGCACGCTTACGCAAAACGCCTCTTCACCAATTTCGAACGGGGCTTTATGGTTCACGGACAATATACGAAAATGATCCAAGCCTTCGAAAATCCGTCGCGGGCCGCGTTCATTGGCTGCGCCCGCATAGTCAAGCACTTGCTCCTCGGCCGACTGAACCGCGAGTCTCCGCTGTCGTTGCTCGCGGCGCTTCGCCTGCCGGCCTTGCTGACGAGCGATCAACGGCGAATATACGAGACGGTGCGGACCCTGCGCATGCTCAGCTCGCAGAACGTCTCGACGCAGGTATTGCAGAACGTCGGATCGGAAAGTCCGGCCTAGCGCTCCATGAGTCTGATTGACGTGGAGCAGCGGCCGTTGCGAGCTGAACGTCCGGTCTGCATCCACTTGGTTGGCGCCTCGAGCATTACGGGCGGCGGCGGCTCCAACACATTTGTGCGCGCCTTGGCGAGGCGCCAGACCGGTCTTGGTTGGCAGCCGGTCGTCATCCTCAATAAAAATCCAGAAGACGTTGATCGCGCCATCGCGGCTTCGGCATATGGCGATTTTGAGGTTCGCGTGTTGCCACCGGTGCTCGGGACGAACAGAAGAGCCTATTACGCCCGCCGTCCGGATGCGGCCCCCGGCGTACGCGAGCTCTTCGAGGAGCTGAAGCCGGCCGTCGCGCACTTTCATACGCTCGGTATGACCGCGGGACTACTACACCTTGAAGCCGCGAAAGCTGCTGGCGCGCGGACAATCGTCACCTATCACACGGGCGGCATTTCATGTCCGCAAACCGGACTGCTCGAAAATGGCGTATCGCCATGCGACGGCCGCCTCGAAATTACCCGCTGCACGCGCTGCCGGCTCGCCAATCGCAAAATGCCGGTGGGATTGGCTGATCTGCTCGCGCGCGTTGAAGCGGCGGATGGCAGCCAAAGCCGAGAGAGTCTTATCGGTCGCATTTTTTCATCGCGTTCGATGACCACGACCTTCATCGACGCATTTCGCGCGGCGACCGAACTGATCGACGTGTTTCACATCCAATCACGGTGGATCGCCGATGTCCTTCACGGCAACGGTGTGCCGGCCGAGAAGATCGCATTCGTCGAGATGGGTGTTTCGCAAAGCCCTGTAGCCTTCGACGCCGGCTCGCCTGAGGAATTCAACGAGCGCCGGCCGCTGCGGCTGGTGTTCGCGGGCCGCTGTAGCGATATCAAAGGCATCGAAACGATCCTCGGCGCCCTGAAGAGAATTGACCGGCGCGCTCCGCTTACCATTTCGCTGTTGGGTTCGGGCTGGAATTCCGATTACGGAGCGCGGCTCCTTCGGCCGTTCGCTGGCGACAAGAGGGTGCACCCGCCACGGGTCGTTGACGCCGAAGCAATGCTCCACGAACTCGTCGCGCACGACGCTTGCCTGGTGCCGTCGGTATGGCTCGAGACGGGCCCCCTCGCAGTTTATGAGGCCATGGCCGCCGGACTTCCGGTCATCGGCAGCCGTCTCGGCGGCATAGCGGAACGCATTCGGGATAATGTTGACGGATTGTTGTTCTCGCCAGGCGATGCGAAGGCCTTGGCGGGCCTGATTGAACGCCTGCTCGCCTCTCCCCACGAACTCCGGAGGCTCCGGCGGAATATTCGCCCACAGCGCACCTTTGATCATATGGCGTGTGAACTCGACACGATTTATCGCTACAAGACCGTGGATGGTACGGCGACGGATGAATTGGACGAAGGAACGTCACGAGCAGCGGCGGGTTTTTCACGGCAAGTCTGAGGTTCAATCGGAGACCAAGCGATGTCGCGTGTCGTCGGGATCGACCATATAGCGGTTCGCGTGAGTGATTTTCCGAAATCGAAGGCCTTCTACGGCGGTCTTTTCGATTTCCTGGGTTTCGAGGTGTTGGACGAGTACGAGGACTCGATCGGTTGGACCAACGGTAAGACCCGGTATTGGATTAGTCAGGCAGATGCGGACGGACGGAAGCACAAACACCGCACCGGCGATGTCGGTCTTCACCATTATGCATTTCAGCTGCGCAACCGAAAGGACGTCGATGATCTGCAAGACTACTTGAAAAAGCACAGCATAGAGATCGTGGATCCAGCCGGCGAATATTATGACGATTACTATGCAGTTTTCTTTCTGGATCCTGACGGCATTAAGCTCGAGGGCATGAAATACGGCGAAAAGCACGAAAAAGCCGAAGCCAAACATCAGAGTAAGGGCCACGCAAAGGCTTGATGCCAATTGCATTCGCTATGGCAGCTGGCCAGGGAACCATCCCGGATGGTATGGTGTTTGAAGGTTTGGTTCCGGTGATCTGCGCGGCTGCGCGGGCGAAAAATCCAGAGAGTGCGTTTGGAACATCCTGCGGCCGACACGGCGCCCCCAAGCGAAAACATTGCTTCTCCCCCGCAGTCCGGAGAAGAGGAGCTTTCAAACGGCCGTGACGCGCTTGCTGCCCGCCTGTTCGAGACGCGGCGGCATTCTCTCGTTTTGGCAGAGCCGCTCTCTGCCGAAGACATGGTCGTGCAAGCCTTCGATGATGCCAGCCCTACCAAGTGGCACCTCGCGCACGTAACCTGGTTCTTCGAAAACTTCATTCTAAAGCCGCATCTTGCCGGCTACCGGGTTTTCGACGAGGCTTTCAACTACTGCTTCAATTCCTATTACGAAAGTCTGGGGCCGCGACATCCGCGCCCGAAGCGAGGCCTGTTGACGCGGCCGGCGTCGGAGCGCGTTTTCGCCTACCGTAGCTACGTCGATAAAGCCCTTCAGCGGCTCCTATCGAGCGACGTGAGTAATGGCGAAATTGAACAGCTGATTGAAATCGGAATCAATCACGAGCAGCAGCATCAAGAGCTGTTGTTGACGGATATCCTCGCGCTCTTTGCGGCAAATCCATTACGCCCCGCCTATCATGCAAAGCCGTTCGCCATCGATCTCGCCGAACCTGAGCCGCTGACATGGACGGAATATCCGGGCGGCATTGTTGGAATAGGCCATACGGCCGAAGGCTATTGCTGGGACAACGAGCGGCCGGGGCATGATGCACTCGTTCAACCGTTCAAGCTCGCGAACAGGCTCGCCACGAACGCCGAATGGCTCGCCTTCATGGAGGATGGTGGTTACAGCACACCTGCGCTCTGGCTTGCCGACGGCTGGTCGACGGTCAATCGCGAGGGCTGGGAATCTCCGCTCTATTGGGAGAAGTCGACGGACGGCGGCTGGTCGCAGATGTCACTTCAGGGCCTGCTGCCTGTCGCCCCTGCTGAACCAGTTACGCATGTCTCCTATTATGAGGCCGATGCATTCGCGCGATGGGCCGGCAAGCGTTTGCCGACCGAATTCGAGTGGGAAGCATCAGCGCGCGCTCATAGCGCCGAAGCGGAGAAATCGTCCGGCGTACTGCGACCGCAACGAAGCGAAACGTCGACACTTAAAGGCCCGAAACAGCTTTTCGGACAGGTCTGGCAGTGGACAGCGAGCGCATATCTTCCCTATCCGGGCTATCGGCCACCCGCTGGCGCAATCGGCGAATACAACGGGAAATTTATGGTCGGGCAACACGTGCTGCGCGGCTCCTCGTGCGTCACGCCCCCCGGACATTCCCGCGCGACCTACCGCAATTTCTTTTATCCCCACCAGCGCTGGCAGTTCCTCGGCTTGCGCCTCGCGGCGGAGGCCGAGTAATGCGTCACGTTCCAACGCTCGAGAGATTACCGGCAAGCGTAACGGCAGTGGCCGGTGATTTTTCTCTAAGCGTCATTGAAGGATTATCGCGCGCACAAAAAACACTGCCGTGCCGCTTTTTCTACGACGCGCGCGGCAGCTGCCTGTTTGAAGAAATAACGCAGCTCCCAGAGTATTACCCGACGCGGACCGAGATCGAGATCCTCAATGCACGTGCTGCGGAGATCGTGAAGGGATTTTCAAGCGGCGATGTTCTCGTGGAATTCGGATCCGGCTCGAGCCGGAAGACGGAGATCCTGCTCGACCGTATCGCCGATCGCGTTATGTACGTTCCCATAGATGTTTCCGAGGCCGCGTTGGCTGAGGCAGTTTCGCGCCTGGAAGAGAGATACCCCGAACTCGAGATCAGGCCGCTCGTCGCGGACTTTTCAAATCTGACAAAGCTTCCGCATGAATTTTCAGGGGCTCGCCGAACCGGCTTTTTTCCCGGCTCGACAATCGGCAACCTTGCGCCGAACGATGCGGTTGCTTTGCTTTCGAAGTTTAGAAAAGTCCTGGGAGAGCGCGGCCGGTTGATCATCGGCGTCGATCTGAAAAAAGACGCGCGCGTTCTCGTCCGAGCTTATAACGATGCGGCGGGCATCACGGCCGATTTCAATTTGAATCTTCTGGTTCGCATCAATCGGGAACTCGCTGGCACGTTTGACCTGACCGCCTTTCATCATAGGGCGATTTACGATCCGCGCTCCGGCCGCATCGAAATGCACCTCGTCAGCAATCGTGCGCAGGACGTCATGGTGTGCGGGCGGCGCTTTCATTTCGCCAATGGCGAAAGCATCCACACGGAAAACTCCTATAAGTACACAGTATCGGAGTTTCGCGCGCTTGCCGAAAGGGCCGGCTGGAAATCCAGTCGTGTGCTGACAGATTCTAACAAGCAATTCAGCGTTCACGAGCTGATCTGAAGTCGATACAAGGCGTGCGAGGAAAATCGTCTTCGCACGCCTTTTCTATCGCATCGGCCGGTTGAATGGTGCCGAGAACGCTTATCCACAACATCCTTTGTCCAAGGCTGGAACTGGCGTAGGCGCGATGCTGTTTTTCTCACGGATGGGAGAGAACAGACGAGATGAACGCAAATCTTTTGCCGCTTGAAATCATCCTCGCACGACGGGCGATTACCGCCGCGATTACTTGCTGGATTTTGGTCTTTGGGCCAAAGGACGCATGATGTCCGGATTTTCCGCATCGGTCCCGCGCGCACATTCGATGTCGTACAGTCGGTTAAGACGCTCGAGGATCGGCCGCGAGGTCATCCAATCCATGTCTTCTTGCAGGATCTCCTTCAGGCGGTCCGTTATCCGGTCGGAGAAGATCTCGACCCAGTGCCGCTGCGGCTCGCTTGGCGCGACTGATCCCGATGGATCGCCTTCGATGCGCCGGTTACTCGACTTACTCCAACTCACGGCGATGTTCCAAATGGCTGCATGTTCTCGACTGGCCAGACAAAATAGCCGTTTGCGGCCATGCCGCGGAGAATGGGTTCAGGGTCTATTCCGAACGGCGTGACTTCCTGCACACCAAGCTGGAATTCCCGAGCAAAGTTCCATTGGCAAACTCGGGGGTGCGGCAGGTTTCTGCCATCGCGATCGAACGTAACGGCGCTCAGCGTGTGGGCGGAATTAACGAACAAAAACGCCTTTCGGGCGTCATCCGGAACAGAGCCGTTCATGACTATGTAATCGCTTCCCAAAGCGCCGGTTCCCGAGGCGTGATCAGCGTGAAAAGGACGCGCGTTGAATGTCGGTGGCGAGCTGAAATTTGGGGGATTTCTGCAAGCGATCGGGACATCGGCGGGGCTTGCGTAGGCAGTAGAGCATACCCTAGTCTCGCTTGAGCCCGGATGCAGCCTGGATATGCTGCCGGCTAAGCCGCGACCGTCGATTTCCGGACCGCTATATCGTTCTATGAGGCAACCGCACGCGGGAACCGAAACAGTTGGCGCCATTTGCGCGTCCGCGGGCAACAAAGGAGACATCCAATCGAACCGGCGCCTGCAGGAAAGGGCGAAGTGCTGGCGCCACTCTCCATACTTGTTGTGGAGGATGAGGTTCTCATTCGGCTGCACCTCGCCGAAGAGCTGCGCGACGCTGGATATACGGTGATCGAGGCGGCGGATGGCCACGAAGCAATGACGTTGCTTACGAGCATCGATGGCATCGGCCTCGTACTAACGGACATTCGAATGCCCGGCGGTATCGATGGCATCGATCTCGCGCGTTGGGTGCGCGCAAAGTTCCCCGAAATCAAAATCGCTCTTGTCTCTGCCGAATATTATTCGGAGACATTCGCCGAATTCGATGGTGGCTTCACAAAGCCCATCCGCATTGGCGACCTTTTGCGTCGCGTGCGCCAGTTGCTGCCTCAGGCGGAACGGGGGAGTTCGTCAAGTCGTTAAGTGGCTGGATCTGATTCAAAAAATCCAAGCCCGGCGACGGCGCTCATCGTCGAAGTTGCCGTGCTCGTCCGGAGGGCGATCGCGGCTATCGCGTCATCGAAGCTGCAAGCAGCGATGAGTGGCTGATCGTGCTGCAGAAAAGTGCGAACGAAGCCGGATCATTCTAGCGCTGAATTGTCGGCGATCATTGTGCAGATGATGGCAAATGTACCGGTCAAACGCGGAATTCATTAAGCCAGACCATCTTTAGATATCGCTACGCGGGCACTGCGCGGATATCGATGTCATCATCATTCACTGGCATCCCACCGCCGAAGAATGGCGGTATTATCTCGAGGGATCGGCAGAGATGGCGGTTTTCCTCGCCGAGGGCGACGTATTTTTTCATTCGAGGACGATAGCGGCTCTCATTTCGCGATGGGGCTAACGCTCATCGCGACGTAAACTCCGTAATGCCGAGCAAGTAGAGCTTCACATCTAACATGTGTCAGAAACACAAATGAACTTCCTGATGGACTACGTAAAGGCGATCGATGTCATAGCAGTCATCGCCTGCGTCGCGCTTGCTATTGCTGCATTCGTACGCCGGGAGAACTTCTGGCTCGGCGTCCTTGCGATCGTCGTCATAATTTGGGCGGCGACGAGACTGCCTGGCCTGGTTTGAACGCGCTTCGCCAGAAATTGCCGGCGGCACGCCAGTAGAATTGGCTTCTCGATGCAGCTTGAAGCGCCAATTTCGTCCGGTCTTTGCCGAAGCGCCGCGCGCCCTCCTTGCGACCGCACGGCTGGCTTGACCATCAGCAAAAAAATCCGTCAGGGTTGATTTGAAATGAGGCGAACGGAACGGCCTCTCAGAGGATAGCATTTGGACTCGATCAACACCCGCATTGCCAAGGAACTTAGCGTTCAGCCCGCTCAAGTGACCGCGGCCGTAGACCTGCTTAAAGAAGGCGCAACCGTCCCCTTCATCGCGCGCTACCGCAAAGAGAAGACCGGCGGACTCGATGATACTCAACTCCGCAAGCTCGAAGAGCGTCTGGGGTACTTGACCGAACTCGAAGACCGGCGCGCATCGGTGCTGAAGAGCATCAACGAGCAAGGTAAGCTGACGCCGGAATTGCAACGCGCGATTTCCGCCGCGGACACCAAGGTTGAACTCGAGGATCTCTACGCACCCTTCAAGCCGAAGCGGCGAACGAAAGCCCAGATCGCGCGCGAGGCCGGGCTCGAGCCGCTGGCCGATGCGCTCATCGGAAATCCATCGCTTGATCCGCCGAAAGAGGCGGAAAAATATGTCTCTACCGAGAAGGGCGTGAGCGACGCCAAGGCAGCGCTAGAAGGCGCGCGTTCCATCCTGATCGAGCGGATCGGCGAAGATGCGAAGCTCGTCGGTGATTTGCGCCAGTGGCTGTGGGCGACAGGCCTCCTCATTTCGAAAGTGCTGAAGGGCAAAGATGCCGAAGGCGCAAAGTTTTCCGACTATTTCGATTTTCACCAGGCAATCCGCCAAATACCGTCGCACCGTGCGTTGGCGCTCTTGCGCGGGCGGAACGAGGGTTTTCTCGACCTTGATCTCGATGTCGAATTGGAGCCGAACCGGCCGCATCCGGCCGAGGCAAAGATCATGGCCGCTTTCAACATCGCCGAGCGCAGCCGCGCCGCGGACAAGTGGCTGATCGATACCGTCAAGCTTGCGTGGAAGACGAAGCTCCACACATCCCTCGCCGCCGATCTGCTGACGCGGGTGAAGGAGGAGTCTGACACCGCAGCCATCGGAGTCTTCAAGTCCAACCTCAAGGATCTGCTTCTCGCAGCGCCTGCGGGTTCGCGCGTAACGATGGGCCTCGATCCCGGCATACGTACCGGCGTGAAGGTCGCCGTTGTCGATCAGACCGGCAAGGTTCTCGATACGGCCACCGTCTATCCGCACGAACCGCGTAACGATTGGAATGGTGCGCTCGCTACGTTGGCCGCGTTGTGCATGAAGCATAAGGTCGACATTATTGCCATCGGCAACGGAACAGCCAGTCGTGAAACCGACAAGCTCGGCGCCGATCTGATGAAGAAAATGCCAGATCTGAAACTGACAAAGGTGATCGTCTCCGAGGCGGGCGCATCAGTCTATTCCGCATCCGAGATCGGCGCGCGGGAGTTTCCGAATCTGGACGTGTCCTTGCGTGGCGCGGTGTCGATCGCGCGTCGTCTGCAGGACCCGCTCGCAGAGCTCGTGAAGATCGAACCAAAAGCCATCGGCGTTGGCCAATACCAGCACGACGTCAACCAAGCAGAGCTCGCGCGCTCGCTCGATGCCGTCGTCGAAGACTGCGTCAACTCCGTCGGCGTTGATGTAAACATGGCCTCGGCGCCGCTCCTCGCCCGCGTTGCCGGACTGAATGCTACGATAGCGGCCAATATCGTTCTGCACCGGAATGAGAACGGCGCCTTCAAGAAGCGCACGGAAATCAAAAAGGTCGCTCGCCTGGGTCCGAAGGCCTACGAGCAAGCGGCCGGCTTTTTGCGGATCGCGAATGGTCCGAACCCGCTCGACGCATCGGCTGTACATCCTGAAGCCTACGACGTCGTCGAACGCATCGCGAAGGAGATGAGGCGGCCCGTCAAGGCGATGATTGGCGACAGCGCATTCCTGAAATCCCTCAACCCGAAGCAATTCGCTGACGAACGCTTCGGCACGCCAACCGTGATCGACATTCTGGCCGAGCTTGAAAAGCCCGGCCGCGATCCACGTCCCGAGTTCAAGACGGCCGAATTCAAGGAGGGCGTCGAGAAAATCGCGGATTTGCGTCCCGGCATGATGCTCGAAGGTGTCGTGACCAACGTGACGGCATTCGGCGCCTTCGTCGATGTTGGTGTGCATCAAGATGGATTGGTGCATGTATCCGAGCTTGCAGATAAATTCGTGAAGGATCCGCGCGAGATCGTGAAGGCGGGAGACGTGGTGAAGGTCCGCGTGAAGGACGTCGATGTCGATCGCAAGCGCATCGCGCTCACCATGAAATCCGGAGCGGTCGAAAGCCATTCGCCTGCACGCGAAAGAGGCGCCGATGTGCGGCGAGCAAATGTTCAGGCGTCGAGTCCTAAGAGCCACGAGGGGGAGTCGGCTCTTGCAGCTGCGCTCCGCCGCGCACGAGAAGCCGGGAAAAATTAAAGGCTGCAGAGTTATCGCTCTGCTCAGGCCAAATCAAAAAATGCCTTCGCTGTGCTCTGCGACGTAAGCTGCAAGGCCCAGCGTGTGGTCGCGCGCCAATTTTTCGGCGAGTTCCGTCTCGCGTCTTTCCAAAGCTTCGATGATTCCGAGGTGATCTTCGATCGACCGCGCGGCGCGATGGTCGCGGCCAATCGTAATCTGCCTGATCCCGCGCACGTGCAGCACCAGGTTCTCCGTCATCTCAGCGAGGAGGGGAGAGCCCGTCAGTTCAATCATCGTTTGGTGAAAGCGGATATTCGCTGTCGAATATTCATACAGAAAATCCTCGGGCTTGTGGCTTGCGTCGAATTCTTTGAAAAGCAGGCGCAGCCTTCCGATTTCCTCGTCGCTTGCGCGTTGCGTAATAAGTCGCGCGGCCATGCCCTCGAGTGCGGCCCAGACTTGAATCATCTCTACGACTTCGTGCTTGGTCTTTTTGACGACCATAATCCCGCGACGCGGTACCGATTTAACGAAGCCTTGCTGCTCGAGCATGAGTATGGCTTCGCGCACTGGCGTGCGGCTCACGCCGAGTTTTTCGGACAAGTGACGCTCGTCGATCCAGGCTTGCTCTGGCGAGCTGTAAATATCCATCTCTATGATTGCGCTCTTGAGAGCCTTGTAGGCTTTCGCCTTGAAGGTTTCTTCTTGCGCGAAAGGCTTGAGGACAAGATCTGGTGTTGAGGTTTGAGATAAAGGCCGGCCTGCGCGAGCCTGGGCTTTTTCAGCCACGATTGTAGTCTCCCGAACGGACGCGAATTTTCTTGTGCCTTAGTTTAGGCCAAGATCGTGCCAGTCCCCAATTACTTCGGTGTGATGTTGAGCGGCTCAGTACCGCAGACGCATAAGGGCGCTACAGAGGCTGCCGGCCGGGATCTACTCCCAAATCCAGGACATTGACGCAAACGCCGGCGCCTATCACGCATCGCGTCGGCCTCATCGGATATAGCCGATGTGATCGCTCGCTGCTGTCGACTGGGTCGAGTCAACGCGTCTTGAATTTTCGGGCCGAAGTCTGGTCCAAGGTTCAATTCGATACAGAATATTGCGCCTTAATCGACCCGGCGCCCTTGGGTTGACGTTGGATGTCAATCGCCCGTTTCCAACTGCTTACCCCTTGGAACGTCGGGCTCCAACTTCCTGCTTACCGGCCCTAAACGAAGAGGCCGCGCCGCGGGCTATGGAGGCTCCAAAATCGAACGAGCGATTCCAAAGGCGCATCAGCCGGCGCCAATACATTCTTGCATCCGCTTTTCCCGCAGCCCAAAAGCCCGGGTAGCGGATAAGCTCGATGAAGGACACAAGAGAGCGACAAACCGCTACGAGAAGAAGCCCGATGGTGTTCAAGAGCCTACGGATGCCAACAAGCGCGATGGAAATGAGAAGCATTGCGGCGCGTGCGGAGTAAGCAGTCATGGGCCATAGCGAGCTACTCGTCGAACCGCCGGCGTTCAGCGCGTCACGGGAAATCTGCTCGAAACGGGATCGCAACCGGGCCTCATCCGTTAAGCGATCGAGAAATTGCAAGACCCGGCCGGACGCAAAGACCGCAAAAGCAAAGGACGCCGTTGCAAGTGCTGACCGTCTGCGTGCCAATTGAAAGTGCTCGGGCGACTTGGCACGCGCAAGCCGCTTCTTAAGCCAGATCACGATTCCGGTGAGGGAGAGTGCCGCCACGACGATGCCCATGATGGACAGCGCGATACGTCCGGGGACACCCGCTATGCGCCCCGAGTGCAACGGAAACTGAAGCTGCATGAAGATATCGGCTGCAGTCCCGGCCCAGGGCACAGTCTCACCCAACCCGGCTCCGGTGTTTCCATCGAAGTAAAGCGTTTTGGTTCCCATGCCGCCCTCGCCATGCTCGGCACCAAGCTCAAAGAATGAAACGCTGTAGACACCGAACTCCTGACTGTAGAAGACGCTCCCTAACGGTTCTTTCCATGACCGCTTGTTCGCCTCCTTGCTTGCAAGACCGATGACGGCAGCGAACGGCAGCGCAGCGGCGATGGGCTTATCGAGCGGTGCGGGAGTGCGTGCGTCCCAGATCTCGGGTGTAAGAGATGAAATCTTGCTCAACACCGGGCGGACGACTTCCGTGCCGAGATTCATTGAAATCGACGTGAACGCGAGAATGAGAAGAAGCAGCCACGTCCAAAGACCGAAGGCGCGATGGATGTCGAAGTTAAGACGATAGCGGCTGGCGTTAGATTTGATGCGCCAGGCTGGTGCCCACCGCTGCATCCACGATTTGTTGCCCCCCTGCGCACGCGCGACCGCCGGGAAAGTCAGCCACAATCCGACGAAGCAATCGAAAGTCCAGACGAGACCGACAATCCCCATAAGCCAAATGCCCCAGCGATCGCTGTTGAAGAAATCCGGGACATGCATCGAATAGTGGAGCTTGTAGAGAAACGGCAGCAGATCCCGCCGATCGAGTGGGATCTTGCCCCAAAAGCGCTTACCAGCGATCGCACCGGTCGCGGGTTCCAGATAGACCTGATTGTAATCCAATTCGTAGAGCTTACCCGTCGCAGTATCGATACGCGGTTCGACAAAGAGCTGCGCCGTTTCTCCCGCTTCGAATGACATAGGAAACCACGTCACGCGCGCACGCGGATCCGTTGCCTCGAAACGCGCGACCAGTTCCAGCGCCGGCAACGGGGTGCCGGCTTGCTTCGCCACGAAGAGATCGGGATTGAGCCACTCGTCGAGTTCGTGGTCCCAGGAAATGACGGCTCCCGTCAGTCCGGCCACGAGAAGAAACACCGCGATGAAAAGACCGGCCCACCGATGAATAATGACAAGTAAGCCGCGCACTTCCCCTCCCGCTTTTTGGTCTCTTTGCGTGCGAGATCAATTATCTAATATTGTATACTTGAAAAGTAAATAATAGGACGTTACGGTTCATGCGCGGACGGCTCGGGGAGTCGCGATCCGCGTGGGGGGATGTATGATTTCGAATTGGCAAAGTGTCCGGCAACGGACGCTGCGGCTCACTGCGCTCTCGGTTGTCCTTGGCGTCGCGCCCGCGAACGCACAAGAGTCGGCTCCGACCGTGCCGCTTCCCGAGGTCGTGGTCCAGGGGCAGACGCAACCCAAGCCCACGCAAAAAAAATCGGCTTCCAAAGCGAAGCTGACGGCCAAATCGCAAGCAGCCGCGACCTCCGCGGCGAAAGAGCCAGTAGCCGTCAGCGATGGCGCGAGCACGCCGGCGGGAGCGACCAATGGTTACGTCGCAACGGAGGGGATTGCCGCCACCAAGACATCAACTCCGCTCGTCGAGGTTCCGCAATCGATATCGACGGTCACGCGTCAGCAGCTCCAGGATCGCGCCCCGCAAAACCTGGGAGACGCAATTCAGTATGTACCGGGCGTACGTGTGAACGTTTCTGGATACGATCCACGCTTCGATACCTTCAACATCCGTGGTTTCGATGCCACCTATATGGGCATCTATCGCGACGGTCTGCGCCAGATGAGCAGTGGTTTCGGGCAATTTCGAACCGAACCTTATGGTCTCGATAGCGTCACGATCCTGCGCGGGCCGGTTTCGTCACTATACGGCGCCAGCAATGCCGGCGGCATCGTGGACATGTATTCGAAGCGTCCGACCGAGACGCCGTTCCACGAAATCGAGTTCCAAGCCGGAAGCTATGACCGGTTTCAAGGTAACTTCGATTTTTCCGGTCCGACGGCTCCCGGAAGCAACGTGCTTTACCGGATGACGGGCGTCGTGCGCGACAGCAATACCGAAGCAATGGGCGTTCCGGACGACAGACTCTATCTGGCGCCGGCGCTGACGTTCAAGATCGATCCCGACACCAAGCTCACGATCCTTGGCGAGTACATGGCCGCCAAGACTGGCGGCAACATGGCTTGGTACAACGACTATAGTTCCGGCCATGCGCGGCGTACGAACATTTGGTCAGGCGACCCCGCCTTCAACGCCTTCGACCAAACCCAAGAACGCATCGGCTACGAATTCGAGCATCGCTTCAACGACGCGATCACGTTCCGCCAGAAGGCGCGCTATTCGCATCTCAGTTCTGTCGGCGAATACATCGACATCATCGAACTCATAGAACCGGACGTCTGGAGCCGCGCCAACGGCGTTGTCGAAAGCAACGTGAATAATTTTGTCATCGATAATCAGGCCGAAGCGCGCTTCTCGACCGGACCGCTGAAACACGTCGCTCTCGGGGGCGTTGATCTTGCCTATGTCTGGTACAAGGAAGGGAACGGCTTCGGCGATCCCATCGAAGACGGCGGCATTGTTCCTCCTCTCGTCAACTATAACTATGCGGCGCAGCATATCCCAACACCGGCGATCTCGACGGTCACGCATCAAGATCAACTCATGGTCGGCACCTATTTGCAGGACCAGATCAAGCTCGATCGTTGGGTGTTGACCGTTGGCGGCCGGCGTGACTGGGTAAATACCGCCACCGACACGGATGGAGATGTCCTCAAACAAAACGATGCAGCGTGGACTGGACGAGCCGGCCTCAGCTATTTGTTCGATTCAGGTTTTGCGCCGTACATCGCTTACGGCACCGGCTTCGTCGCCAATTCGGGTACGGATCTCGTTACTGGCAAGCCCTTCGATGCGACCACATCGGAATCGAAAGAGGTCGGATTTAAATATTTTATTCCGGGCTACAACGCATCGATTGCTTCCGCTGTTTTTGACATCCAGCAGACCAATGGGCTCAGGGACCAATGCGTCGACGTCAACGACGTCACCGAATGCGGTTCCGTGCAGACCGGCGTCTTGCGCTCGCGCGGCTTCGAGATTGAGGGCACCACGACGCTCAATAACGGGCTGAGCCTTCTAGCTTCGTATTCCTACATCGACATGCGCATCGAAGACAACACGGGCGGAAACCAGGGCAACGTGCTTTCGAGCGTGCCTTTCAACACGTTCTCTCTCTGGGGCGATTATACGCTACGGTCAGGACCGGCGGTAGGACTGGGCTTCGGACTTGGTGTCCGTTACATCGGATCGAGCTTCGGCGACGACGAGAACACGTTCAAGAATAGTGGGCACACGCTCTTCGATGCGGCCCTTCACTACGATCTCGCAAAATTTGATCCACGCTTCGCCGGAGCGCGTTTGCAGATCAATGCCAACAACGTCTTCGACACGCGAGACGACGTCTGCTCGTCCAATTATTGCTATCTCGATCAGGGCCGCACGGTTCTCGGAAGCCTGCGGTATCGTTGGTAGCGCCCGAAGTGACTGGCAGGGACGCAGTTCGCGCGCCTCGTTCGCGAATGGGTCGCGAGCATCGCTATAGGTACTCATTTTCGATCATTGACTCTAAGCGGGCACTCAATAACTTATGGTGCATATGGACTGGGAGCGAAGCGCAGCCACGGTCCGATTTTCTTGTTCGCTGATTTTTTATAATCCCCAAAGTGCGGCGCTGCGTTGTTGCCGCGCAATCTGTTTCAAGGGAGCGTCACATGACGGCACCTTTTCCCGCCTCCCATCTGCGATTGAAACGCGCCTACGAACCGCCCGCGCCTTCTGACGGCGTTCGGATACTCGTCGATCGGCTTTGGCCCCGCGGGGTCAGTAAAGAAGAGGCTTCGCTCGACGAGTGGGAAAAAGACATTGCGCCGAGCACCGAACTCCGTAAATGGTTCGGCCACGATCCGGCACGCTGGACGGAATTTCAGCGCCGCTACCGAGCCGAGCTTCAGCAGCACGACGATATCCTGAAGCACATTCGTGCACTGGCCAAGGCGCATACCGTCACCCTCGTTTACAGCGCGCACGACGAGGAACACAATGATGCCGTTGTCCTGAAGGACGTCCTGCTCGAAGGACGGCATGCCTAAGTTCGCATGCCATTGTCTCGGCGAATAACAGAGCCTAGCTTGGCACGCAGGTTTGCGAGGAATCCTAAAACGTGCCCAGGACAACGATCGTCCCAATCGAGACCCCTTCGTTCGATACTGGCGCGCTCGATGCCTTGGTGAGATCTATTCGTGCGTGCCGAGTCTGCCGTGACAATCCCCGCTATGGGAAGCCGCTGACTCACGAGCCGCGACCCATCCTCCAAATTTCGAAGACGGCGCGCATCTGTGTCGTTGGCCAAGCTCCGGGAACGCGCGTCCATAAATCAGGTCGTCCGTTTGATGATCCATCAGGGGTCAGATTGAGGCAGTGGCTGGGCATTGATGAGACTGAATTCTATGATTCCTCGAAGATCGCGATCATCCCAATGGGTTTTTGTTTTCCGGGGTTGAGGCCCGACGGCAGCGACTTGCCGCCCCGCCGGGAGTGCGCGGAGATCTGGCGAGCAAAATTGTTCGCTCACTTGCCGAATGTGAAGCTGCGCTTACTTATTGGCGGCTACGCTCAACGATGGCATCTCGGCGAGAAGGCAGCGCGGCAGGGCGTCAATCGGACGGTGCAGCAATGGCGCGACATTTATGAGGAAGATCCATCATTGCGCCGAATTCCGTTGCCGCATCCATCGTGGCACAACAACAAATGGCTTGAACGCAATACGTGGTTCGACACGGATCTGCTTCCGGTGCTGCGCGCAAATGTGTGCCGCCTGCTTTGATGACTCCGGCATGTGATCGCGATGCGCTCAAACATTTGTGCGGCGATCGCATTAAATGCGTGTCAAAGCCGTAACCGTATCCTTATTCATCGCCGCAATTCTCTATTCATTGCGCTCGCCCGAGCAAGAAGGAGGCGACTGATGAAAGTTCTGATGGTGATAACCTCGCATGACACTCTCGGTAATACCGGTCGCAAGACCGGTTTTTGGCTCGAAGAGCTTGCTGCTCCCTATTACGTTTTCAAGGACTCCGGAGCTGAGATCACCCTTGCATCCCCAAAGGGCGGCCGGCCACCGCTTGACCCCAAGAGCAACGAGCCTGAATTTCGAACTGAGTTGACGCTCCGGTTCGAGAAGGACGCGGCGGCCGCGGCGCAGCTCGATAAAACCCTTCGTCTCGACAGCGTCAGGCAAGAAGACTTCGACACCGTTTTCTATCCGGGCGGCCATGGCCCAATGTGGGACCTCGCCGAGGACAAGCACTCCATCGATCTGATCGAATCCTTCCTTGCTGCTGGCAAACCATTCGCCGTCGTCTGTCATTCCACTGGGGCTCTGCGTCATGTCAAAACGGCAGACGGCAAGGTTCTCGTAGAGGGAAAGGAAGTCACGGGCTTTACCGACGGCGAGGAGGAAGCAGTCGGCCTCACGAAAATCGTGCCCTTCTTGGTCGAAGATGAAATGTTGAAGCTCGGTGCCGTGTTTTCGAAGAAGGCGAACTGGGCGTCTCACGTCGTGACCGACGGCTTGCTAACGACGGGACAGAATCCGCATTCCTCAGGACCAGCGGCCAAGGTTCTGCTCGCCAAACTAGCGGAGCGCCGCAAGGCGCCCGCACACGCGAAATGATAATCCGGTCATTGAATGCGCGGAGTGGCAAGTCTCTCGCCACCCCGCGTTAGTGGTCTTCACTCCTTAGTTCAGATCACACCGAGTGCGCGCACGGCTTCGGCGACGCGCGTAAAGCCCGCGATGTTTGCGCCGAGAACGTAGTTTCCAGGAGCGCCATACTCCTCGGCGGTTTTTGCGCACCTGTCGTGAATGCCGTGCATGATCTCCCTGAGACGCGCTTCCGTCGTCTCGAAGCTCCATGAATCGCGCGACGCGTTCTGCTGCATTTCGAGCGCGCTGGTAGCAACGCCACCCGCATTCGCAGCCTTGCCCGGACCAAACAGCACATTGGCGTCGAGAAACGCACGTACCGCTTCAGGCGTACACGGCATGTTGGCGCCTTCGCCGACGGCGATGATGCCGTTCTTCACCAGCGTCCTGGCGTCCTGGCCGGTGAGTTCGTTCTGCGTGGCGGAGGGCATGGCAATGTCTGCCGGTACATCCCAGATGCGGCCGTTGGGAATGTAGACTGCACCAGAGCCGCGGAGTTTTGCATAGTCCGAGACGCGGCCGCGCCGCCGTTCCTTGACCTCCTTCAACGTGTCGAGGTCGATGCCCTTCTCTTCGACAACATAGCCGTTCGAGTCGGAGCAAGCGATCACGCGACCACCGAGTGCTGCGGCCTTCTGCATCGTGTAGACCGCGACGTTGCCGGAGCCCGATACGATGACACGCTTGCCGTCGAAGCTTTGATTGCGTGTGCGCAGCATGCAATCGACGAAATAGACGGCGCCGTACCCTGTTGCCTCCGTGCGGACGCGTGAGCCGCCCCACACGAGACCCTTGCCCGTGAGGACGCCTGACTCGTAGCGGTTGGTCATGCGCTTGTACTGTCCGAACATGTAACCAAGTTCGCGCTGGCCAACGCCGATATCTCCCGCAGGAACGTCGGTATACTCGCCGATATGGCGTGCAAGCTCCGTCATGAAGGACTGGCAGAAACGCATGATCTCGTTGTCAGAGCGGCCTTTGGGGCAGAAGTCAGACCCGCCTTTGCCGCCGCCGATGGGCATACCGGTCAACGCGTTCTTGAATGTCTGCTCGAAGCCGAGAAACTTAATCGTGCCGAGCATGACGCTCGGATGGAAGCGCAGACCACCTTTATACGGGCCAAGCGCTGAATTGAATTGAACGCGAAATCCGCGGTTGATTTGGACACGATTTTTGTCATCGACCCAGGGGACGCGGAAAATGATCTGGCGCTCTGGCTCGCAGAGTCGCTCGATCAGCGCGCCCTCGGCATATTCGGGATGCTTGGCGACGACGGCGCCGAGGCTGTCGAGCACTTCACGCACTGCCTGATGAAATTCGCTCTCCTCCGGATTGCGCCGCAGGACGTCTGCATAAATTGGTTCGAGCTTTTCATCGAGCATGAGGATTCCCTTGCAAAGGCGCGGCCTGACGATCGCGGGAACGCGACGCGCCTTTTAATTGTTATCTGATTAGGAGACACGGTATGGTTGTTCGATGCCGCATCTTTGGGCAGGCGCGGTTCGAGTGCCACAGCGGGCTCAGTAGCACAAGCCTTTCGATCTAACTTCAATCACCCGAAATCACTGCCCTCTCAGCAATTGCTGAAAAGCTCCATTCGCGAAGTGAAAGCTGCATCTCGCGCGCCAGCTGCAAAACTCAAAGATTATTTGCCCCGCGCCGTTCCGCTGGAGACGATATCGAAGCCCGTGGGCAGAGGCTGCCGGCTGCAGCAATGGCGGCAACGGCCTTTCAGAAAGACCTCGGCGCAGTTCACTCGGTCAGTCACCCCATTGGCGCAATCTACGGCGTCCATAACGGGCTGACCAACGGAGTCGTCATGCCCCATGTCCTTGCATTCAACGCTCCGAACATCGGTGATAAAATGCAACGGCTGGCCGCTTACATCGGGTGGATCGATGGCAAGTCATCCGGGGCGTCCGCTGTTCGGGCCATCAACGACTGGATCCTCCAATTGAGATCAGAGATAGGTATCTCCGCGACGATCGCCGATATTGGAGTCGAGAAGGAGAAATTTGCAGATATCGCGCGGCTCGCGGTCGTTGACCCGACCGCAGGCACAAATCCGGTCCCGCTAAACTGAAGAAATCGTCCGAGAGTTTCTGGGTGAAATGCACTCAGGAACAATTCAAAAGATTGCCTGAGAGCCTGCGTTTCATCTTCCCGGAACCAGCGGTCGTGATCCCGACATGTGGTCCGGAGTAGCGAGCCTTGGATGACTGACGTTCGCTTCGGGTCAGGCGCGAAAAGGCCTCTCCGCGAACGAGAACTCGGCGCGAAAGGACATCGCGCCGAGCAAGGAATAAAAGGTCGCCCCGTATCAAATTCTTGGGCCGGCTATTAACGACGGTCGTCGAAGTCGCCGAGCCGATTAAAGCAATCCTGCAGCTGCTGAGAGCGGAACAGCTGGTCGCGAGCTAGATCGGAACGCGGCGCCCAGCGGCACCAGCGAAAGTGAGGTGCCATATCCGTGGTCCACTGAGGCCCACGGAAGCCGCACCGGTATCGGATGTTTGCATCCGACTGGACCGACGCGATACGGGCATAGAGCTCGCAGCTTGCACGTTTGCCTTCGACGTCTCCGCGCCGATCATCCCCGCCAAATTTAAAGCTGAAGCCACGGTCATCGAAACGCATCGTCTGAGCTTCGACACCCCCAGCCAATCCAGCAAGCGCTGTCATAAAGACCACCAAAGTCATAATTCGCATGTGCAATCCTTGGTTCGAGTTTGCAGGAGCTGCGATATCGATGGATTGTGGCTGAGATGTTGCGGTGTCCGCTGAAGGACGCGAAATATGCGATCGCGGATGTCGCTTTTTGCCCCGCAAGAAGTCTATCCAGATGAGGTTGGCACGCGAAAACGTTGACTCCGGCAACTCGCTGAGGGGCGACATGCGCCAAGTATAGCGCGACATCGCTTTTCCTGGTGGCCTCTTCTCTGAGATATCGATTGCCATTACCGCGCGGGCTTAAGATCGCGCTCGCGTGGTCCGTCGGGCCGCTCATAGTCGGCACCGATGGTGGGCCCGCATTCGGTCGCACGCGGTAATGTCAGTTGAGTGACGATCCCATCGATCGCATCGCGATGCTCCGCAATGAAGTCGCGTGTTCGCGCCTCGAGACGTGCGAGGGCGTCAGGCGACGAATCGTCTAGCTCGATTGGCGGCGCACCGAGATCAACCTGCACACGATAGTAATCGCCGTGCCCTTCAAGCTTTTTCTCGACGATGCCGTCGATGGCGGGATCAGAGAATGCGATGTCGAGGAGCGGGTCCATCCAGCCGAGCACACCCCAGCCCCATGCCTCATTGAATGTGTATTTCCGCGTCGAGCGTCCGGTCCCGATCGATACGAGCAGCATAGGCTTATCAGACCGTATGACTTGGCCATAGGCCAGGGCATCCAGCGACGGATTATTCGCGAAGAGCGCACCGTCTACCAGCGAGAGATATTCTATCGTCTTGTTGGGCGTGCGATAGGCGATATGGGCCGGAGGGAAGAACGTCGGCGCCGCGGTCGCGCCACGCACGATGTCGCGCATATAGAAGCGACCCTGGCCGCCCCAGCTCACAAACCACACCCGGTTGTTGGCCTCGATGTCGTAGGCGGGCACGGCGACGTTGGTCAGTGCCTCCTGCAGGCGCACGTCTTCGAAGTAGGATCGGAAGAGGACTTCCACGTCGCTCGGGTCGAATTTTGGCCGGAAGATGCGCCTCAGATTGCGGAACGGGCCAAGAGAAGATGGAAATATTCGCCCAGCCTGACCGCGGTAGAGCTTGACGAGATCGTCGGCACTGAGCGCGGGCTTATGCGCGTCCACATTGCTCGGGCGCGTCAGGCCAAGCGCGAGGATCGAACCCGTCGAGGTGCCGACGATCAGGTCGAAAGATCTCGAGATCGGCTGTCCCGTCCGCCGCTCGATCTCGGCTAGAATGAGTGCAGGGACGAGGCCTCTGACGCCACCGCCGTCAAGAGAGAGTATGCGTGTGCAATCACCGTAGGTTCGCGGACCGATGCCGGGAACGTATGTGACGCTCGACGCACCTATGGTTGCGATGTCTCCTTCGATCGGGCTGATTGCGAGGGGCGGAGGAGGCTCCCCGGTCGCGTGCAGCCAAAAAGCAAAACCGCCGCTCCCGGCGGCAATTAGCAGAATAGCGAATATAGCTACAAACCTAAGTGCCGTGCGCCCGACCCCGGTCCCGCCGTCCGCCATGGTCTACCCCGTAACGCTTCTCCCGACGGGCACATTATAAGCAATTTTGTGCCGTCCGTTGTAGACCGCGTTCTATCGGATCAATCCGGTAAACCGCAACACCGTCGAACAGTCTACGGACTAAAGAATACGAACCCTGCTGGTTCGAAACATTTTTTCTCCGGGGCACCGGCGGCTTCAATTCCGCCCGAATTTCGCGGCTTATGCACACTCCTTGCCGAATGCAGATGTCCCGGTTTTCCAAGCCTGGCTGGCGCGCGCCGCATTGCGGAGTGTGTGTTCCGCGTTCGATGAGACCGGGTATTAGCTCAGCGGTAGAGCACCCGCTTAGGCGGGAGGACGGGGGTTCGATTCCTTCATACTCACACAGCGACTAGCTCAGGGGTAGAGCACAGGACTGTTATCCTGCTGTCGCGGGTTCGATTCCCGCTTCGCAATCCGAATGCCAATCGGAAACTGCTTGATGGGAACCGGCCATGACTTCCGCTCTTCACATCCGGGCAACCGGATTTGGAGGGCAAGCGGTGGGACGTTCTGCGCTTCCGGCAGATACCGTCGCCACGCACCGCTCTGCCGCCGGGCACCGGCGCGAGGTCATCCGTAAGGATGCTCGCGGCCGCAACCCGAACGAAAGGGCGAAGCGAGACGACTGAAGCCGGAGCCCGCGCTCTTGCTGTGAAGACACGGCCGGTTACCTTTTTCGATCATTGCGAACGAAACGATCGCTGAACAAAGCAAAAGAATAGAAGGTCAAGAAGGGCCCAGGAGTATTTTCAGTGCAGCGCGCAGGACTATTTTCTGAGTTTACGGTCAAGGACGATGAGCGAGCCTTTTTGTCCCGCGACGGCCGCTTCGAGCGGCTACTCGAGCCGGGCCGGCACAGGGCTTTCGATTGGAACCGCCGGCTCTCCGCTGAAGTGGTGAAGGTCGTGCGCGCGGAAATCCCGGCCGAAAAGGCGCTGCTGCTCAGGAAGACCCATCCGGAGCTTGCGGAAGAACATTTCGCCATCGTCCAGCCCGCGTCTTCGGAGGTCGCCATCGTCTCGTTCGACGGCGAGCCGAAACACCTGGTTCTTCCCAACACCACGCGGGCGTTCTGGAAGACGGTCACGCGTGTCGATGTTGAAACGATCAACACGAGCAGTGACATCAGGGTGTCGAAGCGCCATCAGGACAAGCTCGATCTTGCCCGCACGTCGGTCATCACCTCGGCGGTCGTCGAGGCGTATGAGGCTGGCCTGCTCATGGTCGACGGCAAGCTTGAGGAGCGGCTGGCGCCTGGGCGTCATGCATTCTGGACGGTTGGCCGCACGGTCAAAATCGTCAAGGCCGATCTGCGCCCGCAACCGCTCGAAGTAACGGCGCAGGAAATCCTGACCAAGGATCGGATTGGCATTCGCGTGACGTTGACGGCATTCGTCAAGGTCGTCGACGCTGAGAAATCGGTGCTGTCGACGAGTGATGTGAACGGCACGCTCTACCGGATGATTCAATTCGCCATACGCGAAGCCGTTGCGGCGCGTACGCTCGATGAAATTTTGGCGGCGCGCGACACGATCGACAACGAGGTGCGAACGTTCGTATCCGAGCGGGCGAGACAGCTCGGTGCTGAGGTCGGCGAAATCGGCGTCAAGGACGTGATCCTGCCGGGCGACGTGCGCGAACTCTTGAACAAGGTCGTTGAGGCCGAACGTGTGGCGAAGGCGAACTTGATCCGTCGTCAGGAGGAAACGGCGTCGACCCGTTCATTGCTCAACACGTCGAAATTGATGGAAAACAATCCGCTGCTTCTCCGCCTCAAGGAACTTGAAGCACTCGAAAAGCTCGTCGAGAAGGTCGGGCGCATCGACCTTCATACGGGCGCCGGTGCCCAGGGCTTCGACGCTCTTCTGACGAACCTGGTTCGGATCAAGGGCTCTCTGGAGAGCGAGTGACACGACAAGAAGAAGGGGCCGGTGGTTTCTGCTTCCGCCACCGCCCCTGGTTTTGAGTGGTGGCCCGCTAGCGTCAGATCCTTCAGAAAGCGATGGTGTTTTTTGCTCTGGACGCTTTGGGACGCATTCCCATCGAAGTTCATCTGACGAGAAAGAAATACATTCCCAGCAGGAGTGCCACCATGAACGCTAGGAACATTCTCACAATCCGCAGCGCGCTTTGGTAGAAGCGCACATGTTCGTCAAAGTCTTGGGTGTCGGGAACATGCCCCGAAGCGCCACGGAGCTCACCCTCACGTTGCAAAATACCCAGAGCGGAATCAGCCATGTAATCACCTCCCCAAAAAATTGTTCTGAATTTTTCGTGCCTTTCGCGCAGGTGAATGCTCGGAGTTCACAGGGCGGAGCAAGCAAGTCCAGAATTTGGAAGTATGATTTTCTGCAGTGCAGTGAGCGATATCTTCGCCCCTTCGCTCATGGCGAGATTGCCAGTTTCCGGGCCGGCATTCAATGCGCTCCATAGAGGCTCAAACGAAAACTCTTTGGCCGCGTATCCGATAGAGCAAGCGTCGAACGGCGAAACCGTCCTGGAAAAACCGTTCATTCTCTGGCAACGGCAAGAAGCAACATCATGTTCGGACAGGGGGAATCAAAGCCGGTCGTCACGTGCATAAACACTGTCCAGCCACACCGCGTGCTTGTGACCGAAAATCGTTTGCCGCGTCCAGCTTTAGAACGCGCCTGATGTTACTTGCAGGGGCGCGTTGTCTCCGCTCAGCAGGGCGCCAGGGAAGAATGTCGGCACGTCAGCTTTGATGGTGACAGCTGGTGGGTCAGTAGCTAGGGCTTTGTCTAGCCATCCGGCCGGGGCGGGTAGTGTGACGGAAACCGTCATGTCGAGTTTTGAGGCGGGTTCAATGAGATTTTTCCCGCTCGAGCCCGGACGATAAAATAATATCGTGCCGGTGAAGGCGCTACGGCCCGACACGGAGATCGGGGCAAATGGAACTTTCGGACGCTTCAGGCGCTCCGCAACGTCATCCCGGCTTCCGAAATACTGGGCGTCAGCCACATAGCTGCTCTTGAATTTTTCTATTTGGCCGGTGGCCGGGTTCTTCGCTTCAAGTTGAAGCGAGAGAACGGCGCCATCGCGCGCTCCGCTGTTGGTTATGGTAACGGGTACGGCTAGGCCCTCAAAAGGGCCATAGGGATCGCGTGTATATTGAATGTTTTCAGAAACATAGAGCTTGATTTCAGGCTGTCTCAGCGTGGTCTCCCACAAGGATACGACAGATCCGGTCAGCGCCAATCCCGAAATCAGAACCGCCAGCCAATTGCCCGTTCCGTGCGTTGCGGCTTCGCTCGTGATTTCGGCGGCATCGTTGACGATAGGCGGTGCCTTCGAAGATTGCATGTTTCCCCCAATAAATGTCGAGTATCCGCCCTACGGCAGCTACATGAGACCCAATGTTGGCCGAAATTATCACCGTGCAGTTTAGTTTCTATACGGCTTATTCGTCTCTGCGGTCCGCACTTCCATACAATCTTTGTCCGCCGCATAGGCGCATCGCGCGCGAACTCTTTGGGGTGGCTGACGCGTTGCGCCGCGGCGTTCATGCTCGCATTGCTTTTGCCAGAAGCGGTTCTCGCTCGAACGATTGGTTCGTTTGCTTTGGATCGTTGATCCCGATTTTGTCCGCGCGCGCGTAATGCGCGAATAGATAGGCAAAAGTGTGCCAAGCGCGGGACAATGGAATTTCCTCATTGCATAAGAATTGCGCGGCTGCATGCGATTTGGGCGGACGCGTCGACTTACCTTCGGATCGACGGGCAGCGCACATCAGATCGATGTCAATTGTCATTACAAGGGCTAGTATGGGGATCTGTTAAAGTGCAGCTTCCCAATTCAGCGTACCCGGTTGATGCCAGGGTCCCCAGATAGGTTTTGAAAAAAAGGATTGCGTAGCCGACGAATCCCATCGCCGGCTACGCACCACCTCCAGACTTAGAAGCTCACCGTCACGCCCGCATTGAACGAACGTCCTTGGCCGGGAGCGGGCGAGATCAGACCGATCTGCCCCGCAGCCGCATAGTCGGCCCAGTCGACACCGCCGAGGGGCGGGTAATAGAGCTTGTCAAATAGGTTCGCGACACCGAAGTCAAAGCGCACGTTCTGCCATTGATAGCTGGATCGCAAATCGACGAGCGCGTAGCCTGGCGTCGTCGGCTCGTGACGCAACGCGTTGACGTCATTTTTGTCTTTGACGAGCGTCAGCTGCACTGCATTCGACCAGTTGCCGAGCTGATGGCTGAGCGTCAGCTGCGCGTTGAGCGGCATCATGTGATACAGCGTGTCACCGGTATCGAGGTTCTCGCCGTTGACATAGCCGATGATGCCGGCGAGGCCGAACTGGCCGTATACGGGGCTTTCCCAAAGATTGAGACTTCCGGAAACGTTGACGCCGTAAAGCTGCGCGGCATGGTTGGCAAACTGAAGGGTCACGAACTCGGTCGACGGCATGGCCATCGGACCCATACCGCCCATGTCCATGCCGCCGCCCATACTGGACTGCGACTTTAGGAAGTTGGCATCGATGTAGTCCCGCACGTAGGTGTAGTAGGGCGTGACCTTGATCTCCCACGCGCGGCGCGCGCTGTCATGCCAGCCAGCCGTGAAGCTGACCGTATTGCCAATCTCGGGTTTGAGATCGAGATTACCGACGTAGCCGTTGGCATCGCCGTACCAGCCGATCATATCGGATGCCATGGCTCCCGTGCTCCAGGCGTACCGTTCGTAGAGATTGGGCGAGCGGGTTTTGCGGGCATAGCCGATTTCGTATGTCTCGTTGGCCGACGGTTCATAGCGGGTGAGGGCCGTAACATCGAAGTTGGCGTCGGTGCGCGCATGGCTCCGCGCGTTGAATGCCGTCGCGTCAGCTGCGTACATCGAGCTGTATCCAGTCACGTCGCCGGTATCCATCCACACCATGTCATTGCGGACTCCGATCAGCGTGCTCCACGCGTGGTCCCAACGGTGTTCCCACTCCGCAAAGGTTCCGAGGCGCTGGCGGGTGCCGTGATTGATATCGACAAACGTGTCCGGCCCCATCATTGGATCCATGCCTGCGACCGGCGGCCACCAGTCGTTCAGCGTTTGGCGATGGAACTCGTTGCCGATGCGCAGGACATCCACAGTCGTCAAAGGTACTTCGGCTTTTACTGAATAACCCGCGTCCGTTCCGTCGACGCTCATTGGCATCGCGCCAGACTTGTCTGCCAACATATCCATCCGATGCTTCGTCTGATGATAGTAGGCGCGAAAGTCGAGCGTGCCCCAATCGAAATGAGTCAGGTAGCGAGTGTTGAAAAGCCACGCATCGTTATCGACCATATCCATGCGCTGGTTGACGAACCCCTGGTAGGGAACCGAGGCATAGACGCCTTGGAAGGTGAACAGGTCGGCGCCGTTCCGAATTCCCAACGACAAGGCATGATTGTAGGCTTGATAGAGAGTTGACCGGACGATAGGGCCATCGTCCCCCCGCGCATAATCATCAGCCTTCGCCCACGCACCCGTATACCCAAGGCTGAAGTTCTGCGTTGCAGCCTCCGCATGTGCTGATGTCGTGATGCCGTCCCCGTTGCTGCGGTAGAATGCAGAGATGCTGCCCGACGTCCGGACGCCTTCAGCGAGATCGGCAAACTGCGGCGGGCGTGACTCGACGTTGATCGTCCCACCAAGGCTGTCGCCGCCTTTGCTGACAGGTGTCACGCCCGCGATCACGTCCGCGGTGGCCACTTGCGATGGGTCGATGTACGACAGCGGCGGATTCATTTGATTGGTGCAGGCTGGCGAGATGACCATGCCGTTGACCAAAACCTTGACCCTGTCGCCGTTGAGGCCATTGATCGCCGGTAGGCTCGAAATTCCACCGGATGAGTAGACGCTGACGCCCGGCACTTGGGTAAGAAGTTGCGCCGTGTCGCTCGTATTGGGCCGCTGCGATTGGATTGCCTGTCCGGAAAGACGGGTGGTCGTGAGGGGGACAGCAAGCCCCTTCGCTCCAACGCCGGCGGTCGCGGATGCCGGAGGTGCGTCCAGTGGCGTGGATGGCGGAGCTGTCGGTACGGTATTTTCGAAATCCGCGTTCGAAGGTGCGGAAGACTGGATTTTCTTCTTAGCTGCTTTTTTCGGAGCTTGGCTTTCGCGGTCCTGTTGAACCACGACGGGTGGCAAAGGTTGGCTTGAAGTTTCTTGCGCCACCACCGCTCTGCTTTGAAGGCCTAAGGCAATGACAGTCGTCGCAGCTGCGCCAAGCAGCTGAGTTCGCCGTGTGCGATACATAATGCATTTCCCCACATGACCGCGATCGGCGCGCACGAATGGGACGCCGTTTGGTCAGCTCTTGGATGATTTGATTGAGATATGGCGGATCATCCGCAGAAGCGGACGATCCAAAATCGTCATCAGGCGCGCGACGGCGGACCGCGACTGCGCGCTTTTACGAGATAGACGAGGGAAAGGAGTGCTGCTTCGCTCGCATCGATCTTCTGACCAAGCGAGGATAGCGGATTGACCGTTGGCGAGGCTGCGGTGATTGCAAGCTGAAACGCGGCGAGGCCTTTGCAGAAGGGACAATTCGATGTTTTGCCGTCCGGCTGCTCAGAGCGGGATTTGCCGCTCTCGCAGATGACATCGGCGAAACTGCCGAAATCCGCGACAAAGAGAAAGTGCCTCAGCTCGGAAATAAGATGGTTCGGAAGAAGCGCAGCAAAGTTCACGATTCCCAGCAGCGCAAACGCCGCCGAGATCATGGAACGTCTCGCTGCCCAATTATTCCACCCCATAGCAAAACCGTAAGACCGCTCTCCCTAGACGTCAATCATCTTCGCGTCTTTAAAGCGCGATCGTTATTGCATGTGATCGTGCTTCATCTCGGAGTCATCCATCTTCATCTCGCTGTGGTCCGCATCGGAACTGCCCATCGATCCAATCGCTTCCACTTTGTAGTCAATGTCGAC